>CAVUZR010000024.1:0-291714 GCA_963745855.1 uncultured Alphaproteobacteria bacterium | reverse complement strand
CCCGCGGCCACCGAGAAAAGATGAAGCAGCAGTCTTGCGCGTTTGCCGTCGAGCCCAGATCTGCCAAGTTGTATGCGAGAGAGCTACCGTCCTGATCGGAGCCGATAATGCCTCGCTTCCGGGTCTATGGTACCGAGATGAGAGTTACTTGCATTAGTCTTCTCCTCGCTGGTGGTTTGGTAATGTCTCCGGTAAGCGGCCACACAGCGGACGCGATATCTTTCACCGCCAGCGACCGCGTCCAGGTGTTTGCGGATTATTATTCAGCAGGTTCGAAGGCAAAACCTTTGATCCTGCTTTTTCACCAAGCCGGTTCAAATCGCGGGGAATACGCAACTATCGGGCCGATGCTTGCTACGCTCGGATTCAATGCGCTGGCGATCGATCAACGATCTGGCGGTAACGCTTGGGGGCGGACCAATGAGACTGTCAAACGTCTCGGTAAGAGCACCGACTATGGTGAAGCGCTCCATGATCTAGAAGCAGCATTGCAATGGGCCAAGTCCTCGGGTCACACTGGACCGATCCTCGTATGGGGAAGTAGTTATTCTGCGGCTCTGGTGTTTTTGCTCGCCGCCGAGCACCAGGACGAGATCAAGGCTATTCTCGCCTTCTCACCGGGCGAATATCTGCGCGGCTCATCGACCGTCCGGAAGGCCGCGGCGCAGGTTTCGATTCCGATATTCGTGACCTCAGCTAAGGATCCAAAAGAGATTGCAGTTGCCAAATCCATTCTCGATGTCTCGCCCTCGCTCGAAAAAAACCAATTCGTCCCGCAGATCGCCGGCGTCCATGGATCCTCGACGCTCCGAGAAGACCAGAACCCAGAGGGAGCCGAAGAAAATTGGGCGGCGGTCAAACAATTTCTCGCGAAATTCTCCTCATTAGAAATCCGCGCGAACTAGCCTAGCGAACCGCCGGTGCCTCTACGATCCGCCAGACGCCGATAACCCTCGCGCGCTCTTGAAGCGGCAGCGCGAGAGCGCCCTTCGGCCTCAGCTTGAACAAGGCGCCGAGCATGGCATGGCCGACCTTCTGGAACGCTTGCGATGAATTAGGCTCAAGTGGCTAAGTTGAGTAGCTTCTGGATCGTTCGCTCGATCTCCTCGTATTGGCCTTCGCCGGCGTGCTCAAAAACGATTCTGCCGTTCTGGTCGACGATGTACTGCGCTGGCCAGTATTCATTCCCATAGGCTTTCCATGTTGCAAATTCGTTGTCTTGGGCAACCGGATATCGGATGCCGTGGTGGCTGATTGCTGCCTGGACCGTCGCGGTGGATCTCTCGAACGGAAATTCTGGCGTATGAACGCCGACGACAACTAACCCCTTGCCTTTGTATTTGTCATACAAGCGCGTGACATAAGGCAGGGTGCGCGCGCAGTTGATGCATCCAGAGGTCCAGAAATCGACGAGGACGACCTTGCCGCGCAAATCTGCAAGGTTGAGCGGGCCGGAATTGAGCCAATTGCTGATACCAACAAAGTTCGGCGCGGCCCTTTGAGCGTCGGCCAAGGTAGGCTGGGCCTGGGCCGTTTTTTCGTCGTCCGCATAACTTGCCAGAGCCAATCCCAGCAGACAGGCGGTGGCCAACGCAGTCGCGCCGACTTTCGATCGAATATTCATGGACTTCTCCTCTTACAGGCCGAATTGGCCGTTTGGATAGAACTCGGAAAACCACGCGGTGATGAGCGTGTCGTATTGCAAGTACGTTGCTGCCGCGAAGACGATGATCACCGCGCCAAAGCCCTGCTGCAGACGATGCGAGACGCGGGCGATGCTCCTGACACGGGTGGTGACAAACTGGCCACCATAGGCAATTGCCAGCATGGGCACGGCGGCACCGACGGCATAGACGATGAGCAGCAACGCTGCCCATTCGATGTGGGGAGCAGTTGCGATCACAGTGAGAATCGACGCGAGCACGGGTCCGGCGCAGGGAGTCCAGACCAGGCCTAAGGTTGTACCTAGGACAAATCCGCCGACGTTTCCGCTTTGCGCTCGGATCGGGATTCGAGGGACGCGGTTCAGCAAATCGCCAGCGCGTGCCCCTAGCCATTCGAATGGCCGTGGCCAGAGCATCAGGAAGCCGAAGATGAGTAGAAGCCCGATAGCAACCGTACGAAGTCTATCCGGGTCAATTCCAACGATCTGAGTTATCGCGCTGAACCCGATCGCTACGATCGTAAAGGACGCAACAAAGCCGAGCGCGATGAAAACCGGCCGCGCTTTGCTTGTCTGACCGATGGAAGCGCCGAAAAGGACCGGAAGAACAGGCAACGTACAGGGCGCGGCGACCGTGACAATGCCGGCAAGGAGAGCGAATAGAAGGGTGACCATCGGGACCGCCAGTCAATTCGGGCACAGGCCCTGAACGTCGCCACCAACTCAGTGGCTTCGATCGTTATTTCGGTTGGCCTCGGCTATTCATTACGCCACCGGCGTCACGTCTTCGTGAGCGGCTCGTGCGGCGTCTCCGTCGAGTGATGTCAAGGTAACTAGAAAGTGTGCGAGCTCGCCTGATGGGCGAGCCCGTCACCGCTCGGCAGTGTTCGGCAGCCTACTTGTTCATTTCGTCTTTTTTCATGCTGTCTTTGGCCATCGTGTCCTTGCCCATGGTGTCCTTGCCCATGGCATCCTTGCCCATGGTGTCTTTGCCCATGGTGTCTTTGCCCATGGTGTCCTTGCCCATGGTGTCTTTGCCCATGGTGTCTTTGCCCATGGTGTCTTTGCCCATGGTGTCTTTGCCCATGGTGTCCTCCTGGGCAAAGACGCTGGCTTCGGCGGCGTAAGACGCTGGCGCTACAGCAGCGCCCGCGAGAATGAGTGTGGCCGCGGCGGCGGCGATGGAAGCACCAGATCGACAGACAAACTTCATGGCGAAAATCCTTCTCTAAGTTGATTGCTGACTACGATGCATCCCTCGTCCAGCATGGAAATGGAGCATCGCGATCTAATTCGCTCGGCGCGTCGCATTCGTTACCGGGCTCTGTTCAATTTCTTTTGATGTGGGCTCGACGCGGCCTAAACCACTCGCCGACTTTAGCTACGCTCCTTGGCGCGAGAGTGGGCGGGAGGGTCTCCCCGACACTTGCTGTCCCAAGCGTTTTCCTGGCAATAGGGATAGTTGACGGCGATGAAACCGTGGTTCTCGCCCGACTGTGCCAAGCTCGTGGTCGGCGCGAGCGCCGCAGCGCCAACTAGCGAAGCGGCGGGAACGAGCACCATTGCGGTTTTGCTAAGCATGAGTGTTCTCCTTGCTCAAAACGAGGTGCGACTCGCCTCGCGTGAGAGATGTCACACGACCACTCGTCATGAACTTTCCTGCAAGTGTCGCTGGCTGTGTTCGAAAACCAGAAGACGGACGCCCGCTTTAGAAAAGCGAGCGCCCGTAGGGAGGCGAATGTGGTCACGAACCGGACCACCGATAGTGCCTAGCGGCTCATGGCGTCAGAGTCCGTGGCATAGTTATTCGGGAACTGCTCAGCCATAGCCGGTGCAGCGAAAGCGACGACCAGGGCGACGGCGAGGAAGAGCTTCTTCATAGACGAATCTCCTTTAGGTGATGGCCTTCGAATCAAAGCGTTCCAACCGGCTGGCCAGGACGTCCGAGTGAAACATGACAAGTAGTTCGCCCGGCGCGTCGCATTCGTTACCCAGCTCCTGTTCAACTTCTTTTGAACTGGAGTGAAGGCCGACAACGCGTAGGAAGGCTATCTGCCTTGTAACAAAAGGCCGCGAAGAGTTCGTAAATGGAGCAGCAACGCGCACACGACAGAGATCGGACCTGGGCCGACTGGATGCGTGCGGCCAACGCCGGCGACGAGATTGCCTATCGTCGTCTGTTAGAGGCGCTGGCACCGTTTCTGGCGGCAAGTAGTGCGCCGCGGCTTTCGTTCAGGGTTCGGGAATTGCGATGTCGAAGATGTCGTACAGGAGACGCTGTTGGCCATCCATTTGAAGCGGCAGACTTGGAATGAGGGCGAAGCGATAACACCATGGGTGACGGCGATCGCTCGCCATAAGCTGATCGACAGCTTGCGCCGCCGCGGCCGTCATGTCGAATTGCCGATTGATGATTTCCTTGACGTACTGCCTGCCGAGATTCCGACAGAAAGGTTATCGAGCCGAGACGCGGAGCGGCTTCTCTCGGTCCTTAGCGGCCGACAGCGCGATGTGGTGCGCGCCATCTCAATCGAAGGGATGAGTGCGCGAGAGGCCGCGGATCGCTTCAGAATCTCCGAAGGTGCAGTGCGGGTGGCCTTACATCGCGGTTTATCGGCGCTGGCTGTTAGCTGCAGGGATTTGGACCAATGAGGACGGACGAACTGATCAACACGCTTGTCGCGGATCATGCAGTGCAGCCGAGACCGAAGCCAATTGGACACGGTCTTGTCATGGCCATCGTCGGCGGGCTCGCGATTTCCTTGGCGCTATTTTCGTTAACGTTGGGGGTGCGCCCCGACATCGTGTCTGCTCTTAGTACATGGCGCTTCGACTTGAAACTCAGCGTTAACTTGGTTTTGGTGATCGCGGCCGCTTGGGTCGCTCTACGCCTATCAAGCCCGACCACAACGCCACTGTCCGCGATGCGAGCACTGCTCGTGCCCGCACTCCTGCTCTTAGGGGCGGTCGTTTATGAACTCGTTACAATTCCAGCCTCGGCATGGCCATCTCGCGCGATCGGGGTGAATGGGGTGATGTGCCTCGCGAGCATCATCTGTCTATCGGTTCTTCCTTTGACGGCTACCATCTATGCGCTGCGCCAGGGCGCCCCAACGTCTCCTGCTGTGATGGGGGCGGTGGGAGGGCTGCTCGCAGGCGCTTTGGGGGCTACGGTTTTTGCAATGCACTGCACGAACGACTCGCCGCTGTTTGTGGCGATCTGGTACGCGCTAGCAATCGGTCTCATGTCTACGTTTGGTCTATTGGTAGGGAGGCATGCGTTGCGCTGGTAGCGCGCCGACGCGCATGATCTCGCTTCAATCGACGATTATCCGTCGGATTGCGAACCGCCATCGCAGGACTTGAAGCCCGATAGGCTTGAAACCGTGGCAATGCGCTTGAGATGTACGTATGCGTGCCTCGACCTACGCTTGGATTTATAATGTCGCATGCGAGACTCCTAATAGAGAATCTGACCGCAAAGGGCGCGGCATGAAGCAACGGCCTGAGCCTAGACGGTTCTGCTCGAGCAGCTCGTTGACGTTCCGCGACGTGCCGTGACAAATACGGTAGCGCCTACCGGTTTTTGACCCCACCACATCAAAGTAGCCAACGCCTATCGGCGGCCGCAGCAGACGCACGAAGGCCAGCAAGCAGAAGAACCCTCTATTCCTGCTACTTCGCGGCGCTGATGCAGCAGCACACGGCAAAGTGATCGCGCCACGATCATGCTTGGGAATAGCGCAGGCCTCGATCGAGTCTCCTTTCGTGATCAGGGCATAACGCCCACACGCAGATGACGAAGAGGAGTGACACCGATGAACGGAGAGACCGCGAGGGCCTACGGCGAGCGGCTCGCTTATCAGATGGCCTATCTCAACCGATTAGTCCAGGAGACCTCCGGCCACCAGCGCGGTATAGGCCCCTACGTCGCTCGGCATAACCGCCGGCACCCGGATCGGCCGGTGAGCCACAACAAGGACTTCGAATTATCGCGCGCAGCATCTATGCGCGGTGGGAGGCGGGCTACGCCGACAGACGCGGCGCGCTGGTCCTTAGAACACCTTTGAGATGCATGCGGCGCTGTCCATCTCGATGATTTCCTTGCTCGCGTTCGGCGTCGGCTTCGCGACGCAGCGGGGAAGTGTGTGTGGCCTACTGGCTGCTCGCCAGATTGTCGAGACTGGAAGAGCGACACGGCTCCTCGCCTTCGTGACGGCATCGCTGTGGGCGCTGGTGATAGTGGTGCCGCTGAGTTGGGTAACGAGGGGCTCGTTTGTCCTCAGTCCATCGTACGACGCGGCCGCCGTTGCGGTCATCGGCGGGGCACTTTACGGCCTGGGCACCTCTCTCAATGGCGCATGTATGTTTGGAACCCTCTCCCGCATTGCTTCGGGCAATCTGTCGTTTATTGCGGCGCTGCCGGGCATCGCTCTTGGCGCGAGAGTAGGCACGACCATCGCGTCCCCTTATCTCGCGTTCACGCTGAGGTCCCCGCTCCGTGAACCGAGTCTTGGCGGATTTGCACTCTTGCTTCTTGCGGCCGGCCTTGTTGGCCTGACCGCCGCAGGCATAATACGGACGCACCGGCGGGCCGGCCTGCACGTCGGTCAGGTTCTCCGCGCCGCGCGCTGGCGCACATCGGTCGCCATGACGATCATTGGAGTGTTGGGCGGCCTCCTGTTTGCGACGGGTGCACCCTGGTCTTACTCGACGCTCCTGCGCCTGGGAGAGCATCAGGAGGCTACCCTTGCCACGGCCACAATTGTCGGCCCGCTCGGCGCGCTGGCGGGAGCCCTGGCCGCTGCTGCCCTCGGTGGCCGCTTTGCGCTCCGTGCCCCGAGCGGCGTGCAACTCGGCCGCTCGCTCATTGGCGGCGGTATCATGGGTTTCGCAATAATTCTCGTCCCCGGAGGTAACGCTACCCTGCTGCTCAGCGCCTTGCCGAGTCTCGCGCGGCACGGTGCTCTCGCCTATCTCTCGATGCTGAGCGTGCAAGTCTCGCTCGCCATGGTCGCCAAGCAATGGAAGCAGCACAACTTGCGTGCCGCGGCCGCGGCTCAGAGATCACCTGCTAAAACGCTCCCTTGAAGCGAGCCGCGCAGCGCTCGTCCCATCATCACGTCGGAATGCAGAAAAATTCCAACGCAGCCGCCCATTGATGGAGCTTGATCTCAGCTAACCAGCTCGACGTGAACTCTCGATCCACCGACCGATAGGATCCAGCTTGTTGGATCGGAGTGATCTTCCGGACGAGTGGACTTTCCTCGGCGTAGGCTGCTCGGTCGCGGGCTCGGCACTGGCCGCGGCTCGGTAGGACGCCGCCGTCGAAGAGCCTGAACGGACGTTCCATCTGATATAGCAAGTGTGGGGGCTTTGGGCATCACCTCAGCTCTTCAGCTTTTACTGGGCGCCGACCGGGTCAACTACCTGGGCATCCCGGATCGATCGTAGATCAGATGCTAGATAATGGGATCTTATGGGGCCAACCGTTGCGGCTCTCATGCCGCGTTACACGGGAAAGTGATCGCGCAGCCGAGCCGTGATCGGAATAGAGCACGCTTCCATCGAGTTTCCTTTGATGATCCAGGCGTGAAAGTTCACGTCATACAAGGAGACCATCATGAGCAAACTTCTTCTCGCCTTAGCATTAATCCTTGCGTTTTCGGCGCCCGCCTTGGCAGCGCTGGGGAAGGCGCAAAACAGACCTGACCAGCGACACCTCGAGTCTACCTCCGAGCGTCAATGGAAGTGGGGAAATGCCCAACCTAGGCTTAACCGGCGGCAGGTCGGCGATCCTTACTGGACGCCGTGCGACTACTCCTCCTCCTACGGCCCCGACAGCTGCGAGTAGGAGCGCGAGCCATTGTTCACGCCAATTGGCGTAGCGCCAGCCTTGCGAACTGACAGGCACCCGCTCTTCTAGAGCGGGTGGATAAGGCGGTTCCGTACGCCACGAAGAACTCCGAATTTTTGTGGAAATGTCGGAATAAAATGGGCTTCACGAGAGTCTTCTTAGCTCGCATGGGGAGAGTTGCCCCGCATTGAACAAGGATCGCTCACACGCCCAATTCGAGGAGCTGATGCTGCCTCACCTCAATGCGGCCTACGGCCTCGCACGCTGGATGATGCGCCATCCAGAGGAGGCTGAGGACGCTGTGCAAGACGGTTATCTGCGCGCCTTGGAGCATTTCGACGGCTATCAGGGTGACGGCGAGAAGGCCTGGTTGCTGACAATTGTACGCAACGTCTGCCTGACGCGCCTCAAGCGTAGCCGACAATCGGCAAAGGTCGTTTTTATCGACGACGTGCTGGGACAGGTCGAGCGCGATGGTCCAGAATTCCTCTGACCGCACCCTGTCCGATCCAGAAACAGCGGCTATCGCCAAAGCCGAGCGCAGCGAGGTGCACCGCGCGCTTCAGCGGCTGCCGACGAACTTTCGCGAGGTCCTCGTGCTTCGAGAGTTCGAAGAGCTGAGCTACCAGGAGATTGTCCACGTCGTTGGCAGTCCCGATTGGCACGGTGATGTCCCGGCTGGCGCGTGCCCGGTCGACGCTTAAGTCCCTGCTGGTCGACGCTGAATGCGGAGAACGCCACAATGAAGTGTAAAGAAGCCCGCGAGTTGCTTGAGGCTTTGCACGACGACGAGCTCGTGCCGCAAACTCGTGCCGCCGTGCTCGAACATTCACAGTCGTGTCCTGATTGCGCCCGCGCGCTCAAGGAGCTGGAGGCATTGCGCTCGGCGATCGCAAAAGCCGAACGCTTCGAGGCGCCGCCGGAGCTGCGCGCCCGCGTCGTGAGAGCCGTCAACGACCGTAGCACTAGTGTCACCTCCTGGCGCTGGCGCACGACAAGCGCGCTCGCTGCGAGCTACGCCGCCGTAGCAATCCTTGGGGGTTCCATCGCCTATGAGGTGACGAGCACCCATCTCCAACGTGACTTCGCCGCCCAGGAAGCTGTTGCCGCGCATGTGCGCTCGCTTTTGGATGAGCGAGCCCTCGGCGTCACCTCGAACGACCAGCACACTGTGCGCCCCTGGTTCGCCGGCAAGCTCGATTTCTCGCCTGCGGTCGCGAACTTAGAACCTGAGGGATTTCCGCTGCTGGGCGCCCGGGTCGATTACGTTGCCAATCGCTATCTGGCTGCTCTCGAATATGGCCGTCGCAATCACAAGATCACCGTCTTTGTGGCGCCGAGCGAGGGTGAACGGTTTGCTGCGCCACGGCGAACTTCCCGGAACGGCTACAACATCATTGAATGGACCTCAGGCGATCTCAATTATCGGGCGGTCTCCGACTTGGGTGACCAAGAACTCCAGGAATTCGCGACTCTGATGCAACAGAGCACGGGAAAGTGACCGCGCCGCAGATCGTGGGCGGGAATAAAGCGTGCTCGTATCGAGTCTCCTTTCGTGATCAGGGCGTCAAAGCTCCGCATCACACCAACTGATAAGGAGACAATCATGAAAGAGTGGTTGAAACCCGCGATCACCGAGTCCGAGGCTGGCATGGAAGTTACCAGCTACCTCCCGGCCGAGCTCGACCGCACTTAATTCCAAGCGTCGATCTATAGAGTTTAGCTCCAGATGGCGGTCCTCGCGGAAACGAGGCCGCCATTTCTATTAGCTTACGTCCAGCTCGCCCGTCGGCAACCCTCAACCTCCTGAACGGAACCTCGGGCGACCTCAACTACCAGGCGGTCTCCCAAACTTGAATGACCAAGAACTCCAGGAATTCGCGATCCGGATGCAGGCGAACACGGCAACGTGACCAGACCGCTGATGGTGTGCGGGAATAAAGCGCGCGTCTATCGAGTCTCCTTTGGTGATCAGGGCACAAAAGCCCGCATCACACCAACCGAGAAGGAGACGTCATGACGAACAGAGATTGGAAGAATGGCGGGCCGGAGATGGACCGCAGAGGTGCGCTGGAATGCATGGTCTGGGCGGGAACCGGCATGCTCTGGGCGTTCAGCGGCGGCCTACCGACTTCGATGTTCCATCGGCGAGGCGAAGGCCGCTGAGCTGGCCAAGGGCGCCTTCACCTTCCTGCAAATCTCCGACAGCCATGTGGGCTTCGACAAGCCTGCGAACCCTAACGCCCTCGGCACGCTGCAGGAGGCCATCGCCAAGATCAATGCCATGCCGGTGAAGCCTTCCTTCATGATTCACACAGGCGACATCACGCACCTGTCCACGGACAAGCAGTTCGACGACGCGGCTCAAGTTATTGGTTCGACCGGGCTGCCGGTGTTCTATGTGCCGGGCGAGCACGATGTCATCGACGAGGGTTTGGGCAAGTCCTACCTCGCCCGCTACGGCAAAGGCTCCTCTGGATCGGGCTGGTACAGCTTCGACCAGAACGGCGTCCACTTCATCGGTCTCGTCAACGTCATGAACCTGAAGGCCGGCGGGCTCGGCAACCTCGGGGAGGAGCAGCTCGCCTGGCTCGAGACCGACGTCAAGGCCCTATCCGCCTCGACACCGATCGTGATCTTCGCGCATGTCCCGCTTTGGACCGTCTACCCGGAATGGGGCTGGGGCACTGAGGACGGCGCGCGCGCCTTAAGCCTCGTCAAGCGCTTTGGCTCGGTCACCGTCCTCAACGGGCACATTCACCAGATCATGCAGAAGGTCGAGGGCAACGTGTCGTTCCACACCGCGCGCTCGACCGCATTCCCGCAGCCTGAGCCGGGCAAGGCGCCCTCGCCAGGACCGATGAAGGTACCGGCTGAGGAACTGCGCAAGTTTCTCGGCATCACCGAAGTCGACTTCATCAAGGTCAATCAGCCGCTGGCAATCGTCGACAAGACGCTCGCTGACGCCTGAAGCCGGGCTACTCAAAACTCGAAAAGGAACAGCTCACATGTCAAATGTATCTCAGGAGGCGCCCGATAACCGGCGCCGCTGGCGGGCGCGGCATTCTCGCGCACGTTGGAGCCTTTCTCGTCCTGCTCGCATTCGCGCTGCTTGCGTTCGCCCATTTGAGCAACGCGACCGAATCGGAGCTGGTGCCGGCCGCCGCGCCGACTGATGGAAAGACCGTCGAGGTCGCGATCAGTAATTTCACGTTCACGCCGAACGAACTCACGATCGCGCCTGGCACAACGGTTAAATGGGTCAACCATGACGACATCCCGCATTTGGTTGCCGAGAAGGCTCTCGCATTCAAATCGCAAGCGCTCGATACCAATGACTCGTTCTCATTCACGTTCACCAAGCCTGGCGATGTGGAGTACTTCTGCGTGCTCCACCCGCACATGATCGGCAAGATCACCGTTAAGGCCGGAGGAGCGTGATGACGGGCGCAGTCAAAGTGACCTTTGGGCTGTCACTAACACCCGAAGCCCGGCGCGAGGCCTATGTGGCCCTGGCTACAATAATGCTAGCGGCGGCGGAGATGGAGAATCATCAATGGGACTGAGCTGGTCGCATATTCTCATCGCCTTGTTGGTGTTCGCGCTGCTGTTCGGGACGGGCAAGATTTCCGCGCTGATGGGCGACGTCGCCAAGGGCATCAAGAGCTTCAAGAAGGGCCTGACCGAGGAGTGGGAGGACGAGGCGAAGCCTGAGGTGAAAGTCGTCGACTACCAAGACACTAAGCCGCCCGGCCGCCCGGACGGCGCGCGGAGCCGGAAGTTCGGCCGGAAGCTGAGCCGCGCGGGCTCTTGAGAGTCGGCGTGGCCTAAATCACCCTCATGTTCGGCATCGGTTGGACTGAGCTCCTGATTATCGCGATTGTCGCGATCGTCGTGGTAGGTCCCAAGGATTTGCCGCGGCTCATGCGCACCTTCGGCCATTACGCGGGGAAGCTCCGCCGGATGGCGCAACGAGTTCAAGCAACAGGTCGACGAGGCAATGCGGGAGGCCGAGCTCGTGGAGGTCCGCAAGGCGATTGAGATCCTGCGCGACCCGAGCCGGACATTCGTCAATGCGCCGATCGAGGGTAACCTGATGCTCCCGAAACAACATGCCGTAGTGAAGCCTTATGTCAACTCGGAAGCACGCACGCCTGTGGTGCTGGAGCGAGCTGCCCCGAGACCGCGGCGCACCAGGCGCAAGGCGGGCGGCGCCTCTTCGCCAGAGAAACGGACGGCGCCTAAGTGCCGAAGGAGCGCGACCCCGTGACTCACGAGGACATCAAAGCGACCAAGGCTCCCCTCATGGAGCATCTGATAGAGCTCCGGCGCCGGCTCATCTGGTCGACGCTCGCAATCCTCATCGCCTTTGCCGTCTGCTTCTATTTCGCGCGGGACATCTACAATTTGCTGGTCTGGCCCTACCGGCTCGCGGCTGGCGTCGATACGCCTATCGAAATGATCTACACCGCGCCGCAAGAGTTCTTCTTCACCGAGATGAAGCTCGCCCTGTTCGGCGCCGTGTTCATCGCTTTCCCGGTGATCGCCTCGCAGATCTACATGTTCGTGGCGCCTGGGCTTTACCGCAGCGAGCGCCAGGCCTTTCTCCCCTTCCTCATCGCCACGCCGATCCTGTTCCTGCTCGGCGCGTCGCTTGTCTATTTCGTGGTGATGCCGCTTGCCATGAAGTTCTTCCTGTCCATGCAGCAAGTGGGCGACCATCAGGTGCACATCCAGCTCACCGCGCGGGTCAGCGAATATCTCTCTTTGATTATGACGCTGATCATGGGCTTCGGCATATGCTTTCAGCTACCGGTGCTGCTCACGCTGCTTGCCCGCGCCGGGCTCATCACCTCGGCGCAGCTTAAGGCCAAGCGCCGCTACGCCATTCTCATCGTGTTTATCGTCGCCGCTGTGCTAACGCCGCCCGACCCCATCAGCCAGATTGCCTTGGCGCTGCCCACTGTGCTGCTTTACGAACTCTCCATCTATGCCGTGAAGCTCGCCGAGAAGCAGCGCGCCGCCGCTGGTAGTGCGGCTACGGCCGTCAAGCCGGCTTAGCTTCTGGGCTTCATGGTTCAAGACGCGTGGCTTCCGTAGGCTCTCCCCCTGCGTGATCTCCGCCAGCGGGTTCTTCGAATAGAACGCTCGAGTGGATCTCGGGCGACCCCGACATCGGGGCGGTCTTCCACTCGAACGACCAAGAACTCGGAGCAAAACGCCGCTCTGGCGCAAAGCACGGGAAATTGATCGCGCAGCCAATCCTGCGGTCGGGAATTCGGGAATAAAGCGCGCTCCTATCGAGTCTCCTTTGGTGGCATCGAGACGAACAGCAGAGATTCTGAGAAAAGGAGTTCAGCTCCCATGTCAAATGTATTCCGGGAGGCGTCGGCAACCGGCGCCGCGAGCGGGCGCGGCATTCTCGCGCGCGTCGCAGCCCTTGTCGCCGTGTTCGCATTCGCGCTGCTCACGTTCGCCGATGGAAGCTACGCGACCGAATCGGAGTTGGTACCGGCCGCCCCGCCGACTGATGGAAAGATCGTCGAGGTCATAATCGGCAATTTCACGTTCGCGCCCAAGGACCTCACGATCGCGCCTGGCACAACGGTTAAATGGGTCAACCATGAAGACATCCCGCATTTGGTTGCGGGGAAGGCCCTCGGCTTTAAGTCGAAGGCGCCACAAAATTCGGAGAACTCCTAAGGACGTCATCGCAACCCAGATCCGGAGCCAGGGCTTTGGCTGCAATCAGCCGACGACGGCCGAGCGAGACCCGCTCGCGTCAATACCCGATGAAGGCGTCTGGTTGTTACAATGTGAAGATGGAAGTTATCGGGTAAGACTTATCCCCCATATGGCCGCGAAGGTCGAACGCGTCGGTCAGTGAACAAGATTTTTGCGGCTTGACGGATGCCCTTCATTCCAAGTCGCCCTTAAGCTTTACGGCAGCGTCAGTTGCACACGCCTCGTCTTGGTCGCCGCCACCCGGCGCTCCTGATACGCCGAGCCCCTGATCACCGTATTGTCTGACGTGCGCAGGAGGGTTGATTAATCTGCGTCAAGTGGTAGTTAGGCGAATGGTGATGGTTACCCTGCCACCACCATCTCTCCTCTTTGATGGAAGAGTGGAAGAAGCCCGGCATCCACCGTCCGGGCTTCTTCTATGAGTATGCCAAGAAGCCTAAATGCGTCGCGCAACGACACGGCTCAGCTTCATCGAGGTTGAAGGTGGCCTCTCGCATAGACTAGGAGCATAGGATGTCCAAGCAACTCAAGACGGACCAGATCGACCGCCTCGCTGAGATCAAAGAGGAGATCCTAGTTTTGCTGAGCGAGGCCCTTGACCTAGTGCAAGGCACGCCGGAGGAGCAGCGTGCCCACCACTGGTTCGCGACCTTCTGCACAGCGTTAGACAAGGAAAATACGCAAGGTAGCGACTCCACAATCACCATGCAGGAGACCATCGATGCCCTAAAGGAAGGTGCAGTCGCTTAGTTCTAGTCGCGGCCGGGCTTCGGTCGGCGCTCCCCACCCTGGCCGCTTGCCGTTGGTTTTCCTGTGGTCAAACGACACGCTCCCATCGCCAGTCAGCTAGCAGTAAAATGTCTGCTGCAAACTGAGTCGCGCACGGTGGGTTGATGATGATTTACACAGGCGTCGTCATGGTTAGGTGTCCTGCCACCAGCCGCGAACTTTCAACGGGCGTGGAAATGGATGCTGCAACGTTTGAACGGCTTCCTGACATTCGCTCGCGGATAAAGTGTCCTGTTTGCAATCTCGATCATGACTGGTCAACGCGCGACGCTTGGCTCGGGAATCCGGCCCCGTCCGCGCCAGCCCTTCCCTGGTTGTTCATAAACAATCTAAGTGCGGCGAACGACTAATTTGCTGGCCGCCAGAGCAGACCCGAGAAGCTGGCCTTGCTGGCGTCGATTTGCCCTTATTCCCTGTGCTTTGGCATCATCCTTCTGGATGAGAAACGACTGTGGCAGTCCTGCCACAATGGCGCGTCCCCATGTGATTGGAGCTTCTACTCGGTTGTTTGGTTGAATACTTCTACTCGTGCCCGCGCCCTCGGGTCCGTCGAACGCCCTTCTATAATATCGAGAAATGAGCGAACGAAGATTCCCGCCACCGTGGACCGTCGAGACGGTACCCGGTGGCTTTAAAGTCTGCGATGCCAACGGCCAGTCGCTTGCGTACGTCTATTCGCGCGAGAATCCGAACGACGCTGGCGTTAACGATCAAATAGTGAGAGCACCCTTCTGCATGGCGAGGACGACAGCCTGAACCCTATTCTTAGCGTCGAGCGTTTTGATCGCTTGCTCGATGTGCCAATCGACGGTTCGGTCTGAGAGATGGAGCATGTCTCCGATTAGTTGAGACGACATGCCTTTGGCAACTCCAACCAAAATCTCCCGCTCTCTTTTGCTCAGTCGCGATTGGATAGGCTCTTCAGGAGGAGCAACGAGGTCTTTCAGGCGATAGAAGCCTGCGATGCAGATGACCTGAATGGTGAAGCGATGCTTGTGCAGCTCGGAGCGGCTGTTCGTGGCGCTGCCAAACCAGCCCACCCCAATCGCGCCCTTCGGGCCTGGAACGGGAACGACGAGTGCCTCTGGAACACCATCCTCCCTAGCCCGCTTAAACCTCTCGGCATCGTAGGGCTCGTGAGGAGTGTCGTACCAGAAGAAGGGTTCTAGGACCTCGTTACAATGCCGGAACACTGGGCTCGCTTGAAGCTCGCCTTTATGCACATGCCGTGCAACCTTCCCTTTCTCAACTCTTGCCCCCAGTAACCACTTTTCGAGTGGCAGGCCCTCGTAGGTAAAGCGGAATACGCCGAAGTCTTCGACGCCGATCTCTCGCAAGTCCCGCTGCATGTGGTCGAGAACGTCATCGACTGTGGGCTCACACAGCAGCTCGTTGATGACCTTTGGGAGATGAGTTTTTAGAACCTTCACGGCTTCACTTCCCGCATTTCTACGAGTTGACGAAGCGGGTGAGCTGAGGATCATCATAACCCAAATGCGTATTTTCTGCAGCACATGGCTAAAGTGCTTCCGAGGATGAGGCGCGGCGCATAGCGAGCAACATCGCCAAGCTGCCGACCTTACTCAGGGCGGTTGGGTCCGAGAACGATCCGCGCGTCCAGCCCTGGGCCGCTTGCCGTTCGTGATTCTCAAGCGCCTTGCGGATGGCTGCCAGCGTCGCCGGCGTGCCCTTAAGCGAAGTCGAGCGCTGCTAGTGCGCTGGCTTATACTCCCGCCAAGGATACCAACCTGGGCAAGGAGCGCAGTGGCAACGATTGCCAAAGCGGTTACACACCTTTTGCTGCCCCACGTCACAATTACCTGGTAGCCAGCAGCCAGCCTTTTCTGCTAGCGAGTGATTGGCTCCGGGGCGAGCAGTTGTAGCGCCGGTCAGTGTTGTAGCGTCCGCATTCCAAGCTAAAACTCCGGCCACCATAAGCGCTGCTGCCCCTGTGATCCCAATAGCTAACTTGCGCATATCAAACCCCCTGCGGTTCAAAAGCCACGCGGGAGGAGACTAGCACAAAAGACCCTCCTGCGCCTCGAACGTCTCCCACTTCTTCCGGTCATTTCCCAAACCTCACCCCCGGCCTCTTGCCACCTATGAACTCCACGCCAGCGGCCTCTAAGGCACGGCGCATAGCGGCAATCGCGTCGTCCGACACGCGGCGACGTTGACGCTCGAAATCGACCACCGTCGAAAGTCCTAATCCGGCGGCCTTCGCAAGGATCGGTTGTGTCCAGTCAACTAGGGCGCGTCCAGCACGGCATTGCGAAGGTGTCATTGCCCGCTTATCAACATTTTATGTCGGATAATTCTTTACAGCATTTACTGTTGAAAGCAACAAGGCACGAATGCCCCTAGCGGAAAATGTGTGGATGTATTCCGCTCCTTTATTGCAGCAATCGGGCGTCGTGATATGTCCGCTGTTCATGTCACTCGACGCTGCCGCCTGCGCTGTCGCTGCCCGCGTTATGGGTTACGCCGGACTTGTGTAGGCAAACCCGAGCGCTCTTAGTTTCCGCAGAATCCCGCCCAGCAAACACCACACCCCGCACCGCCAGTGCAGTCGGAGCTGGTCTTGCAGTGGTGTGGGTTGCACCACCTTGGCCCCACTCCCAACGCTTTCACAGCGCACGCATCCATGAAGGCGTCGCTGTCAGGTTTGCCCGCAGCCAGATTTCGCGCAAACCATCAGCGTATCGGACTCGCATTGCTTTACGAAGCGGACGAGAGCCTCGCCGACAAGCTTCTGCTGATTGGCTTTTGCCTTGCAGGTTTGACCTGCGCTCGCGCTTCCGCTGGCGACTAGAGCGCAAACGCACAAGGCGAAAGCGAGAGATTTCATTCGGCCCTCCCTGGCTAGGAGGAACAATAATCTTATCGCTAGTGCCAATCGGTTGATAGCGCCAACAGGAGACTCGACGGCGACTTCCCAGGGCCCCTCACACTTATGACACAACTAGGCGTCTGCCAGCGCAGTCACGCGGTGCCAAGATCGTCGCGGAGCATTGGCAGGAAATTGCGGCTTCGTCGCCTACCACCAATTTACTTTTAGCCCGACCATCATCCGTAAGCCCGCAGTGAGAGCACCCAGCCCCAAGGCCACCCACCACCACGGTATGCCCGAATAGAGGCCCGCAGCTAGCGTCACCGGCCTTGGTCTGCTAGCCTTGGTTCGATAGCGCCGAAACAGACTAGCGCCTATCCGACAACTTCACTGACATACGGTTGGGGCCCCCATGAGAAAAGACATCATCGGCGGTGTGTGCGTGGCTTTGTTGTGCCTAACCACACAAGGAGCTGCCCAACAGCCTTCTGGAGCACCGCCTGAGCGAACACCGGCAGCACCGCCCAAAACAGCACCACGCACGCCTCCTACTCCAGCTGGCTCGCCCTATTGCATGTTTGAGGGCAAGGAATTTTCGATTGGGGCTGTTCTGTGTGTCTCTAGTCAGATGTCACAGGTCTGCTCGGCTACGGACACCGAGCATAATCGTCCCTGGTGGTCGAGTGGCCGACAGGCACTTTGCGCTGCCGCCCGTCCTGAGTTTGCCGACGCCCGTCCTCAGTCTCCAGCTCACTCTCCGGCCTCACCCTCAATTCCCGACGCCGACTTTCCTAAGACTGAAATCCCCGACCTTCCTAAGACTGAGCCCTGATCGTTGCCGCTGTTGTGCTCGACTGTCAGGACGAGCAAGCAATCGAGGTGAGCTACGAAGGGGTGCGGGTTCACTAGGCGGCGTCGGCTTCGGTCGGCGCCCTTTCTTTTTGTGACGGTTGCGGACAAGTCACAGCAGCATCAACGACTGTTGTGCTATTTCTAAAGGACTGGCCCAAGCGGTAAGTGCCAGTCGCTAACTCAGCCCCGTATTGCGTTCAGCAGCGACTCGACGCTCTAAGTCACAAGGAGCAGTGGGGGTAAAGCCATGACCATGCGAACCGTCATATTAGCCCTGGGAAGCAGTGCTAGGAGGAAAATCATGAACCTGACCCCTAAGCAGGCGGTCGGCTTGCTGCCGACCGGCGAGACTATAGGCGAGGCTATGCGAGACGATTTGCAAGTCGATTTTGTGCGAGCCTACAGAGAGCACGAAGAAAACGAGAAGCTTGGCCCCGCCACCATGACCGCAGAGGATCGGCAGCCCATCGGGGCTTGGCTGAACCGCGACCACGAGTTCAATGAGGCTGCGGTGTTGCTCAAGGCCTACCTACGCCAGCGCGGCTATAAGATAGGTGGCCGCTAGGAGGCCCCGGGGAGTTCCTTTCGGAACTAGCCTCCGTGCGTGGCAAGTCTGCAGCTGCAAGGCGGTGCGAACTTCAAGAACCGGTTCCTGAACAGTATCGCGTCGGCTTCGGTCGGCGCTGTTTACCATATTGGTATCATCACCATTGCTGGGTGGCAGGGGCAGGCCCTACAATTTTGCCATGCTTGATACCAAGCTCCCAGGTACCAATCCCGACCACGAAGAGCGACTCTCGCGCAGAGATTTCCTGCTCGGCATTGCCGTCGCGAGTGCTGCCGCATTGCCCGTGCTGTCAGCGCCAGCTCGCGCCGCAGTGTCAATGCTGCACACCGGCTTGGATCCCGAGCTTGTCAAACCCGAAAGCGAAATTGTCCGTGTGAGACGAGGCGGCGGCGGAGGTGGCGGCGGCAGAGGTGGCGGCGGTCGCGGACATGGCGGTCGCGGTCGCGGACATGGCGGTCACAGACATGGTCATGGACATGGTCATCGGCATGGGCATGGTCACGGACATGGTCACGGACATGGTCATCGGCATGGACATAATGGTCGTTGGCACAACGGTCGTTGGTACGCTGGAAATGGCCGCTACTGGCACGGTCGCTGGTACGCTTATGGCGTTGGCTCCTGTTGGCGTTTCACCCCCACTGGTTGGATTTGGATTTGCGGTTACTGAGCAGTGGTCAAAGAAGGGCGGCGGCTTCGGTCGGCACCCTTTACGATGATGCTTAGACTTAGGCGCAGACGATGCCGAGAGCGTAAGGCGCTGGCGTCCGCCGCATTAGCCCTCGATGTCGGGAGCAGAAAGAAAGCCCCGGCCAAGCTGGATCAAGCTACAGCTACACTACAGGATCGAATTGACTGTCTCGATCGCAAACTGACGGCGAAACAGTTAGAGGAACTTAAGAGCCTCGTTCGCCTGCTTGGCTTCGAGTTGAAGCCGACCAAGCCCAAGTTGTCGATCTGGGCAAAGCGGCGCATCGCTCGCTCATACAAGGGCATACCGCATGACCAAGTGAAGGGAGTGACTTGGTACTACCGCGGCCCTCTTTGCCCCTCAAGTCACCCGGCTGACATCGCGGCCTTCTACGCCAACGTGGCGGTGTAGCGATGGCGCACTTTTACGGAACGCTCAAAGGCCAAGCTGGCGAGGCTACGCGGCGCGGCTCAAAGAACAACGGATTGCGTATTGCTGCAGCAAGCTGTCAAGGCGCGATCATTGTCACCCTTTCGTATGATCCGGAAACTGGCAAAGACTGCTATTGCGTCGAGCTCGGCGCTTGGAAGGGCAATGGCCGTGGCACCAAAGTCCTGGCAAGTGGCGACATCGACTAGCTGAGTCACCTGACGCACTCATGGCCCCCGCTTTGGGGGCCTTTTTCTTGCCCGTGGTGATCTCCTATCACCGAAGCACCATTGGCTTTCCAAGCCTTCCAGGGTGCTGTCTGCCGTTTAGGTAACCTGTAGGCAACAGCAGGCCCTGAAAACAGGCTAAGGGCCTTCGCGCTGCGCGGCCCGGTCATGGAGCTGGCAGCAATGGTCCTGCCGATCGTCCCCGACCATCGACCATGAAGTGTCAGGGCTGGCATGGCATGGATGGAAGTCCGGCCAGCCAGAAATTGAAACTTCCCTCCAATTCCTGGCTGGAATGAACCCCCGGGGAATACCCATGAAGTTGTAGCCAGCCTAGCCTAACCTTAAGAATATATATCAACCCCGATACGCCATTTCCGGTATGAGCCCGCGGCAGGGTGTTGCATGATCTGGGGGCGAGTATCGTTTCGGAGACTCTAGCAGCCTCGTACAGGCCCGGTAGCAGGTGGGCTGTGGGGTTGTCTGTGGAGTCGTGCTGAGCGCTTGGCTTCTAAGTCCCTCACTCGGCCCCGTAAGCTACTTGCTTGCGGGGCTTTTTCTTTCCCTCCTGGTATTTGGGCTGGGGAACGATGGGCCGATCATCTCAGTTGTATCGACCAGCCCGTAATGAGGCGTCGGTTAAGGTCTCTACCGATTGCGAGGTTCGCAAACAGGAGGGTTGAACATGGCCCTTTCCCCCACACTGAATTTGGCTTCCCCGAAAACCGAGCACGAGGCAGATGTAATGGCGTTGAAGCTGTTCTGTCTGCTCTCGTTCATCCTGGTTGGCTTGATCTCGGCTGGGGTGGTCTAGCCCGAGCCTGGCTCATAGAATAATCCGGCAAGTTAATCCTTGTAGTAGCCAACAGCGCAGATTTGATCTCCAACCTTCGTGAAGAAGGTGTGCTTTTCGAGCGCCTTGTCCGAGCCGGGCCGAGGCCACCAATAAGTCACCACGCGCATCTTCCCTTCAGTGGCCTTCTCCATAATCTCTTTTCCGAGGGGAAAGCCCTTCGCGCCTTTAATGTCTTTGAGCTGTTCACCCTTTAGCTTCGGATGCGCCGTGAAAATTCCGTTCGAGGCATTCGCACAGTACACATAAAGGTCACGGTCCTTAAAGCCGCCATCACCCTTGTTGAACATATCGAGCGCAATCGTCTTGTTCTCCTTCAAGGCGACAACCGCTTTATCGAGTATAGCTTTGGCTTCTTCTGGCGTGCCGTATTGGGCCATGGCATTGGACTCCGCTTCTGGGGGTTGGAAAGGCTCAAAGACTCTAGCATAGGGCTGAAAACCCGTCTTTGTACTAGCTGGCGCTGCCCTTTTCCCTGCTATGGTTGCAACCAGGGATGGGGGCTTCCCGAATGAACCTCAACGGATGGCAGCGCCTCGGTATCATCACCTTGGTGATAGCGGGCATGGTGTGCGCATGGTGGGGATTGGGGCTGAGATACGATCCTATCTGGGCACAGTACCGTACCTGCTTGAACCTTGGAGGCATGACCACCTTCGATGATTGTCAGAAAACGTTGAATATCGAGGTCGGTGACGCGCAGCGTTGGTGGATAGTCCTTGTTTCTGCGATCGTTCCCATCGCCTTAGCGTGGGTCGTGGTCGGCCTGGTGCGATGGGTCAGAGGAGGCTTCACAGGTTCGACTTGAGGAGGAAGGCAACACCATGAGCGACCTTGACGAGGCAAAGATGCTTTTGGAAAAGATCGCCTACACCAACAAGACCAAGCTGGGCAGTGCGGACGTCAACTACGTAACCCTTGCCCTGGAAATTCTGCTCAAGGACTACATTGAGCGTGCCTCACGGGATAAGCGAGACGCGGAGAAGCTGAGTTAGCCGACAAGTCGGCTTCGTGGAGGGCACCAGCAAATAGCTCGTGTGGGGAGAGGGACATCATGGCCGCATCGCAACGGGTTAGCCGTGGCTTCCACCGGCTCGCGCTTTTCTTGGCCGCGATCCCGCTGCTGGCGGGCATTGCCGTAGTGGGCTTGTTGGCGCTAATCGCGCAGGGATGCACGAAAAAGCCCGAAAGCTATTCGCTCACATCAAAGCCAGGATATTATCCGATGGCATCCTTTCGTAGCGACTATCAGAGCTGGGATTGCCAGCAACTCGCGGATGAAGCCGATCTCCTCAAAGACGCACTCGCGGTGGCATCCGAGCAGCGCGCAGGAGACAAGGTGGCGCACCTGAAGGCGGAAACCAAGGCGGTTCACGAGGCAAGGACTTTGAAGAAGTGTAGCGCGTAGCTGACAAGCCCAGATAGACTTCACAAATCCAAAGTCTTGATCCGGCGCAAGGACGCGCGTTCTGGCGGGCTAGGGTTGCATTGACAAGCCTTCGCGTTAGGGGAAGTCAGCGGCCCTGGCCGAACGTTGCGAACGCTCCGACCGGGGCCGTTTCACGATGCGGGAGATCGGAGTCGCCGGTCCGAGCCCACGCGCACTCGCCCAGTGCTAGACTGGCCTTCCTCTTAGGGGGACTTCATGGCCGCGTCGCAACCACCTTGGAACGTAGGTGGCAATAACGGGCAGCGCCGGTCTTAGCTTCTGCCCTAAGTGCGCAGCAATGATCCACCGCAAATCGGTTCACAGCGATACATGGCACTGCTGCCACAACTGCCGATTTTGGCCTGATCGCAGAGGCGAGTATGTGGAGCGCAACTCGAAGCCCGTGAGCGGTCACCTATGCGACCTTTGCCAACGCATGATACGTGAGGGCGACTGCATACCTTTGGCCACGATCCGCTTTTCGCCGAGTCGAGTTGATTGAAGGAGTAGTTGATGTGTTGACGTTTAACAGCGGAGCCACGATGCCACTCTGTTCTTGCACTTGCCGTCTACGGCTTGGTCCGCGCGATAGGCTGGGTCATCGGCGGCTTTGTCAGTTAGTGCTGTCGCAATGATAGCTAAGTTTGCTCGCCGTCGACGGGATGCCTCCTGGCTTCCCGATCTGCGCTGACAAAGGCGGCGGCGAGTAGGATGATGTTCGCGGCAATCACTGCAAACAGCGTCCAAAAAAGGACGGGGTCACTCATAACTTCCCTCTGCCCTTACTCTAGTTTTGCGCAGGCCCGCTATGGTCGCGGTATGGTTAATTTCGAGTTAAGCCCTTTGGTTCCTCGCAAAGACAGCCATCCTCAGGTGGCTCGCTCTGCTGTTCGCGGTCGGGGGGCCACTCAGGAAAAGCCTTGATTGTGGCGAGAGCGGCCCCTCCAACATCGGAGTCCCTTTTTCTGCGCCGGATCTCCCCCCGGTAGATAGCTTTCGCCAAATCACCAGCGCAAATGAACCTTGTCCCTGACCACCCTATAAAATCGCGGCGGAAATGCTGCGCGTGATTACTAATCATGTATATTGCACGCTAAGTCATTGATATTGCTAGGCTGCTGGCCAGCAGGCTAACAGTGGGCTAATAACCCATCACTTAACGATGGTAAGTCTGGCCTTGGCAGATATGCATCGGAGTCCCGTTTTCTGTGTCGCGGATGTCCCCCCGGTGGACTCAAGGTCTCCGATGCTTTGATTTTGAATACTTATAGAACTGTCAGCTTGGCACGCGCCTACTCGCCTACGCGGCCAGAAGCCATGCGGGGGATTGCTAGAGCGAGCCTTGAAACGGTGCACCAAGGCCAGTTATCGACCCGCGTGGGAGCTATCGCTTTGGTATAACGGCTAGGCAAGAAAAGGGGCCGTCAAGTTGGCGGCCCTCGACCCTTATGACTTCACTGACTCGTGAAGAATGACGAAAAAGGAATATCGTCACCGCGTGGGCAGAGTTGGTCTCAAGTGGGTTCGACATGGGCTTAATGACGGGCGGTGATGGAGCGGAGGAGGAAATGCACCGAGCCACGCGCTTCGGTCTCGAGGTCGTGTCCGTCCTGCAGCGACTGAGCGATCAAAACCGGGTGGCAGAATCCAACCAGAGAACGCATGAGGACTTGCGAGGTCTCGCGCGGATCGATCGACTCAAACTCGCCCGCCTCGATACCGTCACGTAGGATCACTTCGACCACCGTGCGCATAACTTCTTTGTGGGCCAGGATCGCGTCCCAATTCTGGTCCATTGCGACCAGGACCATGTCGTGCACGCGCTTCTCGGTCAGAAGATTTTCCTTGTGATAGGCCAGGATCTCAAGGAACAGCCGCTCGATGCGCTGGCCTGCGGGGGCCTTTGAACGCGCAACCGCCCAGGCCTTTTCTTCGACCTCGGACAAGCAGCGCTGGCAGATCGCGTCAACGATCGCGTTCTTTGATGGAAAAAATCGGTAGATGTTGGCCGGAGACATGCCCAGGTCGGTGGCGATGTCTCCCACGGTCGTCTTTGCAAAGCCAAGCCGACGGAAAAGCGCTTCCGCGGTCTCCAGGATCAGTGCGCGGGTGTCGTCCGGTTTGGCTTTGACCTGCGGTCTCATCGCGCGAGCTTTTTTCACAGAGTCGTGATGAATGACGAATTTCAACAGTGCGCCTTTAACATGCCATAGTTATGGCGCCACCTCAACTGTGTCAAGCGCGACGCCGGAAGGCATCCCGCCCCAAGCGGCTGAAATCGGGTGGCAGAATACGTGCATCGCGCTCCGGCCAAGGCACACCGGAAATCGGAGATGTAATCATGTCCCACAAACCGATGCTAGCAAAGACCACCGCTAGACCCGTAGCCGAGCGGACCCTTGCCGCCGGCTCGCGCGGACCGCGGCACGACAATCACTCGGTGCATCAGTCCCATGAGCTGCAGCGCACTCGCCTACCTGGTTCGGATTTACATCCTATTACCCTCATCGCGCTCAGCACGGTCGCGTGGTTCCTTGCAGTGATGTGGCTGAACTTTATCGGCAATCCCAACGTGGGGCTTGTTCTAGCTGTGGTGAACGGGATTTTCGTGATGTTCCTTACGGCCATCCTGCGCGTAGCCTCATTGGTCATCGATGATCCGCGACGGAAGCATCGGTTCATCACTGGATCGCTGTTCTGTTTTAATTCGCATTGCTGCCGAGCGAGCGGCACCTAGCCCATTGTGTTGTGTCGGGGCGAGGGACTGTGACACACGATACCAGAGCGGTGATGGTGATAGCGGACGGCAAATGCAAATTCATTGGTGAGGCCAAATGGGACAAATCGGACTACGTGCAGGAACCGTTGCGTGAAGAAATGAGGATACTCCTGTGCTTGCTGGAAGGAGCAGAACGTAGGCAAAACCTATTGAGGCAATGGTCGAGCCAAGCGCCGGTCCCTACTGGCGATATGAGTTTGGTCGGATAGCAGCGTTTTACTGAAAACTATCAATACGGACGTTTCCTGAAGCCAGATTTTCGCCCCATGGAGACGCCACAGAGCGGGCAATATAGGTCGAGCCACGTTTTCGAAAGGCGGCAAACGCTGATCGGCTCCCCCCGCCAACAGCGGTTGACCGCGAATTGAACCTTGTCGAGACTTCTCAGGTGCGAGCCGTGCAGCCTGGTCACGCCGGGTTTTTCGGTATGATGTGTTCTCGATACCTAACACATTGATATCATTTGACTACTATGGGGATGGGCTAACACTGGGCTGACACCATCACTTCACCACGGTCAGCTTAGCCTTGGCTACGATGGCAGCAAGCTCATCATCGGTCATGTCCACGGCGCGCTTGAACGTGCCAGAATCATTGGTGTTGAAGATCGGCGCCTTGCCGTAAGCACGGTGAGCCACGTTTTCGAAAGGCGGCAAACGCTGATCGGCTCCCCCCGCCAACAGCATTTGCGTTGACCCTGGCCGCGAATTGAACCTTGTCTGTTCAATTCTCGGCCTGGAGGGCACGACATGGTGGACTAGGGAGTGTACTCATAAACCGACAGCCAAATGTTGATTAGGGCCGCCCTGCCCAACGTCCATTATTGGGGGTAAAGCGGACATGGCGCGGACTTGTCAGTATGTCCGCTAATAGCGGACACATCCTCGTGGGGAAATCTGCGACCGGGAAATGGTGGCAGTATTATTCTTCGGCGCTTAGTCGCGGGCCTCTCGCTTGGAGGCTACCTAGATGACCGCGCCGCGAAGTCATTCGCCACGGGTACTGTGCCCAGGTAGCTTAGATACTCTGCTGGCGAGGCACGGGTAATGTAGTGAAGAGCTCCGGTCCCACAGAGTTGGCACCAGTAAAAGGGCGACTGTAAGGGGCAATCATTAGGGCCGACAAGGCGATGCCAGTCGCAAAGAGTGTCACGGCTATAGCACAAGTGTGCCTGTTATCGCTATGGACCATAGCAATTGCAATGAGCATGCAGAGTCCCAGTAACATGATTGCAGCCCACTGCACCGCCCCTACCCCGGATTGACTGATGGTGATGCGCTGACGTCGCGCATCCAAAGCTCTGTTCAACGCAGCCATTATCTCCCGCTGGGCCATGCGTTGTGACTCGTCTTGAGGCTTCAACGAGACCGTGAGCTGCAGGGCTTCGATCAGGGCGGTAGGCGGGGATGCGAGGGTGAGGCCGTGTTGCGCCATCGCTGGCCATTCTCGGTTCACCGCTTCGTCTATGTGGCGATTGATGAGAGTGCGAAGATGTATCCTCTGCTCTTCGGGGAGGCTCTCATCGAGTACAGCCACGCCTCGGAGTGCGCTGGCCTCTGTTTCGACGGCAATCTTGGCCTTATCGAAGTCATTCCAGGCTTGGAAGGCCACAAAACCGACAAGCAAGGCAAAGATGACGCCAAGTGGTGATAGCATTTCCGGCGAAAACGCCTTGAACAAACGATCGCGATCATGCAGCCCAACCACCACTAGACAGACGGCGGCAGCGACAAGATACGCGGCTGCGAAGATTACCAACGTCATCCACAGTAGAGGAAGAGCTAATAACCAATCGCCCATCACCCGCATCCTCTATTACCGCGCCGAGACTCCAAAACGTGGATGGAGTCCCATTGTTCTGTGTGGACCCGATCTCCCGGCCCATCCAATGCCAGTTCGCCGATCACCCACCGAAAGGGACCTCGCTTGCGATAACTTGCTTGAGCAATTCTGGCCCGACAGAGGTAAAAGGATGACTATATGCGGCGATCAGTAGCACGGACAGTGCAATGCCTGTTGCAGAGAGAGTCAATGTTATGGTGCGGGCGAGGCGGTTGTCGCTGTGAACGATGGCGACGGCGACTAAGGTGCAGAGTCCCTGAAGCAGAATGCCCACCCATTTGACCGCGCCTAAGGAAGATTCACTGATAACAATGCGCTGGCGCCTGGCATCCAGCGCGATATGAAGCTCTTTCACCATCTCAGGCTGTGCGGCTCGCTGGCTGTCATCGGCAGGCTTTAGGGCGAGCATTTCGTGCAGTGCCTCAATCAGGGCCGTTGGCAAAGTTGCGAGGGTCGCTCGCCGTTGCGCCATCTCCGGCCATTCTTTGTTCACGGATTCATCTATGTGACGGTTGACCAGCGCATAAATGCGCGTCCTTTGTTCGTCGGGAAAAGCTCCGGCGAGTAGAACGACAGCACGAAGCGCGCTGGCCTCGGTCGTAACTGCAGCCTTTGCTTTGTCGTAATTGGCCCAGACCTCGACGGCGATGAAGCCGACCAGCAGGGCGAAAAGGATGCCCAATGGGGGCAGTATTCCAGGCGAAACCGCCTTGAAGCCCTTCGCCCGCTCGTTTACTGCGAGTGTGGCCACAACAAAACCGATGCTACCTGCGATGAGATAAGTGATCAGGAAAATAACCAGGGCCATCCATGGCACAGGAAGATTGAGCAACCAGTAGCCCATTATCGAGCGCTCCTGCTGAAGAAGTGCTGCTGCCGCATGAGCAAGAACCCTCGGGGCCTCCCCTGCATGTCGTTCCTGGCGCAAAGCGGACGAACAGCTTTATAGACTCAATGTTGCCTAATAATCTAAGGCAGACAACCGCTGTGTGGTTCGCGCGTGAAAGACTGGCAGCCGAGAGGCTGACACCTTGACAGTATTATGCCAGCTTATGCCCCAGGAAGGAGTTGCGAGGGAAACATTAGCCCGTTGCCACCCTATGGAGGTTGTTCATGCTACGCATGGGTGAATTAATTGCGGTCCGCTGAAGTAAGGCTTATTGCAAAAAAAGCGCTTGTGGTCCTCGTGATTGCAATTGGCTTCCCCGGAAGTTTCATGCTGTTGGCAAGCGCTGCCAATGCTCAGGAGGCAAGAACCGCAGCGTCGATGGCGGCCTTGAAAGATAAGACCGCTAAACTGGGAGCGCCAAAGATTTAGGGAATTGAGGAGGTCGGTGGCAAAAGTGCCCCAGCTCTGTATTTCGGCTCGACTAAGATGAATAACAATTTCACTGTAGTCGATGAGGTCGCAGAGGAAGGCGGACCAGGAATGGTGGCCACACTGTTCGTGAAGGTGGGCGTTCAACAAATGATGGCGAACGCGAGCGAAGAATATATCCGCGTTGCAACTAGCGTGCCGCTCCCTGACGGTAGGCGAGCGGTTGGAAGTGTTATGGGGTCACCGGCGCTCGAGTCGATAAAAGCAGGCCACCCCTACCATGGCGAAGTCCAGGTTCATGGAGCGCAATATATTACTGACTACGAGCCTATCAAAGACGCCTCGGGTGAAACCATCGGCGCCTACTTCGTTGGATACAAGAAGTGATCCCGTGCGACTGAAAGCGGGCGTCAGTTCAGCCCAATGGAGCTTAGTCATGTTACGCAATCTCGCATTCGTCGTCGGTTATGCCGTGATCCAGGTGCTTTCCACTACCGCCTCAGTCTGGGCAGCTGACTTCGGCACTGCAGAGGAAGCCAAAGCTATGCTTGAGAGAGCAGTGGCCGCGGTGAAAGAGGACAAGGCGAAGGCGCTTGATATGTTCAACAAGGGCGAAGGCGGCTTCAAGGACCGCGATCTTTATGTGTTCTGCGCCAACGCCTCGGACGGCATTATAACGGCGCATCCTTACGGGGATAAGGGCAAACAGCTGAGAGACATTGAGGGCATGCACGGTGCTCGGTTGGGTGAAACGATTATGCAGAATGCCACCGAGGGAACGATAAAAGAGACCACCTACTGGTGGCCGCGCCATCTGGCACAGGCGAGGTGCTCGAGAAGACCGCCTTCTACACGAAGGCCGGTGACCAGATTTGCGGTGTCGGCTACTACAAGTGAACCAGTTTACCGCGGGGTGGCCGCCGACTCGCTAGTGATGACCTGCTTGAGAAGATCCGGCCCGACAGAAATCTCCCCGGTAAATGGTCGACTGTAAGCGGCGATCAACAATAGTGACAGCGCAACGCCTGTTGCAAAGACGGTTAGCGTTATAGCGCAGGTAAGACGGTTGTCGCTGTGGACCATGGCGATGACAATCAACGTGCAGAGTGCCTGAAGTAGGATCGCCGCCCATTTAACTTTGCCGAGGCCAGATTCGCTGACAACAATACGTTGGCGTCTCGCATCCAGCGCCGTCTGGAGCGCCTTCACCATCTCAGACTGTGCGATTCGCTGACTATCATCGGCAGGCTTGATGGCCAGGACTGCATCTAATGCCTCGATCTGAGTGGGCAAAGTCGAGAGAGTCGCTCGTTGTTGGGCCATCGCTGGCCATCCCTCGTTCACGGCTTTCTCTATGTAACGGTTGATCAGAGCATAAATGCGAGTCTTCTGTTCTTCTGGGAACGTTCCGGCCAGGAGAACGATAGCACGAAGGGCGCTTGCCTCCGAAGTAACCGCGGCCTTTGCTTTATCGAAGCTACCCCAGACCTCGACCGCAATAAAACCCACCAACAGGGCGAAAAGGATGCCCAATGGCGACAGCATTCCGGCCGAGACTGCCTTGAAGGCCCGCGCTCGATCATTCACCGCGAGCGTGGTCACAATCCAATAGATGCTGGCGGCGAGGAGATAAGTGGCCGCAAAGACAACGACGGCCATCCATACCACAGGAAGATTGAGCAACCAGTCGCCCACTATCGAAACTCATGGCTAGGAAGAGAGTGTTGTGACTAGACGGCTACGGCCACGAAGGTCAACGATTATTCAAGGATCATCGCGGCGTGTCCGAACGAGTCGAGCCAGCGCAAATCCTCGAAGTAGTGGTAGGCGAGCATGCCGACGAACAGAGAGAGAAGGATCAGTCCCGCGCCGATAGCGAAATTGATAGCGAGACGTTGGACAAGTCGCGCGGTCAAGATTGCATCTCGCCGCTAACTATTTTTTCTTGGCGCGTAGCTTCGCAAGAGCCGCACCAGCAACGCGTTTGCCAGCCTCCTTGGAGCCATACCTCTTCGCCGCTTTGGACTCTATCTTGCTAAAGTTCTTACCGCGCTTGCCAACGTCCTTGCCCGCGCGGGCGGACTTTGCGGAATAGGATTTCTTTTTGGGAGCCATGTCTCGCCACCCTGCACTATAATCTTCGCATCAAGCAACTTGCGAGATCGCAGCCGGTTCCTATTGGCTAAGGCTTCTTACGGTCGCATGGCGGAGCGTCTTGCTTCCCGCCAAATGCCTCACCTCCACCACAAGCTTCGGATGACACCACTTAACATCCATCAGCCGGGACGACTTAAATGCAGCCCATGAAGTGGCGAGACGCTCAAGCTCAGCAAAAAACTCAGCGCGTTCAGCACCACCAAGAGCGATGAATGCTGCTCCGGCGTAACTCAGGCCCGCACTGTCCTTGTGAGCAAGTAGAGCCCTAAGCGCTCCGGTCTTGCGGTCCCGATCCGTGCCGATCACCACAAAGGTCGATTCGGTAAAGCACTTGGTCTTGAGCCAAGTTCGGCTTCGACCAGAGCGATAAGGTGCCAGTGCAAGTTTGGAGACGATGCCTTCAAGTTCCTGCTCAGCGCAGGCTTTGAACAGTGCATCACCATCGCCATCAAACTCATCGCTAAACTGAATGCGGCTTCGCTCGTCTGCTCCAAGCAGAGTCTTCAAGCTGGCTCGACGCTCAATGAGTGCTTGTTGGCGAAGGTCCCTGCCATCGAGATGCAGCAGATCAAACGCATAGAGCCGTGTCGTAAGCATTAGGCGTGTACTGTCTGGCTCGCTTACAGAAGAAGCCCCGAACGGTGGATGCCAGGGCTTCTTCCGCTCTTCAGGAGAGAGATGGTGGTGGCAGGGAAACCATCACCACCGCCTATCTACCACTTGAGGCCCATTCTTAATAATATTATTGTTGATGGCCAACAAAAATGGCACCAGATAGCTTACCTTGTTCATCAGTAAGGGGAGCATAGTAGGTATCGTAATCCCTACCAAATAAAATAGCTACACCTGAATAAGATTTTGTATGAATCAATGCCTGATAAATCGGATTGTCGTGATCGAGTTTTGTATTGATTGCGGACTTGCCGTCAGCTGTTAACAAATTCGTCTCCGTTCTAACAAAATCCTGACCGTCAAAGTTAAAAAGGGTCACCCCCGTCATCCGATTCCGGGCATTTAGCATATATATAGTCATCAAGATGCTTACAGCGAGGGCAACTGCAAAGAGGCCAGAAAATACGTGCAATACGGTTTCATAAGAGCCAGTAGCTTCATAGAGACGGGCAACAATCTGTGGCCCAAAGACCCCGGCCATGGCCCAGGCACTCAGCACATAACCGTGAATTGCGCCTAATTGTTTCGTGCCAAAAAGATCGCCAATGTATGCCGGCAGAGTCGCAAAACCACCACCATAGCAAGTTAGAATCAGGTAGAGCACAACCTGGAACAGGATGATGCTTTTAATATCGGGCAGGAAATAGTAGGCAAAAATTTCAATCACAAAGAATAAGGTATATGTATTGGCGCGACCCAAAAAATCAGAAAAAGACGCCCAGCCAATGCGACCTAATCCATTAAAAATAGCCATCATACCCACCACGGCAGCGGCTTCACTAGGAGTTAACCCGATGCTTTCCTGGGCCAAGGGTGAGGCGGCGTATATAACACCAAGACCGCAGGAGATATTGATGAACATCATGATCCACAAACCATAGAAGGGAGCTCTTTTGATTGCTGCATTTGCAGTCATCTGCGTCAAATCTGGTATCAATTTTCTTTTGCCGGACTCCACATCAACCTTCATACGAGCTGGCATCCAGCCTTGAGGAGGACGTGCGATATAACTGGCGGCGGCAGCCATAATAATCAGATACGCCACACCCGCGAACAGAAAGGTGGTAGAGACCCCGGATGCGATGGCAATCTTGAATTTCTCTGAATCTTTCATCCTCCAGAATGATGCCAGTGATGGATTGTTCAGTGCTGTATTGAGCGTATCTAATTCGGATTTGGCATCTATTGCGAGTTTTTCCGGTAACATTGAAAGTATTTCTTCGGTATTACCTGATTTAACTGCGCCAAACAAATGTTCCATGTCATAGTCGACAGCAGATTTATTGTTTACGTGAATGTCTTTGAGAATTGTTTTTGCTGAGTTGTAGCTGGACATACCAGCACGATATTCTGCTAAAGGTATATCGAGCTCACTGGCAGTAACACTGGACATAATGTAGTTGAAAACAGGGGCACCGATGGCTGCTCCAAAACCAAAACCCATAATAGCCAATCCAGTTGCCAACCCGCGGCGGTCCGGGAACCATTTCACCAGAGTTGAAACTGGCGTTATGTAACCAACGCCTAGACCGATGCCACCCAGCACACCGTAGCCGAGCCAGATAATCCAGAGGATGCCAAGCTTAACACCAAGACTGGCGACTATAAGACCAGTACCCCAAAAGGCTGCAGCGACCATACCGGAAGTACGTGGGCCATAACGCTCTACAAAATGACCCAAAACTGCAGCAGACATGCCAAGGAAAAAAATTGCCAGACTAAAGGTGATGGCTATATCACTTTTTGCCCAGCCAAAGGCATTTTCAAGAGGAAGATTAAATACGCTCCAGGCATAGACGGAGCCGATACAGAGATGAATGCCTACGGCAGATGCAGCTATAAGCCAACGGTTTTTCATAACCGCCTCCCTATAACAATGATCGGCCCGAGTTTTGCTCGTCCCTTTTTTGCTTGTGCTCTTAGCTCGGTTGCGGGCCGCGCATCGCGCGACAGCCGGGGAAAGGGTGCGCACCCACGCAGCCGCTAGAGGCGGGCGTGTCGGACTCACCGATGAAGTCAAGAGCAACGGGAAAGCGACGTGGCACCCGGGCGCACGGCTCCTCAGCGACGCAAGCCTCCCATTCTTTGTCGGAGGCCGTATTCTTGAGAGCCCGCGTCGAAGCCGGGATCTCAACGTCCACGGCCGTCAATCAAAGCCAGGATTCCACTTTAATGCGAATATGGCAATAATGCGAATATGGCAATCTATATCCGCATCTCAGAAAAATCTTAACGAGGCGCATAAATGGCGCATATCTGTGCTCGCTGCGGAAACAGACCTTTCAGATGCACGGTTCCTTCCGATGTCCGCTTTTGGCACAAAGCAGACATGCTCAATGCGCTGACGAATGTCCGCTATTGGGCGTAAAGCGGACAGTAGGCGCGGCGAACGCTGAGTTCACGATGGCAGGAGCCCAGGGGTAATGGCCCCTCCAACATCGGAGTCCCATTTTTCTGCACCGCGATATCTCCCCGGTGGATGCGTTTTCTGAAACGCCTGGCGCAAATGAACCTTGTCCCTGACCACCCTATAAAATGCATGGCATGCATGCGCTTGTGATAGCTTATCATGTACGTTACATGCTAACTCATTGATAGTGCTGGCTCATACCAACATGGGCTAACCCTGGGCTAATAGCCCATCACTTAACCACGCTGAGTCTGGCCTTAGCCACGATGGCAGCAAGCTCATCGTCGGTCATATCGATGGCCCGTTTAAAGGCTTGGGTGTCCGAGGTGCTAAACGTGGGTGCTTTGCCGTAGGCGCGGTCAAGCAGGGTATTAGCGGCAGCGACACGGGCATTCGGCGGCGCTTTTTCGTTCAACATGATTTGGACAAGCACGTCGAGGGCTTCAATCGTGTGCTTGCGCGCAAGCTCTTGGATGTTGTGGGCCGTTCGAGGTCTACCACCGGGATTGCCGCTCGTTCCGGGCTGAAAGCGTCCGTTCATCTAGATACATAAATTTCTAACGTCTCTCGCTGCGCGGCGGATCTCCCCCGGTGATACATAAATTTCTAACGTCTCTCGCTGCGCGGCGGATCTCCCCCGGTGATCGCAATCGCTCGATTCTCCCACGCCGTGGTTATGGCCGCCCAGCCACCTTCAGCACCACTGATACCACCCAGTTCAAGCGAGCCATAGACATGACCGACGATGAGCTTGTCGCCATTATCGCCCAAGCCAAAGCCAAGCTCACGGTGGTGAAGTGAGTGCAACATGGCTGCGACATGGCGATAAAGACATAACCATATCAATTGGTTAGCATAGGACGGGCAGATCGTAGATCCGCTGTCCATGCATCGTTTGACGACCAGGCAAGGTTCATTTGCGCCCAGGAAATCAAGCCGGCGCGACCACCGGGGGGAGATCCGCGCGCTGCGCGTGAGCGCATTTGCGGGACCACTCCCCCTGCTCGACGTTGAAGGTGGGCTCGCGCGTGCTGGTCGCATGCTAGACGCCGCCAGCGTGGCACTACTGAGGAGATCAATCGATGAGTGATGAACTGGCGACGAACGTGGAGGCGACCACGCTGGTCGACGCCAACGCTACCATCCGGGAACAGAGGGCCCAAATCTTGGCTCTGTCTGCTGCGCTCGCCACCTCTGAATTTAAGAGGGCTGCGCTACAAGCTGATGCTGATCGCGCCCTAGCAGCCAGCCTTCCGGAATTGCGCTCGCTGCCTCGGCCTTCGATAAGAACTTAAGGCCCTCTGCGATAGCCGAGGGCCTTTTGAGGCGCTTTCGATCCTCAAGCGCGTCAAGGGGGTCTAGCGGAAGGGAGAACTATGCCGCCTTGCACCGCTCCGCACCAGTGGCGCAGTCACCAGCAGTGGTCCTATAGCGTATTGACCAATGTGAGGGGTTCGCGGGGGACGATCCCAACGGCAAACTTTTCGCGAAGGTCAGAGAGGGCATTTCTAAATGGCTACAGCGGCACGGGATTCCCTTCGCCGCTGCGTGGTCGCTTGAGCGTTATCGAACGGGCAAGCGGAGGTTGTGCATGCCCACATGCTCTTCCACTTACCGCCTGAGTACTGCACCACGAGGAAGCTTCAGGTCGAGGCAGCGATCTATCGCCTCATCAAGCGGCATGGACGCGGCTATTGGGCCGAAGAGGTCATCGATCTCACTATATGGCCTAACCCCGATGGCAAGTATCTGATCAAGGGTGGTGGTCAAAATGTCTGGAAGCCATTCAGACTTCGGAAGGAACATCGCCGCTTGCAAGGCATCATCTTCGGCAAGCGTTGCGGAGTTACCCAGAACATTGGACGTGCGGCGCGGCGTCGGGTGCTCCAGCGAGGTGCAACGTGATGCTGAAGCCTCTTCATCGTTGCGCCTGTTGCGGCACCGAAATCACGAGTCTCCGCAGTACCAAGTCCTATTGCTCGGATGCTTGCAGGAAGAAAGCATCTCGTGGTGGCAATGACTTCGATGGAGTGAAGGAGAGCTGGTGGCTATTCAAGAACCTCAGGCGTAATGGGGTGATCGGGCAAATCTGGCCCGTGTACAAATGGGATGATAGCCCACAGATGTTCGCGCTGTTGGATGAGAGCGGCTTGGGCCACGCCGCAGAGGAGATGAACGAGGCGCTTCGCCGAGTTGGTGTCGCCGAGTTGGAGCTACCCACAGAGGCAGATTACAGGCGGGCGCTAAAGGATTTCGACGTGGCAATTTCACTAGACGATGCTGGCGATCGGCTGAAGGCAGCAATCAAGGCGTTCTACGAAGCTAGGAAAGATCGGCGGATCAAAAAGTGGGATTAGAAGGGGTGTACCCCCTCCGACAATGGCAATTCGGAGCCTTGATTTCTGCGGGTTTGCGGGTGGCTTACGCGGACATTTCGAGGTGGGACGTACGATTATACCTAGACTGCCGTTTTGTCCGCCTAAGAAAGGATCTTTTGGGGCCCACCTCGAGCGGGGGCATCTAAATCGAGGGCGGGGGGAGTTGCTTCTACTTTTGTTAAAACGCTCGCGAGCGTTTATCGGGTTCTGAATTCTGTCAGTGTAATGGGGCCCCATCTGAGACCCCGGGGGTAGCTTTGGAAAACGAAAGAGCATGGGACCCATTGCAGTTTGCATCAAGTGGGCCCGGCTCGGCACCCGATCCGCGGCGCTAGAAACTCACCCACCCTGAGAGCATTAAGACCACCGTGAATTTGATCATGGTGAGGGAACCATGACCGACCAAGAATGCCGCCGCCGTCCATTTGGGCGCGTCAGCTTTGGCAACTCACAAGGTCATCGTGTGATGCGGCTGATCTTCGAGCCCTCGAGGCTCAAATTGTACATCAGTCCTTGCGGATCAAGGATGAAGGCGATGACCGGGCCGGTAAGGGTGTCGGTGTCGATGGAACCGCCGGCACCGACCGTGACCACTACGATCGATCCATCGACTCCCACCTTCCAGCCATAGGCGCGCTGGAATGCAGCCAGGGCCTCCTCTGTCATGAACATGATGATGACGGAACGAGATTGGACTCCGAGTTGAAAGCCGAATGAGGCCGAGATGATGTTGTAGTACCCGGCGGGGTTCCCTTTGACGATGAGCACCCCCTCTCCGTATTCCCCACCAAATCCGAGGCCTGCCTTGATGACGGAGGGAAACACCAGAAAACCCGCAGCCTTCCGGCCAAGCTCCCGAGCACTCGGATTCTGCTTGTCAAAGCTACGAAGGGTTGCGTTGACCTCGTCATTGATCTCCGCCGCCGAGGCCGCCTTACCGGGCTGAGGCCCCGCGACGAGCAACGCAAATGAGATCAAGCACAGCGCTTGTAACGCTTTCATATCGCAGCCCGTGCCCCTGCGTTCCAGGTTTCCGGATATACTCCGTTATGGCCTGAACTATGTCCGGCAGAACAAGCGACTTCGTCACTTGCAGGGTTCGCTGGGTAACGCTGACGATCAGCGGACTTTCAGTACCCCCTAAGTTGCTTGAGTTGTTCGGGGCTTAGGCCTTCGATGTCCTCGCTGGTGAGCTTGTGGACTCCGCCGAGCTTCTCAGCTTTTGCCCGAGCGGCTTTGAACTTGGCGTCTGCTCCTGTCCCAACTACGTCTTTGCATTTACCCTTAGCGTCCTTCAATGCCTTGTTGGCGGATTCCAATGAGGCGTAGCCATCCTTATCGCCGATGATCCTAAGGTCGTCGCCCGGTTTAGCGTCAACCACGGCGCAATTGCCCACCGTATCCAGCACGATGTAATGCTTGGCGGTGGCAGGAAGGACCGGAGCGGCCGGACTGCCGCTCGGCGGAATCGGGGACCGAGTTTGTGTAGACTTCCTGGGCGGTAGCGGAGGCGGCGTCACCGACCTCGCCTTTGTCAGTTCTGGCAACTTCCTGGCAGGTAGTGGAGGCCTTTTCACCGACTTCACCTTCGTCGAATGCCGGAGTGGCGGCGGTAGGGGCTTCGCATAGGCCTCTTGGTAGGGGCGAGAGCAGCCGCCCACTGAAAGGGAGACTGCCAAGACGGCGAATGCAATTATAACGCGCATACTCAACCACTGAGGTCCGTGCCCGCTGGGGCTACGCAGCCTTGTTAACTATGAATCCTTGCGATTTGATTGAGGGTGTGGCCTTGCTGAACGGTTGCGAGACGTTGCATCACATTTCGCACTGACGAATGATCCCATCGTCCGCAGCGGGGCGTCGGGACCTTCCGCTTGTTCAACTCGGCATCGATTTTCGCCAGCGACAAGCCTTGGCCCTTCAACTCTGTGAGGAGAGGCTCGAGCTCCACTGCCCTCTGGAGAGCCTCTTCCTTGAACTTGGGTGCGAGAACCTCCGCGCCATGACGACCTAGTTTCACACCTCTGGCCTTCGCAGCTTTCAGTGCGGCCTTGGTACGCTCTGAGATTAGACCGGCCTCGAGCTCGGCAACGTTCGCCATCGTGATGAGCACGAACTTACCCATTGCACCGTTGAGCTCGGGCAGATCAGCAAACAGAACCTCGACGCCCGACTCGATCAGCTTCAACAGGAAGGACACGTTTCGAGATAGACGATCGAGTTTGGCGACGACCAGCTTCGCCTTGTGCTTCTTGCAAGCGGCGATCGCGGTATCGAGTTGAGGACGTGATGCACGCTTGCCGCTCTCCACTTCGATGAACTCACCGATGATCTGCCAGCGTCCACCGTTGAGGCGATCGGCAACCGCGGCCTTCTGTGCATCGAGGCCCAAGCCGCTCTTGCCCTGTTTGTCTGTACTGACGCGATAGTAGGAAACGAACTTTCCTTGGTGTGCTGCCATCTGCTGGCCTTTTCTGGTAATGCAAACGAATGTATGCTTTCCCCAAATTGGCACAAACAGATCAAACTTCAAACAGGATTTGAGGAAGGTTTGGGGCAGCAACGGCCTATCCCGTCCCCACCAGCCAGTTAGGCAAGCTATTGATTTACAACATGAAACTTCGGTTGGGATGGAACCCGGGGCTTGGGGGCTTGCCGCTCAGCTAACCGCCGGAGCTACCGCGCTTAATGGGTCCCATCTGAGGCCCGGGGGGGTAGCTTTGGAAAACGAAAGAGCATGGGACCCGTTGCATAAGAGTCCCACCCATTTTCCCAAAATTCAACTCACGCCCGAGGATTGCGTCGCGATGCTTGTGGTGCGCAACGGTCCCTCTTTTATTGCTGAGCTAGAATGGTTGCCGCACCATTCCGGCTCTCAAAGCGGAGAGGGGACCGTACTTGACCTCCGGGGCCCCCTCTCCATCTTACCAACGCAGGTGAACCACGTGCCAAAAAAGAGTGGCAGCTTTGCCCCCCGGCCTAGCTCCCCCCCGGTCGTCGTGCAGAACACTTCCCTCTCGTCTGCGCGCGAATCTCGGGGAGCAATGCAGCGTGTGGGCGGGATGCATCCACCTAGAGCATACCGCGTTACAATAAAGACACTGGCTGACATCTAACAAAAAAATAGGCACCTAACCGGGGAGGTTAGGCGCCTCAGAAGCGCTTTCGGCGGCGTGGGGAGGGAAAGCCAACGCAAAGCAGCGACAGATCGGCTAGACGGCGGGCACTACCGATTAACGTCACCGCCTGACCTCAGGCACGATGGTTAATGGCTTTACACTATTCAAGGGGTCGCGAACCTAACTAGGCCAAAGCAGCCAGGCGCCGACCGAAGCCGACGCTCGCGTTATGATGGCGACTGTCGTTATTTGAGCAGTCGATACCCCCAACTCGTGGTAACCGCATGCCCAGGATAATCAACAGATGACCGTTCCACCTCCACGACTTGACACTTGGCTTGCCTGGTTCCAGCGAGATCGGCTCGCGCTGGAAGCCCGATCCAATCGCGGGTTGAATCAAGGTTCGCCGGATTGGCGACCCCCAGGTCACAGCATCGGTTGCTGCAACCAGCTCCCAATGGCTGAGGAACCCGGCTTGCGTCAGACTGCGCGGTCCGGATTTCTTCGTGCCTGAAAGGAAAGGGCGCCGACCGAAGCCGTCGCCAGGAATGACCCCGCCGTTTTCAGTGGCTGTCGCCTCCGCTCCCTCTCAGCGCTTCCAGGTCGCTGTCCATCAGCTCCATGATGAGCTTATCGTCGCCGGGGTGACCCCAGCGATTGCAGTCGATGCAGCCGACCAAGACTTCACCGTAGTGATCGATTTCCATTAGCGGGCGGTTGCAGTGAGGGCAGACCTTATCGCTCATTATGTCGGCGGCTTCTCGATCTTCGAGTGGGCGGAGAAACGGCGGAAGAAGCGAGAGGCGGAGATTTAAGGCCGCTGGCGCTGCGCCATTCCTGGTACAGAATTATGACTCCGAGAGAGTCAAGCCAAACCCGATAATGCCAACGACAATACGTATTGGGGCCGGAAGCTTGCGCGCATTAATAGAACGGCAGTCCTTCCATTTCAGCCCAGCCTGTTCACATTCAGCCTTAGTCGTCGGAATTTCGGCAGCAACTACAGGCGTGGCAAATGCGACTGCGAGATTGAGAGCTACTATCGAAGCGATGATCTTCATCCTTCGTCTCCGCCGTTTGGGCTTGTTTTCATTTGGCGCGCACTTTGTTTCAATGCGTTCTTAAATGTTCGAGGCAGATGGTGCTGGACCAAATCGGTAAAGGCCTCGTTGGCCTAGTACAAACACACGAGTTTGGCGATGAAAAGACGCGATTGGTTGAATTCCGGCCTGCTGATCTTTGGCGTTGTGATTGTCGCCGCTCTATTTGCGCAGAGTCGCCGGAATTGCGAAATCCCCGGTTCGTCTTGGGTGCCCTGCATTTGGGGCGAGCCACTGAAAGGATACCGAGGAGCTATCACCGACCGTCGCTTTCCACCACCGTGGACCGTGGAGAAAATCCCAGGCGGACTTGTTGTGCGGGACGCCAATGGGCAATCGCTGGCATATGTTTATTACCGAGAGAACGATTCCGATGCTCATATGGCGAAGGTGCTGACGGAGGATGAAGCGCGGAGAATCGCCGCCAACATCGCGAAACTAGGAGCGGAGGCCAAATAGAAAAGGAGCGCCGACCGAAGCCAACGCTTCAAACTGTCGGGCTGAGCGCCGAGCGGCTACTTTCCGCTTCGATCCAACGCTCCTTAAACTGCGCTAGTAGCGTTGCATCACCCTCATCAGGTGAGTTTTCGACGTACCATCGCATAGCTTCATCGCCGCTTTTTGCGATGCTTCCGGTGTAGCTCTGTGCCTCGTCTCGCTGATTGAAAATCTTCGTCTCATAAGCATTCTTGTCCAGAGCATGCTTTTCTTGCCAAGTCCGGTAATCTTCGCGTGACGGTGTATCCAGTAGCCAATCCCACGGGCGACGATGCCGTGATCTGCCATAGGCGCTATACGGCCACCACGGGAGCGCAGCGCTTAAAATGATAACCAAGCTGAGAAACAGGATAGGATTCATGATCAGTCCCTCAAAGTTTTGATTAGCGAACGTAAAAGGAGGTCCGTTGGTTCCTAAGCCGAGAACCTGTCCACCTCGATCACGGTGAGCTGCGGAACGTCCGCGTGCGGCATCTCGTTCACCAACGGCAAGCGGCCAAGGGCGCGGTTGTAGGGACAACAACCAAAGCCAACGAGCAAAGGCCGGAAGGCTCTTCACCCTCCGGCCTCCGGCTCTAGAGCCCGGTTCCAGGGGCTGGGCGCCCCCGAACGGGACTTAGAACTTAGCGGCAGCTTACTTGTTTGGGGCGTGTAAGCGCCGCCAGCCCTGCAAACCGCATTTTACCCCCATGCGGGAGGGCGGTCGGACTTTGCTCGCCACGGAGCAATCACGCATGCGATTACAGGCCAATTTCTTGTTAAAGAATGCCGCATGGAAGCTGCCGGGTGGAAATCGCCTAGTGGCCTTAGCAAGGATGTCGAAGCCGTCGTGCTGGCACTAGAAAAGCGTGGCGTGGTGATCACCGAGCACGGCGTGGAGTTTACAGGGAAGGCGAAGTGACGTTAGCCGTACACCTAGCGTACATTAAAGGCATAAATCACCCTGAAAGCCTTGGTAAATGGTCGGTAGGCACTTGAACATCCATCAATTTCAGCCAGGCAGCGGCACCGTAGTCGATGCGGCCGCGCTGCAGCAGTTCCAACGGCAATGGGTGACCTACCAGAAGCTGGTCGATAGTGACGAGCTCTCCCATAAGGAAGTGGGCAGGATCCTTCACGACACTCTGAACCGGGGCTTCACCCGGCCCTTCTCCTTTCTCGATATCGCTTGCGGCGATGCGAGCCAGATGCGGGCGCTGGCCGGCACCAAGATTCGTCATTATCACGGTGTCGATCTTTCTGAGCCTGCCCTCCATCCATCAATTTCAGCCAGGCAGCGGCACCGTAGTCGATGCGGCCGCGCTGCAGCAGTTCCAACGGCAATGGGTGACCTACCAGAAGCTGGTCGATAGTGACGAGCTCTCCCATAAGGAAGTGGGCAGGATCCTTCACGACACTCTGAACCGGACCTTCACCCGGCCCTTCTCCTTTCTCGATATCGCTTGCGGCGATGCGAGCCAGATGCGGGCGCTGGCCGGCACCGAGATTCGTCATTATCACGGTGTCGATCTTTCTGAGCCTGCCCTCGATCTCGCTGCGAACAATCTCAAGGACATGACCTTCGAGGTCGAGCTTGACCATCGCGACTTCGTCGAGGCGATGACACGCTCGCCCGAGCCTGCCGATGTGGCGTGGTGCAGCCTGTCGATCCATCATCTCGACACGGAGGGGAAGCTTCGCCTGATGCGGGCGCTGCGGGACTCAACTAGCACGTTTCTCATGATCTACGAGCCGACGCGGAACGATGGCGAAACCCACGATGAATATTTGCAACGCTTCCGCAGCGTCAACCGGCCGCGCTGGACGATGCTGACACCGGACGAATGGGCGCAGATCGATCATCACGTCACCAGCTGCGACTTGCCTGAGACCGCAGCGAAATGGCTCGATCTCGGAGGGCTAGCGGGATTTTCGAGCGCCCGCGAGGTGTTCGAGGATCCGACGGGTTTCTATCGCATGTTCCGCTACGACCGGTGACGCAGGGCAAGCGGACCCCGGCCGAGCGAACCCGACGGGGCTGGCAACTTGATCAGGAGAGTTGGGAGCTACCGCGCGCTATTACAGGATCACCACAGAGGCGGGGCGCATCGCCTCAGGCAAGCCGTCCCCCGCAACCTCGCAGCAGAGCCGATCTTCATCGGAACTGAAATAAGCCTCACCTATAGCCTGACGGCACTCGAAGCATTCAAGGCGAACCGTTTGAGCTTGGCTGAATCGGTTTCGCCGACCGAGGCAAGCGCAACGATGGTCGTGGTAAGCCTGCTTCGCGCCGCGCTCGCATCGACGACATCGCCGCGACGACTAAGCTCCCGCCAAGCCTGCTCCAAGGCGCGGTCCATCAATGACAGCGTTTCGGGCCCGTAGATCTTGGGAAGTTCCTCAAGGCGCATGACCATTCCTCCCTGTCAGGAGCGGGCAAGTTCAACTCTGTGCCCCGTCACGCCTTTAAGGCCGATTATTATTAACATTATAACGCATCGAGCGCCGAAGGGCGAGTCGGTTCGCCCTCCGGCGCGCATTTTTGCTGCGGTGCGGTAGGTCTATCGGGGTGAGCAAAGGCAAACGAACGGGCCGTCGGAGTGCATCCGGCCTTGTTCCCCTGGCACGTAGCAATTCTGTGAGCCGGCGCCGATCATCCCGCTCCGGATTTCGCCCGGGGGCGCTCCCGCGACGTGGCCTGCGCAGACGTAAGCGTCTGGACGGCCACCAACGGTCACCGGGTGGCGGCAGACCGACTCGCACGGAAGTCCGGGGGATTGAATCCAGTTGGTGCGCGCCTCGGCTTGGCCGCACCAAATCAACGCCGATAGGGCAAAAAGCAACGAAAATCGCATCGTATCCTCCACTGCAAATCGCGACTGTCAGCCACCTCACGAGGGGCCGATGTGGCTGAGGCGCTCACTACGAAGCTGAGATGTTCATAACGAATACGACATTCATTAGGTTTACGATTCTTTCTCCTGCCACCTTCAGGCAACGGGTTTCCGTGGAGTAAGCATCAACCTCGTCGTTACGGGGGACGGCCTTGAGGATTAAGCCTTAAAGGTAACACTTTGTCGTCCCATTGTTGGGTAACAAGGGGTTATAGGGAAGGGAAGCCAAGGAACGTGGTTGCGCAAGACAGCTCCTCCACCCGTCTAGGCTGGCGTTTTGCAGTCGGGGTAGCATTGATCGGCGGCGGATACGCTGCCTGGTCGCTTATTCCGGTCGCGATTGCCACCGAATTGCACCCAGTCGCCAAGTCTGCGCTCACGGCTCTCTTGGGAGCAACACCGTTCTTGACCAAGGTTGCTGCTGTCGCGCTCATGGGCCGGCCAGCCTATGACCTCTTCAAGCGTAGCGTCCTGAAGTCGCTCCGGATCCGCGCAGGCTCGTAGCCGCGCCGCCGTGCTGGGAGGTCGCACTCCCAAATCTCCTGAGGTTATGTTGATGCCCCGCTTCGCGGGCGGTCGACCCCCTTTGCACTCGCAAGGCTTTAGGTTGCAGATGGCGTCGCAAATTCCAGTCCCCAATTTTGAGGAAGGCAGCACCTATGTCGCTCTCGATGTATCAAGCTTCCGTTCCCGTATTCGTGACGATGTTAAACAATCTCACGGCCATTTTGGAAAAGGCCGAGACCTTGGCCAAGGAGCGCAACATCGAAGAGAGCGTCCTGCTCAATTGGCGGCTTACACCCGATATGTTTCCCTTCGCCCGCCAGGTGCAGATTGCCGCGGACTTCGCCAAGGGCACTTCGGCGCGACTCGCTGGGGCCGAAGCCCCGAGCTATGCCGACGAGGAAGCGAGCTTCGCCGATCTCAAGCGGCGCATCGCCAAGACAATAGCCTTCGTCAAGAGCCTCAAGCCCGGTGACATCGATGGATCCGAGGACCGCGACATCACTCTCACCATCGGCGGCCAAGAAATGCACTTCAAAGGGCGAGCCCTACCTTTTGCGCTTCGCACTGCCAAATTTTTATTTTCACGCGACCACCGCCTACGGCCTGATGCGCGCCTGCGGTGTTACAATCGGCAAGCGGGACTTCATCGGCGCAATCTAAGCGCGGATCTCGCGATGAATATGCTGCGGTTCTTGAACGAAGTTTCGTCGCTCGCTATCGTCGCCGCTGCCGAGATCTACAGCATTGGCCTGATGCCCCCCGTCGCCGGCAATGAGGCACCGATCGCCTCAGCCTCGACAAAGAAGCGGCGGGATTCAAATTTGCCGTCATCGGCGTCTTCTATGCGGTTTTGCCTGCTTTTGTAGTGGTCGCCGTTTGGGAGGACTAGCGGGACACCGAGGCGGCGGTGCGCAACGAAGCCAAGGCGCTTGCTGATCTTCATCAAGTCTCCTACGCGCTGCCCGAGGAGACCGGGAACGACATCCGCGGCCATTTGATCGCGTATGTTGAGCAAGTCCTCCTGCTATTGTATCGCCACGTTGCCTGGAGGATGCTCTTGCCGCTGCCGCCTGGACTTTCAGGGCCCATTTTCGATTCTGCCTGCAAGGAGCTACGAGGCGTTGTCGGCGACGATTGGGTGCTGACAACTGACGATCGGCTCGCGAGCTATGCCGATCCCTATTCTCCAGGGGTGGCCGATAAGTACGCCCCTTCCGGGGCCATCTTGCCCACGAGCGTGGAGGAGATCAGAAGTGTCCTCGGCATCGCCAATCGATATGGCTTGCCGCTGTGGACCGTCTCGCTCGGCCGCAACTATGCCTATGGTGGAGCAGCTCCCTGCCTCAAGGGATCGATGATCCTCGATCTCAATCGCATGCGGGCGATCAAGGTCGATGCCGAGCTTGCTTACGCCGTGGTCGAGCCTGGCGTCACCTATCTCGACCTCTACAAATTCATTCAGGACAACAAATATCCGCTGTGGATCGACTGCCCAGACCCGGGCTGGGGGAGCGTGCTCGGCAACACGCTCGAGCACGGCATCGGCTACACGGCCTATGGCGATCACGCCGGCCACCAATGCGGCATGGAAGTTGTCCTCGCTGACGGCCAAGTGGTGCGCACCGGTCTCGGTGCCATGGACGGCAACCCCGCCTGGCCACTCTACAAATATTCGTTCGGGCCGTCGCTCGATGGGCTGTTCATGCAGTCGAATTTCGGCGTCGTCAGCAAGATCGGCGTGTGGCTGATGCCCGAGCCGCAAACGTTCTCCGTCGTCGAGATGATGTTTCGCCGCGAGGAAGACATCGCGCCAATGATCGATGCGCTGCGGGTCTTGCGTCTGGACGGGACTGTTCCCACCGCGACCATCGCCAATTGGATGCGCATCGCTGCCGGTAACACCACGAGAGCCGAATGGTACGACGGTAAAGGAGCGTTACCACACGAGGCGGTCGAGCGCCTCATCAAGGGGATGGGCATCGGCTATTGGGGCATGCGCTTCGGTCTCTATGGACGAGAGAAGATTCTGGCCAGGAAGCGCGAAGCGGTGGAAGAGGCCTTTTCCCGCATCGATGGCGTCGAGATGACCGTCGCCACTTATGCGCGCGGCGAAAAGATCGCGCCCGAGCACGGAACGCTTGCCGGCATCCCGAGCGTCGACCTTATGCCGCTCAATTGGCTGGGCGGTGCCGGAGCCCATATCGAATGTCCACTGGTGGTGCCGATGCGGGGCGCGGAGTTTCATGATCTCTATCAGCGGCGCACCGAGCTATTCAACAACGAGGGCTTCGATCATTATTGCGGCTTGACCAGCACGACCCCGCGATCGTTCATCAACACCGGCTCCATTATTTTCGATCACAACAACGCCGAGCAATGCGCCCGCGCCCGTGCCTTAGGCAGGACGTTGATCGAGGACGCACATAAGCGACATCTCGCCGGTTACCGCGCCCATATTTCCGAGATGGATTTCGTCGCCGCGCAATTCGACTTCAACGATCATGCCGCCCTGCGCACCTATGAACGACTGAAGGATGCTCTCGACCCCGGCGGCGTGCTCTCCCCAGGGAAACAGGGCATTTGGCCGAAAGCGCTGCGCGAGGCGAAAGACACGGGAGGCCGAAAGCCGTGACGCCGCCGCTCGCCATGGATCGCAGGGATGTGCTGAAGCTCGGCGGCGCCGCAACGTTAGCGCTGTTGGCACCTACGGGGATCGATATGGAAGCGGCGGTCCCCGTGCGGAGCGCCGCGTCGATAATCGCGCTTGCCGATCCACGCTACGATTACAGTATGAGATTTGCCGAGAGCCTGCGACGGCAAGGCGCCAAACCCCTTATACTTGCTTCCGACCGCGCCAGGGTTTGGTTCGATGGCGTCCGGCCAAAGTTGCGCACGGGCCTTCATTATCTGATCGGGCTCACCCTTGAATCAGACTTGTTCGTCCTGGAGCGCTTGGCCGGAAGCTCAGGTGCACGGACAGACTATGTCGGATTGCATGATTGGCGCTGCCGGCAAGGATCGGCGCACACGCTGTCAGGCTCGATCAACCTCGACCCGATCGCAACGGCCTTGCTCGCTGGCAAGACTCGGTGGGCAGAAAGTTTGGGGCGGGCACTGGCTCTAGCGAACGAGGGTGGTCGGACGGAGCGGAGGCTTGACCTCGATTGTGCGATCCCCGCGGGCCCGCGATTCTTCGTCTCCTGGCGAATGGGTTGGACGGCCTAGCAGTGGCTCGACCTTGCTAGTGGGCCCAGCGGCGCGCCTGCTGCGAGGCGACAATCACGCCAGTCTGCGCGTCCTCTGGCAGAAGCTTGGCAATGACGCCCATGGCGAGCTCAACCGCGATCTCGCTGCCCCCGCATTCCTTGAGTTGGTCGCGCAGCCACCCGTAGATCTCCTCATCACCGGCTTTCAGGCCGGCGGCGATCTCTTCGAACATCTGCGTCAAAGATCCAGTTGCCATCGCCCCCCTCCATCGTGCCCGTCCTCACAGGCACATGGTTCACGCCCAACCTCCTCCGAGAATCCGCCACTCGCGACTCAGCATGATAACGGTAAATGCTGCACGTGCGAAGCGCTCTTACGGCAACAGTCGTCGACGAAATTCCAATATTTCAAAAACTTTCGCGGCCTCTGGCGACGAAAGAGAGTGGCGTCTTTGCCACAGCGCCCACGCTGTCGTCGCCGGGAAGTTCGGCCACGGGCCTGCCGTCATAGGGGGTCGGCTGGCAAAAATGACGGCCGTCGCGGGCATTGGTGCGCAGCAGATCGAGATGAACGTGATTGGAGTGGTAGGAGTTGCTGCCTGGCCCGAGCACGGTGTAGAACTCGGCGCAAGCCCCGGCAAAGGCCGCCTGGAGGAAAGCGCGCTCCGCCGCTCCGCCCCGCGACCAATCACGCACCACGCTGATCTCGCGCCCATCGGCGAGACGAAAGGCCGCAACGTCGAGAGCGTTACCGAAGGCATGCTCGGAGAGCTTTGCCCCGAGATTGTCGCGCGTGCGGCAGCCATAGGAGGCGATTTGCCGTATCTCAACCACGCGGCTGCGGAAATAGGCTCCCGCCGCCGGCTGCACCGAGCGCATCAACCAGCGGTCGATGGAAGCCGTCATCGGGCAGTCGATGATCGCCGGCGGCGAGACGGCCACGCCGCCATTCAGCGCTGCGCTGACTTTGAAGGGATGCTCAAGCCCGCAGGAGCCGCGGCCACCAAGAGGCGACATTGGCTGCACGAACGCTGACGGTCTGACCGCGCCGCTCGCGAGGCAGGCATCCTCGACCTCGCCCCGCCACGCCGCGCGCGGCTCGGAATAGGGATTGGACGCGCAAGCTGCGACGCCTGAGACAATCGCCATGCTGGCGATGAGATACGCGACCCTGACCCCCATGGCCGCCAGGATGCGGGAGGGGCGTGAACAATCTTTCAATAACCGGATGGAAAGGACCGCCCGGGGGGCTTCAGGTCAACAGCAGCAAAAGGCCCATGGCAATGAGCGCCGTGGCCCAGATGAGGTCGAGATTGATCCATCCGCGCCTTAGGAATCCTAGTCCGACAAAGTCATAGACGATAAGGGCGATCGCGCCGGTAACGGCCAGCATTGCCGCGGTATGCGCGGCAACCGCGAGGGCGGCGATCCACATCGAGCTGGTCACCGGCATCGCATGCATGTGCTCCGCCTGCATGTACTCTGCGTGCTCTTGCAGCGGCATCAGCGCCGGGATGAGCATGAGGCCGGCGCCGTGGGCGGTCGCCATGAGAAACGACCAGATGCCGAGCCCGATATAGCCGGTGCAAAGTCCGATCCGCACCCGGTGGCGATGTCCGTAAGCGAGATAGTAGGCGCCCCAGGCGATCAGCAGGCATCCTGTAACCAAGCGGAGCGCATGACTATCGATCACTTGGCCGAGGCCCACCACAAGATAGACAACCACGGCGATGGCGATGGCGTGACCGAGCGCGATCGGCACAAGCGAGAGGAGAACCACAGCGCGGCTCTGCCGGTAGAGCCCAAGGGCCACGGCGAACAGCCAGCCCATGGCGGGGTTGAGCCCGTGAAAGGCGCCGAGCCCGACCAAGACCAGCCAAGGCCAGCTATCCATGATCAGGAGCGACGCCTCGAGAAAGGTCCGCTAGAGAAGCACAAGGCACCCGTGCGGTCCGCTGGAGAGGCACACAATGGAAAAAACCCAATAGTTGAGTCTCCGCTCCGGTCCGCTCCAAAAGCACTATAGATATTACACCATAGGTATACGGGTCCGAATGCACGCCAGAGTGACGCCACCGTTACCGCCTATTCTTATCCGGACATTCCTGAGTGCTTAGATCGACGCCCTAAAAAAATCGGGCGGTTGGCCGCATGACCACCGCGCCAGTGGGAGGGTTCCGAGCTTTCCTCGTGGGCATCTTGGAACACCGGATCCCATCGTGGGTTGAATCGAGCACCGGTGGCGCTTGATGCACGATCCGATTGGATGCAGCGCGCATGGAATATAAGCGTTGGGGTTGGCTTTTAATTGCATTCGGCTTGATTGGCCTTGGCGTGGCCATTGCGATGGTCGTCAAAATGCCTGGCTAAGTCGGTGAGCTGTGATATCCGGGTTGGTCGGTTTCGACCTACCCTTCCCTGACCCATCTGCTCAATGCCGCTTCTCGCGATGCCTCTGCGGTTCGCCCCCGACCGAAGGCTTCACGGTGCTCATCGAAAATGCGTGTTTGATAAGCGCGTTTCCAAAGCAGCAATTTGTCGAGCCCGTCCGGCGGACGCGCTCGGTCCTAATTTACGTGCCATGGTGGCATTCAGGTATGACACGAACACTGCATGCAGAAGTTTACCCGCTCTGCTAGCTCCAAGGCGTCGTCGGCCAACACTTCCTCCCCCGCTCTGTCCAGCAGCTTCACAACCTGCTCCAACTTCTTGAGGGCCGCGTCTAAAAGTTCCGTTCTCGTCATTCTTCACACGTTCAGCTTGCAGAGAGGTGCCTAATCACTTGGGTAAAAAGATGCAAGGGAGGCAGCGATACTCCGGGCTATCGAAGGACCCCCGATGATCGCGCCAACCCTCACGTCCCGCCGACAGTGGCCGGGGCCATCGTGGTGGCACTCGCCAAGAGCAGCACGGCCGCCAGCTATATAGGCAACCTGCGCGTGACACTTGCTGCATCGCGCCAAAAATTTGTTCGTTCAGGTCCTAGGCCGAATGTGGAGAGGTGGGCGAAGGCACACGCGGCTCCTCATGAGTTGACATCATTGGACCGAGCTGTGCTTCATAAAATGGCCAACGATTGTTCGCAACACCTCTGGTCTTTCTCTTGCGACGTTTTGGAATAGCGCGAGCAGCGAGGATTCGGACGCGCCGGGGTGCTTCTCCATCAAGTCCAGCATCAGCTTTTCTGCCACGTCCATGGTCTTGGATTTATCTGGCTTGGTCATGGTCTCCGCCTCCTACAGGAGGGTGCATCCACTTTATGTCGTGAACTGCGACCATCTCCCTTTGTTCAAGCGCAACTGCCGAATCTAGTTGAGGCTTTGCCGACACGCGGTTCACATTGAACTCGCATCAAGTCATGAACGCGTGCTGTGATCTTGCGAAGTATTGCAGACGCTATTGGGTCGCTGGCAAAAGGCTTTGCCTTTTCGCAGGAGAGGCCCCATGACCAAGCCAAGACTATGGGAGAAGCTGCATCTATCCCAGTGGGGACGAGTTAAAGCGATGGCCGACCACCTTGGCTTTAAGGTCCAACGCCTGAAAGCTGATCAGTGCCGGTTGCTCATGCAAAACGTTGAAGTTAAGGACACTTTCACCGACATTGAGCTTACCGACACCCTCACCAACATCGAGGCTTGGTTGCGCAAGGCCACCGAGGAAAATCTGGACCCCTCGGGGTCCTAAGCGGTAACCTCTCGGGACCCCGAAACTATGGCCAGTCAAACGCCTGAGTCCGATGCTTCTTGGGCTTTTTGCTGATCGGTTCAGTCCGGCTCTTGGTCACCTGGTCGAGATGCCGCCTGACTTGCTGCTTCGTGCAACCAAGTCTCCGAAGACGCTTCTCGATCTCCTTAATGCTCGGTGAGGTTTCTACGTTCTCGAATGTGTCGTCGTACTGTTCCATGCCTTAACGCGTAACGAATTTCGCTGATCGGTCCTTTAAGTAAGCACCTAAAACACGGGTTTAAAGCCCTCGAACTCGCTGCAGAAGCGGGTAAGGTATCCCTACCCATAATCCCCGTCTGGTGAGGCGAAGGGAAAAGACAGAATTAGCCAAAGAGAATATCTGTAATCAGCCAATTAAATTAAGGACTTAGCACTTGTATTAATTCTGGGCTTTCCCCGTCGCCGAACTACGATTCGATTCCAAAGGCGCGTTCTCTCGTAAAGTGGACTATTGGGTGTGAGACAAAAGAAACCCAGCCAAGGGCGGAAGGCCGGGCTTCTCCCAGCTTTTAAGGGGGCTGAAGGCCGATGAGGAAGCGATCACCGGCCTCCGATTCAACCCGCGTTAGGATCGGGTGGTCCGAAAGGGTAGGTGTTCCTGGCGTCGGCTTCGGTCCTTAGTGAAGGCATCCCGTTAGGGCTTAACCGCTCCGCAATGATTGGGGAGATACCCTTGGCGTGTCCGTTCAGACTGAGCGGACCATGAGCAGCTAGGCGGCTCCCAGGGCGCACCTTCTGGGGGCCGCTGGCTGTTTTGGGCGTCGGCTACTGGGTGAAGATAACATGGACATCAGCACCAATCGTCAACGGTCATTGGTGGAGCGGCTGCGGAGGTTGCACGTGACACCCAGATTGGACCTGCTGAATCCAGGACTCCTATTCGGAACCGCATGGTTCTGGACGCTTCCTGAAGTCCACGAGACCCAGAAGGAAATAGACACGCTCAACAGTCATTTCAGACGGTCCATCGGAATGTCCGATGAACCAGAGACGCGGTGAGTGATAATGAGCGAACTAAGATTTCCCCCGCCATGGACTGTCGAGACGATACCGGGTCGACTGAAAGTGTGTGACGCCAATGGCCAGTCGCTCGCGTATGTCTACTGACGCGAGAACCCGAATGACGCTGGCGAAGGTGCTTGCCGAGGATGAGGCCCGACGCATAGCAAGCGACATTGCTAAGCTGCCAACCTTGCTCGCCAAAGGCGGCTAAGGGGTCGTTTACTGACCTGCGCGGTGGCGTTACTATGGAGAGGGTGGGCCGCACAGTAGTTGTCAACGGGCAACACTCGCGAAGGATTTCAGTGGAAGCATGGAATAAGCATAGACGCGAGCGTACTGTCGCTGGGGCGTATGCCACGCCGAAATCGGGGAGGGTCGGATGAGCTTCATCTTAATGATCATGGCCGTGCCATGGTTGTATGCCACGGGGATTTACAATCCACCTGTCATGCAGCATGGCCACTGTATTGCCAAGCCAGGCACTTTTGACGCGCTTTACTGTCCGGCACCCGTGGCGCCTGCTCATCATTATTCGCACGCTAGGAGATAGGTCGGGCAGGAGAACAACGCGCCGGTTTCGCACGCGCGTCCTAGTGTGAAGCGCGCCTTACCTCATGCTCAATCGAACTCCCGGCTTGCGGCCGTTGGTGAACTCCACGCCAGCTGCTTCGAGAACTTTTTGAAGGCTGGTGACGGTCCTGGGGCGTAACTTTTCGCCACGCTCGAAGCGAAGGATTGTTTTGGGAGCAACCCTCGCGGCGTCGGCTAGCTTTCTGACACTCAAACCGAGCCCGGCCCGTGCCATTCGGCATTGAACAGGAAGCACCTACGCGACCTCACAACACAACCAAAGGATGTTAATTGAACTGCGGGCAGTGAGGGAGGGCCCTGTGATACGACAGTTAATCACAAGGTGATGAAGACGACATCCCCTGGATACGTGAGCGGACTTGCAGCGTTGCTGCTTGTCTTCTTATCGGTTTGCCACGCGCAGGCCGTGTGCCTGCGTCACTATCATTCAAGTACGGCCTTCTTTTATAGTTCGCACCACCCAAGAACTGATCCACCTTGGCTCTGGACAATACGGCTGCGGCGATAGGCGGAGATGGGCTGGCAATCCCAGGTCGAAGGGCACGATGGGAAAAAGTTCAAGTGGTGGCCTCTTGCCTGTGACAAGCACTTTGATTGTCCCGCGCCGAGTAAAGCACCAAACAATCAATGCGCAGTATGGGCCCCGCCCAGGGAGACTTTGGCTGCAGCCGAGTAGCGGTTAGCCGACCGAAGCCGACGCCAGGAACACGCAATCCTATCGGGCGTTGACTCAATGCCGGTAGGAGAGGACACCCGAACCGGCACCCAGCCCCCAGGCTGGCAGAAGCCTCGGCCATTGCGCGAGCGTACTGGTCGGGGCTTCTTGTCGTCGGCATGGAGTCGAGTTCACCAACGGCAAGCGGCCAGGGGTGAGGCTTGGGGGCGTTAGCCGTTCGTTAGCCCAAAGCCTTGAAACCATTTAGGGATAACAATATGAGTCCGATGATGAGTTGCCACCCTCAAGTCTAATCTGATGCGGCCTATGCGTCTCCGGCCATTCGACAAGGAATTTGGGGTCGAACGCAATGCCCCCGCCGGAATTGACATCAAGCTTCACCATCCAGCCGTCGATTCCCTCAGGATAGAATTGCGGATCGACAGCGCCGTAAAGGGAATTGGTGAAGTAGACGCGTTTGCCGTCGCGGCTGATCTCCACCATCTGCGGTCCGCCATTGAGCGGCTTGTTCGCCGCGGGATGCGCTGCCCGCGACGCGATCCCGCCGATCCGCACCTTGCCGGTCAGCTTCGGACTGAACGGGTCCGACACGTCATATCCCAGAAGGTCGCCTGTTCCCCAACAGGACACGTAAAGGAAGCGATCGTCCACCGAGAGATCGATATCGGTGACGAGAGGCGGCACCGCCTTGAAGCCTTTCAGGAGCGGAGGCAGCAGGTCTGGGTCGGCGGCCTCTGCCGGAATCTCGATGACCTTCTTGATCGCCCATTTGTCTCCATCGCGGTACCAGGTCCAGATCGAAGCTGAGAGGTCCTTGAGGCTGATCACGGCATTGACGAAGCCGTAGGCCTTGGTGGGATCGTGCGCCGGGCGAAGCTCGAACACCAGTTGATACTCCGGCCCGAAATCGATCACCTGGAGGTGCTTGCGCTTGTGCAGGTCCCAGAAGTGCAGGCGGCGCCCATAGTTCGCCCCGAGCAGAATCTCCGGCACGAGGCCGTTCTCCACGGTGTTGGGCGTGCCCCACTCGCTCGTCACCACCGTGTCGTAGCCGAGGTGCCACCACATGTCGTAGGCAAGCTGTTGCGGACCGCGCTCCACCTCCCAGCGGCCGAGAACCTCGAAGGTTTCGTGATCAATAATAAACACGCCGCCGGGGCCGTCGCCGTCGGCGTTGCCGAGCGCCGAAACGTAAATCCCATCTGGCCCGCAATGCACCGTGTGCGGCCGGCTATATCCCGTCCTCTCGATGATTTCTTCCGGCTCGATGATTTTGGAGACCTTCGGGTTGCGCGGATCAGGCTTGGTGTCGATGACGTAGATGCGCGAGGACCGAAGGCCTGGCACGATGAGGTAGCGCCTTTCGACATGGGGATGCGGCGCATTTGGGCAAAGACAGGAGCTGCAAGCATTCCAGCCGAAATGGTGCAGCTCGTCGCCCACGCTTGGCAGGTCAAGCTTGCCGACGATCTTCGCGTAACTCGCTGAGCTTGGATCGACGTCGACCACGGCGAGCGCGTCCGGCACCTTGCGCTCAGGATTGAAGGCAGCGATGTATGCGAGGGTCTCGGCCGGAGCTTTGGCCGCCAAGCGGGGTGAGGGATAGAAGGTCGGATCTGGTGTCCATCTAGTCATCGAAACGCCTCCAAAAGAGGCATCTTCGCTGCTGAAACCGGTCTCGGCAAGCTCGGCCAAAAAAATCAGCAGAAGCCCATCGGCATCGAGTTCCACGCGCAAATGCGTTCGCTCGAGGCGCCCTCGCGCGAGCGAGTTTTGTCTTCCTCTATGACAGCAATTGCGAGATCGCCTCGGCATCGTTTACTGCCTTTTGCAGTGCCGGCACATTCTCATAGGCGTTGTTACCGATGACGAGCGCCACGCGTTTGGCGGCAAACGCGGGCGCTGCAAATATCAAGCAGCAGAAGGCAGCGACGAGACTAAGAACCCAAATCTTCCGCGTCGTGCCGGTCACGGGAAGCTCACCACCTGATCGGCGAGGGGAATCTGGTCCTGATGCGGACCGGAAAGCGCTTGCCTGTCGATCGTGACGCTACCACCGGTGAACAGAGGCTGCTCGTCGGTAAGCAGGCCCTGGGCCGCCGCCTGGGAGCGCGGTTCCCTTGCTACCTCCATTGAGCCTGAGCATCTTTGCCAGACCGGGGCCTTCCATCGTGCCGAGCACGGCGCCGCTTCCGGCGTCGAGCGTCTCGATCTTTTTCAGTCCGATGTCGATAGGAGAGGTGCACCTTGTCATCGGCACCGAGCACGGGGTTCGGTGAAGCAATCGGCGTGGCGACCAGCGGCGAGACCACCTCCTCTGGCTCCGTCTCTTGCGCACGGCCATGTGCCGGGACGCTAAGGCTGCGAGGCCTAGTCCGAGCGTGACGACGAGCAGGCAGCGATTGCTGCACCTTGGTGCCATGAGGACTCTCCGTTGCTCTGTCGGCTCAGTATCCAGAAAACAGGGCTCGCCTAGTCAAGTCCAAGCGCCTTCTTCGCCTTTGCCGAGATCGATTGGCGGGTGGAGAAAAATCCCTCCCAAGGATCGCGCTTCTTTGCCTTGAGCCGCAGCGGCAGCGTCTTAAGCGTGTAAGGGCTCGCGACTTTCAGGCCCTTGAGTTCATCCCAGCCAAGCGAGCAGGCAACCGAGGCGTTGGGCTTCGACCGGGTCGAGTAATTCACGATGGCAGACCCGCCGCGCTGGTTGCGCAAATAATCGACGAAGATCTTGCCCTTCCGGGTCTTTTTCAGCGGGTTCGCGGTATAGCGGTCAGCGCGCACATCGACGAGCGTGTCGGCGACAGCTTTGGCGAAGGCCTTGACCTCATCCCAACCCAATCTCGGCGCGATCGGCGCCACAACATGCAGGCCTTTGCCCCCGGTCGATTTGAGGAAGCTCTTGAGGCCGAGATCGGCGAGAAACTCGCGCACCTCGACGGCCGCCGACTTGAGCACGTCTAGGTCGAGTCCCTCGTCGGGATCGAGATCGAACACGAGACGATCAGGCTCGTAAAGATGGTCAAGCGACACTCCCCAATCGTGGATTTCGAGGACGCCGATCTGAGTAAGGCCGAACAGTCCAGCCTCACTCTCGATATAGAGATATTTCTCTTTGCTCTCGCCGCCGGGGATGGCGACCTGCTTGATCGCATGGCTCATGCCTTTCATGGCGTGGCGCTGGAAGAAGCACTCCTTGTTGCAGCCTTCCGGGCAGCGCACGAGGCTTATCGGCCGATTGACCACATAGGGCAGGATATAAGACGCGATCGTCTGGTAGTAGCCGGCGAGGTCGAGCTTGGTCACACCGACATCGGGATAGAGGACCTTGTCGGGGCTCGTGAGCTTGATCCCATCGAACACTGGATCGCCTTTCGCCTTCGCTACACCGCTCTTTGCTGGCGCCACGTCCACCTCCTCGCCACTTGGATCGTCGCGTCTGACATCAGCTGCTCGTTTATCCTCGCGCAAGCCCTGAAAGCTCGGATGACGCAAGCGTCCGTCCTTCGTCCACTCGGTATATTCCACCTCGCAAACAAGAGCGGGCTTGAGCCACACTGCGTCGCGCTTTTCCATCGCCGGCACCTTGTCAAAGGGCGAGGTACTCCGCTCGAGAGGCTTGAAGCGCTTGGCAAGCGCGCTGAGGTCTCCCCTGGCAAACCCGGTGCCGACCTTGCCGGCATAAATCAGCTCGCCGTCCCGGAAGGTGCCGAGCAGCAGCGAAGAAAAGGGACGCCCACGCACGCTCGACCGGCTATACCCGCCGATCACAAGCTCGGCGCGGCTCAAGCATTTGGTCTTCAGCCAGCTCTTGGTGCGGCCGGAGACGTAACGGGAGTCGACGCGCTTCGACACCACGCCTTCCAAGCTGGCGTCGCAGGCCCCGCGATAGAACTCTTTGCCGGAGCCGACCACATGGTCCGAATAGACAAGCCAATCCGGCAGGGCCTTCTCGCTCATCAACTGCCGAAGCCGCTCCTTGCGTTTGAGCAGCGGCTTGTTCCGCCAATCCCTGCCGTCGAGCGACAGTAGATCGAACAGGAAATAGCGGAAGGAGGGATGCGGCGTGTCGATATGCTCCTGCAGCGACTTGAAGGAAGTGAGCCCTGACAGAAGCACGAAGGCGATCTCGCCGTCGAGCAGCGCCGCCTTGCAAGGAAAACTTTGCAGCGCCTTGGCGATCGCCGGAAAGCGCATGGTCCAATCAAGCCCGCTCCGGCTGAACAGCGCGATTTCGTTGCCGCTCTTCCGCGCGACGATGCGATAGCCGTCATACTTAACTTCGTGCAGCCAGCGGGGGCTGTCGGGCACCTCGTCGACGAGGGTGGCAAGCTCAGGCGCGATGAATTCAGGCGCTACCGCGCGGCGGGCTTTCGGCGGTTTCTTGCCGTGCCAGCGGAAGCTTTTGCCGTCGGAGTTTTTTTTTGAGCCTTCGAGCTCCACACGGCACTGTCGCCGTGCTCGATCTGATCTATGGTTCGACCGCTCTTTGCGCTCGTTTCGAAGGTGAGCGTGGGCTCATCGCCATCGCCAGCATATTCGTCACGCTTCTTGATTAGCAGCCAATTCTGCCGGCCGCGGTCCTCTTTACGCGACTTCATGCGCACGAGCACGAAATCGCCGTTGAGCCGATCGCCATGCAGCCTGAATTTGAGGTCGCCCTTGGCCAGTCCCTCGTCGGGGTCGCCGATCGGCTCCCACGTGCCGCGGTCCCAGATCATCACCGGCCCGCCGCCATATTCGCCCTTGGGGATCACGCCTTCGAACTTGCCATATTCGAGAGGGTGATCCTCAGTCATCACCGCAAGCCGCTTCTGCGCCGGGTCCAGGCTCGGGCCCTTGGTTACGGCCCAGCTCTTCAGCACACCATCATGCTCGAGCCTGAAATCGAAATGGGTGCGGCGCGCTGCGTGCTTCTGGATGACGAAGCTGTTGCCCGCTTTTCGCTTGCGTTCGGGTCGCGGCTCTGGAGTCTTACTGAAGTCGCGCTTGGCGCGGTAGGTCGCAAGCGGGTCTGCCGCCTTCGTCCGCGCCATGATCTTAAGCCGATTTTCTCTTCGGCGCCGTGCGTGAGGTTTTCTTGGTGGCGGAGCGCGACGCTGCAGCGCGCTTGCCCTGCTGGCCTTTGCTCGGAGCAACCTGCTTCCCTTGCGCCTTCACGCTCTTCTTGAGCGCGTCCATGATGTTGATCACCTTGGCGCTCGGCGCTTCCCCGGTCACGACCGTTGGCGCGCGATGCTCGATCTTGGCGTTGATCAGCTCCCACACCGCTTCGGTATATTCGTCCTTGAGCTTGTCCGGCTCGAATTTGCCCGCCTTGCGCTCGATCAACTCGATTGCCAACTCGAGCGCCTCCTTATCCACCTTCACTTCGGGAACCTCCTCGAAGAAGGCGTCTGCCGCTTTTACCTCGTCGGCGTGCCGCAGGATCTCGAGCAACAGCCCGCGTCCGCAAGGCTCAAGTGCCACGATGTTGCTCTGGCCGCGCAGGATCAGCTGCCCGATGCCAACCTTGTTGGCCTGCTTCAGCGCCTTCTGCATGATAGCGTATCCCTCCTCGCCGGCGTCGCCGTCAGGCAGGAGGTAGTAGGGTCGTTCGTAGTAGCGCGGATCGATCGCGGAGGGCTCGACGAAGCGCACGAGCTCGATCGTCTGCTTGCTCTCGAGCTTCAGCTCGTCGATCTCCTTTTGGTCGAGCAGGACGTATTTGCCCTTCTCGTACTCGTAGCCCTTGATGATCTCCTCACTCTCAACCGGACCAACACCAGGCGCAACCTTCTGATAGCGGATTCGCTTGCCGGTCGGCTCGTGGATCTGGTGGAGATCGATTTTCCGCTCGCTGCTGGTGGCAGGATAAAGCCGGATCGGGATGGTGACGAGCGAAAGCCGTAGATTTCCAGTCCAGAAGGCGCGGGGTGCCATACGCAAAAACTCCTTTAGACGCGCATGCGTGCCAAAAGTCCGCGGGGTCAGGTGCGGAGTATAGCCTGAAACGGCGCGCCCTGGATCGCGGTTCCGAGAGCCGGAAAGGCAAAGCTCCGGCCGGTGGTCTTCAAACCTAAACCCATTCTCGTTAAGCATAGGTTCAAGCGCCGCGATCCACTCGACAAGGTCGATCCTGCGCTGGCAAGAATCGCCGATTTTGCATGATTTTCCAGGGCCAATTGCTGCTCGCGCGGCAAGGTGCTCTTCGCGTATTCTAGTCAGTATGAACGATACCAATCTCACGTCTGATCCCAGTCTGGCATTGCCGGCCGTGGTCATCACCGGAGCGACAGAAGGCATCGGCCGCGCGCTCGCCGAGGAGTTCGCCGGCGACGGCCACAACCTCGTCCTCGTCGGGCGAGACAAGGCGAAGCTCGACCGGACCGCGGCGGAATTGTCGCGAACCTATCCGGTCGAGGTCAAGGTGACCGCCCAGGACCTGAGCACTTCAGAAGGTTGCGCCGGGGTGGAGCAGGCGGTGCGCCGCTTCGGTTTCTATACCGACGTGCTCGTCAACAATGCCGGAGTAATGTCGGCCGGCTTCTTCCAGGACGAGGACCCGCCTGCCATGCGCCGCATGATCGACCTCGATGTGCGGGCCGTGGTGGACCTGACGCTTCGCTTCCTTCCCGGCATGTTGGCGCGCGGTCACGGAGGCGTGCTCAACCTTTCATCCATGATGGGTTACATGCCGGTGCCCTATCAGGCCGTCTACGCCGCCTCCAAAGCGTTCGTGCTGTCCTTCTCCAAGGCGCTTTCCTACGAGACCATGGGCACCGGCGTGAAGGTGTCCGTTGTGGCCCCGGGCGTAGTGTCGACCGGGCTCCATGACAAAGCTGGCGCCGAGAATTCTCGCTACCTCGTCTGGCTTCATGCCTGGACGCCCGAACAGGTGGCGAAGCTCGCCTATCGGCGCTTCAAGCGCGGCTGGTCGGTGACCTTGCCGGGAATCACCAACAAACTTGGCGCGTTTGTCACGCGGTTCGTTCCAGACTTTATGGTCGTGCCCCTGATGGGTTGGTTCTTCCGGGTGCGCGACGACCAGGGCCGCGTGCTGTGGCCGCGCCCCCTCCCCAAGCCTCCTGAGAGCAAGCGCGCGCCAGAGCCGGCGCGGTTGGAAGCCACGGACTAGGCACAAGCGTTCCTCGACAAGTTCGTTCGGCACAACAACATCGGGTATATGGACGCCTGGCCTTTTTAGGAATGATCGCTTGGCTCTAAGTTCACTAGGGGCGCGGCGTTTGGGGAAGTCTCGCAGACATGATCTCTGGGACGGCGCAGGATCGGCCCCTCGAGGACGCGCAGATGGCGACCTTGGGCAAGCTGCATGAGCGCCTGTGCGTCGGCCTGATTGAGGTTACCAAGCATGTGGGGCCTCACCCCTTAAAAGTTGATCGGGGTCGGGCGGGTAAGCAGCTTGCTGTCGTCTTGAGCCAGTTATTGGCATGTGAACCATACTCTAAAAGTTGAACAAACAAAAATTTGTGTGCATTGAAGGTCTGCGAATTATCGCGCCGCTCAATATCGCTGAGTTCGCCGAACCTTCGGAGGCTTCGCGTCGAAGCTGATTTCCGGTTCTGGCACAAAGCGGACCAATCGTCAGCGCGCGTTGGCGTCAGCTAGATCCATTGCGGACATTTCTGAGCGCCCTGTTGAAAATGTTGTTAGGGCAAAGTCACCGCAGCGATATTGCCAGTCCGCTAAGATCGGCATTGGCGATTAACCCGACCTGCCGGCCGGACAGCGCTAACACGGCGCCCTTTTCATTGCGCAGCACGATCGCCCGCGCGCCGAACAAAAGGGCGGCGCCAGCGCCGGCGCCCCCATAAACGCCAGCGACGTCAGATGGGCGCCAGATGTTGCTCACACGGCCGTACAGCCTCGTTTCCGAAGCGCCGAACATAAGCCCCGCGCTCAAGCCCCCAACAGACAGCGGATAGCGCCGCCCATGGAAGATGAGCGTGCCACCGCCGCCGGACACGCCGATAAACCAACCTCCCTTCAACTCCCAAATCTGAATTGTCCCGGAATCGGCGGAGGCGGCGGTCGAAATGCTCGCGCTAGTCAAAGCGAACAAGGCGACCAGAGCGGTACGAAATCCCGACGAAAACCGCATGGCGGAGTCTCCGTGGATCCCTCGAGGAGTAGACAATTCTTGGTTCGGACGGATTTCTTCAAGGTCTTCAAATGGAGCGCCGGTTCAAACCTGGGGTGAAGCCGGAAAAGCGTCGAATCCTCTTTTCCTCTCGATACGCCCTGATGATGGCGATGACTGCCACAAGGATATTGGCGGCAATCACTGCACACAGCCCCGCAAAAAGGATCTGGTAGTTCATAGGTTGTCTCCCTCTGGTCTTTGCTCGTTGAGAAGTCTCAGACGAGCCCCTCCGTGCCTTTCCGGCATGTGTGGCCATTTCTCAAACAGCGATCGGCGCTTCGTAGTTCCCGTTCGGTCCGCTTATCCATGATCTTCTTCAGGCTCAAATTGGTCTTGGGCTGAAACTCGGAAGGAGATCCACAATGTATCCGCTCACTCTATTCTTACGTTTCGCCGCGGTCGGCGCTGTCGCCCTCTCCTTGGCAAGTATTCCTGCAACGTGCCGATGAATTCGTCCAGAACCTTGGGCCAGTTAAGCCTAACGAGCCCATTCTCACGACGGTCGGGCGCAAGCGCATTATAGCGTTCTATGAGCTGAACCATCGCCAGGTGGTTCATATTGACAGCATCGATAACAAGTCGATCAATCTTCAGTGCGGCGACCTCGGAGACGCTTGGCCTCGTCGACACCAGCAAGTATTGCGGGCTTCTTGCCGGCGGGAAACCCCCTGACCAATGCCACATTCGACGCAGACCTCAGACAGCGCAACCGACGTTGGGGTCTACGCGACGTAGACGACATCGTCAGCGAGGCCATGTCCAACGGGCTCGCATTGCGCGAGGTCGTCGTCATGCCGGCGAACAATCTCTCCCTCGTGCTCGTCAAATCGAGCTGGCGGTCTTGAGGGTCGATCAGCTCCCTTTGTTGTAGGCTCCAAACCGATCACAACTTTAATCGAAATTTAAGCTTCTACGCTTCGAATCAGGCGCCTTGGCAAAGCTCGCGGACCTCGCGTCCTGGGTGGATTGATCCGTGTGGCGTAGATCTCTTGAATTGCTCCGGACGCATTTTAGGTCCCCGATCGGTTCTGGCCTCCTCAGAACTCTCGGATTTCTCGCTGCGGCTCTGGTCGCCGTAGAGATCTGCTCTCATGCCTCGGTGCCCAACCATTCGGGCAATTTTTCCCAAAAGGAAGCTTTGGCCAATACGGAGACGCTGCTTGCCCCGGACGCTCCAACGAGCGTTTCGGTCGTGCCTAAGCTGCCGAGGTCGCTATGGACGCCCGGGTCTCAAGCCGGCTCCTCAAGCCCCCATCACGCCTTGATCGACGCGAACGCGGACGCATCGTTATTCTCCGGTGAAACCGTCTCCAGCAAGATGCTGATGGTGGGGTATCCTGTGGCGCCAACTGCGGCTGCAGCCGCCGCATCTGTCTCTCCCGTGCCGCCTTCCGCCGTGACACCGAGACCCAGGCCGAAGCGCCAGCCTCCAGTGCGAAAGCCGCAGGCAGCAGAGCCGCCGCCACAACCGAAACCGTCCTGGTGGCAGCGCCTTCCCTGGTTATCGCTTCCCTAGTAGGGCAGAAAGGGCCGAGCTTTTCGGATGGTATCGGGTGTGCCCGGGATGTCCGGTTCTGGCACCTAACGGACGGTAAGCAGATCACGTTATGAGGTCTGCTTTCGGTCGAAAAGCAGACCTGCCCTGTCAGTGTGTGGAATGCCACCAGATCCGCCAACACCATTTCGATCCGCGTTAAGCGCAGTCGTAAGCGAGACAAAATCGTTAGGTCACCTCCCGCAACGCACTCTCATCGGTTCCATTACCGTATTCGTGATAGCGCGCATATTTTCTGTCGATATCATACTTGGCGATTTCTCCGTCACCTCGCATAACCCAGTTGTAACGATGGCAGAAATGTGTCCAGCGGTCTTCGTCCAGTCCATCTTGATAGAGGACCGTTCCCCACACGTATATGAAGACCGGATTTTCTTCGGAACGTAGCCTCACAACGCTCAAACCTTGTTCGTTAAGATCGGCGATCAGCATCCCAGCCTTTGTTCCCCGCGTCACGCTCACTCCTGGAGGCGCGACCAGATCGCCACTCAGCGCACCAATTGGAAAAATCTTCTCGGCATCGTTGGGAGACGCCTTTATGTCAAGAAACCAGCGAACATTATGGGCTGGTAGATTACCAACATTGCGTATCCCGACATGCCCAAGCACGCGGGTGCCACCCACGGTCAAAACAATGCCCAGAGGTTCAACGCACAGATAGGCACGTTGATTAGCTGCAAGTAGTTTGGACTGATACGCCGCGATGGACGCAAGTGAATCAGTGGCGCGCCGGAGTTTGTAAGTTAAGATGGCATAAGCGAGGGTGAGCAGGATAAGAGCAAGGACGAGAAGAACAAGCAGCGCAGGCGAGACTGCTTGCACAGTGGCGGAGTATTTGCCGAGCCCCTCACCGATGCGCGTCGCATTGACGCCAGGCGATGACAGCAATCCCCACAGGATTCCAACCAAGAGGGAGATGAACCAAACTACGAAGACCCAGAGCCAGGACTTTGACATAGGCATCCTGAACTAACGGTGTCCCGGGATCGTAGCTGAACTTTACAGCCGGGGGCATCTCGTTTTCGTCAGCATCTTGCTGTTTCTCTCAGCGAAAAGCCCATTTTTATCTATAGGAGATCACGATGCATCGTGGGCGTCGTTTCCACCATGGATGAGAAGTTCGATCCCGTTAGCGCCGAGCTAGACCAACTTACCGATGAAGAGATTGGGGCGCGGCTCGCGGCGGCCATTTGGGTTAATGAAAAGCATGCGTTCGTTCTGCGCTACCTTGAAGACAAGAAACTGAAACGGAAGAGAACAGCTCGTTCAGAGGAGTTAGAGATCGCGCGTGGCGCTAAGACTTCTGGCCTGCGAGGCCATAAGCGTGGCGAAGCTCGCACAGCGAAGTGCGAAATTAGCTTTCACCTTAGCGAGCATAGCGACGGCGATAGCTATCGCAGCGGCTGCCAGTGCCGCAGCAATCTTCTACTTGCAACATTGACCGCTAACACGCACGTCGTGGTGGCTTAGGAAGATGGGAAAGGAAGGTCGCGATCTTCGTGCAGTGGTTCTCGGACTGCGCTCTGACCTGTCACCCTTCTGCGGAGCAACGCCGGTAACAATAAACACGTCATTAACACGGAGCCAAACGCGGCTAGTGCGGTGATGCCTGGCTGTCTTGAGGCGAACGCTCTCAATCGGCGCCACGGATCCTCACCCGGTGACATATCCTCGTTTTCGGCGAAATGGGCTTGAGCGAGCCTGACGTAATAGAAATCCGTCAGCTTGGAGAAAGCTATGGCAGGAGTCCCGCCGCCGTGGACGCCCGGCATCGGCTTTGGCTGATCGTAACCCAGCCAAAGGCAGCCGACATAGTCCTCAGTCAATCCGACGAATAGAGCATCCTCATTACGAGATGACGTTCCGGTCTTGCCATAAACGATGGCATGGATGGAATTTGCGGCACGAGCTGTGCCGCCCTTTACTGGCCCGCGAAGGTCGTGAAGGACGGCCAACGCAATCGAGGGTGATATCACCCTTCGTTGGTAGCTGATCGCCGGCTGGCCGATCACATTTCCCTTCGACCCGATCGCCGCAATTAGGAACCGGATCTGCGGAAGGTTTCCATTGTTGTCGAGGGCCGCGTAGGCTTGCGCCACCTTCATCGCGGAGGTGTGTATTCCCCCAATGGGAACGAGCGCGGGCGCATCCGGTGGAGCGATGTCGAACCTCCTGACAATCTCGATAAGTCGGGGGCCAAGGCGAATGGCCACTTCGGTCCAAGGTCGGTTGCACGATTGGACTAGAGCAAAATCCAAGCTTATGGCCGTCCTCGTCAGGCATCGGCTGTTCGGTTCGGCCGGCCAGTTCGGTCTCCTGACGGGTGCAGTAGAATACCGATCCTTCAGGTTGGCGGACATCTCGTGGATGCCTATCAGCGGAAAGAGCTTTCCGATCGACCCTATCGACCTTGCGCTGTCAGTCGCCCGGTTCCATTCGCTCGTGTAGGTGCAAGACCCAGTCATGGCCAGCACTTCTCCGGAGGGGCGCATGAAAAATCCAGCAGCCTGATGGTCTCCTGTGATCGAGCAAGTCTGTGAAACGAGGGTCCGCTGGAATTCGGGATCCATGAAAACGATGAGCCGATAATCCGCGTCTAACTTGATTCCGCTCGAGCGCGCCTCCCTGATTGCTAGGTCACGGTAGGGACGATATTCGACGCGCACATAAGCATCCTCTCCTCGACGAAGGTTGCCGCGCAGTAGGCGCTGCTTAAGCTCTTCCTGAGCCTTCGCGGCCTGCACTCCCGTAATCTTCCGTTGGTCGAGCATGCGCTGAAGCACGCCGATGGCGCTGGCTAAGGCGTCGGAGGGATTCTTCAGCGGATCGCGATTGTTTGGCTCGGGGAGCATGCCAACCAGGAGCGCCGCCTCAGCGAGATCTAGATCCCGCACTCCTACTCCGAAGTAATATCGAGCCGGATCATCGAATCCATTCATGTTCCGCGCGTGCGGGACGACGTTCATATAGCGCGTGAGAATCTGGGGGCGGGTGAGGAGCGCAGAGATCCTAATTGCCGCAACAGCCTCCACCAGCTTGCGTCCAACACTATCCTCTTTCCTGAGGAGTATGGATCGCGCAAGCTGCTGCGTTATTGTGCTTCCCCCCTGCCGATTTCCCCGAAGCGAATGCCAAGCGGCTCGCAGAGTGGAGCGGAGGTCGACCGCACCGTGGGAGAAGAAACGCTCATCTTCGCCGGCCAGCACTGCATCTTGAAGCACTTGTGGAAAATCGTGGGCGGCGAAACGAGTTGGACAAATCATGTGCTCTGAATCGATCCCGGCACGCTTCGAATGCTCAAATTGGCAGGCGGACAAAACTGTCTCGAGCAGGCGTCCGCGCGGAAGCTTCCAGCGGTCGCTTTGAGCTATTGCACTCATCAACATCAGAATGGCCACCCAGACCAATCCAACGAGCAAGACTGCGCCAATCCAAGTCTGCACACCCCGGGCAGGCGCGTTAGTGCGGGTTGCTCGCGGCGCCTTGGGCCTTCGTTGCCACAGCAACGATAAGACCACCATGACCCCTGAAGCCAGCGAGAGCCCCAAAACGGCAATCGCGGCTGGCAACCCCAATTCTGCATCCATGGAACGAACTTGTTAGATATTAGGAAGGGCAAATGAAGCCGCAGACTGCGGTGAAATTGAGTGTTTCCCCCACAACACCTAATCAAGAACGCCCGCTTCTGGCACTTAGCGGACCTCTCGATGACCTCGCGGGATGTCTGAAAATCAATTCTAACCGGACATCCCTGTCAAACAGCGACAACCCGTGGATTAGGATCCATAGCCTCCCCCAGTGTGGTGAGCCGACGCGAGGTGCCTCGGCTACTCAGTCCTGCTCCGACTTTGCTGCCTTCGCCGGATCTCGTAGCCTCGCCGCAAGCACGCCCGTCCACTCGCCATCCTCGAAGGTGCGGACAACATGAAAGGCGTGTTTGGCAAGTGGGCTTTCCAGATCGACGCTATACAAATCGACGTGAAGCACCGGACGCTCATCGAGCGCGACGACAACGCCATAATCTTGGCCAGTGGTCTCACTCCAAGCGACGTGGCCGAATCGGAACGTAAACGGAAACGCCTTACCGTCGTAGTACGCTTCGATCTTCGACTGTAAGAGGCTTTTGTCGGGTGCATCACCCTGGCGGTCTAACAGAAACGCCATGACGTTATCGGCAAGCCAGACTGGGTCGTTGCTCATTTGTCTTATCGGCACAGCTCTCGAAGGTGACGGGGCGAGAGTTTTTAGAATTTTGCTTTGAGTCGATCGCGCGATCCGCTGAGTCTCCGCGGTGGGGAGACGTTTTGTTGAGGCGCCACGTTTACCGTTAGCGCACTGACAACATTTTGCGCAGATGGGTGTTTTTTGACAACCCGAGTCAATAACAGGCTTGAGCCGCACCAATTCGTCATAGGCGTGTCAGACAAGAAAACGTGCTGCCAAACTACTAGCGACGAGGTTTGCGCCTTGTAGGGTTTAGTGGTGAAAGCAGCCTGCCAGTGCAAGCGACGCGGCGATGCCGCGCTGGTGGTACGCATTACTTGGCCCCCTCGACTCCTCCCTTGCCGTCCGCGGGCAAGGCGTCAGATTGCGATCCAATCACATCGCGGGGCAAAATTGGTGACGCGACAGCCACAGGGCCTTAAAAATTCCGGGCGATCGAGAGCATTCGCGAACCGGCAACTCGCCGGAGTCACTCGATGGCTGCAGTAATCAGCATGATCCTCCGCTGAGAGAGATTCGGCTTCGTTAGCGCGCGAGCCGACGCCCCTTGCTGCGCCTCAACTTGGTAGAGGAGGAAGTGTTAAAAAAAGTCGCAAGCAATTCGAAAAACGTTAAGTGTATCTTGGCAATAGTTGTCAGACCGTCATATTTTTCTGCAACCTTCGCCAAGTGCCCAGTAATTAGATATCGCAAGCATTTCATAGACGCCATGCCTTTATGCTGCACTGCAGAATGCGAATCCGAAGGTCTCATTCTCTCACAGGCGGTTCCTGACGTTCGCTGCGGCGGGAGCCCTCGTCTTCACCGCCGTCAGCGTCCCTCCCGCGCCGAAGAACTGTTGACCCATTCAGGACCAGTTGGACCGCACGAGGCTATCCTACGGCGGTTGGCAGTAAGCGGGTCATTGCGTTCTACGAGCCAAACAGTGGTCACTGCGCTGTCAACGCCGTTGTCTGGGAAAAGACGGTTGCCGACACGGAAAGGCCGTTACGCGTTCGGATGCACTGAAACAGGTCAGATGGTTCATATCGACGGCACCAGCAACGAGTTCGCTCAATCTCGAGTCGCTGAATCTTAGGTGCGGTGACAATGCCGCGAGCTTGGCAGTCGTTGATACCAGTGAGCTGGTTGCCTCTGATTGAGAAATCCGCTTCTGGCTCGAGGGCGCTCTACTCTGAGGAGCTGATTGCTCTTACCGGTGACTACCGGGTTGCGCGGGCTGCATATGAGGAAGCAGTCAAGCAGCGGCCTGGGGGACTGACTTTACGACAGAAGACGAGGCTATTAGCTGACAGTCGGAGTTTGAAATGAACCGGATTTACATCAGCGACCATGGTGACGATAAAAATGATGGGCGTACGCGAGAGACCGCCATCTATTCATGTACGCGAGAGACCGCCATCTATTCATCGAAGCGAGCCATCAAGCATTGCGCGGAGGCGCACTTGATGCAAGGCGATGCCACGTTGCAAAGGCTTGCTTAGGAAATCGAGAGGCGAAAAAAGAGCCGCCGACCGAAGCCGACGCCCCTGGAGTCGCCCGCCAGCAAATTAGTCATTCGGCGCACTTAGATTGTTTATGAACAACCAGGGAAGGGCTGGCGCGGACGGAGCTGGATCCCCGAGCCAAGCCTCTCGCGTTGACCAGTCATGATCGAGACTGCAAACAGGACAATTCATCCGCGAGCGAACGTCGGGAAGCCGTTCAAACGTTGCAGCATCCATTTCCACGCCCGTGGAAAGTTCGCGTCCGGTAGCAGGACACCTGACCATGACGACGCCCATGTAAATCATCATCAACCCATCGTCAGCGGAACGCCCCTTACATCTTTTTCTCTTTGCACCTCTTAGTCATTTTATCCCAGTGGCCATCAGCCAGCCTGCAATCGGACTCGGTCTTTGCGGCCTTCACATTTCCCGCGAAGGCTGGACCTGTGAAGGCAAGTGCGAGGGTCACTGCAAGAATTGAAATAAAAGTCTTCATGGCGGCTTCTCCCTTACGCTGGAACTTAGCGCATGACTGAAATGTGCATCGCCTCATTACGTTTTCCAAACAAATTCGGGACAGAAACGTACTGGAATGATGCTCGCCGACGGCGAAATCCTTGGTGATAATGATGACGCGGCATCGACCGCAGACGATGTGGGCGATTTCACCTGATTGAGTCCAAGTAGAGATGCACCGGGGCTCGCGGTGCGGGAAGTAATGAAGGTGCTGGTCGCCGCCCGAGGACCAGCCCAATAAAATTAGCACAGTCTCAGCATTGCTGGTGTGGTATGCCGCAACGCCCTGATATGAAAGGGCGCCGACCGAAGCCGAGACAAAAAGAAGCCCCGGCAAGCGGGGACGTGCTCACCGGGGCTTGCAGGGCTTAGAGAGGCTGACCTCTCTTAAAGTCAGCGCTAGTTGGCACAACCAGCGAGTTAGCACTGTGCCTCGGCTGCAACGTCACAAAACATCATGATGACAGAATTGCTGCGCTAGCCGTGCAAGTTGAACGGGGGTGGGTGCTACCGCGGAGTACACCATGAAACGGCACCATAACCCTCCCCATGCGTGGCCTTAAAGAATAAGCCCCGGCACGGGGTAGCGCCCGAGCCGGAAATAGCAAGGAATTTATTTATGACCTTCGTCTGGTGCGAGATGGGAGCAAGGCTGCGTCCCTACTCAATTTTCTATTTTTCTGCCGATCTGCAAAGAACCGAGCCGGTTTGTCAGACTTCGCTAAAGCAACTAATCTGTATAGTCCCGGAGGGCATATGATGACATTGTCCCAGCTAGTTTGACGCCTTCACTTCAAATCGAAAAACTGCGGAGAGGGGGATAGTCGATTTTTCATGAGCCCAGACCACGTTATCTCGGCGTAGTCCGCCCGCGGATAGATCTCATGCTTGGCCAACGAGCTTCGGTCGGGTTGGGCGCGGTTGCCAACCGGAGTACTCCCGAGCTTGCAATTGTAACTCCCGCACTCCATGAGCGGGCCAACGTCTCGATTCTGGTGCAGCGCCTAGCTTGCGCTTTGGAGGGAATCTCCTGGGAAGCAATGTTATCGCCTGGACCGACCGCGGTTGTCTTAATAGTTGGTGCTCTAACGATATTACGTCTTTGGACGGCGGCACACGCTGGGCTCGCCCCAGACGAAACTTACTATTGGCTTTGGTCGCAGACACCGGCGTTCGGCTATGCCGATCACCCCCCAATGATTGCGTGGTGGATTTGGCTCTCCACCCGAATGCTGGGTGACAGCGCACTAGGTATTCGCGCTTTGCCGGTTCTATCGGCATTGGTCACTTCAATCGCGGTTTATGGAATTGCGACCCAACTTTGGGACCGCCCGACCGCGTTGCGTGCGGCGCTCTGGTTTAACGCCATGATCCTAATCGGTATCGGAGCCATCCTCAGCACGCCGGATGCACCCTCAACGATGTTCTGGGTATTGGCGGTTTGGGCTCTATCGGCAATTTTTCGCACGCAACGTTCGTGGCTTTGGATCCTCGTTGGGTTGTTTGCCGGGCTGGGCTGTGTCTCCAAATACACAAATCTCTTCCTCGGACTTGGCATCGTCGCTTGGCTGTTGATCGATCCAGCAGGCCGACATTGGTTTCGGAGCCCCTGGCTCTGGGCCGGAGGATTAGTCGCGTGTCTTGTATTTTTGCCCGTATTTTTGTGGAACGAGCAGCATGATTGGATTTCCTTTACGCAGCAATTTGGCCGGATGAACGTTCACCGGGTGACGGTCCGTTATCTCGGGGAATTTCTGGCAGCTCAACTCGGGCTGCTCAATCCGCTGATTGCTTATTTTGCATTCGTGGCCATTGGCATCGCATTCAGCAAACCAATTGAACATCGATCGAGTCCAACAGTGTTCCTTGTCTCGATCGCAACGCCGCTTGTCGCATACATGATGGTTCACGCCTTCCACGATCGAATTCAGGCAAACTGGCTCGCGCCAATCTATCCTCAGGTCGCGCTTCTAGCGGCCGCAGCGGCAGGCAACAGCCTAACTGCAACGCCCATGCGCCGACGCCTCGCCCATGCAGTCGTTCCGCTGGGATGCACTATTTCCACGATAGCACTTGTGTATCTCGCGCGACCCTTCGACTTGCCGCTCCCTTTTGGAAACCCCGCGAATCGATTGGAGGGATGGCAGGATTTGGCCGCAACCGTTGAGCAACTCCGACAACGGAGCGGAGCTAGTTGGATTGCGACCGCAAGTTACGACGTTAATGCCGAACTCTCATTCTACATGCGCGGTCGCGTACCCGTTCGGCAGATTACCGAACGACAGCGATATAGGCCTACGGCACTTGACTTAGGCCTGGTAGCTCAGCGCGCCCTCTTAGTCCTTCCAGAGGCGGGCAGCGAAAAGCGTCGTTTCAAGCGCTGTTTTGAAGTAACCGAGCCGATTTCTGTGATTGCAAGACAAGGAGCGGAAGGCACCCTTGACCGCTACGTTGTAGAGAGTGCCTTGACGACGCAGCCAAATATCATGACTGCGGGATGTCACTCCCACTTCCCAGCGCGAAAGCTCTGAGCAAAATTAGCGCGGGTTCGTCCGCCTTAGGAAAGTGAGATCGAGCGCCAACTGAAAGGGAAGGATATGGATGATTGGGGCTCTGGCATTTGGGTAGTGCCCGTCGCCCTTTCGGCCGCGCGCTGCTACGTGGCCGCAACACACTTCGAGTTTGGCCGTTCGCGTATGGCAAAAGCAGTTCATCGTTTTCTGTTGGGCTATAGCTGGATCGGACTTGGTCTGGTGACGATCTTGGTCATTATGCATCTGTAGATGGAGTGAGGGGTCCTTTTGAACTTTCTATTGCATAAAGCCACTATCCTAGGCGACGCTGCGTCGAAACCCACTGGTACGGACGCCGAGCGCCCTCGCATTCCCGACGGCCCAGCCCTTTCGCTCCGGCTCGCGCCGTTCTCCCGCCGCTAGGCCATGACCTGGCAACACGCTCTCGCTGGATTCGGCCTCACTATTGGCGTCGTGGCTGCTGCGCCCGCGCTGCGCCAGGTTTTTTTGTGGTGCCTGAAAAACTATGAAGAGGCCACTCAAACGGCGTTCCTGTTGCTTTTCATTTACGCTCTGCTATCGGCTCCGATCCTCATCGCGTGGATGGTGGGTGTTAAGCCATGACAGCGAATCGATGTAGCAGCGACTAGGCGTGAGGGATCCCCGTTGACCTTCGCCTGCCTCTACATCTCAATGGAGCAGAGATGGGTTACGACGCGAAGGTGGTTCACATCTTTGACGCGGATACCCCCGCATCTCATACATTTGTGGGCGTGCTGAACCAACACACCGGCAAGTGGGAGACGCAAGACCCAGACAAGAATCTGTTTTGGCGTGAGACGAAGAGCGGCACCCGCATCTCTGTAGAGGATTACGCGCCCAATCGCCTAGATGAGGTAGAGCCATTGCAGCGCCCATGCGCTTAAACATCATCGACGCCTTGTTCCAGCCACACGCGCGTTGCCTGCAGGCCGCCATCCTTCGGATCGCGACCGATCACAAACGTCACGCGCCCACCGATCTCAACCCCATCGTCGCTGCCGCGATTTTCAATGCTCTTGATGTGGCAAAAAATGTCAGGACCGCCGCCGCCATCGGGCTGCAGAAAACCATATCCCTTGACCGAAAACCATTTCACGCATCGCCCATGCGACCGACCGTCATCCACCACATCCAACCTCCTCCGAAACCTTCAACCTGTGAATATTGGCGCGAGCGCGAGCACGCCGATGACAGTCCATGCAAAGAGCGCGCTCTCGATATGGCACCAACGCCTTCTTGCGGAGCGCCTTATCGAGCAGGTCCTCCGCGTGCCATTGGAGATAGCCAGGAGTCGCGGCAAGCTCGGCATCGATCCATTTGCGCTCGCCAGCGTGCAGTGCTTGCAGCCAGCACGATGACGGCAAGGCTCATGACTTCGGAAAGTGTCGGATAGCCCATGACAGGGCAGCGACAACGCAAGCGGCAGCTTCGAGCGACATGGGCAGCGGACATATCACGAGCTGCCTCACTTGCCGAGGCATAGTGACACGGTGGTGACACAGGAAGTCAAAAGAAGACGCGTTAAGGCGCCTACCTCTGCATCTATCGGAAAATATTGGCATTTTTGGTGGAGCCGGACGGGATCGAACCGACGACCTCAGCAGTGCGATTGCTGCGCTCTCCCAACTGAGCTACGGCCCCAGGATTGTGGCGCCATTTAGGGATCGGCCTTCCAGCCTGTCAAGGCGCCCCAAGGCAACGGTGGCATAGGGGTTGCCCTCATCCTCGCCTCTCCGCTAGATGATGCGTCCGCGAGGAGAGGGTTCATGGCTCCATTGATCGGTTTCATCGTTCTCGTCATCGACCTCTATATCTGGGTGGTGATCGCCAGCGCCATACTGAGCTGGCTCGTCGCCTTCAATGTTGTGAACACCAACAACCGTTTCGTGCTGATGTTCGCGGACATGCTCTACCGGTTGACTGAGCCGGCGCTCCGGCCGATCCGCAACATCCTGCCCAATCTCGGCGGCATCGACATTTCACCGGTAATCCTGATCCTCTTTCTTCTGTTCGTCCGCGACGTGGTGCTGCTCGGCTGGCTCGCGCCGGCGGTCATTCCGTCCGAGTAGCTTTGGCCGCGACAAGGCCTCCAAGTCTTTTTCTACGTCCAAGCCGTGACGGTGTGATTCTCCCAGTCCGACTCACGCCGAAATCTGCCAACGACGAGGTCGTCGGCATCGGCGGGCCAATACGTGTTGAAGGCGCGGGTGCGTGCGCTGCCCGAGGCCGGCCCTCGCCACTGAAGCGCTCGAGGCATTCATCGCGCGGTGGCTTGCTGTGCCGAAGTCTACCGTCAGCGTCGCCCATGGCGGCAAGTCACGGCTGAAGCAGGTCGTGATCGTGGGCAATGCCGAAGCGCTGTCGCACTTGATTACGCAACGTATTGGCGCGACTAACCGGACAGAGCTGAGTCAATCTCAGCAACGATCGCTTGCGCCGCGGTGCGCGGATTTGGCGCTGCAGTGATGGGCCGCCCGACCACGAGATAGTCAGCGCCGGCGGCGATCGCCATTGCCGGCGTGGTAATTCCCATCTGATCGTTGCTTGCGCTGCCTTCCGGCCTGATGCCGGGCGTGACGATCAGCATCTTTGATCCAAGCGCCTGGCGAAGCGCGACAGCATCTTTGCCTGACGCCACGACCCCGTCGAAACCGGCCTCCTGTGCCAGCATTGCACGATAGATCGCAAGCTCCTGCGGGACACGGTCGATCCCCTGCTCCTTGAGGTCATCGCGGTCAAGATTGGTGAGCACCGTGACGCCGAGCAGCTGGAGCTCGCTGTCGCCCCGTCCCCGCACCGCCGCATCGAGCGTCTTGCATTCAAGCGCATGCACCGTGAGGAAATCCGCGCCGATGCGCGCTATCGCCGCGGTGGCGCGCTCGACGGTCGTTTCGATATCGAGCAGCTTCGCGTCGATAAAGACGCGATCACCCCGCGTTATGAGCTCGCTCATAAGTTTGAGCCCGCCGGCAAACAAGAGTTCAAGGCCGATCTTGTAAACCCCGACGCTGCCCTGCAGCGTGTCGATCAACGCCCGCGCCTGCTCGGCACTTGGCACGTCGAGCGCGACGATTAGTCGATCGCGGGCTTTGTTCATCATGTGGCGAACTTCTTGGCGGCGACGGCCAGCGCCTCGACCACGCCTTTCAGCATGGTCTGCTGCCCTTTGTCCTTCAGGCTGCCATCTGCCTCGAAGGCGTCGTTGGCGCGCGGCAGGGCAAGCTGTTGCGGGATTACTGTGGCGCCGATGCCGACTTCGAGGATTTGCCTGAGATTCAACAGGCTGCGGATGGTCCCGTAATAGCCGGGCGATGCGCCGCTGATGGCGAAGACGCGGCTCTTGTAGACTTCGAGCCCGGTCTCGCCCTTGCCGCGCACGCGCGTCACCCAATCGAGCGTGTTCTTGAGCAACGGCGTGACCGAGGAGTTGTATTCGGGGCTGGCGATGAATACGCCCTGATACTCACCAAGCAGCGCCTTGAACTCGGCGGCCTTCTGCGGCGGTCCCTGCTCGGCCTCGAGGTCGCCGTTGTAGAGCGGCATGGGGTAGTTTTTGAGGTCGACAAAGACGCCCTCGACGCCATTGGCCGTGGCGATGTGCTGGGCGAGCCTGGCAAGCCTCTTGTTGTAGGAGCCTTCCCGCGTGCTGCCGGCGAAGAATAAGAGCCGCGTCAATCCGTCCTCCTCTTCGAGGTCCGGTGACAGACTTACCCAGCATGACGAGCGTCAGCAAGCAAAGCGCTGCGCGTTGGCTTAACCCGCCTCGTCCTCTTCCGCCCCGAACAGGCTACGAAGCGGTACGAACCGTGGCGGCGAGCGGGGCAAGGGCGAAGCCCAGAATGCCGAACAGGACGGCGAGCACGAGCTGATTGAGGATCACCACGGCGGGGAGCAAGAACACGGCTCGGGCCTGGATCAAGGGCGTGAGCAGGTAGCTCTCGGTGAACTGCACGACGGCATAAAGACCGATGACCCACAGCGCGAGATTGAGACTGTCGCCGCCGGCGACCAGCACCATGGGCACGGCGCCGATGATCGGCCCAAGATAAGGAAGAAAGCCGGCGAGACCGGCAAACAGCGCGCGCCCGCGATGTTCCAGGGGCTGAATTGGCTGAGCAGCTTGGTGATGTCGAAATCCTGCAACAGCTTTTGCTTGTCCGCCGCATTTATCACCTGTTGCGAGATATTGGTGACGCCAGTCGCGACGCTCGTGGCGAGCTGCGTGACCTGCTCGGCGATGGTCGGTCCAACCCCGACGAACACTGCCACGAAGAATCCGATGATCGCGACCACCACGATGGCGAGCGAGGCGAGATGCGGAAGCCCGGTCATGAGGGAGAGCGCGCAATGCTGGCAAAGGCGAGGAAGATCGCGGTCTTGGCGTACCAGAGCGCCGCGCACCATGACGACGCCGAGCGCCGCCCGCATGACCGGTGTGGGTGACCGGCCTCGCCATCCCTTGCACCTGATTGACGATGGCGGTCTTGAGAGGCGTCGCGCGTTCGATCATCGCGTCACTCCACGCGATTTGCGCGGGAAGTGCGCCGATATGCGCGGATAAATGCGCCGATTTTCACGGATATGAGAGGAAACACGCTGATCTATGCGCGCAGCGCTATTGACCTTCGAAAAATTCCTTCACGCGGGCGAAGAAGCCGGTCGAGGCCGGGCTCGTGCTCGCGTTCGAGGCGTTCTCGAACTCCTTCAGCAGCTCCCGCTGCTTCCGCGTCAGGCTTTTCGGCGTCTCGACCTCGACCTGGATGTAGAGGTCGCCCTGCTGCTTGGAGCGCAGCACCGGCATGCCCTTAGACTTGATGCGGAACTGCTTGCCGCTCTCAGTCCCTTCCGGGATTTTCACTTTCGACTTGCCGCCGTCGATGGTCGGCACCTCGATCTGACCGCCGAGCGCTGCCGTCGTCATGGCAATCGGCACCCGGCAGAACAAGTCCGCGCCGTCGCGCTGGAAGAACTCATGCGGCTTGATGGAGAGGAAGATATAGAGGTCGCCGGCAGGTCCGCCGCGCAAGCCAGCCTCGCCTTCGCCGGCGAGCCTGATGCGCGTGCCGTCTTCGACCCCTTCGGGGATGGTTACCGACAGCGTCCGCTCCCGCGTCACTCTGCCAGAGCCATTGCATGTTGGGCACGGTGTCTCGATCACCTCGCCGCGTCCCTGGCAGGAGGGACAGGTGCGCTCGATGGTGAAGAAGCCTTGCGCCGCACGCACTTTGCCGATGCCGCCGCAGGTGCGGCAAGTTGAGGGCGCGGTGCCGGTCTTGGCGCCTGAGCCGGTGCAGGCCTCGCAGGTGACGCTGGTCGGCACGCGGATCTGCGCCGTCTTGCCGTCATGGGCCTCGGAAAGCCCGATCTCCATGTTGTAACGAAGGTCGGCCCCCCGCTCGCGAGCCGAGCGCTGTCGCGGCCGGCGCTGGCCCATAAATTCGCCGAACAGATCGTCGAACATGGCCGACATGGAGGCCGAGAAATCGGCCCCGAACCCGTGCGGGTGGCCGCCCATGCCCCCCATGCCGCCCTCGAACGCGGCATGGCCGAAGCGGTCATAGGCCGCTCGCTTCTGCGGGTCCTTCAGTGCCTCGTAGGCTTCGTTCACTTCCTTGAAGCGCTTTTCCGAGGTGGTGTCGCCGTTGCAGCGGTCAGGGTGGCACTCCTTGGCGAGACGGCGAAAGGCGGCCTTGATCTCCTGATCGCTGGCAGCCTTCGCAATACCTAAGACGTCGTAATAGTCTCGCTTCGTTGCCATTCGCGACTTCCGGCCTTCCACACCAATCCGCCCACCCGCTGGCGGCAGCGCTTAGCCTCTTGTTGGGCTACGGGCGAGGCTGCACTAAAAATCGTGCGGGCCCCGCGCCAAACGCCTTTAACTCATACTTATGCTGACTTCTTGCTGTCGTCGTCCTTGACCTCTTCGAAGTCGACGTCGACCACATTCTCCTTGCCGTCGCCGCCCTCTGAGGGACCGCCGCCACTGCCGCTGGCGGCAGCGCCTTGGCTCGACTGATAAAGCGCCTCGCCAAGCTTCATCGAGGCCTGCGCCATCCCATCGACCTTCTGCTTGATCAGGTCCTTGTCCTCGCCTTGCAGCGCGGATTTGAGGTCGGCAAGCGCCGTCTCGACGACGCCCTTGTCGGCAGCCGGGACCTTGTCACCGAAGTCCTTGAGCATCTTCTCCGTGGAGTGCACCAACGCCTCGCCCTGGTTTTTCATCTCGACCAGCTCGCGGCGCTTCTTGTCCTCCTCGGCATGGCTCTCGGCTTCCTTGACCATGCGCTCGATATCGGCCTCGGAGAGGCCGCCTGAGGCCTGGATGCGGATGGACTGCTCCTTGCCGGTGGCCTTGTCGGTCGCCGCCACATTGACGATGCCGTTCGCATCGATGTCGAAGGTGACCTCAACCTGCGGCACGCCGCGCGGCGCTGGCGGAATGCCGACGAGGTCAAACTGGCCGAGCAGCTTGTTGTCGGCCGCCATCTCGCGCTCGCCCTGGAACACGCGGATGGTCACCGCGTTTTGATTGTCCTCTGCGGTGGAAAACACCTGGCTCTTCTTGGTTGGGATTGTGGTGTTGCGGTCGATGAGACGGGTGAACACGCCGCCCAAGGTTTCGATGCCGAGCGACAACGGCGTCACGTCGAGCAGGAGCACATCTTTGACGTCGCCCTGGAGCACGCCGGCCTGGATCGCGGCGCCGATCGCCACCACCTCGTCCGGGTTCACGCCCTTATGAGGCTCGCGGCCGAAGATGGTCTTCACCGTCTCGGCGACTTTCGGCATGCGGGTCATGCCCCCGACCAGCACTACCTCGTCGATCTCGGCGGCCTTGAGCCCGGCATCCTTCAGCGCGTTCTGGCACGGCCCGACAGTCTTCTGGATGAGATCGTCGACCAGGCTCTCGAGCTTCGCCCGGGTGAGCTTCATGGTGAGATGCTTCGGCCCGGTCTTGTCGGCGGTGATGAAGGGCAGGTTGATCTCGGTCTGCGTCGTCGAAGACAGCTCGATCTTGGCCTTCTCTGCGGCCTCTTTCAGCCTCTGCAGCGCGAGCTTGTCGCTACGAAGATCGATTCCGCTCTCCTTCTTGAACTCGTTGGCGAGATAATCGACGAGGCGCATGTCGAAATCCTCGCCACCGAGGAAGGTGTCGCCATTGGTCGACTTCACCTCGAACACGCCGTCGCCGATCTCCAGGATCGAAATGTCGAAGGTGCCACCGCCAAGGTCGTACACGGCGATGGTCTTGGAGCCGGTCTTCTTGTCGAGGCCGTACGCGAGCGCGGCGGCCGTCGGCTCGTTGATGATGCGCAGGACTTCGAGCCCTGCGATCTTGCCGGCGTCCTTGGTCGCCTGGCGCTGGGCGTCGTTGAAATAGGCAGGCACGGTGATGACCGCCTGTTCGACCTTCTCGCCGAGATAGGCTTCCGCCGTCTCCTTCATCTTCTGCAGGATGAAGGCGGAGATCTGTGAGGGCGAATATTTCGTGCCGCGGGATTCGACCCAGGCATCGCCGTTGTCGGCGCGCACGATCTTGTAGGGGACGAGACCCTTGTCCTTCTCGACCATCGGGTCGTCGTAACGGCGGCCGATCAGGCGCTTGATGGCGAAGAAGGTGTTTTCGGGATTGGTGACGGCCTGGCGCTTGGCCGGAAGGCCGACAAGTCGTTCTTGATCTTCGGTGAAGGCAACCATCGAAGGCGTGGTACGCATGCCTTCGGCATTCTCGATAACTTTGGGGTTCTTCCCCTCCATGACTGCGACACAGGAATTCGTCGTGCCGAGATCGATACCAATTACTTTCGCCATCCGTAGCCTCTCTTTCTGGCAGACCGTTCGGGCCCAGATCAGGCACCCGCTAACACTGACGCGCGCCTCGCATCCAACTCGCGTGGCGCCGGTCCCCTAACACTATCGGCGCGCCCGCCAACTCATGCGGCGGGTTTCCCGCGTGTATATAGGAGCCAAGCATTTGGGCCGCAAGGAGAAGGGGACGTCGCGAGCGATCAAGTTGCGTTTCTCAGGCGATGCGCTTCCAAGCGGCGATCAGAACCGGGGTGAGACAATAATAGCGACCGTCGGCACCTGCGTCAGCCATCTCTTCGCGGAACGCCGACGCACGCTGTGGATCGGCAAGTCCAAGCTCCGCGCCCGCAGCATAGAGGCCGTCATAAACGCCGATCAGCATGTTGGCCATCTTCGACAGCGGCAGGTAGTGCACGGCTGCGTCGGTACCATCGGGCGTCTCAAGCCCAGCAGCCTCGAATTGCGCCGGCAGCTGGCGCCCGGCCCGCAAATTGCGGCCATGACCGCGGAAGACCCCGTCGAACACGCGGTTAAATTCGCCCATGGCCGGGCAGGTCGGCTCGACGGTGATGGCGCCGAAGTCGAGCTCCTGCGCAACCAAGACGCCGCCTGGCCTGGTCCAGGCTGACATCTTTTCGAGGATAGCGACGGGGTCGCGCATTTGCATGAGCAGGAGTCGGCAAAAAGTGAGGTCGAACGGCGCGCCGGCCGGCATCTTGAGCTTGAGGAGATCGCCGGCAATCAGCTCGAATTTAGCGCCGCCTTCGGCGCGAAGCTGCTGCAATGCCTCGGCAGCAAGCGCTGCGTCGATCTCGATGCCGGTGACGCGGCCCTCAGAACCCACGCGGTCTGCCATGAGCCGCATCACCGCGCCTGGTCCGCAGCCGACATCGAGGCAGCTCATGCCAGGCCCGAGCCCGACCGCGGCGAGCACCTGCGCGGTCGCCCCGTGCCATATGCGGGCCTGATCGCGCAGACGCTGATAGTCTTTACCGGCGCGCCCAGGCACGTCACCGTCGGGGTTTGCTTTGTGGACCCTTGCCATGGCTACCTCGACATCACTGATAAAGGCGCAGTGTGGCGGATCGTAGAACGGCGAAAGGTCGAGGCAAAGACGTGACCTTGGAATATCTGCCAGGAAGGCTCGACGTGGCTGAGCAGGTAAAGCTGCTCGGTGCCATCCGCGTGGTCCTGGCCGAGGCGCCGCTGTTCACGCCCGCCATGCCACGCTCTGGCAAGAAGATGTCGGTGCGTATGACGAATTGCGGGCCGCTTGGCTGGGTCACGGACAAGGAGGGCGGCTATCGCTACCAGGCGACGCACCCGGTCACTGACAGGCCGTGGCCCGCAATGCCCCGTGCGCTGCTCGATCTTTGGGCGGAAGTTGCCGGCTATGCGGCGCCGCCAGAGGCCTGCCTCGTCAACTATTACAACGGCGATGCCAAGATGGGGCTGCATCAGGACAAGGATGAGGAGGACTTCGACGCGCCGGTGCTTTCGGTGTCGCTTGGCGATAGCGCCGTCTTTCGTGTTGGTGGCGTGACGCGAAAAGACCCCACCCGCGCGTTCGAGCTAAGGTCCGGGGACGTGGTGGTGCTGGGCGGCGAGGACCGGCTTGCCTATCACGGCATCGATCGCATTCTTCCCGGCAGCTCCGATCTGTGGGCCGAAGGCGGGCGCCTCAACCTGACGCTGCGCCGGGTGACAAGGCCTGCCTAAGTCTTGTTGTGCGGGCCTCTGGGATGGCCGCCACTATGTGGCCCGCCACGATGCGGCTCGCCGCGGTGCTGCTGGTCACCGCGAGGCGGCTCACGTCTGTCTTGCGGCCCGCCTCTCAGGAAATCGTCATTTGCCGCCTTGGGCGCGCCGTCGTCGCCAGACTGGGCTGTCGCCGTCTGCTTGGCGCCGCCTTTGGCCACCGCGACGAGCGCAGGCCGCAGACAGCGGTCGCCGATCACATAGCCTGCCTGCATCACGTCGACCACGGTTCCTTCCGGCACCTCCGGGTTCTGCACCTCGTACATCGCCTGGTGGCAATTCGGATCGAATCTGGCCCCGAGCGGCTCTATGCGCGTGACGCCGTGACGCTCAAGCACATTCAACAGCTCGCGATCGGTAAGCTCCACACCATCGAGAAAGCTCTTCAGTGCCGGATCCTCGCTCGCCGCTTCTGCCGGAACATGCTCGATGGTGCGGCGGAGATTGTCGCCGACGGTAAGCACGTCGCGGGCGAAATTGGAGATCGCATAGCGCGCGGTATCGGCCTTCTCGCGGTCGGTGCGGCGGCGCAAATTCTCCATGTCGGCCATGGTGCGGAGCAGGCGATCGCGCATGTCGGAATTCTCGGCGACGAGAGCAGTGAGCTCGGCGTTCGCCTGGGCCGCTGGGTCGATGCTTTGGGCATCGGCGCTAGCGACTCCCGCCTGATCCTCAGGAACTCGTGTCGGTCGTTTCGTCGGGCATAGGCTCTCATTAACGCGAGGGATCGTGATTCTGATCCCGGATATCGACCGTGAGCGCCGAAAAATCAAGGGACAAGGCGGCCAAGCAGGCGGGCCGTGTAGTCAACCATGGGGATGATCCGGGCATAGTTGAGCCGCGTCGGGCCGATGACGCCCAGGACGCCAACGATCTTCTGTTCCGTGTCCTCGAAGGGCGAGACGATCAACGCCGAGCCGGACAGCGAAAACAGCTTGTTCTCCGAGCCGATGAAAATGCGCACGCCCTCGGCCCGCTCAGCGAGACCAAGCAGCTGAATCAGGTCCTTCTTGGTGTCGAGGTCCTCGAACAGAAGCCGCACCCGTTCCAGATCCTCCATGGCCCGCACGTCTTCCAGGAGATGCGAGCGGCCACAGACAATGAGGCTCTTCTGCTCATCCCCGCTGCCCGACCAGGTGGCGAGCCCTTCGGTGACGACTCGTGCGGTGAGCTCGTCGAGCTGGGCACGCTTCTGCTCGATCTCTTTCTCGATGCGGGCGCGTGCCTCGGCGAGCGTGAGGCCGGCGATGCGTGCGGTGATGTAGTTCGAGGCCTCGGTAAGCGACCCGAGCGGCAGGCCCTCGGGGAGCGCGACGATGCGGTTCTCCACGTCGCCATCCTCGCTCACCAGCACGGCGAGCGCCCGGCCAGGCCCGAGATTGACGAACTCGACCTGCTTCAGCGTCTTGCTCTGCTTGTCGACGAGCACGACACCGGCGCAGCCGGAGAGTCCGGACAGCATGGCGCCGGCTTCGGCGAGGAACTCCTCTACCGCGCGGTGGCGCCCATCGCCGGCAATGCGAGCTTCGATCTGGCTCCGCTCCTCCTCGCTGACCTCTCCGATCTCGAGCAGGCCGTCGATGAACAGCCGCAAGCCGGACTGGGTGGGCAGCCTGCCGGCGCTGGTATGGGGCGCGTAGATGAGGCCGAGCGCCTCGAGGTCTGACATGACATTGCGCACCGAGGCCGGCGACAGCGTCATGGGGAGCGCGCGGCTCAAGTTCCGCGAGCCGACCGGATCGCCGGTGGCGAGGTAGGTCTCGACAATGCGCTTGAAGACCTCGCGCGAGCGCTCGTTCAGCTCGCGCAGGCCGACGGCTCCGTTGCTCACAGGTCGAAAGACATTGATATCGGCGTGACGCATGACGCCCGAAATCCTAAGGACGGGCACACGAAGCGTCAAATGTGCTGATTCGGCGCCTAGTTGAGCGCGAAACCCGACGCGGTGGGCGAGGAATGCGCGTCGGGGGAGCCGAAATGGGCGAAATAGCGGGTCTTGATCGCCTCGACCGGGAGGATGATCAAGACATCGGTGGTGCCGAACTGGTGGTCGATGACGGCGCCGTCGCCGAAATAGGCGCCGAGCCTGAGATAGCCCTTGATCAAAGGCGGCAGCGCTTTCAGCGCGGCACGCGCATTAACTGCTTCGGCTGGCAGCATGTTCATGTCGACGCGGAGATGCTCATGCGCTCTGACGCGCCAGTCCTCTGGCGCAAGAGCGTTGTGGTAGAGGAAGCTGAGCGCCATGGCGTGCGCGGCAGGCTCCGTGCCTTCGAAGCTGGCGCAGCCGACCATCACCTCGATGCCATGCTCGCGCACGTAGGACCACACGCCCTGCCACAGAAGCTCGAGCGTGCGCTTGTTGCGATAAGGCTTGAGCACGCAGGAGCGGCCAAGCTCCATGAAGCTGTAGTCCCCGCCCTTCGCCTGGATCAACGGCAGGATGTTGTATTCGCCTTGCGTATAGAAACCGTCATTGAGGTCTGCAACCTCCTGGCGCAGCACGCGATAAGTGCCTACCACGCGCGGGCGGTGCCAGCGCCGCCCGTTGGTGGTATCGCCACGATCGACCACGAGCATATGGTCGAAGATCTGGTCGAATTCATCCTCGTCGCGCCGCGACAGCATGGCAAGCGCGTCGGGCACCGCGGACATCTCCTCGTAGAACACTTTGTAGCGGAGACGTTGTGCCTGCCTGATCTCGCTTTTCTTCCGCGCGAGCCGGACCTCGAGCGAGCCGATGCGACCGTAAATCTTCGGCGGATGCCAGGCGCCGAGACGCCGGGGCTTTATGCGCCAGCGGCCGGCGAAGGGTAGCAACCCGCCTTGGTTCGATCGCAGCATCAGCCCGGGAAACACTGGGAACATCAGGGACGGAAACATCGGGTTGCCGCGGAACCGCTCCGCGATGCGCCCGGGTGTCAGCTTCATTGCCATGTCGGGGCCACGCTCGCTGAAAAGTGAGGCGGCCGCGCGACGCGACTAAAGCAACGCTACAAGCGCGGCAGCCCCGATTCGGCCATAACAAAGTCCGGTTAGCAAACCAATTCGAAGGGCGTATGACAATATCGACACCTCTCCAATCGTCACGTTTTGTCCTGATTTCCACAATTTTTAGCGAGTGAGACGCCGCCAACATCACGCCCTTTCCCTGCCTATCCACGCTCGTCGGGTACCAACATGGTCGGCAATCATCAGCGCTCCTTTCTGTTGGTGGTGCTCGCGCGCAGGACAGCCGCGTAGATCGCGCCTTCGACTTAGGTCGCATGGCCGGTCGGTATTGTGCGAGCTTCGCGGCTCAATATCCGGGGGGCCCAGACAGGTGCCGCAGGGACCATTTAGCCGGTGCGCGAAAGCTTGAACGGGCAGAATGGCCGGCATCTCGCAATCGTGGGTGAAGGAGAGGATCAGTTCGTCCACCCAACTGTGTCTCGCCGACCGTCCACGATACCAGCGTGATCTTGGCGTCTTCCGGCCAATGGCCAATGAACCAGGTCTCATAGAACCTGCGCACCGCGTCCGTTCCGTGGCCGCCGGTCATGACGGGGACATGGGTGACATGCGGATCGGTGCTCATTGTGACCATGGTCGCATCGACTTCGCGCATCTTGAACTCGGCGTCGGTACAGGCGTCGAAATTTCTTACGGTCCTCCATCATCGCTTCCGCTCGCGCTTCACCTTCGCCTCGATCACGTCCCAGATCATGGCGGCAATGTCGGGTCCGCCGAACTGCGCCACCTGCCTGATGCCGGTCGGCGAGGTGACGTTGATCTCGGTGAGGTAGTCGCCGATCACGTCCATGCCGACGAAGATCAGTCCGCGCTTCTTGAGCTCAGGCCCGAGCCGCGCGCAGATCTCCTTGTCGCGGGCGGTGAGCGTCGCTGGCTCCGCGCTGCCGCCGACATGGAGATTGGAGCGCGTCTCGTCGGGAGCAGGGACTCGGTTAATGGCGCCGACAAATTCGCCATCAACCATGATGATGCGCTTGTCGCCGCGGCGCACCTCGGGGAGATAACGCTGCACCATGATCGGCTCTCGGAAGGTCATGCCCAACAGCTCGATCAGCGAATTGAGGTTGGTGTCGCCTTGCGGAATGCGAAACACCGCGGCACCGCCATTGCCGTAGAGCGGCTTCATTACGATGTCCTTGTGCTTGTCGCGGAACGCCCTGATCGCGTCGGGCGAGCGAGTGACGAGGGTCGGCGGGATCAGATCGAGAAAGTCGAGCACGAACACCTTCTCCGGGGCGTTGCGTACTGCGGCGGGATTGTTCACCACCAGAGTCTCGGGGTGGATGCGCTCGAGCAGATGCGTGGTGGTAATGTAGGCCATGTCGAAGGGTGGATCCTGGCGCAGATGCACGACGTCGAACTTCGATAGATCCTCCTCGCGTGGATGGGCGAGGCGGTAATGGTCGCCGGGCTTGTCCTCCACGGTCAGGCTATGGCCGAGCGCGATCAGGCTGCCGTCGCGGAGCGAGAGATTGTCCGGCGTGTAGTAGAACACGTCGTGGCCGCGCCATTGCGCTTCGAGCAGGAGGGCAAAGGTGGAATCGCCCCTGATATCGATGCGCTCGATCGGGTCCATCTGGAAGGCGACTTTGAGGGCCATGGTGCTCTCTTATAGGCGGAGTTTCACAACAAACTCTACAACCTCGACATCGTCATACCCGGACTTGATCCGGTATCCATTCCATGATGGAACAGTGAGTTGGAGCGCGATTGGAGTGGATTGCGGGGTCAAGCCCGACAATGACGACTGCGTTAATAAACCGGAAACGCGTTGGCGATGTATCGAGGCCAGGCCCAAGGCGCGGCCAGCACCACGTCGAGGCGATGTCGTGGCCGGTAAAGTCTGGATTTCCGGTGAGCCAATATTGCGCCGCCCTGACGATGCGCCGCCGCGCGCGGGCCGGCAGCGACCAGCCGGCGTCCTCGAAGCGCTTACGCTGCTTCACCTCGACAAAGGCGAGCAGTTTTCCTTTGAGCGCCACGAGATCGATCTCGCCGACCGGGGTCTTGTAGCGTCGTGCGATGATGCGGTGGCCCTTGGAGGCGAAGGAGAAGCGCTGCGACGGTTCACGGTTCGCGCTCTTTGGGCTTTAGCGCGAGTCCAAGCTCGTACACGCGGCTCCGTTTGAGGTCGAATGTCTCTGCAACGCCGCGCACCGCGTCGCGAAAGCTCTCATGCTTCAAGGCCAGTTTCAGACTCGCCACGATCGCATCGTCGTCGACGAGGCCTTCGTCTGGGCTGGGCGGTCCAACCAGCACCACGAACTCGCCCTTGAGCTCTGTCGAAGGGTCGATCGCCGCCGCAAGCTCGGCAGGCGTCCCGCGGACCAGGCTCTCATGCAGTTTGGTCAGCTCTTTGGCGACCGCCGCCTCTCGCCCGCCGTAGATCCCGGACATGTCTGCGAGCGTTGCTTGAAGACGAGACGCCGTCTCGTAGAAAATCAAGGTGGCCGGCACCGGCTTCAGCTCTTCCAGCCGCTTGCGTCTTTGGCCACCCTTCGGCGGCAGGAAGCCGGCAAACAGGAAGGTGTCGGTGGGGAGCCCGGCGCTGGTCAGCGCGGCAAGTGCCGCCGATGCGCCTGGCACGCTCGTCACGGTGAGCCCAGCCTCCAGCGCCTCGCGCACGAGCTTGTATCCTGGATCGGAGACGAGCGGCATTCCGGCATCGGAGATCAGCGCCGCCGAGAACCCCGCCCTGATGCGCGCGAGCAGACGCGGGCGCTCCTTCGCTGCGTTGTGCTCGTGATACGCAGTAAGCTCGCCACGCAAGCCGAAATGGGAGAGGAGCTTCCGGCTGTGGCGCGTGTCCTCCGCCGCGATCAAATCGGCGCGGGAGAGCACGGCAAGCGCGCGGAGCGAAATGTCGGCGAGATTGCCGATCGGTGTCGCTACGAGATAGAGACCTGGCTGAAGCGGCCGTTCGAGCTCGTCGGCGAGCGCGGCTGCGACGCGCTCCAGCAAGCGACGCGATGCGTCTTGGTCGTCGTGGCTACGATCCTGCACGCATGCGCTTATAGCGCGAGCAGAGCTCGCGGCGTACTGCCTAAAGTGGCGGCTGACCGGCGCTATGCTGGCAGACGCGCCATGCTATAGTGAGGCTTCGCGCCCATCACGATTGAGCCATAGTAGCGGTCGAAATCTGTCCTAGGGGCGAAGGGCGGCAAATTTGGCGCCGATGGATGAGCGTGAATTTGCGTCAGCCGCCGGGGATACACGCCTTGCGAGGGTCTCGCGCCAAGCGAGGTCTTGAAGCGAAGAGGTCATGCGACTTCCACTCGGGATTGGTTTGACGCTTCGCGCCGCGAGGGTTCTGCTTGCAAGCTTCGCTGTGACGATCCTCCTCGCGGCTTGTGGAGGCGGCAGCGGTCCGGGACCGGTGAGGCCCGGCATGACCGGCTCGACCGGCGCGGTGAAAGTCGCGCTGCTCTTGCCCCTGACCGGCTCCGGCAACACGCCCTCAGTCGCCAAGGCGCTGAAGCAAGCCGCAGAGCTTGCCCTGTTCGATTTCGACAATCCCGCCATCACGCTAGTCCCGAAGGACACCAAGGGCACTCCCGATGGCACGCGGGCCGCTGCCGAGAGCGCGCTTCATGACGGCGCCGAGCTGATCATCGGCCCGCTATTCGCCCAGGAGGTCACGGCTGCTGCGCCCGTAGCCGCTCAGCGGAACGTCCCGATGATCGCCTTTTCCAGCGACGAGAAGGTCGCCGGCAACGGCGTCTATCTGCTGAGCTTCCTTGCGGGGCGCGACGTGCCACGTATCGTCAGCTACGCGCTCGCGCACGGCAAACACAATTTCGCGCTGCTCATCCCGCAGTCGCCTTACGGCAGGTTGGCCGAGGCCGCGTTTGCGCGGAGCATGGGGCGCGGCGGAGGGCAATCTGTGGTGCGCGCGACCTTCCCGCCCAACGACGCCAACGCCATGCTGGGGCCGGTGCGGCAAATCGCCAGCGCCATGAAGGCAGGGCAGGTCGATGCGCTGTTTCTTCCGGCGGGACCTGAAGATCTCCAGTCGCTCGCGCCGCTGCTTGCCTCCAACGAGGTGACGAGCAAGCGTCTGCAATTCCTCGGCACCGGACAATGGGACTATCCCAATGTCGGCGGAGAGGTGGCGCTGGTCGGCGGCTGGTTCCCGGCGCCCGATCCCAAGGGGTGGAGCGATTTCGCCGCGAAATACACCAAGACCTATGGCGCGACGCCGCCGCGCATCGCAAGCCTCGCCTATGACGCGGTGAGCCTTGCCGTCTCGCTGTCGCCAAATCCACCGGGTCAGCGCTACACGGCAACGACGCTCACGCGCGGCAGCGGCTTTGCCGGCGTCGACGGCCTGTTCCGGCTCTTGCCCGACGGCACCAGCGAGCGCGGACTCGCCATTCTGCAAGTGCGCGAATACGGGCCAGAGTTGCTCGAGCCGGCGCCCAACAACTTCACGTCGGCGCAATATTAGGCGGCGAGCTCCACGATCAGACGATCGAGCAAGAGGCGGCCTGTGTCAGTCGCCTGCAGCCGGTCTCTGTTTCGCCTGAGCAGGCCTTGGGATTCTAGCTGGTGCACGCGCTTTCCGTCGAGCTTGCGCCCGTCGATGGCGGTGAGGCGCTGGACGTCGATGCCTTCGGCGAGGCGCAGGCCCATCAGTAGATATTCGTCAGCCGACTCTTGCGGGCTCAAGGCCTCGTCCTGCTCGATGCCGTGACCTGAGGCGGCGACCGCGGCGAGCCAGCCTTCCGGAGATTTGCGCACGGCGATCGCATGCTTGGCGCCGCGAAGCGTGATGCGGCTATGGGCGCCGGGGCCGACGCCAACATAGTCGTGGCCTCGCCAATAGAGCAGGTTGTGGCGAGACTCAGCTCCGGGCCACGCGTGGTTCGACACTTCGTAGGCCGGTAGGCCAGCGCGATCGCACAGCTCCTGGGTGAGGAGATAGAAGGCTTTGGCCTTCTCGTCGTCCGGGATTGTGAGAGTGCCGGCGGCATGCAGCGCGGCGAACGGTGTGCCCGCCTCGATGGTGAGCTGATAGAGCGACAGATGGTCTTGCGCGTTGCTCAGAGCGCGCGTCAGCTCGTCGCGCCATGCGGCCAAGGCTTGCGCCTGCCGCGCATAGATCAGGTCGAAGGATACGCGCGCGAAATTTTGCTTGGCGATGACAAGTGCCGTCAGCGCCTCATCGCTTGTGTGCTTACGCCCGAGCGATTTGAGGCTCGCATCGTCGAGTGACTGCACTCCAAGCGACACGCGGTTGACACCGGCGGCGCAGTAGCTGGCGAAGCGTCCTGCCTCCACGCTCGTGGGATTTGCTTCGAGCGTAATCTCGGCGTCGGCAGCCACGGTCCAAAGCGCGGCGATGCGGTCGAGGATCGCTGCCACGGTCTCCGGCGCCATCAGCGACGGCGTGCCGCCACCGAAAAAGATGCTGGTCAAGTGGCGCCCGGGCGCGAGCGAGGCGAAGTGGGTGAGCTCCGAAAGATAGGCGGCCAGGAACTTGCCCTGGTCGATGCCGTCATGGCGTACATGGGAGTTAAAGTCGCAGTATGGGCATTTGGCGAGGCAGAACGGCCAATGCACATAGACCCCGAATGGCTTAGTCGTGGTCATAGGCGGCCTGCATCAGCTTCTCGAAGGCTCGGGCGCGGTGGGAGATGGAATCCTTCAAGCTTGGCTCCATCTCGCCGAAGGTTTGATCATAGCCCTGTGGCACGAAGATCGGATCATAGCCGAAACCGCGCGTCCCGCGTGGCGGCCAAGTGAGCGTTCCCACGATCGCGCCTCTCGTGGCGATGGTCTCTGCATTTGGGCGGGCGTAGGCGAGAACGCACACGAACTTGGCGGTTCGATCGTTGGAGCCGCTCGCCTTTAGCTCGCGGTTGACCCGCTCCATGGCAAGAGCAAAGTCCTTATGCGGTCCGCCCCAGCGCGCCGAGTGGATACCAGGGGCGCCGCTAAGCGCTGAGACCTCGAGCCCCGAATCGTCAGCGACAGCCGGAAGCCCGGAGGACTTTGCCGCCGCTTCTGCCTTGAGTGTCGCGTTCTCGGCGAAACTCTTGCCCGTCTCCTCCGGCTCGTCGATCCCGAGCTCGGCCGCCGACACCGTCTCCACACCTACTATGGCGAAGAGCTCGGCAAGTTCCCGAGCCTTGCCAGCGTTGTGGGTCGCGATCACGATGCGGTCGCCTCGCTTCAGCTCTCCCACCATGGTTTAAGCGACGGTGAGCTTCTGCAATTGCACGAGCTCGGCGATGCCGTGCTTGGCCAGTGCCATGAGCTGATCGAATTGCTCCTGGCTGAAGGCTTCCTGCTCTGCGGTGCCCTGCACCTCGACAATGCCACCGGAGCCGGTCATCACGAAATTTGCGTCGGCCTGCGCCTCGGAGTCCTCGGCGTAGTCGAGGTCGAGGATCGCCTCTCCGCCATAAAGCCCGCAGGACACTGCAGCGACGTGGTCGCGCAGCGGGTTGCCGTTCTTGATCATGTTGCGCGCCTTCATCCATTGAATGGCGTCGTATAGCGCGATCCACGACCCGGTGATGGAGGCGGTGCGCGTGCCGCCGTCCGCCTGCAGCACGTCGCAATCCACAGTGATCTGGCGCTCGCCAATGAGGGGCAACTCCGTGACGGCGCGGAGAGAGCGTCCGATCAGGCGCTGGATCTCCTGGGTGCGCCCCGATTGCTTGCCGGCGGCCGCTTCCCGGCGTGTTCGCTCCGAGGTGGCGCGGGGCAGCATGCCGTATTCCGCCGTCACCCAGCCCTTGCCGCCGCCCTTTAGCCATGGCGGCACGGACTCGCCGACGGTTGCTGTGCAGAGCACATGGGTGTCGCCGAAGCGCACCAGGCAGGAGCCTTCGGCGTGGCGCGACACGCCGCGCTCGAGGCTGATCGGACGCATGACATCTGCTGCGCGTTTGGACGGGCGCATTCTCTCTCCGCTGGAACCGCGTGAAGGGGCGCACCCTAGAGGAGGCTTGGCTCGCAAGCAACGGGAAGCACAGGCTTCGTCGCTGTGGACGATTGGCGGGGGGCAAACGGCCTCGCTTGTCCCCCCGGCTCCAAGCGGCTACCACCCTTAACCATGGCCGAGGCAGAGACCGGGGCGGAAGCCGAACGGGCGGAAGGGGCCGTCGCTGGCGCCGGCGGCGGCTCGCGCTCTGAAGAGTTCGCGGCCGCTACCCCGATGATGGCCCAATATCTGGAGATCAAATCGGCCAATGCCGATTGTCTTCTGTTCTACCGCATGGGCGATTTCTACGAGATGTTCTTCGACGACGCGTCAGTTGCCTCGCGCGCGCTCGGCATCGCGCTGACTAAGCGCGGCAAGCATCTTGGCGAGGACATTCCCATGTGCGGCGTGCCGGTGCATGCCGCCGACGAATATCTCCAGCGCCTGATCGCCCAAGGCCACCGCGTCGCAGTGTGCGAACAGATCGAGGACCCAGCGGCGGCGCGCGAGCGTGGACCGAAGGCCGTGGTGCGGCGCGACGTGGTCCGCCTCGTCACGCCGGGCACGCTCACCGAGGAGAGCCTGCTCGATGCACGTGCGCATAATTTCCTCACTGCGATCCTCCGCGCGGCCCTAAGCGAAAGCGGTGACGCGCGCTTCGCGCTTGCCTCTCTGGACATCTCGACCGGCGAGCTGCTTGCGACGACCGTTGGCGGCAGCGATCTTGCCGGTGAGCTTGCGCGGCTTGCTCCCCGCGAGGTGCTGATCGGCGACGATCAAGCCGGCGATCCCTCGCTCCGCGCCGTCATTCACGAGGCCGGCGCCGCGCTCACGCCGATCCCCCGAGCTCATTTCGACTCATCGCGCGGCGAGCGCGCACTGAAAGCGAAGCTCGGCGTGGCCGCGCTCGACGCCTATGGCGACTTCACGAGAGCGGAGCTCGCCGCACTTGCCGGTCTCTTCACGTATGTGGAGATCACCCAAGTCGGGCGCGCGCCGTTGATGCGGCCGCCGCGCAAAGAGGTGCCGGGAAGTCTGCTCCTCATCGATGCTGCGACCAGAGCCAATCTGGAGCTGATGCGTGGAAACCAGGACGCCCGCGCGGCAAGCCTGCTCTCGGCCATTGACCGCACAGTGACCGGCGCCGGAGCGCGCGAGCTGGCGAGCCGCCTCGGCAGTCCGCTCACCGATGCGACCATCATCAATGCGCGCCTCGACGCCGTTGGCTATCTCGCCCGCGAGCCGCGCTTGCGCCAGGCGCTCCGCGAGGAGCTGAAAAGTACGCCGGACCTTGCCCGCGCTCTGGCGCGCTTAGCGCTGAACCGCGGCGGTCCGCGCGATCTTGGCGCGGTTCGCGACGCGATCGCATCGGCACGGGCGCTTGCCGCGCAGCTTACCCGCGCGTCTGATCTCGGATTGCCTCATGTTCTCGACGCGATCACGACGAGCCTGAAGGCGGTGCCCGACGCGATCGAGCGAGCCCTCGACTCTGCGCTCGCCGACGAGCTGCCGCTGAACAAGCGCGACGGTGGCTTCATTCGCGATGGCTTCGATGCCGGTCTCGATGAGCATCGCAAGCATAGGGATGGGAGCCGGCAGGTGATCGCCGGTCTGCAGACGCGCTACGCTGAGACGACCGGCATCAAGTCACTCAAGGTGCGCCACAACAATGTGCTCGGCTATTTCGTCGAGGTCACCGCCGCCAATGCAGGGGCGCTGACCAAGCCTCCGCATATTGAAATGTTCGTTCACCGCCAGACGCTCGCCAATGTCATGCGCTTCTCAACGCTCGAGCTCGACGAGCTTGAAGCGCGCATCACCACCGCCGCCGACCGCGCGCTCGCACTCGAGCTTGACATCTTCGCGAAACTCACCGAGCGCGTTCTCGCCGAGCAGGCCTCGCTTGCTGCGGCAAGCGCCGGTCTTGCCGAGCTCGATCACCATGCTGCGTTGGCCGAACTCGCGGTCGAGCAGTCTTATGTGCGGCCGGAAGTTGACGAGAGCCCTTCCTTCGCGGTGGTTGAGGGCCGCCATCCCATGGTTGAGCAGACTCTGGCGCGGGGCGACGGTGCAAGCTTCGTCGGCAATGACTGCCGGCTCGGGAGCCAAGGCAACGACACCGGGACGCGCATCCTGGTGGTGACCGGCCCCAACATGGCCGGCAAGTCGACCTTCCTTCGCCAGAACGCGCTGATCGTGGTGCTCGCTCAATTGGGCTCCTTCGTTCCGGCGAAGGCCGCGCATGTCGGCATCGTCGATCGGCTGTTCAGCCGCGTCGGCGCCGCCGACGATCTCGCTCGCGGCCGCTCGACCTTCATGGTCGAGATGGTGGAGACCGCAGCCATCCTCAATCAGGCAAGCGTGCGGTCGTTCGTCGTCCTCGACGAGATTGGCCGCGGCACTGCCACCTTCGATGGCCTCTCCATCGCATGGGCGACGCTCGAATATCTGCATGAGGTGAATCGCTGTCGCGTCCTGTTCGCTACCCACTATCACGAGCTGACGGCGCTCGCCGACCGCCTGGCCCGTGTCGCCAATGCTACTGTTGAGGTGAAGGAGTGGCGCGACGAGATCGTGTTCCTCTATCGGGTGGTGCCTGGCGCCGTCGACCGCTCCTATGGCATCCATGTGGCGAAGCTTGCCGGTCTGCCTGGCGCCGTGCTCGCAAGGGCCAACGAGGTGCTGACCGAACTGGAGAAGGCCGACGGCAGGCCAAAGCCCTCTGATTTGGCCTCAGATCTGCCCCTGTTCAGCGCCGCCAAAGGCGCGTCGCCCCCACCACCTCGGCAATCGGCGCTGGAGGCCACGGTGGGAGCGCTGAGGCCAGACGCCATGACCCCCCGCGAGGCTTTAGAGGCCATCTACAGGCTCAAAGGCTTGCTGGAGCGCAGTACCGAGCCTTAAGTCCTGATGTGCTAGACTCGACGCCGCCCATGGACCAAGCGATCACCAAGACCGCGCCTTATTTCAATCTCGACGCGCTCCGTGAGGAGACTTCGGAACTTGCCCGCTCCTATTCCGGGCAGGATTCATCGCTGCGGGCTGCCCTGGTCGAGCGCCTGCGGCGCCTCGTCGATGATGCGCGGGCGGAAGCGCGGCGCCAGCTCGAACGGGACGGCGACGGGAAGGCTTGCGCCGAGGGGCTGTCGGCCTTCCAGGATGCGCTGATCAGGCTCGCCTACGACTTTACCACCAACCATGTCTATAGCGCCAAGAACCCGTCGGCCGCTGAACACATGGCCGTCGTGGCGCAAGGCGGCTACGGGCGCGGCATGCTTGCCCCTGGCTCCGACATCGATCTCCTGTTCCTGCTTCCCTATAAACAGACCGCCTGGGGCGAGAGCGTCGCCGAATACATGCTCTATCTGCTCTGGGATCTCGGCTTCAAGGTCGGGCACGCCACCCGCACCATCGATCAGTGCATGCGTCTGTCACGCTCGGACATGACCATCCGCACGGCGCTGCTCGACGCACGGCTGATCCTCGGCGATGAGGTGCTGTTCGCCGAGTTCCAACGCCGCTTCCGCGAGGACGTGCTCAAGGGCCATGCAAGAGCCTTTGTCGACGCCAAGCTCGAAGAGCAAAACGCCCGCCACGCCCGCGCCGGCGCCTCGCGCTATTTGGTCGAGCCGAACATCAAGGACGGCAAAGGCGGCTTGCGCGACTTGCACACTCTGCATTGGCTCGCCAAGCACCTCTATCCCGATACGGCGGAAGAGCAATTCATCGAGGCCGGAGTGTTCACCCCAGGCGAATATCGCAGCTTCCGCCGCTGTGAGAGCTTCCTCTGGTCGGTGCGCTGCGAGCTGCATTTCCTCACCGACCGTCCAGAGGAGCGCTTGAGCTTCGATTTGCAGCCGCTGATGGCGGAGCGGCTCGGCTATCGCGGTCACGCCGGCTTGCGCGCCGTCGAGCGCTTCATGAAGCACTACTTCCTCGTTGCCAAGGAAGTCGGCGAGCTCACCCGCATCGTCTGCTCGGCGCTTGAGATGAAGCAGCTCAAGTCTCTGCCGAGCCTCGGCACGCTTCTCTCGCCCTTCGGCTGGAAACGCCGCGCGCACCTTCGCCGCACCTCCGACTTCCGCATCGAGAACGGCCGCATCAGCGCCATTCACAAGGACGCTTTTGCCAAGGACCCGGTGAACTTCATCCGCCTGTTCGCCTTTGCCGACGAGCAGCAGGCGACCTTTTCGCCTGAGGTCCTGCGTCAGGTGCGGGCGAATTTGCGGCTGATCGACGACAGCTTGCGCCTCAATCCCATCGCCAACCGCCTGTTCCTGCGCCTGTTGACAGATGCTCGCGATCCGGAAGGTGTATTGCGCAGCATGAACGAGGCTGGTGCGCTCGGTCACTTCATCCCCGAGTTCGGGCGGGTGGTCTCGATGATGCAGTTCAACATGTATCATCACTTCACGGTCGATGAGCACCTGATCCGCGCCATCGGCTTCCTCTCCGATATCGAGCGCGGCCGCTACGCCGCCGAGCACCCGGTCTCCTCCGAGATCATCCGCACCATCGACAATCGCCGCGCGCTGTACGTCAGTGCATTCCTGCACGACATCGCCAAGGGCCGCGACGAGGATCACTCGCAAGTAGGCGCCCGCATCGCGCGCGAGCTTGGGCCGCGGTTTGGCCTCACGCCCTCTGAGGCCGAGACCGCAACCTGGCTCGTCGAGCATCATCTGGCGATGAGCACGTTCGCCCAGAGCCGCGACCTGAACGACCCCAAGACCATCCGCGACTTCGCCGATCTGGTGCAGAGCCGCGAGCGGCTGAAGCTACTGCTCGTGCTTACCGTGGCCGATCTCCGCGCCGTGGGGCCAGGGGTGTGGACCGGCTGGAAGGGGCAGTTGCTGCGCACGCTTTATTTCGAGACCGAGCCGTTGCTCGGTGGCGGCCATACCACGCTCACCCGCACCGAGCGCGTGTCGCGCGCCCAAGATGCGCTGCGAGAGCGGCTGGCGGATTGGCCGAAGGACGATCTGGAGCGCTTCATCGACCGCCATTATCCGGCCTATTGGCTTAGGACCGATCTCGACGTGATCGCAGAGCACGCCAAGCTCATCCGTGACGCTGAGGCGCACCGGAGGTCACTCGTCACCCACATCGCCACCGACGCCTTTCGCGGCGTGACCGAGATCACCCTGCTCGCGCCGAACCATTCGCGTCTGCTTGCCATGGTGGCCGGTGCGTGCGCCGGCGCCGGCGCCAACATCGTCGATGCGCAGATCTCCACCACGCGTGACGGCATGGCGCTCGATACCATTCACCTCGAGCGCGAATTCGACCATAGCGAGGACGAGGAGCGGCGCGCGAGGAAGATTGCCGGCATCATAGAGAAGCTGCTGAAAGGCGAAGCACGGCTCGTCGATGTGCTCGCCGGCAAAAGGCGCCCCAGGGCCAGGCTCTCCGCCTTCACCGTTGAGCCGCAGGTGGTGATCGACAACACGCTCTCCGACGCGCTCACCGTGATCGAGATCAACGGGCTGGACCGTCCCGGCCTACTTTATGACGTGACGCGCGAGATTTCCGACATGAATCTCGACATCGCCTCGGCCCATATCGCGACGTTCGGCGAGAAGGCGGTGGACGTGTTCTACGTGACCGACCTGACGGGAAAGAAGATCACGAGCACGAGCCGCGAGGACATCATCCGCGATCGCCTGACGAAAGCGCTTCAGGCGCGCGCCGCGAGCACGGCGCTCGTTCCGGCGTGACCAGCCGAACGCACCCCTTAGGCAGATGACCCTTTACCGCGCATTCGCCACCGTCGGGGCGATGACCATCTGGAGTCGCGTGCTCGGCTTCATTCGCGACGTGCTGATCGCAGTGGTGCTTGGCGCCGGGCCGATAGCCGACGCCTTTTTCGTCGCCTTCCGGGTGCCCAATCTGTTTCGCCGCCTGTTTGCCGAAGGCGCCTTCGATGCCGCCTTCATCCCGCTCTTCGCCAAGCGATTTCATGGTGAGGGCGGCGAGGCTGGAGCGCGCGCCTTTGCCGAGCAGGCGCTCGCCGGGCTGACGCTGGCCCTCGTCGTGTTCACGCTGCTCGGCGAGTTTATCATGCCATGGCTCATGCTGCTGCTGGCGCCCGGCTTCGCCAAAGACCCTCCAAAGTTCGAGCTTGCCGTCCTGCTCGCCCGTATCGCCCTTCCCTTCTTGCTGTGCATGTCGCTGGTCGCGCTCTATTCCGGCGTGTTGAACGCACTCGGCCGGTTTGCCGTGGCCGCCTTTGCCCCGAGCCTGCTCAACGTGGTGCTGATCCTCGTGCTGCTCGTGCTCATCGCCAGCGGCGACGTCGACCAGAGCAGGGCGGCGGTGGCTCTCGCCTGGGGCATCGCCGCCTCCGGCGTGTTGCAGGTGATCGCCGTCGCGGCCGCTGCGGCGCGATCGAAGATGCGCCTCTCCTTCCGTCTGCCGAGCTTCGATCCGGACATGCGCCGACTGCTCGCGCTCGCCGCCCCGGGCGTGATTGCCGGCGGCATGAACCAGATTACCGTCATGCTCAACACCATCATCGCCTCGCTGCAGGATCGGGTAGTGTCGTGGCTCTATTACGCCGACCGTCTGTTCCAGCTTCCCCTTGGGGTGATCGGCGTCGCGGTCGGGGTTGTGCTGCTGCCTGAGCTCAGCCGCAGGGTTCGGTCCGGCGATCACGCAGCGGCGATCGAAACCGAGAATCGATCGCTCGAAACCGCGCTGTTGCTGACCTTGCCGGCCGCGGTCGCGCTGTTCGTCGCGGCGCATCCCATCGTGCGGGTGCTGTTCGAGCGCGGCGCCTTCACGGCCATCGATGCACATTCGACCGCCGCCATGCTTGCGGGGCTCGCACCGGGGCTCCCCGCCTTCGTGCTGATCAAGGTGTTTCATCCCGGCTTCTTTGCCCGCGAAGACACCAAGATGCCGATGATCTATGCGGGCATCGGCATGGGCGCCAATGTCATGCTCGCGCTTCTCCTGTTCGTGGTGCTCGGCGCCGTCGGCATTGCGATTGCCACCACCATCGCCGGCTGGCTCCAAGTGGCGCTGCTCGCCGGGACCTTGCGCGAGCGCAAGCAATTTGTGTTCGACCAGACCTTCAATCGCCGCTTCCCCGCGATTTGCATCGCGAGCCTGATCATGGGCGCGGTGGTGTGGGCGCTCTCGCATGGCCTCGCCGCGTGGTTCGAGCCGGTGAGCGGGGCGATGGTGCAAATCGCCTCGCTCATCCTATTGGTCGGCACCGGTCTTGCAGTCTACGCCGCCGCTGCCGCTTTGCTCGGGGCCTTCGACGCCAAGTCGCTATTGCAAAGGCTCGGCGCAGACTAAGCCCCTTTGGGCCAGAAAGGGTTGTCCGCTCCTCGGCGCCGGTTTACGCTGCGCCGCACAAAACCGGGGATCAATCGTCATGCAAGGCCGCCCGCGCCGGAGCGTGCTCTATATGCCGGGCTCCAACGAGCGCGCGTTGGAGAAGGCCAAGTTGCTTGCCGCCGACGCGCTGATCCTCGACCTCGAGGACGCGGTGGCCCCGGACGAAAAGCTGCGCGCACGCGATCAAGTCTGCGCCGCGGTGAAGGGCGGCGGCTATGGCGGGCGGGAGGTCGTCATCCGCATCAACGCGCTGGAAACCCCTTGGGGCACCGCGGACATTCTTGCCGCCTGCGATGCTGAGCCAGACGCGATCCTCGTGCCGAAGGTCGTCCATGCCGGAGACATCGTCAGCGTCGCCAAGATTCTGCAAGGCGTCCATGCCACTGAGAAGATCAGGCTATGGGCCATGATGGAAACGCCAATGGCCATCCTCAACGCGCGCACCATCGCCGCCACGGCAGTTTATGCCGAGAACCGGCTTTGCTGCCTGGTCATGGGCACCAATGATTTGATCAAGGAATCGGGCGCCCGCGCCCTGCATGACCGCTTCGCCGTGGTGCCCTGGCTCGCCATGACGCTCGTCGCGGCGCGCGCTTACTGCCTCGACATCATCGACGGGGTTTATAACGACTTCAAGGACGAGCTTGGTTTACGCGAGGAGTGCGAGCGCGGCCGCACCCTCGGGATGGACGGCAAGACGCTAATTCATCCTGACCAGGTCTGGCCTTGCAACGAGATCTTCTCGCCGACGCGAGAGGAAGTCGAATGGTCGCGCAAGGTCATCGACGCATTCGGCCAGCCCGAGACGAGAAGAAGGGAGTGATTGTGGTCGAGGGCCGCATGGTCGAGCGGCTGCATTTCGGCATGGCCCAACGCACCGTCGCTATCGCCGAGCAGATCCGCAATATGGAAGGGGCCTGCGCCTGATGCAGGGGTGCTTGCGCTAAGGCCGGGCCCAAGCCATAACCCGCGGGCTTCTCAAAGGCGCGACAGCATGGCCCCCAAAAAGACCCGCGTGTTCTCTGGCGTCCAGCCGACGGGCAATCTGCATCTCGGCAATTATCTCGGCGCCATCACCAGATTCGTGGCGCTGCAGGCCGAGCACGATTGCCTCTATTGCGTGGTCGATCTGCACGCCATCACGGTGTTCCAGGACCCGGACGAGCTTACCCGCAACACCCGCGAGGTGACCGCAGCGTTCATCGCCTCGGGCATCGATCCCACGCGCCACATCGTGTTCAATCAGAGCCAGGTATCCGGTCATGCCGAGCTCGCCTGGATCTTCAATTGCGTTGCGCGCGTCGGTTGGCTCAATCGCATGACCCAGTTCAAGGAGAAGGCAGGCAAGGATCGCGAGAATGCCTCGGCCGGGCTCTACGTCTATCCGAACCTGATGGCCGCCGACATTCTCGTCTATCACGCGACCCATGTTCCGGTCGGCGAGGACCAGAAGCAGCATCTGGAGCTTGCCCGCGACATCGCGCAAAAGTTCAACAACGATTTCGCCAAGACCATCGCCCGCGCCGGACACACGGATGGCTTCTTCCCGCTGCCGGAGCCGCTGATCACCGGCCCTGCGACGCGGGTGATGAGCCTTCGCGACGGCACCAAGAAAATGTCCAAGTCTGACGAGTCCGACATGACCCGGATCAATCTCACCGACGATGCAGATTCGATCACCAAGAAGATCAGGAAAGCTAAGACCGATCCAGAGCCGCTTCCTTTCGAGACGAAGGGGCTCGCGACGCGGCCTGAGGCCGACAACCTAGTCGGCATCTATGCGGCCCTCGCCGAGACCGACAAGGCGCAGGTGCTGCGCGATTTCGGCAATGCGCCCTTCTCCAAGTTCAAGGAGGCGCTCGCCGAGCTTGCCACCAACCGGCTCGTGCCGATCGGCACCGAGATGCGCAAGCTGCTCGCCGATCCCGCCGAAATCGATCGCATCCTCGCCGATGGTGCTCACCGCGCCCACGCCATCGCCGATCCGATTCTCGCCGAGACCAAGGACATCGTCGGCTTCATCCGCCAGCGAGGGCCAACGTCCTTATGACGCAAGCCATTCAGAACGTCTCGGACACCGCCTTCCTGGTCCCTCGATTCCGCGCGGCCGAGACTGTGCGGCCGCGGCCCTTGTTCTACGATCCGCTGGCGGCAGAGGCCGACAAGGTTCGATATTGGATTGTCGACTATCTCTCGGCGGAAGCAGCCCGCTTCGCCGCCTAGTGCTCCTGCTCCCGACATAAGCGCCGGGCGCGAAGCGGTTGTTGCCGCGACCGACTGATGGCAGCATGACCGAATGGCGAAAAAGAAGCAGGACACCCGCGAGGACAGCGACCGACAGGCTGCCGAGGCGCCGAAGCCGCGCAAGAAGCGGCAGGTCCACGCCGAAGGGCATAAGCGCAAGTTCCTCGTCGTCGTCGACGAGACGCCGGAATGCGAAAGCGCGCTTGCCTTCGCCGCGAGCCGCGCGATGCGCACGCATGGCCAGCTCGCGCTGCTCTATGTCATTGAGCCTGGCGCGGAGTTTTCTCATTGGCTCGGCGTGGAGGAGATCGCTCGCGAGGAGGGGCACAACAAGGCGCGCGCGGTGTTCCGCCTGTTCGGCCGCAAGCTCAAGGCCATGGGCTTCAAGCAATTGGCGCCGGAGGAGATCGTGCGCGAAGGATCCAAGGCGGAGGAGATCACCAAGCTCATCGAGGAGGACCAGGATATTGGCGTGCTCGTGCTCGGCGCGTCGAAGGACCCTTCCGGCCCTGGCCCTCTCGTCACCACGCTCGCGGTCGGCAGGCTCGCCGGCACGTTTCCGGTGCCCATCACCGTCGTTCCCGGCTGCCTCGGGCTTGAAGAGATCCTGGCTCTTGCTTGAGAGAAAGCTCGGCGGGCAACTCTGCGCCTGCGAGTTGGATCGGGAGGCCTGTCGCGCGTTCTTGTCCGCATCAATCGTATCGATGTGAGTCCCGGCGCTTGACGCCGTATTCACTTGCGCCCCAGCAGAACGTCCTTTGCCTGGTTGATGCGAGAGGCAAGATAGGTGGATCCACCCTGATCGGGGTGGAGTTTCATCATCAGCCTTCGATGCGCCGCTCGAATCTCTGCATCGGTTGCGCCAGGCTTGAGATCGAGCACGTCATAGGCTTCCTTACGGCTCATCCGGCCTGCTTGATCGCCCGGCTGCTTCGCTTCCCCTCTTGAGCCGCTTTCCGGACGGCGGTTGCGCCACCCTTGGCTGCGCCGATCGAGATAGGCCTCGAGCAGTCGCGCGCCTTGCTGGTCGGTGCCGCTGATGTCCTCGAGCAGCTCAAGGACCTCCGCGTCCCGCAGTGAGGACAGGGCCCGCCCCGCGAACCGGCCCTTGAGACACCGGCCCTCCATGCGGCCGCTGTCATGGTCGAGCACCATCTCGAGGGTCTCGGTGCGCACGCCGGATTTTTGGCCGGCAGATTTTCGCGGCGCTCGGAAGAGGCCCTCAAAGCCCGGCCATGGCGGCACCGGCAGGCCGAGGCGGTGGCCGTAAATGAGGAGCATGAAGGCGGCAAAGGCTACGAAGACTGGCAACGGCGTCGACTCATCATTGCCGGTGGGAACCCTTCCTCTAACTTAGCCTCCCGAAGTGGGGAGGCGTAGCTCAAAGAACAATGGCTGCGCTTGACCCGCCGTAGGGGTCTTCCGCGGCGGCTACCCCTCCCGACACGTGCTCTGGGCAGACTGTTCTTGATCAGGGAACGACCCAATCCCTCGCGCACGGGAGGCGCCAAGGGAACCAACCTTGACTTTGGGGGCGCCGGGCCCAACTATGGTCTAGAATAATTCTAAGCTAGCGCGCGAGACTTTTCAGGAGCTTGCGCGTTAGAAGACCTTAGAGGCTAAGCCATGTTCATTCAGACCGAAGCCACGCCGAATCCTGCCACGCTGAAATTTATTCCCGGGCGCTCCGTGCTTGCCCAGGGGACCCTGGAGTTCCTGGAGCCGGCCGCGACCAAGGATTCGCCGCTCGCCGCCCGCCTGTTCGAGATCGACGGCGTCACTGGCGTCTTCTTGGGCTCGGATTTCATCAGCGTGTCGAAAGGCGAGGGCGAGTGGCAGCATCTCAAGCCCGCGATCCTCGGCGTCATCATGGAGCACTATCAGTCTGGCGATCCGGTGGCCGCCGGTGCGCAGACCCAGGAGAGCCTGGGTGGCGACGAGTTCTTCGCGCCGGAGGACGCCGAGACCGTCAACACCATCAAGGAGCTGCTTGAGACACGCGTGCGCCCGGCGGTCGCCCAAGACGGCGGCGACATCACCTTCCAGGGCTATCGCGACGGCGTCGTGTTCCTGCACATGCGCGGCGCCTGCTCGGGCTGCCCGAGCTCGACGGCAACGCTGCGCCACGGCATCGAGAACCTGCTCCGCCACTTCATCCCGGAGGTCCAGGAGGTCCGCCCGGTGTGACGAGGCTGCGTCGCGAGAAGCGGACATGAGGCGCGTGGCGAAGGAGAGACTGAAGCCGCCCCGCGCATCATCTGACGACGCATGAACATCCTCGCGCTTGACACCAGCATGGGCGCTTGTGGCGCCGCGGTCCTTCTTACTCATGGCGCCCCGCGCCGCATCGTTCTTCGCGAGGAGAGGATGGCGCGCGGGCATGCCGAAGCGACGCTGATACCCATGGTGGCGGAGGTGATGAAGGAAGCCGAAGTCGACTTCGCCGAGCTCGACCTGGTCGCCGCGACATTGGGGCCCGGAAGCTTCACCGGCGTCCGCATCGCCGTTGCTGCGGCACGCGGTTTTGCGCTCGCGACCGGCGCCAAACTCTGGGGCACCGACTCGCTCACCGTCATGGCTCGCGGAGCTTTGACGAGCGGGGCAGTTGTAAGCGGTAAGCCGTTCGCCGTTGTCGTCGATGCACGGGGCGAGAGCTTGTATTTCGGCCTCTATGACGGGGATGGTGCCAAGCTCGAAGGCCCACTGTTGATCGGCGCCGCAGCGGCTGCCCTCGTGCTTCCCGATGATCTTGCCATTCTCGTTGGGAACGGCGCCGAGCATTTGGCGCTGGCAGCATCGCGGCGCGGGCGCCGAGTGGAGGTGGCGCTTTCAGATTTGCAGCCGAGCGCGGCGGCGCTCGCCGAGCTCGCATTGGAGTCGAACGAAACTTTGCTCACCTTGCGCCCGCTTTATCTCCGCCCGCCCGATGCCAAGCCGCAAGAAGCTGCTGCGGTGGCGAGGCGTTGATGAGTTTGGCCGCCGTGCGTTTTGCCGTTCCGGCCGACGCGCCCGCCATGGCAGAGATTCACGAAGAATGTTTCACAAAGAGCTGGAATGCTGATGCGATCGTACAGTTCATCGCCGTTCCCGGTTGCCTTGCGCTCATTGCCTCCACGGCGGGGGATCTCCCGGCGCACGGCTTTCTCATAGTGCGAAGCGCGGGCGACGAAGCCGAGTTGCTGACGCTCGCAGTCCATCCAGACCACCGCGGCATTGGGCTGGCCCGTAAGCTCCTTCTTCACGCCACGGCTCGTTTGCGTGCGGCGGGAGCGAGACAGATTTTTCTCGAGGTGGACGAAGCAAATGCATCGGCTCGCGGCCTGTATCAGTCACTCGGAGCTGTCGTCGTCGGGCGCCGGAAGCGCTATTATGAGCACGGCGCCGATGCGGACATCTTCAGTCTTGCCCTTTGAGGCTCCACTGAAGATGATGACCGAGGTCCGGAAGAGAGCGCGCCCATGGACAAGACAGCCTCACGGGAAAGCCGGATCGAGCGCCTGTGCGCCGAGCGCGGCATGCGCATGACCGGCCAGCGCCGGGTGATCGCCAAGGTTTTGTCGGAGGCCGACGACCATCCAGACGTGGAGGAGCTGCATCGCCGGACCGCCGCCCGCGATCCGCGCATCTCGCTCTCAACGGTGTACCGCACCGTACGCCTGTTCGAGAGTGAGGGTATCTTGGAACGCCACGAATTCGGCGACGGCCGCCGCGCCCGCTACGAGCCCGCTGGCCACGGTCATCACGATCACCTCATCAATGTGAGCACCGGCGAGGTGATCGAGTTCAAGAATGAGCAGATCGAGCGCTTGCAGGAGGCGGTAGCGCGCGAGCTCGGGTTTCACCTCATCGGCCACCGGCTCGAGCTGTTCGGTACGCCGCTGAAACCAGGTCCCCTAAAGAGCGGCAAGAGCTAGCGCGGCGCATCATGCGGGGATTCCGAGCCTGGCTCGTATTGGCGGCATTCTTTGCCTTCACCTTTCCGCTGATGCCGCTCCAGCTCCTGTTCCTGTGGACCGGCTCGCGCTATGCCCGCACCTTTCCCAATTGGTATCACCGGCAGGTGTGCCGCATCGTCGGCATTCGCTTGCACATCGATGGCGTCGTGGCGCGGGAGCGAGGCGTGCTCCTCATCTCCAATCACGTATCGTGGCTCGACATCACCGTGCTTTCGGCGGTGGCGCCCGTCTCCTTCGTGGCCAAGCACGAGGTGGCTTCCTGGCCGTTCGTGAAGTGGCTCGCCAAATTGCAGCGTTCGGTCTTCGTCGATCGCACGCGCCGCAGCGAGGTGACCGACAAGGCGAACGAAATCCTCGAGAAGCTCGAAGACGGCGATCATGTCGTTCTGTTCGCCGAAGGCACATCGAGTGACGGGAACGGCGTGGTGCCGTTCAAGACTCCGCTGTTCGCTGCAGTCAAGCCGACGCGGGGCGAGCCACTTGGAGCAGACCTCTGCGCGCAAACCTTGGCGCTGACTTACACCAAGCTGCACGGCCTTCCGCTCTGCAGGCGCGGACGCCCCGTCGTTGCTTGGTATGGCGACATGGATCTGGCGAGCCACGCCTGGCGTCTATTGGGCCTAGGACCGCTCGACGCACAGATCCGCATCGGGCCGCCGGTCCCCCTCGACGACTTCGCCGACCGCAAGGAACTCGCCCGCTACGCGGAAGGCAAGATCCGTAGCGATGTGGCCGAGTTGTTGCGCGGTCGGCCGGCCCGCCAATCCGACCAGAAGCTTACATCGCCCGTCTGAACCTGATGGTTTGCGACAGCGTGGCTGGCGCGAAGGTTCCGTCCTGCAGCTGGCGGATATGCTCGTTGCGGTGAAGTATTATGAGGCTAGCTTGCACGCCGCGATCCGCGCTCTCGGCATCGGCGAAATACCCATCTTTCAATGCCAAGTTCAGAATATCGTCCTTCGACATGGCGCCGGCCTCGTTCAGGCTGTGCATGATGAAGTCGGAGAGCGACAGCTTCTGCCCCGGCGACTGCTGTGGCGCCGGCGCCGACTGCGGCGCGGGCGCCTGCGTGGCAAGCGGCAGCACGTTCGCCATGCGCCGATGCTCGACGTCCATGAGCTTGCTAAGCGCTGCGAGCTCAGATTTCAGCTCCAACACTCTGTTCTCGCGCTCGTTTTGCAGCTGTTCGATCATTTTCTCGAACTGAGCGTAAGAAGCGCTGATCTGGTCCTCGATGAGTTCTTGCTCGTTCCTGCAAATCAATCCTGATATCGCGCATGGCCCCCTCACCCCGCATTTGCCGCGCCAAAGTCCGCAAGGCCTGGCTCAGGCCCGCTCCACCCACTGTGGACAAGCCGCGGCCCCGAAGGAAGAGCCGGACGCAACTTCCTGTGCATGATGACGCTTCAGCAACAGTGCATCGAGCTGATTTTTAAGGTTCTTTCGCACCGTTAAGAGGCCGTCGCGCCCTTCGCCTTTGACGTCTCCGGCAGGAGTGCCGCGAGCAGGCCGATCGCCGGCAAGAACGCGCACACATGATAGATGAACACGATCGAGGTCTCGTCGGCAAGCCAGCCAAGCAGGGCAGCGCCAATGCCGGCGAAGCCGAAGGCCATGCCGAAGAACAGTCCTGCCACCATGCCGACGCGGCCGGGAATCAGGGTTTGCGCGTAGACGATAATCGCCGGAAACGCCGAGGCGAGGATGACGCCGATGATGATGCTGAGCACCGCCGTCCAGAACAGATCGACGTAAGGCAGGAGCAATGTGAAGGGCAGCACGCCCAAGATCGACCACCAAATCACGCGACGTGTGCCTATCCTATCTCCGATCGGTCCGCCGATCACGGTGCCGGCCGCGACGGCGCCGAGAAAGACGAAGAGATAGACCTGCGCGTTCTGGACCGTGAGATTGAAGGTGTGGATCAGGTAGAACGTGTAGAAGCTGGTGATGCTCACGAGATAAAACTGCTTGGAGAAGGTGAGCGCGAGCAGGATGGCGATCGAACGCCTGACCTTGCTTTGTCCGAGGCTCGAAATGTCACGCATCTCATCAACCGATGTGTCGTTGCCATTGTTGAGTTTGATGGTCTTGCCGTACCAGGCGCCGATGCCCGTGAGCAGCGCCATGGCGAGCAGTGCCACGACGGAGAACCAGGCGATGCTTCTCTGGCCGTAAGGCAGCACGATAAAGGCCGCGAGGAGCGGCCCGATGGCCGTGCCGAAATTGCCGCCGACCTGGAACACGGACTGCGCGAGCCCATGGCGCCCGCCAGAGGCAAGTCGCGCCACGCGCGATGATTCAGGATGGAACACCGAGGAACCCATGCCGATCAGCGCCGCCGCGGTGAGCACCATGAGATAGTTGGAGGCAAACGCCATCAGCAGCAGTCCGGTGAGTGAGGACGTCATGCCGAGTACGAGCGAATAGGGCGTGGGATAGCGGTCGGTGTAGTAGCCGACCACCGGCTGCAACAGCGACGCGGTGCCTTGAAAGGTGAAGGTGATCAGTCCGATCTGGCTGAAGTCGAGCGTGAGCGCCGCCTTGAGCATGGGATAGATCGCCATGATCAGCGACTGAATCACGTCGTTCAGCATGTGGCAGACGCTGATGGCGGCAAGCACCGCCACCACTGTGCCTTCGCTGTGGCGCGCGACGGCGCGGCAGCGGCGGATTTGCCGCCGCGACGGTTCGGTGTCTTAGCCTCGATCGCCATGGCCGTAGAGGTGTCAGAGGCCGGACCCCTTCTATTGGCTCTATCTTTCCGTCTTGTATCGTTTGCCAAGGCGGCAGGGGACCCCAAGCAGGCGGGACTGTAGTTCTATTTCGGCAGCGTTTCCATCCCGCGATTTGCCAGCGTCAATTCTTGGCAAGTTCTTTGTCGGAAGGAATGCGGGCAGGATCAGAATGGCGATGCCCTGGGAGTCATGCTAAATGGAAGCCATCAAATCTTTGACATGGGGGAAATCATGCTCACAGCTCTGCTCATATCCTTGATCATTGGCGCGATCGCTGGCTGGCTTGCCGGCTTGTTGGTGCAAGGGACCGGCTTCGGCCTGCTCGGCGATATTCTCGTCGGCATCGTCGGTGCCTTGATTGCCGGCGTGCTGTTTCCGAAGTTGGGGCTCGGCCTCACCCTTGGCGGCGGCATTGTTGGCGCGATCGTCACGGCGACCATTGGCGCAGTCATTTTGCTGCTCATTGTCAGGGTCATCAGACAGCTGACCGCGTAGCGTGATGCACCATCGTGAGCGGACTCAATTGCAGACAGTCCCCTTCAGGCACGTGACAGCGATGGTGAATCTCGGTGCGATTTTAGATGGTCTGCCAGCGTTGCGAAATCTCTAAAGTAAATCTCTTGCTCATAAAGAGCGGCAAGAGGGCGTTGGCCAGCTCTAAGCCGTACACGCACGAAATAGCTACATTTAAACTTCGGGAGATCACCCTGGCAGCCTTCGGTGGTGCGCCGCCCGAAGCCCGAAGGTCGTAGGGTGGCGGAGAGGGTGTCCGCCTTACTCGTCGGCGACGGTCAGGGTCTGTATCTCAAGAATGGCACGTCATGGGTATTCAGATTCATGCTCCGTGGCAAAGTCGGTGCCATGGGATTAGGCCCCCTTCACGCCATCACCCTGCAAGAGGCTCGCATACGCGCCCGTGAGGCCCGCAAGGTTCTGCTAGAGGGTAAAGACCCTCTCACTCACAAGCAAGACTCACTCACCGCGATCAAGCTCGATGCGGCGAAGGCAATGAAGTTCAAGCAGGCCGCGCTGGAGTTCCTGAAAACGAGCAAGGTGCAGAGCTTCAAGAATGCCAAGCATCGCGCACAATGGACATCGACTCTGGAACGCTACGCCTTCCCGGTCATCGGCGACTTGCCATTGCAAACGATTGACACGGCGCTGGTGCTGCACACCATCATGCCGGTATGGGAGCGCACACCGGAAACCGGGTCACGCCTGCGCGGGCGAATCGAGCGCGTGTTTGATTGGGAGAAGCCGCTCAAACTGTATGAGGGTAAGAACCCCGCACAATGGAGTCTGCTGAAGGATCATCTGCCGAAGAAGCGCAAGGCCGAACATCACAACGCCATACCGTTCGCATGGCTTGGTGCATTCATGCAGAAGCTCCGCGAGCGTGAGAGTAGTCTGTCAGCCAAGGCGCTCGAATTCACCATCCTCACCGCAGCGCGCACGAATGAGACGATAGGAATGCGCTGGGATGAAATCGACTTTGCGTCGAAGGTCTGGACGATTCCAGCCGAGCGCATGAAGGCCGACCGCGAGCATCGCGTCCCACTATCAGATAGAGCGCTTGCCGTGCTGGCGTCAGTGCCTCGCAACGGCAGTGCCCTAGTGTTCCCACTGTCCAACATTTCGATGCTGGAACTACTCAAGGGCATGAGCGGCAATGGCTACACCGTTCATGGCTTCCGCTCTACCTTCTCAGATTGGGCAAGGGACTGCACTAGCTATCCCAGGGACGTGATTGAGATGGCCTTGGCTCATACCATCAAGGACAAGAGCGAAGCCGCATACCGGCGTGGTGACGCATTGGCGAAACGGGCGCGGTTAATGACTGAGTGGGCGAGATTCTGTGAAGCGCCCATGGTGAGCGCAACCGTCACGCCTATCAACAGCGGGACACGATAGGACATTTTTTGCTTGCGCTCGCCCAGCGCTCCGTATCCTGGGGTGTTGAGTGAGCGCCGAGATTCGTTCCGGGGAAGAAAGTCGAAAAGGTAGCAGTGAAGGATGAGGATAGACTCGTTGACGGCGAGGAAGCGGGAGCCATTACCGGCATTAGGTCACGCTCCCGTCGATACGCGTTGATAGCCCAGGGCAAGTTCCCCCGGCCCGTCAAGGTTGGAGCCAGCATCCGCTTTAGCGAACGTGAGTGTCATCAATTCGTGGCCGACCGTATTGCAGAGCGTGACAAGGGGCGTGAGTGATTTCCCTCCAATCAATGTCTGTCTATGAGCCAAAAAGACGGCAATCCAGCGTGAGATGTATGACGCGCTGCGTGCCAGGGCTCGTTACCAGAAGCACCGCCTTAAGGCTGGTCTAATGCTCGTTGAGCTTCGCCGCCGTGTGGAGGCTGGCGAGGTGGGACAGGGCGTGGAATGGTGGCCGTGGTTTAGCGGCGTTGCCAGCGCTCCGGCGCGATAGAGCGTGGCGAGCAGGCTGCTCGATCCAACGGTATGCGAGATGCGAGGCAGCCAGAACCGTCGCCGTGGCGATTAGGAACATGGCGGTCGAATGGAGGTCGAGTCCAATAAGGTTTTCCCAGAAGTACAGCACCGGCCGATGCAAGAGGTAAACACCGAATGACACATCGCCTAAATAGACCATCAATTGGGAACCAAGGACCCGCTCTGCAAAGAAGCCCTTCCCGACTGCCCCCGCCAGCACGATGGTTGCGGCGAGGATTAGCAGTGGGAGTGAGCGGTAACAATCGTCCGCTGACGGAGCCAGAATGACGGAGGCCAGCACGTAGAGTGCAAGCAGGAGGGGCAACGCGAAACTTGCCGCCCGCCCGATTCCAGCCGCCACGGGTGCGTGCCAAAGGATTATCGCCGCCAGTACCCCGACCAGAAAGAACTGCCCGTAATGGGTGATCGCGATCTTACCGCCGGGGTATCCGGCCCTCCATAGCGCGAGCACCAATCCGATGCAGAACAGCGCAAAGCCGATCTTTCGGTGCCTCTCAGGAAGTGCCGCGTAAAGCAGCCACAGACCAACGAAAGCCGCGTAGAACTGGAACTCAACGCTGATGGTCCACATCGTAAGTCCATCGCCGAACAAAAGCAGATGCTTGGTTGCGGCAACGGCATCCAGCTGGAACGGAAATCTGGTATCGAAGTGGTAGATGAGCGCCGAGCCTACGACGACGACGGCAAACAGCGGAAAAATCCTAGCAAAGCGTGCGCGAACAAAGTTCCCTACGGATGCCCAAGTGGCATCCTGTCGTATGTAAAGTTCCGCCATCAGCAGCCCGCTTAAGCAGAAGAACAGCATGACGCCGAGTTGGCCAAGGCTCGCCTTGACAAACACTTGGGACAGCAGTCCTTTTTGTGAGGCGTGATACGCGAACACCGCCAGGGCTGCGATCCCCCTCAGGCCGTTGAGTGCCGGGATGAACTGCGTTGACGTAGGGCGCATGGCCCCATCCTCGTCGCAAATGCCCCTCCTGTTGCCCGACCCGACTCTAGGCGGAATCCTCAACACGTCTACGCCTTCGCAACCATGCAGCCTCCACGTCATAAGCATTCAGCCGGTTCGCAGTATCGTTGCGGAGATGCAGCGGGTGAACCTCATACCGGTCTAGCCATCGCCATGCACTGCATGAAGTGGTGCCAGGCAGAGTTCCCGCCTCTTCCTAGTGCCCGCAAACTAAGCACACGTCTTGCTAGAAGTCGCCTTATTTGACTGTTCGCGTCAAAGCTGTGGCTCGATGAACCTGAGCCGCGTCGTAAGCGTTAGGCTTTGTACTGTTTGCCTTCGCTTACAGAAGAAGCCCCGGACGGTGGATGCCAGGGCTTCTTCCACTCAGTCTAACCATAGGAGGTCATATGAGATGATGGCAAGGAGACCATCACCACAGCCCCACTACTACTTGGTAGGGATTAATCAATCCTGCACATTGACGCGCTGAGATCGAGCTTGGGCGAGAATGGTAGCGTCGTACCCCCAGCCCGAGGGGGAAAACTCGTTAGTCTTGTATACATATTTGTATACTGTAAATGAAAAATAGCCAGCAAAGCCTTGGAAACCAAGGGGCTGTGGCGGAGAGGGTGGGATTCGAACCCACGAGACGGTTGCCCGCCTACACGCGTTCCAGGCGTGCGCCTTCGACCACTCGGCCACCTCTCCTTCAGGCACGCGGAAGAGCCGCGCAACTTAAAGGCAGCGACCTCCCGCTTCAAGCAAACAAGCCCCGGCGCCACAATGCGCTCCTGCCAAGATTTGCCTCGGCAACTTGGCTCGCGGTTCGGCGAAATACGCTAGAGAATTGAGCGGCCGTGATTTGAACGTGATGGCGCGATCGCCTATGTAAGGGTGAAGACTCGGTTCACCTATCGGCCCATGTTCCTATTGTTGCGCATTATCGGAGTTTGGTTCCTGCTGCTTGCCATGGTCGCAGCCGTGATCGACGCGACCAAGAGCCTGGCGGCAGGTGGTGCCTGGGTGTTCACATCCTTGGGCCAGCAATGGTCGAGCCTGAACCCCGATAGCCTTGCGGCAGCCAGGACCGCGGTCGAGACCCACGTGGGAGCCTTCATGTGGAACCCCATGATCACCGAGATCTTGAACGCACCGACTTGGGTGGTGTTCGGTATCCTCGGGGTCGTTCTCTTCTGGCTTGGGCGGAAGCGCGCCCCTGCCGAAGTTTTCATCAATTAGAACTGAAAGCCTGGCCGCGCCGGCCAAGGAGGTTCGTCGATGTTCACGCTAAAGCGTAAGTCCCTATCCATGCCGTCGCCGGTGGAGGCGCTGCCCGGCCGCGCCGAAGCCATTCCCACCGCAGCGACCCATTTCGTCAATGGAGCGCCGCTCAAGGGTCCTTACCCGCAGGGCTCCAGGGTAGCGATGTTCGGGCTTGGGTGTTTCTGGGGCGCTGAGAAGCGCTTCTGGAGCATTCCCGGCGTCATCGTCACCGCGGTTGGATATGCCGGCGGTCTCACGCCGAATCCGACCTATGAGGAGGTGTGCTCAGGCCGCACCGGGCATAACGAGACGGTGCTCGTGGTCTACGACCCTAAGCGCGTCAGTTACGAGGAACTGCTCAAGGTGTTCTTCGAGAGCCACGACCCGACGCAAGGTATGCGCCAGGGCAATGATGTCGGCACTCAGTATCGGTCCGGTATCTATGTCACTTCCGAGGCGGAACGTCGCGCCGCGGAAGATGCGAAGCGCAGTTATGATGTTGCGCTCAAGGAGAAGGGCTTCGACGCCATCACCACCGAGATCCTGACCGCGCCGCCGTTCTATTTCGCGGAAGGTTACCACCAGCAATATCTCGCCAAGAACCCGCACGGCTATTGCGGATTGGGCGGCACCGGCGTGTCCTGCCAGATCGGCACCGGCGTGTCGGCCGCAACATGACGCCAGCCCCTATCACCGTCTGGCCGGGCTTGTCCCGGCCAGCCACGCTTTTTGATTTTTCGGAAATTCGGGGATGCCCGGCACCAGGCCGGGCATGACGAAGAAAATTTGTAGGGATTAGACCTTAGGCGAGATCGATGGCGTAGCGCTTGAGGTCGCCAAGCTCGACGATCTCAAGCGTAGCCTCATGCGTCGCTGCGAGAATGACGCGCGGCGCGCGCCCAGCCTCGAGGGCCTCGCGCCAGCGCGCGGCGCACAGACACCAGCGGTCTCCAGGCTCAAGGCCGGGAAAGCCAAACTCGGGGCGCGGCGTCGAGAGATCGTTGCCCCGCGCCTTGGAAAAGGCGAGGAACCCTTCGGTCACCTCAACGCAGACGGTGTGCAGCCCAACATCCTCGGGACCGGTATGGCAGCAGCCTGAGCGATAGAACCCGGTGAGCGGGCGCTCAGAGCAGCCGGCCAGCGGCTCGCCAAAGACGTTCCGCTGCGCAGCTGGTCTTCCTCCGACGCGTTCCTGCATGGCGCGCGCATAGTGCCTCAGTTGCGGAAGCAGGTGAAGCGTTACTGCGGCTTCCGATCAGGCATGGGCACGGACGGCGATGCCGGTGCAGCTTGAACTGCCGGTATGGACTGTGTCAATTCAGGGCCGACCGTCGATGCAGAAACTGATGCGGATGCGGGGTCGGCCGCTGCCGCTGAGGCAGCGGCTGCCGGCGGGGCCTTCGATCCTGACTTGGACTTCGAGCTCGACATCTGAGCCCTGAGCGCCGCGAGTGCCTCCGGATTTAGATGCGGCTCCGGGGGCCCTGCATCCTTGCCCGCCACGGCCTTGAGCGCTGCCGGCACCGTTCCGTCTGGCGCAATGACCGGGCCTCCGCCGCCTGAATTCAAGACCGTCATGCATTCCTGCGGCAGGTCTCCCAAGCTCAGCGGCGGCTTCTTTGGGGCGGGCTTGGCACCCGGCACAGCCGGCCTTGCCGCGGCGATCTCCGCCTTGCGCAGCATCGTGAACCAATTCGCGAGCTCCGTGCCACAGCCATCGTCGCCGCTTGCCGGCTTCTGGTTCTCACAGCCGGCCATTTCGGGAGGGCATTTGAGCCGGATGTGGAAATGATAGTAATGGCCCCACCAGGGTCTTACCTTTCCGAGCCACGCCCGATCCTTGCCGGCTTGCTGGCACAGCGCCTTCTTGATGGCGGGATGCACGAAGATGCGGCTGACCTGCGGGTAGGAGGCTGCGCGCTTGATCAGCTTGGTGTGCAGCGGCGTCCATTTCGCCGGGTCGACAGTAAAGGGATCCTTGAGCATCGACGTCGCGCTGAGATCCTCGCGTTCCTCAGATGTGAGGATGTGGTTCGGCATGGGCGTGAGCCAGACATCGGCATCGAGCCCGATCTGATGACTTGAATGACCGGTGATCATCGGACCGCCGCGCGGCTGCGCCATGTCACCGACCAGCAGACCGGGCCAGCCATCGAGCGCGCGGGCGTCGCTCGCCAACCTCTCGAGAAAATCGAGCAGCTGCGGCGTGCCCCAATTGCGGTTGCGCGACAGCCGCATCACCTGCCAGTCCGGACCGTTGATCGGCAGCGAGATGCCGCCGGCAAGGCAGCCCCTGGCATAGGAGCCGATGGCTCGCGCGGCGAGAGGCGCTGGCGCTGTGACCGCGCCGAACAGCATCTTGGCGGGCGGGCCTTTGGCTGCCGGCTTTGCTGCGGTCTTTTTTGCCGCGCCGGTCGCCGCCGGGGCAGGCTTCGTCTTAGCCTTGACGGCAGGCTTGATCTGCTCCGCCGAGACCGCTCCGCAGATCAGCAACAACGAAAGGCCTAGTGCCAGCCTCTGCATGGACCGTTGCCCCGCTCCCCTCGCGTGCGCCGGAACCCTATCACAAAAAATGGCGGCAGTTGGAGCACCAAGCCTTGCGAGCCTTGTTCCGCGGCAATCCGTCCCCAAATGGAGGCAGGGCCGGCGGATTCAGGAGATGTTCAGGCGGACGGGGTAAGACTCGCCTGAGAAAACTTGAAAACCCGCGTTTTGAGGGAGCCACCTATGTTCGATTCGACCACCCGCACGCTCCGGCGATGCGTCCTACTCTTGCCGATTCTCGGGCTGATGCTCGGTTTTGCAGCGCCGGCAGACGCTGGCGTGGTTGCCAGAGTAAGCCTCTCCAGCCAGCGCATGGACGTGTTTGTCGACGGGCGTCCGATGTATTCCTGGCCGGTCTCGACCGCGCGGCGTGGCTACCGTACCCCGACCGGCACCTTCAAACCGCAGTCTCTCGCGGTGTGGCACCGCTCCACCATTTATAGCGGCTCGCCCATGCCGCACGCGATCTTCTTCCATGGCGGCTATGCCATCCACGGCTCCTACGAGACAGCATATCTCGGGCGACCCGCGTCGCATGGCTGCGTGCGGCTGCATCCTGCCGCAGCGGCGGAGCTGTTCTCCCTCGTCCGCCAGCGTGGAAGCAAGAACACGGTGATCAAGATCACCTACTAGCGAGTTTAAAAGCCGGCAGGTTCTTGCTTCGCCGCCATCGCCAACTCCTGTAGCATCGCTCCGTCGCTCACGCACGCGACGGGGGATGGGCGGCGCCTATACGCAGGCGCAGCCCGACGACGGAGGCACCATGAGTTTGTTGAAGTGGGCACTCATTTGCCTGTTGATCTCGCTGGTCGCCGGCGCCTTCGGCTATACCGGCATTGCCCGCGGTGCGGCGCAAATCTCCAAGATCCTGTTCTTTATCTTCCTCGTTCTCTTCATCGTGATTCTGATCCTGGCCATTACCGCGGGCCAGCTCATCTTCTGACGGCTAGCGTTCGCAACTCGACGGCGCGGGCTCTCCGCGAAAGCGGTCGTTCATCCAATTGAGCGCCGCGTTCGCGCTGTCACGCGCGGCAAAGGTATGGGTCACGCCGGGAAGCTCGACGAAGCTTACCCGCACGCCTTGCGCGCACAGCGCCTCGCCGACGCGTTTGGTGATTGCCGGATTCACCGTGGTGTCGGCGGTACCTTGGGCGATGAACACCGGCGTGCCGGCGGGCGCTTGACCCGGAGAGTTGTGCTGCATGATCCCTTCCCAGGGTTCCGCCTTCGCGGGATTGACCTTTAAGTACTTCTCTCTCGTCAAGGGCAATTCGGCTTTCTCGATGGCCTCGAACTCGGCAACCAACTCGATGCAATCTCTTGCGGTTTGCTCGAAGGCCGACATCGCAGCAGGCTCGACGACCTGCGTGAGCGGAACGTTTTCCAAACTCGTCCAGGAGAGCACGCTCATTGCCACCAGGTCCTGCGCGGTTGCCGCATCGGCGTCGAACAGCTCGACGAGATAGGTCGCGGGCGCAGCCGCCGCGACGCCGACGAGTGTGAGATCGGGTGCGTAGCGCGCGGCAACCTCCCCCGTATAGAGTGCGGCGTGTCCCCCCTGACTATGGCCCCACACGGCGAAGCGATTGGTTGCTCCGCTGTTTGGCATGTCGCGCGCTGCGCGCACCGAATCGACCACGGCACGGGCTTCGCTCTCACCGATCAAATAAGGGTGGATACCTGCGGTGCCGAGGCCGGGATAGTCGGTGGCGACGACGATATAGCCTTGGCCTATCATGGCATCCAAGTCCCACATCATGCCCCCAACGTCCGGCATGAGCGACGGCGCGCAAGGCGGCACGACGCCGGAGGTTGGATGTGCCCAGGCGATGATATTGCGTCCTCCCGCAGGCGCCGGGCCGGTGGGAATGAAGATCGCGCCTGACACTGGGATCGGCTGTCCCCTCGGGTTTGTTGAGCGGTAGAGGATGCGAAAGGCGTCAGCCTTGCCGCCCCTCACGCCGGGGCCGCCCCCCTCTAGCGGCCAAATCCGCTGAGGGTTCCCTGATCTCCCTGGAATCTCGTCAGGCTCGACGTCGTAAAGCGCGCGTGCCGCACCGCTGCCGAGACCGAGAAGAGCGGCGAGTACCGCGAGAGTTGCAAACCTCGGCAAACGCAGAAGCTCGAACATACTGAACCCCCCTGTTGGATTGGCCCGCGATGATAGCGATGGCCCTTCAAGGACAACAACCTTCAAGCCGGACAAAGGCAGCGAGGATTTGTGGCGATCCTGTTCTTGAGCTTGCCCGAGTTTCCGAGGCACAATCGCGAGAACGGCGGGCCGTCGGATGGCGTCCTCGTCGCAATGCGAAATTCTCGGGCAGATAGGCAAATCCATATGTTGTTTGCGCGGCTGTTGCGGCCTTTTATTACTGTCGGCACCTTGCACATTGTTGATGCGAGCGGGCATGTGCACACCCTTGAAGGTGGCGAACCCGGCCCCGAGGCCGCCATGCGGGTCCATGACAAGCGCACCGAACGCAGGCTGCTGTGGAAGCCAGCGGTTGCGGTGGGTGAGGCTTATATGGACGGCACAGTGACGGTAGAAGGCGGCAATTTGTATCCGCTGATGGACCTCATCAACCGCAATATTTTTCGCGCAGGTTACAATCCACTCAGTCGGCTACAGCGCATCTTCACCGGACCGTTGCGACTGCTGCCAGCTTCCAATTCAATAAAAAGGGCGCGTCATAACGCGGCCTATACCTACGATCTCGATACCTCGTTCTATCGCCTGTTCCTCGATAAGCACATGCAATACACCTGCGGCTATTTTCCCAAGCGCAACGAGACGCTGGAGCAAGCGCAGGAGGAAAAAATGCTGCACCTGGCGTCCAAGCTACTGCTCAAGCCTGGCATGAAGGTGTTGGAGATCGGCTGTGGGTGGGGGAATCTTGCGGTGCTCCTGGCGCAATTGGAGACCATCTCCGTCCACGCGCTGACTCTTTCCCACGAGCAACTGCGGGAAGCGGAGGGCTTGGCGCGAGAGAACAGACTGGCGGACCGTGTTCAATTTTCTCTGCGCGACTATCGCCACGAGCGCGGGCAGTACGACCGCATCGTCTCGGTGGGCATGCTCGAGCATGTCGGCGCACGATACTATGACGCTTATTTCAAACAGATTCGGGACTTGTTGATCGAGGATGGTGTGGCGGTCGTGCACTTTATCGGCCGCATGGAATCGCCGGGTGAAAACGCGCCATGGCTTACCAAGTATATTTTCCCCGGCAGCTATGCGCCGGCACTGTCAGAGGTGATGCGAGCGGTGGAAAAGCAGCAGCTGTTCATCGCCGACATCGAGGTGTGGCGCCAGCACTACCCACCGACCCTCGCCGCCTGGCGGCAGCGCCTGCATGCCAATTGGGAAGAGGTCAAGGCTCGGTTTGGAGAAAGTTTCTGCCGAATGTGGGATTTTTATCTCGCGGGTTCCGAAGCGGCATTCCGCCAAGACACTTTTGTGGTATTCCAATTGCAACTGAGCCGGCGCATGGACGCCGTACCGCTGGCGCGTGATTACATTGAAACGTGGAAAGATGCCCACCGCTCAATACAGCGAGCGCCGGCATAGGTTTGGGGATGGCCTTGGCATGCATGACGGCCAAAACGGAGTGATGTGCCATGTGTGAGATTTGCGGTTCTACGCATCACCGCTTGTCCCGGCGCGGTCTGATGGTCGGCGCTGGCGCTGCCCTCGCACAAGCGCATTCCGCTCGGCGCCCTTGTTGGCCGCGGAGCCGCCAAGTGAAGGCGCGCCAAACGCCATCAGTCCCGACGCGGCGCTACAGCGACTCATGCAAGGGAACGAGCGTTATGCTGCGAACACGCCGCGCGAGAGAGATTTCTCCGCTGGCCGCGCGGCGCGGGCCTCGGCGCAATTTCCCATCGCTGCGATCCTGAGCTGCTCCGACAGCCGCGTTGTGCCGGACCTTGTCTTCGATCAAAGCCCCGGCGACCTCTTCGTGGTGCGGCTCGCGGGCAATTTCCTCGATGATGATGGCTTGGCGAGCCTCGAATATGCAGTGAAGTTTCTCGGCGCGCCTTTGCTCATGGTAGTCGGTCATACCAACTGCGGCGCGGTCTCAGCCGCCGTCAAGGTGGTGAGGGAGCGCGCCGAGCTCCCTGGTCATTTGCCGGAGCTGATCAAGTTGATTGAACCCGCAGTGATTGCGGCACATGAACGGCATCCAAGCGATCTCGTGGCCGCCGCAATCGAGGAGAACGTCAAGCTCAACGTGAAGCGGATGTACGGGGACTCGCCGATTCTGTCGGAAGCACTCGCCGCCACACGTTGGAGCGCTGGCGTTCGGAGAAGGCCGCTCGGTCGAGGCCGCAAAGGGCGAGGTCCGCACCATCGAGATGGAGTTGACGACGCAACCCATCGCCAACGCCTCCACGAATTTCATCGCTGGGAAGTAGCCGCGGAGATCGCAATTGGCCAGCGGGCTCACGCCCTGCTGGCCGATTGCTTGTCTCAAACGCAGAGTTTACGGGCAGACCATCCGCCAGCGGCCTAGGAAACCGCGCTTCCAAAGGCAACCCGGATAGAGCGGTGCTTGCCAGGCCGCGGCATAGCCTGGCACGACATAACCAACGTCGGGGGTGGGGTCCCAAACGCATTGCACTGGCCCGCACACCCAGACGGCGTGCGCCGGCTGGCTCGAGCCTACGAGCAGCAGCCCGGCCGCCAGAACTGAACTCGCCAAGATCATCTTGATCACGCTGGAATCTCCTCTTCGATGGATTCGATAGACCGTGATGAGCCCTAGCGGTCTAGCCCAAGCGCCAGCTTCCGGTCCATACCGAACTCGGCTCATCGTTTCGGCAAACTTTCCAAGACCCCCAAGCTATGGCTCCGCCGGGTAGGCAATGCTATGCCGCTATAGAGAGAAGCCAAGCGCCGGCCGGGCCCCGCGGAGCCTCGGGCGTCTTGGCGTGACGGGAGCCCCGCCATGCCGCCTCGCACGCCCTTTCCGATGTTCTCCTCGAGCTCGGATAGCCGCGCCGCATTGCTGCAAGGCCTGATGATCGGCGCCATCGTCGTCGGCGCGCTCTATGTGGCGCGCGAGGTTCTGCTGCCGCTCACCCTCGCCATCCTGCTGAGTTTCGTGCTGACCCCGCTCTTGGTGCTCCTGCGCAAGATCAAGGTACCGCGCGTGCTCGCCGTCATCATCGTCGTGACTCTGGCCTTCGCCGTCATTTTCGGCCTTGGTTGGCTGTTGACGCAGCAGGTTTCGCAACTTGCTGGCGATCTTCCCAGCTATCAGCGCGTCCTCTCGGAAAAAATTGGCTCGCTCCGCAAATCTGCGGCGAGCTCCGCGGCCCTGGAAAAGGCTGCCGGTGCGTTGAAGGGGCTGCAACAGGAGCTCGGCCAACCGGCCACGCTGCCGCCGAGCTCTCCGGCGCCGTCCCTGGACGACAAAAGCCCGGCCCGGCCGGTCCCCGTCGAGATCAGGCAGCCCGAGCTGAGACCGCTCGAAATCTTGCAGAGCGTCGCTGGAACGTTGCTGCCCCCGCTCGCTACCGCAGGCATCGTCATTCTGTTCGTTATGTTCATCCTGTTGCAGCGGGAGGATCTGCGCGACCGGCTGATCCGCTTGATGGGCGCCTCCGACATGCAGCGCGCCACCGCCACGATGAACGACGCCGCCACGCGCCTCAGCGGCTATTTTGTCCGTCAGGTCGCGATCAATGCATCGTTCGGCGCGTTTATCGCGCTTGGGCTCTTTGCGATCGGCGTACCGAGCGCGATGGCGTGGGGCATTCTCGCCATGCTTACGCGTTTCGTGCCCTATGTCGGATCCTTCCTCGCCGCGGCCCCGCCGCTGCTGCTCGCCGCGGTCTCCGAGCCAGGCTGGACCATGGCGCTTTTGACCGGCGGCCTCTTCCTGCTCTCCGAGTTGATTATGGGACAGGTGGTGGAACCGCTTGTCTATGGCCACGGCACCGGCCTGTCGCCAATCGCCGTCATCCTTTCCACCGTGTTTTGGACTTGGCTATGGGGACCGCTCGGCCTCTTGCTCGCCATGCCACTTACCGTATGTCTCGTTGTGCTCGGGCGCCACGTGGAGGCCCTGAACTTTCTCGATGTGCTGCTCGGTGACCAGCCCGCACTGACGCCGGCGCAGAGCTTCTACCAGCGCGCGCTCATCGGCGATTCGGCGGAGGCCACCTATCAGGCCGAGCTCTGCCTGAAGGAAGCGCGTCGGCTCGTGGACTACCTCGATGACGTAGCGCTTGCCGGCCTCATGCTCGCCGAGCGCGACGCCGAGCGCGGCTCGCTCGACTCGGAGAACTTGGAAAGCATCGACGCGACGGTCACCGAGATGATGGACAACCTTGCCGATTTCGAGCCGCGGCGTTGGTTCAGGAAGGTGCATACCGAAGTTGAGGTCGAAGAAGCTCCTGGTGGGCTCGCGTCGCTCACCAGCATGGAGGAGCATGAGGAGGTGGACCAGCTTCCCCTGCTCGCGGGGTCGCTCGCCCCCGGGTGGGAGGTCGAGGATGCCGTGCTTTGCGTCGGCGGACGCACGCCGCTCGACGAGGCTGCCGGCAGCATGCTCGCGGGGGTCCTACAGCGGCAAGGCCTCAAGGCATGCTTGCTCCCGAGCGATGCGATTTCGGCAGCTCATATCCTGTCGCTCGAAGCTTCCAAAACGAAGCTTGTGTGCTTGTCTTATCTCGGCACCGGGGCCAACCCGGCCCATGTGCGCTACCTCGTGCGGCGTCTGCGGCGCATCCTGCCGGAGGGCGCCACGGTGCTGGTCGGCTATTGGTCGGACGACGGCGGCGGGGCCGCGCTCAAGGCGCTTGAGGCGACTGCGGAAGCCGATGCTTACGCCACCTCGCTGAAAGAGGCCGCACGGTTCTGCATCGATGCCGCGCGCGGCCACGATCAGCCGGAGACCGAGGCGGAGCCGAACCGCGATGGCACCGCAAAAGACGATGGGCCGGCGAAGAACGAGAAGGCGGCGAAAGGCGAAAAGACTCCGGTGAAGGACGAGAAAGCTCCCGCGCGGGTCGCCTTAGGTCTCGATCCTCAAGCGCCGCTTATCGGTTCGGCGGCGCGTCCGCCGCGGCCACATAGCGGGCGTAGACCCAGCCCGTTTCCGAGGTAGTCGGATCGGTAACCTGCACCCAGCTGCCCTGTCGTGCCGTGGCTTGATAGCGCTTCCCGGGTTCGGCGACCTTGATGGTCTCCGACTGCGGCGTCGGCGCTGACCGCACATTGACCGGGCTCGAAATTTCGACCCATTCCGGAGCGATTGCGCCGGTCCGGCTTGGATCAGGCGCCACCGGGGCAACGACCGGCTTCGGTGCGTCCACTGCTGGCGCTGCCGTAGCGTCAGCCGGCTCGGGCGTCTCTACCACTGGCGCTGCCGTGGTCTCGGCAGGTTTCGGCGGGTTTGCCGTTGAGGTTGCCGCAGTCGCTTCCGTCTTGGCGAGCTCCTTGAGCTGTTCGTCAGCGTCCTTGTTGCCAAGGGCCTTGGCCCGCTCGTACCAGATACGCGCCTGGCGCACGTCAGGCTTGATCCCTTGCGCGCCGATCTCCTCGATGAAGGCCGGATCGTAGGACTTTCCGACCGACAACGCTGCGTCCGCACTTCCTGCCTCCGCCGCACGTTGGAAATAGGCGCGGGCGCCAGGGAAGTAGCCGACATCGACCATCTTGCGGCCATGAGCGATGAGCTCGTCGATGCGTGCAGTATCGTCCGGCCGTAAGACGAGCGCGGCCTTGGGATCCGGCGCGATGTCGACTCGCGTGCCGGCGCTCGCCATCATGCTTCCGTCGGCCGCCACCACGTCGACGCTGAGCGACCGCTGACCGGTCGCGGTCGCGGGCAGGATCATACGCAGATCGGCGATCTCATCCGGCCTCAAGCTCCATTCCGTCTCGCCAAAGGGGCGGCCGGCAGAAAAGCTCGTGCCGTTAGGCAGGCCGCGAATGGTGATGATGCTGCGCCCGGGCAGCGCGTCGCTGCTGTCCAACGCAATGACGAAGGGAACCTCTTTGCCGGCCACGGCCTTGACGGCGTTGGGCAATGTGAGGGCGACCGACGGGAGCTCGATGTTACGCTTGGGAAGGATAGTCTCGGGGGCAGCGCTCGCGGCGGCCGCTTCCTGGACCTCGGGGAGTGCCTGCTTGTCGCTTTGCACCGTGGCCGGTGCGTCCTTGGCGTTGTTGCCGTCGAGCACCGCCGGCAGGCTCGCAAGGCTGATCGCGCCACGCGAATAGAGAGCCCCAAATGCAATCACCGGGACGAGGGCAACGAGGGCGAACGCCGCCATCACCAAGCCGCTCGACCGGTACGATCGCTCCATCACAACGGGCTCGAACGTGCGGACCGGCTCTTGCAGGGGCTCAGGCGGCGGCGCACTCGGCGCCGGATCGTTTACGGCTGGCACCTGGAGATCAGGCGCGAAACGCTCCGCCATGAAGGATGCGGCCTCGACCTCCGCTTGACCGTTGGCCTGCGCCTTCAGGCGTTCGGCCAAGCTCTTCGGCGGCACAAATTGTTCGAATGAACTGAATTCGGCTTTGCCCATGGCACCCTCCAACGCGATACAACCCCGCGGGCATCCAACTGGCTGACGTGCTCAACCACTAGTGCTGGGTTTTGTTCCACTCAAGAAAAGCTTTGAACAACTCGGCGCGCTGCTCGTCGGAGACCGGCGCGCTATTCGCAAGCGAATTTTGCGCGATGAAATTGTCGAATGTCGACTTGGAAACCTCATTGCCGGCAAACTGCCTTGCGCGATCGATCCAAGCTTGCGAGGCCGGCGATCGATGCCATCCTTCAAGTGTGGCGGCAAAATTCACCTCGCGCCATTTCGGGTGGCGCGGCGGCTTCTGAAACTCGTCGAACTTGCTGAAGAAGGCATCGACGAATTTTGCCACTCTCTTGTACCGAAGCGTGTCCTGGTCCCAGTTGAACGCGATCAACACCGCGCAGACCGAGACGCTGTCGACAGTTTTGCCGTCAGCGACGAGCTCTGGATAATCGTCATGGGTGAAGGTCGCAGGGTAGTAGCTGTCCTCGAGTTCCTTGGCATAAGGGATTGAGAGCAGTTTCAGGCCGTCGGCTGCCTTGATATAGCCCATCGCCGGCGCGGGCTTTCCGGCCATGATCATGGCGGCGGCGATCTCGCCATGCTTGAGCTTCTCGATCGCGTCCACGTCGCTCAAATGCAGCTCCTGCACCTTGATGTTGAGCGCGTCGAGCAGCAGGTGCCCGGTAATGGCGGTGCCGCTTCCCGGCTCGCCGAGATTTACCACCTGACCGTTCAGCTGCTTGATGTCGGTTATCCGAGAGGGCACCACAAAGTGGACCTCCTCGTTGAACAGCTTCGCGATGTAGACCACCTGGTCGATGAAATTCGAGCCGAGCTCTCCGGTCCGCGCGTAATATTTGATGACGTTGGCCTGGGTGATCCCCATGTCGATGCCGCGCATGAACAACACGTCCTTGACGTTCTGCGCGACGCCCTTGCCCACAATGGGAAGCACGCGGAGATTGTCGCCGTCGTCCACCACTTGGGCGATGTCGGTGGCGATGGTGAGGTCAGTGCCGCTTGGGTCGCTCGCCATGATGGTGACCACGTTGTCGTTGAGGCGAGCGCGGTAGTTTTCGCGCACGTTCTGGTTCGGTGCGGGAGGCTCGGTTTGAGATTTGTCGCTCTTACCGCGAGGCGCCGCAGTTGCAGTCAAGGCGATAAGGCACAACCCAAGCGCGAGGGCGATACGCATTACTACCCCTCCAAGGCGCAATACTGTTGACCCGACTGCCGCCCCAAGGCTGCGCGCATCCCGGGAAGGCCAAGACAGAAGCCGCACGTCCACCCAGAAAACAGGAAGAAACCGGGGGTGTAGGTAGGGCGAGGCGCCCAAATTCCTCCGGGACGTTGCCGCTGCTGTCCCTCAAAAAACCAATTGAGCGTGATATTAACGACACTGTCAAGGTTTTCTCGGGAATTGCACTGAAAGAACACTGGCTCGCCACAAATTTGCTTCCGTTCCCCTGACTTTGACAAGATTAGGGCGTGCATCGTAATGGGAACGTCTATGTGTTTGGAGAGGTTATGGGGTTGCTTTAACCAAGTCAGATTGAGGCATTGCCTAAGTACTTGCAGCGGCTGTGGAAATTCGCTATGCGGCATTCCTGCTCCGTCGTCGCAGTCTCTCCGTTTGCCCGAAATGCAACGCAAGTGCACCACCGAAGGCAAGAGCACCGGCGAGGAAGAGAAGCGCTCCAGTGAAGTTGCCGGCGGCGCCCCTCAGCTGGCCGACGACGACCGGTCCTGCAAATCCCCCGCAATTGCCGATGGAATTGGTGAGTGCAAGCCCTGCCGCCGCGCCGGAGCCGGTCAGAATCGAGGTTGGCAGCGACCAGAACGTGCCGATGGCGGCATAGATGCCGAGTGTGGCGAGCGACAGCGCCAACATGACGAGGAGAAGCGGTCCGGCATGGGCCGACCACGCGAAGGCCGCTCCGGACAGGAACAGCGGCAGCGCCACGTGCAAGATCCGTTCACCGGTCCGATCTGAGTGGCGGCCAGCGATCACCATGCCGACCGCGGCAATGGAATAGGGAATAGCGGTGAGGAAACCGATCGAAAGGTTCGACAGGCCGAAGGTCTGGAGCACCTGGGGCATCCAAAAACCGATGCCATAGAGCCCGACCACGAGGCAGAAATAAAGCATCCCAAGCTCGATGACGCGCGGACTGGTGAGCGCCTGCCCGATCCCGGCATAGCCGTGGGTCCTCGTCTCTTCCGCCTCCGTGTCGAGCCTTCGCTCGAGAGCGCGACGCTCCTCCGGCGAAAGCCAGTCGGCATCCTTGGGCCGATCAGTGAGGAACCTCAAAGCGAATATGCCGAGCAGAACCGCGGGAATGCCCTCGATGATGAATAGCCACCGCCAGCCTGCAAGACCTGCAACACCATGCAGCCCGAGTAGGACGCCCGAGACAGGCCCCCCGATCACCGTGGCGAGGGGAACCGCCGTCATGAACAGAGAGACGATGCGCGCGCGCTCCTCCCGTGGGAACCAATAGGTGAGATACAGGATAATGCCCGGGAAGAAACCGGCCTCGGCGACGCCAAGCGCAAACCGCAGCACATAGAAGCTAGTCTCGCCGGCAACGAACCCCATGGCGATTGCGACCAGGCCCCAGCTGATCATGATGCGCGCGATCCAGATGCGCGCGCCGAACCTGGCAAGCGCGAGATTGCTCGGGATCTCGAACAGGATGTAGCCGACGAAGAAGATTCCGGCGCCGAAGCCGAACACGTCCGGCGTGAAGCCGAGATCGTCGTTCATGGCAAGGCCGGCGAAGCCCACATTGACGCGGTCGAGGAAATTGACCGCGTAGCAGAGGACGAGAAACGGGATCAGGCGCCGGCTCGCCTTGCGAACAGCGCTTTGGGCATGATCCTCGGTCACGCTCCACCCAAACTGGTCCCCGCCGAGCGTGCCCTCGCCGATTGAACGGCGAAACGGTCACGCGCATACTCTCCTACCGCGATTCGCCTAGAGGAGACTGCTCCAATGGCAACCATTCCGCTCGAAGCCGCAGCCGCGGCCATGCGTGAAGCGATGCGCGATACGGTCAAGCGCTATTCGCTCTGGTATCTGCTCCAGGGCATTCTGATGGTGGTCGCCGGCTTTCTCGCCTTGGTCTATCCGCTCATCACCTCGGTGGCGATCGTCTATCTGCTCGCCTGGGTATTGATCATCAGCGGTATTGTGCAGGGCATCGGCCTGATCGGCGCCCGCCAGGTGCCGCATTTCTGGCTGCAGCTCATCTCGGTGGTGCTCTCCATCGTGGTGGGCCTCATGCTGCTGCGCCAGCCGGATGCCGGGCTCGTCGTCTTCAGCGTCCTCCTGATCGTCTATTTCATGGTCGAGGGCATGGCCAAGGTAATCTTTGCGCTCACCATCAGACCCTTCCCGAACTGGGTCTGGGTACTCGCCGCCGGCATCGTCGGCATTCTACTCGCCGTCTATCTGTGGGCCAATCTCTCGGTGGCTTCCGAGGTCCTGCTCGGCGTGCTTCTCGGCATCCAGCTTTTGGTGGAGGGTGCGGCGATCACCTATCTCGCCTGGCGGATCCGCGAAAGCTGAGGGGCAAGCTAGTTTCTCGATAGTGAGAGGCTCGCCGATCCCCGGCCCGCTCACGGTGACCGACAAGCTAGGGCCGCGCTACGTAAGCACGACATTGCCGCGTTCGTTGAATTGCTCGTTGTACACGCAGCCGGTGTAGCGATTGCCGCCTACGCTCGTCACGCGACCGGTCTGCTCCGTGGTGCAAAGAGACGAGATGCGGAAGCATGGCGGCGGCGATCTCGCCATGCTTGAGCTTCTCGATCGCGTCCACGTCGCTCAAATGCAGCTCCTGCACCTTGATGTTGAGCGCGTCGAGCAGCAGGTGCCCGGTAATGGCGGTGCCGCTTCCGGCTCGCCGAGATTTACCACCTGACCGTTCAGCTGCTTGATGTCGGTTATCCGAGAGGGCACCACAAAGTGGACCTCCTCGTTGAACAGCTTCGCGATGTAGACCACCTGGTCGATGAAATTCGAGCCGAGCTCTCCGGTCCGCGCGTAATATTTGATGACGTTGGCCTGGGTGATCCCCATGTCGATGCCGCGCATGAACAACACGTCCTTGACGTTCTGCGCGACGCCCTTGCCCACAATGGGAAGCACGCGGAAGTCGCCATCGTCCACCACTTGGGCGCGAAGACGGAGCAACGCGCATGATCACTCACCTTGAGCAGGCCGCATCGAAGGAGAACGCAAGCCGTGCGTCTTTGGGTCCGCGGCGACACGCCTTCGCTGCGCGGGCGCACTGTCGCAGGGGACAGCGCTAATCCTAATTCTCGTCCATCTTCAGCGCGGCGATGAAGGCCTCTTGCGGAATGTCGACGCGGCCGAAGCTCCGCATCTTCTTCTTGCCGGCCTTCTGCTTGTCCAGCAGCTTGCGTTTCCGGGTGATGTCGCCGCCATAGCATTTGGCAGTCACGTCCTTGCGCAAGGCGCTGATCGTCTCCCGCGCGATCACCTTGCCGCCGATCGCCGCCTGAATCGGAATTTTGAACAGGTGCCGCGGGATCAGATCCTTGAGCTTCTCGACCATGGCTCGCCCGCGCGCCTCGGCGCGGCCGCGATGCACGATGATCGAGAGTGCATCCACCGGCTCGTCATTGACGAGCAGCGCCATCTTGACGAGCTCCCCCTCCTCGTAGCCGATGATGTGATAATCGAAGGACGCATAGCCGCGCGAGACCGACTTCAGTCGGTCGTAGAAGTCGAACACCACCTCGTTCAGCGGCAGCTCATAGACGAGCATAGCGCGTGAGCCAGCATAGGTCAGGTTCTTCTGCCGCCCGCGCCTGTCCTCGCAGAGCTTGAGCACGGCACCGAGATGCTCGTCGGGGACGAGGATGGTCGCCTCGATCCAGGGCTCTTCGATCTTGGCGATCTTCTGCGGTTCGGGCATGTCGGCCGGGTTGTGCAGCTCCTTCATGCTGCCGTCGGTCATATGCACGCGGTAGATGACGGAGGGCGCGGTGGCGATCAGGTCGATGTTGAACTCGCGCTCGAGCCGCTCGCGGATGATCTCGAGATGCAGGAGCCCGAGAAAGCCGCAGCGGAAACCGAAGCCGAGCGCGGCGGAGGTCTCCATCTCGTAGGAGAAGCTCGCATCGTTGAGGCGGAGCTTGCCCACCGCCTCACGCAAATTTTCGAACTCGTTCGCATCGACCGGGAAGAGGCCGCAGAACACGACCGGTTGCGCCGGCTTGAAACCGGCAAGCGGTGCCTCTGCCGGCTTCTTCTCGTCGGTGACCGTGTCGCCGACGCGGGTATCGGCCACCTGGCGGATCGAAGCGGTGAAGAAGCCGATCTCGCCCGGCCCGAGCGAGTTTCGCATCTCCTGCTTGGGGCGGAAGATGCCGACACGGTCGACCTGATAGGAGCCCCCCGTCGCCATCAGCTTGATGCGCTGACCTTTGGTGAGCTTGCCGTCGATGATGCGCACCAGCACGACCACGCCGAGATACGGGTCGTACCAGCTGTCGACCAAGAGCGCCTTCAGCGGCTTGTTGGCATCGCCCTTGGGCGCGGGCAGCCGATGCACGATCGCCTCCAGCACCTCCTCGACACCGAGCCCGGTCTTCGCCGAGATCTCGATCGCGTCATGGGCGTCGAGCCCGATCACGTCCTCGATCTGCCGACGAACTTGTTCCGGTTCCGCCGCCGGCAGGTCGATCTTGTTCAGGACGGGGACCACCTCATGGTGGTTGTCGAGCGCCTGATAGACATTCGCGAGAGTCTGGGCCTCGACGCCTTGGCTCGCATCGACCACGAGCAGTGAGCCTTCGCAGGCCGCGAGGCTCCTGTTCACCTCATAGGCGAAGTCGACGTGTCCCGGCGTGTCGATGAGGTTGAGCTCGTAAAGTTGGCCGTCGCGGGCGCGATAATCGAGTCGCACGGTCTGCGCCTTGATGGTGATGCCGCGCTCCCGCTCGATATCCATCGAATCCAGCACCTGCTCCTTCATCTCCCGGGCGGAGAGCCCCCCGCAAAGCTGAATCAGCCGGTCCGCTAGGGTGGACTTGCCGTGATCGATGTGAGCGATGATGGAGAAATTGCGGATTCGGGAAAGCGGCGGGGCCTCGAATTGACTCATGGGCGGCTTGGTAGAGAGCGGGACAGCGAGGGTCAAGCGGGCCCGCAGGCGTGCGTTTTCGGGTTAGGGTAGCTACGACTCAAAGCGCCGCCCTCGGGAAGCAGGAGAGGCAATGTGCGTCCTTCGCCCAGCTCTCTTAGCCAATCGCGCAGGATGCGGAACAAGTGGGTTGACGGCGCGCCGTCCCATGATGCCTATTGCAATCGCGTAACGTTGCGTCACAACTAAACGGAGTAGCCTTATGGTTAAGAAAGTCTTTCTCGCCTCCGTCGCCACTCTTGTCCTTGCCGCCGCCACGGCTCCTGTGGGCTCGACCCCGGCGTTCGCCTGCCATGGCTGCTTCAAGGCCGCCAAGGCCGCCCATCTCGGCACCATGAAAGAGCGCAAGGCGCTCCGGAAGGAGTGCCGCGCCCATTACAAGGCGACCCATAAGCACGCCTAGTCCGACGCCACCGAAATACCGAAAGGGATCCGCGGGCCCCCGCGGATCCCTTTCTCTTTGGGCCGCGACCGATTGACCCGGCGCCAATGAGCGCAAAGCTGCCGCCTGAGTGCCGTAAAAAAAGCGAATTTCGTGGCTCTCTCTCACGTCGCCCGGCGGAACATCCCTGCCGCGGAGCCCTTGAGGCTTATGCCCCCATCGGCCACAGCGACTTTCCAAAAAACCAAACGGAGTAAGCCATGCTGAAGAGAATGCTATTCGCCGCTGCCATCACGGGTCTCGTGGCTGGTGCAACGATCCCCGTCCACACCACGCCGGCAGAGGCCGCTCCCAGCGGGTGCTTCAAAGCCGCCAAGGCGAAGTTCCCGGGCGACCACAAGTCGCGCGTCGCCTATCGCAAGGAGTGCAAGGCTCACTGGAAGGCCTACAAGACAGCCCAGAGGGGTGCAAAGAAGGCCGCCGGCTAAACTCTGGACGTTGAAGATTTGCAAGAGGGATCCCGCTGGACCAGTGGGTCCCTCTTTCATTTCGAGGGGCGTGTGGGTGCCAGTCTGGCTTAGATGCCGGCGTACCACTCATAGCCGCGATCTTCCCAGAAGCCGCCGCGGCCGCCGCGAATGCCGGCGATCCCATCGACCGCCTCGATGCGCATCACATATTTCGCCATCTTGTAGCCGAGCTGCCGCTCGACCCTGAGCCGGAGCGGCGCGCCGTGCGGGATTGGTAATGGCGCCCCGTTCATCTCATAGGCGAGGATCGTTTGGGGATGGAACGCGTCGATCAGGCCGATCGATTCGTAATATTTGCCGTCGTTGTCACCGGTCTCGCCAAGATCGTCGGCACAGTAGAACACGAGGTAGCGCGCCGAAGGCTTGAGCTCTGCCTTGTCGAGCAGAGCCTTCAACGGCACGCCGGTCCATTTGCCGATGCAGCTCCAGCCTTCCACGCAGTCATGCCGGGTGATTTGCGTGCGCGGCGGCATGGCGCGCAACTCCGCCAGCGAAAGTTCGAGCGGCCGTGCCACCAGACCATCAACCTTGAGTTTCCAATCGGCAAATCCATTGGCGGCAAGAGACCGGTAGTCGTCATCGTCCACGTCGGTCGAGCCGTTCGCCTTGAAGTCCTTCGAGATGTCGGCCTCGCTATATTCGCGGGCAAGCGCAGTTGGCGACAAGAGCGTTCGCTGGGCGACGCGCGTCAGCGCTTCGGCCGAATCGAGGATGTGTCTCAACCAGGGCTGATCGGACAGCTCGCTGTCACAACCTCCAAGCAGGGCAGCGCTGGCGACGGCGAGTCCGCGCGTAAGGAAACCGCGCCGGTCGAGCTTGGGCCTTCCGCTCATGGCTGGCCCTCGGGCAGCTTGATCACGTAGCGGCCGGTGATCATGGAGCGGAGATTGTTCCAGACGCCACTGATCAGCACCATGGCGAGATGCACCACCACGAACAGCACGATGCCGCTCGCCGCGATGAAATGGATGGTGCGCGCCGATTGCCGCCCGCCGAAAATCTCAAGCAGGAAGGGATAGCCGGCGTCCATTCCGGGCGACATGGCGAGTCCGGTCGCCAACATCAGGGGCAGAAGCACGAGCGCCACGATGAGATAGGCAAGCTTCTGGAGCACGTTGTACCGCTTGGCCTGTTCTCCTTGCGGAAATCTGAGCCGCAAATGCTCCCAGATCGACGCGCCAATGTGTTTCAGCTCGCTGCAGCTCGGCGCGAGGTCCTTGCTGAGGTGCCCGCTCGCGAGGCTGTAGATGAGATAAGCGAGCCCGTTGATGACGAAGAGCCAGGCGAAGAAGAAATGCCAGCGCCGTCCCGTAGACAGATCGCGATGGCCGGGCAACGTCACCGACCAGGGAAAACCTCTGATCTCGTAGTCACCGTGCTTATCGTAGGCGAGGCCGAACAGGTTGGTGGTGTCGATATTCCAGCCGGCGATCGTGGTGACGCCAACGAGCTCCTCGCCATGCTTCATCGGCCGCATGGCCATCGCCGGATCGTCGAAATTCGATTTCGATCCGAAGTAGAGGGCGGGATGGGCATTGAAGATTTGTAGACCGCTCATCAAGAGCACGAGCAGGGCGACGACGTTGACCCAATGGGTTATGCGCACCGGGCCAGAGTGCCGGTAGATGACTTCCTGTTTGCCTTCTCTCGTCATGCTGTGACTCTAGCCCATTGCAGCTTCGCCGAAGCTAGGGAGCTGGTGCCGTCCCGGATGCGTGATCTTCCCAAAGCGGAGAGTAGGGTGCCAAGGCGCGGTCACGACGGCTTCGGGCCCCAGAGCTGCTCCAACCGCTGCGCGCGCCCGCAATTCCATTTGTAGAACTTATAGCTGACCGGATTCGTGTTGTGATAGTTCTGGTGGTAATCCTCGGCCGGGGTGAACGTGGATACAGGCTTGATCTCCGTCGCCACCGTCTCCTTAAAGCGGTCAGCCACCTGCTGCTTGGTGGTGTCCGCCAGTCCTTTCTCCTCGTCATTCCCGACGAAGATCACGCTTCTGTAGGCGTCGCCCACGTCGCAGAACTGGCCATCGGGATTGAACGGATCGATATTGTGCCAGTACTGGTCGAGCAGTTTGGCGTAGGTCACCTTGGCAGGGTCGTAGGTGACCCTGACCGCCTCCTGATAGCCCTCATGGTCGCCATAGGTGGGGTTTGGCTTGGTGCCGCCGGCGTAGCCTGAGGTCGTGTCTGTGACACCGTTAACCTCGTCGAAAGCCGCCTCCATGCACCAGAAGCAGCCGCCGGCGAAGATCGCGGTCTTGGTGTCCGCGGCCACGGCGCCCTCACCTCCGCTAACGCTCATGGCCAGAACGACAAGCGCCGCGACGGCAACCGCGGCCGCACCAATCCATCTCAACATGGGCTTTATCTCCGAAATATGCTCGGCCCGTTATACGGAGAGGCACAACGCCCGCAAACCGTCTCTCGCGGGACCGTGAAGCGAATTGATTCAAGAGGAGTCCAGTCTGAGTGTGTCGAGCCTGAGCATTTTCCGCTATGGAAAGCCATGAACCAGCGGCTGTCTTCACCCCTCGGCGAAATCAGACCAGCCTATGACGTGGTCGTGGTGGGCTCCGGCTATGGCGGCGGCGTCGCCGCCTCGCGATTATCGCGCGCCGGCTTGCGCGTCTGCGTCATCGAGCGCGGCCGCGAATTCCTGACCGGGGAGTTTCCGGCGCGCCTGCCTGAGCTTCGCCGCGAGCTTCAGATCGTTGGCGGCAAAATGCGGAGCGGCCGCCGCACGGGACTGTTTGACTTCAGGCTCGGCGCCGATATTCACGTGCTGATTGGCTGCGGGCTCGGCGGCGGCTCGCTGATCAATGCCGCGGTTGGGCTCAGGCCCGACGCGCGAGTCTTCGCCGATGCTGCTTGGCCGCAGCAGGTGAGAGAAGACGGATTGCTTGATCAGGGCTTCGCCAGAGCCAACGCCATGCTGCGCCCCGTGCGCCACTGCCGGCCGTCCGACTTCACCAAATATCGCGCTCTTGAGGCGGCGAGCGCCTGCTTCGGCCAACTACCGGTTCCCGCTCCTGTCGTGGTCAGCTTCGAGGACACCGTGAATCCCGCCGGCGTCGAGCAACTAGCCTGCACGCTTTGCGGCGATTGCTGCTCAGGCTGCAATGTTGGCGCCAAGAACACGGTCGCGCTGACCTATCTTCCCGATGCCAAGGCGCATGGCGCCGAGATCTTCACCGAGCTTACCGTCACTCGCGTCGCCAAAGAGGGGGGCCATTGGCGCGTCCATTTCGCGCCGACCGAGGAGCCCGACTCGCCTTCCCGCCCGGTCGAAGCCAAGATCGTTGTGCTCTCCGCCGGCACGCTCGGCTCGACCGAGATCCTGCTTCGCTCTCGCGACGAGGGACTACCCGTCTCCGATCGCCTTGGGCAGCATTTCTCGGCCAATGGCGACATCATCGCCTTTGCCCTTGGCGGCAAGGAGAGGGTGAACGGCATCGGCGTCGGCCATCCAAAGAAATTTGTTGGCGATGCTATCGGCGCCTGTGTTACCGGCGAGATCGAGCTTAACGATGTCCACCTTGACCACTCGATGTTCATCCAGGAGGGCGTCCTCCCATCGGCGCTTGCCCCGCTGTTGCCGGTGTTCTTCATATCCGGCGGCAGGCTGCTCGGGGCCGCGCAAACCCTCATCAAGGGCGTGTATCAGGGACCCCTGCAGAGCCTGCACACCTTCTTCGTGGTCTCCCACGACGACGCAAACGGGCGCATCCGGCTGGAGAACAGCATGGCGCAGATCGAGTGGCCGAACGTTGCCGAGCAGCCGGTCTATGCCCGCGTCGACGCGGCTTTGACCAAGGCGGCGGAGGCGGTCGGCGCGCGCTATATCAAGAGCCCGCTCGCCGCGACCACCATGGGCACCAAGCCGGCAACGGCCCATCCGCTTGGCGGCTGTGGCATGGGAGCGGATGAAAGCTCGGGCGTGGTCGACCATAAATGCCGCGTGTTCAACGGCAAGGGTGGCGTCCATGCGGGACTGTATGTGTGCGACGGTGCGATCATCCCACGCTCGATCGGGGTCAATCCGCTGCTCACCATCACCGCGCTGACCGAGCGCACCATGATCCACTTCGCCCGCGACCATAATCTCGGGTTCGACGATGCGCCGCTCCGCCTTGAGCGAGTTGCCTAGCCGCGCAACTCGCCGCCGGTGGCCTTGGTGACCGCAGTGACGATCTTTGACGCCACACCCTCGATCTCGGCGTCGGTGAGCGTCTTCTCGCGCGGCTGGAGCGTCACTTCGATGGCGAGCGACTTCTTGCCCTGCGGCACGCCCTGGCCCACGAACAGGTCGAACACGCCGACATTCGTGATCAGCACGCGATCGGCGCTGAGCGCCGCGTGCAGCACGTCCGCTGCCGCAACGTCGGCATCGAGCAGGAAGGCGAAATCCCGCTTCACCGCCTGCAGGTCTGAGGCGTCGAGCGCTGACTTGGTCAGGCTCTTGCGCTTCGCCGCAGGGATCGCATCCAGATAGATCTCGAAGCCCGCGAGCGGAGCATCAACGCCAAGCTTCACCAGCACGTCGGGATGCAGCTCGCCGAACACGCCGAGCGTGACCTTCGGCCCAAGTTTCAGTGCAGCGGAGCGCCCTGGATGAAACCAGGAAGGCGTCTCCCGCGTCACGGTGAGGTTGCTTTGGTCGATGCCGAGGCTCGCAAGCGCCGCCACCGCGTCGGCCTTGGCGGCAAACACATCCGCAGCGGGAGCCTTGCCGGACCAGTCGCGGCCCGAGCCGGCAAGCGCCGAGTGGCCAAAGCGCACGCCGGCGGTGGCGGTGACTTGATCCTCTGGAAGGGGCCCGCGATAGGCTTGGCCAAGCTCGAACAGCGCGCCGTCGGTAAAGCCGCGATCGCGATTTCGCTGCGCGGCAGTGACAAGGCCTGGCAAAAGTCCCGGCCGCATCTGGGCGAGCTCGGTCGAGATCGGATTGCTGAGAGTGAGTTCCGCCGCGCCGCCGCCGAAAAGCTTCGCTTGATCCGGCGGGATGAACGACCAGGTCACCGCCTCGACCAGTCCGCGCGCAGCAAGCACTCGGCGCACGCGCCTTGTCCGCGACTGCATCTCGGTCAGCACCGGGCGCGCCACGCCCGCTTCACGCGGCATCTGCGTCGCCGGGACCTGATCTACGCCGACGAGGCGCACCACCTCCTCGACGAGATCGACGGGCACTGAAATATCCGGGCGCCATGAGGGAGGCGCGGCCTTGAGCTTCGACGGACTGCCCTTGAGCTCGATGCCGAGGGCGGTGAGCAGCTTCCTGATTTCGCCGCCCTTGAGATCGAGACCGCTCAAGCGCTTGACGAGCTTCGGATCGAAGGCGAAGGCCACGTTCGGCTTTGGCGGCTTGCCGCCAATCTCGACCTTGCTCGCCTCGCCGCCACAAATGTCGAGCACCAGGCGCGTCGCAAGCTCCAGCCCGGGCACCACGAAGTTCGGATCGACACCGCGCTCGAATTTGAAGCGCGCGTCTGACTGAATGTTGAGCTTCCGTCCGGTCCGCGCGGTGCGCTTGGGATCGAAATAGGCCGACTCGATGAAGACATTGGTGGTGCTCTGCGTCGAGCCAGTGTCGTCGCCGCCGATGATGCCGCCGATGCCGAGCACGCCATTGTCATCGGCGATGACGCACATGTCATCGTCGACTTCATAAGTTTTGCCATCTAGCGCCTTGAAGGCCTCTCCCTTTCGCCCAAGCCGCGCGCGGATCGCGCCTTTCAGTCTGTCGGCGTCATAGACGTGCAGCGGACGCCCGCGGTCGTAGGCAATGTAGTTCGTGATATCGACCAGTGCGTTGATTGGCCGAAGCCCGATCGCCTTCAGGCGCCGTTTCAACCAGTCCGGGCTCGGGCCGTTGGTCACGCCCTTGACCATGCGTCCAGCGAAAACCGGGCAGGCGCTGGCGGTTTCTTTGTCGAAATCGAGCTTGATCGGCAAGGGATTCGCAAAGCTTCCCTTCACCCGCTTTACCGAGTTCGGCTTCAGCTTGCCTAGGCCCGCGGCGCCAAGATCGCGAGCGACGCCGCGCACGCCAAGGCAATCCGGCCGGTTCGGAGTGATGGCGATCTCGAACACCGCATCGTCGAGGCCGAGCGCCTTCGCCGCCGGGCTGCCAACCCTGGCGTCGGCGGCAAGCTCGATGATGCCGGTATGCTCGTCGGAAAGCTCGAGCTCACGCTCGGAAAGCAGCATGCCGTTAGACTCGACGCCCCTGATCTTTGCCTTGGTCAAGGTGAGCTTGCTGCCTGGCACATAGCTACCGACCGGCGCGAACATGCCTTTTAAGCCTTGCCGCGCGTTCGGCGCGCCGCACACGACCTGCAAGCGCTCGGTGCCGGTATCGACCTCGCAGACTGAGAGCTTATCGGCGTTTGGGTGCTTCTCGCATTTGACCACTTGCGCCACGCGGAAGTCGCGGAAAGCGCTCGCCGGATCGAACACCTCCTCGACCTCGAGACCGATGCGGGTGAGCGTGTCGGCGATCTCGGCGACGCTCGCTCTGGTGTCGAGGTGATCCTTGAGCCAGGAGAGGGTGAACTTCATGGCTTACAGGCCAAGCCCGCCGGCCAGTGTCGGCACCGCGTATGAGGGGAAGCCGTAATGCTTGAGCCAGCGGAGGTCCGCCGCGAAGAAGGCACGCAAATCCGGCATGCCGTATTTCAGCATGGCGATGCGGTCGATGCCCATGCCGAAGGCGAAGCCTTGGTAGCGCTCGGAATCGAGCCCGACGTTCTTGAGCACGTTAGGGTGCACCATGCCGCATCCGAGAATCTCAAGCCACTGATCGCCTTCGCCGATTCTGATCTCGTCGCCGACCTTGGCATAACCGATATCGACTTCCATCGACGGCTCGGTGAACGGGAAGTGGCTCGCGCGGAAGCGCATTTTCACCTCCCGCACCTCGAAGAAGGCTTTGCAGAATTCCTCGAGCACCCATTTCAGATGGCCGAGATGGGTCTCCTCGTCGATGACCAGCCCCTCGACCTGATGGAACATCGGCGTGTGGGTCTGGTCCGAGTCGCTGCGATAGACTCTGCCCGGCGCGATGATGCGGAGCGGCGGTTTTTGTTTGAGCATGGTGCGGATTTGCACCGGGCTCGTATGGGTGCGTAAGACTGGCCGCGTGCCGTCGGGCGTTTCCGCGAAATAAAAGGTGTCGTGATCCTGCCGCGCCGGATGCTCGGGCGGAATGTTGAGCGCGGTGAAATTGTTGAAGTCGGTCTCGATGTCCGGGCCTTCGGCGATGGAGAAGCCCATATCGGCGAAGATCTCGGTGATCCCGTCCGCGACCTGGCTCACGGGATGGATGCGCCCCTCGGCGAGCGGCCCTTCTCGCACTGGCAGCGTGACATCGGCCCGCTCTGCCGCAAGCCGCTCGCTCAGCGCCGCACGGCCAAGCGCCTCGCGCTTGGCTTCCATCGCCGCTCCGACCCGGTCCTTGAGCATGTTGACCGCCTGGCCGAAGCTCTTGCGCGTCTCTGGCGGCATCGGCCCGAGCGTCTGCATCAGCTCCGAGACGCGCCCCTTCTTGCCGAGCGCGGCGACGCGCACCTCTTCGAGCGCGCCGAGGTCTGCAGCCTTGGCGATGGCGCCAAGCAGCTCGCCCTCGATCCCCTCGAGTGAAGCGGTCGAAACCGTGGGCGTCTCAGCCACGGGAGCTAGAGGCTCAAGCCTTGGCCGCTGCTGACGCGGCCTCGGCCAGGCTCTGGAAGGTCGCAGGCTCGTGCACGGCGATATCGGCGAGTACCTTGCGGTCGAGCTCGATGCCGGCCTTGTTCAAGCCGTCAATGAACCGGCCATAGGTCAGCCCATGCAGGCGTGCAGCGGCGTTGATGCGTTGGATCCACAGCGCCCGGAACGTGCGCTTGCGCACCTTGCGGTCGCGATAGGCGTACTGCCCAGCCTTCTCGACCGCCTGCTTGGCGACGCGGATGGTGTTCTTGCGGCGGCCGTAATACCCCTTGGCCTGCTTCAGCACCTTGCGGTGGCGAGCATGGCTGGTAACGCCGCGTTTGACACGTGACATAACGGTGCTCCTTTAAGGTCTCGCTCGACCTAAAGCCTAGCGGCTATAGGGGAGAAAATTCTTCTTCACGATCTTGGCGTCCTCGTCCGACAGAACCATGGTTCCGCGCGCGTTCCGGATGAACTTGGTCGGGCGCTGAATCATGCCGTGACGTTTGCGCGAGGCTTGGCACTTGACCTTGCCTCCGGCCGTGACCTTGAAGCGCTTCTTGGCACCGCTCTTGGTCTTCATCTTGGGCATTTGGCTTCCTTTTTTGGCGGGCCCTCAGGGGATGGTCTTCCCCGGGGTCCTAAGTTCGATGGTTGAAGCATGGAAGCCGCCACGGCATGCCCCGCCGGGCGGCTCCTAACGAACGCGCCTTATAGGGTGGATTGGCGCCGGATTGCAAGGGTGAGAGCCCGGAAATCCTAGCGCGGCGCGAGCACCATCACCATCTGCCGACCTTCGAGCCTCGGCTCGGACTCGACCTTGGCCAGCGTCGAGGTGTCCTGCTTCACACGGTCGAGCAACTTGGTGCCGAGCTCCATATGCGCCATCTCGCGCCCGCGGAAGCGCAACGTGACCTTCACCTTGTCGCCCTCCTCGAAGAAGCGGACGATCGAGCGCATCTTCACCTCATAGTCGTGGATGTCGATGTTCGGCCGCATCTTGATCTCTTTGATCTCGACGGTGCGCTGTTTCTTGCGCGCCTCGGCGGCCTTTTTTTGCGCCTGATATTTGTACTTGCCGAAATCCAGGATCTTGCACACCGGCGGCTCGGAATTCGGCGCGATCTCAACGAGATCGAGCCCCGCCTCCACCGCGCGCGCCAAGGCATCGCCAATAGCGACCACGCCGACATTGTTGCCAGTGGCGTCGATGAGCTGGATGTTTGGAGTGTCGATGCCCTCGTTGATACGGGGGCCTTCCCGATTGGGGGTGAGTTTCATCGGCCGTCTTGCGATGTGTCGTTCTCCTCTTTTGTTGCACTGTGCGAATAGCGCGAAACCGAGTTTCTATAGGATCGGCAACCGGGCTGGCAAGTCAAGCCGCTCGCGCTTGCTCGCCGCGCTTATCCTTGAGCGCGGTTACATCGCGGCGCGCGTCTGCTAGATTTTGCGGCAAATTTGGCCCTGGGGAGTTTGAAGCCGAAGGGGGGATCGATGCGCAGAAGCGTGCTGCTGCTGATGCTCGTTGCCGCGATGTTCTGGCTGCCGGTCTCGCCCGCCCCGGCGCTCGCGCGCTGCCTGTACATCTCCGGCACGGCGATGCGCTGAGCAAGACCAAGGCGGTCGAGGATTCGCTCGTGGCCCTGCAAGACGCCATCACCAAATGGAAGACGGACAACGGCGTTACCGGCGAGGTCAAGCAAACGGCACAGAAGCCGGAACCGCATCCTTATTGGCGGAGCACGGTAGCGCTCGACCTGCTCCTGCCCCCCGACGCGGTCACCGATACGACCTATACCGTGTGCTGGAAGGGGGTCGTGTCGCCGGTGGTTTGTACCTCCGCCGCACAGGTCTGCTGGTAGATAGCGCCTGACCATCATGGCGAGCCTCTGAACCTCGCCGCAAGATCGGTGCCGAGCAGCTCGTCGTAGACGGCGAGAGTCGAACCTTGCATCTGCGCGAGGGTGAAATTTGCCGCCACGCGCTCGCGCGCCCGCGCGCCGATCGCAGCCCGCTCTGTTGCGGTGAGCGCGAGCGCCTGTCTAACGCGATCGGCGAGTGCGGCCACGTCGCGCGGCGGCACCAGCCAACCGGTGAACCCGGTTTCATTCTGCTCAGGCGCGACGATCGTCTCCGGCAGCGCGCCGAGGTCTGGCACGATAACGGGACAGCCCATGGCTTGTGCCTCGACGCTGGTGCGCCCGAAGGTCTCCGGCACCGTCGAGGTTGTCACCGCGACATGCGCTGCGAGATAGGCGCCCGGCATCTCACCACAATGACCAACGAGCGCCACCTTGCCACCAAGACCACCGCCCTCGATAAGACCGGCGAGCTCGTTGCGATAGGCATCGCGCGCTCCGTCTCCGGCGAGGATGAAGACCGCATCGTCGAGCGCGCCCTCGGCATTAAGTCGCGCTGCGGCGGCGATCAGGTCGCGCTGCCCCTTGATGCCGGTAAGGCGCGCCGCGTGCAGCACGATCTTGGCCCCGGGCGCCACACCCCACGCGGTCTTCAGCCTCTCGACGTCTTTCGCATCGACGGCGTTGGGATCGAAAGTCCCACGGTCGACGCCGCGATAGATGACACGGATGCGGTCGTGGACACTCGCGTAACGCTCTTCGACCACGGAGGCCGTAAAGCGCGAATTGGCGATGACCCGCTCACCCTTCGCCATGACGCTGTTATAGGTCGCCTTGAACGGGCCGACCTCGCCATAGGCGCCGTGATAGGTGGTGACGAAAGGCTTGAGAGTCTGCCGCGCGGCGAGAAACGCGCTCCAGCCCGGCGCGCGACTCCGCGCATGGACGAGATCGACACCTCGTTCTTCGATCAGGCCCGCGAGGCGGCCGATATTGGCAATCATCGTGAACGGTGATTTGCTTGCGACGGGAAGCGTCACGATCTCGCCGCCGGCCTTGCCGATCTCCTCCGCCATGCGGCCGCCTTCGGTGGCCACCAGCGCGACGGCGCCCGCACGGAAGAGCGCCTGCGCGATCTCGATGGTCGCCAATTCGCTTCCGCCGGCATCGAGGCGCGGCACGACCTGAAGTATGGTCACCATTGAGGGCTTCGCTTTCCGCTGGTCCCGCAAGAGGTCATCAGCTTCTTAGGATGGACGCACCCGAACCGCAATTCCTGGAGGTCGGCGCCGAGGGAAGGCACCGGCGCATCGCCTATCGCTGGTCGGGAGGCGAGGATCCCACGCTGCTCTGGCTCCCGGGCTTCCTCTCCGACATGGCGAGCACCAAGGCTACCGCTGTGGCGAACTGGGCGGCTGCGCAAGGCCTCGCCATGATGCGTCTCGACTATTCCGGCCACGGTCTTTCCGGCGGCGATCCGCTGCACGCTTCTATCGGCGATTGGCTCGAAGAGTCGATCGCGCTGTGGGGGCTGATGGGCGGCGGCCCGCGCATCGTCGTCGGCTCGTCCATGGGCGGATGGATCGCGCTCCTGCTTGCGCGGCACCTCGCGAGGGCAGGGCGCGGCCATGAGCTTGCCGGCCTCGTGCTCATCGCCCCGGCCTTCGACATGACCGAGGCTCTGATGTGGCGCGAGCTGCCTCAGGCGGCGAAGGATGAGGTCGAGCGGCACGGGGTGACATACGTGCCATCGGCCTATGGCGACCCTTACCCCATCACCAGGCATCTCATCGAGGAGGGGCGCATCCATCTGCTTGCGGGCCATCCCTTCGATCCCGGCTGCCCGGTGCGCATTCTGCAAGGCATGCGCGACCCGGACGTTCCCTGGCGCCACGCGGTTGCTCTGGTCGATCTGCTGACTGACGCCGATGTCGAGCTTACCCTCATCAAGGACGGCGACCACCGCCAGTCCGAACCTCAAGATCTGCAGCGCCTCACCGCCACCATCGCCGCTTTGGTTGATCGAAACCCTCTCCCCTCGGGGGGAGGGTAGGGTGAGGGGTGATTGAAAGCGAGCAGACGTGCGTTTTCCCTTGCCGCGACGCAGCTCAGCGCCCGGGGTTTGCCGATCCGTCCCTCATGCGAGGGGATGGCGCGCCAAGAAGCGCAAGCCAATATGGACCGCGCTCTTATGCGAGAGCGCGCGGGCGCCCTCTCGGCGCGCCACATGCGCTCAAGCAGCGAAGCGTTAGCGCATGCTCATTTGCGGCAACTTATCGGCTGCCGGGCCGCGCTTTCACCCTAGGTGCCCCGCTTTCCGTCTCTCGATAGAAGACCTGCGTTTGGGATAGGCCCTAGGGTCGTCAGCCAGCTCCTGGCGGGGACCCTTGGTGATATCCCGGGCGGAGCCCCGGCGCCGCCCGAGTGCCTGGGTGCGAACCAGGCCCGCAGGACGCCGCACCTCCGTCCCGCCTCACGACGCCCCTCAGTGGACGAGGTGGATGCAGGATAGAGGCTGCGCCAAGCGCGGGGATAAGTTTCAGTTTTTATGTTTGCGCCTTCGCGCACAGTGCGAGCAAACCTTCGCGGTAAGTTGGATAGACAAGCCGCACCCCAAGCTCGGTCTTGATCAGCGCGTTGGAGATGCGGCGGCTGTCGCCATAGAAGCTGCGCGCCATTGGCGAGAGATTGGCGTCTTCGAACGGCACCTCGGGTGGAGGCTCCATCCCCAACAACTCTGCGCCATAGGCGATGACGTCTTCCGGCGGCGCCGGCTCATCGTCGGCGACGTTGTAGATCGCGCCGGCCCGCGGCCGGGCGATGGAGGCTTCGAGCACGCTGGCGATGTCCTCGACATGGATGCGGTTGAACACCTGCCCAGGCTTGACGATGCGCCGCGCGGTGCCCGCGAGCAGCTTGTCGAGCGCGCTCCGCCCCGGCCCGTAGATGCCGGCAAGACGAAACACCTGTACCGGCCGTCCGATTTCCGCGCCGAAGGCGAGCCAGCCGCTCTCGGCCACGATGCGCGCCTTCGTCCGCTCGTTGGCCGGAAGTGGCATGGTGGTCTCATCAACGACCGCGCCGGCGTGATTGCCGTAGACGCCGACGGTCGAGAGGTAGCCGATCCAGTCGAGCGTCCAGAGGCTCGCGATCTGATCGCGGTAGTGATGGAGCACCGGATCGCCGCCAGCACCAGGCGGGATCGACAGGAGCAGATGCGTGGTGCCGGCGAGCGCCGCAGTGAGCTCGGCGTTGCCGGGCTCGCCGGCAAAGCGGCAAACCTCAAAACCCTCACCGCGAAACCTCTCGAGATTTATGGGGTCGCGCGCGGTGCCGGCGATGCTCCAGCCCTTGGCGGCAAGGCGCCGCGCCAGCGCCTCCGCCGAATAGCCGAGGCCGAAGCAGAAAAGCTTCACGCGCCAATCCTCGCCCATTCGTCGGCGACGGCGGGATCGCCTTCCGCTGGTGCCTCCGATTCGCGGACCGCCGCCGCCCACTCCGGCGCAAGCCGTGACAGCGCCCACACCGCCATGGCGCGGACGAGCGGCGAGGCGTCGCCGAGGTGCCTTTCCACCTCCGGCACGAGCGTCGCATCGCCCGAATTGCCGGCGGCGATCAGCACATTGCGCAGGAATCGGTCGCGTCCGGTGCGCTTGATGGGCGTGCCGCGGAAGCGAGCGCGGAAAGCCGCATCGTCGAGCTTGAGCAGCTCGGCGAGAGGCGGATTGTCGCTCTCCACCCTGACGCTCAGCTTTGCCACGCGCGCTCCACTCGCGAATTTGTTCCAGGGACACACTGCGAGGCAATCGTCACAGCCGAAGATGCGGTTGCCCATGGCCTCACGAAACTCCGGCGCGATATGTCCCTTATGCTCGATGGTGAGGTAGGAGATGCAGGCGCGCGCATCGAGCTGATAGGGCGCGACAAAGGCCTTGGTCGGGCACACATCGAGGCAACGGCGGCAACCGCCGCAATGATCCTGCTCTGGCGCATCGGGAGTGATCTCGACAGTGGTGAAGATCGCGCCGAGGAACAGCCACGAGCCGAAGTCGCGCGAAACGAGATTGGTGTGCTTGCCCTGCCAGCCAAGCCCAGCCTTGGCCGCGATCGGCTTCTCCATCACCGGCGCGGTATCGACGAAGATTTTGACGTCGCCGGGCGCGAAGCCTTGCACGCGTGCGGCGAGCGTCTTGAGCTTTGCCTTGATCACGTCGTGGTAGTCGGCGCCTTGCGCATAGACGGAGATGGCGCCACGCGAGCGCTGCCCTAGCACCTCTAGCGGGTCGCGCTCTGGCCCGTAGCTCAGGCCGAGCATGATGATGCTTTTGACCTCAGGCCAAATGGCGCGCGGAGATTTGCGCCGATCGGAATTTGCGGCGAGCCAGGTCATGTCGCCGTGGCGGCCATCCGCGAGGAAAGCGTCGAGTGCAATACCCGCGCCCTGCGGCGGGTCGGCGCTGGCAAAGCGCACGGCAGCGAAGCCCAAATCCTCAGCTTCGTGCGCGATCCGTTCCTTCAGCGTGAGCGCCATGACACATGTACTCTAGAGCCGCATGCATTTCAGAAATCGAGGTCTGCGTAGGTCCCAGATGGGATGAAGCCGGCGATCCGGTCGGCAAGCAAGGGCCGGAACGACGGTCTCGACTTCAACAGCGCGTACCAGCTCTTCACCGGCTCGTAGTCTTCCCAGAATACCTCGCCGAGATAATCGAGCGCCGAGAGATGTGCCGCCGCGGCCAAATCGGCGAAGCTCGGTGCTTCGCCGGCAAGCCAGGGACGGGTCTCGGCGAGATGGCTGAGATAGGCGAGATGATAGCGCAGGTTCTCGTGTCCTGCCCTGATCGCCGCGATGTTTGGGGAGCTGCCGTCATGACGCTGGTACACCTTCTCGTCCACGAGATAGGCGGTCACCTCGTCGTGGAACTTGCGGTGAAACCAGTCGACTAACCGGCGCGTCTCAGCGCGGGCGAGCGCCTCACCGGGGAAGAGCTTGAAGCCTCTGGCGTCGCCGTCGCCTTTTGCCGTCTCGTCGAGATATTCGGAGATGGCGTAGGCGCCGGAAATCGGGCCGTCTGCCTCGGTGATCAGCACCGGGACGGAGCCCGCTGGGTTGAGCTCGAGAAAGCCCGGGCGCCATTCCCAGGGCCGCTCCTCGGTAAGAGTCACTTCGACGCCGCACTCGGCCAGCGCGAGGCGAATCGACCGCGAAAAGGGGCAGAGCGGATAGTGCAGGAGTGTCGCCATCGACCCGTTCGGCGGTCTTAGCGCCGCAAAAAGAATCGCGCGGAATTGCGCCTCGGTATAGAACCTGCTCGCGCACCGAACAAGCGGCCATCGAGGGGGCCGAGGGAATCAATGTCCATAGAACAGATCATAGTGCTGGCCGTGGTGCAGGGGATCACGGAATTCCTCCCGATTTCGTCCTCCGGACATCTCATTCTCATCCCATTCCTAACCGGTTGGCCAGACCAAGGCCAATTCACCGACGTCATGTCGCATCTTGGCACGCTTCTCGCCGTGCTCATCTATTTCTGGCGGGATGTATGGCGGCTCATTTTGGGAACGCTCATGCTCTTCCGCGGCACGGTCACGGACGACGGCCGTCTCGCCCTCTACATTCTCGCCGGAACCGTCCCGGCCATACTCTTCGGCTTCACCCTGAAGAAATTGAACGTCCCGGACCTCGAACGCAACATTACGGTCGTGGCCTGGAATACCGTAATCTACGGGTTGCTCATGCTTGTCGCCGACATGTACGGGCGGCAGGTGAAAACCATCAACGACGTGACGCTGAAGAGCGCTGTTCTGATCGGATGCGCGCAAGCGCTCGCCCTTATCCCCGGGACCAGCCGTTCCGGCGTCACCATGACGGCTGCACGGTTTCTGAATTTCACCCGCTCCGATGCGGCTCGCTTTTCCTTTCTTCTCGGCATCCCGGCGACCGCTGCCGCCATCGTCCTCACCCTTGGCGACGCTGTGAAGGGTGGTTGTCACATCACTACCGACGAATTGTTGGTCGCGGGTTTCACCTTCATCGCCGGAATTTTGGCGATTGCCTTCTTGATGAACTTGCTTCGGCGGATCAGCTTCCTTCCCTTCGTTCTTTACCGCATGGCGCTCGGCGGCTTCCTGCTCGTGCTCGTCTACGGCTACGGCGCCCATCTGCCGCCAGCGCCGGAGGGCAATTGCGGCCCTGGCCAACCGGCGGCCGCACAATCGGCGCCGGCGCCGCAATAGATCAGCCTCAGGGCTGGTACGAAGAGAACTGGCCCTTGGGGCGGTACTGCTCGAGATAGTCCGGAACCACAGCTTCGACCGCGACGGGCTCGGCGATGCCAAGGCCTTCGAGCGTGCGCCCGTCGCGCTTGGCAGCTTCGCTCACCACATTGTCGCTCTCCAAGAGACGCACCTGATCGAGCGTAAGCGGCGGGTTCGGCAGAACTTGCAGGATCGCGCCCTGCAGCTTGGCGAGCGGGAAGGGCAGCGGCACGAGCATGCGCTTGCGCATGCTGTAGGCGAGCACGCGTTGCATCACCTGCTTCATGGTCAGCACCTCCGGTCCGCCAAGCTCGTACACCTCGCCTGCCGGGGCCTTGCCGGTGAGGGCGGCGATCACCGCTCTGGCAACGTCGCCAACGAACACCGGCTGAAATTCGGTTTTTCCTCCACCAATGAGAGGAAGCGCCGGCGATAGCCGCGCGAGCGCGGCGAAGCGGTTGAAAAAATCGTCCTCAGGGCCGAACACCACCGAGGGCCGCAAGATCACGGCGTCCGGGAACGCCTGCTTCACCGCCGCTTCGCCTGCTTCCTTGGTGCGCGCGTATTCCGAAGGCGAGTTGGCATCTGCGCCGATCGCCGACATCTGCACGAAGGCCTTTGCGCCTGCCGCGCGCGCTGCCTCGGCCACATGGCGGGCACCTTCGTCCTGCACGGCCTTGAAGGTCTGCCGCCCGCTTTGCGCAAGAATGCCGACAAGATTGATCACCGCGTCGGCGCCGTTCGCCGGTGCAAGGAGGGAGTTGGGAAAACGTACATTGGCCTGCACCGGGCTGATCTGGCCGACCCCGCCAAGCGGCTGCAAATGCCCGGCGAGGTCTGGCCTCCGAACGGCGATCCGCATCCGCGCCCCGGTCTTGGCCAGCGCCCGCACCACATGGCGGCCGATGAAGCCCGAGCCGCCATAAATCGTGATCAGGGTCGCGCTGTTTAAGGAAATGCCCACGGTTCGTCCTGCATGATCCCTCGCCGTGATGGGCGCATGACCCCTACGAGGGAGAGCAGCAATACACGACCCTGTCGAAGTCTGGGAAGGCTTAGCAGAGACAAGCGTCGGTCAAGCGGGGCTCGCCGGGAGTGGGGTTCGGCCGATTGACTTTGCTTTGGCCCGATCGTACCTCAAATGACCTCAAGCCCAGGTGGCGGAACTGGTAGACGCGCTAGCTTCAGGTGCTAGTGCCCGAAAGGGCGTGGAAGTTCGAGTCTTCTCCTGGGCACCAGATCATGTATCGAGATCGGACATCGCTCCGCGGCCATGCGCCGGCCGCCGGGCGAAGCCCCATGAGCCCCGCCGATGACGGTCGAGCTGCATAGAGACGACCTGCCGCCGGGCCGGACCTTCGGCAATGCCGTCGCCATCGACACCGAGACGCTTGGACTCAATCCCTATCGCGACCGGCTTTGCCTCGTGCAACTGTCGCGCGGGGACGGCAATGCCGAGCTCGTGCAGATCGGCCGGCACTACCACGCGCCGGAACTGAAGCGCCTGCTCGCCGACGAGAGCGTGCTCAAGATCTTCCACTTTGCCCGCTTCGACATGGCCGTGCTCAAGCACGCTTTTGGCGTCATGCCGCGGCCCGTCTACTGCACTAAGATCGCCTCGCGCATCGCCCGCACCTTCACCGACCGGCACGGCCTCAAGGATCTCGCCAAGGAGCTGCTCAACATCGAGCTGTCCAAGCAGCAGCAATCCTCAGATTGGGGCGCCGATCAGCTCACCCAAGAGCAGCTCAATTATGCGGCAAGCGACGTGTTGCATCTGCATGCCCTAAGGGAGAAGCTTGAGGCCATGCTTGTGCGCGAGGGCCGCCAAAACTTGGCACGCGCCTGCTTCGCCTTCCTGCCGACCAGGGTGGAGCTCGATCTGCAGGGTTGGTGCGAGATCGACCCATTCGCCCATTGAGGTGGCCGGGAATGGCGGCAAAAGGGGCTTCCGCCAAGCCTTTGCGGTCGCAATGTGATCAAAGTCTTGCGGCTAAGTGGCGGTGGGGCGGGCCGTATCGGCCCGGAGGAGTTTCCAGTGACCTTTGAAGCCCAACTGGTTCCGGGCAGTCAACGGTATCGCGTGCGCACTGCCGAGGAGAATGAGCGGGCATTTTCGCGCGCCGCGCGGCACAGCCGCGCCGTCGCCATCCTGCGCAAGTCTCTGCCCGTGATCGCCGTGCTGATCATGGCCAGCTATTTCATCTCGACGCGCCTCAACGTCACCGTCGGCGGCGTGACGGCAAGTGTGAGTGGAGTGGAGGTCACTGACGGCAATTTGCGCATGGTGAACCCCACATTAAAGGGCATGGACAAGAAGAACGGCGCCTATGTGGTCAGCGCCGACTATGCCGACCAGGACATGAAAAGCCCGAAAATGATGAAGCTGCATGCCCTCAAGGCCGAGCTCACCACCGAGCAGAAAGGCTGGTCGCGCATGCAGGCGGTGCGCGGGCTCTTCAACAGCGAGTCCGAGCGGCTCACTATGCAGGACGACATCCGTGTCTCGACCAGCTCCGGCGTCACCGGCAAGCTCACTCAGGCGAGCCTGGATATGAAGGGCCAGATCGTGCGCTCGCATCAGCCGGTCACCTTCGATCTGCCAAACGGCACGGTCCGCGCGCGCGCGCTCACGCTGCACTCGGCGGAGAAGACGCTGCTGTTCCGTGGCAAGGTGCATGTCCACATCGTCAGGCCGAAAACCGACGAGGCGTCGGCGGACGCCGCCCCGTCTCCGCCGCCGCAAATCAAGGCGCCTGACACTCCGGCGCGCGTACCGCCCGATCAGATCGCGCCATCGCCTACGGAGACCGCGCCCCAATGAGCACGCTGTCGAGACGGCCTTCGCGCTCGAACGCGCTCTTCGCCGGCGCCGTGGCAATCGCGATTGGCGTGTTTGCCGCGAGCCCGGTGCATGCGCAAACCATGAGCAACAGCTTCGGCGGCCTTTCCAAGAATTCCGGTGAGCCGATCAATATCGAATCCGACGTGCTCGTGGTGCACGACGCACAGAAATACGCGACCTTCAAAGGCAATGTAAAAGCCGTGCAGGGCACCACCACGCTCCGCTCCAGAGAGCTCGACGTGCATTATGTGGGAAGCAGCAGCGACAATCTGACCAAGGGCCCCGATACCACAGGTGCGACGCCCGCCGCCGCGACGAAGCCTGGCGATCCCAAACCAGCCGGTGGGGCTGACGCGAGCAACGGCACGCAGATCAGCAAGATCGAGGCGAGGGGCGAGGTCGTCATCACCAGCGACCAGGATCAGACCACGACCAGCGATTGGGCCCTTTACGATGTGCCCGCCCAGCTCGTGACCGTTGGCGGCAATGTGGTGTTAATGCAGGGCAAGAATGTGCTAAAGGGTGACCGGCTCGTCATCGATCTCAAGACCGGTGAAAGCCGGTTCGAAAACCCGGGCGATACCGGCACTGGTGGCCGAATCCGTGCCCTGTTCATGCCGAAGGACGCCAAGCCTGGCGATGACGGTTCCAAGGACGGCAAGTCTGGCGGTGACAAATCGGCGGACAAGTCCGGCGGCGACAAAGGCACTTCGGATAAGTCAGGCGTCAAAGGCGCAGGCAAGGACAAGGCTGCGGCTCCCAAGCCTGCCGCAATTGCCGAGCCCGCGGCCGACGTGCCCATGCCACTTCTTCCGGGCGCACCGCAATAGGGCTGGAGAGGGCGTTCATCCAAGTCTAACCAGCTTGTGCCTCAAGTGAGGAGAGAAAGGGTAGTGGGCAAATTGCTATCGTTCCCAGGTCGCCAGGCGGTCGCCGAGCGCGGGGTTGCCCAGCCCGAGGAGCACGGCTTTGAGCACGAAGCCGAGCCCAATCCCTATGCCGGCTGGCTGACCGTTCATTCGGTGGTCAAAGCCTTCAAGAAGCGCACCGTCGTACGCGGCGTAAGCCTCGAAGTTTCCCGCGGCGAGGCGGTCGGATTGCTTGGCCCGAACGGCGCCGGCAAGACCACCGTGTTCTACATGATCACCGGACTGATCCCCGCCGATGAGGGCAGTATTCGCATCGACGGGCGTGATGTGACCAAGCTGCCGATGTACCGCCGCGCCCGCCTAGGCATCGGCTATCTGCCCCAGGAAGCCTCGATCTTTCGCGGCCTCACCGTCGAGGAGAATATTCTCGCGGTGCTCGAGACCGTCGAGCCCAACAAGGCAGAGCGCCAGGCGCAGCTCGACGCCCTGCTTGAAGAATTTCGCATCACCCGCCTCAGAACGTCCCCGGCCATTCGCCTGTCTGGCGGCGAGCGGCGCCGCGTCGAAATTGCCCGCGCCCTTGCCACCCGCCCATCCTTCATGCTGCTTGACGAGCCCTTCGCCGGCATCGATCCGATCGCGGTCAACGACATTCGCTCGCTGGTTCGCCATCTGACGCAGCGTGGCATCGGCGTGCTGATCACCGATCACAATGTGCGCGAGACGCTCGATCTGGTGGGCCGCGCCTACATCATTCATGACGGCATGGTGCTGACCCACGGCACCGCCACGGAGATCATCAACAACGAGGACGTGCGGCGCGTCTATCTCGGCGACCAGTTCAGGATTTAGGGGCGGTCCACGCGACTGCCTACGCGGAGTGAGTATGGCATTCACCACAAAGCTTGAGCTTCGCCAAAGCCACAGCCTGGTGATGACGCCGCAGCTGCAGCAGGCGATCAAGCTGTTGCAGCTCTCCAATGTGGAGCTCACCACCTTTGTCGAGGCCGAGCTAGAGCGAAATCCGCTGCTCGAGCGCGAAGACACCGACGAGACTGGCGGCGCTCTTCAGGGGGACGGCTCGGATGCTGCGGCAAGCCCCTTCGCCGAGGCGAAGCAAGACACCAACAGCCAAGCTAGCGACGGCATGGAGCCAAGCGATGGCGAGGCCTCGGCCAGCGATGACGGCGAATGGCTGAATCTTCAAGCCGATAACCGCGGCGGACAGGCTGATGATCTCGACACGGAGCCGCCGGACGCGACCCCGGAAAGCGACTCCTTCGGTGCCGGCGGGCAGAAGGAGTCCGGCTGGGGCTCGCTCGGGCAGGGCCAACGGTTCGACGGCGACGAGGCGCCCAATCTCGAAGCCTATCTGGCAGAGGAGCGGACGCTCAAGGACCATCTTTCCGATCAGCTTGTGCTTGCCTTTGTCGATCCGGCGCGGCGGCTGATTGGCCACCATCTTATCGACATGACCGATGAGGGCGGCTACCTCCAGGGCGATCTCGCCTCGCTTGGTGAGCTGCTCGGCGCGCCGCTCGACCTCATCGAGGAAACCTTGGGGTCGATGCAGGGCTTTGAGCCTTGTGGCGTGTTTGCCCGCGACCTTCGCGAATGCCTGACCCTGCAGCTGAAGGAGCGCGACCGCTGCGACCCGGCCATGGCGGCGCTGATCGAGAACCTGGACCTCCTCGCGGCGCACGACCTTGCCGCATTGAAGCGAGTCTGCCGCGTCTCCGACGAGGATCTCTGCGACATGATCCAGGAGGTGAAGCGGCTGAACCCAAAGCCGGGGCTGAAATATGGGTCGAGCCCTTCGCAGCCGATCGTTCCCGACGTTCTCGTGCGCGCGCTCTCCGACGGCGGCTGGCATGTCGAGCTGAACAGCGAAACGCTGCCGCGAGTGCTCGTGAACCAAACCTACTATGCCTGCGTCTGCAAGTCGGCGACCAGCAAGCACGAGAAGAGCTATCTGGTCGATTGCCTGCAGACGGCAAACTGGCTGGTGAAGAGCCTCGACCAGCGTGCCCGCACCATCCTAAAAGTAGCCCAAGAGATTGTGCGCCAGCAGGACGCGTTCCTCACCTTCGGCGTGCGGCACTTGCGCCCCCTGAATCTCAAAACCGTTGCGGATGCGATTTCCATGCATGAATCGACGGTGAGCCGCGTCACCGCCAACAAATACATGGCGACCAATCGCGGCCTGTTCGAGCTGAAATATTTCTTCACCTCGGCGATCGCGGCTTCTGACGAGGGCGACGCGCATTCCTCCGAAGCCGTGCGCCACCGCATCAAGGAGATGATCGAGGCCGAGCCCGCGAGCGACGTCTTGTCCGACGACAAGATCGTCGAGCGGCTCAGGCAAGATGGCGTCGACATCGCACGGCGCACGGTTGCCAAATACCGCGAGGCATTGCGGATTCCGTCCTCGGTGCAGCGGCGCCGGCAGAAACGAATCGCGCAAGGCGCAAGCGCTTGAGGAAATCGATAACGCCCTGACTTGGCGGCATAAATGATGCTGTGGGGCAAGAGATTTGACACCTTTGGGGGAGCGGTCTAGCTTCCGGGTTGCGGGGTGGAGGCCAAGCCAATCATACCCAGGCCAAAATGCCGTGGCCGGCGTCTGCCCCAAATGCGGCGCCGTCATGCGTCCCGGGGGACAGGGAAACGAGTCTGTCGGCACTTCCGCGGGCAATGACGATACAGGTTACCGGAAAGAATCTCGACGTTGGCGAGGCGCTACGCGGATATGTCCAGGAGCGCGTTGAGCAGACCGTCGAGAAATATATCGGGCGGATACCGTCCGGACACGTGCGCGTCGAGAAGGAGCATGGTGAGTTTCGCACCGACTGCACGATTCATTTGTGGCAAGGCATGAGTCTTGAGGCGCATGGCGTAGCAGCCGATGCCTATCAGAGCGCTGATCTGGCCTGTGAGCGGCTGGAGAAGCGGGTGCGGCGCTACAAGCGCAGGGTCAAACGGCATGGGGGACATTCGGCCCGCAAGGAGACCCCCGCAGCGTCCTACGTGCTGCAGTCGCGGCAGGATGGACAGGAGGAGAGCGATGAGGACAACCCGATCATCATTGCCGAAGCCGAGACTGTCGTGCACGAAATGGCGGTCAGCGACGCCGTGATGCAGATGGATCTTTCCGATCAGCCATTCGTTTTGTTTCGCAATGCGAGTAGCGGCGAGATTAACGTTGTATATCGCCGCGACGATGGCCATATCGGCTGGATCGATCCTGCCGTCAGGCAGAAAACGCGGGCACGGCGCTAGCGGCTGGTTCCGCTTTGCGCTTCATTCATCAAACGGGTTGGCACATGCATCTAGCTGATCTCATCGGCCCCCAAGCGGTGATTCCCTCGCTCAAGGTCAAGACCAAGAAGCAGCTGCTTCAGGATCTGTCGGCGCGCGCGGCGCGGCTCACCGGCCTGCAAGAGCGTTACATCTTCGACACGCTGCTGCAGCGTGAGCGGCTGGGCTCGACCGGTCTCGGCCAAGGCATCGCCATCCCGCATGGGAAATTCGTTGGCTTGAAGCGCATCACCGGCATCTGCGCGCGCCTTGCCGATCCGATCGACTTCGACGCAGTTGACGGAGCACCCGTCGACATCGTCTTTCTGCTGCTCGCGCCGGAAGGCGCGGGTGCCGATCATCTTAAGGCGCTGGCGCGCATCTCGCGGTTGTTGCGCGAGGGCCATGCCGTCGACAAGCTCAGGGCCTCGCGCGATGCCGCCGCAATCTACGCCGTGCTGACCGAGGGCGCCACGTCTCACGCCGCGTGACGGCTATTCGGCTATTCAAATTGGCTTGGAGCGTCAGTGCACGCTCAGCGGCACGAGGTCGTTCTCGATGGCGTTGGCGATCGCAGCGGTACGGCTGTCGGTAAGAGCCAAAGGCGTGCCGTCGGCGCCGAGCAGCGCATAAAGATCGATGCCTTCGAGCTTGCCGCGCAAGGCGGGGAACAGCTTCTGGGCGAGATCGAGATTTAGCTGCTTGATGTAGGCGACCTCACCGTCGCCGAGCTGCATGAACTCGTTCCGGGTCATGGGGCCTGGAGCCTCACCATCAAATTTCACATCTTCGTTCATTAACTTGACCTACTCCGCATCAAATACCGTGGCGCGCTTTGGACCACGCCCCGCCTGGCCATTGACGATCCGCACCGTCTTGACCGTCGCCTCCTTTACCGGCCGCTCGATCTCGATGGCGAGCAGTCCATTGTGCAGCTCCGCCTTACGCACCTCGACCCCCTCGGCGAGGCCGAAGCTCCGCTTGAACCGGCGCGCCGCGATGCCCCGGTAGATGTAATCGCGCTCGCGCTCCTCCAACTGCTGACCGCGGACCACAAGCTGACCATCCTCCACCGTGACGGCAAGCTGATCGACGCTGAAGCCTGCGACGGCGAGCGTGACACGCAGCGCGCCAGCGCCATCGCCCTCCGCCAAGGCCTCGATATTGTAGGGAGGGTAGCCAGCATCCGGCGACTTGACGAATCGGGGATGCCCACTGTCGGGCCCGACGCCACCGAGCCACATCCCCTGCAGGAGCGTCATGCGCGACATTCTGCCAAGCCCTTCCATAGCAAGCGGCTGCGACATGTCGAAGCGTCGTTGGGACCCTTCCGGCGCCCCTGGCAAAACACAACGGCTCAAGCCCGTCGCGGCGCCTGGCCATTGAACCGCCTCGCATATGGGGAAAATGGCGAGCGAATTCAAGAATTGGGGGCCGCTGCGGCGGGTCACGAAAGGGCGAGCACCGCCAAGCCGATATGCAGCGGGACACGCTAACGCTTGACCGGCATCGGCAGCTTCGGATGTTCTGGTGCCATGCAATGGTATGTCGATTCGAGGACTGGCGACGACGCCAATGACGGGCGCGGGCCCAAGTCGGCCTTCAAGACGGTGCAGCACGTAGTCCATGCGGCGAAGGCTGGTGACACCGTCCTCATCGCCCCCGGCGCCTACGATCAGAGCCTGCCAAAGCAGATCTCACTCTTGCGCGCGGCCAACGTCGTCGTTGCGGTGCTGGGCGCCCATTAGCCCTCGCCGGTGGGTGTTTCGCCGAGCCCATCGACGGCAACTCGTCATTAGAAAAACTCACACCGAGAAGACAAGAAAGCTCCAGCTGATATAGAAGCTGCCGAACAACAGAATAAGCGCAAGCGCAAGACCGAGAATAGCCAACCAACGAGGCGCAATCCCGGTGTAGATTGCCACGGTCCTGGTGAGGCAAATTGAGGAGCCATGCTATGCGGAATGCTGTGCATTGTATCTTGGGATTGGCCACTATCCTGGCCACGAGTTCAGCCGCGCAAGCGCAGGTTATGCTCGACCTCTCCAAAGTAACCTGCGATCAGTGGGTCAAATACCAAGTGGCCAATCCCAAATTCATCGCCATGTGGATCAGCGGCTACTTTCACGGCAAGCGCGGAGACACGATGATCGACACCCAAAAGCTGATCGCAGACGCGGACGCGGCGGAAAATTTCTGCTTCAAAAACCCGGAAGCACTCCTCATGCCCTCAGTTGAAGCGATCGTAGGCGGACAAAAATAGCGCCCGTTTCGACACAGTCGCTACTTAGACAAGAAGCGTCGTGGCCAGTTGTGTTTTCACGCTCAGGACCCGAACATGCTATGATTGATTTGATCGGCATCAAGGGCCACATCGGCAAGCGGATTTTTCTCGGTGGGATGCCGATGTAATCGCGTTGAGCCGATTCTGAATGTCCCTCGCCTCTCGGTTCTGCGGTCTTGGAGAGTGACGTATGTCAAAAGACACCGTTCGGCGCTTCACCCTGTCCTTTGCCTGGTTCGCCAAGTGGGTGCTTGCGCCGCTTATCTTGGGCGCCCTCGTCATCGCCGGCGGCGTCGCCCTCTACCAGCAAGGCATCGATTTCGACACCTTCCTCAATTATTTCGCACTCGGGCTTCTGATCTTCGTGGTGATCACGCTGTTCTACGGGATCATCGCCATCCACGACGTGCCCTACGAGATTGCCCACAGACGCGACCATCCCCATCAAGACGCAATCCACGTCGCCGGTTGGGTGAGCCTGTTCACGCTCCACGCCCTTTGGCCGTTCCTGTGGATCTGGGCGATGCTGTACCGGCCTGAGCGCGGCTGGGGCTTCAGTCATGGCACTGCACAGGCTGGCGAGGCGACCTACTCCGACAAGCTCGATGATCTGCTACGACGGGTACAGGAGCTCGAAGCACACGCGAAGCGTGCCGAACTCCCGCCAAAGCCGGAGCGCATTGAGACACGAGCCAAGGGCCCGGACCTCGTGGCAAGCACGCCGCTTGAGACCGGCATCAAACGCGGAGCGAAGTAATGGAGCTCCTGCTCATTGCCACCTACGCCGCGATCTGCGTCGCGGTGTTCAAGATCTTCCGCATCCCCGTTAACAAATGGACGGTGCCGACCGCGGTGCTCGGCGGTATCTTCATGATCGCCGCGATCCTGCTCGTGATGAACTACAACCATCCTTTCACCGCCACCGCACGCATCTATTTCGCGACCACCCCGATCATGCCGGCGGTCAAGGGGCGCGTGATCGAGGTGCCGGTCAAACCCAACACACCCCTGAAAGAGGGCGACGTTTTGTTTCGCCTCGATCCGCGGCCCTACCAGTACGTCGTCGACCAGAGGAAGGCTATGCTCGCCGAGGCCGAGCAGACGGTCAAACAGCTTAAGGCGGCTCTTGATAAGGCCCAGGCGGCGGTGGAGAGAGTGAAGTCTCAAGTCAGTCTCGCGCAAATTGAGTACGACAGACAGTCAACGCTCGTCGAAAAGAAGGTCGTCGCCCAGACGGTGCTCGATGTCGCGACCCGCAATCTGGATGCTGCGAAGCAGGCTTTGTCCGAGTCAGAGGCCGCCGCGGAAAGCGCTCGGCTTGCCTACGAATCAGAGATTGGTGGAGTGAACACCACGGTCGCGCGCGCTGCAAGCCGAGCTCAGCGACGCACAGTACGACCTCGACCAAACCGTGATGCGGGCGCCAGGTCCCGGTTATGTGACGCAAATGGCGTTGCGACCAGGCATGTATGTCATTCCCGCTCCGCTCCGTCCTGTCATGGTATTCATTCACACCGATGATCGGCAATTGACTGCCGGTTTCCAGCAAAACGCTCTTCAGCGCGTGCGTACCGGTGACGAGGCGGAGGTCGCCTTCGACGGGATACCTGGACGCGTCTTCAAGGGGAATGTGAAGTATGTGCTCGATGCAATTGCCACAGGGCAGCTTCAGGCGACGGGAGTCTTGCAGGATATGGGCGGTGATATTCCGGGCGGCCGGGCCGTCGCCTTAATCGATATCGATGAGGATACCTCTGGCTACAACATTCCGGGCGGAGCGGAGGCGCAAGTCGCGGTCTACACGCCCTATGCGCACCACTTCGCCATCATCAGGCGCATTCTGCTGCGCATGCGGAGCTGGCAGAATTTTGTGTTTCTCGAAGGCCACGGTGGAGGCGGAGGTGGCGGTGGTCATTAGGTTGGGTCTCGGGTTCGAAGTTTGGTTGGAGGTAGGCAATGGCTGCGGATAAAGGCTTTTCGCTACCCACCGCTCAGCAGGTCATGGAGAAGCTCGCGTTGGCCGAGGCTGAGAAGGCTTCGGAGCACTTGCGCACGCAAGCAGCAGCGGAAGCCGAGAAAAAGATGCTGCTCGAAAAGCTCACCAAGCCGTCTGGCGTATCCGACGAGGAGGCGCTCCGCCGCGTCGCCAACATCATCGAGCGGGCGGTGTCGAACGGTCTGACCGAGGTGCAAGTTTATCGCTTTCCGAACAGCCTCTGCACCGATCGCGGCCGCGCCATCAATCAGCAGGAGTCAGGCTGGGAGACGACGCTGACCGGCCTGCCGAAAGAGATGTATGAGTTCTGGGAGAGGCAGCTTCGCCCGCGCGGATACAAGATCCGGTTTCAGATCGTGGACTTCCCAGACGGCATGCCGGGAGATGTCGGCATCTCGCTGAAATGGGCATGAGCTGATAGGCACGCCTTCACTCTGACGGCGCGCTAGAGCAGCGAGCATCGCTCGCAACATTTCCAGCGGGGGGAAACTGTTTTCCGGGCGGATCGCTCCGCCCCGATTGAATCTTGTTTCGAGGAGGACCGATCAGATGACCATTGAACAAGCCCCTGCCAAGCCACTGGCAGCGCCACTTTCCTCTATTGCCCGGAGGAATCCTGCACTGGATGCCTGGTCGTATTGGGTCGACGCCTGGCAGCGCGGGGTTCTTTTCCTCGACGTCTTGCAGCAACGGAGCAAACAATACGAGGAGCACGCCGCCAAGCCCGCTCCGCACGTTCTCAAATTCGGCGCCGAGCTCGTCATGGACGGACGCAAGCTTCCGCGTCCGGTCAACTACGTGTTGGCCCGCGTCACGCCGCCGAAAGGCGTGCAAATCGATGACAAGAAGCGGCCCTTCGTCGTCGTCGATCCACGCGCCGGCCACGGTCCCGGCATTGGCGGCTTCAAGGCACAGAGCGAGATCGGCGTCGCCTTTCAGGCAGGCCATCCCTGTTACTTCATCGGCTTTCTGCCCGAGCCGGTCCCTGGTCAGACCATTGAGGACATCATGGCAGCAGAGGCCGCGTTTCTTGAGCGCGTCATCGCGCTCCACCCCGAAGCCGACGGCAAGCCCGCGGTCATTGGCAATTGCCAGGCAGGCTGGGCGGTGATGATGGTTGCAGCCAAGCGGCCCGAGCTGTTTGGGCCGATCATCGTTGCCGGCTCGCCGCTATCCTATTGGGCCGGCGTGCGCGGCGAAAATCCCATGCGCTACACCGGCGGCCTGCTTGGAGGCACTTGGCTCACGGCGTTGGTGGGCGATCTTGGCGCCGGCAAATTCGACGGTGCGTGGCTCGTCAGCAACTTCGAGAACCTCAACCCCGCCAACACTTACTGGACCAAGCAGTACAATCTCTATGCCAAGGTCGACACCGAAGCTCCCCGCTACCTCGAATTCGAGAAATGGTGGGGCGGCCATGTGCTGCTCAACGCCGAGGAGATGCAGTTCATCGCCGATGAGCTGTTCATCGGCAACAAGCTCGCCACTGCCGGTATCGTGACGTCAGACGGCCAGAGCGTCGACCTGCGCAGCGTCCGTTCGCCGATCATCGTGTTCTGCTCGAAGGCCGACAATATCACGCCGCCAGCGCAAGCGCTCGGCTGGATCCTGGATCTTTACGGTAGCGTCGAAGACATCAGGGCCCATGGGCAAACCATCATCTATGCCGTGCACGAGTCGATCGGCCATCTCGGCATTTTCGTCTCGGGCTCGGTGGCAAAGAAGGAGCACGATGAGTTCGCCAGCAATATCGACCTCATCGACGTGCTGCCGCCAGGTCTCTACGAGGCGGTCATGACGCCGAAGGAAGCAACAGGTCGGGGCGACGACGACTTGGTCGGCGGCAACTATCTCGTCCGCTTCGAGGCGCGAACGCTCGACGATATCCGGGCTTTCGGCGGCAACAGCGTTGAGGATGAGCGCCAATTTGCGGCGGTGGCACGCATCTCGGAGATCAATCTCGGCCTGTACCGAGCCTTCGTGCAGCCTTGGGTGAAGGCCTGGGCCAATGCCGGTTTCGCTGAATGGATGCGGAAGATGCACCCGCTCCGCGTGCCCTACGAAATGTTCACGCCGGCCAACCCCTTCTTGAAGTCCATCGCCTCAATGGCCGAAGACGTGCGCAAGAACCGTCAGCCTGTGACCCCCGACAATGCGCTGTGGCAGGCACAGGAGCGGATCGGTAAGGCGATCGAATCCTCTCTCGACACCTACCGTGACATGCGTGACCGTTCCCTGGAGGCGGCGTTTCACGCCGTTTACGGCTCGCCGCTGTTGCAGGCGATGGTCGGGCTTAAGGCCTCCGAAGCCTCTCCACGTCGCCGACCCGGTGTCGATGCGGTCTACCGTGCCTTTGTTGTCCAGCGGATCGATGAGCTGACGCGAAACATTGCGCAAGGCGGACCGCGCGAGGCGGCTATCCGCGCTCTCCTCTATATTCGCTTGCCCGAGGGCGTCGCCGACGAGCGTGGGTTCCGCTTGCTCGAACGCATGCGCGAGGAAGTCGGCGGCGACCTTCCGCTCGCCGCCTTCAAGACAATGGTTCGCGACCAGTTCTTTACGCTACTGCTCGATGAGCGCGGCACGGTCGAGGCTATTCCGGCCATGCTCGATATCGATCCTGAGCTCGCCCAGCGCATGGCAGCCACGCTCCGCAAGCTGATCGAGGTTCTCGGCGTGGAAAGCAAGCTCGGCAAGAGCCGACTCGCCGAGATGACCGCGATGTTCGAGTCGAGGAAGGCCGCCAAAGCTCCCAAGAACGGTGCGCCGAAGGAGGATCGGACGCAGCCTGCTCGTCCGGCGCAGCCGGCAGCGAAGCCGCATCGGCCCCATTCGCGTAATCTGAGTTGAAGGATCGAGCCATGAACGAGAACTCAGCAGAGTCGACCTTGCGACGCCACGAAAAGTACGACCGGCTGATCGCTGCAGCGAAGAACTTGCAGCCGATTGCGACCGCCGTGGCGCATCCGTGCGACGAGACCTCGCTCAAAGGCACGATCGAGGCCGGCGAGGCCGGACTGATCAAGCCCATCCTCGTCGGTCCCAAGAGCAAGATCGCCGCGGTGGCCAAGGAGTTCTCGCTCGACCTCGGCGGGATCGAAATCGTCGACGTCCCTCACAGCCAGGCCGCCGCGGCGAAGGCTGTCGAGCTGGTTCGCACCGGCAAGGCAGATCTCCTTATGAAAGGAAGCCTGCATACCGACGAGCTGCTGAGCGAGGTGATGAAGCGCGAAACTGGCTTGCGGACCGGACGCCGCGTCAGCCATGTCTTCGTGATGGACGTTCCCGGCCATGCGCAGACCTTGTTTATCACCGATGCCGCGGTGAACATCGCGCCAGACCTCGTGTCCAAGCGCGACATCATCCAGAACGCCATCGATCTTTACGCCGGGCTTGGCCTCGGGATTCCCAAGGTCGCCATCCTCTCCGCCGTCGAGACGGTAACCCCAACCATCCCCTCCACCATCGAAGCGGCGGCGCTGTGCAAGATGGCGGATCGCGGCCAGATCACCGGCGGCGAGCTCGATGGTCCGCTTGCTTTCGACAACGCGATCAGCCCCGAGGCGGCACGCATCAAGGGCATCAAATCTCCGGTCGCCGGTCAGGCGCAGATCCTTGTGGTACCCGATCTCGAGGCCGGCAACATGCTGGCCAAGAACCTGACCTTCCTCTCGCATGCCGATGCCGCCGGCATCGTGCTCGGCGCGCGGGTGCCGATCATTTTGACCTCGCGGGCCGACCATGTGCGGACGCGCATGGCCTCCTGCGCCGTGGCCGCTCTGCTCCGCCACAGCCAAATGGCGAAGCAGCCGGTCCGGGCCTGAGCCGTGGCCGAGACCATCCTCGTCGTCAACGCCGGCAGCTCGAGCATCAAGTTTCAGCTGTTCTCGGTCGGCGAACGCGATCGGCTGCAGCGCCTCCTGAAAGGCCAGATCGAAGGCATCGGCGTCCATCCGCGGCTCTTCGCCAAGGGCGTGAAGGGCGAGACGCTGACCGACCAGACCTGGCCCGGTGCTGACGTTTCCGATGTGCCTGCGGCTCTGGCCAAGGTCGTGGAATTCTTACGCGCCGAGATCGGAAGCTTGCCGATTGTTGTCGGCCATCGTGTGGTGCATGGCGGCCCTGACTACAGCGAGCCGATCCTCATCGACGACGCCGTGATCGAGCGGCTTCAGGCTTTCGCGCCGCTCGCTCCACTCCACCAGCCGAACAATCTCGGCCCCATTCGCACGCTTAGGCAGAGGCAGCCGCAGCTTCCGCAAGTCGCCTGCTTCGATACGGCGTTTCATCGCGGCCATCCCGAAATCGCCGACCGCTACGCTCTGCCCGAACAGTTCTACCAGGAAGGCGTCCGCCGTTACGGTTTCCACGGGCTGTCCTACGAATATATCGCGAGCCGGCTGCCGGAACTGGCGCCCGACATTGCAAAGGGCCGCGTGGTCGTGGCCCATCTCGGCAGTGGCGCATCCATGTGCGCCATCAACGCTGGGAAGAGTGTCGAGAGCACCATGGGCTTCACCGCGCTCGACGGTCTGCCCATGGGGACGCGTCCCGGTCAGCTCGACGCCGGCATCGTGCTCTATCTCCTGACCGAGAAGGGCATGGGTGCTGGCGACATCGAGCATCTGTTCTATTACGACTCCGGTCTCAAGGGCCTCTCCGGCAGCAGCAACGACGTCCGAGACTTGCTTCAGAGTTCAGACCCGCGCGCCAAGCTCGCGCTCGATTATTTCATCTATCGCATCGCGCTCTTCACCGGGATGCTTGCGGCCGCCATGAGCGGCATCGAGGGCTTAGTGTTCACCGCGGGCGTCGGCGAGAATGCACCTGGCATCCGCGAGGCCGTGGCGCGGCGCCTGTCCTGGCTCGGGCTTGAGCTTGACCCAGAGGCGAACGCCAAGGGCGCTGGGCGCATCTCGGCGCCAGGCTCGCGCATCGCCTGCTGCGTCATTCCCACCGATGAGGAACTGATGATCGCCCGCCATGCGCTGCGTGTCCTGCGCATCCAGCCGGCATTCCAGCTCGAGGAGAAACCCGCATGATCGACATTTCCACCTTGCCGTTGCTCAAGGGCAAGAAGGCTCTCGTCACCGGCATCGCCAACGACCAATCCATCGCCTGGGGCTGCGCCAGGGCTTTTCGCGCCTTCGGCGCCGATCTCGCCATCACCTACCTGAACGACAAGGCAAAGCCTTATGTCGAGCCGCTCGCCAAGGAGGTTGAGGCCTCGGTCTTCATGCCGCTCAACGTTCAGGTCGAGGGTCAGATGGAGGCTGTGTTCAACGCAATCGCAAAGCAATGGGGAAAGCTCGATATTTGCGTGCATTCCATCGCCTTCGCGCCGAAGGCCGATCTGCAAGGGCGCGTCGTGGACTGCTCGAAAGAGGGTTTCCTGCTTGCCATGGATGTTTCCTGCTGGTCCTTTATCCGCATGGCAAAGCTTGCCGAGCCGCTGATGAAGGACGGCGGCACGCTTTCCACCATGACCTATTACGGCTCGCAGATGGTAGTGGAGCACTACAACATGATGGGCCCAGTGAAGGCCGCGCTCGAGGCCTCAGTCCGTTATCTCGCGGCCGAGCTCGGGCCTAAGGGCATCAGAGTTCATGCGATTTCGCCCGGTCCGCTCAAGACCCGTGCGGCCTCTGGGATCACTGACTTCGATGAGCTGATTGCCAAGGCTCAGGAGAAAGCCCCGTCCCGGCGCCTCGTGTCGATCGAGGATGTCGGCGCGGCTGTGGCGTTTCTCTCCATGAACGGAGCGAAACTGATCACCGGCGAAACGCTCTATATCGACGGCGGCTATCACATCATCGACTGAGCACGATGGACCTGCGAACCTACACTGCCGGCGAAGTCCTGAAGGATGGCACCGCCCTCACCATTCGGGCCATTCAGAGAGGCGACAAGAGCCGCCTTTTGGAAGCTTTCAAGAACTTCGATCGGGAGTCGGTGTACCGGCGCTTCTTCAGCCCCAAGAAAGAGCTGAGCGACCGCGAACTCGAGCAACTGACCGATGTCGATTTCAGCCAGGTCGTTGCGCTCGTCGTCACGACGCAAGGAGCGGATGGCGAAATCCTGATTGGCGGAGGACGTTACGCCACCGAGGGAGCGGGATCGGGCGAAGCCGAAATCGCCTTCATGACCCACGGCAACTATCGGGGCCTTGGCATTGCGTCGCTTGTCCTGAAGCATCTCATAAACATCGCCAGGGAGGCTGGAGTGCAGCGCTTCGAGGCTGAGGTGCTTGCCGAAAACTCCCCCATGCTTGCCGTCTTTCGGCGCAGCGGCATGCCGATGCACCTCAAGCGTGATGGCAACATCCTTCACGTGACGCTCTCACTGCAAAACGAGGCGTGACGAGTGATTCAGTATTTTTCCTTGATCCAGCGGCGGTTCTCGATCGTCGCCGCGTCGTCATATTCATTCTTCTTGTCGCGATTGGGCAGCTTGACTTTCTTCCGCGTCGGAGCCTCAAAAGGAAGCAAGCTCAGGAAATGCGAAATGATGTTGAGCCGCGCGCGCCGCTTGTCGTCCGAACGCACGATATACCAGGGAGCAAAGTCGAAGTCGGTCGCCTCCAGCATCAGGTCTCTGGCGCGCGAGTAGTCGTACCATCGTTCGCGCGAGGGAAGGTCCATATCGCTGAGCTTCCACTGCCTTAAGCGATCCTCGACGCGCGCTTCGAAGCGCCGTTTCTGCTCTTTGTTGCTGACCTCGAGCCAGTATTTGATGAGGCGGATCCCGTTATCGACCATGTGCTTTTCGAATTCGGGACAGATCTTCAGGAACCGCTTGTGTTGCTCCTTAGTGCAGAAACCCATGACATGCTCAACGCCGGCGCGGTTGTACCAACTGCGGTCAAAGATCACGATCTCGCCCTTGGCCGGGAAGTGCGCAATGTAGCGCTGCACGTACATCTGTGATTTTTCGCGATCGGACGGGGCCGGCAGAGCGACAAGGCGAAACGTGCGTGGGCTGACCCGCTCGGTCATCGCGCGGATGGTGCCGCCCTTGCCCGCGGCGTCCCGGCCTTCGAAGACGACGATGATCCGTTGACCGGTCTCGCGAACCCAATCCTGCAGCGAGCAAAGTTCCGTCTGCAGCTCCCGCAAGACCTTCTCGTACGCCTTGCGCTTGAGCCTTGAGGGTCCGCTATCGTCAGATTGGAGCTTGTATGCGTCTAAGGCCGAATGGCTGCTATCGTGTGCCATAATAGTGGTTCCCCATGTTGCTTGCTGCCATGAACCCTGGGCTCGCACTTTCTTGACGGCCGGAGCTCCTCCGCGTTCGCACCCGCTATCATAGGCGAAGATGCCATTCCACGCCTCGACCTTGATCGGGGCTACTTCAATGACAGGAAAGGCCAAGCGTGTACCCTTCATCAGCCAGACGGCGTGATCACGCAAGTCCGCGAAGCATGCGGCGCGGGTATGCTCATGGTTAATGGTACCTGCGTGCGTACCGCCGCCCGCCGGAACGCCGCGAGGTGTGCAGTTGGAATGCGTACAGTGGGTGGCCGTTGCGTTCACTGAAATGCTCCTTAAGGGAGCAGGAAAGAGAAGTGATCGGCGTTCGCTATCTTTTACGCCCTTCACTTTCCTTTGCTAATTGTGCACCTAAGGTGTCGGCCTCGGCCGACGCCCTAGAAGTGTCGAATGATCGCTGATCATCGTCGGCTGACGAAGGCACTAGTCTTCGCCTACGAGGAGATCGTTACGCGCTTCGGCGAGGCATGCAACAACGCCCGCTTTGCCGCCGACAGCGGCATACTTGCATGGTCGAACCGGGGAGCCTGGCGCTCGCTTACCATAGCTCGGTATTTCTTTAATTTCTCGCTTGTGATTTCACGAGGTCCATTGCGGGCAGGCAAGGGGACGCCTAGGATCGGCCAGCCGAGACAGTCTGACCAAAGGAGGCCTCGATGCGTTATCTCCCCATGATATTGGGCGCCGGTCTACTGAGCGCCGGATTACTTGCTGGGAACGGCCAAGCTCACGCTGCCATGCCCGCACTTAGTTTGGATCGTTCCGCCGTGGCGGATTCGCCGGTCGAGAAGGTCTACTATTACCGCCGCCATTACTATGGCTATAGGCCTTACCACCGCCGCTACTACCGGCCCTATGGCTACTACGGCTACGGCTACCGGCCCTACGGTTATTATGGTTACGGGCGTCGCTGGCGCTACTAAGACGGGTCGCACATTAAAGGGTGCCCTATTAGCGACGCCAGGAACAACCTAATCCTATTGCGCAGACAGCAGCAATCGAATGCTGGGCGTTATGGAGCAGAAGATGCAAGACTAGGCGCCCGATCTTTTCGGCGAGCGCGAGATCGACCGCATCATCGCCTAGTCTACGCTGGCTGACCTCATGCTGCGCCAACTCCTGATGGCCGCCGCGATTAGCGCCTGCACTATCGTGATCCACGCGCTCGTCATGACGGCAGTGGTCCGGACGTCGCAGGCGACGGCTGTGAAGGTTGCTACCCGGCCGAATCTGCTGCTGATCGCCGTGATGGTTGCCACTGTGTCGATACTCATGGCCGCCCACACCTGCGAGGTGATCGTCTGGTGCCTCGCTTATGGTCTCCTCGATGCGGTACCGGCCGGCACTGATCTTTTATACTTCGCATTCGTGAACTACACGACACTTGGATACGGCGATGTTGTTCCGGTCGAGCGCTGGCAGCTGCTGGGACCGATCACGGCAATGAACGGAATTCTGCTGTTCGGTTGGTCCACGGCCGTCATCTTCGAGGTGCTGCGCAAAACGATGGCTGTCACGGCTTCAGCTGGCGACAGTCCTTAGAGGAGTCGCAAACTTCCTCGGAGAGGCCGCATTTAGATCGCGAGGTGGCAGTCAAAATGCAGGAAGCCAAGAGCAAACGTCCCGAGTTGGGCCTGAGCCGATGGATCCCCGCGCTACACTGGCTCCCCGCGTATGACCGGTCCTGGTGGTGGGGCGATCTTGTCGCCGGAATCACTCTGGCCGCCTATCTGCTGCCGGCCGCGCTCGGGGATGCGTCCCTTGCGAACCTACCGCCTGAGGCCGGCCTCTACGCCTGCCTGTTCTCTGGCTTGGTCTTCTGGCTTTTCTGCAGCTCCCGGCACACGGCCATTACGGTTACGTCTGCCATCTCGCTGTTGGTCGGCGCCTCGTTGGCTGAGATCGCCGGCGGTGATGTCACCCGCTTCAGCGCGCTAGCGGCGGGCACCGCCGTCCTCGTCGCTATCATTGCGCTGATCGCGTGGGCGGTGCGAGCCGGCGCGATCGTTAACTTCATCTCCGAAAGCGTCATGGTCGGCTTCAAATGCGGGGTGGCTCTCTTTCTCGCCAGCACGCAATTGCCGAAACTGTTCGGGCTTCACGGCGCGCATGGCGATTTCTGGGAGAACACGCGCCATTTCCTCACTCATCTGAGCGAGACCAATCTCTCTTCGCTTGCGATCGGGCTTGCTGCACTTACCATACTCATTCTCGGCAAGACCCTTCTGAAGCATAAACCGGTCGGGCTTTTCGTCGTCATCGGCGGCATTGTGGCCTCGATGCTGCTCGGCCTGGATGCCAAGGGCGTCAAGCTTCTGGGCGAGGTGCCTCAAGGGCTGCCAGCCATCCGAATTCCCGACATCTACTGGTCCGACGTCAATGCGTTGCTGCCGCTGGCGTTTGCATGCTTCCTGCTCGCCGCCGTGGAGACGGCTGCCATCGGCCGCACCTTTGCCGCCAAGCACGGCGGGCGCCTCGATGCGAACCAGGAGTTTTTGGCTCTTGCTGCATCCAACCTGGCGGCAGGCCTCGGCCGTGGCTTTCCCGTGAGCGGGGGCATGTCCCAATCACTCGTCAACGAAGGGAGTGGCGCGCGAACCCCGCTGTCCGGTGCCATCGCCGCTGCATTCATCCTCGTTGTCGTTCTATTTCTTTCGCACCTGTTGAGCGCTCTTCCACAACCTGTCCTTGCAGCCGTCGTTCTGATGGCCGTCGCCGGGCTGTTCCAAGTCGCGGCGCTAAAGCATCTCTGGTTTGCGAGCCGGCCCGATTTCGTGGCGGCAATGGCCACACTTTTCGGGGTGCTTGGCTCCGGCCTTCTGCGCGGCGTCATGATCGGCGCTACCATCTCGCTGGTGCAGCTTATGCGCCGCTCCTCGCGCCCCCACGTGGCCGTGCTCGGCCGAATTCCCGGTACACGCCGTTTCTCCGACATGGAGCGGCATTCAGACAATGAGGCAACACCGGGCGCGCTGATCTTCCGCCCGGAATCGAGCCTTGTCTATTTCAACATTGACCACGTCTGTATGAGGATCCTCGACCGGGTGCGGCAGGAACCGGTTCCTCCGCGCCTTGTGGTTCTCGATCTGTCGGCCGCACCATTCGTCGATTTGCAGAGTGCACACGCGCTTGCGGGGCTCGCCGACGAACTCGGCAAGGCGGGCAGCAGTTTGCAGGTGGTGGAAGCCCGCTCAGGGGTAAGAGATCGTTTGCATGGCGAGGGACTCGACGCCCGGCTCGGCGGCATCAACCGATTCATGACAGTCGCCGACGCCCTGGACAGGCTATGGATGGCTGAGGCGAAACGCGACGCCGTCAGCGGGGCAAGCCACCGCGGGTGAATTAGGCGGGGCACCGGCCAACTTTGTAATGTTGTTAGATCAAATTGGGATGGCCAATGTGATAGCACCAACACACAATAGCCCGGAGGGCAACTTGAAATACCTGGAGACAAAGTTCGAGGGTGCAGTAGGCACCATCATTCTCAATCATCCAGAAAAGCGAAATGCGCTATCAAGCCCGCTCATCGAGTCCGTCGTTAAGACACTGGATGAATTCGCCCGCGAGGGCGTTCGCGCCGTTGTGCTGCGAGCCCAGCCCGGAATGAAGGTTTGGTCTTCGGGTCACGACGTCGCGGAACTTCCCGAAGGTGGTCGGGACCCGCTCGGCTGGGACGATCCCCTGCGTTACCTCGTGCGAGCGATCGAGGAATTGCCCGCGCCCGTAATTGCGATGATCGAGGGTGGAGTTTGGGGTGGGGCTTGCGAGGTGGCCTTCGCCTGCGACCTCATCATAGCCGCGCCGAGCGCTACATTTGCCGTGACGCCCGCCAGGCTCGGCATTCCCTACAACGTGTCGGGCATGCTTACCTTTCTCAACGCATGTTCGCTCCGCATCGTGAAGGAGATGGCCTTTACGGCGAAGCCGATTTCAGCCGAGCGCGCCGAAAGTCTCGGCATCATAAATCATATCGTGGCCGTGGAGGAGCTTGAACCATTTACTTATGAGCTCGCCCGCGACATTGCTGAAAATGCGCCTCTCTCAATCTCCGTGATGAAAGAGCAACTGCGGATGCTCGCAGGCGCTCATCCTATGAGCCCACGACGTTTTGAGCGTGTCCAAGGATTGAGACGCATCGTCTATGACAGCGATGACTATGCAGAGGGAATCAGAGCCTTCAAAGAAAAAAGAAGGCCGAGGTTCTCGGGTCGGTGATTGTAACGACAGAACAAGAGTTGGAAGCCGAACATGAAAACCATCGCCCTTAAGGACGCCGTCGCGATGATTCCAGACGGCGCGAGCCTCCGTTCCTTGGTCGTTTTGTAGCCTATCCATCCGCCGCAGCGCACATCGCGCACACGTTATGGGTTGCTCATGCGCACTTAATGCTGCCTATTGCGCTGTAGCGATGGCAGGGCTGGGTTATCTGCCGGATACCGTCTTCACCAGGTCGGTGATCGTGAACATGCCGGGCATCCTTGCCCTCATTGCCGAGTTCGGCGAGAGCGCCAGATGGATGGCATCGCCAAGGCTAAGGACCGAGGCGCGAAGTTCGGTCGCAAGCGTGAGCTTACTGACGAGAAGGCAAAAGAGATAAGGACGCTACGCGAGTTGGGAGACACCGTGTCGGCCATCATCAAGCGGACAGGTTTCAGTAAGGCAAGCGTCTATCGAGCTCTGGCGATGTGATGCGATAGGTGGAACTCAGGACCAGAGATCGCGTTCCGATCTTCTCGTCGCTGGAGATCTCGGTCATGAATCTTCTATTGGGAATTATAGTTGGGGTACTGCTGACGATTGGGACAGCCTTCGTGGCCGATGCCTTCACCGCTGCGGAGGTCACGTCGGAAACGTGCTCTAAGCAGATCGTGAATTGGGACATCGCAAAAGAGCGCCTTCACGAAACCACCGCCTCAATTGAGAAGGGCTGGGATCGCCTCAGAACTAGTCTTCGAAGTTTGTAGTTCGGAGAAGAGACGCGAACTCGCTTGCACGCGAAGAACGGGTCCCATCGGACCGGTGGACCCTCTTGATCGTACGGGAAATCCTGTGCGGCAGCCGCCGCTTCAACGACATCCGCAGGGGCATTCCCCGCGTGTCCCGCACTGTCCTTTCCGAACGGCTCCAAGCTCTCGTCTTCGTCGGGGCGATCGCCCGGACCAACGGTCCCTTCACGTATGAGGTCTGTCCCATGGCAGCCGTCACCCGAGAACCACAATCAGAAACATGAAAGAAAGCGTTGCGTGCCGGCTTCGCTTTTGACGGAAGCTGGAAGCCAAGTGACTTCGAGCAGATTCAGTAAGCAAGCAACGTCCGCTTCTGGCACTTTTCGGACATCCAACCCGCACCGAAATCCTCAAGCACCGTTCCCCCAGCGTACATTATCGCCACCACGATCCCAGCGAGTGATTGTCCCAGAGCCAACGCGGCAGTCATCGCCAGGAAGGCGATGACATCGACGCCCATGCGCCCCCGCAAAAGATCTCGGGTAATGGAGACCGCAAGAGCGATGACGACGGGCAAGGTGGCCGCGCCCCAAATCCAATGGGCGACGGAGCCCTCGCCGCTTTCGTAGGCCACTGCACCGACTGCAAGGCCCGAAAAAGCGATGATGATCAGCGCACGTCTCGCTATGCGTTCATTCATCATTGTCTAGGTCGCGCGCGTTCCTTTTTTCATATTGCATGCGGCATCATTCGAGCACGAGCATCGCCCCTTCGGAGTCGCCTAACAAGCCGAGGCGTATGATCTTCGAGGCTCCTCTGGCTTGACGCCGGAAAATCGGCGCTGGGATGGTGGGATGAGTTCTAGGAGATAATGCGATGGGCCGCTTACGATGAATACCGTGTTGCCCGATCACATTGTGTGGAATTGGAAGAGCCAAGCGATTCGGGTAGGAGTTAGCGTCTCGGTGAAGGACCCACGGTTCTTCTGCTACCTGCCTTAAGCTCTATCTCCACCAGGCGCGAAATGCGTCCCCTTCAGGACCGGCTTGCGTCGAATTTCACCACCGTGGCGGTCGACTGGCCAGGCTTCGGGGACGAGACACGGCCGGCAATTCGATGGCGACCCGACGCCTATATCGCTTTTCTTCGCTACATACTCACCGAGGTGGTACCTCGACCATTTGCAACAGTGGCTGCTGGACACGCGGCCAGCTATGCCCTTGCCGTCGGTGCCGCAGCTCGGAATTCCACCGGACGCCTGTGTCTGATCGCGCCAACATGGCGCGGCCCTTTGCCGACAATGATGGGAGGAAAACGCAGGTTGGGAGAATGGATCGCCCGAGTTGGGGATCTGCCTGTGCTGGGCCAGCTCCTTTACCGGCTGAATGTCAATCGTCCAGTCGTGCGGATGATGGCGCGTGGGCACGTTTACGTCGACCCGCACTGGCTCCACGGACGAGCGTTTAGCTCAGAAGATGACAGTCGTACGTGCGACTGGGGCACGACACGCATCGATTCGCTTTGTCACAGGCATGCTCGACCTGATGACGAGCCGCTCGGACTTCCTCGAAGCAGCGCGGCGCTTCAAAGAGCCCATACTCGTGCTGTACGGAGCGGCAACGCCGAGAAGATCGAAGGCAGAAATGCAGGCCCTCGCGATTCTCCCGAATGTCTGCTCCGTCGAGCTGCCCAGCGGCAAGCTGGGTGTTCATGAGGAATTCCCTAATGAGGTCGCGGAAGCGGTGAGGTCATTCCTTGAGGGCATGGCACGCTGCCAAGGGCAGCGATATGACAGCTAATAGACCCTGGGCGCGATTGACTGGGATGTCTCCTTAATCGTAGAGAGCGAAAATCGGACATCGCGCGCCTTCCGCTGAAAAAGTGCCCGATTTCAAGTTGAGCGTGGATCAGCTCGCCGCGTTTGCTGGGATTTTCGACCTATCGCGAAACTGGCGCCATGGACGGCGTCTCGGCGCTCTTTCCCGACATTTTCGGGGATTGAATGGCGGGCTGCCGCGATAACCATGGGCTCCCGCCTTGCTGCCCAGCTTCCGGGCAGCGCCTCGAACTGGCCGGGACAGATTTCGCCGCAGGCGGCACAGCGACCGCCGAGATCAAGGCCCCACGCCGTGATGGTGTACCAGTCGCGGCCGATCAGCCGCGCCCCACAACCATGACAATAGGTACTCTGGCCCGTCTCGTCATGCACGTTCCCTGTATAAACGTAGCGTAACCCCGTCTTTAGCGCGATCTCACGGGCACGTTTGAGAGTGGAACGCGGAGTCGATGGAACATCGCGCATCTTCCAATCGGGATGAAAGGCCGTGAAATGCAGTGGCACGTCGGGTCCAAGCCGCCTCGCCACCCATTCGCAAAGTGCAGCTACCTCCACGGACGAATCGTTCTTGCCTGGAATAAGTAAAGTGGCGATCTCGAGCCAGGTCTTGGTCTCGTGTTTGACGTAGATGAGCGTGTCGAGCACGGCGTCAAGCGAACCGGTGCAAAGTTGCTTGTAGAAGCTCTCCGTGAACGCCTTGAGATCGATATTGGCGGCGTCCATCGCGGCGAAGAACTCTGGTCGCGCAAGCTTCCCGATGTAGCCCGCGGTCACCGCGACAGTCTGCAGCCCGGCTTCCCGGCAGGCAGCCGCAACATCGACCGCATATTCGAGAAAGATCACCGGATCGTTGTAGGTGAACGCCACCGTGCGGGCGCCCTTCGCCCAAGCCGCCTGGGCGATAGCTCGCGGTGAAGCCTGCTGCTGCAGCCGATCCAAGTCGCGGGCCTTAGAGATATCCCAGTTCTGACAGAACTTGCAGGTGAGATTGCAGCCGGCAGTGCCGAAGGACAGAACGGCCGTGCCGGGCAGGAAATGGTTTAAAGGCTTCTTTTCGATTGGATCGAGGCAGAAGCCTGACGAACGGCCGTAGGTCGTAAGGACCATCTCGTCACCGGCACGCGCCCGCACGAAGCACAGCCCGCGCTGGCCTTCGTGCAGTTTGCACTCTCGCGGGCAAAGATCGCATTGGATGCGGCCATCGGCGAGGGCATGCCAATAGCGGCCGGGCACTCCATCACTTGTGTAGACGCTCTCCATTGGATGAAGATGCGCTGGTCTTGAAAGGAGTCAACGCTTCTCATGTTCGCCAAGCTACGGAACGAGGTTCGCCGCCCGGCAGTTGCCGGAGACTTCTACCCTAGCGGAGCCCAAGAGCTTGAGAGCACCGTCGCGGCACTGCTCTCACAAGCGAAGAAAAGAAGAGAACTGAGGGGCCTTTGCGGGGTGGTGACGCCCCATGCCGGCTATCCTTATTCGGGGCCAATAGCGGCAGAAGCCTTTTCGCTTCTCACTCACGCGAATAATGGTCCCAACCGCATCGTGCTGATCGGCCCTCCACACTACGTGCCGGTGCGCGGTATCGTTGCGCCCTCTACGCCCGCCTTCGCCACGCCCTTGGGCGATGTCGTGGTCGATGTCGACGCGGTGGAGTCTTTGCGAGATGCCGGGCTCGTCACTATCGACGATACCCCGCATACGCCCGAGCATGCGCTCGAGGTCGAACTGCCATTTCTTCAGAGCGTGCTTGAGGACTTCACCATTGTCCCATTGCTCGTTGGCGCACGCTTCTCCGGAACAGGTGGCGCTGGTCATCGAGAAGGTGCTTGGCAAGGGAACGCTGCTCGTCGTGAGCACCGACCTGTCCCACTACCTCGACTACGCAACTGCGGAGCGGCGCGACCTTGCCACGGCAGGGACAATTGAGCGGCTCGACTACACCACACTTGGCCCGAATGATGCTTGCGCGCTGAATGGCCATGCGGACGTGGCGGACTTCCTCGTGCGTGGTCGACGACCATGCACTGATCGGCACCACGCTGCTTTTCATTAGCTGAGCCAGAGTCCGGCAGCGCCGCCGCAGTTTGCCAACCTCGCGGTCGATCCATTCCTCCCTCGTTGGTGCCCGGCTGAGATCAGATCGGCTGTAAACTCGGCGGACTTGTGGTATACTTTTAAGTCGCTTTCAGCGTGATGGCCAACTGTAAGCCATCGCCCCCGAGCTGCCTAACCTGCAGGCCTCTCCTCGGCGCAATGATGTGCGCGACGGAAGCGACATTCAAACCTCGAACTGCTCCGTCGCGTGACCGGAAACGGGGCGTTAGTTGCCACGATTGCGGAACAATCAGGAGGCTAGGCCATGAGCATCGCAACAGCAGAAATCCAACTCGACAAAAGGGTTACAAGTTTCGTCAAGGAACGGCGCAAGCTCTTGATTGATGGGAAATGGGTCGATGCCGCCTCGGGCAAAACATTTCCCGTCCAGAACCCCGCCACCGGCGAGGTGATTGCGCATACGGCGGAGGGCGACAAAAAAGACATCGACCGTGCCGTCAATGCAGCCCGCCGGGCATTTGAGAGCGGGGCCTGGCCAAGGCTGACCCCGTCAGAACGAGGCCGGTTAGTCTGGAAACTTGGGGATCTCATTCTCGAGCATTTGGAAGAGTTGGCGGAACTGGAATCCCTGGACAATGGGAAGCCCATTAGGGTTGCCCGCGCAGCTGATGTGCCGCTGGCGGCGGATCTCTTCCATTACATGGCCGGATGGGCCACCAAGATTGAGGGCAACACCATCTCACTTTCGGTACCCTATGCCCCGGGGGTGAAGTTCCACGCCTATACACTGCGTGAACCGGTTGGTGTGGTAGGCCAGATCATCCCGTGGAACTTCCCGTTTTTGATGGCGGCATGGAAACTCGGGCCAGCGCTCGCCACCGGCTGCACCGTAGTGTTGAAGCCGGCTGAGGAAACACCGCTATCCGCCATACGACTAGGGGAGTTGATTCAGGAGGCGGGATTCCCCGATGGCGTGGTGAACATCATCACCGGTTTTGGCGAAACTGCTGGTGCGGCCCTGGCCGCGCACCCCGGGATCGACAAGGTGGCGTTTACCGGCTCAACCGAGGTCGGCAAGCTCATCTTGCAAGCGGCCGCCAATGACCTGAAGAAGGTATCGCTTGAGCTGGGGGGTAAGTCGCCGAACGTCGTCTTGCGCGATGCCGACCTCGACCTCGCCATAGCGGGAACGGCAAGTGCCATATTCTTCAATCACGGTCAGTGCTGTTGCGCCGGGTCACGGTTGTTCGTGCAAGAGAGTATCTTTGACAAGCTCGTTGGGGGCGTCGCCGATGAGGCCAAGAAGATCAAGGTCGGTCCGGGGCTCGATCCTAATACCCAGATGGGCCCGATGGTCTCCGAGAGCCAATTTAATCGCGTGTGCGGTTACCTCGAGTCCGGCCTTGCAGAAGGCGCGAAAGCCGTCGCGGGCGGTGGGAAACTCGGTGGCAAGGGTTATTTTGTCGAACCGACAGTGCTGGTAGACACCAAGCCAGACATGAAGGTCATTCGGGAAGAAATTTTTGGCCCGGTGGTCGCGGCCATTCCATTCAAAGAACTGGACGATGATCTCGTCAGGGCTGCCAACGATACCATCTATGGCTTAGCAGCCGAAGTCTGGACCAAGGATATTAGCAAGGCCCATTCACTGGCAGGGAAGCTGAAGGCCGGCACAGTCTGGATCAACTGCTACAACATCTTCGATGCGGCGTTGCCCTTCGGTGGCTACAAGCAGTCCGGCTGGGGACGTGAGATGGGACATGACGCCCTTGATCTCTACACCCAGAAGAAGTCGGTCTGCGCCGCCTTGTGACAGCGTAGCGCACGCCATCCAAACTGACGCCGCCCGGAGATCTCGCGCTCTACGCCCGGTTTCCGCTTTGAGCCAGCGGCTTGAGATCGGCCAGATCAAACAGTCCTGTCCTCCTGTACAGGTCGTCCGCGATTCGTTGCCGCAAAGAAGCGAACCGGGAAGTGGGTAACCTGAGAAAGTTGCGCAGAGAAAGCTCCGGGAGAGGCCAAATTGGCTCTCAAAGGACGGTTGTTGTGAGCTTCCCGGAAGCTAACACCCGGAAACTTCGCGAGAACTTCCGCAGGACTGTTTTCTTTGTAAAAACAGAAGACTAGCTGGCGGAGAGGGTGGGATTCGAACCCCCGGTACGGATGGATTGTAGAACGGCTGTTGGCCCTTAGGCTCCTGCTTCAGCGGCCTTGAACGGAGAGCCCATCTCAAGAAACCCATCGACGGCCGCCTAATCCCTTTTTTTGTCCGATATTTGCTCGGGGAGTCACGTCCACCCATGCCGGGCATTAGAGTCTTGGTTTCTAGGCTTTTCCTGGTCCTTCCTCGACGGGCGTTTCCGCCGGATAGGGCCGGCGTCCATTAACTTACGCGCTCTCGGGGCCAGGACCGAAACCCTCGAAGCACTGCACTTCGAAGCATGTCTGCTAATGGCCCTTTTCGAACATCCCACCCGCACCGACGAATGTCCGCTATCGGGGGTAAAGCGGACATCATGAAAAAGAAATCAGGAAACAACCACGCGGTGGCTCTATATTAGGAGTATCCAAGGAGTTTCGAGCGTAGGGGTATTGGTAGGGGTAAACTCGATTTTGGGCTGGCGAGCGCGGAATTCCTTTGTTTTTTTCCGCCGATCAAGCGGCACTCTGTTGAGCAATTACGCACCGTCAGGGGAGGGGCGCATGCGCAGGTCTTTGGTTGGGCTGGTCCTGGCCTTGCTGCTTGCGACGTTGCTCGGGACGGAGCCGGCGACCGACGCTAAGGCAGGCGCGGCGATGGCCGGCGGGGTGGCGAGTAGCCTCCAGCATCAAAGTCTCGTACAGCCGGTGATCGTCTGGCGTGACTGCCAAAGGATCGCCCGCTGTTATGGCTGCCAGCCGGTTTACCACTGCCGCACATGCAGCTATCAGCGGCAATGTCCGCGCCGGGGACCATGCCATTGGGGCGATATCTGCACGTGGGGGCCTTATCTCCCGGTCGCGCCGCGCGGCGTGCCGGTTTACTGATTGAGATCCGGTGCGGCAGCCTCAGCCACGGACAGAGCGAGCTTGGGATCATCGCCATCGCGGCTGGTCCAGGCCGCCGAAATGCCGGCATAGGACAATATCCATTGTAGAAGGCGCTTGCGCTCGAGACCGGCTACCTCGGCAACGACCGTCGCTTGGCGCACGAGACGTCCCGGCGCGGTGGCGAGCGCAAAATCCGGATTGCAGAAAATGTTGACAAAGTCGAATCCGCTTTCGCCGCAAAGGCCCTTGGGGTCGATCGCGAGCCAGCCGCGCGGTCCGCATGGCGTGGCCGCTCCGTCGCCGTCCCACCAGATCATCAAGGCGCTGCCTTGGCGCTGTTCGGGTTCGGTGGCGATCTTCAGCATGACCGGCGCACCTTGGCAGCGCACCGGCAGGAGGCGGCTGCTTCGGGTGATGATCGGTTCTCCCTCAGGGACGAAGTCCCAACGCACGAGGGAGAACCGAACATAAGAGGCGGAGCGTGGGAAGGGGATGGCGCGTTACTCCGCAGCGTGCTTGGGCTTGTTCCAGCGCGTGGTTGCAGCATCGTCGCGGGCATCAGCCTCGACCCAGCGGCTCCCTCGCGGCCCGCTCTCGCGCTTCCAGAACGGCGCGCGGGTCTTGAGATAGTCCATCAGGAATTCCGCGGCGCGGAAGGCCGCCTCGCGGTGCTCCGAGGCGGTGACGACCAGCACGATATTGTCGCTCGGGCGAAACGTCCCGTACCGATGCACGATGAGGCAGGCTTGCAGTGGCCAGCGGGAGGAGGCCTCCGCCTCGATGCGCTGAAGTTCTGCTTCCGTCATGCCGGGATAGTGCTCGAGCTGCATCTCTTTGACGGCGTGGCCGCTGGCGTGATCGCGCACGGTGCCCACGAAGGCGACGATGGCGCCGATGTCGCTCCGCCTAGCCTTCAGCTGTGCGATCTCGGCGCCGATGTCGAAGTCGTCATGTTGGACTCTGATCACCGCTAACCTCCGGTTACCGGCGGAAAGAAGGCGATCTCGCGCGCGGTGCCGATCGCGGCATCATGGCGCACATGGTTCTGGTCGATGGCGGCCCTGATCACTTCGGAGCGGGCAAAGGCGTGTTTGAATTCGGGGCCGCGGGTCTTGAGCCAGGTGATAAGCTCGGCGACGGTGGTTACCTCGCGAGGTAGCTCCACGTCCTCGGCGGCCACTCCGGTTTTCTCCTTGACCCAGGCGAAATAGAGAAGCCGCGTGCTCATCGCTCGTCCTCGGTAGTGACGTGGCTGACGGCGGCGCGGAGATAGTCGTAGCCCGTGTAGAGCGTGAGCAGCGCCGCGATCCACAGCAGCGTCAGGCCGAAAAGCGTGGTGTAGGGCCAGATCTTGTCGCCCGCGCTGCCGGCAAGCAGAAAGCCGATGGCCACCATCTGCACCACGGTCTTCCATTTGGCGAGCCGCGTCACCGGCACGCTGACGGCGAGCGAGCCCAAGAACTCGCGCAAACCGGAGACCAGGATTTCACGGCAGAGAATGATCACGCCGGCCCATAGCGACCAGCCGGCGATGGTCTGATCGGCGGCGAGCATGAGCAGCGCCGCCGACACGATCAGCTTGTCGGCGATGGGATCGAGCATACGCCCGACGGCGCTTTGCTGCTGCCAGGCACGGGCGAGATAGCCGTCCAGGAAATCGCTAACGCCCGCGGCAATGAAAATCCACATCGCGGTCCAGCGTCCCCAATCGCCGGTGGCGAAGAAGCAGGCCACCAGCGCCGGAATGGCGATGATGCGGCCATAGGTCAGCAGGTTGGGCAGACTCGAGAAACGCGTCGGCGCGGCATCGGGCGACATGCCCTGCCGCATCATGTCGGAGCGCCCGTCCACGGTCAGCGTCCTCCCTCGTGGAAATGATCATAGATGGTCTTCGCCATCTGCGCACTGATGCCGCCGACCGCAGCGAGGTCGGTGACGCCCGCCCGGCTCACCGCTTTGGCCGAGCCGAAATGCTGGAGCAGGGCGCGTTTGCGTGTCGGCCCAATACCCGGCACCTCGTCGAGCGGCGAGGCATGCAGCGCCTTCTTGCGCTGTGCGCGATGGGCGCCGATGGCAAAGCGGTGCGCCTCGTCGCGAAGCTTCTGAATGCAGTAGAGCACGGGGTCGCGCGGCTCGAGCAGCAATGGCTCACGCCCCTTCAGGTAAATGCGCTCGCGCCCGGCATTGCGGTCAGGGCCCTTGGCCACTGCCGCGAGCTTGATCTCGGACAGGCCGAGCTCGTCCAGCACGCCAATTGCAGCGGACAGCTGCCCGGGCCCGCCATCGATCAGCACGAGATCGGGCGCGGCCCAGCCATTGGCGGGATCCTTGTCCCGCGCAAGCTTGCTGAAGCGCCGGGTCAGCATCTCCCGCATCATGGCGTAATCGTCCCCGGGGGCAAGGTCCTCGGAGCGAATATTGAACTTCCGATATTGATTGCGGATGAACCCTTCAAGACTGGCGACGATCATGGCGCCGACCGGATTGGTACCGGAAATGTGGCTGTTGTCGAAGACCTCGATGCGCTCCGGCGTCTCTTCAAGATCGAACAGCTCGGCGAGGTGAGCGAAGATCACGGCTTGCGACGAGGACTCGGCAAGACGGCGCGCCAAAGCTTCGCGGGCGTTGACCAGAGCGTGGGACATCAGCTCCCGCTTCTCGCCACGTTGCGGCGCCTCGACCCTGATCTTATGGCCGGCGCGGAGCGACAAGGCCTCGCCGAGCAATCGCCGCCCAGCGATGTCGTCAGACAGCAGGACAAGTTTCGGCGGAGGCTTGTCGTCGTAGAACTGGGCGACGAAGGATTCGAGCACCTCTTCCACGGGGAGAGATTTATCGGCGCGGGGAAAGTAGGCGCGGTTGCCCCAATTGTTGCCGGTGCGGAAGAAGAACACCTGGATCGCGGTCTGCCCCGCCTCTTGGTGGGCGGCGAACACGTCCGCCTCCTTCACGCTTTGCGGATTGATGCCCTGATGCGACTGGACGTTGCTGAGCGCGGTCAGCCGGTCGCGGAAACTTGCCGCGCGCTCATAGTCTTGGCGGAGGCTCGCGTCGTCCATGAGCTTGTGCATGCGCCGCTTTACCTCATCGCTCTCCCCGGTGAGGAAGCGGAGCGCCTCGTCGACGAGCGCGGCATAATCTGCTTCCGAAATCTCGGCGGTGCACGGCGCGCTGCATCGCTTGATCTGATAGAGCAGGCAGGGCCTGAGGCGGGTTTCGAAATAAGCGTCGGAGCACGACCTGAGCAGGAAGGCGCGCTGCAATGTATTGATGGTGCGGCCGACCGCGCCGGCAGAAGCGAACGGTCCGAAATAATCGCCTTTGCGGCTCCGCGCACCGCGGTGTTTCAGGATCTGCGGGAAGGCATGATCGCGGGCGATGAGGATGAAGGGGAAGGACTTGTCGTCCCGCAGTACGACATTATAGCGGGGCTTCAGCCGCTTGATGAGGTTGGCCTCGAGCAGCAGTGCCTCGGTCTCCGTCGGCGTGGTGACGAACTCCATGGTCGCGGTGTTGGCGATCATCGCGGCGATACGGTTGTTGTGGCTTCCCGCGCGCCCATAGCTCTGCACGCGCTTCTTCAGCCCTCGCGCCTTACCGACATAGAGCACCTCGCCGTCGGCATCGATCATGCGATAGACGCCGGGGCCGCCGGGCGCGGTCTTGGCATGGCGCGCGATGACGGACGGCCCGGTGTCCACGCCGCTCAACGCTTTGCGGGTGCGGGAAATGAGCGAAGGGCTGGCGCTGTCGGGTTTCTCTTGGGGCATGGGCGTAAGGTGAAGTATGGCCTTCGGGCCGGCAGCTTCAAGGCCTTGACCAAGCCTCATGCTTCGAGACGCCGCCTTCGACGGCTCCTCATCAGGAGGGTTTGATCCTCACCCTGAGGAGGACCGTCCTTCGGCAGCGGCCCCTCATCCTGAGGGCGACCCCGGACTTAGTCCGGGGTCGCGTCTCGAAGGATAGGCGGCCTGCTCAGGCTGAGGGGGCCGTCTCGAGGGGTGAGGCGAAAGCGTTGTCATCGCCGGGCAAGGTGCTGGCCGCTATCGAGCGCGATCATCTGCCCGGTCACCGAAGGGGTGTCGAGCAGGAAGCGCACGGCGCGGCACACGTCCTCGACCGTGGCACCGCGGCCAAGCAGCGTCGAGCGGCATTCGCGCTCGAAATCGGCCTGGCTTTGCCGCCGATTCGGAAGCACCGGTCCAGGGCCAAGCGCATTGACACGGACGCGCGGCGCGAGCGCCTGAGCGAGAGTCTGCGTCGCGGTCCACAGCGCCGACTTGGCGATGGTGTAGGAAAAGAAATCCGGGGTCAGGCGCCAGACGCGCTGATCGATCATGTTGATCACGCATCCAGACGCGTCCTTGGGCAGCGTGCGCGCAAAGGCCTGGGTGAGAAAGATCGGTGCCCGCAGATTGACGTCGAGTTCCGCCTGCCAGCCGGCCCAGTCGAGCGTGTCGATCGAATCCCATTCGAACCGCGCAGCGTTGTTGACGAGGCAGGTGGGTACCCCGAGTGCGTCGGCGCAAGACTGCGCCAGCCCGCGAAGCTGATCGTCGTTAGTGAGGTCGGCCTTGAGCGCAACAGCCTTTGAGCCCAGTCGCTCGATCTCCGCCACGAGTGTGTCGGCTTCGGCGGAGGAGCTGTGATGATGCACGCCGATTCGCCAACCATGTTTCGCCAAGTCGAGCGCAATGGCGCGGCCGAGGCGAAGCGCCGCTCCGGTGACGAGCGCGGTCGCGGAATTCTGTGGTTCAACCATGATGCGTGTGTGTTGTGGGTTGGATTATCTGCCGGCGGTTCGCCGCCGACTATACTTCTGGGGTTCCGTTTGGCGAACCGACCAATTTAACTGCCCGGCAAGCAAACTCCATCGCAAGGGCACCACTCGCGGCGCCCTTTTTTGCACAGAGGCCGATGTCATACCGTTTCGCCATGGCCGAAAAAGAGAGAGAAGGAAGCGGCGCGCCCGATACTACCGCGATTGCGGCGGCGCACGCCATCTACGCCCCCTTCACGCTCTCCTTCTATGACCGTCTGGTTCACGGCCTTTCCAATCGCTTCGCCTGGCATTGCCCCACGGAGCGCCTGCTTGACCTCTACCGGAACAATCTCGCTGGCCACCACCTCGAAGCGGGCGTGGGCACCGGCTTCTTTATCGACCGCGCCGATCGGGCGATGTTCAAGCAGCTCACGCTCCTCGATATCAACCGCCATTGCTTGGCGCGATCGGCGCAGAGGCTCGCGCGCTATCACCCGCTGCTGTGCGAGGCGAATCTGTTCGCGCCGGTCGCCATTGAGCTCGAGCCGGTCGACAGCGTCGGCTCACCTACGTGCTGCATTGTCTGCCAGGGCGCATGGCTGAGAAGCTGAAGGCGATCGACCATCTACGACCGCTGATGAACGAGCGCGCTGTGCTGTTCGGGGCGACGATCCTCGGAAGGGGGATCCTGCCGAATGCGGCCGCGCGGTCTCTGCTCCGCCTCTACAACACCAAGGGCGTGTTCAACAATCTCGACGACGATCTCGCCGCGCTGAGTGACGGTCTCAACGCACGCTTCAATCAAGTGAACATCGAGACGAGCGGATGTGTCGCGCTGTTCCGCGCGCGCTAATTTGGTTCCCGCCGCCCCCTGATCGCCATTAACCTGCCGTTAACCATACAGACTTTCGCCCCACTGGCTGGTTAACCGATGGTAAGGGTATCGCCTAATACCCTGGGACCGTGAGCGCTTGGTCAGGCGTAATTTTGCGCCGGCGCGGCAACGGACCGGGCCTCCTATCGTGAGGGAGTCTGTTTTGCGTACACGATTCGACCAGGCTGTGGCTCTCGCTGCCGTGTTGACGGCCAGCGCCGCGGTCTCTAGCCCAGTCCTCGGCGCCGACGTCATCAATCAGGGGCCGGCGCCGCTGCTCTATGAAACGCCTCCATCGGCGTCCCCGGATCTCTTCGCCGGCTGGTGGATTGGCGGCACGCTCGGTGGCGCCACCGCAAATTTCGATTTCTCGCAGCCTAGCGACACGATCGACGGAAGCGGCGTGCTGGGCGGCGTCACCGGCGGCTATAATTGGCAGAACGGTCCGATTGTCATCGGCCTAGAAGGCGATGTCCTCGGCGCCGGGATCAGCGGCAGCGGACGCTTCAACAGCGGTGCCAATGTTGCAAACCCAAATATCGACGCCATGGCCGATTTGCGCTTGCGCGCCGGTGTGACCGTGGTGCCGCAAGTGCTGCTGTTCGTGACCGGTGGCGGGGCGTGGGCAGATGTTGATCTTCCGGTCAACGGGCCCGGCGGAGGCTCGGGCAGCGGTTCGTTCTTCGGCTGGAGCGTCGGCGGCGGTGCCGAGGTCGCGTTCACGCGAAATTGGAGTGCGCGTTTCGACTATCAGTTCACCGATTTTGATTCCGATACGGTGTCCTATCCAGGTGGCGACGTCAAATATGATCCCGACGTAAGCACCTATCGGGGCTCGCTGATCTACCGCTTCTAGTCTCCGCCAAGATTCAGCGGCTTGGCGTCGCCGGCACGGTCACCGTGCTCGCGCGGCAGACGCGGTTCTCCTCATTCGCTCCGCAAGGCTTTGGGAACAGGTCGCGGCCGAAGCAGATGCGCACGTCGAGCAGGTTCTGCCCGCGACAGCTGACTACGATCATGTTCGGCTTGAGCCACGGATTGGCCTTGAGGAACTCCCCTTTGATCTCCTCTTGGGAGAGCGTGAGCCAACCAATCGCGGAGAAGCGCGGTGGGATGCTGACGCGTTCATAGAGGTCGCGAGCGAGCCCGAAATATTGATCAGGCGCGAGGCCGGAACAGGTCCCGTGGGCGCGGTATTCGTGGATGACCAGGGCCTTGCTCGGCATGACGTCGCGCATGTCGTCGATCACGGATTGCGGCACCCAGGGCCGCCTCGGCATTCGACAACCCTCGGGCCATCCCCTGACGTTCTGCGGCCAGAGCCCATGCAGGGTGAAGGCATGGGGTCGTTCGACGTCGCATTCCCTGTCGTGCCGCTGCCGTCCCTCGGTCGCGCAATAGGACGGCGTCCAGCCGAGAACGAGGACGTAATAGTCGAAGCGTCCAGGTTCGCCGCCGTTTTGGGCGTTCGCCACGACCAAGGTCAGCGCTGCCATTAGCGTAAGGCCGAAGAGGCTAGCGAGCCTATGTCCCGTGATGGCCATCGATCGTGCCGAGCTCGCCGAGCAGCCTCGCCCAGCTCCTCGCGCCCTTGGTGAAGCTCTTCACATTATACTTCTCGTTGGGGGAATGGATGCGGTCATCGTAGAGCGCGAAACCGACCAGCAGACACTCCAGGCCGAGCCGCGAGCGGAAGGCCTCCACGATCGGAATCGATGCGCCGCAGCCGATGATGAGCGGAGGCTTACGCCACTCCTGCGCGAGCGCGTGCGTGGCTGCCTTGAAGACTGGAGGCGATCTGTCGAAACCGACCGCGGGCGATCCGCCTTCGTCGGCAAAGGACGCGATGCAATCCTTGGGCAGGCGTTCCTCGATGAAGCGATGCAGGCTGTTGAGAATTTGTGCAAGCTGCTGATGGGGAACGAGCCGGAAGGAGAGCTTGGCTGTGGCGCGCGCCGGGATGACGGTCTTCTTGCCGGGCCCGGTATAGCCGCCGAAGATGCCGTTGATCTCTGCCGTCGGCCGCGACCAGAGCTGCTCGATCACGCTCATGCCCTCTTCTCCGGCCGGTGTCGCTAATCCGACCGAACCGAGGAAGGCGTCGGCATCGAAGCCGAGCGAACGCCACTGCGCAAGCTGCGCGAGGTTAGGAGTAACCACCCCCTCATAGAAGCCCGCCAGGGTTACTCGGCCACTTGTGTCATGCATGTCGGCAAGTAGATCGGCGAGCACGCGGATCGGATTGCGCGCGGGTCCGCCATAGATGCCGGAGTGAAGATCACGCGACGGCCCGGTCACCGTCAGCTCGGAGAAGGCGAGGCCGCGCAGGAAGGCGGTGATGGCCGGCGTGTCGGCGTCCCATTGCCAGGTGTCACAGACGAGGCCGACGTCCGCCTTGAGCTCTGCGCCGTGCACGTCGAGGAAGGAGGGGAGGCTCGCGCTGCCGGACTCCTCTTCACCCTCGAGCAAGACGGTCACGTCGACTGGCAGACGGTTATGAACGGCAAGCCAGGAGCGGCTGGCCTCGATGAAGGTCATCACCTGGCCCTTGTCGTCCGAGGCGCCGCGGGAGACGATGATTTCCCCGGAACGTGGGTCCTCGGCAAGACGCGGCGCGAAGGGCGGCGTGGTCCACTCCTCCAAAGGATCCGCCGGCTGCACGTCGTAGTGGCCGTAACACAGGACGCGTAACGGCGAACTCGCACGTCGCCAATGACCCACGACCATCGGCTTGCCGCTGGTCGGCTCGACGCGGGCTTGAAAGCCGATATCGCGCAGGTCTTTTCGCGCACCACTCGGCCGCTGCGACGCACGCCTGATGATGAGAGGGATCGGTGGAGACGCTCGGAATGGACAAGAGCCGGAACAGCCGGGCGAGCGCGCCCTGCCGACCCGCGGCGAGATGATCGAGGACGCGCGACAGCTCAGGTTGCGATGCGCCAGGCTCTTTCACCGCTACACCTCAACGGTTGTCCGAGCGCAACGGATCACCCTCGCAGGTCTGGCAGCGGCCGCGACTGGACCTTTGGGTTCGGCTATGTGAGTTGGGGGAAAGAATTATTCGCTGAGCTGGACGTTGACGGCTTGGGGACCTTTACCACGGCGATCCGGCTCGGTTTCGAAGGTCACGCGCTGGCCTTCATCCACGGCGGGAAGGCCTGACCGTTGCAGGGCCGAGATGTGCAGGAACACGTCCTTGCCGCCGTCGTCTGGCGTGATAAAGCCGAAGCCCCGCGAATGATTGAAAAATTTGACCGTCCCGTTCTGGCGCATGGGAAGCTCCTTTCCCCCTTCACATTGATCCGCATGCCAATAGAATCGCGGACCAAATTACGCAACTGCAAAGACGGGGAAAGAAACCGCGTTGCATCCTCGGGAGCGCGGCCGATCTTCACCCGAACTCGACGCACAAAGCGCCCCACTGTATGGTCGCGAGCCTGCCAAGTGCAAGGCCCATCTGCCTATTTGCGGGCGTCAGCCGGGTTGGATGCGAGGACTAGTTCGGATAGGGATCGTGGAGTGGAGGGCCGTTCAAAGACTCTGGCGGGAAGTCGAAATGCGGCCCGAAATCTTTCGGTATGGGCGGCATCACAGGAGGTCCCCAAATATCGCTCAAGGTCATCGAATAGCCGCCGACGGCTGGACCCGGAACGCGATAGGTGTTGAGTGAGCCGGGCTTGATGCGCTGGTGCGCCTGTTGGGCCTGCGCCTCATGGCTCGGCCAGCCGAATGTATGAGCCGCCGCCAACAGCGCGGCCAGGGCGAGAAGCCGGAGGAGGGCGGTGCGCTTAAACATGGCAAATCTCATTTCTCTGAAACCGGTTGGTCCGAATCGGCCACAAGCCTAGTTTTCTCAGGTTACCACCGCGTCACCGCCCTCCGAAAGCGGCGATTTTCTTTGGGGGCACACGAGCGCCGAGGTCGTGCAGAGGAAACCGCCAGGCGGTCCCTTCTGACAATTGGTCGAACTGTTCTTCGCCTTGCCTCCGATGCTGGCCGTCCGCCGAGTGAGCTTGATCGACGCTTGCGTGGTGGCCGAGGCTGGGTCCGCGCTGCGGGAACACACGTTCTTGTGCTGGCCCCGCCACAAAGGCAAGCGCAGCGAGGGCGCCCAAGGGGGCGCCAGCAACCGCAAGTTTACTCTGCATCATGATGCCCCCCAAAGGCCGCGCTTCCCGAAGGTGCCATCACATCCCCGGCCCTACGAAAGCGCTAACTCTATCCTAAGGACAGACTTTCGCCGAGGACGTGCAAACAAAGAGCGGGCCCTTGCCGCAAGAGGTCGGAGCGTGCCCAACGCGCACCGCATTGAGCTTGTTCTTATGGGCCCAATGGTTGATGTTGTGCGTCAGCTTGGCCTGTGACCGCTTGGAAGCGGCAGCCTCACCGAGCCCCCTTGCCTTGGCCGAAACCAGGACGCAGCTGCCGGCTTGAACCGGCTGCAAAGCAATAACGAACGCAGCAATGACAGCTAAGGCTCCGCCGGCAATCACAACTTTACTTTGAATCATGATGTCCCCCAACTGAATGCTCTTGTGGCGGTCGAACCCGCCTCGCGGCGACTATGCAATTTTTCCGGTAAATTGCCCAGCGGATTCCGTGTCACACTCGACCTTCCCATCCGCTTCACAATTTCGTGTGATGGAGTGTTTGCGAGCCCTTGCGCTTGATCTACCGTCTATTGGCGCGGTTCTGATTCAGAACTCGCCGAGCTGCCGAGGTGGCGATGCGCCACGGACCACGTCGGGATGAAGCCTATCCGACTGACAACGCTTGGAATTATCGCAGCTGGGACGATCATCGGGGTCGTCGGCGCCTTGGCCGCAGCCGCACCCACTCGCCCGATGCCCGAGGTGACCCCTTGTGACCCCTGCCTATTATTGCTGCTGGTGGTCCTACTGGTACAAGAAGTGCTCAAATTATTGGGGTGCGAACAAATACTACGCGCCGCGCTATTACCATCCCCGCTACCACTATACTAGCGGCGGGTCGGCGGCGCGACCGACAACCTGCAGATTTCAGTCAAACGCCGGGCCCTTGGCCCGGCGTTTGCGCTTGTTCGTCTCATAGAGACGTTTACCGCCCTCAGTTGACGAAGCTCACGGTTCGCACAAAGGCGCCATAAGGATTCGCCGAAGACGCCAGGACGACACCCTTGGCCGGGCCGCGGCGCACCTTGGCGAACTCCCTCGCGGCGACGGTGACGGCCCTGTGCGCTCCCGCGCGCGAGGCGACCGCAATGGTCTTGCGTGAGCTTGTCCGCGCTGCGACCTTCTTGACGTCGGACGCGGACCGCATGAGGCCCGCGACGCTGCTGCCCCTGCTCTTGACCGAGCTGCTGCCGGCTGAGCTGACTCGGACCCGCACGGTACCGGAGCCGAGCATGCCAAGGCTCGACGCGGCCGCCTTGGACACGTCGATGATCCGCCCCTTTACGAAGGGCCCCCGATCATTGATCCGCACGACCACCGAGCGGCCGTTGTTGAGGTTCTCCACCAGCACCTTGGTGCCGAAGGGTAGTGAGCGATGTGCCGCGGTCATCTCGCTCGGGTTCATTATCTCTCCGCTCGCTGTGCGTGAACTCAGCGCGTACCAGGATGCATGTCCGACCTGCTCGGCGTGAGCTAGGTTCGGCAGCAACAGGACAGCGCCGATGCCCATGGCAACGATGTTAGCGCGCATTTGAAACATGCGTTGAGCTCCTATTCGATTGTCTTGGGGTTGAAATGACCGACGACAACTCAAGCCGGTCCGCACACGTGAGTGCTAGCCGGTAACCTATGGGGCAACAAGGCAAAAAATCGACTTCGAAAGGGTAATTGAGAGGCTATTTGGGGGCGGGCCGATTAATTATATCGGCATGCGAACGGCCGATTTTTCCCTGCGGGCAGACCCTCACACAGCAAACAGGCGCGAGCTTCCTTGAGTTCGCGCCTTCTTGTGAGTTGCCGCCCTTGGCGGCGCACGTTAGAGTTAACGGCCGGGGGCGTAAATGTCCGGACCGTAGCCGGCGCAGGATCCTTTCAACCGCGAGTCATAGCCGATCGTCTGGCAGAGATAGACCTTGGTCAGGGGATCGTTATGGAGCTGAGCGCCGGTGACCTTCGAGCCATAGCTCCGCGCCACGAAGGCGATCTGTTCTTCCTGGCAATAGGGGGTGGCGATCAGTCCATATTTGGTGACCTGAAAGTTGCCGCGGCATTCGATCCGTGCTTCGGCCGGCGCTGTCAGTAGCGTGGCCAGCAGAAGTGCGGCGCACCCGGTGAAGCCGGCGTGCAGGATGTTGGTCATCTTGTCTCCTTCCCGAATCGGAGATTGTCCCATTTCGGCCCGCTCCCAGTCTGACGGAGGGAGCGCCGCGTCTCAAGACCAATGGCGTGCACGGTCAGTCTGTGCCGAACCCTATCCCGGCATGTAGTCGCTGAGTGGTGCACTTGCCACAGGCACCTCACAATCCTGCTCAATCCTTGACCAAACCCCGCCTAATCATTGCCCTTTTTGCGAATTACATGTATGTCATTGGAAACTACCAAGGATGGGTCGGGGAACTGGAGCGTGATGCAAAAGAAGAAGACAGGAGAGACGCAGGTTCAACAGGAGCTAAGCTCCGACATTGCGTCGACCAGGATGACGAACCGTGGAGCGTGGGTCCCGGCGCGGGAGCCGATGACCGGCAACCAGGTCGCTGCGCTTAGGCGCCTCGCAGAGGAATTGAGGGAGCCGCACGCCTTCGACGCGGGCCTGAGCAAGAATGAAGCCACAAGGCGCATCGACCGTTTGCAAGAGAAGCTTAGGCTCTGCGATTTACCGCCCCACACGGACTAGCTTTTCCGCTTTTCATTTGCGGGGGAGTCGGGCTGTGCAAGGATATGGCGAGCATCGAATCCCGTTCTGCGCAGCTGGCGAAGGCACTGATCCTGGTGCTCGGGTCCTGTGTGCTGTCCTTGGGAGGGGCTGACGCTGCAATGCCTCTGACGCTGACCTCTTCCGCGTTCAAATCCGGCGCACCAATCCCCTCGCTCTATACTTGCGAGGGGAAAGACATTTCGCCGCCGCTTGCCTGGGAGGGCGCGCCGGCGGGGACGAAAAGTCTTGCGCTGATTGTCGACGACCCGGACGCACCCGACCCAAAGGCGCCGAAGCGCGTTTGGGTGCATTGGCTGTTGTACAATATCCCGCCTGATGCGAGCGCGCTTGCTGAGGATGCCGATAAAGGCGGATTGCCGACGGGCACCGTTCGCGGCGTCGCCGATTCGCGGAAGGCTGCGTATGGAGGGCCGTGTCCGCCGATCGGCCGGCATCGCTATTTCCACAAGCTCTACGCGCTGGACACCGCGCTCGATGTCGCGCAAGCCACCAAGGCGGAGATCGAGGCGGCCATGAAGGGTCATGTGCTGGCGCAGGCCGAGCTCATCGGCACCTATCAAAAAGGCGATCGCTGACCGGGCGCGCGCCGACCATCATCCCTTGACTGTGGCTTCCGACCTCGCTTCAAGTGCGGGCATGGCTGGACATAAGGTGACACGCAACATGCGGATGGCGGTTTGCGCGGGCGTAGCGGGTGCGATCGTGCTTGCCGCGGCGAGCCCTGCGCTTGCTGCGGCCTGCGCGAGCCCGGCGAATTTCCCGGGATGGCTTCAGGGATTCAAGCGGGAGGCGGCGGCGCAAGGGATATCGCCTCAGACCATCTCCGCACTCGATGGGCTCACCTACGATCCCGCCACCATTGCCAAGGACCGCGGCCAGGCCGTGTTCGCGCAGAGCTTCCTGCAATTCTCCGACCGCATGGTGTCCAACAACCGGCTGCAGGTTGGTGCGGCGCTGCTCAAAAGAAACGCGGGCACCTTTGCCAGCATCCAGCAGAAATTCGGCGTGCCGGGTCCGGTCCTGGTCGCCTTTTGGGGACTGGAGACCGATTTCGGCAAGGTAATGGGCAATATGCAGACGCTCCGCTCGCTCGCCACGTTGGCCTTCGATTGCCGGCGCCCCGACGAGTTCAAGGAGCAGCTCCTCGATGCCCTGCGCGTCATCGAGCGCGGCGATCTCAGCCCCGACGAGATGCGCGGTCCCTGGGCGGGTGAGGTCGGCCAATTTCAATTCGTGCCGAGCGTCTATTACAAATACGCCGTCGATTTCGAAGGCAACGGCAAGCGCGACCTGATTCACAGCACGCCTGACGCGCTCGCCTCCGCTGCCAACTATCTCGATGGTCTCGGCTGGAAGCCTGGCCAGCCTTGGCTCGAGGAAGTCCGCGTGTCGGCGGAGATGGATTGGAGCCAGGCGGACGTCACCATCAAGAAGTCGCGCGCTTATTGGGCGAAGGCCGGCGTCACCTCGGCGAGTGGTAAGCCGCTTCCCGCCGACAACACGCCTACGGGGCTGCTGTTGCCCATGGGGCGGAACGGTCCGGCCTTCCTCACCTATCCGAATTTCGACGTCTATCTGCAATGGAACCAGTCGCTCGTTTATTCCACTACGGCGGCCTATTACGCGACACGGCTCGCCGGCGCGCCCGCGTTAAGCCGCGGGCGAGGACCAATCGACTCCTTGAGCATGCCAGAGGCCAAGCTATTGCAGCAGTTTCTCGCCAAGCGCGGCTATGACGTGGGCAAGATCGACGGCGTGATTGGCGCCTCGACCCGCGTAGCCGTACGCGAGATGCAGCAGAAGTTCGGGCTGCCGGCCGACGGCTATCCGACGCCGGAGCTGCTCGCCGCGCTACAGGGCGGGCGGTAGGGCGCTTCTTTCATCCCCGTCATGCCGGGTGGGCGCCGGCGACGGCGCTGACGAAGGCCTGAACGCGCGCGATGGCGTGGTACTCGGTGAGCTTCACCGGCCAGCCGTCTTCCAGCGTCCAGAAATTCGACTTGGTTGATTCGAACGGCGCGCCGGTTTCCCGGTGGCGCTAGCGTATCGGCACTTCCACCGCGGCGCGGTTCCTCTCGATCAGCAGATCGCTCGTGTCGATCTCGTCGAAATGGAATTGCGCCACGATGAGCTGCAAGCGGGCGAGCGCCTCCTTCTTGCCGCGCCGCGTTCCGCCCAAGGGGTGCAGTTCCACCGGGATGTGAATCACGTGACATAAATCGTCCAGCAGATAGCTTCCCAGCCAGTCGAAGTTCTGCTTCCGCCAGGCATCGTAGATGTCGCCAAGGATCGCCCGCATCGTCTTGCCATGATCCCCTCCTGCTTCCCCAATGCCTCAACGCTAACACGTGCTTAGCCGAGCAGCATCATGATTTTATCTGTCCACGGATGATTTAGTTGCAACGCTTGTCCGCAACGCGCGCCCGCGAGCAAATCGCTCCGCGTGCTGAAGCTCAGGCCGTGGTAAAATCGCCACGCGGCCGCTGGAGGGCCGCGTAGCGAGAGAGATGCGCGGCGGCATCCTCATCAAAGAGGAGGGAATGCCATGGAAGGGATGTTGGCTAATCTTATTGTTCAGGTGATCGCAGGTGCCATCGGCGGAACGGCGGCAGGCAGCGCCCTGAAAGACCTCAGCATGGGTAAAGCCGGCGATGCCATCAGTGGAGCGGTCGGCGGCGGTGTGGTGGGTCAGATCTTGGCGGCCGTGCTTGGCGGAGCGGCTGCTCCCGACGCTGCCGCCGGACTTGATGTCGGCGGCATCGTCAAGGACCTGGTTGGCGGCGGCGCGGGCGGTGCGGTGGTCATGGCCCTTATCGGCGCGGTTCGCAATGCCATGGCCAAGTAGCTGAGGCTCGTCCGCGTGTAATTTCCGGCCACGCGTGACTTCGTATCGCTGACGTTGGGCTAGTGGGGCTTGCGGCTCTCCTGGCGATTAGCCCGTGTGCCCGGCTTGCCGGCTTTTGAGCGACCTCGCCATTTGGTCAGCGCGGCGAGAGGGGTCTCGCGGTTGTGCGGCCCCATCTCGTCGAGCGAAGGTTTATGTGGCCGCGTGAGCGGCTCTTGTTGATTTGCGCTACCGCGCTCCGCGCTACTTGAGCGCATCTGCTCCAGCTCACCTTGACGCGCCAACGGATCGTCGGCGATGGCTAGCTCCATTTGGCGCAGGCGCTTGATCTCGTCGCGCAGCCGCGCAGCCTCCTCGAACTCGAGATCGGCGGCTGCCGCACGCATGCGCTTCTCCATATCGGCGACAACGGCTTCAATGTTGTGCCCGATCAGCGGCTGGTCGCCCTCGCCGAAACCGGCGCCGGCATCGACCAACACGTGGTCGCGCTCATAGACCGACGCCATGATGTCACCGATGTGCTTCTTGATGCTTTCCGGGGTGATGCCGTTCGCCTCGTTCCACGCCGTCTGCTTCTCGCGGCGGCGATTGGTTTCGGCCATGGCGCGTTCCATCGAGCCGGTCATGCCGTCGGCGTAAAGGATCACCCGCCCATCGATATTGCGTGCGGCGCGGCCGATGGTCTGGATCAGCGAAGTCTCGGAGCGCAGGAAGCCTTCCTTGTCGGCATCGAGGATCGCCACCAGCGCGCATTCCGGAATGTCGAGGCCCTCGCGCAGCAGATTGATGCCGACCAACACGTCGAATGCGCCGAGTCGGAGATCGCGAATGATCTCGATGCGCTCAAGCGTCTCCACGTCGGAATGCATGTAGCGCACGCGGATGCCTTGCTCATGCATGTACTCGGTGAGGTCCTCGGCCATGCGCTTGGTGAGCGTGGTGACGAGCACGCGATAGCCTTGCGCCACCACTTTGCGCGCCTCGTCGATGAGGTCGTCGACTTGGGTCGAGGCCGGGCGCACCACCACCGGCGGATCGATGAGGCCGGTGGGTCGGATCACCTGCTCGGCGAACGCGCCTTGGGTCTGCTTGAGCTCCCAACCTCCAGGTGTGGCCGAGACATAGATGGTCTGTGGCCGCATGGCGTCCCATTCCTCGAATCTGAGAGGCCGGTTGTCCATGCAGGAGGGAAGACGGAAGCCGTACTCGGCGAGCGTCGATTTCCGCCGGTAGTCGCCGCGGAACATGCCGCCGATCTGGGGCACGGTGACGTGGCTCTCATCCACGAACACGAGCGCGTTGTCGGGCAGATATTCGAACAAAGTCGGCGGCGGCTCGCCGGGCTTCCGCCCGGTGAGATAGCGCGAATAGTTCTCGATGCCGGCGCAGGAGCCGGTCGCCTCGATCATCTCCAAGTCGAATAGCGTGCGCTGCTCAAGCCGCTGCTGCTCGAGCAGCCGCCCGGCGCGGTTCAACTCGTCGAGCCGCTGCTTCAGCTCATCCTTGATGCCGCACACCGCCTGCTTCAGCGTCGGCTTCGGTGTCACGTAGTGAGAGTTGGCATAGACCTTGACCATGCTGAACTCGTCGGTCTTGGCACCGGTCAAGGGATCGAACTCGGTGAGGCTTTCCGCGACATCGCCGAACAGCGAGATGCGCCAGGCGCGGTCTTCCAAATGCGCTGGCCATAGCTCGATGGTGTCGCCGCGAACGCGAAACGACCCACGAGCAAAATTCATGTCATTGCGCCGGTAGTGCAGGGCTACCAGGTCGGCGATCAGCTGGCGTTGCTCGATCTTATCGCCGCGCTTCAGGCTGAAGGTCATCGCCGTGTACGTCTCGACCGAGCCGATGCCGTAGATGCACGACACGGAAGCCAAGATGATCACGTCGTCGCGTTCGATCAGCGCGCGGGTTGCCGCGTGACGCATACGGTCGATCTGCTCGTTCACCGACGAGTCCTTCTCGATATAGGTGTCGGTGCGCGGGATGTAGGCCTCCGGCTGGTAGTAGTCGTAATAGGAGACGAAATACTCGACCGCGTTCTCCGGGAAGAAGCTCTTGAACTCGCCATACAGCTGGGCGGCGAGCGTCTTGTTCGGCGCGAGCACGAGAGCAGGGCGCTGCGTCGCCTCGATGACCTTGGCCATGGTGAAGGTCTTGCCGGAGCCGGTGACCCCGAGCAGCACCTGGTCACGCTCTTGGGCGCTGGCCTGGGCCACCAGCTCGGCAATGGCGGATGGCTGGTCTCCCTTGGGCGAAAGCTCGGACTGAATGCGCAAGGGCACCCCGCCCTCGCTCTTCTCCGGGCGTGGCGGCCGGTGCGGCGTGAAGGACGCGGCCTCGCCGGTCACCAGCGGGTGGTCCTGCATTAGCGGCTGCGGCGACTCGCCGAAGCCCGGCGGCCGGCGGTCGGCGCCGAACGGCAGGCCGGTGGACGGCACCCCGCTCGCTTCGCCCGTGACGGCGCGTGGCTCGGCGCGCGAGCCAAAGGTCTTCGGTCCACGATAGGGCATGGGCCGAATATGACGGCGGGGAGGGGTCTTGGCTAGGGGCGCCGCCTCCCAGCCGGATCAAGGCTGCAAGGCCGGATTGACGACCGCAGCAGGAGAGGTGCGAATGGTCGAGAAACCGCGATCATGCGCCCGCCACATTGCCAAATTCTGCTGCCATCTGCGTATAATGAAAAAAACAATTGACTCGCCGCGCGGGACGGCAAGCTTGGACCTGTAAGAATGATTCTGCATGCACGCGCCCGCTGCCGGCGGCCGCCTGCGGCAACAGATTAGAATCGGAGCAGAACCATGGCTACGAAAACGAGTGGAAAGAAACGCACGACAAGCAAGAAAACGAGTGCACGCAAGACCACCCGCCGTGCGAGCGCCGCACGGGCGGGAGCAAAAAAGACCAGCGCCAAGAAGAAGGCCCCAGCCCGTAAAAAGACCGCCGCGCGTAAGACCGCGGCCCGCAAGGCGCCGGCGAAGCGCGTTGCGGCCAAGAAGCCGGCTGCCAAGTCCGCCGTGGCGAAAAAGTCAGCCCCGAAGCGCGCCGCACCAAAGAAGAAAGCCGCGGCGAAGATGCCAGCAGCGGCAGCATCGCCGAAACCATCGGCCCCAGCGCCAAAGCCAGCCGCGCCCGCAGCGCCGCAACCGGCACCGCGTCCGATGGCGCAACCTTCGACGGGAACGACCACGCCGCCGCGACCTGCCGCCCCCACTGGCGGAGGTGGAATCCCGGCAGGCGGCGGGATGCCCAGCTCAAGTCCAAGCCCGAGTGCACAGCCTTACCGGCCGTCCTGGGCGAGAGACGACGACGATATGTAGTGGTGAGGGGAGGGTCGGCGTGGCGTCGGCTCTCCCTCATCGCCGCTCGGCCCCGCCGCCGAGGCCGCCAAGGCCAAGCCGCTCCATGCCGTCGAGCCAATGCTCGGCAAGCAGCGGGTGGTCGAGCAGGTAGTTCTCGGTCGGCACCTCACGCCGCTCAACGGCGCGGGCCACTAGTTCGTCCCACTCTTCCGGTTCGCCATCGCCGCGGCCGAGCCACATCAGCGCCACGAGCTCGGCTTGTTGGCGGGGCATCAGCCCCTGGATTTCCTCCACCACCTCTTCGCGGCTGAGATCGTCCTCCTCGTCTTGCAGGGCGCCTAGGGGGACCTCGTCGTCGATGGGATTGGACCCGTCATCGGGAATGTCGGTCTCTTCGTTGCCCATGAAAGAGCGCACCTTGACGACGAGGCGTCGGAGATAATCCAGGTCGATCGAAAGCTCTGTCATTTGCGTTCACTGCTGAGGCGTTGTTTGCCACCCTAGCATGGACGCTATGTCCCATTCGCGCCTGTCGCTAACCTCTCCTATCCCAATCCAACATTTCCAAAGAGGATCGAATGTCTTTTGCTTCCTCTCTGATTAAGCCCAGCCAGGGGCCCTAGGTCATCGCTGCTGTTTTGTTCAAACCTGTTCATGACCTTGGCGTGGGTGTCGCTCCTGGTCATCGTGGTGGTGAGCTGGGGCAGAATATTGGTTCGCGGTGCCCGCCAACCGCGGTCTACTCACCCGCGGAGCTCAAGACCATTCCAGAAATTATCGCGTTGATCGTGTTCGCGGGCTTCACGGCGATCTATTTCGACGAGCCCTTAAGCTGGACGCAAGCTGGCGGTTTCTCCTTGATCGCGCTCGGCGCCGCTCTCGTGTTTCATGGCCAGGCCTGAAGGGGTTGCGGCGGCCATCTCCGGACGGCAGGGGCCGTCCGGAGGACTGTGCGGTACCTATGCGCCCCTGAAGACGTTGCCCACTGCCAGGATGATATAGGCGATGATTGCAACCCAGAAGGCGTGGGCGCTGATCAATGGGATTGGGACGAAAGCGCTGATGATGGCGAGTACAGCCAAAATCACCGAAATGATAAAAACCGCGGTGGTCGGCGGCGACAAATTCATCTTCAGCCCTCCCTCTTATTGACGCGCGAAATTTAATCGTTTTCTGTCGAAAAGCGAGCCGCTTGGCCCGGGTTGCGTACAGGCCGGACGCGCTAGGGAGGCTTGCCTGGGCACACTTGGAGGAGAGAAGCGATGCGTCCCATCATGCGGTTGATCCTCGGGCTTTGTGCTCTCGCCGTCATCCTGCTGGGGGTCGCGTTCGCGCTTCCCGGCCAGGTCACCATTGCCCGTTCGGTGGTGATCAATGCGCCGGAGTCGATCGTGTTTCCCTATCTCAACGACCTGCATCGCTTCGGCGACTGGTCGCCGTGGGCCGCCCGCGATCCTGAGCTTGCCGCGACCTTCTCGGGTCCGGACCAGGGCAAGGGCGCCAAAGTCGAATGGACGAGCAGCAAGCCGTCGGTTGGCGCCGGTAGCATGCAAATCACCGAGAGCAATCCAAACCGGCACATCGACCTCGCCGTCAATTTCAACGGCCTGGACGGGACGAGCTATTACGAGGTGGTGCCGTCCGGCTCCGGCAGCAAGGTCACCTGGGGCTTCGGCTACGAGTTCGGGCACGAGCCCGCTCAAGCGCTGGAAGGGATTGCTGCTCGATCGCTATGTCGGCGCCGAATACCGCGATGCTCTCGCCAAGCTGAAGGACAAGATCGAGTCCGAGCGGAAGCCGGTCGCGCCGCCGCCGCCGCCCACGGCAGCGATCGGAACGCCGGAGCAGCCTAGTGCGGTTGCTCCAGATGGGACAGCGGCTCCGGGGACGCCGCCAACCGCCGCGGAAGCACCTGGAACAGTGCCGCAGCAGGCGCCGCCGGCGGTACAGCCCGTGGCGCCGCAGCAAAAGACCCCGGCCAAGAGGTCAAGGCGTCCGTAGCGGGTCGGCTAGAGCTTCTGCTCGATTTCGGTTGGATTCGTCCGGGCCTGGATCACTTCGATCATGAGGCGGAACGCGCCGGGAACGGTGGAGTCGAGCGGGGAGCAGTTATCGGAGGACGCGGCAACCGGTGGCGGAGCTCCGGGCTCTAAGAGTTGATCATCGGCGGCTTGTGGGAGGACGACCTCGCTGCCAGTGACCCTGACGGCATTGGCGCCGCCATCGCCGGTCTCGACAGTGTCAGCTGCCAAATGCGGATCTTGGGCATCCTTCGCTACCGGTCTGCGCGAGGGTGCGAAGGTCTGCTCGGAGTGCCCGGCATTTGCGTCACAATGAACGGCGGCACTCAGGCCGAGCCGCGGCACCTCGGCATAGACTGCCGGGGACGTTTGGTCCCAGGGCCATGGCTTCGACTCAGGCTCGCCGGCAAGAGCGTGCTTCCAGGCCGCTTCGCGCAGCGACTGGGCGAGGCCAGTCGTGGCTTTCTGGTACAGGCTTCCCTCTCCCGACAGCAGGCCGAGCATGGCAATCAAAGCAACCGCCAATCCAATCTTCCAGCCTGGCGCTTGGCGCCAGCGGAGGAAGTGGAGGAGGAGCTGGACCGACCCCCGTTCCGGCATCAGATCCCCCTCCCAATCCGCCGCGGGGAGGTAGAGTCGCGGCGGCGGTAGCGCCACCATGCAAGCGTCACCGCGCAAAGACTCGCGAGAAGCACCGCAAGAACAGCCGACCGCCCCTCACGGGCCGCGAGCAGGCCCGGCAGGTCGACTCGAGTTGCAAAGAGAGCCAAGAAGAAGGGTGTCAGCAGGAGCGAAGCCGATTCGAGCACCCGCTGGTTGGAGTGCGGAGCCCGGTGTCGAATTGTCATTGACCTTGGCCTTTGAGCATCCTCCGGCACATCGAGAAGCGAAGCACCCCATTGGGGCGCAGGCTTAGCCGGATTATGACGATCCACGGCAAACGCGCCGCAACTGTGGCGCAATTAGGACGCGCCGGCTTCTCCACATGTGGGGAACCTGATGCCGCCCCCGCAAGTTAGCGGCTCATCACAATTTGGAAAACTGTCAGCCGGGGGCGAAGTGGCCCCTGCCACCAACCCCAACCCAAGGAGCCTCGACTCTTGGCAAAAATGAAATCGCTGGAGGACCTTTTCATCAACCTGCTCAATGACATTCACTATGCTGAGAAGCAGACTCGGCCGAGCTACGGCTTCGAGCACCATCTTAAGGAGACGGAAGGACAGGTGGAGCGCCTCAAAGAAGTGTTTGCTCTCTGCGACACCAAGGCTACCGGTAAGACCTGCCAGGGCATCAAGGGCATCCTCCAAGAGGGCGAGGAGGGAAGCCGCCGACGCCGAGGTGCTCGATGCCGGTATAATCGCTGACGCCCAAGCCGTCGAGCATTACGAGATTGCTCGCTACGCACGGTCATCGCCTGGGCCAATTAGCTTGGGATGAAGGAGCCGCAACTGCCGCTGCCTAGGGCGACGTCATCCAAGGTCGGAATGTTGTGGACGGCGCGGGTTTTCCCTGCGCCGTTTTGCGTTCCGCCTTAGGTCTTGCAAGGAGCGGGGGTCCGCGCTTAGGGTGCGCCCGCGTCCGGCCGCACGATTTCACGGCCATCCACATAAGCTTTTAGGAGAATAGCATGGGTCTGATCGCCCACGGGCTTGAGCGGGTGAAACCCTCGCCGACCATGGCCATTACGAGCAAGGCGCGCGAAATGAAAGCCGCTGGTTTCGACGTCATCGGCCTCGGTGCGGGCGAGCCAGATTTCGACACCCCGGACAACGTCAAGCAGGCGGCCATCGCGGCGATCCAGCGCGGCGAGACCAAATACACCGCGGTCGACGGTATCCCCGAGCTGAAGCATGCGATTGCGAGCAAATTCGAGCGGGAGAACGGCCTCGCCTATAAGCCCGCCGAGATCACCGTGGGCAGCGGCGGCAAACAGGTGCTGTACAACGCGCTGCTCGCCACGCTCAACTCTGGCGACGAGGTGATCGTGCCGTCACCCTATTGGGTGAGCTACCCCGATATCGTGCTGCTCGCCGGCGCCACGCCGGTCGTGGTGGAAACCAAGCTCGAGGATGGATTCAAGCTGAGCCCCAAGGCTCTCGCCGCTGCCATCACGCCGCGCACGAAATGGTTCATCTTCAATTCGCCGTCTAACCCGACCGGCGCCGCCTATACGCGCGACGAGATCAAGGCGCTGACCGACGTTCTGCTCAAGCACGAGAATGTCTGGGTGCTGTCCGACGATATCTATGAGCATCTCGTCTATGACGGCTTCGCTTTCTCCACCCCGGCACAGGTCGAGCCGAAGCTGAAGGGGCGGACGCTCACCATGAACGGAGTCTCCAAGGCCTATTCCATGACCGGCTGGCGTATTGGCTATGCCGGCGGCCCTGAGCCGCTGATCAAGGCCATCGCCACGCTGCAATCACAGTCGACCTCAAACCCGTGCTCAATCAGCCAATGGGCGTCGGTCGAGGCGCTGGAAGGCCCGCAGGATTTCCTCAAGCACTGGGCTGCGTCCTTCCAGGACCGGCGCGACCTCGTCGTCTCCATGCTGAACCAGGCGAAGGGCTTGAGCTGCCCGATGCCCGAAGGCGCGTTCTACGTCTACCCATCTTGCGCGGGCGTCATTGGCCAGACATCGCGAGACGGCAAGATGATCGCGACCGATGAGGATTTCGCCACGGCGCTGCTGCAAGAGGAAGGCGTGGCCGTGGTGCATGGCGCCGCGTTCGGACTATCTCCCTTCTTCCGCATCTCCTACGCCACCGGCATCGAGGCGCTGGAGGAGGCCTGCCGCCGTATTCAGCGCTTCTGCGCTAATATGACGTGATGAGGCTGGACGCGGGGCATGAAGTTCAGCACGGGTAACCAGATCAAAGGCAAGATCATGGAGATCCGCAAAGGGGCGGTGACGGCCATCGTTTACGTCACCATTCCTGGCGATACCATGCTCGAGGCGAGCGTTACCATCGCCTCCCTGGAGACGCTCGGGCTCTACGAGGGCAAGAGCGTGATCTTGATGGTCAATCCTAGCGACATCATCATCGGCTGCGAGTAGGATTCGCGCGAGCTTCGTGTCCGAGTTCATTGGCTGTCGCGAACCGCCACCGCGCACTTTCAATTGACTGGCAGGGAAGCGTTCGTCACGGCCGGATCATCGTCGCCTTTGCGCATCCTTAAGCTTCGCGACGGGCGTCGCGTTGCCTGCGTCGAATATGGCGATCCAAGCGGGCTGCCGGTGCTCGCACTGCACGGCACACCCGGCTCGCGTTTGATGTTTGCGGTCGCGCACAAAGCGGCGCGCGAAAGGAAGGTGCGCCTGATCGCGCCGGAGCGCCCGGGCTACGGACTATCCGATTACCGGCGCGTCGAGAAGTTCTTGCGCAAATCGCCGAAGACCTTGGCGCCGTCGCCGATGCCTATGGGCTTGGCCGCTTCGCCGTGATGGGCGTCTCGGGGGGAGCCCCCTACGCTGTTGCCGCGGCCGAGGCGATGCCGGATCGCATCAGTCTGCTGGCCCTGGTTGCACCGCTCGGAGAGGTGGCCGACGGCGAGCTGCGCCTCTCAAGATTTCACCGGTTTGTGTTCAAAGGGTATGCCCGCAGGCCTTGGGCGATGCGCATCTTCTTTCACAGGCTGCGGACCATGGTGTTCAAGTCGCCGGACACCGTCTATCGCTGGATGATGCGTCGGGCACGCCCGGCGGACCGTGCTGTCTTGGCGCGGTCCGATGTCAGGGCAAGCCTGCAAGCGGGAATCGGCGAAGGGTTGCGACCGGGCATCGAGGGCGCCGCGCAGGATCTCCGGCTCTGCTGTGCGCCCTGGCGCTTACGGCTTGCCGAGATCGACGTGCCAGCCATCGTCTGGCAGGGGAGCGACGATCCGGTGGTCCCGCCGGCGGCTGCCTACGCCCTGGCACGGTCGCTGCCCAATTGCCGATTGGACGTGGTTCAGGCCGCCGGACATTATTGGGTGTTCGACCAGTTCGGGCTGATCCTTGATGCGGTCGCCGCGGTGCTCCGGGCTGATGCCAGGGCTACCGGCTGAAGCGTTGGGTCACCTCTGCAGAGAACTTAATCGCAGCTTCATCATATCGAAATATCGATGGGGGATGCGGCGTTGTGGCACTGGAACGCGAGGCGTTCCCGCGCGTAAATCCGCCCGACGGGGGGTGACGAACGAATCGCGCTTACCCTGGTGGTGCAACCTCCCATGCGTAGCAAGCCTATTTTCTTCGATCCTACCGGCAAACGCGCGCGCCTGCTGCAGGGCCTTGCTTGGGCACTCGGCGCCCTAAGCGCATCTATTATGGTTGGGTTCTTCGCGATCCTGATGATCGTGCATCGGCCCGGCAATGACAGCTTCGACCAGCAGCTCAGGTCGCACGCCTCCATCCGCTGCGCCTGGGCGCCCACCTGCTCGGCCGCCCATGGGATTACCGTCACAACGGCGGCGGACCCAGAGCTGCTCAAATCGGCCTCCATGCTCGCCGCCGAGCTGCGCGGGAAGGAGCGGGACCTCCGCATCCAGCATCCGCAGGCTGAAGTCCTGGATCGCCACCCGATCCCAGCAGCGCTCAGAGGGGCAACCGATCGGCCTTTAAGCATCGGCTTCTACGTCAACTGGGACGACAATAGCTATCCGGCGCTCAAGCGGGCGCTACCGAATCTCGATTGGGTCGTCCCGGGCTGGCTTACGCTCGATGGACCGGCGAATGCGCTCAAGGCCGACATCGACGATCGGGCCCTCAAATACATTCAGGAGACCAAGCCGAACATTCCGATCTTGCCCATGATCCAGAACATGGTGGACGGCAAATGGGACACGGCAGGATTGGCAAGGATGCTTGCGGATCCCACGGCCCGCGCGGCGCGGCTCAACGACATCATCACGTTCCTCGACACTAACAAGTTTCAGGGTCTGACCGTCGACTTCGAAGAGGTTCCGGACAAGTCGCAGAAGGATCTGCGGGACTTTCTTACCGAACTCTCCAGCGCTCTCACTGCACGCGGCCTTGTCATGGTGCTGGCTGTGCCGTTCGACGACGACAGCTGGCCCTACGCCACCTATGCGCAGATCGCCGACTACATGCTGCTCATGGCCTACGATCAGCACTGGAATGATAGCTCTCCTGGAAGCGTTGCCGGCCAAGATTGGTTCGAAGACACCCTCGACAAGCGGATGCAGGAGCTCGACCCGAACCGCACCATCGTGGCCATCGGCGGCTACGGCTACGATTGGGTCAAAGGGCATCCAACCCAGGAGCTCACCTTCGAAGAGGCGGTCCTTTCGGCCCGGGATTCCGAAGCCGACATCGTGTTCGATCCGCAGACCGCCAATCCGCATTTCTCCTTCATCGAGGACGATGGAAATCGTCATGACGTCTGGTTCCTGGACGGCGTAACCGCCTACAACGAGATCCAAACTGGGGATTCCTACCGCGTCGCCGGCTACGCGATTTGGCGGCTCGGTGCGGAAGACCCATCGGTCTGGTCGGTGATGGGTCAGACGTACGGTATCTCGCCGCCGGCCGGGCTCGGCGTGATCGGCACCAGCCAAGACATCGACTTCGAAGGCGTGGGTGAGATGCTGCGCGTGGGTGAGAAGCCTGCTCCTGGCGCGCGGACCTTCGAGATCGACCAGAAGACCGGCCAGATCGTCGATGAGGTCTACAAGGTCGTGCCAACCCCTTTCGTCATTGAGCGTACCGGCGACAAGCCGAATGAGCTTGCGCTGACCTTCGACGACGGTCCCGACCCCGACTGGACACCGAAGATCCTGGATATCTTGAAGGAGAAGGGCGTCCACGCGAGCTTCTTCATCATCGGAGAGAACGCGCAAGCCAATCCCGATCTGGTGCAGAGGATCCTCGCCGATGGGCACGATGTGGGCAACCACACCTTCACCCACCCCAACCTCAGCGATCTGTCCGACTCTCTCGTCACTCTCGAGATCAACGCGACCCAGCGGCTATTCGAGGCTCTGACTGGACGCTCGATGCGGCTGTTCCGTGCTCCGTTCCTCGGCGACGCCGAGCCGACGACGAGCGACGAGATCGTGCCCCTCGAGATTGCCCAATCCATGGGTTACGTCACCGTCGGTCTGCATGTGGACACCAATGACTGGCTGCATCCGCCGGCCGATGTCATCGTGCAACGGGTGATCAATCAGGTCAGCGATCCAAACCCCGATATGAGGGGACACATTATTCTCTTGCACGATTCCGGCGGTGACAGATCCGAGACCGTCGCCGCGCTGCCTAAGCTGATCGATACGCTGCGGGCGAAGGGTTATCGCTTCGTCCCCGTCTCAGAGCTTGCGGGGCTTACGCGCGATCAGGCCATGCCGCCAGTGCCGCCGCGCGCTCTCGGGCAATTCGTGAGCCTGCCGATCTTCATGACGCTCGGCTGGATCGGACGCGTGTTCACTGGAATGTTCATCCTGGCGCTTTGTCTCGGTGTGACGAGGGTCTTTCTCATTACGGCGATCGGGCTTGGCGACCGGCGTTCCGAATCGCGCCGTGTCCCGCCGTCGTTGCCTCACGCGCCGCCATTGCAGACGGTGCTCATCCCGGCGCACAACGAGGCCAAGGTTATTGTCGGCGCGGTACGCCATGTTCTGGCGAGCGACTATCCAGACTTGGAGATCATCGTCATCGATGACGGCTCGACCGACGGCACCAGCGAATTGGTGAGCGAGCATTACCGTGACGATCCGCGGGTGCGGCTCCTCACCATTCCTAACGGCGGCAAAGCGACGGCCCTTAATTGCGGATTGAAGCAGGCGCGCGGCGCCGTCGTAGTGGCGCTCGATGCCGACACCCATTTCGAGAAGGACGCCATCTCCAAGCTTGTTCGCTGGTTCGCGGATCCGGCGGTCGGCGCCGTGGCCGGCAACGCTAAGGTCGGCAATCGCGTCAACGTCATTACCCGCTGGCAGGCGCTCGAATATGTGACCAGCCAGAATCTCGAGCGCCGGGCGCTTGCCACGCTCGGCTGCATCACCGTTGTTCCCGGAGCGATCGGCGCCTGGAAGCGCGAAGCGGTCGAGCAGCTGGGCGGCTTTTCCGTCGATACCCTGGCAGAGGACCAGGACCTGACCATCGCGCTGCTGCGTGCCGGCTACAAGGTGCTATATGACAGCTCGGCAGTCGGGTGGACCGAGGCGCCCGAGACTGTCACCGGCCTAGCTAAACAGCGTTTTCGCTGGGCTTTCGGCACTTTGCAATGCTTGTGGAAGCATCGCCACGCGACGTTTCGGCCCCATTATGGCGCATTAGGGCTTATCGCCCTGCCACAGACCTGGCTGTTCCAATTCTTGCTCTCCGTGGTTGCGCCGCTGGTGGACGTCGCGCTCATTTGGCAACTCGTCTTTTCCGCGCTCGAGCTGATCCAGCACCAGGATCAGTTCGATCTGGACGCCTTGCGCAAGGTGTTCGCGTATTATCTCGCCTTCCTGATCGTTGATCTGGGCAGCGCGGCGCTGGCCCTCGCCATGGAGCGGCGCGAGAAATGGTCTTTGCTGCCTTGGCTCGTGCTGCAACGCTTCGGCTACCGGCAGTTAATGTACTACATCGTGCTCAAGGCATCGCTGACCGCGGCCATCGGGCCGCTCGTCGGCTGGGGCAAGCTCGAGCGCAAGTCGACGGTCAAGGCCGCAGTGTAAGGCCGCCCGGTGCCTACAACTTGTCGTAGGTCAAACAGCAACAGTCCTTCAATCCGTCCTGACGCATTTTACAGGCGAGCTTCTCTTCGGCTCCCGCGCAAGGCTGTGGGGTGAAATCGGCGGCGAGCCCGATACGACAAGTTTCGGTGTAATGAACACAGTTGCCACCCAACAGCTCTGAGTTCTTCGGGCAGTGACAGTTGGGCGGCGTGCCGACCATTCCGTGCTCGCAGGCCGCGTTCACCGCCTCAGGCGTTCCAGGCGGCTCGCAATAACCACCGTGCGCGTTCGGAGCGGGGAGAACCCGGTAGCCGGGAGGACATGCGTGCTCGCCTGGCTGAACGACCTCCTGCGCTGCGCCGCCTTGGGTTCCCTGAGGTGTAGTGCCGGCGGGAGCTGTCGCCTCTTGTTCGCCCGCGCCTTCGGGTGCTTTCTCAGGAGTGGGCGTATCACCAACGCCCGGCGTGGCATTCTTGCCATGCGCCACTCCGCCGGAAGTTGCCTTGCATTGAAACTTTCCATCGAACATTCCGCACGAGAAGGCGGCCACCGCTCTGTCGCCGCCTAGGGCCAATGGCAGCACCCAAACAAGAGCCGCCAATACGAAGGCGCAAAGCATGCGCATGGAAATTCCCCAGATGAAGCCTCCTAGCATACTGACACAGGAAAGAGAGCGGAACAGCGGCCGGCGTGGCCTCTCAATCACCGCCCGGGTCTGGACCATTTCGGGCCCAGGGTCCGAAATCGGCCTCTTGCCAGAGGACGCATCCCTTGACACGATAGGTTCATCAAAGACCGTGCGGGACGGTCGTCGGGCCTTCCCGCGGAAAAAGACCGTGGGAGGAGAGTATGGGCCAAGCGCAGGGCCAACCAGCCCGCAGCGCCCGCTGCATCGCACTGGTTGGCCCCTATCTCAGTGGTAAGACGACACTTCTCGAAGCCATCCTTGCCCGCACCGGCGTCATCGGTCGGCAGGGCACCATGGCCGCCAAGAACACTATCGGCGATGCTTCGGAAGAGGCCCGGCACCACGGCATGAGCGTCGAGATCAACGTGGCGACCATCGACTTTCTCGGCGACAGTTTCACCTTCCTCGATTGCCCGGGCTCGATCGAATTCCAGGCCGATGCCGCCAATGCGCTCGCAGGCTGCGACGCGGCCATCGTAGTCTGCGAGCCTGACGAGAAGAAGGTGCCGGCGCTCCAACTGATCCTGAAGCAGCTGGAAGATCGTGGCATTCCCCACTTCCTGTTCATCAACAAGATCGACAAGGCCGAGGCGCGTATTCGCGACATCGTGCCGATGCTGCAGCCGGCCTCGACCAAACCGCTAGTGCTGCGCCAGGTACCGATCTGGGAAAACGACATCGTCACCGGCTTCATCGACCTCGCGCTCGAGCGTGCTTACGTCTATCGCGAGCATGCGCCGAGCGAAGTGATAGCTATCCCAGAGGCACTTGCCGATGGCGAGAAACAGGCGCGGTTCTCCATGCTCGAGAAGCTCGCCGATTACGACGACGAGCTGATGGAGCAGCTATTGGAAGACGTGCCGCCGCCGCGGGACAAGGTGTTCGACGACCTCTCCAAGGAACTCCGCGATGGGCTGATCTGCCCGGTGCTGATGGGCTCGGCCGAAACGAGCCACGGCATCTTCCGGCTGTTGAAAGCGCTGAGGCACGAAGTCCCTTTTGTCGCCAGCACAGTCAAGCGTCTTAAGGTCGACGGCGCGCCGTCTTGCGCCTACGTTCTTAAGACCTTCCACACCGCTCATGGCGGTAAGCTTTCGCTCGCCCGCGTGCTCACCGGTACCTTCGGCGACGGCACCACGGTCGAGGGTGGCGCCGACGACGAGCGCATCTCCGGTCTCTTCACCGTCACGGGCCAGGAGCCCGCCAAGCGCGGCGAGGCGCACCCTGGCGATACCGTTGCCTTCGGCAGGCTTGAAAGCGTCAAGACCGGGGACACGCTCGTTGCCGAGAAGTCGAAGCCGGTGAAGCTTGCGACCACGGCGCCGGCACAGCCGGTGTTCGGGCTTGCCATCGCCGCCAAGGAGAAGAAGGACGAGGTAAAGCTCACAGCGGCCATTGCCAAGATCATCGAGGAGGATCCCTCGATCTCGCTCAGCCACAGCCAGGACATGGGCGAGATGGTGCTTTGGGGGCAGGGAGAGATGCATCTGCGCGTGGCGCTTGAGAAGCTCACCCGCAAATACGGTATCGATGCCGCGACCAGGCCGCGGCAGATCCCCTACAAGGAAACCATTCGCAAATCGGCGGAGGTGCGCGGCCGTCACAAGAAACAGTCCGGTGGCCATGGCCAATTCGGCGACGTGGTGGTGACCATTAGCCCACGCCCGCGCGGGTCAGGCTTCGAATTCGGCGATGAGATCACCGGCGGCGTGGTGCCGAAGAACTACATCCCCTCGGTCGAGATCGGCGTGCGCGACTATCTTCATTCCGGCCCGCTCGGCTTCAATGTGGTCGATGTCGGGGTGTGCCTCATCGACGGCTCCTATCACTCGGTCGATTCCTCCGACATGGCCTTCCGCCAGGCCGGGCGCATCGCCATGAGCGAGGGGCTACCGCAATGCTCGCCGGTGCTGCTCGAGCCGGTCATGGCGGTCGAGATCGCCGTGCCATCGGAGGCCACAGCTAAGATCAACGGCATTATCTCGGCGCGGCGCGGGCAGATCCTCGGCTTCGACTCGCGGCCGGGCTGGCCGGGATGGGACCTGGTGCAGGCGCAAATCCCTGAGGCCGAGATCCAGAACCTGATCGTGGAGCTCAGATCGGCGACCGCCGGCGTCGGCACTTTCACCGCCAAATTCGACCATCTCGCCGAGCTCACCGGCAAGATCGCCGACCAGGTGCTGGCCTCCCGCGCCGCCAAGGCTGCCTAGATTTTTTCATCGTCTTTCTGGGCCTTGCCGCGGCGGGCGAGGCCGGTTAGACGATTGTCCCGCCTATTCTTGACGACGTCAGATCTTTCGAGGTGTTCCCATGACCATCTACCCGCAGCTTGATATCCCCGAGACTCTCGCCGCCGGCCCCGGGCCGGGGAACACCGACCCCCGTGTGCTCGAACGCTTCGCCAAGACCGGCGTCGCCGATCACATGCAGAAGGATGTGCTCCGCGGCATGCTCGAAGCCAAGGAGATGCTGCGTGAGCTGTGGGGCACCAAGAACGTCTATACCTACGGCGTTGCCGGCACGGGCTTCTCGGGGCTCGATTGTGTGCTGTCCCTGATCCTGCCGGGCGACAAGGTCGTGGCTTTCCCCAACGGCACCTTCTCCGGCATCGATAGCCTCACCATCCGCATGAAGGCCGCGACCGCAGAGGAGCTTGCGGCGGATTCGCTGAACCCGAAGCCGAAAAGCGTGATCGTCGTCGAGACGCCGCACGGCCAGTCGGTCACGGGTGCAACCGTCGACAAGGCGCTTGCCGACCACAAGCCGATGTGGGCATTCATCGCGCACTGGGAGACTGGATCGGGGCGCATCAACGACCTCAAGGGGTTCAGCGACGCCTGCCTCAAGCATGGGGTGATGGGCATCGTCGATGCGGTGTCGAGCCTCGGCGTCGCCGACTTCAATATCGACGACTATCCGGGCGTGGTCGCATGGGCGTCGTGTCCGCAGAAGGGCGTGCTCTCGCTGCCGCTCACCTATGCGCCGGTCAGCTTCACCGACAAGGCCATCGAGATGGTCCAGAAGCGCGGCTGCCGCACCTATGTCCACCACCCGATCCTCGACGCGCGGCACTGGGGCATTATCGATGGCAAGGACACCCCGACGCCGGCCTATCACCAAACCCATTCCTGCTACGCGGTGGCCGCGTTCCACGAGGCGTTGCGCATCATTCTCGGCTATGGGCGGCGCCGCAAGGCGTCCGACTATGCCTATCACGAGAAGGCGCTCTGCCAGTCGGTGGAGGCCATGGGCTGCGACGTCACCTCCAACATGACGAGCCTCGTCGTGCTCAATCTGCCGGGCAAGCTCAAGGGCAAGGAAAAGGAGCTGGTGCAGGGCGCCCGCGCGCAAGGCTTCGGCATCTGGCCGACCCTCTCGGAGCCGGTCCAGGTGCGTATCGGCATTCTCAATCAGCTGAGCCCCGAACAGATCACCGAGATCACGAGCCGCTTCGCCGACGCCATGCTTGCCATGGGCGCTGACTTCGACAAGGCGAAGGTGATGAACGGGCTCAAATCCTATTATGCCAAAGCCGCGTAGAACGAGCACACATTTCGCGCAAGGCGGGAGGCGGAGGGCCTTAGCGCACTGAATCAGGCACCACACGACAACCGGGATCGCGACGTGTTTCGGGACAAAAAGGCGAGCTTGTTTTCCCAATACAGACGAGCCGAAGAGACCGCCGTATTCGTCAGCCAGTCGAGCGTCAGGCGGCCAGGCCGATCGGTGAATCCTCGATCACGTAGCGCCTCTGCGGGTCGCCAAAGGCGGGCACTTCGCGGCGTGGGAACAGCCGCTCCTCTTTTCAGAGGAGGTTCGCGCTCGGCGCCAGAGATATTCGCGTGGATGCCAAGCAATTCAGGAGGCGCTTCTACCCCAATCATATCGACGATAAGCGTACCTGGGGGTGTGGTACTAGAGCCGAGTACGGCCGCCGTCGCGACGGCGAGTTCGATGCCTGTGATGTAGGCGGCATCATCCGAGCGGACCGCGGTGATGGTCGATCCTGTTCCCCGTTCACCGCTTCGGGTACGCCGTTAAGATGTAATCTTTTGCCTTCACGATCGTGTGGCACGCGAACCCGCACTTGGCGTCGTTCCCCTGCGGCGACTGGTCAGCCAAGGTGGCGGGCGTGAAAGAGTCGGACCCGGCCTCATAGTTAAACGCGGCGTATCCCCATCCGCCGCTGTCCGCGAACCGCTTGTTATCCTTCTCGATGAAGTCAACGTTTTGCAGGGTACCCGGCACTGTCGTTGTCGGATCGGGAGCCTCCGTACTCTTTTTCGGCTTCCAATGGATCTTGGCAATCTTCGAGCCGTCGGGGAAAGGGTTGCCGTTGTCGGGGATCCCGGCCCAGTAGGCGTCAATCATCACGTTATTGGCGAGGATCGCAGCGAGCGCCTCCTTGGTTGACTGACGGAAACAGTCTGCCAGTCTTCGTATCCTTTGAACTCAGAGAACGCGAGCCCATTCGGCACTTGCACAGTGTATTTGTCCTGCGCGGAAATGGCCCTGCCGCCCAAGACGGCGAGCAGTAACGCAAGAATCACCATCAGCCAGGATGGAATTCTCGTCATGACTTATTTCTCCGAGCCATACCGGGCGCGTAGTAGGCTAGCCAGGGCTTGTCAGGTGCAACCGCGTGCAGCATGCACATGCGAGCGATTGCATGATCAGCCATAGCCCTCTCAAAAAAAATAGTTGGGGTCGTCGTGTGGAGGCTCGATGGCCTTATTCTTCTCGTAAGGGGCTGGTGCCCACTGGCTGCTGTCGCCACCGATGAATCCGTAGAAATACTCAAAGCCTAGTCCCGTTGGCCAAAGGTCGAAAGGGCCAGCTTGGCTTGATCGCCAATCGGGGACGTTGTGGTTCTTGCCGTACCAGGCCGTGTTGTACCCGTTTTGCTTGAGGATCTCCGCGAATGTGCCATTGCTCTTGGGCATCAGTGAGTTGTAACCGGGGAACCCTGTAGCGAGTTCTATGATCACGCCGGTGGCGTTGGAATGGTGATTCCGCCCGGTGAGAAGGGCAGCCCGCGTGGGCGAGCAAAGAGCCGTCGTGTGGAACTGCGTATAGCGCAAGCCCTCTTTTGCTAGTCGATCCATACTCGGGGTCGGAATTGGCCCACCGAAAGTGCTGCTCGCTCCGAATCCTACGTCATCCGTCAGGATGAGCAAAATGTTTGGCGCTCCCTGCGGCGCTTTTGCTTGCTGAGGGAAGTCAAACAGATGTCGATGGATATGAGGTCTACTCCTGGCGTCGGGTGGAGTAATATCCGCGCCGAACAGGTGAATGGGAGGGGCTCGATATGAGCGCATTGCGCGCGCTATGGCTGACCTTCGTGGCGCTGTTGGCGATCGTCGTTGCGCCCGCCGCCGGTAAGGCAGACTCGGGCACCGAGATCAACGCCTACGCCAACGCGACGTTGCAGAGCTTTGTCGCCCAGAATCCATCCGCTCGGGAGCTCGGCCGAAAGGCCGCGGGGATTTTGGTGTTTCCTTCGGTCATCAAGGCAGGCATTGGTCTGGGCGGGGAATATGGCGAGGGAGTCCTCATTATCAGGGGAGAGCCAGCCGGGTACTACAATCTCGTCTCGGCCTCATTCGGCTTCCAACTCGGCGTCCAGTCTCGGTCCGTGATCATCATGTTCATGACGGAGGAGGCGCTCGCCGGATTCCAGAACGCCTATGGTTGGAAGGTCGGCGTCGATGGATCGATCGTGGTGGTCACGGTCGGCACCGGCGGTTCCATCGACACCGATAGCCTCACGAGTCCTGTTATCGCCTTCATCCTCGATCCGAAGGGGCTGATGTACAATTTGAGCCTAGAAGGCTCGAAGATCAGCCGCATCACGCGCTGACCTCGTCTAAGTCCGACGAAGGAAGTCGAAGGAGTATTCGCGATCGAGGAGATGAACGACGCGCGGGCGCTCTCGCGGGACGTCGCTCTCCTTGCCGGCTCGCTCGGGGATCTGGTGCAAATGGACGTCACGGGCCGAGTGGCGGCGCAAAATCTCGAGGGCTCGCTCTTCGCACTCGGCGTCGCGCGTTCTGACCCACAGCAGGGAGTCCGCCGTGGTGCAGATGCTGATCGAGATGCTTGGCGTGCTCGTGACCGATGTAGCGCGCCAGAGCTGCCGCGATCAGACCGCCGGCTCCGCCGGCAACCGCCGCTGCAACAAATACACCGAGCAGCGTGCCACCGGAGGCCGCCACCGCGAGGCCGCCGAACATTGCCGGCACGTAGACGCCGGCGCCGATGACGGCGCCCTCCGCATTGCCGATCGTTTCGTTGGGGATGTAGCCGATGCGCGGGACTTCTGGATCGTCCTCGAACTCGGCGGTCGACTTATGCGTGGGACCGAGCTTCGAGGCGATCGTGTCCTCATGGGCGAGCACATTAATGTCGGCATGGTCGAAGCCGACCGCCAGCAGATCGTCAATGGCCGCCTCGAAGGATTCAACATCGTGGAAAACCGCGATCGGCCTCCGTCATGATTGAATTGTAGGCCGCGTCTGGCATGGGAGACCTCCAATCAGCGCTGTTGCGGATTGACCGATCGGTCGGGGAGGCCCAAGGCGACCGCGGGTTGCGGCGCGTTGGCACCCCCCGCTTGTCCTTGGATGATAGCACGGAACCGTGCTCTTGGCCTTCGCGTTAGCGAAGACAGGCGGTCGGTATATTGCATCCCTGTCGTTGAGAGACCGCCGGGATGCACGCATCGCTTCAGCCGCGTCCGGCGGGGGATGATCTTCGTGTCCAGTGCCAACGATATCCTCGATCCTATTGAACTCGCTCAGGGAGAGATCTCCCGGTCGAAGGACGCTATCGCTTCGGCAGCCAAGGAACTCGATCAGCATGACCGGTGGCTCAAAGATTTTATTGCCGCGGAGAAGCGGAATCGGGCGCGCCATGCCAGATGGATAAGGCGCAAGCAAGCGGCGGAGCATTTCCGGCTCAAGCGCCAACGCATGGCCCGCTCCGGCAAGCGGGCTACCTTGTATTGCGCCGTCTTCGCGCGCTCGGCCTCTCGGTCCTCGGCGAAGGGCCTCGCCTACGCTGGCCGTCAAATTTGGCAGTGCGCCACGTGGGTCGGCAAAAACAGTTACGCATTCTCGGTCGTGCTGCTGAAAATGCTTTCGATCGGCGGCTCCTGGACATCGACCAAAGTCCGCGCCGTTGCGCTCGCATCGTTCAGGGCGGTTTTGGTCAGTGTGTCCTGGGTCGCAGCCAAGACGAAAGCGTTGACGGCAGTGTTGCTGACGATGCTGGCCACGAGCTTTGCCTGGATGTGGACGAAGGCTGGCATTCTCGCGCGCACAGCCCGTCGCGGTGTTTCGGTCAGCTCCTCTTTGTTCGTTGCCAACGGGCGTGCGCTGGCGAGCGTATTGGCTGGCGCGGCTTTCACTGGTTTCGCACGCACGCGCGCCAGGTCTCAAGACTGGGCCAGTGTATCGCTCAAAGCAGCGGTGGTCTCGGGCTCCTGGCTCGCTGTCAGGGGCCGTGCGCTGGCGAGCGTATCAGCTGGCGCGGCTTCGGCTGGTTTCGCACACACGCGCGCCAGGTCTCAAGACTGGGCCAGTGTATCGCTCAAAGCAGCGGCGGTCTTGGGCTCCTGGCTCTCGGTCAGGGCGAGCGCCTGGGCGATCGCATCGCGCGACGCAGCGGTGGTCGGCTCCGCCTGGACGGCGGCAAGGACGCGGACCTTGGCGCGGGCGTCCTCCGCGGCGGCAGTGAGCAAGGGCCAGGTTGTCGTCGTTGCCACGCGCGATGCAGCGTCGATCGGCTCGGCCTGGACCGCCGAAAAGACGAGGACGTTTGCGCGAGCGTCGCTGAGCGCTGCCTCGACCGGCAAGTCCTGGATGCGCGCGGGCGCCAAAGACCTCGCGCATAAGCTTCATCGCGCCGGCGCAATAGCGTCTCCGTGGCTCCCCGCGGCGACACATAGAACCGCGGATGGCCTCCTGATTCTGACCGGCGCAGCGCGGCGGATAGCCGAACGCCAAGGTGAGAATGCTTCTCTTCTCGTGCTGAGGCTGAAGGCGCAGGTCAAGGGCGATCTCGATGCACTGAGGCGCGCGGCGCTCGCGGGAACGCTGACGCCGCCGATCTGGCGCAAGTTCGCCGCCGTCGTATCGTCAGGCACAGACCTCGCCAGTGGCCTAGCGAGGAACGGCGACTCAATGAAGACGAAAGACCCAAGCGAGCCCGAGGCCCAATACGCCACGTTCCGAGACCAGTCCCCGCGGAACGCCTTGATCTGCGTCGAGCCGTGGCGTTGCAGGCTGCCGGTCGTGCAAGCTGACAATCCCAGGGGTCCGCTCGCGCCACGAGGTTGATTTGATGCGGGGCTATACGGCGGTGCAGCGTCCCTCGGAAGCAAGTAAATCCGGGTCCGCATTGCCGGTTGCTGTACACGAGGGGCCTGAGGGCGGACGTCTCGGTCCGCATGATTTACAAACGTACCCCTGACAACGCTGGTTGTCGCGACAATCAGAGTTGCACACGCCGCTCAGCTTAACCGGTCCATGACCACCGCAAGCTGGCGGAGACCCTGTACCCGAGCCGCCACCTCCAGCTCCGCCTGTCCACCGCCCGGCCTCGGCAAATCGGCGCACTGACCGAACGCTAAATTAGGGCATTGAGTATCCCAGGGCGGGCAAGCGCAACGTTGATTTGCCTGACAAGCGGGATGGCAGCCGCCCGTCGGACGACCTCCTCGACAAAATCCGGTGATGCACCGCCCGCGACCTACGCCGCAATCGGTATCGACGTTGCATGCGATCGGGTCCGGACAATACTTCAAACGGAAGGCAAAATCGCAAGTAGGATTGACGGTGGAACATTGCGCCTATGCGTCGGTCGCCAAGTTTATTGCGAGACGATAGCCAGGACACAGATCAGCTTGGTGACCATCCAAGTGGCTCCGGTTCTCAATTTTCTCGAGTTCTCGATCATGTCCCCGTCAATGCGAATCCTACAGGTTAATTTGCAGCCACTGCGTGGCGTCACCAAGGAAGCCCGAACCGCGTTTGGTATAGCCAGAATACGAGCAGCCAGACGGCATAGAGGCCGATCACCAACGCTGTGCCGGCAAGGTCGCGCTTGCCGTCGTGGTCGGTGGGACTGAGCCACCAGCTGAAACACCGGCTCGCCCTTGGCGGGATCAGGCTGAGCAGGACCACACTTGCGGCATTGTTGATGAAGAGAAACAACCAATAAGGCGGATGGAACACGCCGACGAGGATCGGCTTCTGCAGCAACAACTTCGATCCGAGCAACGGGCTTGAGACCAGCGTGGAGAAGTGGGGCGTCGACAACGCCAACTCGCGACTGACAGTATCTTCCACGATGTCGACACCGCCGCCGACCTCGCAGTGTCGACCTATGCAGTGGCGCGGCCCGTCGGCCGCCGAGCTGCGCCACGCGTCGCGGTCGCAGCATCGAGGCCGATCGCCGCGAGCGAGCGATTGCGGTGCTGAGCCACGACGCCAAGATCGACGATGCGGCGCCGCTCCCTTCCCCCGATGCACCGCCGCGCGCCACGCGTCGGCATCTCCAGAACGAGATCGCCCTCGGTGGGCATCGTCACCGCAATGGCGTAGCGGGTCGCCGGCGGGATGACCAGTTTCGTGTCGTGCTCGGTGACCGGATTGTGCACCTCTGGATAGGGAAGCCCGTCTTGACCGACGATCGCGGGCAATAAGACGGCGAAACGTACCTCGCAGACGTCAATTTGCTCAACCTAAATCGGTGACTCGCTTAATCGGAGATGCGCTGGTCTCGAGGTGACAGCGTCCCGCCTATAGTTTTAGACTTCCAAGATGAATAAGCCCGGAGCCGTCATGCATTCTGCTGGCCGGCGGAATCGAGCCGCATGGGCGGCGGCGACAAATGCTTGCTGTCGCTCGGAGGAAGACCGCTTCTCGCCCACGTCATCGAGCGCTTGAGGCCTCAGGTCTTGGATCTGATCATCAGCGCCAATGGCGACCCGACCCGCTTTTCCATATTCGGCTTGCCGGTCGTCGAGGATCGGCTCGGTGACTATGCCGGGCCGCTCGCCGGCGTTCATGCTGGACTTGAATAGGGCCCGCACCCATCGTCCGAACTGTCGATATGTGATCACCGCCGCGAGCGACACGCCCTTCCTTCCCGCCAATCTCGTCAGCCGGCTTCGTGCGGTTATTGATGAGGAGAAGCCCAAGCCGATCGTGGCCAGGTCGGAGGCCGGCCTTCACCCGGTGTTCGGGCTTTGGCCGGTTGCGCTCGCCGCCGATCTCGAAGACTCCCTGAGGACCGGTGCGGGCAAGGTCAGCGACTGGGTTAGGCAACGTTACGCAGAAGAGTTGGTGTTTCCGGCGGTCGAAGCCGGTGGCCGAAACATCGACCCCTTCTTCAACATCAACCGGCCGGACGAGCTGGCTACGGCCGAAGCGTTTCTCCAGGCAAGTGCCGCCTAACCCGGGAATGACCCAGGGATAAAGTGCGGTCAAATGATGCTGAAGAAAAGCTACGGCCGCGAGCTTTCAGATTCGGAACACAGCTCCGGCCACCGACCGCGGGCGCTCGCGGACTGCGCCGCCGTCATTGCCCGATTTCACGATCCACTCACCACCGTCGGTTCGTCCAGTGATCATGCCGACATGATGGGCCCAGACCACGACTGCGCCGACGCGCGGGCCGATGGGACGGCCCCAATGCCGCCAATTGCTGGCGAGGTTGAGCTCAGGTCCGCCGCCTTTTTGTGTGCGCATCCACCAGCCGCACCAGCGGGCGGGGCGTCCGCCGGTTGCGTTGTGTGTCGAGCGCGTGCTGCGTGTGGAGTTGGCTTGTTGGCGGTGATGCCGCGTGCTGTGCGTGTAGCCGGCATGCTGACGGTAGTGCCGCATGCTGTGGGCGTAGCTGGCATATTGCCGATGGTGGCGCGCGCCATATTCGGCCCCTCTATAGGCACGTCCTTGATGGGCATGATGCGACAGGGATTGAAATCCGGAGGAGAAGTTCGAAGCCGCCCGGTCTTGGTAGTAGGGTCGAGCCAAGCTCGGTGTTGCTGAGACCGTCACAACGAAAATACTCGCGACGGCGAAAAGAATCGCCTTCATCAACACTTCCTCGTGTTGTTGGATGAAGGCGCCATCCTCTAAAATATTGAGGCAAAACAAGGAAATGGCTGAGGCCATATGCGGGCCTCTGCCGCCTCATTCTTGACGTGGTTGATCGCGCGCATCACTCGTAGGGGGGCAACGACCTCTGCCGTTGCTTCGCTGAGCGGCGGGCACCTTCGCTTTGCCCACCCTACGCGGGGGGAGCGTCCGACTATTCGGCGGCTTGGTGCAGCGACTCGATGCCGGCGAGATACTTCTCGGCTTCGAGCGCGGCCATGCAGCCCAGGCCTGCGGCGGTCACCGCCTGGCGATAAATGTCGTCAGCCACGTCGCCTGCGGCATAGACGCCTGGGATGTTGGTCGCCGTCGAGAAGGGGGCGGTCTTAATGTAGCCGGAGGGCTTCATGTCGATCTGGCCCTTGAACAGTTCGGTCTGCGGCACATGGCCGATGGCGATGAAGACGCCATCCAGGGGAACGCTGGTCATGTCGCCGGTGAGTGTGCTTCTCAGCCTCGCCCCTGTCACGGTGCGCGGATTCTCGTGGCCCAGCACCTCGGCGAGCTCGCTGTTCCAAACAATTTCGATCTTCGGATTGGCGAAGAGGCGCTCCTGGAGGATCTTCTCTGCCCGCAAGGCGCCGCGCCGGTGCACGAGCGTCACCCGCTCGGTGATATTGGCGAGATATAGCGCCTCCTCCACGGCAGTGTTGCCACCGCCAACGACGAGCACGTTCTTGCCGCGGAAGAAAAAGCCGTCGCAGGTGGCGCAGGCCGATACGCCATAGCCCTTGAAGCGATCCTCGGAGGGCAGGCCGAGCCACCGGGCCTGTGCGCCGGTAGCAATGATGAGGGCATCGGCCGTGTATTCGGTGCCGTTGTCGCCTTTGAGCCAAAAGGGTTTGCGCTTCAAATCCACGGCGTCGATATGATCGGCGATGAGCTCGGTGCCGACATGCACCGCCTGCCCCCGCATCTGATCCATCAGCCAGGGGCCCTGGATCACGTCGGCGAAGCCCGGATAGTTTTCGACTTCGGTGGTCGTCGTCATTTGGCCACCTGGCTGGATGCCCTCGATGAGGAGCGGCTTCAGCATGGCGCGCGCGGCATAGATGCCTGCCGTATAGCCGGCGGGACCTGAGCCGATGATGATCACCTCGGCGTGACGAGACTTCATATGGAGTGCCGTGGGTGTCTGAATTGGAGCCAAGAGGTAAGCTCAATGGTCGCCTTTCGCAACCCGCAGGTCGTGCCAGTGCGACTTTACCTAGCGGTTTCAAGGCCAAGAGCGCGGCGGATGGCGCTGGCAACGAGCTCGGTATCGTTAATCGGCGCGTAGGACCGCGATTCGATTTTGCCCGCGAAGGGTCGGGTTGCGCGGCGCTCCCGCATCAGCTGGTGGAACCGGCCGATCCTCGTTGAGCCGCCCTTGAGACGCTGCACGTAGACAGGTTTGCCGGTGCCTGCGGCCTCGGTCACCGAGTCCTCCGTGGTGACGATGGCGTCGGCGGCTGCGAGGAAGGCGTAATAGGGATTCTCACCGGGTCCCGTCCCAGACGAAGTGAGGGACGCCCACGACTGCCGCGGTGAGTGCACTGAGCGCCTCCGGCGCAGTCCGCCGGGACCGGGGTGACGAGCAGCGATCCGCCTCTGTCGCGCGTGACCTGAGCGAGCGACACGCCGAAGGAAGCGGCGAGGTCTGGTGGGAAGCTGAAGGCCGCGCTATCGCCGCCAAGCAGCACGGCGACGCGCGGGTGGGGGCAGAGGGTCGATCTTCGCGGCGAAGCTCTCAACCGAGCCGGCGAGGCGTTCGGCGGTAACGCTATGCACGGCGCCGAACGTATTGATGACGTTGCCGCCTGTATAGCGGTCATGAACAGGTGCCGCGATCAGGTCGAAGCGATGCTTCGGCACTTTCGGGTTCTGGATATGCAGGGCGAAGGCCTTGGCTACCTGCTTCAGCGCGAGCGCAATGGGCACGATCCGCCGACCGACGGAGACGAGGAGGCGCGGCCAGGGAGGTGCGAGCGGCTCGTTGGAGGCGACGAAGCGGAGCAGGCGCTGAGGCGGGAAGTAGATCATCAGTCGCGCCGGCACGAAGCGAAAGGCGCCGGTCACCGCCCGCGAAGACCACGGCTTCAGCGACGGCAATGCCTTGCGCCTCCATGCCGACCGACCCGTCGGTAACGATCCAGGTGGTGCCGCTTTCAGCGCCGACAGGAGGGTTCTGGAACTTCCGGAACGATTAAGGCTCAATTTCTTTTCGATTCTTGTCGTAACAGGACCTAAAATTGCTGATAAGGATGCCATCTGCCATCATTCGCCGTCTAGCGCCGCCGCTTCTAACGCGCGCGCGCCGCGATCAGGAGCAACGCTCATGCGCCAAGCCCGCCTCGACCAGACCGATCGACGCATCCTGCGAGAGCTGCAGGCCGACGGTCGCATTACCAATGTGGAGCTTGCCCGCAAAGTAGGCATCTCGGCGCCGCCTTGCTTGAGGCGCGTCCGTGCGCTCGAGGAAGCCGGGTTCATTCGCGGCTACGCTGCGCTGCTCGACGATCGCGCGCTCGGCTTCGACGTCACGGCATTCGCCATGGTCGGGCTGCATAGTCAGGCCGAGGTTGATCTCGTTGCGTTCGAGCAGCGCGTGCGCGGCTCTCCCATCGTGCGCGATTGCTATATGCTTTCGGGCGAGATCGACTTCATGCTGAAATGCGTGGCGCCGGACCTTACTGCATTCCAGGATTTCATCATTCACGAGCTCACCGCCGCGCCGAATGTCGCCAGCGTCAAAACCTCTCTCGTCATCCGCGCCTCGAAGCACGATCCTGGCGTGCCGATCGAGGCCATGCCGGCAAGCGGCAAGACGGCGCGTGCAGGCGAACGCGCACGAACCTAACTTTCCATTCTAAGCGCCATCAGCAAGAGTGAAGCGGTGCAGGACAATCCAATTCTGGTCGAGGTGACGCGCGGAGCGCTGGTGGAGAGCTGCCATCGTGGCGCCGTAGCGATCGCCGATGCGGATGGGCGCGTACTGCTCGCGCTTGGCGACATCGACCGGCCCACCTATCCGCGCTCAGCGGTCAAAGCGCTGCAAGCCATTCCGCTGATCGAAAGTGGCGCCGCCGCCGCCTTTGGCCTCGGGCAAGTGGAACTCGCCATTGCTTGCGCTTCGCATAGCGGGGAGGAGATGCACATCGACACGGTTCGCACGCTGCTCGCCAAGGCCGGGCTCGATGAGCAGCAGCTCGCTTGCGGGGCGCATTGGCCGATGAGCGAGCGCGTCTCGCGCGATTTGACGCGCGCGGGCAAGAGTCCAAGCGCCATCCACAACAACTGCTCGGGCAAGCATGCCGGCATGCTGGCGACCGCGGTTCACCGTGGACTCGATCCACGCGGCTACGAGCGGCCGGAGCACGGCGTGCAAGAAGAGATCAGGCGAGTCATTTCAGAGGTTTGCGGTGTAACCTTAGAGCCGGACGCGATGGGCGTCGATGGCTGCTCGGTGCCGACGTTCGCGCTTCCGCTCACCGCGCTCGCTACCGGTTTTGCGCGACTGGCCAGTGGCAGGGGATTTTCCAGCGCCCGGGCCGAAGCAGCGCAAAGATTGATGCGCGCCTGCTTCGCCGCGCCGCATCTCGTGGCGGGCGAAGGGCGCTTCGACACCGTGGTCATGCGCAAGCTCGGCGATGCTGCTTTTCTGAAGGGCGGCGCGGAGGGCGTCCATTGCGCGGCGTTGCCTGCGCTCGGCATCGGCGTCGCCATCAAGGTCGACGACGGCTCGAAGCGAGGCGCGGAGAGGGTGCTCTATTATCTTCTCGCCAAGCTTGTCGCCGGCGCGGACCGGGTGCTCGCCGGCGAACTTGCAGGCGAGAGCCGCAATTGGCACGGGGACAGGGTGGGGACCATCGGACCCGCGCCGGCCCTCAAGGCTGCGGTCCGCACGCTTCCCCGCCAAAGTGCGGCTGTTACCTCGGCGCCACTAAGTTAGCGCCAAATCGGCCGCGCGGTGGCGCGTCCGGAGCTACCCTTCCTGCCCGCGACCGCGGCTCCATCGCATTCCTCGGCGAAGGCGAGCAGATAGCGCACGATCTGGTCGGCGCCGCGCAACAGAGCCGTCTCGCTCAAGGGGCCGCCTTGCCGAGGGCCTGGCGGAATATGCACGAAGCAGACGTCGCAAGGCGCTTCCTGCCGCCGCGCCCAGTCGAGCGAGAGATAATAAAGATAGTTACACAGATATGTTCCCGCCGAGCGCGAGGCGGCAGCGGGAAGTCCTTGCGCCCGCAAATGCTTGACGAGATTTGGAGCGGAGAGGCGAGTGTCGAGCAGAGCGCGTCCGCGTTCGAGCACGCTTCGTGTGCTTGGCATTGCGCCGCGGGCATCCTCGTTCGGGTCGATCAAATTGCGCGCCGTGCGCTCGATGCGGAAGCCGCGGGCGCGTTTGTTCAAGCCCAAGTGCAACATGACACGCGGTCGATGCTGGTTGAATAGCCGGGGGCCAAGCGTCGCAACCTCTGCCCATTCGGTCGGGAGCACCTCAGCGTGGAGGGTGCAATTGAGGCGGGAGGACGGGCGGCTTGCTGCCAGCGTCTCCACGAGCCAGGCCGAGGAATTCTCCGCGGCGCCGGGAAACGGGCCAAACCCGGTGATGAGAACGTGCGGACGAGCCATACGTCGGGCTTAACCGCCCGGCGCGGCGGAGGGAAGCGGATTTCGCCTGCGGCCCGGTTAGCCGTCGCCGATGCCTGCGAGGCGACCGAGCTTCGCCGCGGCCTCCGTCGGCGTTATCTCACCGCTCCGCACCTTCGTCTCCATCTCGCTCCAACGGCGGCCGACCTCCTTGCCGCCCTTGAAGGCGGCGAGCAGTCTTTGCTCGAAGATCTCGCGCATCCAGGCGACCGCCTGCTCGGCGCGACGAGCATGAAACGCGCCGGAGGTTTGCAGCGTGGCATGACGATCTTCCACCTTGGTCCACAGCTCATCGAGACCGGAATTGTCGCGCGCCGACACGGTCAGCACCACCGGCGACCAGTTCGGATTGCCGGCGGCGAGGATATGCAGCGCGGTGCGGTATTCCATGGCGGCGCGATTGGCCCGCTCCACCTGGTCGCCGTCTGCCTTGTTGACGGCGATCACATCGGCAAGCTCGAGCAGCCCGCGCTTGATACCTTGCAGCTCGTCGCCGGCCCCGGGAATTCCCACCACGACAAAAACATCGACCATGTTGGAGACGGCGGTCTCGGATTGACCGACGCCGACGGTCTCGACCAGAACCACGTCGTAACCGGCGGCCTCGACGAGGGCGATGGTCTCCCGCGTGGTCTTGGTGACGCCGCCGAGACTGTCGCCGGCGGGAGAGGGACGGATGAACGCGCCCTGTTCTGTGGCGAGGCGCCCCATTCGAGTCTTGTCGCCAAGGATCGACCCGCCGCTCCGCGTCGAGGTTGGGTCGACCGCAAGCACCGCGACCTTCTTGTCCTTGGTTACGAGGTTCAGGCCGAGCTGGTCGATCAGGGTGGATTTGCCCGCGCCGGGAACGCCGCTGATGCCGACGCGCATGGCCTTGCCGGTGCGGGGCAGCAGCGCCTCGAGGAGCTGTTGGGCGCGGGCCTGGTCCTCTGGCTTGGCGCTTTCGATCAGGGTGATGGCCCGGCCAAGCGCTACCCGGTCTCCGGAGAGGATCAGGCCGGCCAGGTCCGAGGAAGCGTGGGGTAACGCGCGGCTCATCGCGCTTCATTAGCAAAGCAGGGGGCACGACACGCACTAAATCTTTGCGGCCTGGAAGGCTAGGCTTGCGCCGCGTGACGGCGGGAGGCGTTCGAAAGGCGCATCAGCATGAGGATGGTCGCAAGCGTCAGGAGATACACGAGAAGCTGCATTGCGGTGGGTCTGGCGGTGTAGCCGATGAGAACATGCAACAGGCGTCCAAGGATGCTGGAATCGGGGAGGAGCCAGGATGTGTCCCAAACGCGCATGGGGAGTGCGGTGACCACTCCTGCGGCTTGCAGGAAGCGAATAGCTTGGGCGGCCATACCTGCAGCGAGTAAGGTCAGAAGAACCGTCGTGACGGAGAAAATGTAGCGGGTGGGAAGGGCGATCAGGCCGAGATAGCTCAGCCCGGTGAGACAGGCTCCGGCGAGGAGACCGAGCAAACCGCCCGCGAGCAGTGACTGCATCGAAGTTCCGGCGACGACGATGCCGTACAAGAACAGAACAATCTCTGAGCCTTCGCGCATGACGGCGATGAATACCACGACGGCGAGCGCCGCCAGCGGCCTACGGCCGGCGCTTACGTCGGCACCGACTTGACGGAGCTCGGCGACGAGTTCGCGGCCATGCTCGGCCATCCAGACGTTGTGCCAGGTGAGGCTGATCACGGCGACGATCAGCACCACCGCATTGAGCAACTCTTGGCCGGATCCGGAAAAAGCGCTGGAGATTTCACCGGCGAACATGGCAACGATGCTGGCGCCGAGAATTCCGGCCACCACGCCAAGACTGACCCACCAGCCGCGGCCGGAAATGCCGCGCGTCGCAGCGAGCACGATGCCGACAACCAGGCCAGCCTCCATGACCTCGCGGAAGACGATGAGAAGAGCGCCGAGCATAGAAGAAACCTATTTCACCACGACGGCGCCCTTGGCGCTGTCTTCGTGGTACTCGCCATAGAACTCGTAGCGTCCGGCATCTAGTGGTCCGACCTGAATGGTCGCGCTCTGCTGGCCGGCGATGACTTTCTCGATGTCGAGATCGTCGCTCTCGAACTCCTCCGGCGTTGCGTCCTGGTTGGTGACGCTTAAGGTGACCTTCTGGCCGGCAGGGAGGCTGATCTCCGAGGGCTCGAAACGATGATCCTTGATGGTGATGGCAATATCATCGCCGGCTCGAGCGACCGACGTAACACCGCCAAGAGCAACGGCAACGAGTAAGATCAAGACCAGCTGCATTGTGTCTTCCCTTCCGCGTTGGAGTCGGTTTTTGACCAGGGCGGCGCGAGCCAAAATGGCGGCGAAATGTCCGGATGCGCAAGCACTTAGGACGACGTAGCGACGCGCCGCCCGGCAAGTTGTAACTATTCCAACTCCAAATTGGCTAGAAATTTGCATTTCAGAACAAAGCGTTAAGCTACTCTGTCCTATATGTCCAATACCCGATGACTGCCACATAGCAAGCCCCAGGCTAGCCTTAAGGCCTTGGGCCTAGGCCCAGCTACCCAAGGCGACAAAAGGCAGCCACAGAGCCGCTGTAAGTCTTCGCCTGTATGTGAGTTGAGGCAAATGCAAACGCTGCAAGCTAATTGTTGCAGATTTTGCAGGGTATAGAAGTTCGGCGAAAAGGGTCCCGGCCCTTCGCCTTGACTCCCTGGCCTTCCGAGCGCCACGTCACACAGGGGGTGCAGTCATATTGACCGCGAAGCCGCCGAGCGATCTCACCGGCCCGGATGGGCTAGGGGAAAAGGGGCGTGTCAGCAAAACCATCAGTAGGAAGGTCGGCAAAGTGACGCTGGGGAACGCAACCAGCCGTGCAAGGATCGCCCCCTGACGGACGGCCACCGGGGGAGATCCGCCAGCGTGAAGCCAAGTCGAAGTCCCTATGGATGTCGCCATCCGCAGTTCTGATCGCGACCCCATCCCCCGTTCCAGCCAGACCTATTCCACCCGGCGAAGTGGCGATGCGGTCGTAGTCGCGCGAGAACCTCAAAACGATGTTTCTGCGCGTCATCGAGGCTTTTATAAAGTGGTCCCTCCGCATCAGCGAGTTTTTTGAGACCTACCGCTGCTTTACCGAGCGCGTCCGCACGCCGCTCCAGCCATTCGACGGGGTCGGCGGGGGTTTGTTTGCTCTGACGCATGGCCCATCGCTCTGCACGTGCCTTTGCCATATCCCGAACAGCTGACTCAAATGCGGGCCAGTTCTTCTCCTGATCGGGGGTAAGCCTGAGGCCCGCCTTAAGTGCCGCGATGCGCGCGTCCATGAACGCGCTTACATCTTCTGCAGACGGACGCCAATGTGGACCATTTTCTTGGTTATCTTCTGCAGACGGCTGCCAACCACTGTCTTGCTCGTCTTCTGCAGATGGTTGCCAATCATTGTCCTGGTCATCTTCTGCAGACGGCTGCCAACCGTGGTCTCGGTCACGTTCCAATTCGTTCGGCACCCCCGTCGCTGGTGTTGGTGGCTGTTGAGCAAACAGCAAGCTCGAACCCGCAATCACACCTGCCGCAGTCCCGGCAATCAGCGCCTTCCACATATCCTGGCTCCATTCGTTCCAAGTTCGCAGTAAGCCACAGCTACTGCGCTCGCGCCCAGATTGATACCTGATCGTTCTCATTGCAAATGTGACTGCGCGCTGCGCTGGCGGATCTCCCCCCGGTGGATGCGTTTTCCCAAATCACCAGCGCAAATGAACCTTGTCCCTGACCACCCTATAAAATCGTAGCGGATATGCTGTGCGTGAATGGCTTATCATGTACATTGCATGCTAAGTCATTGATATTGCTAGGCTGCTGGCTAGTCCATCACTTAACGATGGTAAGTCTGGCCTTGGCCACGATGGCAGCTAGCTCGTCATCGGTCATATCGATGGCTCGCTTGAACTGGGTGGTGTCAGTGGTGCCGAAGGTGGCTGGGCGACCATAACCCCGGTCCAGGAAAGCCTGTGAGGCTGATACGCGAGCAGATTGTTTCCTCCAAACGGGTGCCCACAGGGGAACGAGCAACGCGGGATCACCCATGGCACATCCCCCTGCGCCCTTGTATGCTCGATAGCGATGAAAGCAGAGACCGGTGGGGGGCTAAGAACATGCACATTCTTTGGATCATCATTATCGGTTTTGTTGCGGGCGTCATTGCCAAGCTCGTCACGCCGGGCGACCGCGAGCCCAAAGGCTTCATACTCACCACGATCCTTGGCATTGTAGGTGCATTCGTCGCAACATACCTCGGACAGGCCGTCGGCTGGTATGGCCCGGACCAGAATGCCGGGTTTATCGGAGCTATCGTGGGCGCAGTGCTGATCCTGTTAGTTTGGGGCTTCATCGAGCGTAGTCGAACTTGATCCCAACTGATCGTCGTGTGATGCACAAACTGGAAGCCATCAAGATTTTGGAGACTAGGTTAGCTGCCATTGAGCGGGAGCATCAGGCCGAATTTGCTGGCGATGAGGATATGAGGGACCAGGCAGACGCCAAAGCGGAGGCGAAAGCGCTTGCGGCGGTGATCGATTTTTTGAAGGACTGCAAAATCTCTGACAGGGGTTCGCTGCTTCGCATTCTTGAACGTTATCTGCGCCGAAAGTCGACTACCGGACGAGGGCGCGAGGCTCCTGCTACGCAGGGAGCCAAGGGTATTCTTGCTGGCTTAATCCAGGCTCAGGCAGGTGCAGGCCTTGAGAAGAACAAAGCCGCGAAATGGGTTGCCGAACATTATCCAAATTCAGGAACAGGCTCGAAAACAGGTCCGGTTGTCTCGAAGCACCGCAGCAAGGTCAAACCAACCGCTTGACGCGCATGCCGAACTACCGCCCCAGCGCCGGAGTGTGGCGATGACCGAGCATGCGGTGGTGATCGCCGAGGAGGTCCGACAGGGCTGATGTTGGCGAGCGAGTTGGCGTTGGCGGGCGTCGACGTTGCCATTGTCGAGCGGCGCGCCAGCCAGGACCTGGCGCGGGTTTCCCCCGTCATCAGCATTTGTGTTGCTTCTGGCCACGAATTGAACCTTGTCTGTTCAATTCTCGGCCTGGAGAGCACAGCATGGTGGGCTAGGGCGTGTACTCATAAACGGGCGGCCAAATGCGGACTTGGAAGTGCCGCCCAACGTCCGTCATTGAGGGTAAAGCGGACATGGCGCGGACTTGTCAGTATGTCCGCTAATGACCCAAAGCGGACATTGCAAGCTTCGCAACTCACCCAACGCAGGCGTAAAGTCGTCAGATTGCGCCACGCTTTCTTGACTGGCTGGACGCCGGCAGCGGCCTAGATTGGTTGGATATCGGCTGCGGCAACGGCGCACTTTCCGCCGCGATCTTGGCGCAATGCAATCCGAAGAGCCTGATTTCCATTGACTCGTCGGAAGGATTCGTCGCAACGGCGCGTGTAACGATTCAAGATCGACGGGCTGAGTTCCATGTGGGAGATGCCCAAGCCATATCCTTGGAGACCGCAAGCCGCGACGCGGTCGTGTCCGCGCTGATGCTGAACTTCGTGCCCGACAAGCTGAAAGCGCTCATGGAGATGAAACGGGTGGCCCGGGCGGGTGCCACCCTCGGGTTTTATGTTTGGGACTATCCCGGCCAGGGCGTGGAGTTCATGCGTGCTTTCTGGGACGCGGCGGCGGCCCTCGACTCCGTTGCACTGGAGCTCGCCGAGGACAAGCGCTTTTCCTTTTGCACGCCGGATGGTCTGGGAGAATTGATGAGCAGGGCCGTCCTGCTGCGGGTTGATTGCAACCCGATTGAGATACCCACGGTCTTCACTGACTTTGAGGACTATTGGCGCCCGTTCACGTTGGGCGCAGGGCCTGCGCCAGGCTACTGCGCAAGTCTTGATCCCGAAGCTCGGGAGCGCCTGAAGGCGCAGCTACGTAACAGTCTTCCGCGCCGCGAGGATGGGTCGATCCCGCTAAAGGCGAGAGCATGGGCGATCAAGGCGATCGCTTGATGTCCCCTCGTGGCACTTAGCGGACATCAATTCTGACGCTGAGCACGTCCGCTTAGCGGGGTAAAGCAGACATCCAAGATCCGCGCTTAAATGTCCGCTTTTGACCCAAAGCGGACGCGGACTCCGCGTATCTTCGCCAAGGAACATGGATCGGCAGCATGAGTTTGAAATAGACTGGCCCCCACGGGAAGTAGTCCGGGGAGAAGCCATTGTGTGCCAGGGTTTTGCTCGGCCGTTTGTCAATCTGCGCTTTGATTCTGATCTCGGTTGGCTGTAGCCGGACGCCTCCAAATTTCATTGCCATCGATACCGCGAAGCGCTCAGACACTTGGGCGCTCGAGAGAGCGGACATCGATTGCAAGGCGCAGGTTCATAGCAAAAATTGGAGCGACCGCTTCCGGCTGAGGCACAGGGTCGACCCTGATTACATCGCATGCATGTATCAGAAGGGATTTGTTGAGGAGCAGAGGGCGGCCCAATAAGGTGTGCGGAGGTTTGCCAGGTCACCCAAAGTAGCGAACTCTAGTCGAAGCAGGTATCAGCTTCCCATTTGGAGCGATGGCCGAATACGAGGGACCCATGCGCCTACTGCTGATCAACCCGCGATTTCCCGAAAGCTTTTGGAGTTACGAGTGGATGTTGAATGCAATCCTACCCGGTCAGCGCTCTATCAATCCCCCGCTCGGTCTGGCCACGCTCGCCGCACTCTGCCCTGCGCATTGGGAGGTGGAGATTGTGGACGAAAACATCGAGCCTATTCCGCTGTTGCCGGAGGCGGACATTATCGGCTTGTGCGGCATGGGGGTACAGTTCCAGCGCCAGAAGGAACTGCTCTCCTACTATCGCGCCCGTGGGCACTACGTCGTTGCGGGTGGCAGCTACGCCTCGCTGTGCCCCGAGCAATATGTCGAGCTCGCTGACAGCGTGGTGGCTGGTGAGGCGGAGTACATTTGGAAGGAGTTCTGCGATGACTTCGAGCAAGGCGCGCCTAAGCCTTTGTACCACGAGACAGGTACGGTCGAGCTGACCGATTCTCCGACGCCCCGCTTCGATCTGCTCAAGCTGGAGCGCTATTCCCGTGCGTCGCTGCAGTTCTCGCGCGGCTGCCCGTTCCGCTGCGAGTTCTGCGACATAATCGTGATGTTTGGCCGCACGCCGCGCGTCAAGAACCTGGAGCAGGTCGGGCGCGAATTGGACGAGCTGCGCCACTTCAACGTGCGCAGGGTCTTCTTCGTGGACGACAACCTTATTGGCAATTTGCCGATGGCAAGAAAGCTGCTGCAATATCTCAAGGAGTACCAGGAGCGCCACAACTACTGGTTTAGTTTCGGCACCGAGGCGACGCTCAACATGGCGCAGCACGAGGATCTGCTCGAGCTCTTCCGCGCCGCCAACTTCGGCTGGGTGTTCATCGGGATCGAGTCGCCTGATCCCGCGAGCCTGAAGGAAACGCTCAAGACGCAGAACCTGCGCGAGGACATCCTTACATCAGTGCGGCGTATCTACTCCTATGGTATCGAGGTGGCCGCCGGCTTCATCATCGGCTTCGACAACGACACGCTGGACACCTTCGAACGCCAATACCGCTTCATCACCGACGCAGGAATCCAAGCGGCCATGATCGGGCTGCTCACCGCGTTGCCCAAGACCCCACTGTATGATCGGCTGACGAAGGAGGGCCGGCTAAGCACGCTGGAGCACGCCTCGGACAACACGCGGCCCAGCACCAACATTATTCCCAAGGGTATGCCCTACGACGACATGGTCGATTCCTACATTGCCTTGTACTGCCGTTTGCTGGCCGACCGCGAAATCGCGCTGCGCATCAGGAACAAACTGCGCCACCTGAGAAATCCGGTGTACCGCAGTGCATACCCGCCGCAAGAGGCGCTGGGCATCCTGTGGCGACTGGTCCACAGGGGCATCCTTCCTGGAGGTCCGATTCGCCTGTGGCATTTCCTGCATTCAATGCCCTGGTTGACGCCCTCGCGCCTCCCCACGGTGATTTCGGACTGGATCGTGGGCCTGTCCATGCGTCACTTCGTAGAGCAGCGCCTAATCCGACCCGGCCTCGCCGGGCCCTGATAGACCTAATGTCTGCTTATGGCACAAAGCAGACATCGAATTCGACGCTGAACATGTCCGCTTTCGGGGGCAAAGCGGACATAGAGTGACGCTGTGAAGAGAGTCCGCTTTTGACCCATAGCAGACGTTAAAGGCCTTTCTTCTTTGCGTCAGACCAGATTGAAACAGTCGAGAAAGCCCCTCGGCGTAGTGCACACCAACAAAGACTGATCCCATGGGCCATCATCCACGGCTTCTTCAGGTGGCTCTACCAGCCGCGCAGGCCCTACTTCTCGAAAGGCTGTTTTGGGCCTACTCTTCAGCCCAGGCGGGAGATTGAAAGCCGCCATCGAGGGCTTGGCGTCGCCTGAGGGGAAAAGTCATGCATTGGTATCGGGTCTCCTCGGCTTTGGCCGCGATTGCTGCGTTCGGCACTTTTCTAATCGCGGCTTCTTCGCAGGCAGGACAATATGAAGGGGCGCCGACCTTCTCGGCTGCCCAGGCAATTCAGGGCGTTCCGTTCCACGGTGCCGATTATTCAATCAGCGACCGCGTGCCGGTTGAGAACTTCCAATACGTGTTCAGTGTGAACACCAAATGGGGTCCGCTCAGGGTAAAGGGGAGCGACCTCTTACGCGTCCGTTTACGCGAGATCACGGCGACGGAGAAGCTCGAGGAGGTGAAGGGCGCTGAAACCGCGGTCAAGTCGGCCGGAAGAACGGCGCTTGCGCCGCTCAACACCGCCAAGGACCTCGTGACCCAACCCGCCCAGACGATCGGCGATACAGTTCGCGGCGTCGGTCACATCTTCGGCACTGCGCAGGCGACGATGAACGCGACCGACCCGCATGGCGACAGAATTATTGCCTCGGTCACGGGCGGTGCCTCCGCGCGGCGCAAGCAGGCCTTCAATCTCGGTGTTGATCCGAACACGAGCTTCCCGCCGCTTGCCGATCAGTTGAAGCGCGTTGCCACGGCAAGCGCTGTCGGCGAGACCTCGGCCAATGTGGGCATGAGCTTTGTCGCTGGACCGGCCGGCTATGCGATCGGTGCGACCGGCACGGTTGGTCAGGTGCGGGAGCTGCTCCGGGAGAAGACGCCAGCGGACCTCGAAAAGGAGGGGCGCGATCTGCTCGCCGTAATGGGCGTTTCGCAGGGGACAATGAATGCGTTCTACGCGAACCCCAATCTGAGCCCGACGGACAAAATCGTCATCGTGAAAGTCCTCGAAAGCCTTGGCGGTATTCAGCGACGAGAACTCTTTGTTGCCGGCGCGGCCAAAGCCCCCTCAGTTGAAATGGGCTTTTTCTATCGGCACCAGGCCATGCTGATTCAGCAATACGCCAAGAGGGTTTCCCCGGTGCGCGGCTTTGTGAGCGTGGGTGGCGCGCCCATGCTGATGACGGCGAACGGAAGCGTCAGCATCCTGCCCGTTGATTATCTGAACTGGAGCGCACCTCTCACCCAGATTGCGTCTACAAGCCACGGCGGCGAATTGTGGATTACGGGAAAAGCGAGCCCAATGGCCACCTCCCAGCTCTCTGCGCTCGGCTGGAAGGTTGTGCCCAAGGCCGGCGCGCGGCTTGGGACTTATCCGCAACTCGCCGGCTGGAATTGATGCTCGCCTACCGGCGCCGAGCGGCCCCTTTATCGTCGTGATGCGCATCTATTGGCCCAAGCCGGGGGCGCACGACGGCAACTGGCAAAAGCCGCGGCTGGAAAAGGCGAATTGAGTTTCGTCAAATGTCCGCTTTTGGCACTAACCGCGTCGGCGGTGAGGCATGCGTTCGACGTTGCATTCGGTGCAGGCGCCGGGGATCGCATTCGGTTGTCATGCCAGCGGGACGGATCTCGGCGACTTATCACCGAGATTACTATTGGACTGGTCCGTGTCCCAGGCGACACCAATTCACTCGCCGAGCTCATGAGGGCATCGGCCCCCACCGATCCGGGATGCCCAGGTGGCATAATTGATCCGGTTGGTTACCAGTGAACGGGGGTGTCCGGTATTGGCACTTGGCGGGAGCGACTCCATCACCTCCGCGATTTCTCAGGCCCCCGCGTTGCGTTCTTGCATCAAACACGTTGGCGGATGAAGTCGAGCCTTGGCGGTGAAGGGCATCAGCAACCGCCTCTCCTGATCCTCTAGTCCGCCGAGCGCCATAACAGCGACGTGCAGCTTGCTATTTAGGTCGCGCAATTTCTCGCACGCCGAGAGTGTGCCGATAGGCACGGTTTTCAATTCGGTGCTATGTCGGGATTGGTCATCGCGCCCTGATCCTAAAGAGGGTTTGAAGGAGGGGCTTCGGTGGCAGGTCCCTTGCAGACATCCTTATAATCATTGTCAGCGGCCATGAAGGCCAAGGACCGTAGGTCATATGAGGATTTCCCTACCATCAGCATGGTTATGCCATCTGGCTTTGCATCGACGATCTTGCACTGCTTGGTGGTTGGATTCTGCCCGATATAATAATCTGCGAGCGCCGGGTTGGTGATAAACACCACCAAACTAGCGGCTATCAGCTTCGTTTTCATTGGTCTCTCTCACGGAGGTGGTGCGTTGTCGGCCCGGAGGACGGCAATTGCATCAAGGAGACAATCTCGCCGTCCCTGATAGTCGTCTCTTAGGCGAAGCCCATCCCCACAAACCTTTCGAAGAGATTCGGGGGAACGAGCTTCATTCTCATTCCTGATCCTGGGTGGGCTTACCGGAATCGTCACTATTGCCGGTATCAGAAGTGGTCGAAGGATCAGGAGCGTTCTGCGCGTTGTCACTGTCGGCCTGAGTCAAACGAGTGCCTATCTGCGCTTGATAGCCAGTTGCGGAAAGATCGCTCTGGAACAGAAGGATCGCGGCGAGCGCCAAACAGGCGAAGAGAAGAAGTCGGATCATCATCATCTCCATCGTTGGACATCGATTGGCGAGCTTCGGAAAGGGCGGCAAGCCTAAAGGCCGCCGCCCTCATGACGGACGCAGGGCTAAGTGCTAATGTGAGTTTGTGGTGCCGGGTAGGCGCGGAGGTTACGGAAACCCAACCTTTCCGAACGACCTGGATTTAAAATGGTCCTGTGATTGTCACCGCAATCCAGCTTTGCGGGGCCTAACCACGCGAACCAGCCCACGCAAATCAATGTCCAAAATCCGGCTAAAGTCTTTGCTGCCGCGTCCATTTCCGTGCCTGAAATCGGCCACAAATCAACAACTGGGCGGAAGTATTCTGCTTCTCGTTCTTTGCAATGGCGGATTCCCTACGGACATCAAAGGCTCAATCCATTACTGCACCTCATCGTGTGGTACTTTGATACCACATACGTGGGACCAAGATCAATCAGTGGGGTGAGTCACCCAGCAAAACTCAAGATTTTGTGGCAAAGAAGGCTGGACCAGGCTAGAGTGTCAAGCACGACCGCTAATGCGCTGGCTTGCCATCATCGCCTGCAAACGCTGCGCCAATGCCTTCCAACCCAAGCGGCTTGCCCAACACTACTGGCTGCGACGACGCTCACCGTGTGCTCAGATGCCCCGGCCAGGGTATTCACCAACGGCCCCACACCCGGCGCACTGCAAGGCGACGACTACCCGCTCGAATATTACGAGGACGGATACCCTATGCTGCCAGCGTGCCTGGACCGAAGGGCAGCGAGGTGTGTGATTGCATTCTAGGGCTGACGACTTTGAGTGGGTGATTAGTCTTAGTATCGAGCCGGGACCTTCTGATCAGTCAACCTGCTCAAAGCAATGCCGCCAAAATAGCGAGAAGCGTCGAACGGACCTGGAGCGTGCAAAGTCACTTGGATGTCGCCCCCGGAGGGGTGCAGGTCACGGGATGTATATATCCACCTACCCCAACACAGTATTTCCCCTCAGCAAGAAAAGGGCCGTCCGGGGGAATTACGAACGGCCCAAGGCAGGGTAAGGTGTTACTTGAGGCCGACCAAGCCGAATTCTTCATTAGGAGGATGATTGGTGCTGCCTGCGCTCGACCTGGCGGTCGGTGGTTGTACGCGGCTGTCTAGGCAATGCTCCTCAAAGCCCTGCTTATCCGGGATGCTTCTTTGAGTAGTAAGCCTGCGCCTTAGCCATATTGCCCGAAGGGTCTGCCATGAACTGGGTCATGGCCTCCTTGCTGCCGAAGCAATAGGTCTTGCCTTGAAGCTGGGCATTGATTGAGCAGTCGGTCTGTATGTCTTTGCCGGATGCGAGACCCATTGTGCACATGTTGCTGAACTCGCCGGTTACGGCCATAGCTGCCGTGGCCATACCAAGCAAGAATGCGCCCGCAACGGCGGACGTGATGTACGCTCTTACCATCGTCGTACCTCCTAGGGGTTTGAGGGCTTTTGATCTTACACCTTGGGAGCGGGACTTTAACTGATCACTTAGAGGTGAGCGTGACTGGACTTAAAAATGGTGAGCAACAACGTCTGTCCCCACTGCGGCTCCCCGCTAATGAAGATTGATCGTTACGGCGAGGTGCTGATCGACGTGCATTCTCGCCAGCATGGCGATTGGCTTATCGGTTCTGCCTGATGGGTTGGGCGATGCACCGCCTTTGATCCAATTTGGATTTCCAACGCGTTTCAATTTCCCTCCACCATCGGAGTCCCTTTTTCTGTGGCGCGGATATCCCCCCGGTGGGCTCAAGGTCCTCGATGACGCGATTTCAATGAACCTTATACAACTAAAGAGCGAGTTGATTAGGCGCGGCGAACCGACAGCAGTCATGCCCCGCCCAGGCGGGCAAGCGGAGACATGTCGCCGAGGAAATCGGGAGCTATGTGGAAGCGCAAGCGAAGCGCGGAGTGCTCACGTGCGCTCCTCGCGTCACACGATTATCAGTGCTCAGTGAAGACACGACCCGGTTCGCCGGCCTCGGACTTATCAGCTTCCACAGCCCGTTCAATGCGGCGGCAGAGGCTTTCTCGCTTTGCAACTTTCTTTTCTGATTTCCTTTCAAGTTTTTCAGGCATTTGTCCGTTTCCGCGAACTTGCACCAAACGACCATCGATAAAGGCACCACTCTCAATGGCAAGAGATTGGAGTTGAGAATGGCGGTCCTCAACACTTCTGGGGTATTTTCCCCGCACGACACGTCGGTCATAGTCTGGCATTGGTCCACACAGTCTACGGTTTATCCCCTATCCTCAGCACGAAGCGCTCTCACAGATTGTCAGAGGCTAGCTAACGCTGGCTTCAAAGGATCACTCGCAATCTTGATCTACGGTTATGAATACGAGGGGTATCCGCTAGAACCTGCCATTCGTGCCTTTGGCACTAGCGACGGCTCCAACACAGTGAGAAAACGCCTCACGGCGCTAGCGCAGCTTGTAGCAATGCGAGGTGACGCTTGGACTGCGGGTTACGTCGTAGCTTGCGCGGCACTGCACGAGGTACGACTGGTCCGCATGCCGCAATAGAATCATCGCTGACTCGACAGCTGACTGATTGGCCGCCGCGTAACCTGCAATCTGCCAACCGTCCTTTAGCAGTGTCTCGATTGAGATATTCCATCTGTCCAACAAACTTTCACATTCCAGCGGCCCCGCAACAGCGCAGGAATGTCCCAAGGGCTAGCTTCCCTTGCCGCCAAGTAACGGAAAATAACAACGGTTGTCCCTGCATAGGGATTAAGTTCAGCATCAGAAAGGGAAGCACCACCCCAATCACCAAAAGCGCTGCCACCACCAATAGACGTTGCGCGTTGTTCATACCGTCCACTTTTCTATAGCTACACTGGCAAGGCTCAAGCGCGACGACTAAATCTATCGTCTTGAGGATCAAAAACTCGGCTTCGGGCGTTAACGTAACAAGGATACTGCCAAACGTTGTAGGTTAACCATGACCCAATCTTCACCTCGGCACCGAAGCCGCGCATTGATCGTTGAAGATGAACCCCTGTGCGCCCTCGACCTAGAAGCACACATGCACGAACTAGGCTTCGACTCTTGCCATCTGGTGGCAAATGGACAAGAAGCCTTTGTGCAAGCCATGAGCAATCAGCCCGATATTGTCCTGATGGACATTAATCTTGAAGGAAACCGCGAAGGGATCGAAGTTGCTAAGAAGCTTCGAGAGGCATGCGAGTCACCTATCGTCTTCGTCACCGCATACACTGACCCCGACACGGTCAAGCGCATCCGCAAAGAGGTACCTGGAGCGCCACTCTTGCCGAAGCCGGTCTGGGGTGACCGCCTTGCCGATGCCGTTAAGGCGGTGATGACATTCCGGATGTGGTGAAGCTGATGGTGCGCATTTTCTCCACGGTCCATGGAGGCGGAAAACGGCGGCCTCGCTCACGTCTTGAACTCCCAAGCATCGCGCTTATTTTCTGTTTCAGACGGGGGCATGGAGTTTGGCATGCCCAATGGTCCCACAAGTAGAGAGACTAGCCGAAAAGACACTGGCGATGCCGTAACCATAGGCCTTGTGCTGGCAGCCGATCGAGAGGCTTAGCATTCTGGCGCTGTAAACCTGATTGCGAACAGGATCGACCGACACGCGCCACACAACCCATAGCGATACCCACATGGCGAAGATGGTGAGAAAGCCAATGAAGGTGGCAACGAGCGCTGCGGCCTTTAGCGTGTCCATCATGCTCACCAATTTTGCATGAGTTGCTTTAGCTCCGCTTCTAGAATCTCCGATAAGCGTTTCGCGTCTTGCTCACGCAGCTGGCGCATTAGCCACGACGCCTAGTTATCGTCGGCCCCATGCGGACGCTGGATGGGCCTCACCGTAAAAGCCAATAGCACACGAAAGCGCAGACGAAACCGACGACAACGAGCTTAGCCGCGCTGTCGAACATGTTCATCGCTATGATGTGCATGAAGGCTTGTCCTCCATCATCACAGCCACCCGACCATGATCGAGGCAATGTAGGCAATTGCGATCACCACTGCGGTGACCATGGCTTGATCGAAAAGTCCGACGGTCGTGGAAGCGCGAGGGACATCGTGCAGAGCGCTATTCGATTGTGTGTGGATCGAGTGCGATGACATGGAGTTTGTCCCTCCTCCCTGTTGTCGCGGCCTCCTGTGCCGAACTATATCGAATTCACCCGACGGCAAAAAGGCCGGGAAGGCGAATTCACCAACGGCAAGCGGCCAGGGGGTGCTTGGACAGCGCCGACCCGAAGCCGACCAAGAAGAAGCCCCGGCCTTGGGGAGACCGGGGCTTGGGTTTGGAGTAGATGGCACTTGTACTTCTGACCATGAGGCCATCAGGTACTTAGAAGTAGCACAACCATTGGCATGCACGCTGTAACTTGCGGGCAACATCATACGAAAAAGAGCGCCGACCGAAGCCGACGCCCTCTAGTGATGCTGAACCAGCAACTAGCCCCGCGCCAATTTCGACAAGGAACATGGCTGCGTGTCTTGCTGAGTGGTCTGGTTGAACTGTATCCAGTGTTATCGGTTCGCCGACTCGCTGTGCGGCGAGAATCATTCTCGCCTACGCCTACGTCCAAGGCGGAACAAGCACTTCGGTCTAGCGGGCCTCGATCGGGACGTAGGTGCGCTCAGTCGGGCCGGCATAGAGCTGGCGCGGCCGTCCGATGCGCTGCGACGGGTCCTCGATCATCTCCTTCCACTGGGCGATCCAGCCCACGGTGCGGGCAATGGCGAACAGCACGGTGAACATATCGGTCGGGAAGCCAAGCGCCTTCAGCGTGATGCCCGAATAGAAGTCGATGTTGGGGTAAAGCTTTTTCTCGATGAAGTAGTCGTCGTTCAGCGCGATGCGCTCGAGCTCAAGCGCAACCTGCAGGGTCGGGTCATCCTTGTGCCCTACCGCCTCGAGCACCTCATGGCAAGTCTTCTGGATGATGCGGGCACGCGGGTCGTAATTCTTATAAACCCGATGGCCAAAGCCCATCAGCCGGAAGGGATCGTTCTGATCCTTGGCGCGCTTGATGTACTCCGGGATGCGGTCGACGGTACCAATCTCCTGCAACATCATGAGCGCTGCCTCGTTGGCGCCGCCATGCGCCGGGCCCCAGAGGCAGGCGATACCGGCGGAGATACAGGCGAACGGATTGGCGCCAGAGGAGCCGGCTAGCCGAACCGTGGAGGTCGAAGCATTCTGCTCGTGGTCGGCATGCAGGATGAAGATGCGACGAATGGCGCGGACAAGCACTGGATCGATCTTGTACTCCTCGCACGGGACCGCAAAGCACATGTGCAGGAAGTTAGACGAATAGTCGAGGTCGTTGCGCGGATAGATGAAGGGCTGGCCGATCGAATATTTGTAGGCCATGGCGGCGATCGTCGGCATCTTGGCGATCATGCGGTGGCACGCGATCTCGCGCTGGGCCGGATCCTTGATGTCGGTTGAGTCGTGATAGAAGGCCGAGAGCGCGCCGACCACACCAACCATGACGGCCATGGGATGGGCGTCGCGGCGGAACCCGGTGTAGAACCTGGGCATCTGCTCATGCACCATGGTGTGGCGCGTGATCAGATTGCGGAAGGTATCGTACTGCTCCTTCGTCGGCAGCTCGCCGTACAGGAGCAGATAGCAGGTCTCCACGAAGGTGCTATGCTCGGCAAGCTGATCGATGGGATAGCCGCGATAGAGCAGCACGCCCTTTCCGCCATCGATGAAGGTGATTTTCGATTCACAGCTCGCCGTCGAGGTAAAGCTCGGATCGTAAGTGAAGTGGCCGGTCTCGGCATAAAGCGTGGTGATGTCGATCACGTCAGGACCGAGCGTGCCCTTGCGCACCGGCAGCTCACGGTATCCTCCGGCCACCGCCAACGACGCCTCCGGTGCCACGGTTTTGTGGATATAGCTTTCTGAGACGGTCATTGGAGCTTCCTAGAAGCCAACGAAAACATCAGCCCGGCGCATGTTTCGAAGCGCATCATTCAGCAGCGATGAGGGTTTGGCAAGCTTCGCTCCTCGCCACCGAGTTCGATGCACATGCGAAGCTGTTGCTCAAGCAACTCGCTGTCGGTTGCGGCGGGAATGAGGTTTACCCCAAATGGCTCGGGCGTCATGCGACGAACGGCCTCGACCTCTTGGCGTTTCAAGCTGGGCGGTTCGAGAACCATGCCGAGGAATCCGTAATAGCGGCTTTGATGACCGCTGTTACGAGTTCCGATCGAGCGACACCGCCCATACCGGCCAAAACTGACGGGGGTGCTGACATCCAAGTAGGTCGCAGACTTTTATTTGCAGAATTGTTGGCAAGACCTGTGACATTCAAATTTATTGCGTGGGGAAAGGGCCGCCAACTGTACGGCATTCCCATCCAATTGCACGTCGGAGCGGACTTTGGATGCAGCGTGCCTGCTATTCGATGGCGACCCACTCTAAAGGTGGGTGACATCCCTTCGGCCGGAACGACCCAAGACAACGCGGGAGCCAGTGTTGGTAGCTCGGCTTGATCGGGTATGGCGGGGGATCGATCTGCTACGCGCCTCTCCACTGAGGACGGTCAGGCTTATGAGTTCCGGCACGAATAGAGCCTATCGACGTCCGGAGGTCATCATCCATGCTTTCCCAAGCGCCATTCTCGGCCTTTAATCTAGCTATCTTCCGACGATAGGACCAGCCAACGAGAGCCCAAACGGCCAGAGCGATTGCGATTGCGCCGCCAATTGCTAGATGCGGCGCAAGCCTTAGCAACGGCCACTCCTGGTTCCAGAAGGTGAGGTCCATTGTAAACCCCGTCTATGCGAGGCAACCATTCTAGCGGATCCGGATCGGCCCTGGCAGGGATGGAAAGTTATTGCCGCCATTGAAGCGACGCGCGAATTGATGGCGGACTGTATCCGCGAGCAGCCTGTGACACTAAGAAGGGCCGTCCGCTTTATGCCATGAGCCGACATTCTAATACGGCATAAGGAACGCCCGACCTCGGATTATCGCCATGGAAGTCGAGCTTCTGCCCGTCGGAATGCGGACCATCTGCGCAAGGGGCTGAAAAACGCGATGGAGGCGATGTGAGTGCGGAAGGAAGGGATTGCTCCGATGAATCCAAACAAAGCACTTTGGGAAAAAGGCGACTTCACGCGCATCGCAGAAAGTATGAGAGAGAGCGGAGAGGCGCTCGTCAGAGGACTCGGAATCACCAAAGGGCTCAAGGTTTTGGATCTTGGATGCGGCGATGGAACGACGGCATTACCAGCGGCGAGACTCGGAGCGGACGTATTGGGCGTCGACATCGCGAGCAACCTTGTCGAGGCCGGGAACAAGCGTGCGCAGGAGCAGGGCCTCACTAACTGCAGGTTTCAGGAAGGCGATGCGACCAATTTGCACGAACTGGAAGATCACACTTTTGACCTCGTCGTTAGCATCTTTGGAGCCATGTTCGCGCCAAAGCCCTTTGATGTGGCCAAGGAGATGGTGCGCGTGACCCGGCCCGGAGGCCGGATCGTGATGGGGAACTGGATTCCAAATGACCCGACGTTGGTCGCACAAATCTTGAAAATCAGTTCTTCGTACTCGCCGCCGCCGCCGGAAGGCTTCATTAGCCCTATGACGTGGGGGGTCGAGAACAATGTGATCGAGCGCTTTGCCGGCGCCGGGGTTCCACAAGGGAAGATATCATTCGTCAGAGACACCTACAGCTTCAACTTTCCCGGCCCGCCATCAGAGCTCGTTGATGCATTCAGAAAATACTACGGGCCGACGATGAACGCGTTCGAGGCCGCGGAGAAGAACGGCCGGGCTGGCGATCTGCAGAAGGAGCTAGAAGCTCTGTTCAATAGCCAAAACAAAAGCCCAGGCAAGGATGCCACCTCCATCCCTGCGACCTTCTTACGCGTTACCGTGACGCTTAATTAAGGACCAAAACCGCTCCGTTCCCCAATCGGAGTCCCGTTTTCTTCGCTGGCGGATCTCCCCCGGTGGTCGACATGCCTAGATTTCCTGGCGCAAATGAACCTTGTCTCGGAGACATGATGTGAGACGCGGAAATGCGTGTCTCACGATCAGCCTCTCATTGTACACAATCGGAGACGGCGAGCATGGTCCACGGCGCAAGAACCACTACTTAAGACCACCGGCACATTGATCACCGTGAGGAACCATGATCGACGAAGAATGCTGCCAGCGATGAGTGCGTTCGGCTCTCACAACCATTGAGTTGAAGGGTGGGTGGCGGTGCCTGGGGTGCACCAAAAAAAGTTACCATCGGGCCACCCCCATGCGTGGGTCACCCGGACGCGTGACGGCTGAGCGCGGCTACATGCGGCACTATCGTTCAATACGCCTAAATACAGCAAGAGGGCGTGGCGGAGGAGTATGGAGCCGCAGCTAGGTGTCGGATCATGTGAATGAGCAACCGAGCACTGCTTTAAGTTCCAATGCGACGCAGAATCACCAGCTGCGTTGCCCAGCTTTGGGAGGCTGCCAACGACAAGGCGCGCGAGTTGGGGTGGATAAAGTGACGGTGAGATCATGAAAGCTACGGAGCGTAGTGAAAGGGCCGCTGAGCTTGTCGCCCTGCTAACAGCGAAATTTGGCGCTCAGGACGAGTCACCGCTCTGCCGACTCGTGGCGAGCTACATGGCTCAGGTCGTTAGCGATGCGCAGTATCGCGATTGCACCGATGAAAAGGAAGTCAGTGAAATCGAAGATAGGCTCGATAGGGCTTATAGGGCGTGGATGCAGTATGAGGGCTTGCGAGACAAGTCCTCGCCAACGGCCGTCTGATTGAATAGCCCCCCGGTCCCGTCCCGTATGACGCGGGTGTTATAAGAGCAACGACTTACAGCTACCACCGCCTAACGCGTGAGCAAGTGTGACGAGGAGCGGCCGCTCCTAGCTGAGCAACGGAGGGTTGGGGGTGCCGGGGTATACGGTGGAATAGATACTATAACCCTTCCCCCATGCGTGGGGCCGCGCTTCCCTTTACGGTTCGTAACGAATTGCGCGCTAGATCCGTTGCCTTCCTTCACGGATATTTTCAGCCTTTGTTTTTTCGGGGTTTTGTTGCGCTTCGAGGAGAGCTTGCTCAATTGCCGCCTGATCGCGTTGGCATTCAGATGGAAGGCAGTGTTGCATCTCACGAACGAACTGAACTAACGGGTGATTGACCTTACTTTCGTCACCGCCCTTGCCACGCAAAGACCTAACCTCCGCGACTATTTCAGCCAGCCTATTGAGCCAGATTTTCCACGGGTTGGCCTTGTGGGCAGTTGACGGGTCGTTCAATTGCTTGATTGCGGTATTGCAAGCGATGTGAAACGCCCGGAGTAAGTCCAGCAAGGCATCGAGACCCTCTTTGTCGCTTCCCAATCGACGAGGTTTGAAATTACTGTCGATCAAAGAGTGTGCATAGACCCCCGCGTCGGAAAAGGATGAGGGGCTGCCGAAGAGCTCATTGAAGAATTGCGTGGCAGCTTTATCGTGGGCTTCGAGAATGACCTTCACATTCGCTGTTGGTTCGCCCGTCCGCGCGAAGTTTTCGGAAAAGAAAAACACTTCGGTAGCTCGGACAATGTCAGCCCGAACGTTTGGCGGCAATGACGCTCCGTAAGCCTCCTCGATTAGACGCCAATTAGCGCTGTCAATCTCGAAAGGAGCATCCGTGATATTGCCTTGAGAGTGCTTGGCCATATCACTCCACAGATGGGCCCGGCCACGGGCCCGCATGAACACGCGATCGGCTGAGACTACTCACCTGCGGAAATCACAAAAAGGCTTCTCCTGCATGTTGCTTAGCCGATCGTAAGTCTAGAGCGTGCTGACCTCCCGATGCCGGGTTACATCCATCACGCGGAGAATGTCGGCGCTGTGGTGCAGGGCTGACGTGACGAAGCCAGCATGCAAGCTGTGACCCGAGAATATAGCTGGGTCGAAACCTGCAGCTTCCGCATCTTCTTGAGGATCTGGGCTACGGATCGGTCTGTGAGAAAAAGGAAGGGCGCGCCGGCCGAAGCCGACCCTACCGGATGGTCATTGGCGTCAGTGAACTGCTTCGGTTACCGCGTGAGCCAGCGTCTCGCGATACACCGACTTAGCGAGTACGGGCACTCCTGGAACCACTGGCGTTCTAGCGCGCTGTCGTCATCGGTGAGCAGTCAGAAAAACGATGGGAATGCCACACACTTCCTTGAACTTCGGTCGGCTGGGGAATAGCGCCGGCGGTAACCTTTGTGCAACATCGTAGCTTTATTTTCTTATGCCTTGAAATCGCCCAAGATTCGCCGATCCGTTATCCCTCAGTTTTTCCTGTTCACCGGGTCGCGCGAAGACGTAGAGGGACAGCGCCGCCTGACGGGGGAACGGGGGGAAGGCTTCTGGCCACGCCTTCCCCTCCGAAGTTCCGGTGTGATGCGGTCCGGACCTGTGCGTATTGCGTAGAGGGGGGTCCGATGCCCAGAAAATCGCATTTTACCACGAAGGATGATGTTGAGTTGCTGAGATGGTGGCGGGAGTGGCTACACGCTCTCGACGCCGAAATGGCAGCGACTGACCAAGGGGACGAAGAGCGCCGGCACAAGCGGGTGGAAATGCTCCAGCGGACAATTGCAACCACACCGTCGGAGGGACTTGTAGGTATCGGGGTCAAGCTGGCGCTCGCCAGTTTCCTTGACAGTTTCGCTAACGGTGCTGACGGAGAGCCGGCAAGGTCTGCTCATCTCGACACGGTTAGACTATTGGGCCGTGATTTCTCAGCGGAAGCCGAAGCGGTTGTTGAAGGATCAAGAGAGCGGGAAGTCGCGCTATTAAAGCGGGCTAGCTACGCCTCACACCACGCTGGCCTATATCGCGCGACACCCCGCTGACCGCCACCACCACCATGAATCACAAACAAACGCCCAAACACGTGCCCCCTCTCCCGCCGATGGCCGGGTACGGAGGAGACTAACGATGATCCGCTCGAATCTTAGGGTAGACGTGCACGACCCTTACATTCTTGTTGCCCTGCGAGGCACCTGCCTCAGGGCGAAATTTCGGAAGCAAGACGCTCCTTGGCTGGCAATGGATGAGTACGAGGAAGACTCAGAAGCTTCCATCACTTTCAAGGAGTTCCGAACCCTAGCTTGGCAGGCCGCCAATGAAAGGGCTCGCGATCTGGGGTGGGTCAGAAGTTGCGACGAACTACATGAGGCGGTGAAACGCGCTGGCAGTGCGGCTTAGTAATTCCCGCTAAGTTGGCCGAGAATGGGAGGGGGATTTATGCGCGACATTCGAAGCGACTTACTGGAGCGTGTTGCACTGATGGAAAGGCGGATCAAGGCCGCTCATGCCCATTGCGAGGATAAGATCAAGCAACTCCAAAACGAACGTGATGCGGTAGTCGCCAACTTGAAATCGTCGATTGCAATGCTGGCTAAGCTTATTGAGTTAGAGCAAGCGGAGATGGGCGCCGCATCAGTGGTAAGCCCAACAGCGTCGCAGCCTTCACTCGTAGAATTTCTCGAGCGCAAGCTGATTGAGATCGGCCCGCTCTCCAAGGATGATCTCTGCAACATGGCCATGAAGGAGGGTTATTTCCCCGATGCCCAGAGCGCCGCTCAAGATGTGGAGGCCACGCTCATGAGAATTGTTGAGGAAAAACGTATCTGCCCTCTGCCGGATGGAACCTTCGCGTTGCCCATGCTCTCACAAGCAACAAAACTCAAGCGCGTGGTTTGACCATAAGTTTGCACGGCCAAACAAGAAGGGCGCCGACCGAAGCCGACACAAAAAGAAGCCCCGGGGAAGCGGGGTACGCAATACGGGGCTAAAGTCTGGGGAACAATCCAATAAGGTAGCACCTTAGCGCGTCTTCTACTGTAGCGAGATTGCCACAAGACACTAGAAAAGGGCGCCGACCGAAGCCGGGGGTGATTACACTCGCTACGCAGCTTTCGAGCTAGCGGAGACGCATGTTACTGGGAAAGGTTTGCTAAGCCTAAACTCGCTAGAGCCTGCTTCTGCAGTTCAGCGGGATCGGTTATCCCTGCCACAACCAACTCCGCGAGGATTCGGCTTAGCTCCACTCTTCGTTCACAATCAGTCTCGGCTTCGCTGCCCGGCTGGTCATTCCCTTTGATAACAGCCCAAACTTCGTTGAAGGCTTCCTCGACGGCTCCCGTTATCTCGGGGTCGCAATAGTCGGGGGCGGGGCTTTGAGATGCCGGTGCGTCTGCTGCTGTTGGATGAGGCATGATTGGAGGCTCCCTGGTTATGGCGGGAGCGCAAAGCTCTCTGTCACCGACAAGCCACTGCAACACGATGATCACCAAAGTGTAGCACTAATTGATTGCTGGCACGCGACCTTTTCGCCCCTCGGAAGTTGTCTTTTTAGTAGCGAATAGGTTGCGGCAATGTCGGAGTATCGAGGATATATGATCGAGGTGAAAAAAACGGACGGCTATAGCCGCGTGGAAATCCATCCGACAAGAGCCGACCTGCCCATTCTTCGGCATTATTGGTTCTTCGTGAGGCCGATCCCCGAGAACCATCCATTGAATGAAGCGAAACGCCGCATCGATCAGGTTCTGAAAACTTGAGCGGCTTGGCTGGATTAACTTCGTCTCACTGCGCCCTCCCTCATAACCGGCAGTTCAAGTAACATCATTTTTGGTTTGTGTCAGTGAGGTCCACGCAGGTGCTTCCTGTTCAATGCCGGATGGCACGCGCAGCGCTAGGTTTGAGTGTCAAAAAGTTAGCCGCCGCTGCCAGGGTTGCCCCCCAAACAATCGTTCGCTTCGAGCGAGGCGAAAAAATACGTCCCAGTACCGTCACCAGCCTTCGCCAAGTTCTCGAAGCGGCTGGGGTGGAGTTCACCGACGGGCGCAAGCCGGGAGTTCGATTGAGCATAAGGTAATTGACCACACCCTGACACGCGATCAAGTGACGAGAAGCGACCGCGCTAACTGTGCAACGACTGAGCTAAACGGAGGGGTGGGGTGCCAGTGTCACCGTGAATAGGTACCATCATCCGGCCCCCATGTGCGGGGTGACAGCGAAGAGGACGGCGTGCGGCTGGTCCACACAATCACAAGCAAGATTGTCGAGCCTGATGCGAAATAGGTGCTGTTCATCAACCAGAGTTTGGACGTTGGCGCGCTAATGCCTGCATCCTCCGTGCGAATGTGGTGAGGTTCACCGAAGATGCTCAATAGTGGATGACGCGGAGGCTACTCTCCCGCTCTCTTTGCGGAGAGCGAACGCGACCTGGAGCTCTCGCAGTGTTGAAGTACTCAAGCATTTTTATTAGGTGAGCCAAACTCGTTGCGTGCATTTTTCGCATAGCGTTGGCACGATGGAACTTAACCGTAACCTCGCTCAACCCTAGGTCGGCAGCAATTTGCTTATTCAGGTTTCCGGCTGTCACCCTTGCGATCACTTCTCGCTCACGGGCACTTAGGGACTCAAGGTGTTCCCGTATAATCGAGTGCAATTGTTGCATTTTGCGGCGGGCACTATCCCGCTCCAAGGCCGCGAAAACCGCATCTAGTAGATCCTGGCTTCGGAAGGGCTTGGTCAGGAAGTCGATGGCACCTGCTTTCATCGCGCCCACGGCCATCGCGACGTCTGCAGGCCGCTGATGAAAACGACAGGCACGTAAACGCCAGCTCTCGCTAGTTTCTCTTGAATTTTGATGCCACTCGTTTCGGGCAACCTCACATCTAGCACCAAGCAGCTCGTAGCGTCTGGTAAGCGATCCTCCAGAAAAGCACTGCCCGATGCGTAGAGTTTGACTACTAGTCCAACGGACTCGAGCATATCCTTGAGTGCTGCTCGGACTGAGGCGTTATCGTCAATGACGACTACTGCCTCTCTGTCCTTCATAGCTGGCTCATGGACGAGATTGGGTTGCCGGTCGTATCTCGCCACCGATCTGAATGCCAATTGGCTGTATACTGCAAAGACTTGCCACGAGGCAGCCGCACGCCAGTGTGGGTATACTGCATGGATTTAAAAACGCGGCCTAAGATGGAGCCCCTTTAGCCACGCGGTGACCGCGTAGCGATAAGAATCTCGGGGAGCAACTTCGTAAAGATTTTGGCTAGTCGCCATCGCCCGCCACTTGTGGGCCAGATCGAGGAGACTCTCGCGTTGCTCGGGGGTCGAAGAATTTTGCGCGAGAAGTTCGCAACCCGCAAGATGTTCAAATTTTTTTTGATCGCTGGTCATGACTGACGCCTCCTGCTTCAAGCGGGAAAGGTCGCCTTGTTAGGCCGAGCTTGGGGTGCTTATGAGGCGTGGGGGTTACGGACCGCCAACTTCTCGGAAACCCTCGTGCTTACCGCACAGTGCATCCGAGGTCCGCACGCAACGAAGAAGCCCCACCTAGGGGACGACCATTCCCGCGGTGTGAGGGCTGGTTTATTCCCCAAACAAAGTCTAGACCTTGTGAGACAATAAATCTGAGACATAATTTGGAACACAGTTTTACGTGTCTCAGCTTTCGCCTCTGAATGACGCCGCAGACCATGAACGAAATCAGGCCACAGTCACGCAGCGCCATAGCCAAGGGCGTGCCTTCGAAAGCGGACATCGAAATCTTGTCGAAAATCGCCTCGTCAGCCCTGACCCGGAGCTCCGACGCGAGCTCAAAGCCTGGGCTGTCTCGAAGGAACCAGGAGTTGATGGCTTCGGGGCTATCAACGCGCTGCCAAAAGCCTGGGCTGTCTCGAAGGAACCACCCTCCAACATCGGAGTCCCGTTTTCTGCGCCGCGGATATCCCCCGGTGGTTGGCTTTTCTCGATTTCTTGGCACAAATGAACCTTGTCCGCCGAGATCTCATCATTCCGTATGATGTATTCTCGATACCTAACACATTGATATCATTGGACTACTATGGTGATGGCTAACGTTGGGCTGACACCATCACTTCACCACGGTCAGCTTGGCCTTGGCCACGATGGCAGCAAGCTCATCGTCGGTCATGTCAATGGCGCGCTTGAACGTGCCAGAATCATTTGTGTTGAAGGTCGGCGCCTTGCCGTAAGCTCGGTCTAATATGGCTTGCGAGGCACTGACACGGAAGGTGGCCATTCGAGACGTGATCTGAGACGCGGATTTTCTCCCCCCCACCAACAGCATTTGCGTTGAATTCTGGCCGCGAATTGAACCTTGTCTGTTCAATTCTCGGCCTGGAACTTGTCAGTATGTCCGCTAATGACCCAAAGCAGACATCATCTTTCATCCGCGCATGATAAGAACCGGGCATTAGCGCCTCATACGGAAACGCCGAGTGAACGCCTCTTCACGCGCACAGCTCCTCTTTCCCCTCCTCGGCGACGCGCTTTCCCGAACGGTACGGATGTCGGGATTTCTTGCTCCCGTTCTGGTTGTTATGAGCCATGTAAATGCGTTATATTGCCGCTGCGGCAAAATGTTCTGCAGCGTAGGAGGACACAATGAACCTCAGGCATCTGTTTGTCGCCGTGGCTGCGGCGCTGTTTATTTTCGGCAGCGGAGCGGCAAACGCCGGCGAGACCATCAATGAAGCAGGCGCACTTGCAGGCGTGGTCGACAAGTGGAACGAGTCGGAGCCTGATAAGGGACACAAGTTGGTCAACTACGCTGGCCGATACGTAGGCATCCCCGACGATCCCACCGCAGCACCGAAGTCCACCGGTGACTGTGTAGGAAAATACGAGTACATGCCGGACGGAAGCTGGAAGGGCGCCGGGACCTGCACCGCCACCTTTAAGGGTGGAGACACGTTACAGGAGAGCTGGGAGGAGGGTTCGCATCTCAAGGAATACATCTACAAGTGGACCGGCGGCACCGGCAAATACAAGGGCGCCAGCGGCGGAGGCACGTATACGTTAGACAGTTTGACGGACACCCTCCAAGGCGGCAGATACAAAGGGACGATACAATTGCCCTAATCACGTTGAGAGATTTTTGCCAGCAACAACGACATGCGACGTAGCCGCGTACCGCTCGTTTAACACGCGGCGGGCCACGAGCAGGGAAGTGTCCTGAGCCTGATCAAGCACACTCGCGATTGCATCAGCAAATGTCTCTTCTTGACACAAAGCAGACATGCTCAATGCGCTGACGAATGTCCGCTTTTGAGGGCAAAGCGGACAGTGCGAGGAGAAGAACTCACGGCCTCATACTAACAGGGCACGCAATGACATCTGCGCCGCTCAGGGATTTTCGGTGGCAAGCCGCAAACAAATGGGAGCCGACGCCACAGTACCGTCCGGCCAACAGGCACCCAGCCTTCTGAAACCGCAAAAATTGCGAGAAAGCTCGTGACCTCTTCGCCAGTCAACCGGGCGTCACGTTCAAATATTGGTGCGAACGCGGGAGGTTTAGCGAATGATGGTGCAGCCCATGTGGCGCGCTACCCAATTTAAACGGAGCGCCGACCCGAAGCCGACGCCAAGGACGCTCAAAGTCGCTTCAGCCGCTCTCGCCTCCGCTCCCTCTCAGCGCTTCCAGGTCGCTGTCCATCAGCTCCATGATGAGCTTGTCGTCGCCGGGGTGACCCCAGCGATTGCAGTCGATGCAGCCGACCAAGACTTCACCGTAGTGATCGATTTCCATTAGCGGGCGGTTGCAGTGGGGGCAGGCTTTATCGCTCATGTCGGAAAAATCCCACGCGCTGCTCCATCAGTGCTGCCGGGTCAGGAGGGGTTGGTACGTTCGCCCCGTGCCGCCCCTCCGTACGGTGCCGCAAGCGAGAAATGGAGCTTTGAAAAAATTAGTACTTGCGGGCGACGACGTTCAGTAACTCACTTCCAAGCTCCTGAGGCACTTCGCGAGTCATTTGCACATACACCGATTGATCGTCGATCTCATTAATACGCATTGTCAGAGTGATTTGAACCATTTGGCTGCTCCGGCCTTTTGAGCCGTTCCTAGATAGAACGGCCCGGACCCTTGAAACTCGACATGGCCTTCTTGCATGACACGCTCATCCGACATGACGCACGCTCCTTAATGGTTTGTGGGATCGTAATCCCTCGTTGTTACGACCTTCCTGGATTTTTGACTTGAGGAAGTCCGGTATCTCAGGCCGAGGCGGTAACTTGCGCGGAGGCTTCGGCCCCTCCTTGAAGCCGAGCGCATACCTAAATGCTATTACCAGCGTCCCTGAGTAGCGTGTCAGTTCCTCGCAACTTAAAACCTCTGCTTTTGTAGAGGATCGACCCTTCGCTCTGTTCTCGAAAATGTAGCCGTCCTCAGTCTCCTTAAGCACCGAATGAACCGCGTCGTTACGCACGACTTGTAAGGCTCTAATGATTGGCTTGAGCTCGGAATAAATCTCAGCAGCCTTTTTGCGTGGCGGTTTAATCCTGTGTAGCCATTCGATCTTTTGCAGAACGTTTTCCAGACTAAGCGGGTAGATCTCGGCATTAGCTTCTTTCAGCGAAAGCCCGAGCCTCACCCGTAAGCAATTTTTCAGAATGTACTCATTGAGCGCCCAGCGGAGCGCCAACCGTCCGATTGCAGCAAGATCCGCATCGGACCAATGCTCCTCAAATCGGTAAGGTGATTGGATCATGGCTCGGCAGTATAACAGGAAGGGGCACGCCGACCGAAGCCGACGCCGCGATTCAAAATCCGGCAGTTGCGTTGTCAGCTATACCGTCGCCGACGCATCATCGCACCGAGACCAAGAAGGCCGAGGCCAATCAAGCTGAGGGTAGAGGGTTCGGGTGCCGCGACTGCTTCCCCAATCGCAGTCCCGTTTTCTGCGCCGCGATATCCCCCGGTGGATGCGTTTTCCCTAATCACCAACGCAAATGAACCTTGTCCCTGACCACCCTATAAAATGCATGGCATGCATGCGTCTGTGATCTCTTATCATGTGCAGCGCATGCTAACATATTGATATTGTTATGCTCATGGTAGCATGGGCTAACCAAGGGCTACTTGACTATGGTCAATCGTGCCTTGGCTACGATGGCAGCGAGCTCATCATCGGTCATGTCGATGGCCCGTTTAAAGGCTTGGGTGTCCGAGGTGCTAAACGTGGGTGCTTTGCCATAGGCGCGGTCAAGTAGGGCAATGGCTGCGGAAACGCGAGCGCTTGGCGTGCCGTTCTTGGCGATGTCGGCAAGCGTCTTGATGGCTGTCCGAGAGGCAACATCGGAGTCCCGTTTTCTGCGCCGGATCTCCCCCCGGTGGATGCGTTTTCTCAAATCCCCTGCGCAAATGAACCTTGTCCCGGACCACCCTACAAAAATGCATGCGCATGCATGCGGGTATGTGTAATCCCATCACTAACGATGGTAAGTCTGGCCTTGGCCACGATGGCAGCTAGCTCATCGTCGGTCATGTCGATAGCCCGTTTAAAGGCTTGGGTGTCCGAGGTGCTAAACGTGGGTGCTTTGCCATAGGCGCGGTCAATCAGGGTATTAGCGGCAGCGACACGCGCATTCGGCGGCGCTTTTTCGTTCAGCATGATTTGGACAAGCACGTCGAGGGCTTCAATCGTGTGCTTGCGTGCAAGCTCTTGGATGTTGTGGGCCGTTCGAGGTCTACCACCGGGATTGCCGCTCGTTCCGTTCCTCATGCAACATCGGAGTCCCGTTTACTGTGGGCGCAATCTCCCCCGCCAACAGCATTTGCGTTGATTCTGGCCGCGAATGAACCTTGTCTGTTCAATTGGCGGCCTGGAGAGCACAGCATGATGGACTAGGGCGCGTACTCATAAACCGGCAGCCAAATGCTGACTTGGATGTGCCGCCCAACGTCCGTTATTGGGGGTAAAGCGGACGTGGCGCGGACTTGTCAGTATGTCCGCTAATGACCCAAAGCGGACGTGGGACAAAACGGTTCGGAAACCAGAGCGGGCGCCCCAGCCTGGGACGCCCGTCCGGAAACATCACGTTCGCCTCGTCGGGCTAATCGCTCGGGTGCCCGCTGGCCTTCATCTGATCCATTATCTGCGTGAGGTTGTAGCTCTCAGGCTTCTGCATTGGCGGGAACTCCTTGAGCGTCTCGAACCAATCGAGCCACAGTTGCTGGCCAAGCGGCAGAAGATTCCAGTCGTACTGGAAGGCGGTTACCGGTCCCGCGAGTGCACCTCCCATGCTCATTGCCGACTTTTGGGCGATCCCGACCGCCTGCTCGAATGGATCGCGTTTGATGTTGTCGACTAGAGTGAAATGGAACGGGATGAGAGGCAGGATCCAGCCGTCGGCGCCGGGTTGGGACATGTTGTAGTACATCTTCCAGTTGTTGTAACGGACTGCCGAGGGCGTCGCGCCCGAGAAGTAGTAGAAGACATTTCGTGCTGATTTGTCAGACTTGCCGGTCAGGTAGTCGATCTGGTTGACGCCATCGAGCGTGGTCTTGACGATGCCGGGATAGGCCCCCTGCTCGAGTTCTTTCTTGAGCCCATCTCCTTTTTGTCCGCCAGCAATCTCTACGAAAGTCGGCAACCAATCGAGGGCAGAGAACATCTGGGTGAGCAATGTCCCTGGCTTGATCACCCCTGGCCAACGGATGACAGCCGGGGCACGGTAGCCGCCTTCATAGGCTTCTCCCTTCTGACCTTTGAATGGCGTTACGCCGCCATCAGGATATGAGATTGCCTCTGCGCCGTTGTCGGTGGTGAACACGACAATGGTGTTGTCGAGCTGGCCCATGTCTTCCAGCTTCTTCAGGACGACGCCGATGTTGTCGTCCATCTGCTTCATGCCGGCTTCGTTGACGCCCCAATCCTTGCCGCCCTTCGTGCCGACCATGTCGTAGTATTTCGGCGACAGCACGGTCGTGACGTGCATGCGTGCCGGGTTGTACCAAACGAAGAATGGCTTGCCAGTCTGCTTGGGATCATTGCGGTCGAGGAAGTCGACGACCTTGGCCGAAATCTCTTCGTCCACCGTCTTCGAGCGATCCAGCGTCAGCGGGCCCTCATCGTGGCAATTCTGGTTTGCCTCGGACCCGTCCGAAGACTTGCACCACAGGACATTGCGCGGAGGCGTCAAGCAGTGTGTCGTCTTGGGATCGACGGCACCAGGAACGTCGGGGACGCCAGGAATAGGCGTGTTCTTGCAGGGTGGCGCGACCGCCTGCTCGGTCGGCGATTTGTTGATGTCAGGGAAGCTTACCTGCTGCATGGCGTCGAGGTGGTATAGGTAGCCCCAGTACTCCTGGAAGCCATGCGCCGTCGGCAGCGCGGCGGTGTGGTCGCCTAAGTGGTTCTTACCGAACTCGCCGGTGGTGTAACCAAGATCAAGAAGGAATTTGGCGATCGCAGGGGTTCCAGGCCTAAGATAAGACGGGCTCCCCGGAAGCTGCGGAGGGATCATGCCAGTGCGCAGCGGATACATGCCGGTGAAGAAGACGTTCCGACCCGACGTGCAGCTCTGCATCGCATAGTAGTCCGTGAACTTGCCGCCCTCTTTGGAGAGGCGGTCGATGTTTGGTGTTTCCCCAAGTGCCCAACCTTGGTGATAGGCGCCCACCTGCATCAAGCCGATGTCGTCACCCATGATGAAAAGGATGTTGGGCTTCTTCTCTTGGGCAGCTGCCGGAACAGCTGACCCAAGCGCTGCCACAGTGAGGACCGCCGCAGTGGCAATTGTGGTCGCATGACCGAATTTAGTTCGTAAAGAAGTTGGCATGATACGCATCACTGTCTCCTGAAATCGACGGGATGGAAATTTCAGTCTCCATCGGCGCGCTGTCGCAATCAAGCCAATCTCAGCGGCAAAAAGTGCGAGGGAGACGTATTGCAAATCAAAGAAGAAGCCCCAGAGGAACACCTACCGGGGCTTCTTCCCCATGAGTACAGGCCTGGGCGTCGTGACCCAAGCCACAGAAACACTACCACCCAGGAGGACGCCCCGAATAAAATTGCCTGAACGGTGGTTATCTGTTGCATCTACTGGCCCCCCCATTCCTCTGCCAGCCGCTCTAGCTCGCGCTCAATGCAGAACGCGCTATGGTGAAAAGAGACACCGCCATGCAGCCGCCTGACAAAGGGATCATTGAAGAACTGTACGTCAATCTAATTGGTTGTGCGTGGATAGCGGCATGCGTGGCCCTCTATTTTTTGGTGACGGCAATTTTTTATCAGGGTTCATGGTGGGATTTTTTTGGAAGTGTCGCTATTTCGGCGCTGCTTTATTGCGGTTCGTTGTACTGCCAACCTGAAAAGGAACGCGCTTAGACGTATGCGAGCTATAGGCCATTGGCATCAACCACCTTGAGCCCCGCCCGCATCTTCTCAACGGTCCATGGTGGTGGGAAGCGGCGCATCGGCAGAGATTACCGTCACCAAGTTCTTAAACCGATGAGGGCTACCCCGAAGGCTATGGCTATCGGAATTGCGAGAGCGTTCAGAACTGCATCCAAGCATTGGGCGTTTTTTGTCTCCTATCGAAAGGGCATCACCAAAGAGAATCGAATTGCTGAGTAACTGACGCGGGCGACGAAAACCGTCAGTTTGCGGGTTTGGTTTGTAACAAGAAGGCGATTAGAGCAAGCACTAGCAGTTTCATCGCTCTACCCCTGACTGCCCGATCCTCACACCATGGAACTATATCAGCCGACAACCAGTCTCGCGCCACCACCACGCCGGGCTTCCCGCGCGGTGTGCGGCCTTTTCGCTCAAATTTCCTAGTATATTGTGACGATCCGGCCACAGCCCTGGCAGCCCGTGCTTGATAAAATTACGGATTTGCCAATGGGGGACAATCATGTACGCGCTAGCACACATCGTCGATTTCTCAAATCTGTTGGACATTAGCCTTAGCGAGCCGCTGCCTGACGAAATTGATGGTCGGGACCAGATGCTGGACGCAAAGCTGAGGACCGAGTTCTGCCTCCTCGCCCGCCAGAGACCTAGAGAAGGCGGTTTTCGGAGCGCCTTAGGCCGGGCGGGCAGGGGCCAGCACTAAAGCCTGGACGCGAGTGGTACTGTCACTGGGGCGACTGAGTCGCCAAATAAGGAGGGTCGGATGTCGTTATTCTTAGCTCTGCCGCTATTGGCTGCCACCGGAATTTACAATCCGCAGGTAATGCATCATGGCCACTGTATTGCCGCGCCAGGCACCGTTGCCGCGCTTTACTGTGTCCAGGCACCCGCGGCACCTCCTCATCATCCGCACCATAAGAGGTAAGGCTGGGGCATCGAATTGTCCAACCTGCCGGGAAATTTCTGCGGATCATTTGGGCTGGCGTAGCGCCCAATTATCGAGCGAAACTTCTCACCGTGGCGTGGCGGAGCATCTTGCTTCCGGCCAGATGCTTCACCTCCACCGTCAAGCTTCGGGTGGCACCACTTAACATCCATCAGCCGTGACGACTTAAATGCTGCCCATGACGTGGCAAGACGCTCAAGCTCAGCAAAAAACTCAGCGCGTTCATCACCACCAAGAGCGATGAATGCTGCTCCAGCGTAACTCAGGCCCGCACTGTCCTTGTGAGCAAGTAGAGCCCTAAGCGCTCCGGTCTTGCGGTCCCGATCCGTGCCGATCACCACAAAGGTCGATTCGGTAAAGCACTTGGTCTTGAGCCAAGTCCTGCTTCGACCAGAGCGATAAGGTGCCAGTGCATGTTTGGAGACGATGCCTTCAAGTTCCTGCTCAGCGCAGGCTTTGAACAGTGCATCACCATCGCCATCAAACTCATCGCTAAACTGAATGCGGCTTCGCTCGTCTGCTCCAAGCAGAGTCTTCAAGCTGGCTCGACGCTCAATGAGCGTTTGTTGGCGAAGGTCCCTGCCATCGAGATGCAGCAGATCAAACGCATATAGGATGATGCTGTGAGGTTGCCGCCGCATGGCAGAGCTTAGTGCCTCGAAGTCAGAAGCGCCGTTGCCGTCCTGGACAATGGCCTCACCATCAATGATTGCCGATTGGCAGCGGAGGTTGGCAGCGGCACGGACGATAGAGGGATAGCGGTCGCTCCAATCGTATCCATTGCGGGTGAAGACACGCGCTTGCCCTCGCTCAAGCAGCACTTGGGAGCGATAGCCATCGTGTTTGATTTCGTGAATCCAGTGCTTGCCCTCTGGCGGCTGATCGACAGGGGAAGCAAGCTGTGGCTCGATGAACCTGAGCCGTGTCGTAAGCATTAGGCTTTGTACTGTTTGGCTCGCTTACAGAAGAAGCCCCGGACGGTGGATGCCAGGGCTTCTTCCGCTCTTCAGGAGAGAGATGGTGGTGGCAGGGAAACCATCACCAGCGGCTATTTACCACTCGGCGGGGATTATCAACCGATAGCGAAGGCCCGGCGCGGGGGGACCGGGGCTTGGGTTAAAACCCGGTCACAGCGAGGGGGGCCGGGCTCAGGCCCCTACTTACGAGCCTGGATTTCCGCGCCGAGAACAAGGGTCCAATAGGCGCGCCCGCTTCTATTCTCGGCCATCGCGACACCGGCTTCATTTACGTCTGGATGCAGCAGGTTTTTCCGATGGCCAGAACTTTGCTCCCAACCGCGCATCACGTCGCTGTAGGATTTAAGCCCCGCTGCGACATTCTCTGCTACGACCCTTGGACGATAACCGACACGCTCGGCGCGATCCATGATGGTTGATCCATCGGACCCGTCGTGCCCCATCGAGTCTCGTCTCGCCTGATCGTTGGATTGAATAGTGGCCGCGCGGGAAAGACGCGCGTCAAGGACGAGCGCGTTAAGTCCATATTTGGCACGAAAGGCGTTGACCTCCTCCAACGCTGCTTGCGGATTGAGTGGTTGTACCGGTCGTGCGGCGTATTCCCGCGACAGCGGTATGACGGTCGAACAGCCTCCAAGGAGACCAAACAAACAAGGCAGGTGCCACTGCGCTGCCGCTGGTGTCGCCAGCAGCATCAGCAAGGCCATCACGATGCTTCGCTGCAACATCAGCCCTGTGTCCCTTTACCCCCAGGCTACGCAGGAACGGCTTGCCAAGGGAGCGGCCCTGCGCATATCCACAATTTATGGCTTCGATGTGAGTACAGAACGGTCCAGCCGGATAATGCCCTTAAGACCACCGGCATCGAGTTCACCAACGGCAAGCGGCCAGGGGTGCCGACCGAATCCGACACCTAAAGCAAACAGCGGCCCCCAGAAGGTGCGCCCTGGGAGCCGCCTAGCTGCTCATGGTCCGCTCAGTCGCGCCTACCATCCCAATTACCGCCGCGCTGCGCTGCAGCGGATCTCCCTCCGGCAGTCGCGATGCCTTGATTTCCCGGCGCAAATGAACCTTGTCAGGCATCGGGAGAACAAGGCTAAAGAGCGGGCCAAGGCAGAGTTGCGGTTTGCCGTAACCCCGATCAAGCAAGGCATTAGCGGCTGCCACTCGCGCAGCTGGTGGCGCCTTCTCATCGTGCATGATGTTGGCACCCACCGCCCACTACGCTTCAACAGCCGCAAGCCATCATCTTCTATTTCGACGCCAGCTCGACGGAGCGCACTAAGAACCGCTTCCAAGTTCTTAGAGGTCGCGCGTACAGGCCGGCGGCACACGTCAAAACCAAGACTTGACTCGCAATCTCTACGGCGTCTGCTAAATCTGTTGCATGTCTCTGGAGTTTATCAAGCCGCAACTCGCAACCTCAGTCGATCGGCCTCCGTTCATGACATAGGTATAAGCTCTCGGTCCGGGGAGGATTTCGATGTCCATTTGGGAGAGGCTAGCATCAGCGGTTGCGCACTCATCCGTCGGGGCCTCAATCGGAACGCTGTTTGGTGGTGCGGCGGAGGTCGAGCGCGAACCCCGAGATCGATCAGCAGATAACGAGATTCCCTTCACGGTAGGCGTGATTGCTCTCAGCGCGAAGATGGCCAAGGCCGATGGCATCATCACTAGAGACGAGGTCAAGGCATTCAAAGAGGCCTTCAGAGTGTCTGACGGACAAATGAAGCAGGTTGCCCGCATTTTCAATCTCGCCAAGGAGGACGTTACTGGTTACGAGGCCTTTGCCGAGGACCTCGTCAACGTTTTCGAAGGCAACCGCAAGCTGCTTGAGGACGTGCTCGAAGGTCTCTTTCACATCGCCAAATCCGACGAGACGTTGCACCCTCAGGAAGAACAGTTTCTCAGCAACGTGGCCAAGCGCTTCGGATTAACGGACACCGAGTTCAACTACATCAAAGCTCGTCACGTCGTAGCTACGGAACGCAATCCGTACGACGTGCTCGGCGTCAATCCCAATGTCAGTAATGACGAGCTGAAGAGCCACTACCGCAGGCTCATCGCCGACAACAATCCCGACAAACTCTTGGCGCGTGGGGTACCGAAAGAGTTCGTCAATATCGCCAATAAGAGGGTCGCCGCGATTGACGCGGCCTATGATGCGATTGTTAAGCAGCGCTCGGGTTAAATGTGTTACCTGCCCGCAGCAGCCTAGAGGCCCCACACTTCATGGATGATCGAGACATCCTTTCCAAAGTACCGATCTTCGCGTCTCTCGACGAGAGAAGCCGCATAGAGGTCGCGCGTTTGTGTACTTGTTGCGATTACAAGGCAGGAGAAATTCTTTTCCGCCAAGGCGACCTTGCAGGCGCGATGTATCTGATCCTTGATGGGGAAGTGGTGATGTCGATCGCTACGCGAGCTGGCCAGGAGGTTGTACTCGCCACTATGCGCCGTGGCGACTTCTTCGGCGAACTCGCCATGCTTGACGGCTCGCCGCGCAGCGCGACTGCCAACATCATGCGGCCCACGAAACTATTGCGGCTGCAGTGGGAGGACTTCGTCGAACTGTTAGGTCGTCAACCTAAGCTAGCAATCGCCATGCTGGCATCTTTTGCCACACGTCTGCGCTCCACCTCCGAATTGTTCGCGCGCCACGCTGCTCGCAACGTAAATGAAGAAATCGACCGGCACTACAGCTTCGCTGATCGCCTTGCAGACCATGTCGCTAAATTCGGCGGGAGCTGGTGGTTCATTGCCCTCTTTGGTCTTGTCATAGCGGTTTGGATGGTACTGAACGGCGCTCAAGTTTTTTTTTCACCTTTCGATCCCTTTCCGTACATCTTCTTGAACCTTGTGCTGAACGTCATTTGCGCTGTGCAGGCGCCCATCATTATGATGAGTCAGAACCGACAAAGCACAAAGGACCGATTGGCGGCCGACCTCGACTACCAGCTGAACCTGAAGCTTGAGATGCAACTCCAGGATCTGCACCTAAAGGTGGACGAGCTCATCAAGCAGTCAGCCTCGTCGGCACCAGCGAGTTTGCATCGAGCCGGGGTCCTTCATCAGGAAAGGAAAGCCAACTAGCCACTCTTAAGGGCGGCTAAGTCAGCATCACCCAATGCTGCGCATAGGCATGGTCGACCTGAGCCTGCTCCGCTCTCCCAAGCACATGGGCATCCATTGCAAATGTGACTGCGGCGCTGCGCTGGCTGATCTCCCCCGGTGGTCGACATGCCAGGATTTCCTGGCGCAAATGAACCTTGTCTAGGACATTCTGAGAATGCCCTTTGGAGACGTGATGTGAGGCGCGCAAATGCGTGTCTCAGCTTCTGCCTCTTATTGTGTACATATTGAGACAGAAGGATATGGACTAAGTGTCTGATTTTACTATGGTAAGCTTGGCTCCAGCTACGATGGCTGCGAGCTCATCGTCGGTCATGTCGATGGCCCGTTTAAAGACTTGGGTGTCCGAGGTGCTAAACGTCGGTGCTTTGCCATAGGCGCGGTCAAGCAGGGCAACGGCCGCGGAAACGCGAGCGCTTGGCGTGATGCGTACGCTTAGTGGCATGCTCAGGTACGGCCTTCGCCTGCTTGGCGAAAGCCAGGTATGGGTCACCCGACAAATAGGCTTCCATCATACGATGGTCGCCTGACAGCGCGGCTGCTATGCCAAACTCTTGTTGGGACCAATCGACGTACGCGATCCCGTAACCTTGCGGGGGCTTGATTAATCCGCGCAACCATACGCTAGGGCCGAATATAAACTTCGAATTGCTTGGTTGATTGCGCCCCGTGCACTAACCGCCCAAGCCTTCGACGGAATTGGAATTGATGGGACGGGTCACTCAGACGCGACATGCGTCGATCCGACGCGCGCGCTCAGCGGCGCAACACACCGATCACTTTGCTGGCGAAGCTCAGCCGCTCGGCCATGACGGTCACCACATAGGTGACAAGAGCCTTATGCGGCGGCCGGTTCTCGCGCTTTAGCCACTCATAGGCCGCGACGCTCAGAGCATACAGCACGCTGTCCAATTCGGCTTGGATGGTGGCGCTGTGCATCTGTCGCGTAATCAAGCCCATCTCGCCGATGGTGGACATTGAGCCGTTCGAGAACCGCCGCCACCAGCGTTGCCGTGACCGCGACGGTGGACCCGTCAGGTCCCGCGAGAGCGAAGGGGAGCGAGCTGCGCGCGCCGCAATGAATGCGGCGCTGATCGCCGTGGTCAGAAAGGTCGCGGCGATGCCATCGGCGATCCATGGTGTCAGCGGCGGGGCGAAGATAAGCACCGCGAAGGACAAGCCATAGGCAACCGATATGGTGCTGGCGATCAGGCCGGCAAAGCCATCCCCGGAAAGCGTCGCGAACTGGCCCGTTACCGGATGGACTTTGGTTTCGGTGGCGTCATTGACGGACATGCCGGAGAGTCCAGGCTCACTCCGCCGCCTGCTTCGACTTGGCGTCGATCTTGGCGCCGAACTTCTGCAAGAGATCGATGGCGGCGTCGGCGATGGACGTGCCCGGGCCGAAGATCGCTTTGGCGCCGGCCGCGTAGAGCTCGGGATAGTCCTGGGGCGGGATCACGCCGCCGACCACCACCATGATGTCACCACGGCCCAACGCTTCCAGCGCCTCGCGCAATGCCGGCACCAGCGTCAAGTGCCCAGCGGCGAGCGACGACACGCCGACGATGTGCACGTCATTCTCCACTGCCTGACGGGCGGCTTCCGCGGGCGTCTGGAATAGCGGGCCGATATCCACGTCGAACCCAAGGTCGGCGAAGGCGCTGGCGATGACCTTCTGTCCCCGGTCATGCCCGTCCTGGCCCATCTTGGCGACGAGGATGCGCGGCCTCCGGCCATGCTCATGCTCGAAGCTGTCGATCAATGTCTTGACGCGGTGCAGACTCCCGTCCATGCGCCCCATCTCCGCCTTGTAGACGCCGGTCACCGCCGAGACCTCGGCGCGGTGGCGGCCATAAACCTTCTCGAGCGCGTAAGAAATCTCGCCGACGGTCGCCTTGGCGCGGGCGGCGCGAACGGCGCCTTCGAGAAGATTGCCTTTGGCTGTCTTGGCGCATTCGGTGAGCGCGTCAAGTGCCGACTGGACCTCCGCCTCGTTTCGCTCGGCCTTGAGCCGCTCGAGCTTGTCGAGCTGCTGGCGGCGGACGGCGCGGTTGTCCACCTTGAGGATGGCGATCTCCGCATCGCTGTCCGGCCGGTATTTGTTTACGCCGACGATGGTCTGCCGGCCCGAATCGATGCGGCCCTGTGTCGCCGTAGCGGCTTGCTCGATCATGCGTTTGGGGATGCCGGCCTCGATGGCCTTGGCCATGCCGCCGAACTTCTCAACCTCCTCTAAGTGCTTGAGCGCCCGGGCGGCGAGATCGTGGGTGAGACGCTCGACATAGAAGCTACCGCCCCAGGGATCGATGATACGCGTCGTGCCGGACTCAAGCTGCAACATCAGCTGGGTGTTGCGGGCGATGCGCGCGGAGAAATCGGTGGGCAGCGCCAGCGCCTCGTCGAGCGCGTTGGTGTGCAGCGACTGGGTATGGCCTTGCGTCGCCGCCATGGCCTCGACGCAGGTCCGCACCACATTGTTGAATACGTCCTGCGCGGCGAGGCTCCAGCCGCTCGTCTGGCAATGAGTGCGGAGCGCGAGCGAGCGCGGGTCCTTCGGCTTGAACTCCTCGGCCATCAGCTTGGCCCAGAGCAGCCGGCCGGCGCGCATCTTGGCGATCTCCATGAAGAAGTTCATACCGATCGCCCAGAAGAAGGAGAGCCGCGGCGCGAACGCGTCGACGTCCATGCCGGCTTTGACGCCGGCGCGCACATATTCAATGCCGTCGGCAAGCGTGTAGCCGAGCTCGAGGTCCGCGGTCGCGCCTGCTTCCTGCATGTGGTAGCCGGAGATCGAGATCGAGTTGAACTTCGGCATCCTCTTGGAAGTGTAGGCGAAGATGTCCGAGACGATGCGCATCGATGGCGCGGGCGGATAGATATAAGTGTTCCGCACCATGAACTCTTTGAGAATGTCGTTCTGGATGGTGCCGGACAGCTCTTCCGGCGGCACGCCTTGCTCTTCGCCGGCAACGATGAACAGCGCGAGAACGGGAAGCACCGCGCCGTTCATGGTCATCGACACTGAGACCTTGTCGAGCGGGATGTGGTCGAACAAGGAGCGCATGTCGTAGATGGAATCGATGGCGACGCCGGCCATGCCGACATCGCTGGTGACGCGCGGGTGGTCGGAATCGTAGCCGCGGTGGGTGGCGAGGTCGAAGGCGATGGACACGCCCTGCTGACCGGCAGCGAGATTGCGGCGGTAGAAGGCGTTCGAATCCTCGGCGGTGGAGAAGCCGGAATATTGCCGGACCGTCCAGGGCCGTTGCACATACATGGTGGGGTAGGGGCCGCGGAGATAAGGTGCGACACCAGGAAGTCCGTCGAGAAAATCGAGCCGCGCAACGTCCTCGGTGCCATAAACTGGCGCCACCGCGATACCTTCCGGTGTCAGCCAGGCCGGAGCCGCAGCTGCCGTAGCGCCGGCGCCATTGCCGGAGTCGAAAGCGATCTCAGCGAAGTCGGGGATGCGGCTCATGCACCTAATCTCTCATAAGCATCTTGCAGCAGGCCAAGCGTATCACAGCCTTGATGAAGGAAAGTCCCTATCCCTTCGTCTTCCCAAGCCTTGTCGTGATCGCCGGGCTTGCCCGCAAGATAGATATGACTCCCGCCGGCAGCGCCAAGCGCCTTCGCCGCGCTCGCGGCCTCAGTCGCATAGACCTTGTCAGAGGAGCAGAGACAGACGAGCGTCGTGCCCGATTCTGCGAATCGTTTCATCAGAGTGTCGCCACTTCCTTCCACGGCTTCGATGCCGCCTGACTCGAACAGGCTCCTGGCGAAGCTCGCACGTGCCGTGAAGTCTGAGGCGCGCCCGAGGCAAGCGAGGAACACTTTGGGGCGCTGACCATGGCGGGCGAGGTACCCGTCGCTTCGGTCGCGCAATCGTTCGAACGGCTCGGCGAGGCGGAAGCGTGGAAGTAGCTGGATAGGCTGGCCTGCCGCCGCAGCGGGAGAGGACGCCTCGACGATCGTCACCTTGTCGTCCGTGAGATCGGGGAAGTCGCTGGTGCCGATGAGCGAGTCCCTCCGGCTTGCGACATTGGCTTCGCGCTCCGCCCGCACCTTGGCCACGGCCTTCTGCATCAGCCCGGCCTCGAGCGCCTTGGCAGAACCGCCGGCGCGCTCGATCTCCTGGAACAGCGCCCAGCCCTTGTCGCCGAGCTGACCGGTGAGGCATTCGATCGCGCCCGATCCCGCGGCCGGATCGGCGACGCGGTGTAAATTTGCTTCCTCGATGAGGATGGTCTGCGTGTTGCGGGCGATGCGCCGCGCAAACGCATCGGGGATCCCGAGCGCCGCGCTGAAAGGAAGCACCGTGACCGCATCGGCGCCGCCAACCGCGGCGGCAAGGGCGGCGATGGTGCCACGCACAATATTCCCGTGCGGGTCGCGCTTGGTCATCATGCGCCAGGCGGTCTCGGCGGTGACGAAGGCCCGACGTGGTGCAAGCCCGCAGGCCTCCTCGATGTGCGCCCAAAGTTCGCGGATGGCGCGGAGCTTGGCGATGGTCAGGAACTTATCCTGATCGGCGGCGAGGCGGAAGAAGATGAAGCGGCGCGCGTTGTCGAGCGAGAGGCCTTGCTCCTCGAGCGCGCGGAGATAAGCGAGGGCATTGGCGAGCACAAAGGCAAGCTCCTGCGCCTCGGAGCCGCCGGCGGCATGCACGGGCCTTCCGTCCGCGACGGAGAAGGGGCCGGCAAAGCCCTGCTCGGCCAGACCGGCGATGATGGTGGTCACCGCGGGTGCGAGCTCGCTCCAAGGCTTCGGGACAACGCCGCGCGCCGCCATGGCGCCTAGCGGATCGAATCCGAAGCGGATGTTAACTGAAGACGGCGCGAGCCCCTTCGCCTTCACGTAATTTGCCACGATGCCAGCTGCTTGCCGCGAAGGCGGACCGAAATCGAGCTCCAGCGTGATGCCAGCATTGAGATGCACGCCTTTGAGCGCCCTCTCGATCGACTGCTCCGTCGCCGGAAGAGCATAGCCGTAATCGCCGACCGCACCGCTGAACACCAACACCGCGCCGCTCGCGGCATTGTTCAGATCGTCGAAGATCTGCGTGTTGGTGGCGTCCGCGTCGGGCAGGTCGATGCGCTGCATCACGCTCCACGCCGAGCCTGGCTCGCGCCCAGCAATAACAGCTCCGTCTTGAGCGCGGGCGTAGAGCGGCTCTATGACGATGCCGTCATAGGTGGTTGAGCGGAGCGAGGTGAGCGGCGCGCCCTTCAGCGCCTCCTTTACCAGTGCCTGCCAGTCCGCTTCTTGGGCGGGCGGAAAATCGCGCGCCAATGATAATTCAGCCATTGTCATCCTAGCCTTAGCCCCTTCAGTCCCGTCCTAGCACGAAGCCGAAGGCCCAAGAAAGCTTGGGAATCCTGAAACAGGAGGGACATCACGCCGTCTTTGCCTCAGCCTCGCGCAACGTTAGAGTGCGGGCAACGACACGAGGAGGAGGACCCATGGCCAGGGGCAAGGCGGCGCCAACCCAAGACGCGGCAGCCGGCGGAGCCGCTCAGGAAGCGCCCACGGACGGCGTCTATATCGGCAAGAGCGTCAAGCCGGAGTTCATCTATCTATTTTGGGCCTGCTTCTAAACCCCGCGCGCTCCCTAAGTTTTTGCCCGTGTCCGCCAGCAACCTCCTGTAATCCATAACGTTATATGTTGATGGTGAGGACTCAGCATGTCATATTGGGGAAGCATCCTGTGTCTTAGAGGACGGACACAGTGCGGACACGGGATACGGGGAGGGCTGATTAAATGGCACAGAAGCTATCGGACAAGATCGTAAAGGCGCTGCCGGCGCCGGAGCATGGCAACTGTATTACCTACGACTCAGAGGTGAAGGGCTTCGGTGTCCGCGTCACCGCGGGCGGCGCCCGCAGCTTCATCCTGAATTACCGCGTCCATGGCCGCGAGCGCCGGCTTACCATCGGCTCCTTCCCGGATTGGGTGTGTGCGGCCGCGCGCGGTGAAGCCAAAGAGCTCAAGAAGCGCATTGATCGCGGCGAAGACCCGCTCGCCGAGATTCATGCCGGCCGAGCCGCGCCTACGATCGCCGATCTCGCTGAGCGCTATACAGAAGAACACTTGCCCAGGAAGCGACCAGGCTCTCGGACGCGCGACCTAGCGATGATCCGGAATCACATCCTGCCGGCATTGAAGCACCTCAAGGTGGCAGAGGTTTCCTTCCGCGATATTGACGGGCTGCACCGCAAGATGACGCAGCACGGCATCCCGGTGCACGCCAACAGGACCGTGGCGTTGTTATCGAAGATGTTCGGCCTTGCGGTCCGTTGGCAGTGGCGCTCCGATAATCCGGCTAAGGGCATCGAGCGAAACTCGGAGCAGGCGCGTCACCGCTATCTATCGACCGACGAGCTCACCCGTCTCACCGAGGCGCTCGCCGAGCTGGAGGACCAGCAGGCCGCAAACATCCTCCGCTTGCTGTTGTTGACTGGCGCGCGTTCAGGCGAAGTTCTGGCTGCGCAGTGGAATCAGCTCGACCTCTTGACGGGAATCTGGGTCAAGCCGGGATCGACCACCAAGCAAGCAACCGAGCACCGCGTGCCTTTGTCAGCGCCGGCTCGGCAACTTCTCAGCGCGCTCAAAGACGCCGCCGGCGATTCGGAATACGTATTTCCCGGAATCGGCGTCGAGCACCGCACTAGACCGCGCAAGGCATGGGTTCAGGTGTGCAAAGCGGCTGGGATTAGCGGCGTCCATATACACGACCTAAGGCACACCTACGCATCCGTCCTCGCCGGCGCGGGCCTGTCGCTGCAGACGATCGGCGCCTTGCTGGGACACAGCCAAGCCGCAACAACGCATAGATACGCGCACCTCGCGGACGATCATCTCCGGCGAGCGACCGAGACCGCGGGCGCGGTGATCACGGGCAAGCCCGAGACCGCGGCGGAGGTGTACACTCTTTATAATAAGGAGCGCGTCTAAATAATAAGGAGCGCGTCTAATTACACTGTGGCTTCCCCACAGTGTGTCGGTACCAGTACTAGCTTGACTGTCGAAGAGCTCGGAGTATCTTGTGTTTGATGGTCAGTAGCTAGGCATCGCTGTCGGATTTCCTGACGGCTCGCACCGTAATCCCGGTCGAGCACAGGAGATTCAGGATGACTGGCAGAATCGACCCGAGATTGGGCGACTACGCCCCAATCAATGAATTTGCCGAGATGATTAGTCGAACTCGGCGCACCGTCTCCAAAATGATCAAAGAAGTCGATGGCCTGCCGCACTTACGGCACGGCATGGAGACGTACATTCCGATCCCCGAGGCCAAAGAGTGGCTTGCCCGACGAGTCCGTCGTCACAACCCGACGCGACGCGGTGCCTAGATGGCAAGGCCCCTGGAGAGGGCCTTGCCGGGTTCTGTGCAGGAAAGTTCGGGAAGTGATGATGGAGACAATGGACACTCTTCATTTACGCGTTCGGAATCAGTAAGGCAAGAACCCAAGGGCAAGCGCCCCAAAGCCATCAGTAACCGCGCAGCCGTGCCGGCCGAGCCCGCCGGATACGACGCTCGCCAAGACTATGAATTCTCCTGTCGGGTCGCAACCGCGGTGCTGCGCGCGCGGCTCCTCATCATCAAGGCGATTCGCTCCCGCGGCGGGGAGACGCCGTGATGTCTCACCCCTTGCCCCGCGAAGATCTTGAGCGATTGGCGAAGCTCACGGGGCTGCTCGGCAGTCGGTTTCCCGGCGAGAGAGCATCAGCAGCACAGAAAGCCACTGATCTAATTCGCAAGCACGGGCTGACCTGGCGCGACGTCATCATTCCCGCAGCACTGCCGGCACCGACTGGCGACAGCACCATCGCCGGCGAGATTAGAAGCGCGCTGCGAAGTCCGGTCATCAACGATTGGGAGCGCGGATTTCTAATTTCGATTCGCGAGCGCCCGAGGCTCTCCCAAAAACAGCTCGACTGTCTCGAGCGCATCACCCGGAAGGTTAACGCATCTCGGCGAGGTGCACCGACATGACGCGCCGTCGTCGTGACATTGCCCGGCTGCGCGCGGCCTCCGCCCCAGTGCTGCTCGCGCGCCTCGATCAAGGCCGCGAGATCGTCGCGCTCGTCCGAGCCGGCCGCGCCTGTCACGCCGATATCCGCACCGAAATCCGTGCTGCGCTACGCCGCGGCGACCCCGCTTACGCGCTCGAGATCGCCGTCACCACCAACCGCATCGACGATTTTATCAACGGCCGGCTTGCCGGCATGGAGAACGGCTACTGGCAGCCGCGCAATCAGGATTGAGCTTGCCGCCAAGCCGCGCCGGCGGACTCGAGCGCGCGGCATGAGCCGAAACCGCACCGCACCGTAGCGTAGCGTGCAGAAAGTGAGTGAATGACATGGATATCTATGACGAGTTTCCCAGCTCGTTTTTCAAAGCCACCGAGCTGGTCGGTAAGAAGTTGCCCGTCACCATCACCACCGTCGAGAAGACGGAGATGAACGACGGCAAGACGAAGCCGGTCCTGAAATTTGAAGAGGACACGCGGGGCTTGGTCTTGAACGTAGAGAACCGGACCGTCTTGGCGGAACGGTTTGGCCGCGACACGCGCGCATGGGTTGGCAAGAAGGTCACGCTGATCACGCGGCGGGTGAACGGGCCGAGCGGGCCATGCCCTGGCATCCGGTTCGCCGACCCGCCAATGAGCGAGCAGATCGACGACGAGATACCCGAATCCGAGAACCCGGCTCCGGCCGAGCCGGTAGCAAAGAAGAGGGCCAACTTCAGATAGGAAAGGAAAGACGGGTCGCGCCCAAAGCGCGGCCCGTTCTTTGTATGGAGACATGGACAACTATGCTTTGGAGAACGCCCTGGCCTTCGCCGAGCTCGGGCACGCGGTGTTTCCTCTGCACGGCATTACCAGACATAAAGACGGCCGTCCCGCTTGCACCTGTGGCAACTATCAGTGCGATAGCCCTGGCAAGCACCCGTTCCCGCGATTTGCGCCCAACGGGCTCAACAACGCAACGACTGACGCGGACACTATCCTCCGATGGTGGCGCGCCCACGATTGGCTGAACTACGGCGTCTGCACGCAGGCGCTCCTGGCCGTCGACGTCGATCCTCGACACGAAGGTGACGAGACGTTGCAAACGCTCGAGCAGGAGCATGGCGAGGTGCCGCCCACATGGCGCGCGCTCACCGGAGGAGGAGGCGAGCATATTTTCCTCGAGATGCCGGCGGAAGAAATTCGCAGCAGTAGCGGCAAGCTCGGCCCCGGGCTCGATGTACGCGGTCGCGGCGGCTATGTCGTTGGCGTCGGCAGCGCTCACATCAGCGGTAGGCGTTACGTGTGGAGCGTCGACCACCATCCCGCCGAAACGCCGCTCGCCCCGGCGCCGGCATGGATCATCGAGGCACTAGCCGAGCCGAACCATAAAGAAGCACGGCCGCCGGAGTATTGGCGCGGCATTGTTAAAGGCGTGCTGAACGGGCACCGCTCGGAGTCGTGCGCGAGCCTAACGGGGAAGCTTCTGTTCCACGGCATCCCGCCCGACATCACGCACGAGCTCGTGCTCTGTTGGAACCTGCGCAACAGCCCGCCGGAGGACGAGGAAAAGCTTAGCCGTACCGTAAGGCGCATTATCGCCCGCGACTTGGCGCGGGGGAGGTAGCCATGGCCGGCCCCACCCTAGAGGAGCTCCAGCAAGAATGGGATCGCCAGCATGGTGGGGCGAACGGCGAATGGCGTGTAAAGTTACTCGTCACGGCCACAAAATCCCCCAAGCCGATATTGGCGAACGCATTGACGGCACTGCGGTGGGCACCGGAATGGGAAGGTGTGCTGGCCTACGACGAGCTCGAGATGGCGACCATGGCTATGCGGCCGCCGCCGTTCTGTAAGAGTAAGGACAATAGCTGGGCGCCAAGACCATGGGCCGAACAAGATGACAGACTAACGGCGGAGTGGTTGCACCATCAAGGTGTCTGCGTAAGCGCTAACACCGTTGTCCCCGGCGCCGTAGAGACGATTGCCAGGGAGACAAGCTATCACCCAGTCCGCGACTACCTCAGCGGCCAAGAGTGGGACGGCGTCGCGCGCGTGAACCAATTCACGCACAAATACCTCGGCGCCGAGAACACCCCTTACCATGCGGCCGTCGGCTCCTCGACGCTCGTTTCGGCCGCGGCACGTATTTTTAAGCCTGGATGCAAGGTCGACACCATTCCCATTTTCGAAGGCGATCAAGGTGCCGGCAAATCTACCGCGCTACACGCTCTTTTTAGCCCCTGGTTTAGCGACGACCTTTCTGAGCTCGGCACCAAAGACAGCAAGATGGAGATGAACGGTGTCTGGTGCCTGGAGATTGCCGAACTCACCAGCATGCGAAAGGCCGACGTAGAGAAGGTGAAGGCCTTCGCCTCAAGGCGAGACGATCGGTTTCGCCCGAGTTACGGGCGCCGCGTTATTAGAGCCCCTCGGCAATGCATTCTTGCCGGCACGACAAACGCCGATCGCTACTTGAAGGATGAGAGTGGCGCTCGCCGGTTTTTGCCAGCGCGTTGCGGTACCGTAGACATCGACGCCATCATCCGTGATCGCGACCAGCTGTGGGCTGAGGCCGTCATGCTTTATCGCCGCGGTACGCCTTGGTGGTTCACGGACACGCTCCTCATAAAGGCGGCGAGCGACGAGCAAGACGAGCGCTACATGGAAGACGCATGGAGCGCGGCAATCTCAGAGTACGTCTACAGTAAGGACGTAACGTCGATCGGCGAGGTACTGGAACACGCGATCGGGCTAGAAACAAAGTATCGCGACCAGCTGGCCCAGAACCGCGTCGCCGCAATCCTGAAGAAACAGGGATGCTGGAAACGCGGCCAGAAGGGGAGCGGCCGGGACCGGGAATATGTTTACCGCAGGCTGAAAGCGACAGGAGCAACTAAGGAGGAGGATTAATGGCTAATATCATTGTTCCAGATATCGACAAGATTTGGGGAAGCCTGCCCGACACACCGCTGCGGCCGCTCGATGCGGCGATCGAGTTTCTCCATAAACTTGAGCAAGGCATCAATCCTCCGGACTATTCCCTTGTCGAAATCCATAGTGACGTGCTCGTTTGCCTCGGCTTTGTGGCGAACGAGCTCGCCATTAATCTTGAGGAGCTACGCGATGAGTTGACACCTGAGAAGGAGAGCAGAACAGAGCTCCTCCTTCGCCGGTTCCAGAACAACGCACTTTCAATTTATACGCGACAGCACTTTGACGACGAAAAACCGGCGTGACGCGAGGCAGGCTTGTCCCGACACCGCTATGGCGCGCGCCGCTACCGATGTCGCCAGCCCATACTGGTGTCTATTTTGAGCGGAAAAACCCTTATTTTCTGCGGCAGACACCACTGACACCACTAACACCCCCTATTTTCCGAAAACATTAGGATGACTTTCCTAGGTAAAACCCCAAAAATAGTGGTGTCTACTGGTGTCTAGTGTTTTATGCCTTATAATTCAAAAGCTTATCGAGACACCACTATGCAAAACAAGTGGTGTCTATAGTGGTGTCTGAGCCCCCATACTGGTGTCTACGGCATACGTGACGCTAATGGCCTCCAATAAGAGCATAACTGCCCTTACGGAGCACCCTATAAGATAGTCACCCTCCTGAAATTGCTCCATAAAATATGAGGATATGAGCCAACCTTGCCATTTAGGGTGAGCTTCTTGGCGGTGAAATGCTGGGCATACAGGGGCACAAATATTAGAAACATTGTGTCATATCCGCCACTACCCTGTAGCAAGGCGGTAACAGGATGCTCAAACCCTGGCTTGGCGGTAGCGGCCGGCGGTGCCTGGGTCACCCGCGCGCCTCGAGCTCGGCGATGATCACCACCATGGCTGGAGAGTTGGGCTCGCGCGGCGGGCGGTCACCTCTGCAGCACCGTGGCGCCGAGCTCTTCCTACAGCCCTGTTTGGCCTTCTGCCCGGACACAGTGCGGACACAGAGCCGGCCGTCTACTCGTAACCCTTGGTTTTGCTGGGGTTCGCGGTGTCAGACATTTGATTGTCAATCAACAGCTGGCATTAGAAAAGGGCCCCTCAACCGGGGCCCATGTCGTGCGCGCTGACCGAGCTCCGCGGTCTAGCGTCCTTGAGTAGCAGCCATATCGCCAGCCACGCGAAGGCTAATCCGACTAGTACCAGTACGAGGTAGAATGTGATCACCTCTACACCCCCACAGAGGCGTAAAAGGCAGCGATGTCAGTGGGATGATTGCTGGGCTTGTCGGCCTTGCTAGGTGTCAGCTTGAAGCCAATCAAGGCCACCAGGGCCTGCAGCTCTTCAAGCTGTGCTGGCGTCAGTTTGCGGTCGAGGCTGTCAATTCGCTGCTGTAGTGTAGTTTCAGCTTGAGCCATGGAATTGCCTTTCCGTGGTTTGAGTTAGGGCCGGGTGAGGAGTTCCACCTCCTCCTCGGCCTGCTTTGCAGTATATAGGCGCCTCACCTCCTAAATGTGTTAGTAACCTATCAACTTATCGTGAAGTATATTACATGTCTAATAGTTATAATTTAGATGCACTTGGTCCTGGTAAGTAGACATACCAGGGGGGCAGCCATGGACTTGCCTTTGCAGCTTGCTAACCATAGACATTACCACCTACCCCGACATTATTTTGTCTTATTAAACCCACCCCGTTTAGCCCACCCTGCTGTTCGGCGAATACGACCAATTTGCCGCCACACTTTGAGCTATTTGGTCGCCTAGCGAGCCCTGCCCTGGAGGGCGACTTATAAAACAAGGAGTACGTTTGTATGTGGAAGAAGGTGCTTTTGGTTTCCGCTGTGACGGGTCTCTTGGCTGCTGCCGCGGTACCTATCCAGTCAACTCCAGCGGATGCGGGCCGCAGTGGGTGCCACAAAGCTGCCAAGGCAATGTTTCCAGCCGATCGCAAGGCCCGGAAGCAATGGAGACATTGGTGCAAGGGCCAATGGAAGATCTACAAGGCGCACAAACGCGCCGTCTAGCATCTCAAGGAATGCAGGCATTGATGAGGGCCGTCCTGCGGGGCGGCCTTTCTTCTTGCTGCCATCTCTGTGACTTAGGAAGGCACCCTACGGCCTCGTAATAGACTGTGGTTCCGGGGCTGTGGGAGTCACCGTGGGTTCTCACCCAGGGAAGCGGCGAGAGTAGATAGATGCAGACCTTAGCCCTATTGGTGCTCATCGCCGTCGCGCTGATCTTATTGGCTATAGCCATGCTGAACGCCTGAATGGCGAACTCGAGCGCGTGAGCGTACCAGCCTTGGGCCTCGTTCAGTGCTAGACTGCCTCTTAGAGGGAGGGGGGTCTCATGGCCGCATCGCAACGGGTTAGCCGCGGCTTATTTGCCGATTTGTATCCCGGCATTCATGTTCGGTGGCCACTAAATTTCTAAGCTCGCGTTGGATCGAACCCCATAATTTTTTTTGGAGGGTGACGACATGCGAGTGCTGATGGTTACCCTTACAGCAATGACGCTACTGCTAGTCACCGGACGGGCCGAGGCAGGAATATTGGGCGGCGAGGGTGAGCCCAAGGGTGACGAATTCCTGCGGCAGAAGAAGCCTAAGGTCGCCAATGACTATTATGTCGTGCCTACAGGCCAGAGCCATCAGTGCTCGATTGTCGCTGGCGCGTGGGAGAAAAAGCCTGCGGGTGCGCTCGGCGCTTTCCCATATGCAAGTGCAGACTATGCGAAGGCAGCGCTCAAAACATTTCCCGAATGCAAGGGTGGGCTGCCGGACGAGGAGACGGACAAGGAGACGGACAAAAAACATCGGAAAAAATGAAGCCACCGCATTAGCCCGTTTAGTCCGCGCAGTAGGCTGGGTCATTGGCGGATTTGCGGCGACGTAGGCGCAACGCCTCTACCCGGTCTCGGAAATTTTCTTGGCCTGACCACCCTCAAGGACCATGCCGGTGCTAGACTGGCCTTGCCCTTGGAGAAAAGGGGGGAAGGCTATGCGCATATTTCTTCGGGCGATGACTTGCATCGTGCTCTTCGCCGCAACGCCTGCCATGGCGCAGACGTCGCGGCGGATTGCTTGGCTCTTGGCAGGGCTTGCGTGGCATCATTGCCTTGGGGGTCAGGGATCGACCGCTACTCTGAACCCAGTAACACGAGTTCTAACCGGAGCGGGTGAAGGCTTGCATCGACCGATGTCAAGTTGCGCCCTGCCAACCAACGCCGCTTACGGCTCGTCTTTGTGATGCCACCGCTCAGAGTATTTGTAACAATGGATTTCGCGCCTGCAATGATGCGTGCGTCCCATCGACTGCGACGACTACGGCACAAATCCAGAGTCAGGCATCGTGCGCGACCTTCTGTTGCACGCAATTCAAAGTATGTTTGTCGCTGCGCCAGTGCGACATAAGCACCATCACTGTCATTAATTGCTCGGAAAACCCAGGCGCGGCCCCCGTCTCTGGCGCGGCCGCCACCTCCCCCTAAGAGGGCTTCATGTTTGCTCTTCGATCCAGGCACGCTGGCAGCTTCGGGTATCCGTCCTCGTAATATTCCAGCGGGTAGTCGTCGCCTTGGAGTGCACCGGGTGTTGGACCGGAGGATCAAGCTGGCGCAATAGGCCCTTCAATATTTTCCTCCGCACGTCTTGCTCTTAGCACTCCAATCGCGTTCCTCCTTCTGGCATTGCTCCTCGGCCTTTTTTTTCGCGGTGTCTCCAGCAAAAGCTGGGACAGTGAAGGCAAATGCTAGAGTTACAGCAAATATCGAAATGAAAGTTTTCATGACGTCGCCTCCCTTGGATCAAGCTGGCGGGCTTGAAATAGCCGCTGCTAACGGCGGAGGCAATCAGGCAGTTCTGGATAGCCCTTTTCATCGCATTCCAGCGGATAGTCGTCGCCCTGTAGTGCGCCGGGTGTTGGACCGGCGGTGAACTCTCTGACTGGAGGGGGTGTTTCCCTCTTAGGGGCGGCTACAGCGGCGGGGGACGGCGGCTGAGGCTTGGTGTCAGCGCTTCTAGGTATCCTGATAGGACGCTCAAGCGCGTCAGCGCTTCTCTGCGTCCTTTTCCGCGCCTGAGCGTCAGCGTCACGGCAGCGCTTTGAGCAATAGCTTTGGCCTAGTCGTTTGCGGTGGAAGGTCTGGCTGCAGCCGGGTCTTTTGCAGGCGATGGTGGCTGGCGCAAGCATAGGGACACCCTCAACGAAACTGTCCCTTGCGCTGGGTTCAGCCTAGACCGTCGGTACCATTAGTCAACGGCTGACCCACAAGATTTCGTGGCATTTCTACCTTTGTTCTCCTACTGCTTGGCGCTTGGTCCCGTCATGTGGTAACTCGGTACCACACGATGAGGTGCAGTTGTGTCGTCTGTTAGTTCTCTTCTGGCGTGTTCGCCAGGTGCCGCGTCAAATTATCGATGATGGACGCCCACTAGCCGATCAACTGTCTGACAGCCTACCCAAGCCACTGGCGCATGAACATCTGCCGCGCCCTTGGCAGTGAGGTACCCAAGCCCAACAATCGCGGTGAAGCCACCGACGACAGCGATATGCGGCAGTTGTCGCGGACAGGTGCTGGACCGCTTCGATTGGATCCGCCGGATCGAGGACAAAGACGACCCCGAATCGTGAGCTACTGCTTGCGCCGGATAGCGTGAAGTACGCGCCACCTGATTGTTTCACAACTGTTCATGGGGGAGCGGCATGACGGACGTGCAGCACGCCAACGAGATTGTTGTTGAGAAGCATCAAGCAGCCAGAGGCGAAAAAGTCATCCGGCTACCGTCGCCTTGCAAGTTAGACATCGCACCCTGATCGCCGAGTCCGAGGCGCTGAAAGCTGAGCTAGCGGAGACTGCGATGAGCGTGAGGCCGAGCTAAAGCAATCGATCGCCCGCCTGCTGGAGCAGCATAAGCGCATCATGGCCGAGGTCAGATCACCCGTCCGCTATGGAGAGCCGCTGCCCAGTTGGCATGAAGGCGCAAATGCAAGTCTCTCGGTCAGCTTGACGGACAGTCCCGACCGGCTTGCTCTGCAAATCGATGGCCGCAGCCATAGCTCAACTCCAGTCACGTTTGGCGTCGACTCGTGACTGAGGCAACCGCTATGAGCGACGAATCTACTCAGCGATCCCCATCCCCTCAGATCCGGTTCCGGTACCGGACCGTCCATCATCCGAACCGTCATCTTGTTTTGGGCATCCGGTCGATCTTGCGGTCGATCCGGTAGTCAACGAGAAGAGGCATGCTGTTTTAGACCAGTTGTCTCGTAGCGAGGACATTACAGATTTCGTCCGTGAGCGCCGCGACCAGACTGAGGTAATGGACAAAGGCAAGCCCATTCCCGAAGAGAGGCAGCGGCAATGGTTTCGCCGTGCCTCAAAAGCACTGAGCGATGCTGAAATGGAGGCTGCGGGTCTCCAATCAAACGGCCTGTATCAGGAAAAGCCTGAGTACATCCCGCAGAATGCCAGATCAGATGACTACTATCCGGAACAATTCGACCCCAATTATACGCAAGAAGGAAGGTGTGGCTGCTGAGAGGGTGCGGGTGTACTTCGGGAACAACCAAGAAGCGTAAGCAGCGAATAATCGACTGGCATAGCGCTATGGATCCCGAATGCCGAACGGCGACTTGGCTCATCCAGAATGACAGTCCAATCCCCGGTCCGATGATGGCCTGGACAGCTGACCACCCGGAAGCTCTGCAGCAGATTGCTGCATTACCGGCGCGGCAACGCGATATCGCTCTTGCCCACTTGCAGGGTCAGTTGATGGCCCAAGAGGGCTTTGCGCAGCAGATGCGGCAGCAACAGCAGCAATGGGCCCAGAGACTCAGAGCGCAGAGTAAGCCATGCACCCCCGCCAATTCCTCGGTTACCAGCAGGTGGCGCAATGCCGCCTAGAGATGCCCACGCCTTGGCAAGATCCGAGGACGTGTGCTCGCTATGTGGCCTTGAGAAAAGCACAGGATAAAAGAGCAAGAGAATAGGAGAAACGAAATGGCCTCGATCACGATCGTGTTCACCGACAACGGAGACGGCACCGCGACCGTCACCAGTTCCTCTGTCGCGGCACAGACCGTAACCGGTGACAGTCTACAAAAACTCATCGCTGTGGCTCGTGGATGGGTAGGAAACGCGATTCCGCTTCTGGTCTTTAACTGATGACCGAATACTTCGACCGTATCAAAAGTGTCGGCACCATCTACCTGAGTGACGAGCACGGTGACGGCCAGTTGGCCGACGTCCGGCTGGCGGCGTACAGATTCGGCGAGGATGTCGAGCTAGTCGTGGCTCAATTTTTCAAAGAGCACTCGAACGTAAATTTCAGCATTGTGCCGGTTGCTAGCTATGGCTCCCCGCCCCGCTCGGCGCTGTGTACCAAGCGAAGTCTCGAAGCCGCGCTCAAGACTGTATCGTTCGAGATTGGCAGCCGCACAGAGCAACAGTGGCGCGCGATGTGTGCACATCACCGCGTTACTTGGCCGGCACGGCTCACGCCACGGGCAGCGTAAGAGACTGGTATGGCAGAGACAGCCTCAAAGAAGCGGCGAGTCCGAGTGAAGGAGTTGAACAGCGTCGGCGGCGTGGCGTCCGAAATGAAAACCGTCTATCGCCGTGTCCGTCATGGCGAGATCACGCCGGCGTTCGGGCGCATCCTTGTCAGCATCTTGACGGACATCCGCGCGGCCATTGAAAGCCACGAGATCGAGCAGCGGCTTGAGGCGATTGAAGCATACGTCCGGACGACTTCCCCCGAGCAGCCCTGGAAGCCGCGTGTTGTGTCATGAGCTCAATCCACAAAAAACTCGAAGCGATAGAGCGGTTCATTAGGTTCCGCCGGCCGCGTTTCATCACCGTGTTAGTGAACGGCAACGAGCCGGTAGACGAGGAAGCCGTGGCCGCGTTGCTGGAGCCTCTGACCGTGCAAGCCGATGACACTGTCATCACGGTCTCGAGGTTCGTCGAGATCGACGGCTTGCCCAAGATTCAATCGGTAACCTGAAAGGAGAGAGTAACATGCCTAAACTGGAAGAGGGGCGAGACAAGTCCCGCGGCGGCTGTCCAAATCCGGACGATCGAGGCACCCGGTCATATCCGGTGAAGCATCATGCTGAGGGTCTAACGAATAGAGACCGCCACAACCCCCATCATGCGTCTAAGGACAAGGGACGTAAGAAGAGCACGTAGAGAAAGGGGCTACGGCTATATTCTCCGTGGCTGTAGCACCCCTCGGCGACGGGGCGGCGCGCGCTTCACTCCATCCCCCGCGCCTGCCCTGGCGCCATCCTCCAGTCATCGAACGTCATGACTCTAGAGCAAGCACTTAACTTCCGCGTGCCGAGCGGCAAGAGACTGCGGAACATGTGCGCGCGAGACTGGCGCCAGTTCTTTGAGCGGGCCCGAGCTGAACGGGCAATGCTCGATACGATAGCCGCGCGCGACATCACCGACGAGGAGGACCAGCATCTCCACGCCGCGGCCGACCGGCTTGATGATCTGATGACCGCTCTCGGCATCATCTTCGCCGAAGCCTAGGCCGTACTCATAAATCGAGTTTGGTAAGCGGCGGATGTCCATGTCCGCCTTGCTCCCAAAAGCGGACATTCGTCAGCGCATTGAGCATGTCTGTTTTGTGCCAGGAACGACATGGGGGGAGGCCGCGAGGGTGTTCTTGCTCATGCGGCAGCAGCAGTCGGGCTATAATAGCGCTGTGACGCAATTCTTCAGCAGGAACGCTCGATAATGGGCGACTGGTTGCTCAATCTTCCCGTGCCATGGATGGCCCTGGTGATTTTCCTGGCCACTTATCTCATCGCAGGCAGCGTTGATTTGGTTGTGACCAGACTCGCAGTAAATGAACGAGCGAAGGGCTTCAAGGCGGTTTCGCCTGGAGTGCTACCCGTATTCGGCATCTTTTTCGCCCTGCTGGTTGGCTTCATCGCCGTCGAGGTCTGGGGCAATTTCGCCAAAGCAAAGGCTGCAGTTACGACCGAGGCCAGCGCGCTTCGTGCTGTCGTTCTACTCGCCGGAGCTTTTCCCGACGAACAGAGGACGCGCATTTATGCGCTGGTCAACCGTCACATAGAGGTGGCCGTGAACGAAGGATGGCCGGCGATGGCGCAAAAGCGAATGACCCTCGCAACTTTGCCAGCGGCTCTGATTGAGGCACTGCACGAAACCCTCGCCCTAAAGCCTGCCGATGACAGCCAGCGAGCCGCACAGCCTGAGATGGTGAAAGAGCTTCGTACCGCGCTGGATGCCAGGCGCCAGCGCATTGTTATCAGTGAATCTTCCTTAGGCACGGTTAAATGGGTGGCGATTCTGCTTCAGGGACTCTGCACCTTGGTCGCCTTCGCCATCGTTCACAGTGACAACCGCCTCGCCCGCGCCATAGCATTGACTCTCTTTGCAACAGGCATTGCACTGTCCGTGCTACTGATCGCCGCATATAGTCGTCCTTTTACCTCTGTCGGGCCAGAATTGCTCAAGCAAGTTATGGCAAGCGAGGTCCCTTTCGGGGGGTGATCTGCGATTGGCCCATCGATCTGTTGAAAACGTCCGCTTTGGGTCATAAGCGGACATACTGACAAGTCCGCGCCATGTCCGCTTTACCCCCAATAACGGACGTTGGGCGGCACATCCAAGTCAGCATTTGGCTGTCGGTTTATGAGCACACGCCCTAGCTCTCAGTCGTAATCTCCGACCAATGCCGCGCGACAATCTCGGCGGCGCGCTTTGCCGCGCGCCCGAAGGCTACGTCGTTGGCCTGTAGAGCCTCAAGAGCAAGCCGCCGTTCTGTCTCGCCGTTCCATCCTTCGCTGTTGGCCTGCCAGCTCGCGGTGCTCGCCGCGAGCAGGACGGTGGCGACGACCATGCCATCCTTGCCGGCGCCATGGCGTCGAAGCATGTCAGCCGCCGCGCGCGGCGACAGCTGACCGTCAACGATGGCCTCTGCTAATCCGCGATAACCCATGGCGCGGCATGCGACGGCGGCCGCGGCGCTGTCGACCGACATGCACGCCGGCATAGCATGAAGCAGCCTTGCTGCAACGAGTGAGCGAAAGCATCCCCACATTTTGAGCATGGCCGGCCGCGCTGCCGGCCTGTACAATTCACGCGGCGAGCGCGCGCTGAGCTGTGTACCGTTCGATAGCAGCGATCTGCGGACACACTGCGGACACAGCCTAACCCCCGGTAATGCGCCGGCTAATAATTTAGAGGAGCCATGGCCAAGAGAAAGACGATAACAGCCCGGGAAACAACGGATTTTTCGGCCTCTCATGAGGCGCCTGCTGGCAGCATTTATATCGGGCAGAGCGTTAAGGCTGAGTTCATCTATCTCAGGCTCGCCAACCGCCATGGGCTGGTCACCGGCGCTACCGGCACCGGCAAGACGGTGACGCTCCAGGGCTTGGCGGAAGGCTTCTCCGACCAGGGCGTGCCGGTGTTCTGCGCCGACGTCAAAGGCGATCTTTCCGGCGTGGCCGAGGAAGGCGAGATGAAGCCGTGGATCGAAGCGCGCGACAAGGCGATCGGCTTTGCACAGGACTTCAAGGCATATCCGGTGATCTTCTGGGATCTGTTCGGTGACAAGGGGCATCCAATCCGGGCGACCGTTGCCTCGCTGGGGCCGCTTCTCCTGTCCCAACTCATGGATTTGAGCGAGGCGCAGGAGGGTGTGCTCAATATCGCCTTCAAGATTGCCGACGACGAGAAGCTGCCGCTCATCAATCTGAAGGACATGCAGGACCTGCTGCAGAATTTGGCTGATCGCGCAGGGGAGCTCACCACCAAATACGGCAACATCACCAAGGCTTCGGTTGGCTCGATCCAGCGCTCGTTCCTGGTGCTCGAGCAGCAAGGCGCCGATCACTTCTTTGGCGAGCCGGCGCTGAAGATTAGCGATTTGATGCGGATGGCGCGTGACGGGCGCGGCTATATCAGTGTGCTGTCAGCCGAGAGGCTCATGCAGTCGCCCCGCCTTTATGCGACTTTCCTTCTGTTCCTGATGTCGCAGCTTTTCGAGCAGCTGCCTGAGGTCGGCGACCCGGACAAGCCGAAGCTCGTGTTCTTCTTTGACGAAGCGCATCTCCTGTTCAAGGACGCGCCGAAGGCGCTGCTCGAGAAGGTCGAGCAGGTGGTGCGCCTGATCAGGTCGAAAGGCGTCGGCGTGTATTTCGTCACGCAGAACCCGCTCGATATTCCCGATACCGTGTCGCGTCAGCTCGGCAATCGCATCCAGCATGCCTTGCGCGCCTTTAGCCCCATGGAGCAAAAGGCGGTGAAGGCTGCGGCGACGACCTTCCGCGCCAATCCCGCCTTCGATACGGAAAGGGCGATCATGGAGCTCGGCACCGGCGAGGCTCTCGTCTCGACGCTCGACGACAAAGGGCAGCCCACCATCGTCCAGAAGACATTGGTCAGGCCGCCCAATTCGCGCGTCGGGCCCATCACCGACGCGGAGCTCAAGGCCGTCATTAGGGCGAGCCCGGTGGCCGGCGTCTATGACGAGACCGTCGACCGCGAGTTCGGCTTCTGAGATCCTGCAGAAGCGCGAAGCGGAGGCAAAGGTCTCGGCCCCGAGCGATGGGGCAACGGCGAGCAACAAGGCCGGCGGCGGCTCGCGCAGCGCCAGCCCTGGCACCACCTTTTTGAACTCGATCATTCGGTCCGCCGTGCCGGTGGCTGCACGCGTTTTGGAGAGTGCCCTCAAGAACTACACCAGAAAGCGCTGAGGTCGGGCTTCGGTCTCGCTTCCGAGAAGCCCGAGAGTTAGTTTGTTGTTGTCGTAAACGCGGGAGGGCTTGATGGTGGAGCGTCAATTGGGTGGTACGGTGGCAATCGCCGCTGCGGTCCTTGCGTTGGTAAGTCCGGTGCAGGCTGCTCCTTGCGGCAACAGCCCTGCTGGCTTTGAGAGTTGGAAGCAAGTCTTCGGCCAGGAGGCCGCCGCGCGCGGCATCAAGCCGAAGGCGATTTCCGCCTTGATGACGACGACCTATTCCACCGGCACCATCAGGGCCGACCGGGGCCAGAAGAGCTTCAAGCTGTCGCTCGATGCCTTCATGGCCAAGCGCGGGGCCGCCGGAATCGTGGCCAAAGGGCGATCGCTGAGAGCTGCCAATGCCGCACTCTTCGCCACTATCGAGAAGCGCTTCGGCGTGCCGCCCGGGCCTCTGCTTGCCATTTGGGGGATGGAGACGGGATTCGGCAGCTTTACCGGAAACGCGAATACGCTGTCGGCCGTGGCCACGCTCGCCTACGACTGCCGGCGCCCAGAATATTTCACGGAGCAGCTCTATGCCGCGCTGACGCTTGTCGATCGCGGCACGCTCAGCTCGTCTACGCGCGGCGCCATGCATGGCGAGGTCGGTCAGACGCAGTTTCTGCCCAAGAACATCCTCCTCTACGGCACGGACGGCGAGGGCAATGGCGGGGTGAATCTCAATGCCAAGGCCGACGCGCTCGCCTCCACCGCAAATTTCCTAAAAGGGCATGGCTGGGTGCGTGGCGCCGGCTATCAGCCGGGCCAGCCCAACTTTTCCGCGATTCAGGGCTGGAACGCCGCGGGCGTCTATCAGCAGGCAATCGCCATCATCGGCAAGCAGATCGATGGATAAAGCAACCGCAAGCGGCGTGGCCCCGATCGTCGCGGACACGCAAGCCTATGAGCGCTGGCTCCACAAGCGCGTCGACGTCGTTGGTCCGACCTCACACTGAAACATCAGCAGATGCGGGGGTCGGTCTTCGCGTTTCTGCGAGGGACATTCTATCGCTGGGCCTTCTTGTGGCGGGAGACGTGTCCCAACCTCGACAAAGCGCCACGGGTGATGGCGGTCGGCGATCTGCACGTGGAGAATTTCGGAACGTGGCGCGATACCGAGGGTCGTCTCGTCTGGGGGGTTAACGACTTCGATGAAGTCGCCCGCATGCCCTATGCCATCGATCTCTTGTCAAGCGTCTGGCCAACGAACTCGCCATTGACAACGCCACGGCTGCCGATGTCGTGCTCCAAGGCTATTCCGAATATCTCGAAGCCGGTGGCGATCCATTCGTGCTCGAGGAAAGTCATCCTGCGTTGCGCGAGATGGCTTTGGGCGCGGAGCGCGATCCAACCAAGTTTTGGGGAAAGCTAGCAAAGCTTCCTGCCGCGACGCCTCCCAAGCGCGTCCAGCGCATGCTTGAAGGCTGGCTGCCTTGACCGCGGTGTACAACAACCCAGCTGATGCTTTTTCACGCCTGCATGGTTACGACGGACCGCACGCCCCCACAAACCTCGGCCGATTCCGCCGCGCTCGCGGAGATTCCCGGCAGCGCGAGGAGTAACGCAACCCGAAGCGATGCCGAGAATGGTGTGGACTGCAACCTTGGGCGTAGCGGCCCCTCCCTTTGACAGCTGAGGCGCGCCAGCATCGACGGTTGTAGAGACCGTTGCAACACGGGGAAGGGCTTAACCCTACGAATTTGTTCGTCACATTTACTTCACAGTGCGGCTGACTCGCAAGGTGTGTGATGCCTCCCACGGAACCCGTCCATTTGCCCGAACGTTTAGCTCCCAACGTTCAGCGAAAGAAACGCGAGGGATTGCAAAATGAAGGATCAGTCAGACTACGTCACTTGTGCCGCGGCTACCGCCAATGGATTCGCCATGCCGTATCGGGCAACCACTGACAAGAAAGAGCCCAAGCCTCGCCGCAAGGAGGCTCTGCCGCGGGCGGCTAACGACCTGCCCACAGCAGACGCGTCCCGGCAGAGAGACTAGCAGCGCCTCATCGTCACGCTTTCGGTCGAGCGCATGCCGATTGCCCGCGCCGCGCCCGACGACAAGTCCAGCGACAGACCGGCGGTGAACGGCCCGCGATCGTTTACGCGAACCGCGACGGATTTTCCGGTCTTTGGATTGCCGACGACGAGGCACGTGCCAAGCGGCAAGGACCGATGAGCTGCGGTCAGCCCGTCCGGATTGAACGCTTCGCCTGATGCGGTGCGATGTCCTCTGAGCTCGTTTCCGTACCAGGTGGCGCGAACTTGCTGATCGGCGTTAGCGGGGCTCGCAAGCAGCAACAATCCCAAAATCACGAATACGACACGGCTCATTGTTGATCCCCTTGTTGTCGATTGCTTGGTGATTGGTTTCGGAACGCGCGCGATGCGATTTCGTTCACGCTCAGCGTAACGACGGGGCTCGCGCAGCGGCCTCGAATTTCGTCTTCAGCATTAACGGTGGCGAAAAAGCGGCGTCATTGCTGCAAGCCGTCGATCTTGTTGCGGCCTCAGCCGGGCACAAAAATCCCTCTGTGCGTTGGGCGCTTCCGCGCTTAAGGTCCGCGCCCATGCTCACCCTCGACGGGATCACGCTGCGCCTCGGCGGCCACATCGTTCTTGATCGCGCGTCAGCTGCGTTGCCGCCGACGAGTTCGCGTTGGCCTGGTCGGTCGCAACGGCGCTGGCAAATCGAGCCTGTTGAAGCTGATTGCCGGGATCTATGAGCCCGACGATGGAACGATCGAAATGCCGTCTGGAATGCGTATCGGCTATGTCGCCCAGGAAGCACCGGGCGGGGAGGGGACTCCGTTTGCCACCGTGCTCGCCGCGGCGACAGAGCGATCGCGCCTGCTCGATGAGGTCGAGCACGCCACCGATCCGCACGGCATCGGCGAGATTCACGAGAGGCTGAACGTCATCGATGCCCATGGCACGCCGGCGCGGGCCGCGCGCATTCTCGCCGGCCTCGGCTTCGACGAGAAGGCGCAGCACCAGCCGCTCGACACGTTCTCCGGCGGGTGGCGCATACGCGTGGCGCTCGCCGCGCTGCTGTTCTCGGAGCCCGACCTATTGCTGCTCGATGAGCCGTCCAACCATCTCGATCTCGAGGCGGCGCTGTGGCTCGAATCCTTCCTCAAGTCTTATCGCGCAAGCCTCATCGTGGTGAGCCACGAACGCGACCTGTTGAACACCGTCGCCGATCACATTCTGCATCTCAGTCGGGGCGTGCTTTCGCTCTATGCCGGCGACTACGATCAGTTCGTGCGGCAGCGGCGCGAACGCGAGGCGCAAACCGAAGCCGTGCGTGCCCAGCAGGAGGCGAAGGCCAAGAAGCTGCAAGCCTATGTCGATCGCTGGCGCTACAAGGCACACACGGCGCGCCAGGCGCAGAGCCGTCTCAAGGCGCTCGCTAAATTGCAGCCGATCGACGTGGGCGTGGAAGATGCCTCCGTGGTCTTCGATTTTCCAAATCCGAAAGAGCTGCGGCCGCCGCTGATCGTGCTCGACGATACGCAAGTTGGCTACGTCGCGGGCGCACCTGTGCTCTCGCGGCTCAATCTGCGCATCGATCCCGACGACCGCATTGCGCTTGTCGGCCGCAACGGCAATGGCAAGACCACTTTGGCCCGGCTGCTGGCCGGGCAACTCCGGCCGATGGGCGGCTCCCTTGTTGCCAGCTCGAAATTGCGCGTCGGCTATTTCGCGCAGCATCAAATCGAGGAGCTCGTCGCGCACGACACGCCGCTCCAACACATGACGCGGTTGTTGCCCGAGGCGAAACCTGGCGAAGTGCGCGCGCAGCTCGGGCGCTTTGGATTTTCCGGCGACAAGGCGAACGTGGCGGTGCGTCAGCTCTCAGGCGGCGAGCGGGCACGGCTGTCGCTGGCGCTGATCACGCGCGATGCGCCGCATATTCTGATTCTGGACGAGCCGACCAACCATCTCGACGTGGAAGCGCGCGAGGCGCTGGTCGAGGCGCTGGCCGGCTTTGCCGGGGCCGTGGTCGCGGTCAGCCACGACCGCCACCTGCTTGGGCTGGTCGCCGACCGCCTCATTCTCGTCGATGGCGGGACGGCAAGAGACTTCGCCGGCACCCTCGACGATTACCGCGACATGGTGCTGCGCCCAGGCAGCAGCGGCGCGGAGGAGGGGGGCGAGCGTTCCGCCAAGCGCGCCGGCCGCAAGGACGAGCGGCGCATCGCGGCGGATGGGCGCGAGAGCAGCAAGGCCCTGCGCAAGCAGGTCGCGCAAGCCGAGGCGGAGCTGAAGCTGCTCTGGCGGAGGCGCTCCGAGATCGACGCGATGCTGGCGCGTCCACGCGCCGATGGTGCCTTGATGAGCGAGCTGATGAAGAGCCGTGCGGAAATCGAGCGCCAACTCGCCGCGGCGGAGCAGAGCTGGATAGAGGCAAGCGAAGCGGTGGAGCGCAGTCAGCGCTGATAGCGCTCATCAGGGGCGCCTTGCTCGCGAGAAGCAGATCCCCAACAGTTCGCATGACGCCGGATCGACTGGCCTCGTCTCCGCCGCGTGTGCGCACGGTGACAATCATGTCCCGCAGTCAATCGGACCTACCCTCCTAAGTTGCAAGGGCCTACCGCAAGGGGTGCAAATTTAGGTGTGGCGCAAGAGAGACTGGAAGAGCGCAGCGGCGACAAGCGTCATCGTGTACGAAAGCCTGTCGCGGCGCGGTGGCGACACTTTGCACCGCGCATACGGCCCCGGCTTCGCCATCAATGTGGGCAACGCCACCAACCTGCTCGGCCTGCGACGGGTGATCGAAAGCCGAAGCCGCTATGGTCCGACAATGGCCTTTGCAATCACCGAAGAAACCGAGTGCATGATGCGCCAGTCGCTCGAGGGCCAGGCGATCGAACTCGGATGGATTCGCGACAAATGTTTGCGAGCTTACGCCGGCCGACTATTTGCGAATGTGCCTGAAGAAGACGCCATGGTATTCCTTCATCTATCCAATCCGCGTCGGCGCGATCATCGCGCCCGGGTCCACGCTCGATCCGAAGCGTTTTTCGCGCTTCGGTTGGTACTTCGGCGCCGCCTTCCAGATCCAGGATGATCTCCTCAATCTCACCGGCGAGTTCGCGAAGTACGGCAAGGAGCTTGGTGGCGACATCGCCGAAGGCAAGCGCACGCTCATGCTCATTCATTTATTGGCTGCATGCACCGCGCGAGAAGCGTGCACTGACGCGCTTTCTCGCGAAGCCCTGCGAAAAGCGGTCAGCAGCCGAAATCGCCGAGGTCTATGCGCAAATGGTCGATTACGGCAGCATCGAATAAGCGCGACGCTCGGCGCGCCAGCTCGCCGGTGCCACCTTGCTCGAAGCCGCCACCGCCTTCCACGGCGTGCCCGATTCACCTCAGAAGCGGTTCATCTTCCAGATGGTCATGTATGTGGTGAACCGGGATCGGTGAGCAAGCAAACGCCCAGGATGGCGAGTAGCTGAGAGGGCTCACGCCGTCGCCTTTGCAGAACTCTCGAGGGGAGTCTTCGTCACTCCTCAACTCTTCAAGAAAGAACCGCACCATTTCGCGCGAGGCATCGGGACCGTGCGGGTCTGTGTAAGTGCCATCTGCGCTGCCGCCGGACCATGCATGACCGCTTCCGTGGATCAGCCATTGCTCGACCACCACAGTCCCGGTCTTGTCTCGAGTTACCGCGCGGGTATAGGTCCGGCTCGCGGACGATCGGGCCTTTGCGCGCTCCACGCTGTCACCGCCCTTGGTCTGCGCCTCGACGATCTTTGCGGCATTCGACGGATGGACGATGTGATCCGCATCGCCGTGGAAGACGATAGTTCGCACGCGACGGGCGTGATCTGGGGCAGGACGCGGTTTCCGCTGGCGGCGTTGCACCCGGGGGTCGCCCCGCATTGCCGCAAACGCGGACGCGACGTCGGTGGCTGACCGGTGAGGCAGACCGGAATGGACGCCGACGGCCGCGTAAACTTCAGGATAGGTCGCTCCCATCACACCCGCCATGGCGCCCCCGGCGGACAGACCGGCCACGAACACGCGCTGAGGATCGATATCGTATGTGGAGACGATTTCGTTGGTGATCCCGGCGATGATGGACGGTTCGCCGCCACCTCGCATTTGATCTTGCGGCTTGAACCAGTTCCAGCACAGGGATGGATTTGCGCTCTTGCACTGGCTCGGATAGGCAACGAGAAATCCATGCTCCTCGGCTAACGCATTCATGCGGGTCCCCGCTGCGAAATCGTCGGGGCCTTGCGTGCCGCCGTGCAGCATGACCAGCAAGGGGCGTCTGCCCGCTTGGTGACGATGCGGAATATAGAGCTTGTAGCTTCGCTTTCCGGCAGCGCAGGCATAGGACCGATTCAAGAACTGAGCACCGTCCGGGATCTCAAGGGGCTTGCGCGGCTTGGCGCGCGCCAAGGCATCGAGCCCGAGGCTTGGAAGCCCGGCCCGAACGAGCGTCGCGGCAACGTCGCCCACCGGCAGCGTTACGGATGGAGTGACATCCGGGGTGATATCGATCGTGAGTTGCTCGATGGCTCGCGCTTCAATGGCCTGCTCGTCCGCAGGCTCGGTCTGTCCTCGACCCAGCAGCAGGGCGCTTTGAATGACACGCGTGGCCTCCATCAGCTTCTGCGCACGCGTCAATTTCGTTGCCGCGCGCATGGCGCCAGCAAAATCCATTTTCATGTTTTGGTTCCTTTGAAGGAGATGAGAATGCGTGCGTCAGCGAACGCGATCGGCCAGCGCATTCTTGATCTCCTTGGTCGCGTGCAGGGCACCCAACACGGTGATCGATTCGATCGTCGCCAAGGCCAGTTCCGGTGATACATCAGGGGCAATACTGGTGAGACCGAGCACCTTGATGTGCAGCTTTTCACCGGCCGCTCTTGCCGCCTCCAAATCCGCGCGAGTGAAGTGGCGGAGTCCGAGTTCTAGCGTGTGCCGGACGATTGATTTCTTGACTTCCTCTCCGTGGGCCGCAAGCCGGGTGCGAATAGCGGTCCGAATGAAGTCGGTGCGATTGGAATAAAAGCCTTCCTGCACGAGCAAATCGATATGGCCAAGGTCGACGTAACCCAAGTTGATCGTGATCTTTTCCGTCTCGCCCGCTCTGTCGCGGAGCCGATGAATCTCGGCAGCCATTGGTCCTCCACCATCTGTATGGATGGTATATGGATGGTCAATTCCTATTTTCAAGGGCTTCATGCCCTTGGTCCGGCCGGGAAGCCCGCCACATGTTGCCTTATTTTGGGTGGGATGGCGGGGTACAGCGCCCCAGTCGCTTCAACGCTAAGCGCCTCCACCACAACTGCCGTGAGCTATTCCTGAAAGCGGTTCGAAAAGCCGAAGCGAGAGGACGTTCGCAAATGAGCAACAAGACTGTTCGCATTTTGCTGAAAGCCGTTGCGGCTCTTGCCATCACCGCCACTTTCGGCAGTGCGAGCTTCGCGGGCGAATTTACGGTCCACCAAGGAGAGCGATACCGCGCCATTCTTGCCCTTAGGTCGATGGAGCGGTTAGTTGACAACGCGCTGATCGCGCAAAAATTTCGCGACTTGGGCTTCGCTGGAGTGAAAGTTTCAGGTGCAGGAGCGAGGCGTCGGGTAGAAGGGGTCTGGCCGGGCAAGGATACCAGCGCAAACATGCCTCCGCAGATCGTAGCGGTGGCTAAACTATAACAACGTCTTCACCGGAAAGCTGGAGCAGCTTGCTGGAGCACTCGAATAGGCCGATATTATTCTGACGACCGCACGGCGGAGCTGACGATGTCGTCGGTTACCGCCAGCACCTCTAAATACCCTCACGATGTCTCGCGGCAGCGCACCCGCCGAAAGTGCGAGTTAGGATCACTCATGGCATGCAGACTCTTATTGACAGCCGTTCTCTCGCTGGCCTTCGCCGATCAGGCTTTCGCGAATTGGTGGATTGTTCGCGCAGCCGACGACAAGTGCCTCGTGGTCGACATAGAGCCAACGAGCACTGACAAGAGCGTCACTAAGGTTGGAGAGAACGTTTACCAAACACCGGAGCAGGCCGAAGCCGACGTCAAACGGCTCTGCAAAGAATCAAAGCCCGAAGATCAGCCGCCGCGCGGCCCAGGGAAGGCGGAGTGAGATTACCTGATCGCGAATGATCGAGGCGAAGCGAGGAAGCTCAGGACCTCGCCGGCTCCAGGACCGGACTCGCGTTTTGCTGCAAGGCGAAGACTTCCTGCGTCCAATCGTAATAGGTGTTAGGCGCGCTTTCGGTAAAAGCCGGCAAGCTTCACCGTCGGGGGACAGATGGAGGCGCTAGAGAAGTCGCCGTCGAGGCTTGAAAGCGACATGCAATAGAGCAAACCACGCGCCGGCCGGTAAAGCTAATTCCGGCCGGCGAAGCGAACGCCGGCCGGCGGCAAAGGGTGTGGGTGAGTTCACCTTAACCCCATCTCAGCGGAAATTGAACCCCGGTGGCAAACCTGTCCGGGCCATGTTTCATTGAGGTCGGTATCTCGATATCGATCTCGAGGAGAGAGACCATCTCACCACGTTCGATCTTTAGTCGAACCTTATCTGGATCCACGGTGACGTGTTTGCCGATGGCCGCGAGAATATCCTCGCGAAGAATGGGGATGAGGTCTGGTTTGCCGCCGGCGCACCGTTCGTGCATCAGCAGGACCTGCAGTCGATGGTGAGCGGTGCTGGCCGATCGCTGCCGGCCAAAGAGACCAGCGAACCTCATGCCGCCCTCCGCCCCAACAGCTTGCTGAGCAAGGTGGTCTTGTCGCTCGGCACCACCAGTTGAACCTGCTCTCCTTGAAGTCTGCGCGCTGCGTCGTTGTACGCGCGCGCCGGCGCGCTCGCTGGATTGTTTAGCGTAACCGGCAAACCCATGTTTGAGGCATGCAGGACATCTTTGCTCTCAGGAATGATTCCGAGCAGAGGGATGCAGAGAATCTCTAGGACGTCGTCGACGCACAGCATCTCGCCGCGCTCCGCCCGAGCTGGGTCGTACCGTGTCAAAAGAAGGTACTTGTCCATTAGCTCGCCGCGTTTGGCCTTGTCGGTGGTCGAGTTCGAGTAACCCTATGATTCGATCGGAATCGCGGACCGAAGACACCTCCGGGTTTGCCACCACCACGGCAAGGTCGGCATGGCGCATCGCCAATGACGCCCCCCGCTCGATGCCCGCCGGGCTGTCGCAGATGATCCAATCGAAAGACGGCCGCAGCTCGCGGATGACCCGCTCCACGCCATCGTCTGAAAGGGACTCTTTATCGCGCGTCTGCGAGGCGGCGAGTAGAAAGAGCGTATCTATTCGCTTGTCGCGAATGAGCGCCTGGGAGAGCCTTGCGGTGCCTTGAACGACGTGAATCAGGTCAAAGACCACTCTCCGTTCCGCCCCCATAACGAGATCGAGATTGCGCAAACCCACGTCGAAATCGATGACGGCAACTCGCTCGCCCGCACGCGCCAGAGCCGCACCAAGCGCGGCGGTCGATGTTGTCTTGCCGACGCCTCCCTTTCCGGATGTCACCACCACTACCTGGGCCATATGAATGCCTCCTTCGCTTCAGTTCATTGTTATGAGTTTCAGCTCATCCCCTTCGAGCCAGACTTGGATCGGCTCCTTGCGAAGGTGAGGCTCTATTTCGTCGGCCACGATGTAGTGGCCATCGATCGCCATGAGTTCGGCGTCTAGCCGACGGCAAAAAATTCTAGCGCGTTGGTTGCCATAGGCGCCCGCCAAGACCCTCCCGCGCAACGTTCCGTACACGTGAATGGAGCCCGCGGCGACGATTTCCGCGCCAGAGGCCACTGACCCAACAATCGTAACGTCGCCGTCGGGGTGAACGATCAATTGGCCCGAGCGCACTGGAGCATCGATCAGGAGCGAGTTCACCGGCGCCGGTGCGGGAGATTGAATTGCCGGCGCCGCCGCCGCATCGGGCCTGTCGGTTTGACCTCTCACCAAGAATGGAACGCGGCCATCGACATTGGATGGATCTGCTCCTTCGACACCGAGAATGCGGATGTCACGCCTGCTCAATTCGTCCAAAAGACCAAGGAATCTTTGCTTGGTCAGCGAAAGGCCTGAAACATCGATCACCACCGACTTTCCCGCGAAAAAGCCCGGCGAGCGGGCAAGCAAAGCGTCGACGTCGGCAAGCCAGACATCGATCGGGATTTCGGGCTTGACCACCAGAGCGTGGAACGAGCCGCCGCGAAATTTGAAGGATGGCCGTGCTGTTGACATCTCGTTAACCTCAAGCCCGATAGGACGGCTATATGGTTAACGAGCGGTTAATTTCCGAAAGAGCGCGAAGAGAAAAAGCGACCCACTCGCTCCCTCCGCAGCCCGGGCGGCGCGTGAGCACTTCGAGCGCCACTACCGGAACAGAGGATGGCCTTTTGGCGCGCTTGTTCTCGATGACTTTCGCCGTGAGATCATAGGCGCGGTCGGCAAGCTCGGCGTGACGGTGCCAGTCCATTCCGTTGACGTCATCAGGTAGTGGCGGGGGAAATCAGAAGGTCGTCTGCACTCAACGTGTCTGCGAGGCGCTCGCGCCCCACCATCAAGCTGCGCAGCAAGACCGTAGCCACGCCAGGCGCGCGGGGAAGGTGCTTGCGGGGCGAAGGGGTTGATCATGTGCAGCAACAGCTTTCCGCGCGACGGGAGCATAGTCGATGTCACCGCTCCGCAAGTCCTCGGAGCGCAAATTGATGACGACGTTCGGGCCGCTGTTCAGGTTGCGCATGGGCTTGACCGGCACATTGTCGAGAAGGGAGCCGTCGACGAGTATGCGTCCCGTCCTCGAGAAGGTGCATGGCGACCGGCATGAGGTCTAGCCAGCGGGAGGTGCCGGCAGATGGGTCTGTCGGCCTTGTGCAGTAGCACCAGTCTGCGCGCTGAAGATGGGTGAACGTCGAAAGCGGAGCGCTCCAGAGCATTCAGCTGCGGGACGAAGACTGGTGGCGTCGAGCGAGGATTACTCTGAAGCGACCCGGACGGTGAGAACTCGTGCCTAAAATGACGAGCGGGCCGCTCTTGCCAAGCCGCCCGCCGCAAATCGCTATGAACCGTTGCAAATCGCCGCAAATCGCGGCGTTCAGCGCGCTATTTCGGCGCGAGTGCGAACATCTCCTCGACGTGATCCCAGTTGATCAGATTGTCGAACCAGGCCTCGAGGTATTTTGGCCGGAGATTGCGGTAGTCGATGTAATAAGCGTGCTCCCACACGTCGCAGCCAAGCAACGGCCAGCCGCCCTGAACCAGAGGGTTCTCGCCGTTCGGCGTCTTGGTGACTTCGAGCTTGCCGCTCTTGAGCGTGAGCCAGCACCAGCCTGAGCCGAACTGGGTTTTACCTGCCTCGATGAAGGCTTCGCGGAACTTGTCGAAGCCGCCGAGGTCGCGGTCGATCAGCGCGAGCACCGATCCCGGCACCTTCTTGCCGCCGCCGCCCTTCTTCATCCAGGGCCAGAAATTGTTGTGGTTGAAGTCTTGGCCGGCGTTGTTGAACACGGCCTGGTTCTTGCCGTAGCTCGCCTTGACGATCTCCTCGAGGCTTAGCCCCTCGAAACCTGAGCCAGGGAGCAGCTTATTCAGCATGTCCACATAGGCTTGGTGATGTTTGTCATGATGATACTGCAACGTCTCGGCCGACATATAAGGCTCGAGCGCGTCATACGAATAAGGGAGCTTCATGAGTTCGAATACCACGGCAGTTCTCCGGACGTTTCTCGTGAAAAGTCGCCGGAAAGCTAAAGGTTCCCGGGAGCCGAGGCAAGCAAGCTAAATGAAAGCCTTGGGAGAAGGGTGGGCGCGGAGTCCCTGAACTCCGCGCCCGGTGCCGAGGAAGGTTCGCTTCAGACC
>CAVUZR010000023.1:0-61140 GCA_963745855.1 uncultured Alphaproteobacteria bacterium | reverse complement strand
ACGCAAGCCCGCGAAAGCGCCGCGGGCCTCGCTCTTTCGGCCGTTTTGCATGGCCTTGTGCTGATCCTGCTGCTCTCCGTTGGCGTGTTCGGCAGCCAGGGGTCTGAGGGCGGATTGGAAATCGTGCCCGTGGAGGTCGAGCTCTCGCATCAGAGCCCAGCCGCGCCGGCTCAACAGAACGTGGCCGATCTGCCCCAATCGAATGTCGCGCAGCCGCAATCGGCGCCGGACGGCGTCGCGAGAGTGACGGAGCCGTCGCGCACCGACGAGCTGCAAGCGAAGCTCGAGGCCCTGGCCAAACTGCGTGAGCCGGATGCGGTGACCCCGAGCAAGGAAAACGGCGCCGCGAGGCCCGAAAGCGTCGCGAGCGGCGACGACATCGTGTCAGGATCGGAAGGCCCGTTCAGCGTGAAGGATTACATGCGCGCTCAAATCGAGCGCCGCTGGAATTTCGATTTGGCGAACTTGGGGAGCAAGGAATTCTCCGTGCCGATTCATGTCGAGATCACGAAGGCCGGGGTCGTGCTGAAAGCCGAAATCGTAGACAACGCCCGCGCCAACGATCCCATGTATGGCGAAGTCGCATTGAGCGCCCGCAATGCGGTGCTGTTGTCGTCGCCGATTTCGCTTCCCGCCGGCCATTACGACAACGTGATGGACATGGTCCTCTATCTGAACCCGCGAGACACCTTGCGCTAGTCGTCCTGCGACGGCAGGTCGCGCGCGACGCGAAAGCCGGTGAGACTGGAATAGTCATAGTCTCCGCCGTTGAGGCCGCTGCCGCTGCGCGCGGCTGAGCGCACGAAGACTGGCAGATTGCTCCACGATCCCCCACGAATGACATGCTTGTCGCAAGCCTCTTCGGTCCACGCGCTGCCGTCCTGCGGCGCGCCAACGAAATTCCGATGCCAGCAATCCCCAGTCCATTGCCAGGCATTGCCGAGCATGCCGTAGAGCCCGAAGGAGTTGGGCCTGAAGCTGTCGACATCGGCCAGCAGCCGGTTGTCCCATTGGCTGCCGCAGCCGTTGCAATTGGCTTTGGCGACCCCAATGTCGTTGCCCCACCAGCGCGCCGTGGTCGTGCCGGCCCGCGCAGCATATTCCCATTCCGCCTCCGTCGGCAGGCGATAGGCGGCGTTGCTGTAATTAAGCGTCGGATGGGCAGCGCGAGCCTTGTCGTTCAGCCAGGCAATGTATTTCTCCGCGTCGCGCCAATCGAGGCAGACGGCGGGCCAGCGCGGCGGATCACCCGCATAAGGCGCATAGGCGCGACCATGCCCTGGAACATTCCATTTCATGTCCAGGATTGAGCTGCAGGCCTTAGGCTGGTAGCCGGTCTCCCTCAGGAAAGTCAGGAACTGCTCGCTGGTGACGTCGTATTGCCGAGCGCAAACGACTTGATGGTGACCTCATGCTGGGGGCCCTCAGAAGTCGAAACGCCCATTCTCGCTGCGTGGGCTGCCCATGATGAAGGTGCCGGCCGGGATTCCCACCATCACCGGGCACTCGGGACATTCCTGAAACTCGCGGTCCTTTTGGACCTGTGCGACGCAAGCCCCTGATGCCGTCAACGCCAGTACGGCGATCGCAGAAGACAGGCGAAATCTCGCGCGACCGGTTTTGATGGAGTCGTTGGCAGGCGCAGGCTTCAAGGACTGCATGGCTTGAGCGCGGCAACGGCGTCGTCGAGGCAATCGACCCAGTCCTCTTCAGCATCTTCAGGATGATCGCGCATCCATTGGATAAGCTTAGCTGCCACTTCAGCGGCAGGAAGTCGCGTGCTGCATTTTTTCAAAAACCCGCCGTCAGCCAGAAATTTGACATAAGCAAGGACCTTCTCTCTGCACGGTTCGGGAGCAGCCTCGCAATGAGCTAGGAACTCCGAGGTGGAAACCTGGCTGGACATGGCCGGCAATGCCGCAACCAAGCAGGCAATGCCAGTAGCCCAGCCAACGACGTTGCCAATGATCACGAGGGCCTTCGCGCGCGCTTAGCGACAAACGCTGCTCTGTTCGCTTTGATACCGTTCCTCCTTGCAGGAAAACCTGCCCCAGACGATTTGCGACGAGGTTCAAAACTACGTGAACATGCTGGTCGACTATACCAAGACGACGTGCATTCCAGTGGACGCGAGCAGCGATACATTCGCTTTTTTAGTCCTGTCCAGTGAACCCGTCTTCTCGGTCAAGGACTCAAAGAAGGCCTGGCTGATTGCGGTGGTTCTCTCCCTCGGCAATGCCATGAATGCCCAAACTGACGTCAAAACCGGCGAGCTTTATGTCGCCGATGCGGACGTAAAGACCAATGTCGCGTATGCCCTTCCCGTAGATCTTGCCAAATCGCTGCAAAAAGACGAGATCGAGGTCTGGCTCGTGGCGCTGCCGAGCACTGCGCTCTATCTGCCTTATCGAATTTCCGTTCCGACGGCTTTCGGGAGTGGTTCGGTGGACATGCTTTCGTTCCAAGTAAATCCGTACCAACCATGATCCCAAGTCAGGCTCTCACCAAGGGCAAAAAGTCACCTCACTTATCCCCTAGCATGTCCGCTACTGGCACAAAGCAGACATGCTCAATGCGCTGACAAATGTCGGCTATCGGGGGGTAAAGCGGCATGACGCGAACGGCCCGTTATGTCGGCTTATGACCCAAATCGGACAGCCGAACTCCAGGCGAAATGCGGCCCTTCGCCTCACGCCTACCAGCACTGTTTAATTTGACGTGCCTCCGGCTGCGGAGTCGGTTTTGGGGGCGATCCGCCCCAGCCTACGCTTGGGCTGCGACGGCGGTCCCAGTGCCGGGTGCCTTGACATCTAGAAGGTGCATTAGCACCCGGGATGACAAGGAAGCTTAGTCCAATGATCTACGATGGTTTTGATCGAGGCCTTGCCTCGATCGCACGCATCACGGCGGTTGCCGTGGCGTTGTGCCTTGCTGCTGCGGCTCCCGTAATGGCCGCCGACCAGCCCCCGACAAATGCTCCAGCGGTAACTCCGGCTCCGGCGACACCCGGCGAGAGTACCGCTCCAATCGTTAGCGGCACTACCAAAACCTTCACCGAGGAGGACGTGAATGCCGCGGTGAAGAAGGTGGTCGACGAGCGGACCAAGGACGGCGCCTTCGTGTTTCGCGATCCGAAGCTGAACGCCGACCTTCATCTCATCTTTGACCAGATCAAGAACGTGCGCGGCATGGAAGGCTATGGCTGGTTCCCGAACGTCATCTTTCACGACAAGGACGAGCCGAAGAAGCAATACGCCATCGACTTCTGGTTCAAGCCTGAGGGGCAAGACCTCAAGCTGATGGATATCCGTGTGCAGAAAGGTCCGAAGCAGGAAGGCGACAGCTGGATCATGATCACCCGCTCGCCGCAGGCCTGGTGGTGGCTACCGGCAGGCGAGCACCCCGGCGACATGGAGGTGACCCGCGCCTGGCAGGTGATGAGTGCCATCCACGCCTACATCGCTACGCACAAGGACAAGGACGGCAATCTCGAGATTAAGGACGACAAGACCGGCGAGACCCTGCCGCTCGAATTCGTCGAGATCCATCAGCCGGTGCGCCACCTCAAGAAAGAGGGGGAATATTTCGCCTGCACCGACTTCCGCAAGCCTGGCAGCCAGGACGAATATTATGACATCGACTTTTGGGTGAACCAGAAGACCGGCAAGCTCCAAGTCGATAACGTCAAGGTGCACAAGGTTCCGGTTCAGGAGGACGGCGTGTGGACGCAAGTGCCGCGCTACACCTTCGACGGCATGGACATCGAAGAAACCAACTGAGCCCGAGCAAACCACCAGGCTCGCGACTTTGAAAAAGTAAGGAAGAGCAGTTCATGGCATATGGCGTCCAGGCAGAAGCCGCACACGACGATCATCCGCATGGCTGGCGGCGATGGGTTTACTCGACCAATCACAAGGACATCGGAACGATGTACCTCACCCTCGCCATCTGGGCGGTGTTATCGGCGGGGTGCTTTCGAGACCCCCGCATCGGTTAAATTGTCACTTTCAAAACATCGGCTCTCGTTTCTTGTCGCATCCTGTTTTGTGCTCACGCTCGCAACGGGCTGGCACTTCGCCCTAGCTCAAGAGACTTCGACGTCAGGTCACAACAAACCTCCACAAGGAGGTTCGGCGGTGCTTCCAATCCCGCAGCCACAATTCGGCGGCGTCATCGGACGCAAGGCGAGCAAATCCACACCCGACTTCCCCAAGGCCGTCACCGCCCCGAAAGGTGCGCCGAATGTCTTGTTGATCATGACCGATGACGCTGGTTTCGGTGCCGCCAGTACCTTCGGCGGGCCGATTCCCACGCCGACCCTCGATCGGTTGGCGAAGAGCGGATTGAGGTACAACGAGTTCCACACCACCGCGCTTTGCTCCCCGACGCGCGCTGCGCTTCTCACTGGCCGCAACCACCAGAGCGTGGGCATGGGTAACATCACGGAATTCGCCACGGGTTATCCGGGTTACACTTCGATCATCCCAAAGAGTGCCGGCACCGTCGGCAACATTCTCGTGGACAACGGTTACAACACAGCGTGGTTCGGCAAGCACCACCTGGTTCCAGAGTGGATGCAGGGTCCGGGCGGGCCCTTTGACCAGTGGGCCGGGGGTCTGGGCTTCGAGTACTTCTACGGCTTCCTCGGCGGCGATACCGACCAGTATCACCCCGCGTTGTTCGAGAATACCACGCCGGTTCTGCCGCCATTTGGAGACCCGAACTACATCCTGATCCATGACCTGGCCGATCGGACCATCAACTGGATTCGCACCCAGCACGCGGCTGCTCCGGGCAAGCCCTTCTTCGCGTATTTCGCTCCGGGCAACAGTCACGCTCCCCACCAAGCCCCCAAGGACTGGATCGCCAAGTTCAAGGGGCAGTTCGACCAAGGCTGGGACAAAGTGCGCGAGGAAACGCTGGCGCGGCAAATCAAGCTCGGCGTCGTCCCGGCCAATACCGTGCTAACGCCTCGTCCGAAGGAAATCCCAGCCTGGGATTCGCTGAACGACGACCAGAAGAAGGTCTACGCGCGGATGATGGAGGTATACGCCGCGACCGTAGCTCAGTCCGATTACGAGATCGGACGCATCATAGATGCTCTGGAGCAATCCGGGCAGCTCGACAACACCCTCGTCATCTATCTTGAGGGCGATAATGGGGCCAGCGCCGAAGGCACGATGCAAGGAACAACCAACGAAGTCTCGGCTCAATACGCTCCTGAGTCACTCGAGTTTCTGGTCTCGATGATGGACGAACTGGGTAGTGATCGAACGTACAACCACTATCCCATAGGCTGGGCGCACGCGATGAACGCGCCCTTCCAATGGACCAAGCAGGTAGCGTCGCACTTCGGTGGTACCCGAAACGGGCTGGTCATCAGCTGGCCAAAACGTATCAAGGACGGCGGCGAGATCCGTTCGCAGTTCCACCACGTCATCGACATCGTGCCAACCATACTGGAAGCCGCCGGTATCCAAGCGCCCTTGCTGCTGAATGGAACGCCGCAGAAGCCGATCGAGGGCGTCAGCATGGTCTACACCTTCGACGACGCGAAGGCCCCGACGCGGCATAACACTCAGTATTTCGAGATGACGGCCAACCGCGCGATTTATCATGATGGCTGGATCGCCAGCACGACGCCAGCTCGATTGCCCTGGGAGACGCTTGGCGCGGCGCCCGATCCAGATGACTACCATTGGGAACTCTACAACCTCTCCGACGACTTCAGCCAAGCTAAGAACGTCGCAAAGGAGAACCCTCAGAAGTTGCTCGATTTGCAATCCCGCTTTTTGATCGAGGCAGTTAAGTACAACGTGCTCCCGCTCGACTCTAGTTTCGCAGACCGTATGGATCCGGCAACGCGTCCGAATCTACTGCGGGGCCAGACAGATTTCACCTACTACCCCGGCATGATTCGTATCCCGGAGGCGAACTCCCCCGACGTGCACAACAAGTCGTTCCATATCACTGCCAATGTTGAGATTCCGGAAGGCGGAGCCGACGGCGTGTTGGCGACGCAAGGTGGGCGTTTCGGCGGCTGGAGTCTGCTCGTCCTCGACGGCAAACCCATGTTCGCCTACGCGTATACGAATCAGGACGGGGCAAAGTACGCAAAACAAAGGCCGGACAAGACTCGTATTGCCGGCACTGAGAAGCTCACGCCAGGCAGGCATACTATCGATTTCGATTTCAAATACGACGGCGGCGGCATCGGCAAAGGTGGTCTTGGAACCCTCACGGTCGATGGCAAGAAAGTGGCGGAAAGTCGCATCGAGCAAACGTCTCCGCTCGGCAAATTCACGCTCGATGAAAGTTTCGACGTTGGTGAGGATACCGGAACGCCAGTCATCGACGAGTACGACGCGAAGATGCCATTCAAATTTACTGGCTCGCTTGAAAAGGTTCAGATCAAGGTCGGTCCCAACGAACTCCCGCCCCAACAGCGAGGCGAACTTGAACAGATGAAAAGGGAGTTTGCTCTGGCGGTTCAGTGACCGAACCCCGGGGATGGGAGGCGTCCGCTTATGCCACATGGCGGACAATCGCACGCGGGCTTCTGAGGTCCGCTAATGACCCAAAGCGGACATTGGCCGTCGTATTTGAGTTGCGCAACTTGCGCCCCGGCATAACCAAGATCGAGCATCTCGGTGACGGGTTGATTAGGATATGGCTCTAAGGCGAAGCAGTTCGCGTCGTTAGCAAGTCGCACCGGCGTTGCAAGCGCCAGTGCTAGGTCGCGGTCGAAGGCGCGGCCCGTTGAGCCAAGTTGAATTGGCATTCTGCATCAGGCCAGTTAGGGGCGAGATAGACCCTGGGACGGCGATACCGATCTTCGCGCCAGGCGCGATGCCCTGCATGAGCCTGGCTGTGAGATCGACAATGGCCGCGATAGTAGCCGCGTAGCCGTCGCGTGGCGTCTACGCGATAGCGCGCCCACTTCTTCGCCCCGCGGCCCACCAGGACACCCCCAATCTTGGACCCTCCAAGATCGAGGCCGATCCGCAACCCGTGCTGGCTGGACGACCTGGTCATGTGTTACCTGTCAGCCTCAGGATTGCATCGATTATGATGCCGGTCGAACGCTGGACGAGCCGCCAAACAATATTGAGGTCGATCCCGAGCTGCGCTCCAAGCAACGGCAAAACGAATATGAGCCCGATCAGAATCATCAGGCCATAGGGTTCCCACCGTCGCAACGGAATTGAAAGCACGTCTGGGAGCAAGCCGACCAAAATCCGTCCACCATCGAGCGGCAGCAGGGGCAGCAGGTTAAAAATAGCAAGTAGCACGTTGATGATCAGCGCGTTCTCGAGGTTCTCAGCGACCCAAGGGCGAGCGGTATCAGGCAGATAGGCGAGGAGGTGAAGCGCGAGCGCCGCCAGTATTGCCAATACGAAATTCATTGCTGGGCCCGCAGCGGCGACCAAAATGGAGTCACGGCGGACATTGTGCAGCGCCTGGAAGTTGACTGGCACAGGCTTGGCGTAGCCGAAAAGAAATGGTGAACGCATCAGGAGCAGTAGTGCCGGCAGCAGTATGGTTCCAAAAGGGTCGATATGCTTTAGTGGATTGAAACTCACGCGGCCTAGGCGCCAAGCCGTATCATCGCCGCACAGCCGCGCAACATACCCATGCGACGCTTCATGGAACGTAATGGCGATGATTAAGGGGACGACCCAGGTCGAGGCCGTATAAAGTGCTGTGGCAAACTGTTGAGACATGAGATCAATGCTCAGCTAGGCGTTGCCAGCTTGGCGTTCTGCGCTGAATGGCTAAAGTCTTATCGGTTGAAGACATGCGTCAGGCAAAACCCGATTCCCCGCGGATCTCGCTTCTTTCATGGGGCCGCATAGAGGTCGAGGGCCATCCGCCCTTTAAGGATGCTAAGATCTTTCCCGGCGGCGCACGGGAATGGGACTGGCGCGAGACGGGTACACGTCATGTTCCCGGCATTCAGCCCGCCGACGTTCAAGAATTGATCGAACACGGTGCAAGGACCGTTGTACTCTCAAAAGGGGTTTGGGAGCGACTGCAAGTCTGTCCCGAAACCCTAGAGGTCTTGTCCAAGAACGACATCCAAGTCGAAGTCTTGCAGACCGAGGCTGCTGTGGAGCGCTTTAACGAGCTCCGCGAAAACATCGCGGTCGGTGGTCTATTCCATTCTACATGCTGAGCAGCCTCGGGTGGGTGATGCGAAAAGGCTGATGCTTATCGAGCGTCGCGAGGTCCGCTATGTGGCATAAGCGGACGAACTTTGTCGTCGTAGTAATGTCAGCTTTTGACCCAAAGCAGACCTTTGCTCGTCGAAAGGCGTTTTAGCGATTGGCCGACCGGAGTAGGCTTAAAGCCTGTCCATCGTAGCTGAGTTGAACATGAGTTGGCAGCCAGCACTTGATCCCAAGCCGGGTGACATTTTTGCCTGTGAAACAATTGAGGTGGTCATCGTGCCACGCGCCCGAGACCTCGGTGGCTTTTCCGTGCGGAGGGCGCTCCCCTCAAAACAGCGGCAAATGGTCGGGCCGTTCATTTTCTTCGACCAAATGGGTCCCGCCGAGTGCTCGGGGCCGGCATGGATGTGAGGCCGCATCCGCATATCGGCCTATCAACCGTTACTTACCTATTCGAAGGCGAGATCATTCACCGCGATTCGCTCGGCACGGTACTGCCAATCCGGCCGGGTGAGCTTAACTGGATGACGGCAGGGCGCGGGATCGCGCATTCGGAGCGCACCCCGCCAGAGCCGCGCGCTCTCGGCACGAAGCTCTTCGGCATTCAAAGCTGGGTAGCACTGTCGGTCACAATCCGGGCGAACAGAGACGCCCGCTTCATGGCGCTCGGAGGGCGAGCCCATGGACGGCCCTCGGCACATCTGGTGGAACTTCGTCTCTTCGAGACGAGATCGCATCGAGCTGGCCAAGGCCGATTGGAAGGTGGCAAGGTTCGACACCGTTCCGGGAGACAACGAGTTCATTCCTCTTCCCGAATCCGTCGCCTGACGAGAGCCTTCGATGCCGCCGAGAATGGAAGTTGCCGCGCGTTCTGCCCGGGCTGCCCTACGCGGCCGGGAAGGATACCTGTGCCACACTGCACTTGTGGACGCAGATCGTAGGCGAGATCAGGCTCGCACAGACTCCCTGCCTCAATCACTCATGGCATGTCACGCTTTACTTCTCGCGGATTTGCAAATCGCCCCTTTAGCCCGGTACCATGCAGCGAATTTGGAAGAAGCCCCGTGGCTAGTGATCGGAGGCAGCATGAAGGCTCAGAGGGAAGGCATCAGCGCGTTAGCCGTTCCAAGCGGTACGGGTTGTGTTGAATGCTTGGCGACTGGCAGTTGGTGGTTCCATCTTCGCAGATGCGCTCAATGCGGTCATATCGGATGCTGTGATAGTTCACCAAATCAACATGCATCGAAACATCATGCGGTTACAGGTCACTCGATCATTGCGAGCTTCGAGCCGGGGGAGCGGTGGTTTTACGATTATCGTTCAGGTGAATTTTTCGCCGGCCCGCCTCTCCCCGCTCCTCATTCGCATCCGGTAGATCAACCAGTACCGGGACCGGCTGAGCGTGTGCCCTCAGACTGGCAAACGCTGCTCCACGATTAGGGTCATCGCCATTTAAGTTCCTTGTGGCCGGCAAGCGCTTCAAACCACCAACCGCGATGTGATTCAGGTGGCTCCGGCGTTGAGGCACGGGAGATGACTTCGTTGGTAAAAAGACCAAAAAAACATTGCGCAGCCATCGACAGAGTCACCGCGAGCTTAAGCAGATGTACTAAAGGCTCGCCGATCATGCCCTGTATCACCCCCACAGCAAACAGTACGAAGGCAAACTCGCCACCTTGGCTCAGCACGTGGCCAATCCGTCTGGCGGTATCGCCGTTCAGCCCCAACCAGCGCTCGAGTAGATAGGGGATGCTGGCCCTGCTGGTCCTGACGATGATCATGAAACGCATTGTTGTGTCTCCTTCCTTTCGGAGCCGGGCTGCCGGACGGTCTCTATCGGCCTGAACCCCGCCTCTATGCTCACGTCGAACGAGGCTTCGTGAAATCGACACGTCGAACGAACTTTTTTGCAGGTGACGCCCGCCGAAGGCGGTTGCCAGCATGTTGCATTAGTCTCGATGGGATCGCTCGCTAGTGCGCACCAGTTACACTGGGCTTGACCGAACCCTTCGGACGCGACGGAGGGGGATTAGTGATCTTCCGAGACTTCCGCCGCTCACCGAAAGGTTGGCGGCAGACAACCGACACATGGAAATAGGAAGAGACGCATGAGTGGTTCCGTCGCAGCCTTGTTTCAACGGCTGACGCAAGGCGTTTACGTGGTGGCCGTGGCTCCCTTCACCGCCGCCTGGGTGATGCAGGTGTCCTTCGATCCTTTGCTGTTGGCCTTGGGCATCAATCCAATCATTCGTCTATGGGCTACTGAGGGACAGCCGGGCGTTCAGCGTCAACGTACTGAAGAAGGGCCAGTTAGAGTTGGCCGCCCACTACGGTGGCGGCCGGCCCCGACAACAAATTGGCTTTGATGGAGCGGACGACGGGCCGCATCGAGGTACCCTTGCTGCTTGAGTGCCTGGCTGACACTCACTTGGCACTCTCCAGGCCGGCATGTCCCATTTCACTGTAGGATGCAAGGCAACGAACTCGAACAGTCGACGCCCGCACGGCGAACCAAAACCCGGAGGACGAGCGGATCGCCCCCGTCTTACGCGTTATTGGCGGACCCAACATCTCATTATGGATGTCCGCTTGTGGCACATAGCGGACTCTTGAGCGGGCTAGCCGCACGTCCGCTATTGGGGGTAAAGCAGACATGACGCGGACGCTGGACAATGTCAGCTAATGACCCAAAGCGGACATTGATGACGTCGAACTGTACCCTAAAGTGCAGCCCCTCAGGGTCGCCTGAGGGGCGCATTTCCTTGAGATAGTGGCATTGGGCAAGCCTCTCAATCATATCCAGTATTTCGTCTATCCTACTTCGTGAGGTTAGAGGCAAAGCGCGTGTTGCTGTCGACGATCGCAAGGGTCTCAGCGTCGTCACCGCACTTTAGGGTGAGCGACTTGTTCTCGACGCTGTCGATGGATGTAATCTGGCCTGGGTTAAGGCTGACCCGAACGCGCGCCGCCGTGGTCATGCCGGTGTAGGCGTCCGTTTTGTCGTAGACCACCGCATTGACAACGCATTGACCGTTGTCCGGCTCATAAAACGCTATGACGCGTTTATTACCAACCGTGGTGAGAATGGGCTCGTGAGGACCTACCGGCCCTAAATTCTGAGCCATCTCATCGGCGCGGGCGGGGGTGCCTGAAACGGTGAGGGCTAGAAATGCGCCGGCCGCTGCGAATTTCAGGAAGTTGCGAGGGAGCGGGAACATCGTGGAATCTCCTTTGGAGTGGCCGCTCAAGATCATCTTGAGCATGGTGGAGATTCTAGCTGCTCGCGCAGATTCCCGCTGTGGCAATTGGCACTAATCAGAACATTTAATGCAATGAAATCAGCAACTTGATCAGGCGATTGGCTGAACTGATCGCGAACCCGGGGCAAATACCGAGCCATGGCCGCGCCTACTCCCCGCTCGCCTCGTGAACCATTTTAGCGAGTCTATCGAGGTCCTTAACCAGAAGCGTCCCACCTCGGCGCTCGATGAGGCCCATCCGTGAAAGGCGGTTGAGTTCGCGAGTAACGGCCTCCCGGTGGGTGCTGACGCGGCTAGCGATCTCGACATGGGTTGGTGCTGGAACGATGCGTGCGGCGTTGCCTCCTTGGGATGCCAAGTTAGCTAGGCGCAACAGTTCTGCTTGGATGCGATTGTTAACGGCTAGCGTGCTGAATTCATATACACGTGATGTCAGAGCACGGATAGTCATTACAAGTTTTCGGAGTAGGGCCTGAGTAACTGCCCACTCCTTCCGCAACAGCTCTCGAAACTCGGCAGCCGGCATGTAAGCGACAAGACACTGCGTGCGCGCCTCCACACTGGCTGACCGGGGGCCCTGGTCTATAGCGGGAAACTCGCCGAACATTTCGCCAGCAGATAATTCGCGAAAGCTCACCGCCTTGCCCGAAAGCGAGTAGATTGTGACGCGGGCCTCACCTTCGGTGATGAAGAATACGTTATCGGAGGAGTCTAGGTAGTTCACGATAGGCTCGCCCGGCTTATAGCCCCTCCAGGAACAGCGACGCTGAATTCGCTCCAGGGCGGCTGGTGGTAGGCCCACTAATATGCCGATCTTCGCAAGCGAGTACTTGGTTTGCATGATCTAGGTTGTCCCTGACCCTGCCCAAGTCTGGATGGGTCAACGCGAGCGAACAATAATCCAAACGGTCTCGAGCAGCATTCGCGAAACTGACCCCGAGGAGTAGCAGCTCATGTCGAGGGGCCTTTTCTGCAAAAACGGTCAAATCCTGGTTGTCCGCGAATGTCTGCTTTTGGCACTTAGCAGACATCGATGGCGGCGCTGGGCATGTCCGCTCTTGAGGGGTTAAGCGGACGTCACTGATGTGCACTGTGTTGTCCGCTAATGACCCCAAAGCAGACTGGAAGACGATAATGCCATCCAGTTTCACGGAACGCAGCAGGGAGCGGATAGTCGAGGACGGGTCGGGTTGGTAGAGCAGAACGTAGCGGCCGACTGAGGCGTTGAACTGGTCCGTCTGGCTAAGCCAGCCCCATCATCCTACCGGACATAATGTTGCACTACTGGGACGTGTTGACCGGCTTTGTGCGTCAGGCGAGACAATAGGGCCTATGTCTGAAGTGATACTAAGCGGACGGGCAAACCGCGCTGATGAATGTCCGTTTTGAGGGGAATAAGGGACATGACGCGGACGTGACGCGATGTCTGCTTTTGACCCTTCTCGGACACGAGCGCCCTGCTGATTGACCCTTAGCAGACATGTCAAAGCTGACGAGCGGCATTCAGGAAATTCCGCTTCGTTTGCCGTTATCAACCGTCACGGAACGTTCACTGCACACTCACGAATCTGACGCCTCAGCTTGCTAGCCGTGGGGGGAACTAAACTGGAAGGCGATCAACTCCTGCTCATGCAGTCGTATGTGGAAAGAACAAATTCCGATGAGGTGTGGCAAATGCCACAGCACCGAATCGGGGACTTCTGAATAATTCCTTCTGCTCAAAATGGTCTCGAACCGGAAAACACGAGAAGGAGATCCCCAATGTCCTTAAAGTTCGCTGTACTGGGCACTCTAACCGCTCTCAGCGCTCTTGGAATTCCCAAAAACCACGCCCAGGCTTTAGGGCCGGTCGGCCCTCAGGAGCCCATTCTTACCTTCGTCGGCGTTGAGAGCAGCGCAGCAGAGCAGGAGAAACCTGAGATGCCGGACTCGGAGAAATGCACGCCCACCAAGACCACCATTCACTGTTGACGTTCGGCTCTGATGGTTGACTTGAAAAGGACTGGGGCCCGATGCCCTGCCCCAGTCCGCCCCGGCACTCGGCAACGACGATGAGCCGTCTGTTGGGGTCGTGGGTTCAAATCCCATCGCCCGCTCCAATAAAATCAATCAATTAAGATAATCAGACGCGACTTCGTGCCAGGCACGTTGAGTGGCCTTCACGAGGCGTCGGCAGCATCCCCGTAAGGAAAAGCCCGGCTCGCTTGACCGGGGTTTCCAAAGCTTACCCCTAGCCATCCCCCCATGGGGGTGCGGTCTATCCAAAATACAATTCGACACGCGCGACACGATGCAATTTTGCTGTGTCAGGACTGCCACTGTACTTTTAACTACCTAGCAGCAGCGGCGCCGAATTGGTTCTGGCGTGCCTCGAAACGGGTTCGGCTTGGCCCGCGTCACTGGCAGACGTTCAGCGAATGGCGCTCTTGCAGGTCGAGATGCAGATGGGTGCGATGCACGTCATTGGCCTCGGGACCAAGCACGGTGGAGAACACCTCGCAGGCCCCATCATGCACTTGGCGCAGGAATTTGGCCTGCGGCAACGATAGCGGATCCACCACGGGCGGCTTGGCATTTGACTCACTCTCAGGTGTCGTCGCATCGACCGCATCTCCTGCGGACGCCTTCACCGGAACCGTTATTCCGGCAGCCGTCCCTTTGGCGGAGATGACCGCGCCGGCCTCGGCGTCCGAAGTCGTGGTCTTGGCGACGATCGGCACGAGCTTCACCCCTGCCAGGAGATCGCGGCGCGTGGGTCCCCACCCAGTGGCAAGGTCGATCCTGCGTCCATCGGCGAGGAAGAACACCGGAAGATCGATGGCGTTTGCGAAGGCATGCTGGCTCCGGCGCTCTTTGGGAAGATTGTAGAGGTTGCGGCAGGCGTAGGACGACCCGACCAGTCTCGTCACCGGGGATCCGAGCGTGGCGCGCGCCGCCGGCTGGACAACCTTGTCCAGCCATCGGTTGAGAGCAACCACCATAGGGCAATTCATGAGCATTGGCGGATCGACGGCGACCTTATCCTTGCCGCCGAAGCTACGCAGAAGCACCGGCGCCGGCGTGCCGCAGTCGCCGTAGCGAAGCGGCGCAAGCGGCACCACTTGCGCGTTGATCGGAGCAAGGAGGTTCACGCACTCCATGAGCGCCGCTGCGACTTCTGTCTCCGACCATTGAGGAGGAGGCGCAGCCGCTTCGCCGGGTTGCGGGGCTGCGGTCTCGGCGGCATCGTGAGACAAGATCTGCGGCGCGGGGATTTGTGGCGCTGGAGCCGGCTCAGGTCCTGCAACCGTCTCGGCGAGCGCGCGCACGTCTTCGATGGGTGTCGGCGCCTGCTCCGGCGCAGTCGTGGACTGCTCGGAGCTTGTCGCGGGCGCCGATTTGGCAGCGACCGTTTCTGTCGGCTTTGCGTCTGGCGCCGGAACGACCCACCGGGCGGCGACAAAGAGCGTCACGACGCTGACAGTTGCGACAGCGGAGAGGGCCGTCGAGCAACGGCCTACGATCTTTCCGGACTGATACATGGATCCGACCGGAATCCCCCCGGCAGCGGTATTTTGCCACCTTGGCATCGGGAGATTAATCAATCGTAGTCAAACGAAAGCGGGTTCGAAGCACAAAAAACAAATGTGCGCGCCGGTCAGTGGCCGGTCGGCCGCAGTACCGCAGGCCGCGCGTGGTAAGTGTCGGGGCTACCAGGATCGTCCAAACCAGGGGCCACCGTTTCGCCAGGGGGAATTGGAATTGTAGTCGTAATAATAACGCCTGGCGAAATCGGGGTTACGACGGCGGGGTTTTGGCTTGGCAACCGTCATGTCGTCAGCTTGGCTGACTTTGGCGCCGGTTGATTTGGCGAGCACCACGAAGTCCCCGCCCCTCGGTAGGTTCGCCGAATTGATGCTGGTATCGGCAACGATGAAGGTCGAGCCCGGCGTTAGGCGCTCCGAGATCTTCTCACGAATGGTATCCGGGACTTCGAGGCGATCGAGCGGGCTCGCAGTCTCGCCGTCCTGCACGTCCAGTGTCACCCACTTCACTTTGGGGTCACCGGGAGCGAATTTGAGCGCGGTATAGACATGCGTGCCGAGTGGCTGGTCCGGATCGCGGAAGCTGACGGGCGCGTCGAACACGTCGTCTAGATCCTGCCGAACGAAGATGTGGCCAGCCGGAGGCTCGCCCTTGCCCGCAGCCTCGTACACCTTCTTCACCAGCTCATCGTTGAAGGCCCCAGTCTCGCGCATTCCGTTCGCCTTTTGGAATGCCTTGATGGCGGTGATCGTGGGCTTTCCCATCGTGCCGTCAAATCTCTGCGCGGGCAGGTAGCCCATCGCCGCGAAGATCTCCTGCACGCCGATGATGCGGTCGCGCTGCGTCCGCCGAGTGAGCAGCACGCGTAGGGGCTTCTCCGAACGAGGCTTGGCGGCCTGCACCGCGGCTGCGGCAACGCCGGCGTCCACCTTAGCGGCGGCCGGAGGAGGCGTTAGCGGCAGAGCCGGTGCGGGGTCGCTCGCCTGAACTGACGGCGCGGACGGATCGCTGGTAGATGCAGCCGCCGGAGGCGCGGGTGCCACTGTGCCGGCAACGGTCTTGTCCTTAACGGCGCCAACGGAGGCGGTCGCCGGATCAGCGACGGGATGGCTCGCTACGGCGCTCGTGGTGTCCGGAGTGATGGCGTGAACCCTGTTGGGATCGGAGTCCTGGTCTGGGTGAGGGTGCGCCTCCACAGGTTCGCTCGCGGGCTCTGACTGCGAAGAAGCACTCTCCTCGTCGACTTGCGATTGCGCGTCGCTCTCGACTGCCGTCGGCGCCTCAGCCCTAGCCAGGATCACCGGACTTGGGGTCCCGGCGGCGATCGCCGGCACCCGAGAACTCGTCGATTCAAGCGGCGAGATGGGGGTTAGTTCCCCGACTGTCGGCAGGGGTGGCGGCGGCAAGGGCTGGAACAGGGCGGAATGCTCGATCGGGGTCGGTTTTGGCCGGCCGCGGGAGACGATCACGTTGTCGCCGACGCTCGACATTTCGAAGAATTTCGGAGCGAAGGCATAGGTTAGCCGGATGCAGCCATGCGACGCGGGATAGCCCGGCACGACGCCGGCATGGAGCGCGGTGCCGGACCACGTAATCCGGTTCATCCAGGGCATCGGGGCCGCGCTATACATATTCGAATGATGCCACCGCTGCTTCTCCAGGATGCTGAAGGCGCCGATAAAAGTGGGATGCTCGGCGGTTCCGGTCGAGACCGCCGACGTCGTGACCAGGGTCGTGCCGCGATAGACGTCGACTTTCTGCTGACCGACAGAGACGACGACAATCATCGGCTCGTGCTTGTCGAACGCCACGCCCGGGTCGGCAGGGGGCGCCGTTTTCGGCCTCTTCCCGGCTTCAGCCGGATGAGCGGCAACCACCAAGGTGAGAGCCGCAACTCCCAACCAAGATGCCGACGCCCGCGTTGCTCTTGTGGCGACCTCGATCGCCTTTACGCTACTCACACGCCGCGCTTTCAACGTACCCGTCCCCGTCCTTGATCGAACCGTCATGCGGTGAAATTGTTCCTCCCCGCTACGTGTCGCTTCCCTCGCGAATCACGGTAGGTGAGGCTAACAAATTTGGCCAGCAAAGCCTTCCGATTACCTAATATTTGGGGCCGTTCGTCAAAGATTTCGACTCGTATGCGCGTCCGCCGCCGGACCACGCACAACTCCCTGCATCTTGGAGGAAAATCCGGCCTCACCGCGAGCGAGCCCGCTCTTAGATTACGCCGTGGGCTCGCGAACAAAGTTGGGGCTTGTTCCATTCTGGCAACACCTCTCCACGGCCGTGCCTTGAGACCTTTGGCGGCGGAGGCGACCGCGTCTGGAGCGCCACGGATCAACCAAGCCGGCAATTCCCACCTTATGGAACTGCAAATTTGCGGTCGGAGGAGGGCGAAAATTGTGTCTAAGCAAGGACGGCCACCGTGAAACAGCTCTCGGTAAAAGCCCTTGCTTCACAGTGTCCGCCTCAATACACCCGTTGCCGAAAGTGGCTTTTAGGCTCATCAGGGAGGCTGTCATGCTGGCATTGACGCGTCCACGCTCTCGCACCGTGTCGCGTGGGCTTCTTCTACTGGTCGCGAGCTCTCGCGCTCGCCGGCTGTGGCATCAACACCATCCCCACCAAGCAGGAACGGGCCAAGGCCGCCTGGAGCGAAGTGTTGAATCAGTATCAGCGCCGCGCCGATCTCATCCCCAACTTGGTCGAGACGGTGAAGGGGTATGCCGCCCAGGAGAGCAAGGTGCTAACCGAGGTGGTCGAAGCCCGGGCCAAGGCGACGCAAGTGACGCTCCCGCCGGACATCTTGACCAATCCCGACGCCTTCAAGAAATTTCAGGAGGTGCAAGGTCAGCTTAGCGGAGCGCTCGCGAGGTTACTGGCGGTGGTTGAGAACTATCCAGACCTGAAGTCGAACCAGAACTTCCTCGCGTTGCAGTCGCAACTTGAGGGCACCGAGAACCGTATCGCCATCGCCCGGCGCGATTACATCACCGCGGTCCAGGACTACAACACAGAGATCAGGACCATCCCGGGACGCTGGTGGCGCGCGATCCTATATCCCGATGCGCAACCGATGCAGAACTTCACCGTCGCCGAGGAGACCACCAAGGTGCCGGAGGTGAAGTTCTAGCGGAGACTGGCGGACGAGGGCGAGTATGGCCTCCACGCTGCGGCGCATCGGCCGGATCCTTTTCGGCTTCGCGCTTCTCTTTTGGATCTGGCCCGCGGCCGCGGCTGAGCTCGACTACCCGCAACTAACAGGCAGCGTGGTCGACAATGCTGACCTGCTGAACGCAGACGACCGGGCCGAGCTTGAAACCGAGCTCAAGACCCTCGAGGACAAGAGCTCGGACCAAGTCGTGGTGGTGACTTTGCCCTCGCTGCAAGGCCTCTCCATCGAGGACTTTGGTTATCAGCTTGGACGCCATTGGGGCATCGGCACTAAGGAGAAGGACAACGGTGTCCTCCTCATCGTGGCGCCCAATGAGCGGAAGGTCCGCATCGAGGTTGGCCGCGGGCTCGAGCCGATCCTCACCGATGCCATGTCGAACGTCATTATCAACGGCGCCATCCTGCCGCGCTTCCGCACCGGCGACTACGCCGGCGGCATCAAGGAGGGCGTGAAGGGCATCGAGCTGGTGCTGACCGGCGATGCGGCCGAGCTCGCCGAGCGCGTCAGAGGCCGCCGCGACGCGGACGATCCGAAGATCGACTGGCTCGTGGTGATCTTCTGGACGCTCATCATCTTGTGGTTCATCTGGGTCACGTGGCGAAGCACCCAGCGCTCGGCCTATCGGCGGGGAAGCGGTCCGATCTTCATCCCTGGCCCGGGATGGGGTGGCGGTTCTGGCGGCAGTGACTGGGGCGGCGGCAACGGCGGCGGAGGGTTTTCCGGTGGAGGAGGCAGCTTCGGCGGCGGCGGCGCCTCGGGCAGCTGGTAGGAATGGCCATGGAGCCCTTTAGCCCCGAGGAACGGACCACGATCGAAGAGGCGATCAACCGAGCCGAGAAAAAGACGAGCGGTGAGATCATCGTGGTCGTTGCCACTGCGAGCGCCGGATATTTCGCCTATGCCCTGATGTGGGCGGCGCTGTTGGCCCTGCTGGTGCCCTGGCCGCTAATCTACCTTACCAACTGGCCGGTCGAATTTATCTATCTCGCTCAGCTCGGCGTCTTTCTCCTCGGCGCCTTGCTCATGCAGTGGGTGCCCCTGCGCTTCGCTATCGTGCCCAACTCCATCAAACGCGCCCGTGCGCATCAGAAGGCCGTCGAGCAGTTCCTGGCGCAAAACCTCCACACCACCAAAGGACGCACCGGCGTGCTGATCTATGTATCTTTCGCCGAGCGCTACGCCGAGGTGATCGCCGATGAAGGTATTTACAAGAAAGTGCCGCAGGACACTTGGAACAGCGTGGTGGAAACGCTTACCACGCATCTTGGGCGCGGGGCGCGCTTCGAAGGGTTCGTCACGGCAATCGACGCTTGCGGCAAGATTCTCGCCAAGCACTTCCCGCCGGGCCGCATCGACCAGAATGAGCTGCCCAACCATCTGATCGTGCTCGATGCGCGCTGGACCGCGTAAGCAGCGCGACGGATCGGAGAGATCTGCCAAGAAGGCGGGCCCCTTGGCGCTGGCCGGCTGGGTGCTATACGATTGGGCGACCCAGCCCTTCTACACGCTCGTCGTCACGTTCCTGTTCGCGCCCTATTTTGTGAACGGCTTTGTCCGAGACCCCGCGTTCGGGTCCACGCTTTGGGCCTATGCCACCGGTGGGGCTGAACTCATCGCTGCGCTTCTTGCGCCAATCCTCGGCTCCATCGCCGATGCCGGGTTCCCACGGAAACCTTGGATCGCTGGCTTCTCAGTGCTGTTGGTCGCAGGTCTATGCGGTCTCTGGCTCGCCATTCCCGGCGAGACGGGTCTGGCGCCGATCGTGCTCCTGTCCTTTGCGCTCGCGATCATCGGCGCGGAGCTCGCCACCGTGTTCAACAACGCCATGATGCCGTCGCTTGTCTCGCACAGGCGTCTCGGCACCCTATCAGGTATCGGCTGGGCGACCGGCTATGTCGGCGGCCTGGTGAGCCTTGTCCTCGTTGCTGGCTTCATCGTTGCCGATCCAAACACCGGAAAAACCCTGCTTGGCCTGCAGCCGATCGTTCCGATCGATGCGGCGACCAGGGAAGGCGACCGGCTGGTCGGTCCCCTCTCCGCCCTGTGGTATGTGATCTTCGTCCTGCCGCTGTTCCTATTCACGCCGGACCGGCCAGTGTCGCGCGCCGCCGCTCCGGTCAGAGCCGGCGTCGACCAGTTGATCGCCGGCGCGAAGGACCTCTATCGGAACCACCGGCAGGTCGCAGTCTTCCTGCTCGCCCGCATGCTTTATGCCGACGGGCTCGGCGCGGTGTTTGCCTTTGGCGGCATCTACGCCGCGAGTGTGTTCAGCTGGGGCGCGATGGAACTCGGCCTGTTCGGCATCATTCTCACTCTCGCCGGCACGATTGGCGCGGGCCTTGGTGGCGCGCTCGACGATCGCTTAGGGTCGAAGCGCGTGATCTCCTGGACGCTCGCGCTATTCATTCTCGCATCGATTGGGGTGCTCTCGGTCGACAAAACCCATGTCTTGTTCATACATCCCGCCGAGCCCAAGGCCGCTGGGAGTGCGCCTTTCAGCTCGGCCGGAGAGCAAGTCTATCTCGCCTTCGCCATTCTGATCGGAATCGCCTCTGGCCCGATCCAAGCCGCTAGCCGCACGCTGCTCGCGAGATTGAGCCCAGCCGAGAAGACCACCGAGTTCTTCGGCTTCTTCTCTTTCTCCGGCAAGATCACCGCCTTCACCGCGCCGCTGGCCATCGGCGCCGTCACCGCTTTGACCGGGAGTCAGCGCCTCGGTATTGGCACGAGCCTTGTCTTTCTGATCGGCGGCTCGGTGATGCTGCAATGGGTAAACGCCCCTAGTGCCGGAAGTGGCGCACCCCCGTGAGCACCATGGCGAGTCCTGCCTCGTCGGCAGCTTCGATCACGTCGGCATCACGCATCGCGCCGCCAGGCTGGATCACGGCAGTCGCGCCGGCCTTGGCAATCGCCTTCAGTCCATCAGCGAACGGGAAGAATGCATCTGACGCCGCGACCGAGCCTTCGGTCAGCCGCGTCTTGAGACCCGCAGCTCTCGCGGCCCGCTCGCCCTTCCACGCCGCCATGCGCGCAGAATCGACGCGACTCATTTGGCCAGCGCCGATACCGACGGTCGCACCATCCCTCGCATAGACAATGGCGTTTGACTTGACGTGTTTCGCCACCGTGAAGGCGAAGATCAGGTCAGCCATCTCCTGCTTGGTCGGCTTGCGCTTGGTCACCACTTTCAGCTCCGCATCGGCGACCACGCCATTATCGCGGCCCTGCACGAGGAAGCCACCAGAGAGCGAGCGGAAGGTGACACCTGGCGCCTTCGGATCGGGCAGGGCGCCGGCGAGCAGAAGCCGCAAATTCTTCTTGCCCGCGATGACGGACTTTGCCTCATGACTCGCACCAGGCGCTATGATTACCTCGGTGAAGATCTCCACGATCACCCGCGCTGCGTCCGCGTCGAGGCTTCGGTTGAGCGCGATCACGCCGCCGAAGGCGCTTTCCGGATCGCAAGCGAGAGCCCTCTCATAAGCCTCCTTCAACGTGGCGCCGATGGCTACGCCGCAAGGGTTGGCGTGCTTGATGACGGCGACCGCGGCTGTCGTCTTAGGATCGAATTCGGCCACAAGCTCGTAGGCCGCGTCGGCGTCGTTCAGATTATTGTAGGATAGCTCCTTGCCTTGCACCTGCACGCCAGTGGCGACGCCAGGCCGAGACTCAGTTGTGCGATAAAAGGCGCCCGACTGATGCGGGTTCTCGCCGTAGCGAAGCGCATCGGCCAATGTTCCAGCGAGGACGCGCCGTGCGGGCGTAAGATCGCTCAGCGCTTCAGCGAACCAAGATGCAATGGACGCGTCATACGCACCGGTGCGGGCAAAGGCCTTGGCCGCGAGGCCTTTGCGAAAGTCTGGCGAAGTCGCTCCGCCATGTGCATCCATCTCGGCGAGCACGCGCGCGTAGTCGGCGGGATCGACGACGACGGTGACGCTTGCGTGGTTCTTGGCGCCGGCACGGATCAGGGCGGGGCCGCCGATATCGATGTCCTCGATGCATGATGCGAAATCGGCGCCGCTGCCAGCCGTGTCTTCGAAGGGATAGAGGTTGACGGCGAGAAGGTCAATTTTAGGGATGGCGTGATCTTTAAGGGCCCGCTCGTGACTGTCTCGCCCGCGCACGGCAAGCAGCCCACCATGAATCTTCGGGTGCAGCGTCTTCACCCGTCCATCCATCATCTCTGGAATCTTCGTGATGTCGGCGACGTCGATCACCTTGAGGCCGGCCTCGCGCAACAGCTTGGCGGTGCCGCCGGTCGAGATGAGCTCGACGCCGTGAGCGCTCAAGGCCCTTGCAAAATCGACGAGCCCCGTCTTGTCGCTGACCGAAAGGAGCGCGCGGGCAATCTTCTCCATGGGCAAATGTCTCGGGAGCAATCCTGACAAGCGGCCCGGTATCACGAATTGACGCGTTGGGCAAAAGCGGCGTGCAGGATCAGCCTATGCGGGCTCCGGCGTGTCGCCGGGGACCGGCAAAGTCGCCTCGCCGGGCGCGGCGGTTCGCTCGATGCTCCACACGACGTGCATCTCCCGCTCTTCCTCCAAGCCGCCTTGGAGCATCACCTGCACGCTCGGGCGGGGACCGCGCTCGTCGGCGAGGAACACGCTCTTCTCGAGGGCGATCGTCGGTGTATTGGCGATGATCGTCCAAGCCTCGCGATTGGGGAGCACGAGGATCACCCTTCTCTCGTCCTCTGCCATTTTGGCGCTCACGTCCGGGTGTAGGTGGAAATGCACCGCGTAGCCGCCGCCGCTCGCCTGAGCTTCGCCCTTGAGGCCTTTTGGTGCTGCCAACGTGTCCTCGCCGCGGACCAATAAACCGTCGCCCGGCAGGACGAGGCGGCGCGAATGACCGACGCCGAAGCGGGCGACATAGCCGTCATGGGAGCTCGTCAGCACGAGCCCGCCATCCTCCTCGCTGAGCGATGCCTGCACGTTGGGCGGGCCGCCAAGCTCCGCGTCGTTGGCCGGCTCGCTTCCACTTCCGCCGCCGGCAAAGGTCGCGGAGGAGATCTCCTCGAATGTAAGCGTCGAATGCGCTGGGGTCGAGCGGGCAAACATGCGCCAGTCGTCGTGGTCTGGCGAGGGAGCCCCGCAATTGACGACAATCGCATGCTCGCCGGAGCTCATCTCGAAGGAGAGGCACCCGGCATGGGCCTTCGTGCTTAAAGAGGCCGCTGGGGCGGCGGCGACGTCGGCGATAACGAGTGTGGCCCCGCGCTCCATGCGCACATAACCAGAATTTGGCGCGGAGCGGAGAGGCGCCCCCCCGGTATCGTCGTAGGCGAGCACGGTTGCAAGGGAATCGGTGGCGGTGGCGCCACCGCCGTTGAAGCGCGCCATGGTGCCGTCGCCGAGCCGGAAGAAACGGACCATGGGCATGGCACGATCGATGGCATCGGAAAGTTGCTTCGGCGGCACGCGGTCGCGCGCGACGAAGCATTGCCGGAGCGGGAGGAGATCGAGCAGAAGCTCGACAAGCGCCGTTGGGTTGCGCGAAATATGACCGCCGTCGGACATGATCTGACGATCGAGCTCCTTGCAGAACGGCTTCAGATAGCGGTCGACCACCGCCTGTTGCTCGGCGATGCAGAGGCCCGCATAGATGAGCGCCATGAGTGCGACGAGGCGGGGCGCGCCATCGGGGGCATCGCGGTAGCTCGCCGAGAGGTAGCGAAGATGTGCCGTGAGTGAATGCAGGAAGGCCTCGTAGGATTTCGGATTGCCGGCATCGAGCACCACCACGGAGTTCGACAGCCAGGAGGTGACTCTCCGCCCGACCACCTCGGGCTGCCAGGCTAGTCCACGCACCGTCTTGTGCAGCTTCAGAAAATCACCGAGCAAGGCCTTGGCCTGTTCGCGCGACAGCTCGCTGCCGGCGACCCGCAAGTGGCGCAGCCAACCGAAGCCGTATAGCTCCCGCGCCCAGCCTTCCGAAGGCGGCGCGATCTCGAAGGGCGATTGCGAGTTAAGCTCGACCAGGCTGCCGGCAAGACCGAAATGGCCGTTATAGATCTCAGTGGCGAAACTCGGGTCCGCAGTGCGCAGATCCTGGGGAGCAAGCAGGAGTTGTTCCGCCTCGGTGCCCGGATAGCTGATGCTCGCCATGCGCAAGAGCACAAAGCGCCGAAGCGCTCCCGGCCCGCGCGCAACCTCGGCGCGCACCCGGCGCTCGCCGGCAAGAGGGTCAGTCGCCATGCTGAATCATCCCGGCCTGCAAAATCAGGCGCCTCGGGGCCTCCCCGCAAACACTTGAGCATTGTCGGACCGCCGCCCTGCGGGATCAAGAGTCTTAGGGGGCCGGAGGCGCGGGACATGGCTATTTGTTGCGCTTCAGGCGCGCGGCAAAGAAGCCGTCCATGCCGCTCCATTCCGGCGTTCCAAGGTCGAGCTGATAGGGAAAGGTCCTCAAGAATCCTGGGGACTGTATCCATCCTCCTTGCCCGAACAGGTTATTTGGCTCGATCGGAACCACCTGGATCTTAGGATTGCGGGCGAGAAGCGCGGCAACCTGGGCCTCGCCTTCCTCGATCTCGAGCGAGCAGGTAGAGTAGACGAGCGTGCCGCCAGGCTTGAGCAAGGCCGTCGCGTTGTCGAGCAGCCGCGCCTGCAACCCCGCTAGGTCCTCGATGTCTTTTGGGGACTTGAGATAAGGAATATCGGGGTGTCGGCGGATGGTTCCGGTCGAGGAGCACGGTGCGTCGAGGAGGACCGCGTCAAAGCGCTCATCCGGTGACCAGCTCGTGGCGTCGGCAGCGACGGTGCTGGCATCGAGGCCGAGCCTGGAAAGATTCGTGCTGAGCGTCTTGAGTCGCGTCTTGGAGATATCGACGGGCACCACGGACGCGCCACCAAGCGCGAGTTGCGCGGTCTTGCCACCGGGTGCGGCGCAAAGGTCGGCCACGCGCTTGCCAGACACGCTTCCCGTAAGATGTGCGGGGAGAGATGCGGCGACGTCCTGCACCCACCAAGCGCCCCCCTTGTAGCCGGGGAGAGCCTCGATGCGGCCCTTTGGCAGGAGGCGCACGCTTCCGTTGGGAAGCACGCGACCGGCCATCTGCGTCGCCCAGTCTTCAGGCTTGCTCTTCACCGTAAGATCGAGTGGAGGCTCGACCAGATTAGCTGCAGCGATCGCGTGCGCCCGATCCTCGCCGAAGCGGGCGACCCACCGCGTCCACAGCCAGTCCGGCGTATTCACGCGCGGCACATCAAGACTCGCGGCGATGCCGTCGCCCTCCTTGGCGACACGCCGCAGCACCGCGTTGACAAGCTTGTCGTAGCGCTTGGCGCGCGCGTCGTATTGCGCAAGCCGAACCGCGAGATCGATCGCCGCATGGGGCGGAGTCTTGAGGAAGATAAGCTGGGCCGCGCCCGACAAGAGAATGGGATAGAGCTTACCCGCCTTCTCGGGCAGCCCACGCTCGAGGAATATGCCGAGCACATGATCGATCTGTCCACGTCGTCGCAAGCTCGTGGCCACGATGGCGCGGGCGAGCGCCCGGTCGCGCTGCGGCAGATCGAACATCCAGCCAGTCGCGAGTGAGCGGCCCAAGATATCGTCGAGCGGCTGCTTCTTGTCGATAACGGCGGAGAGTAACTCAGCGGCGGCGCGCCGCGCCGGCAACCCGACCTGCGCCTCTCGCGCGGCAGGGGAGTCGCGCGTCTCTTCGTCAAAGCTCATAGATGTGCCACGAATGGTCAGGTCTGGTCCCAAGGCCCGCGTCGGCGCCAGCCGGACGCTTGCGCTGACCCCCAAGGGCCAGAATCGCGCATGGCGATCGCTGCGCCTTCCGACCCGGAGTGTTGCACCATGCGCTGGGCGATCTTGTTCAGCCGGGCGATGCGGTTCTCCACATTGGGATGGGTGGAAAAGAGGTTGTCCATCCGCGCGCCGGACAGCGGATTGACGATGAAGAGATGCGCGGACGCAGGATTGCGCTCGGCTGGTGGATTAGGAATCTGCTCTGCGGCGCTCGAAATCTTGCGCAAGGCTGAGGCAAGGGACAGCGGCTGCTTGCTTATCCCGGCGCCGATGCGGTCAGCCTCGTATTCTCGCCCGCGGCTGATGCCGAACTGAACGAGCGCGGCGGCGATCGGCGCGAGAATGACGAGCATCAAGCCGCCGATCGGGCCCACGCCGCTACTGTTGCGGTTCCCGCCGCCGAAATAAAAGCCGAAATTGGCAAGCATGGAAATCGCACCGGCAAGCGTGGCGGTGATGGTCATGGTCAGTGTGTCGCGATGCTTGACGTGGCCGAGCTCATGCGCCAGCACGCCGGCAAGCTCATCCCGGTTCAGCCGCTCGAGCAGGCCAGTCGTCACAGCGACGGCGGCATGCTCCGGATTGCGTCCCGTGGCGAAGGCGTTCGGCTGCGGATTGTCCATGATGAAGACCTTGGGCATGGGCAGATCGGCCTCGGCCGCGAGCTGCCGCACGAGCCCATAAAGCTCTGGGGCCGCGCGCTCGTCCACCTCGCGCGCGCCGTACATCGAAAGCACCATCTTGTCGGAATTCCAATAGGCCAACAGATTCATCGCCGCCGCTACGACAAAGGCAACGACCATGCCCATTTGGCCGCCGATCAGGTACCCGATCCCCATGAACAGGGCGGTCATCGCGGCAAGCAGGATGGCTGTGCGGAAATAACCCATGGGACTGGTCTCCAACCCGCGCGGGCGAACCGGCCGCGCTGAGGGTAAATATGTCGGAAGTGGTGACCTCCATCACAAGTGTTGGACAACTTTGAAAGGCGGCAGCCTGGAGGCTCTCGCGTCGAGCAGCGTGGCCTTCTTAGCGATGCGGTTACCTTAACGGTCGGCCAGCGCCTCTGAATGAAAAGAGCTTTTCGTGGAAACCCTCCCCGAAAGGCTCTGCTGATCCCGTTGCGGTATCCGCAACAGTGGAAACCCTTGAGGGTGATCCGCCGCCTACTCGACGCCGGACTTGACGGCAAGTCCTGGTCGAGAACGCTGAGGCGTATTTCAACATCGAAGGCGCTCACCGCGTCGAGCATGTCGAACATCGCCGCCGGAAAACACGCCAAGAGCCAATCGACTGCCACGAGCTTCTGGAACTGTACGACCGCGACCATCCCGGCAGGTTGACAGCCGCGACGACCGCGAGTCCAGCGAGCATTGCTAGAGGAGCGTGTTTCCAAGCGGCAACGGCCATAACCAAAAAACCACACACTCTCAGCAACTGCATTGCAGGGGTCATGTAGTTTTTAACATAGATGCCGAGGGCCGACTGTTTCAGAGCTTCAAGATCGGCGAAACCGAGTACCAATCCAGTGGCAATGAGCGGGGGGATCACCCCAACTACGACGGCGAGCGAAAGGTCGCGCCGCCAAAGGAAATAAAGGCAAAGCACTGCCGCAGTGGCGTCACTCACCAGTTTTGCAGGATGAATCTGGAGGAAGAGTATTCGATCATTCAGAGTCATCGGCTCTCTTAGAAGACTTACGCTCCGGGGGCTAGCCGCTCGATCACGCTCTGATTCCCACTCACAAAAAAGCGTAGCCGCATCGCTGACGTCACCGAAGGCGTCTCTCAAGCCGCGGGCGAATGTTGCTTCGGGCTCCGGGTTCCACGACACGCCGAACTCAACCTCTCAGCCCAAAGTAATCGTCGCTGATTGACGACGGTGATGGGGGGAAGGGACTAGCCTGCGTCTCAAAAGTCCTAAGAGTAGTCGCCCAATCGGCCAAATTTGCGAAAAACGCACGAGATGTAATTAAGGCTGGAAATCTCCGATGGGACCTCTCGCTTATTCGATCTGAGATGACAACTGATCACCGAATTTCAGATCGCCGCTTTCTGGCTGACATGCTTCCCGAAGGCGGGATCGGCGCTGAAATCGGTGTTTTTACCGGACTGTTTTCAACGGTTCTCTTAGAGGTAGCGCGTCCCAAGAAAATCTACTTTGTCGATCCATGGTGGAAAGCTTACGGCCGCAACTATCCCGACTGGGGGCGCTACACTGACTATGGAAGGCTATCTACGAAGGCGGCCTACGAAACTGCCCTACGTCGAACAGCCTCGCACTCTAGGGGAGCGGTGGTCGATATACAGGTTGACCGCTCGCAGGCATTTTTGCCTCTAATGCCGGATCGCTATTTTGACTGGACGTACCTTGACTCAACTCACTCGTACGAGGACACAAAGACCGAACTTGGGCTGCTCAGGTCGAAAATGAAGCAGGGCTCCATTATTGCGGGAGACGATTGGCGAGACGATCCCACCCATCCGCACTTCGGAGCCGCTCGGGCGGTGCGCGAAGCGGTCGCGCGCGGTGAATATCAACTCTTGTCCGTCATGCCAGCGTGGCAATGGGCCGTTCGAGCTCCTTAGGGGAAAATACTGCACCTACATCGCCCCATCCGGCCGCGATCAGCTCCGCTGGGCCTATGCCGATCTCAATCGGCGCACCGGCCACGATCCGCTTGGCGAGATCGAGCGCCTTTGAAAACAACGTGCCGCCGTTTACTGGTGGGTGAAGCGAAGTGATCTGCATGTCATCCTCCTTTGTTGCCAGCAGCGGCCGCAGCGGGCTCAGGAAACAACAACGGCTTTGCGAGTTCGAATTGCCGCATCGGATTCCGTCACGAGTGGGGAAAGCAATGCCTAGAAGGGCGTCCGTTGCGAGTCACGCGCGCGTGATCGCCGCGGCCGCTGCGACCGCGCTGCTCTGCCTTGCGGTCCCGGCCGAGGTGGGGTGCAGCAAGAGCGTTGTCATGTACAACGCGTCTTGGTGCCCCTACTGCCGGCAAGTCAGGGCCATTCTCGCGCGGAACCACATCAAACACTCCATCCTCGACGCGACGACCCAGCAAGTCCAAGCGGTCATGCTCAAGCGGTTTGGCGACACTGCCGTTCCGCGCACCACAATCGGTAGCGTCCTTGTCGAGGGCGTCGACGAGGCGCGGATCAGGCAGCTCTGCCACTAGCACCGAACCTCACACATTCCTCTTTGGCACAGCAGTCAATCGTCCTCAAGACTACCTCAAAGTTATCGCCCAAATACTCCCTCGCGGTGTAGAGCTTGCAACGATTGAGTTGAAGGGGTACGGGTGCCGGGGCATAGCGTGGAATAGAATACTATACCCCGCCCCCGTAAGGTCGGCCCGCCTCAGCGATCCATCCTAGCTCGCGGGCCTTCTTGTTAGCTGCCTGCCAAGCCCTTCCCCGAAAGTCATTTACCGAAATGGGGACAGTCCGATCATCGCAAGTCCAAAACGGAAGCTCGACGAGCCATGGCACGTCCGATGATGCTTGGTATGTCATCGTCAAGCGCGTTTCAGGCATGTTCACGATGATCTGTTCGTCGTGGACATGAAGTTCTAATTCGCTCATTACCATCCCCCGCGGCCTCCCAAAGGGCAGAACCTCTGATGCACAAAATTTTATGCATCTCGCGCGGACGTGTCTGTGACCTTTTTGTAACTCCTCGGAATTGTCGAGACCAGTCGTGGCGGAGTATGTCCCGGCCAGAGGTGTGGTTTGGGAGGATTAAGCGCCGGCGGAAGCCGACGCCTTGATCCAAATTTCGGAGTTGTCAGCTACACCGACGCCGCCGCCTCATCGCACCGAGACCTACAACTGGCGAGAAAAGCAGGAAAAGACGCAATGCGAATGGCGCTTACGCTTGCGGCGACTCTGGCGATGATGCTCGTTGGATCAAACGCAAACGCCTTAATCGGGGATGCAAACAAATCTGGTGCAGTGCAAGACAGGTTACCAACGGCCAAGGTTACTTGTCCCGGCGCGGGGATGCGTGATCGCTGTCCGCCTGGGTACTACTTGGGCTGCACGCCTGACAAATGGTGCGCTTGCATTAGTTGCTTTGCTTTTCGACGCTATCCTAGGGGCGATGACTATTATTGGTATCGCTGGCGATATTGAATCGGAAACTAACAACTACCGCCAACCTGGTGCGGCTCACCACCTAGGGCCAAATGTGCCGTGCGCGCCTTGCCTAGACCGGCCAGAGCAGGATGCTGCACTCATCGCAATCGCGTTTCGTAACGTCGTCTCCGGAATCGTCGTATCTGTTAACGTCGGCTTTGAGGGGTTTAAGCAACGTCGAAAGCTCGCCCTCCCATTTCATCTTGAAAACGATGTAGTTGCCTTCGGGCGTGCAGCCACGACCCCCGTCAACTGTTACGGCAAAGTCAGACGTCGCTATCGGGGTCAGCAGTTCCTCTCGATGAGTACACGGCCTTGTAAGCCGGTTCCCGAACAAGCGCGTTTTTGACCCTCCCGTTGCTCGTTTGTGATCGAGCCGGGTCTAACAGACCTGACTCGTCACGGGGGTGAGCGACTCTTCAATGCGGTCATGCTACAGCGGTTTATGAGAATCGCATGATGCGGCCAGACGGGCCTATATCACGCGTACGGTCTATGGTGGTGGGAAGCGGCGCACGCAAGCTGTCTTGTAAGTCGCGATTAAGTAACCCCAGCGACGCATGAGAGTCCGTATGGTGTCGGGGGGACCTCCGATATCATCGGCTTGGAGAAATGCCAGAGCTACTGCGGCACTCCCGGCGCTGAGGAACTTGGTCCAGGAGGCCCGGCGGGTCCCGCAGGACCGGGTGGTCCAGGAGGTCCCGCTGGTCCTACAGGACCGGGGGGTCCAGCTTCGCCCTTCTCACCTTTTTCTCCAGAGTCACCTTTAGGTCCCGATTCGCCCTTCTCGCCCTGTGGTCCGGTATCGCCTTTCTCACCCTTGGGTCCCTGAGCCCCAGCCGGGCCTGGAAGGCCACGTGGACCTCGCTCTCCCTTCGCTGGCATCTGAGAGACCTTAGCGGCGGTCACGAGCGTAGGGGCGATAGCGGTGCCAACCATTCGTAAGCCGGCCACGAAGCATACTGCACTCAGAACAGCAGCAATCAGGGCGAGCCACCACCCAATGGGCACTGCAGGCACACGTTCAGGCGCCCAAAGCCTGACCGTTCGCCGTAGGTAGGCAAAAAACATACTTGCCAGCGCCGCAGCAACCCCAGCCCCGAAGACCACCATTGCGGCCGCTATCGTTCGTGCGTTTTCGACCTGAGGGTGGAGGCGCAGGAAATTGCTTAAGAGGAGAAGTGCTGCGATTCCGTTCAGTATGACGAGAAAGGCCACACCTCGGCTTGCGTATCGATTGCGCTGCCTTTCCAGAAAGAGCGGATCAATGCGGACGATGTCGAGTTCTTCTCTAAGATCGGGCGGGGGTTCTACTGCCATCGCGGACCTCACGAAACATAAGTCTTGCCGACGTGCCTTGGGTAAGAAGCCGTCCCCTCAGCAGAATACATAGTCACTCGAAGCATCCACGCAGGTCCTTGCGTCCGCGGCCTTTGCGCGCATCGCGTTTCGATTCTCTTTTGGCGTCTTTGGCGTCCGATCTGAACAGCCAATCTGTTTAAAGTCGAGCTTTCCATTGTCTGGAGCGAAGAGACTATGAGCGGGCACCATAAACTCAGCGACAACCTCGCCCGCGACCCGCGCTTTCGCCCCTTCCATTGCAATCTGCCGAATCTGTCGGGCATGATCTATGGAGGTTCGCTTCTATTGCCGACTCGGGCCTATATCAGGCGAGAGAAGGCTGGGTTCGAGTTCACCAACCGCAAGCGGCCAGGGGTGCGGTTGACTGGTCGCCGACCGAAGCCGAGGGGACTAGACAATCCAACCAAGCTCGCGTGCCTTGGCCACTGCCGTCCGAAAAGATTCGTCCAGCATCTCGTGGTAGTGCGGCGAAAGTTGCCCAGTCGCGACTTGTCTGTGGAAAATCTTGTCGCTGCGAGCGTCGAAACGGCAAATTGATCGTGTTTTGAGGCTTGACCGCATTTGAGCGAAACAATTTATGGCTAAATCGGATACATGGACCTGGCGAGATTTGATCACTCCGGCGAGAGGCTGACCGGCTGCGTTTGAGTGCAATCGCTGGGGTCTGGCCAGGAGACACCACCCCTGCCTAGGGGCCTAGAGAGCTTGGGGGTTATCTCTTTTTGGGCTTGCTTGCTTTCACGGTTGATTTGACGTGGCCTTTGGACGCGACCTTCGTCTTGCCCTTTTCGGCTTTGGCTGCCGCTGCCATCCGCGTTTCCGTTCTGAGCGTTAGCGCAGCCCGGCGCGCCTTATGTGTCGCTCTGCGCTGGCTCGCTCGGCGCCTCATCTCCTTAGCCTTGTTCGTACTCAGCATAGGTTCCTCCATAGATGGCTATGGATGAGTTACTCGGGCAGCATCGGTGAGGATACGTACACTAGAAATAGCCTTACAATAGCGATCATGAGAAAGCACACCGTGAAACTTCACGGCCACCATTGTGAGATCAGCGTTCATCGGGAAGCGAAGCACATCTGGCTCGCCGTTGGCGACTATCTAGGCAAGGAGATCAGGGCGCAAGCCGAAAGCGAAGGCGCCGCGGTCAAGTGCTGGAGAGAAACAGCATCGACGACGGTGGCAACTGGAAAGGGCCAGCCGCGAATAGTTGGGTGAAATGGTTTGATGAGCCACTGCCCACACTCCCATCGCGCGCTGATCGAGATCGACTACTACGGCGAGCGGCTGACGCTCCGAGGGTCATGGCACACGCAGACAACGAGGCGTGTGTGGCCCATTCAAGACGCTGCCTACGAGATCAACGATGCGCTGAGTGCCATCGCGCAGGAGGTGCAGTCATGAAGCACCCCGTCAAAGAGCGCGCCGAAGACTGACCAGCCAGAAAACCACTGGGGCGTCGGCGTCGGCCCGCTGCCCTTTATCGCTGCCTCGGTGGTCGATCTCGGGCTGGAGCTCGCCGATCCCGAAAGGTTAAATCACCAACTCCGCTATCTTTAGTGCCGTGGGTCCTGGGCCGGTATCCACAAGGAAATTTCCACGAGTTTGACGAGAGGGAGCGCTACACCGCCGCCGTTGACCGGAAGAAGCTGGCCGCGAGCGGCATGGCGAAGATCGAAGCGCGAACGTAGATTGGAAACCCTAGTGGAAACCCTGGCAAGAAAGCCAAGCAATTCAAAGCCTCTCGGTAACCTTAACGGTTCATCAAGGGCTGCTCCCGCATGCTGGCGGGAGTTTCACTCACCTCGAGTCGCGCCCATGTCCTTGACACTGTTAGCTCCTCCGCCTGAGCCTGTCTCCGCCGCCCCCTCGCTCACCCGCGAGCAGAAACGCCAGATCCGCGAAACTTTCGCCATCATCGAGCCGGCGTCCGACCTCGTGGCGAGGCTGTTCTACATGAAATCCGTCGATCTCGATCCTTCGCTCGGCAATCTGTTCAAGTCGCCGAACCGGATGCAGCGGCGCAAGTTCATGGCGGCGATGAAGGTCACCGTGCTTTCGCTCGACCGGCTCCAGTCGCTGCAGCCGATTCTCAAGCTGCTCGGCACCCGCCAGCGCGAGGAGGGGGTCACGCCTAGCCACTACGACACCTTCCAGCAGGCCTGGGTGTGGACCTTGCAGCAATCGCTTGAATCCCGCTTTCCCAAGGAAGCGAACGAAGCCTGGTCGTCGCTGCTCGCCGAGATGACCCGCGCCACCGCGTCGTAGGCCCAGTCGTTAGCTCATTCGGGAGGAGAGTCTCCGCCACCCTCTTCGGGGCTCTCCTCATCGGGACGGGGAGCGTCCGCGCTCAGCGTCTTGGCCTGCACCGCGCCTTTCTCGTCGATGGTGATTTCCACATCCTGAGTGGGATCGAAGGTCTGTGCCTTGCCGTCGATGGTGATGGCATCGGCGGTCGCGGTGATGGTGTGGCCGTCGACCACGATCTTGACCCCGTCCGCCGTCGTCTCCTGGGTCAGGTTCTTGTAGTGCGAGACTGTGACGGTTCTTTGGCCGACCGAAATGTGGCGGACTTCCTTGCCTTGTTTGGAGGTCATCATTCCGAGTCCGGCGACAATGGCGATCACAAGGATGATAACGAGGCTGAGAGCGATCAGGAGCCACTTGAGCCAGGTCATGTCGATGTCTCACCCAGAGGTCTAAAGGGCTAAGCGGTTAAGCGGTTCTGGCGCTTCTGCACAAGTTCCTCGACCACGGCAGGATCGGCCAGTGTCGAGATATCGCCGAGATTGGAGAAATCGTCCTCGGCTATCTTGCGTAGGATGCGGCGCATGATCTTGCCGGATCTGGTTTTTGGTAATCCCGGCGCGAATTGGATCAGGTCGGGTGAGGCGATTGGGCCTATCTCTTTCCTCACCCAGTCGCGCAACTCGATCTTCAGCGCATCGGACGCGCTCTCGCCAGCCATCAGCGTGACGTAGCAATAGATGCCCTGGCCCTTCACCGCGTGGGGATAGCCGACGACCGCAGCCTCCGAGACCTTGGGATGGGCCACGAGCGCGGATTCCACTTCCGCAGTGCCCATGCGATGGCCGGCCACGTTTATCACGTCGTCGACGCGTCCGGTGATCCAGTAATAGCCGTCGGCGTCGCGGCGACATCCGTCGCCGGTGAAGTATTTGCCCTTGTAGTTCGAGAAATAGGTGTCGACGAAGCGCTTGTGGTCGCCATAGACAGTGCGCATCATCCCCGGCCACGCGTCGAGAATCACGAGATTACCGGAGACCGCCCCGTCCAGCACGTTGCCCTCGGCATCGACCACCGCGGGCTGGACGCCGAAGAAGGGCAGCGTCGCGGAGCCAGGCTTGAGCTTAGTGGCGCCAGGCAGCGGTGTGATCAGGATTCCTCCAGTCTCGGTCTGCCACCAGGTATCGACGATGGGACAGCGCTCTTCGCCGACGACGCGGTAATACCACTCCCAAGCTTCCGGATTGATCGGCTCGCCCACGCTCCCGAGCAGCCGAAGCGACTTCCGGCTCGACCGCGTGACGAAATTGTCGCCGGTGCCCATCAGCGCTCTGATCGCGGTGGGTGCGGTATAGAAAATATTGACGTCGTGCTTATCGACCACCTGCCAGAACCGCGAGGAGTCAGGGTAGTTCGGCACACCCTCGAACATCAGCGTGGTCGCGCCGTTGGCGAGCGGCCCATAGACGATATAAGAGTGCCCGGTGACCCAGCCGACGTCGGCCGTGCACCAATAGACGTCGCCCTCGTGATAGTCGAAGATTAGTTGATGCGTTATAGCGGCATAGACGAGGTAGCCGCCTGATGTGTGCAGCACGCCCTTCGGCTGCCCGGTCGAGCCAGACGTGTAGAGAATGAAGAGCGGGTCCTCCGCGCCCATCTCTGCCGGCTGGCAGTCGTCAGAGACCTTCGCAGCGAGGTCGTGGTACCAGAAGTCGCGTCCGGCATGCATGGCGCACTGACCGCCGGTGCGCCGGATCACGATCACCTTCTCGTCGCCGAGCGACTTGGTCAGCGCCTCGTCCGTGTTGTGTTTGAGCTTGATCTTTTTGCCGCCGCGCACGCCCTCGTCGGCGGTGATGACGAGCTTCGACTTGCAGTCGGTGATGCGGCCGGACAGCGAGTTCGGCGAGAACCCGCCGAACACTACGGAGTGGATCGCCCCGATCCGCGCGCAGGCAAGCATGGCGTACGCCGCTTCCGGGATCATCGGCAGATAGATGGTGACGCGATCGCCGCGTCTAACGCCCATGGCCAGAAGCACATTGGCAAAGACATTCACCTCGCGATGCAGCTCGCCATAGGTGATGTGGCGCGCCGCTTCGGAGGGATCGTCAGGCTCCCAGATGATAGCGACCTGGTGCCGGCGTTTCTTCAGGTGACGGTCGATGCAATTGGCGCTGACATTGAGCGTGCCGTCCTCGAACCACTTAATCGAGACGTCGGGATAGGCGAAGCTTGTATTCTTGACGAGGCTATAGGGCTTGATCCAATCGATCCGCTCGCCCTCCTTGCCCCAGAACTTGTCAGGCTTATCGACGCTCTTCTGGTAGAGCTTCTGGTACTCGTCCTTGTCGACGAAGGCGTGTTTCTTCCAGTCCTTCGGGACCTTGTAGACAGTTTCCTCCGTCATCGGCCCGCTCCTCCCTACGCGCTGCGAAGCCCGCTTTCATTATGAAGCTTACTCTTATTATGAACGGCAGCGAGGCAGGCGACAATCATGCGCCGCAACGAGAACTTCGGTTTTCAGGCTCCGAGGGCTCCAATGATCGCGCCCATGACGACGAGTACCGCGAGCCAATGGCCGGCATCGATGACTGTCACAATGGGCTTCGTGCCACGAAAGGCCTGGTTCGTCGCCGTCGTGGTTAGCACAAAGCCAACCCAGACGAAGAAGGCGCTGATGACGCCGCCGCGAACGGTGACGTCCGCCAGATGGCCCATCAGCCCGGCGAGCATCCAGGCCATCAGGAGGCACCCGACGGCAGCGACGATGAAGGGAAGCGGCGTCGGCTTGCAGTCTTCCTTCCGCTTGCCGAGCGCGTCCTGCCAGACCTTGCCGAAGGCGATGTACCATCCCCAGCCCACGAGGAATCCAGCGACAGCGGCAACAATGACAGCGAGATAGTTGATCGGACGGCACTCATTTTGTCTCCCCCGATGTTAGCTTCGCGTCTTGTCCTTAAGCCCGGCCAGACGGCCAATGATACTCCATTCCTCGGCTGAAACCGGCTGCACCGAAAGCCTTGAATTGGTAGCGAGCACCATATTCTTGAGCGCCTTGGTGGCCTTGATCTCGGCAAGCGTCACCGGCTTCGGCACGTCGCTCACCGCCGCGACATCGACGCATTCCCAGACACCGGTTCCGTCGGTCGAGTCAGGGTGCGCCTCGACCACCACCTTGACCACGCCGACAACGCGCTTCTCCTCGCCTGAATGATAGAAAAAGGCGAGATCGCCCTTCTTCATCGAGCGCATGGCGTTTCGCGCCTGGTAGTTGCGCACGCCATCCCACTCACCGCCCTTGCCGCCTTCCTTCTTCTGCTGGTCCCATGACCAAGCATCGGGCTCGGATTTGAATAGCCAATAGTTCATCGGAGCCCTCACGCGTTGCTCGGCTTGTTGAACGTCCACAGCCAGGGACGGATCTCGACCGAGGTGAACAGGCCGACCTTGGCGAAGGGGTCGCCGGCGGCGATCTGGCGCGCTGCGTCGAGCGAGGCCGCCTCAATCAACACGAGGCTGCCATTCATGGTTTCGCCGTCAGGCTCGGTGAAAGGACCAGCGAGCACAACCGTATCGCCAAGGCTCTTGAGATACGCGACATGCTCCGGGCGATTCGCCTTGCGAATGGCGAGGCTGTTCGGCTTGTCGGTGCAGATCAAGGCGTAGAGCATTGTCTATAGGTATCCATAGAAGTGTTGAAAACCAAGGAGAAACGCTCTCAGAACGTCCATACATGTTGTCCCTTGTAATTGGACATTTACCCCCGCATATTGGCCAAGATTGGACAGGAGCGCAAAAAATGGCCAAGCGGGTTCGGGATTCGGGGCTGGAATCGAGGGCTGCTAGGGGCAAGCTGAAGCCTCGTGGGAAGCCTTACTACAAGTCCATCGGGGAAGGTTTGCACCTCGGCTACCGTAAGGGCAAGGTCGAGGGCAAATGGGTTGTTCGCCGCTATACCGGGAACCAGAATTACATAGTCGAAACGATTGCCGTTGCCGACGATATCGAGGACGCCGACGGCAACCGGATATTGACTTTCTGGCAGGCGCAGGACCGTGCGCGGGAGCGTGGAGGGCAGCTAGTCTATGCTGGCCCTTTTCGCGTTCGAGACGCCGTGGAATCCTATCTCGATTATTTGGGCGATAGGTCTACGGCCTATGATGGTCGTATTCGTTTCGAGAAGCATGTGCTTCCCATCCTGGGTGACGAACTCGTCGAACGGCTGACTGAGGAGCAGATTCGGGATTGGCACCGAGGACTTGCTCGTATCACTGCCGCTGATACCTAAGAAGCGGTCTGGCGCTACTACTCGGGATGTAGACTTCAGCGATCCAGAACAGGCCCGCAAGCGTCAGGTCTCGGCCAATCGCGTATTGTCGATATTGAAGGCCGCGCTGAACCGGGCGTTCCGTAATGGTAAGGTCAGCACCGATGCGGCATGGCGTCGGGTTGAGCCCTTCGAGGGAGTGGAGCGGTCGCGCAATCGGTATCTCACCCAGGCCGAATGTGAACGTCTGTTGAATGCAGCAGAACCGGAGTTCCGACCGCTGGTTCGTGGTGGCCTCGAAACCGGCGCGCGATATGGCGACCTATGTCGGCTGCAGTGTGGCGACTACAATCCGGACTCCGGAACCATCCATATCCGCAAGTCAAAATCCGGCAAGGGGCACCACATCATTTTAACCGACGATGGTCGGGCGTTCTTCGATCAGCTTGTAGTTGGCCGCGCCAGCACCGATCCGATGTTCGGTCGCCAATGGAAGCATAGCCAGCAGTTCTACCGAATGCGTCGGGCTTGTGCTGCTGCTCGTATTGATCCCCCACTCGGGTTTCATCAGTTGCGGCACACTTATGCCAGTCTCGCCATTATGGCCGGAATGCCGCTAATGATCGTAGGCAAGAACCTTGGCCACTCAGATACTCGCATGGTCGAGAAGCACTATGGGCATCTGGCCCCCAGCTATGTGGTCGATCAGGTGCGGAAGTTCGCGCCACGGTTCGGCAAGGTATCGTCTAACGTAGGCTTAGACTGGAAGGCGGCAGGCCATGACCGATGGTCCCGGCCTTGTCATCGATCCAGGTTGGACGCCAGCACATTTGTGGTCGTCGCTAGATTCCATTGAGGATAATTGCATACGCGATCTAAAGGGCGTTTCCCTACTTACTGCGCTAAGGTCCGAGCGGTTTGAACGCGCGTACTACGCAGCGCATATGCTACTCACAATCGCGAGGATTCGCCGCTCGCGTAAGGCAAAAAACCTTGATGAAGCTCTTTGCGGTGCAATTGAGTTGGGCGAGCTGTTATCCGAGGAGTGCGCTTATTCGGACGTGCGGTGGCGGCTAGGCGACGGATCGATTAAAGGTTAGGGGTAATTCCGCATTGGCAACGTGGGGCTCCCCCGAAGCCCGAAGAGCGAGAAAAGAGCACGTCTTAGGCTTGTTCTGCGAAGCCATGAACAGTGGCGCGGTTACGCAAGAGCAGGCCTACGATATAGTGGGCCGCAATGTGGGAAAAAGCGCCCGCACCGTTCGACGCATCGTAACCGGCAACTAACTTTTATTTTTGCCCACTGCTAACACTGGGCAGAACTGCTCGCTTATGTCGCTTCGTGTGTTCACTTGTAACCACGGAGCGACACGGTGGCAGACGATCAATCCTACACAGTTGACGAATTTTGCCGCGCTGAACGTATCAGCCGGTCTATGCTCTACAAGTTATGGGGCGAGGGCAAGGGTCCCACGCTTCTATATGGTCGGCACAGTCCGACGCATTTCCCACGAAGCCAGAATTGAATGGCAGCGGCAGCTCGAAGCCATCAACACCGAAAACCCGAAATACAACGTACGGCGCGACAGAAATAGCTACCCCGTGCATCTCGTGGAGCTCAACGCCACCAGCAATGGGGGCTCGTGATGGGGGCCAAAACGCAGAAAAGGGGCCCTTATGCCGATCCGGCCAAAACGGCCTCGCAAGTCATTGATTTTGTTAGGCCAAAAAGACCACCAAAACGCTTCGAGAGGGTCAACCAAGCAACGTGGAAAGCCAATGGCGATCCCGCGTGCCTCATCTACCTTGGCGACGACCGATGGATGGCACGCCGGAAAGATCAATGCTGCAATCCCACAACGTTGACCAAGGCCAAGGCCGACGCCCTGGCAATGATTCGCACGCGTGTTGGTGACTACACCCTTGATCGCGTGACGGTCAGTCGGAAGCGAGGCCACACCAACACCATTGATGATTCGATCCTCCAGCTGCATCAGCTCGACGCACTGACGGAGTTTCGTAAGCCAGCCGCAGAGGAGCGGGTACGTCAGGCCCAACCGACTCCAATAGGGTTCAAGGTTAGGCTCTGCTTGAAGGATGAGGCGCCGGCCATTGGTTGCGGTTGGCGTGTAGTGACCTGCCAGTTCCGTGGGAGCAAGGTCACCCTGCACCACGCGGGATGTTCGGCAACCATCAAGCGCGCGGTCTTCAAACAGATACTGGCCGCCACCGGTAGGGCCAAGGTTCGGAACTCACATTTGGTGCGGGGTGCGCGGCATGGGAGGTGATGGCATCTTCGCCAAGTTTCAGCCGCGCTATGCAGAACAGAACGTCATCACCTTCCCGGTTAGCCCCGACAAGAAGCCAGCCATCAAGAACTGGCAGAATGTGGGGCTTAAGGGTTCTGCAAAGCTCGCAGAGAAGTTCTCAGAGGTTGATACCTTTGGGTTTCCGCTTGGCCCACGTTCCGGCCTCACCATTCTGGACGTGGACACCAAGGACAGGAGCGTCCTGCACGAAGCGCAATCGCGCTATGGCGAGTCACCGTTCCTTGTCGAGACTGGCGGCGGCTATCACGCCTACTACCGCTACAGCGGCGAGCGGCGACACATCAGACCGTGGGGGCCTGACGTTCCCATTGATGTACTCGGCAACGGTTATGCCGTTGGTGCGCCATCAGTCGCCGCCAAGGGGCCAATACAAGATCATTCACGGCACGCTTGATGATCTTAAGAGCCTGCCTCCGCTTCACGTCATGCTTGATGAGCTGCGGAAGCCAATACCGGAGGGCAAGCGCAATCAATCACTGTTTCGCATGAGTCTTGAACAAGCTGCACATGCCGACGACTTCGAAACCCTTATGGACGTGATGAGGACGCGCAACATGGACTGCACCATACCATTGACGGAATCAGAACTGGAGGCCGCCGCTCGTTCCGCTTGGAAGTATGAGCGCGAGGGCAGGAACCTCGTGGGGCGAGGCAAGGCTGTCGTCATGTCCCACAGCACCATTGACCGGGTGATGGCCCATAGCCCCGATGCCTTCGTGCTGCTGACGATCCTGAAGCGTCACCACTGGGGGCGTGACTTTGTATTGGCCAAGCCAATGGCGGCTTCAATGGGTTGGAGGCTTCGAAGGTGGCGAAGTGCCCGCAACATCCTTGTGAGATTGGGCCTGATTGCCTGCCTCCACGAAGGCGGAATGGGGCCAAATGATCCGCCGATATATGCGTGGGCCGATAGCCTCTGACGCTAAGGGGTGCGATTTGAGACTCCCAATAAGAAATAAACACTCTCCTACAGCTAGGGGAGCCGAGATAGAGGAGAGAATACTACGTTGCCCTTTTTGCGAAAAATTTCGCGCAAACCGATGGAGGCCAAATGACTGACAGCTGCATGACCCCATGATCTTGCCCGAGCCCTGCTTGCCCGAGGCATCAAGGCTGCATGACGGCCCCACTCGCAAGCCGCGCACAGTGGTCAACAGCGAGAAGGCCGCGCCCTGGTGCGTTCGGCAGCAACCTCCAAAGGTACAAGTGGAAGGCCCCTGAGGTAACCGACAGCAGCCCGCAAACGGCCGACAATGCCAGACGACGATAAGGCTGTGGCATGACCAGCACCATCTGTTTCAATTTGGCCGATGTTCGCCTACGCGATGAGGAGCCCAGAACATCGGCCCAGCGGCCAGGGGGAGTCAGCTCGCTAAACTATTGATAATCAATGAGTTACCCTATGTCAAGACGGGCTCACCGGGCACGCCGCCCGATGGATTTCCTACTGCGGCAGCACCGTGGCCGGGGCGTCGAGGTCGGCTTCGCTGTCGGCATCCTTGGCGCCCTCGGCGGTATCGACGGTGACGTAGACCGACATGCCGGCGCGCAGCAGATTTTGCTTCGCGACATCCTTCGGCACGCGAATGCGAACCGGAAGCCGCTGCACGATCTTGGTGAAATTGCCGGTGGCGTTGTCCGGCGGCAGCAGCGTGAACACCGAGCCTGCCGCCGGCGAGATGCTGTCGACGACCCCTGCGAATTTGCGATGGCCGTAGGCATCGACCGAAATCTTCACCGGCTGGCCCGGACGGATGCGCTTGAGCTGCGTTTCCTTGAAGTTGGCGTCGATGAAGACATCGTTGAGCGGCACCACATTGCCGAGCCGCTGCCCGGCCTGGATGAAGTCGCCGGTGTTGACGATACGATTGGAGAAGATGCCCTCGACCGGCGCCCGCACCAAGGTGAAGTCGAGGTCGCGCTCGGCCTTGGCCAGCGCAGCCTGCAACTCGACCAACTGGGCCCGGGCTTCGTTCTGCTGCGCCTTTGTCACCTCGACGTTGTCGCGCGCGGCGTCGGAAGCGGCTTGCGCCGATTTCACCGCGGCGAGGCCCTGATCGCGGCAGGCTTCCGAGACTTCGAAGGTGGCGCGCGAGGCAAATCCCTTGGTGCTGAGCGCCTGCTGACGGTCGAAGTCGAGGCCGGCGCGCTTCAGGGAAGCCTCGGCGGAAACCAGTTGCGCCTTGGCCTGTTCGGCCGCGCTTTCCATCGCGGTGACCTGGCGGCCGATCCGCTCGATGGTGGCCTCCTGGGTCGCAATCTTCAAGCGCGCGACATCGACCGCGATGCGGTAATCGCCGTCGTCGATCCGGAAGATCACGTCGCCCTTGCGGACCACGACGTTGTCGCCGGGAACGATGGCCGCGACGTGACCGGACACCCGGGCGCCGAGCGTGGTGTTGTTGGCGCGGACATAGGCGTCATCGGTGGAGACGCGAAAGCGTCCGACCACAACGTAATACACGCCGTAGCTGGCCGCGGCGAGCGCGAGCAACGCCCCGACCCCCGTCAGGACCACCCTCTTGCGCTTGCCCGCTTTCGGCACGGCGCCGGAAGGCTTGCCGGTAGCCGGTTTTTCGGTCGCAGGATTGCCCCCCGGAGGTTCGACGGAGCGGCGTTCTTCGGCAACCGGGGAAAGTGGGGCAATCCGCGGCTACCTCGCGCGCGAACCCGCCTTCAGCCGCATCCGCTGGCCCGGCGCGAACGATACGTGCAGCCTGGTCTCTCGCCGCGGCCATTATGGCCTCCCCAATAACCTATCATTGCACGGCACAAGCACAGCCCAAATAGGCCCCATCACGCCGTCAAACCCTGATTATCATTGACCGAACGGTTCGGTCAAGATCAATTCTGTGGGCTAGAAAATCGAGCTGAACCATAGCCTGCGAGTTCCTTACCGCGGTGCTCCTCAGCCCGGGAAATCTCCAGAGAAGCTAAACCAATGGTTGCAGTCAATCCATCCACCCCCGGGAACGTCGGCGACGAGGACAGTTGGAAGACGCCGTCAAATTCTTGACGGCGCTCGCAAGGTCTTCATGGATCTGGGCTTCGACGGCGCCAGCATGGGCGAGATCGCGCGGTCGGCCACCGTTTCCAAGGGCACGCTGTATGTCTATTTCGCCGACAAGAACCGGCTGTTCGAGGCCATCGTCGAGGAAGAAACGATCGAGCAGGGCAAGGCGGCGTTCAATTTCGATCCGGCGCGCGACGTCACTACGACGCTGATGGATTTCGGCCAAGCCTACATTCAGCTTTTTGTGCCGGCCGGGCGGCGGTTCGGCGCTGCGCACCGTGATGGCGATCGCCGAGCGGATGCCGGAGGTCGGCCGGCGCTTCTACCAGCAACGTGATCGCCCTCACCATCGCGAGGCTTGCCGCTTATCTTCAGGTCCGTGTCCAGTCCGGCGATCTTGCGATCGCGGATTGCGAACTGGCGGCGACGCAGTTCATGCAGATGTGCCAGGCGTCGCTGTTCCTGCCGTTTGTTTTCCAGGCCGCCCCCGCACCTACGGCCGAGCGCATCGCGCAAGTCGTCGAAAGCGCGACGCGGATGTTTCTGGCGGGGTACCAGGCGAAGCCGGCGTGATGACGAACTAGCGGATACCCAACACCGTCATACCCGCGAAGGCGGAGTAATGGACGTCAACGTCCGAGCCGCTCGCTGATGACCGCGACGACCGCCATAGCTTAATGCAACGCGGTGGAACAATAGACGCGCGCCATGGAACAAGTGATTGGGATAACCGTTGCCCAGCGACGGAAGCCAAGATGGCCTTCCCTCCACGGCGGCGCATTCGGCCGGCACCGGTTTTCGAAGCGAAATCGTGAGAGACTTCAGGATCAGGGGGAAACAGCCCATGCGTGTCTTGATCCTCGCATTGTCGGTGCTCGGAATTCTCGCCAGCGCCGATGCTGTCAAGGCTGGTCCGAGCACGATCAACCGCGACCTGTCGGCATCGGTCGATCCGGCGTCGTTACCGACGAGGCAACTCAGCAAACCGAAGATCGACTCGGCCTCGACAAGACAGCGCGTCGCGACGTGCAGCGTCGACTGACCCGTCTCGGCTTCGACACCAAGGTCAACGGAAAGTTCGACAGCCGACCCGCGCCGTCATCGCGCGCTGGCAGGAGCGCGCGGCTATCCCGGGACCGGTTACCTCGACACGGCGCAGCATGAGGCGCTGGTGTCCGAGTGAGTTCTCTACGGCGCAGGCCGACGCTGGCAGTACAGCGACAAATCCGATCGCCGCCGCGGCGGCGCACGCCGTCCCCACGGCGGGTTGGCGGTCCGTTCGGCGTGATCGGCGGCGCGGTGGGCGGACTGTTCGGACGCAGTGATCCCGGGTGCTTGTGCGACGCGTGAATTCCCGGATGACTTCGATCGGGGATCACGCAACCGAACTCAGGCCACGCCGCGGTTATGGCCCATCATTTCGACGCCGGCTCGCGGGCCTCCCAACAACACCGCGGCAAGCAAATTCTGCATTTCAAGACGCGCGGTGACGTGCGACATGGTCGGACGCGTCCCGAGCGCGATGTCGTCGATATCGTCGACGGCCGTCAGCCCGCGCGGGTAGAGTTCGCGGAAGATCATCCGCTCGGCCAGGCCTTCGACACAGCGAAAATCAAGCCATCGCGAAAGCTCCTGCAATCCCCTGCCCACCAGCACGTTGTTGCGCGAACTGAGCGTCGACATCCGGTTGCGCAACACGATCCACTCGATGGATGCCCGATCGGGCTGGCGCCCGCGGCGCGTCGCCTGCACCATCTCGGCATAGTGGCCGGTCGCAGTGACGTCGAAGGTCCTGGGATCGACGGTGCCCAGCACATCGAGATCGACAAAACTGTCGTTCAGCGGCGTGATCAGGATGTTGGCCAGGGAATGCGCGTAGCGCATCAGATAATTATCGTGACCGGGCGTATCGATGACGATGACGCCGCACTGGCGCCCCAGCGCATCGACGGCATCGCCAAGCGCCTTGCATCCGGCGGCTTCATCCTGGGCGGTCGGATAATGGACCTTGCCGAAACTGAAATGCTCGGGAATTTCGAGATCGCGATCGATCTGCCTGGCCCAGGCGCGCCGGTTCTCGACAAAATGGGTGAGGCTTTTTTGCCGGGCATCGAGATCGATCGTCGCCACGCGCTGACCCGATTTGATCAACGCAATCGCAACGTGCATGGCCACAGTCGATTTGCCCGATCCTCCCTTTTCGTTGGCAATAACGATCACGCGGGTGCCGGACATGCGTGCCTCAATGGAGAAGCTAAGGTCGACAGGATTATTAATTCTAATTCGTCAATTTCCCGCAAGCAAGCGCAACCCGCCTGAGACAACAGGTCTCAAGGTACGGCGGCATACCCGCCGCCGAAACCCTGATGTCAGCGAACGCTGACTGCGGCTTTTCGAGGACCATTTCGGTTCCATTGCACTCCACATTTTTCGCCGCTGTTGCCGAAACGGGACGGTCAAAATCGGCCGCGCTGTTAGCCTCCCGGGCAGCCGTACGGATCGTGTGGTCTCATGGTTCGTGACGATTGGTTCGCAGGGGACACCACGAAATGAACCAGGGCTTCCAGCCGCTGACTTGTTTCCTCACCTTGGCGATACTCGCTCCCCTTTCGGGTGATACGACTACGCTCGCCCGCCCAGAGCCGACCCAGACCCAGCATGCCTGGAAGGCCCACGAGGCAACGGGTGCGTGGCATCACAAGAAAGCCTTGCTCAACAGGAGGGCCTTGCTCGGCAAACCAGACTATGTGGCGGAAGCCGAGCCGACGCCGCTGGAGTCCGCACCTTCAGGCAATGACGAGCCTGCGGCCGCGCCTCCACTCCCGGGCGATCTCGCGGCAGTGAAGAACGCGATCGACCTGGCGCGCAAGGCAAAGACTACTGACGCAACCGCCATCGCAAAGACCATCGGCGACCCGGCGGCGCGCAAACTTGCCGAATGGTACTTGCTGCGCCACCCGAACTCCAACGCGAACTTCAACCGCTTTGCGGCGTTCGTCGCCGATAACCCGAATTGGCCCGGCCGGGCGCTGATGCGCCGAAGGGCGGAGGCGCGGCTGTGGCAGGAGCGAAGCAACGCAGCCACGGTTCGCAGTTTTACGGGCGATCGGCCGACCAGCGCCAAGGGCCGCCTCGCGCTGGCGCGGGCCCTGCTCGCCGAAGGCAACCGCGACGGCGCCGAGCGCTGGGCGCGCGAGGCGTGGCGGTCGGACGAATTGTCGGAGCGCTCCGAAGCCGAGGCGCTCGAGACGTTCCGCGACCTGCTCACGCGCGACGACCATCGGGCGCGAATGGACAAGCGCATCGGCGCCCAGGATCTTGCAGGCGCAAAGCGCGCGGCGAAGCGCCTCGGCAGCGACGAGCTTGCGATCGTGAAGGCCTGTGCCGCGGTCAAGGCGGATGCGAGCAAGGCGCTCGCTTTGCTCGACGCCGTCGGAACCGCGGCCCGGCAGGAATCTCGGCTACACCCTGTGCCGCATTCAGTGGATGCGTCGCCATGATCGCATCGAGGATGCAACCCGCCTGATGCTGGCGGCAGCGCCGGAGACCATGGCGCTTCAGGACACCGACGAATGGTGGCGCGAACGCCGTATCCTCGCCCGCAAGCTGCTCGACCTCGAGAAGTTCCGGACTGCGTATGAGGTGGTGCGCGACGCCGCGGGCCCGCCGCGAAAATTACCGGGCGGATTTCCGTTTCATGCCCGGATGGATCGCCTTGCGCTATCTCAACGATCCCGCAACCGCCCGCGAGCATTTCGCACATATCGACGATGGATCGACCAATCCGATCGTGCTGGCGCGGGCGAACTACTGGCGGGGCCGCGCCGCCGAGGCGGTCGGAGACAACGACGCCATGCGCGCCGGCTACCAGGCCGCCGCGCGCCACAACACCGCCTATTACGGACAGCTCGCGCGCGCCAAGCTCGGCCTTGAAGGAATTGAACTGCGCGCGCCGCTGCCGGCCGATCCGGCCGGCGGTGCTGCACTATCGGATGAAATCGTGCGCGCGGCCGACATGCTCTATGCGATCGGCGAGCGCGAACTGGTGGTCAGTTTCGCGGTCGATCTCGCGGAAAACTGCGGCGACGCGGCGACGCTGGCCGCCTTTGGCGAGTTGGCTTCCCGCCGCAAAGATACGCGGGCGATGCTGGAACTCGGAAAGACGGCGCTCGCCCGTGGCCACGCGGTCGATCCATACGCCTTCCCCACCATCGGGATCCCGAGCGCAGCCCGATCAGACCGAAATCGAACGCAGCGTCATCTATTCGGTGGCACGCACCGAAAGCGCGTTCGACCAGCGCGACAAGTCGTCGGCCAACGCGGTCGGCCTGATGCAGGTTACGCCGGAAGCCGCGCGCGACACCGCCAAGAGATTGGCGTCGCCTACGATTGGGACCGTATGGTCTCCGACCCCGTCTACAATACGCAAATCGGCGCGGCCGAACTCAGCGCGCTGTTGAAGGATACCGCGGTACCGCAGCATGACCTTCGCCGGCTACAACGCCGGCCGCGGCCGCGTCCGCGACTGGGTGAAGGCGTATGGCGACCCGCGCGACCCCAATGTGGATCCGGTCGATTGGGTGGAACGCATTCCGTTTGCCGAAACCCGCAACTATGTCCAGCGCGTCATGGAGAATTTGCTGGTCTATCGGGTCCGGCTCGATACCGGAACTACCGTGCTCTCGAAGTTCGATCGACCTCACGGGACCACCCGGGAGGCCAATTCGGCGCCGCTTCCGTAGATCCCCATACCGGCTTATTCGCGGCGAGGCATCGTCGGATGCTTGCCCCGGAGGCTTGCACGCACGTAAACCCGGACGCTGAACCGGCGGCCTGTGCATGCCGCAAGCCGCCTTACGCGACTCCCTGACACGAAGCCGTTATTTGACATTTCGTCTATCTTTGTCAAAATCGACAAATGAAGCCGCGCGACCGCATGCACCTCGATGCCGCCATGGCCGTGTTTCGCCGCCATGGTTTCCGGCGCTCGTCGATCGAGCAGGCCGCCGAGGCGGCGGGGCTGACGCGACAGGCGCTCTACCGCCACTTCAAGTCCAAGGAAGCGCTGTTTCGCGCCGTTATCGAGCAGGTACGTCGGGGCGCTCGCCGCCGAGATCGCGGCGGCGAACACTGCGGAAAAAGCCGGAGGCACCCTTGCCGATATTCTCGTCGCCGGAACAACCACGCGGCTTAGGCAATTCATCGCGTCGTTCGACGGCTCGCCGCATATCGAGGAGCTGTTCTCCGAACATCTCATTCAGGCGCGCGACCTTTACCAGAAATACGCCGGGCTCTACGCTGCTCACGGCGCGGCGACGATCGAGCGGGTCTGCCGCAAGCAGCGGCTCTCCCTCGCCAACGGCATGACATCGCAGGAGCTTGCCCGCTGCGTCGAGATGGCGATCAACGGCGCCAAATCCGTCAATGCCGGGATGCAGCCGGCTGAAGCCTTTCTCGGTGATTTCACCACGATGGCGCGGACGCTGATCGCCGGCGCCGTCGTCGCCTCGCCGAAACCGCGACCGGCCAAAGCCGTCTCGAAAAGACCCGTTCCGAAGAACTCTGGAGGTCGCAAATGAGCACGATGACGATCAACGGCCGCCTCGCTCCCCTGCCCGACGATCCCGACGCGCTTCTGGTTGACGTCATCAGGGACGATCTCGATCTGACCGGCACCAAACTGGTATGCGGGGCCGGCGTATGCGGCGCCTGCACCGTGCTGGTGGATGGCGCGCCTGTCGTGAGCTGCTTGATGCCGGCGCGCGCCGCTGCGAACAAGTCGGTGACGACGGTGGAAGGCATCGGCGGCACCGCGCTGCATCCGGTGCAGAAAGCCTTCATGGCCTACGACGCCCTGCAATGCGGCTTCTGCACGCCGGGATTTGTCGTCGAGGCGGCGGCGTTCTGCGGATTCCTGGCACGCGGCACGCGGCAACGCGACGCCGTCGCGCGAGGAAATCGGTGCCGCGCTGTCCAGGCGATCTGTGCCGCTGCGGCGCCTATGACGGCATCTTCGACGCCGTGGCTGCCGCCTGCGCGGGCCAGTTCGATGGCGGCGAGTTCATCTCGCCGCGGGTCGAGGCGCATGCAAAGGTGACCGGAGCCGCGAAATATACCGTCGATATCCGTCATGACGGACAGCAGGAAGGCGTCATCCTCCGCTCGCAGCTCGCGCATGCCCGCATCACCGGGCTCGATCTCGCGCCGGCGCACGCGATCGCAGGCGTGAGCGCGGCGATCTCGCTGCTCGGCGACGATCGCGTCGTCCGCTTTGTCGGCGATCCCATTGCGGCAGTCGCCGCGAAGGATCGAAAGACCGCCATGGCGGCGATCGCCGCCATCCGGGTAACCAGCGAGGCGCTGCCGTCGGTGATCGGCCTGGATGCGGCGCGCAAGAGCGATGCGCCGGTGGTGTTCGAAAAGTCCGATCGCAAGAAAGCCGGCAATGTTTCCGAGGGTGCCGGAGGGCCGCGGCCCGGGCACGGCAATGTCCGCGGGCCGTCCGCGGCCTTCTCGACCAAGGCGAAGAAAGCACGGAGCTGGATCGGCACCGCGCGCGAGCAGCACAATCCATGGCTGGTCGAGGCAATCTTCCGGACCGGCACCCAATCACACACCAGCCTCGAGCCGCATGCCACTGTCGCCCGCTTCGACGGCGACCGCCTCACCGTGCACGCCTCGACGCAGTCGGTGTTTCACGTCATGGAGCTGATCGCCAAACGCTACAAGCTCGGCCACGACAAGGTCCGCGTCATCGCCGATCATGTCGGCGGCGGCTTTGGCTCCAAAGGCACGCTGGGAATTGGAGACGATCGTTGCGATCGATCTGGCGCGCGCGGCCAAGGCGCCTGTCAGGATCGCCTATGATCGGCACGAAGAACTTTCCGTGACCGGCTACCGGCCGGCAGCGAAGCTTACATCGCGTTGCTCCCCTCGGCGACGGGGAATCTCAAGGCGCTGTCGCTCACCGCCTATGCCGACACCGGAGCTGCGACCAACTCGACGCTCGCAGCACTCGCGCGCCTGATCTATCCCGGCGGAGGCCGAGGAACTTGCCGATTACGACGTCATCAGCAACCTGCCGCCGGGCGCGCCGTTCCGCGGTCCGGGCGGGCCGCCGATGGCGTTCGCGCTGGAACAGGCGATCGACGAAGCCGCGCTACGGATGAAGGTCGATCCGATTGCCTTGCGCAAACGCTGGGACCCCAATCCGAACCGCCAGCGTCTCTACGATCGGGCCGAAGGCCTGGAAGTGTGGCGCAACATGAAGACGGCGGCGCCGCAGACCGGCCGCTATCGCCGCGGCGTTGGCGTGGCCGCCGGCTACTGGCTTTATCTCTGGCAGCCCGGTGTGAAGATCGAACTAGCGGTCGAAAGCAACGGCCCCTCGTCGCCAAGACCGCCACCCAGGACATCGGCCAGGGCAGCCGCACCGTGATCGCCAATACCGTCGCAAACGAATTCGAACTGGACCCGCACCACATCGAGGTCCGGATCGGCGATTTCCATCTGCCCGGAAGGGCCCGGCGCGGTCGGCAGCCGCAGCACCGCCTCGGTGGTGCCGGCCGACGCTGCTGGCGGTGCGGAAACTGAAGGACGCGATCGAGCAGCACGCCAGGCGTCGGCCGGTCCCCGGCTCCAACGCGCCGTGGCGGGAAATGATCGCGGCCGCGCCCGATCAGCGTCACCAGCGTTCGTCCCGAAGATTCTTCCAGGCCGACCTCATCGGGGTTCGCTCGCCGCTGAAGGAGGCAGGCTTCATGGGCATGATCTTCGGCTGGATGATGCGGCGCTTTTCCAACATCGCAGTCGGCGCCGGCGTTCCAAGCTCGGTGCAGGTGATCGAGGTCGAGGTCGACACCTGGCTCGGGCACGTGCGCGTGCTCAACGTCCACACCGGCATTGCGGTGGGAAAGATCGCGGCTCCCGCGCTGGCGCGGAGCCAGGCGATGGGATCGGTGATCCAGGGCCTCGGCTATGCGCTCTATGAAGCGCGCGAACTTGATCCGCGCAGCGGCGACATCCTTTCAGCCGGTATGGAAGACTACCGCATTCCCGGCATCGCCGACACGCCCGGGATCGACGTGCATTTCGACGAAGCCGGTTTCGATCACGTGCTCGGCGGCAGCGTCGGGATCGGCGAGGTCGCAACCGTGCCGACATCGCCGATCCCGACGCTGCCGCCGAGCACGTGATCGAAACCGGCTTCGTCGAAATGCACGTCGATCCCGGGCGTGTCGGCGATGCCGGGAATGCGGTAGTCTTCCATACCGGCTGAAAGGATGTCGCCGCTGCGCGGATCAAGTTCGCGCGCTTCATAGAGCGCATAGCCGAGGCCCTGGATCACCGATCCTGGCTCCGCGCCAGCGCGGGAGCCGCGATGCTTCCACCGCAATGCCGGTGTGGACGTTGAGCACGCGCACGTGCCCGAGCCAGGTGTCGACCTCGACCTCGATCACCTGCACCGAGCTTGGAACGCCGGCGCCGACTGCGATGTTGGAAAAGCGCCGCATCCAGCCGAAGATCATGCCCACAGAAGCCTGCCTCCTTCAGCGGCGAGCGAAGATCGGCCTGGAAGTACGGGACGAAGCGCTCATCCATAAGCTGATCGGGCGCGGCCGCGATCATTTCCCGCCACGGCGCGTTGGAGCCGGGTTCGGCCAACACCTGGCGTGCTGCTCGATCGCGTCCTTCCAGTTCCGCACCGCCAGCAGCATCCACACCGAGGCGGTGCTGCGGCTGCCGCCCGCGCCGGCCCTTCCGGCAGATTGGAAATCGCCGATCCGGACCTCGATGTCGTGCGGGTCCAGTTCGAATTCGTTTGCGACGGTATTGGCGATCACGGTGCCGCTGCCCTGGCCGATGTCCTGGGTGGCGGTCTTGGCGACGAGGCGTCCGCTTTCGACCGCTAGTTCGATCTTCACACCGGGCTGCCGATAAAGCCAGTAGCCGGCGGCCACGCCAACGCCGCAGCAATGGCGCGGCTTGCGGCGCGCCCGTCATGTTGCGCCACACTTCCAGGCCTTCAGCAATATGACGCTGGCGGTTCGGATTGGGGTCCCAGCGTTTGCGCAAGGCAATCGGATCGACCTTCATCCGTAGCGCGGCTTTTCAGTCGATCGCCTGTTCCAGCGCGAACGCCGTGCAGCCCGCCCCGGACCGCGGAACGGCGCGCCCGGCGCGGTTGCTGATGACGTCGTAATCGGCAAGACCCCTTGGCCTCCGCCGGATAGATCAGGCGCGCGAGTGCTGCGAGCGTCGTACGTCGGCACTTCGGTGTCGGCATAGGCGGTGAGCGACAGCGCCTTCGTCCGTCGCCGAGGGAGGCGACGCGATGTCAAGCTTCGCTGCCCGGCCGGTAGCCGGTCACGGGAGACCTTCGTGCCGATCATAGGCGAAACCGGCGCCTTGGCCGCTGCGCCAGATCGATCGCAACGATCGTCTCCCCAGCGTGCTTTTGGAGCCAAAGCCGCCGCCGATGATCGGCGATGACGCGGACCTTGTCGTGGCCGACTTGTAGCGTTTGGCGATCAGCTCCATGACGTGAAACACCGACTGCGTCGAGGCGTGCACGGTCGGCGGTCGCCGTCGAAGCGGGCGACAGTGGCATGCGGCTCGAGGCTGGTGTGTGATTGGGTGCCGGTCCGGAAGATTACCTCAACCAGCCATGGATTGTGCTGCTCGCGCGCGGTGCCGATCCAGCTCCGTGCTTTCTTCGCCTTCGTCGAGAAGGCCGCGGACGGCCCGCGATTGCCGCAAGGCTGCCGGCCTCGGCCCCCTCGGAAACATTGCCGGCTTTCTTGCGATCGGACTTTTGAAGCGCCCGCCGGCGCATGATCTGCGCGCCGCATCCAGGCCGATCACCGAGCACAGCGCCTCCGCTGGTTCCCGGATGGCGGCGATCGCCGCCATGGCGGTCTTTCGATCCTTCGCGGCGACTGCGGCAATGGGATCGCCGACAGAGGCGGACGACGCGATCGTCGCCGAGCAGCGAGATCGCCGCGCTCACGCCTGCGATCGCGTGCGCCGGCGCGAGATCGAGCCCGTGGCATGCGCGAGCTGCGAGCGGAGGATGACGCCTTCCTGCTGTCCGTCATGACGGATATCGACGGTATATTTCGCGGCTCCGTAGCCTTGCATGCGCCTGCACCCGCACACGCCGCCATCGAACTGGCCCGCGCAGGCGGCAGCCACGGCGTTGAAGGACGTCATAGGCGCCGCAGCGGCACAGATGGCCTGACAGCGCGGCACCCATTTCCTCGCGCGACGGCGTCGCGTTGCCGCGTGCCGCGTGCCAGGAATCGCAGAACGCCGCCGCCTCGACGACAAATCCCGGCGTGCAGAAGCCGCATAGGGCGTGGTGGGCCATGAAGGCTTTCTGCACCGGATGCAGCGCGGTGCCGCCGATGCCCTCCACCGTCGTCACCGACTTGTTCGCAGCGGCGCGCGCCGGCCGCTGGCGAACCGCCATCCACCAGCACGGTGCAGGCGCCGCATACGCCGGCCCCGCATACCAGTTTGGTGCCGGTCAGATCGAGATCGTCCCTGATGACGTCAACCAGAAGCGCGTCGGGATCGTCGGGCAGGGGAGCGAGGCGGCCGTTGATCGTCATGCACTGTCATTTTGCAACCTGCAGAGTTCTTCGGAACAGGTACTTTCGAGACGGCTTTGGCCGGTCGCGGTTTCGGCGACGACGGCGCCGGCGATCAGCGTCCGCGCCATCGTGGTGAAATCACCGAGAAAGGCTTCAGCCGGCTGCATCCCGGCATTGACGGATTTGGCGCCGTTGATCTCGACGCAGCGGCAAGCTCCTGCGATGTCATGCCGTTGCGGCAAGGAGGAAGCCGCTGCTTGGGCAGACCCGCTCGATCGTCGCCGCGCCGTGAGCAGCGTAGAGCCACGTATTTCTGGTAAAGGTCGCGCGCCTGAATGAGATGTTCGAAGACAGCTCCTCGATATGCGGCGAGCCGTGCGAAACAACACGAGATGAATTCCTGAGCCGCGGTGGTTGTTCCCGCGACGAATATCGGCAAGGCTGCCTCCGGCTTTTTCCGCAGCGTTCGCCGCCGCGGTCCCTCGGCGGTCAGTGCCCCCTCATGCAACCGCTCGATAACGGCGCGAAACAGCGCTTCCTTGAGGACTTGAAGTGGTGGTAGAGCGCCTTGCTGCGCGTCCAGCCCCGCCGCTTCGGCGGCCTGCTCGATCGACGAGCGCCCGGAACATTCGGCGGAAACACGGCCATGGCGGCATCGAGGATGCGGTCGCGCGCTTTTGGTTTGTTCGATTTTGACAAAGATAGACGAAATGTCGAATAACGGCTTCCATGTCAGGAGGGAGTCGCGTGAGCAAGGCGGCTTGCGGCATGCACAGGCCGCCGGTTTCAGCGTCCAGGTTGCGTGCATGCGGGGCAAGCATCCGACGATGCCTCGCCGCAATAAGCCGGTATGGGGATCTACGGAAGCGGCGCCGAATTGGCCTCCGGGCGGTCCGTGAGGTCGATCGAACTTGGACGGCGGGTGGTTGGGTCTGTGGACCGGACCCGATAGACCAGCAAATTCTCCATGACGCGCTGGACATCATTGCGGGTTTCAGCAACGGAATGCGTTCCACCCAATCGACCGGACCCACATTGGGGTCGCGCGGGTCGCCATACGCCTTCACCCAGTCGCGGACGCGGCCGCGGCCGGCGTTGTCGCCGGCGAAGGTCATGATGTGGGACCCCCTGTAATCCTTCAACAGCGCGCTGGTCCCTCGGCCGCGCCGATTTGCGTATTGTAGACGGGGTCGGAACCCGATACGGTCCCAATCGTAGGCGACACCAAAATCTCTTGGCGGTGTCGCGCGCGGCTTCCGCGTCTCTGCATCAGGCACCGCGTTGGCCGAACGACTTGTCGCGCTGGTCGAACGCGCTTTCGGTGGGTCCCACCGAATAGATGACGCTGCATTTGATTTCGGGTCCGATCGGGCTGTGCTGCGGAAGTACGATGGTGGGGAAGGCGTATGGATCGACCGGGTGATCGGGCAAGCGCCGTCTTTCCGAGTTCCAGCATCGCCCGCGCATCTTTGCGGCGGGAAGCCAACTCGCCGAAGGCCGCCACGTCGCCGCGTCGCCGCAGTTTTCACGAGATCGACCGCGAAACTGACCACCAGTTCGCGCTCGCCGATCGCATAGAGCATGTCGGCCGCGCGCACGATTTCATCCCGATAGTGCAGCACCGCCGGCCGGATGCGCAGGCAGCGGCGCGCGCAGTTCAATTCCTTCAAGGCCGACTTTGGCGCGCGCAAGTATCAGTGGGGTGGGCGGTGTTGTGGCGCGCGGCGGCCATGCCTGGTAGCCGGCGCCGCATCGCATTCTGCTCCGACCGCCTCGGCGCGGCCCCGCCGTTGGTTCCCGCACGCCAGCACGATCGGATTCGTCGAATCCAGTCGGTCGATATGTGCCGAAATGCTCGCGGGCGGTTGCGGGATCGTTGAGATAGCGCAAGGCGATACCCCGTCCCGGCATGAAACGGAAATCCGCCCCAGAGACCACTGGCACGGTTGCGCGGCGTCACGAGCACCGCCTCATACGCAGTGCAACTTCTCGAGGTCGAGCAGCTTGCGGGCGAGGATACGGCGTTCGCGCCACCATTGGTCGTGTCCTAGAAGCACCATGGTCTCCGGCGCTGCCGCCAGCATCAGGCAGGTTGCATCCTCGATGCGATCATGGCGACGCATCCACTGAATGCGGCACAGGGTGTAGCCGAGATCCTGCCGGGCCGCGGTTCCGACGGCGTCGAGCAAAGCGAGCGCCTTGTCGCCGTCCCTTGACCGCGGCACAGGCCTTCACGAGAGCAAGCTCGTCGCTGCCGAGCGCCTCGCCGCGGCGCTTGCGCCTGCAAGTCCTGGGCGCCGATGCGCTTGTCCATTCGCGCCCGATGGTCGTCGCGCGTAAGCAGGTCGCGGAACGTCTCGACGCCCCTCGGCTTCGGAGCGCTCCGACAATTCGTCCGACCGCCACGCCTCGCGCGCCCAGCGCTCGGCGCCGTCGCGGTTGCTTTCGGCGGACAGGGCCCGCGCCAGCGCGAGGCGGCCCCTTGGCGGCGCTGGTCGGCCCGATCGCCCGTAAAACTGCGAACCGTGGCTGGGTTGCTCCGCTCCTGCCGCACCCCCGCGCCTCCGCCCTTCGGCGCATCAGCGCCCGGCCGGGCCAATTCGGGTTATCGGCGACAAACGCCGCAAAGCGGCCGAGGCGCGTTGAAGTCCGGGTGGCCTAAGTACCATTCGGCAAGTTTGCGCGCCGCCGGGTCGCCGAATGGCTCTTGCGATGGCGGTTGCGTCAGTAGTCTTTGCCTTGCGCGCCAGGTCGATCGCATTTTATTTTCACTCACGATGGCCGTGGAGGCGCGGCGCCGCAGGGCTCCATTGCCTGAAGATACAGGAACTCGGCGGCGGTTCGGCTGGCTTCCGCCACATAGTCTGGTTTGCCGAGCAGACAGCCTGTTGAGCAAGGCTTTCTTGTGATGCCACGCACCCGTTGCCTCATGGGGCCCCTCGGCGCATGCTGGGGTCTGGGTCGGCTCTGGGCGGGCGAGCGCAGTAGGCGTATCACCCGAAAGGGGACGAGAGTATCGCCAAGGTGAGGAAACAAGTCAGCGGCTGGAAGCCCTGGTTCATTTCGTGGTTCCCTGCGAACCAATCGTCACGAACCATGAGACCACACGATCCGTACGGCTGCCCGGGAGGCTGACAGGCGCGGCCGATTTTCGACCGTCCCGTTTCCGCAACAGCGGCGGAAAAATGTGGAGTGCAATGGAACCGAAATGGTCCTCGAAAAGCCGCAGTCAGCGTTCGCTGACATCAGGGTTTCGGCGGCGGGTATGCCGCCGTACCTTGAGACCTGTTGTCTCAGGCGGGTTCGCTTGCTTGCGGGAAATTGACGAATAGAAATCAATAATCCTGTCGACCTTAGCTTCTCCATTGAGGCACACATGTCCGGCACCTGCGTCGTCGCCAACGAAAAGGGCGGGTCGGGTAAATCCACGGTCGCGATGCACATCGCGATTGCGCTGATCAGGTCGGCCGCGCGTCGGCGCCCATGGATCTCGATGCGAGGCAAAAGAGCTTCACGCATTGTGCGATCGAGAACAGGCGGGTCTGGGCCAGGCAAGTTGGCCGCGACGGAAACGCCCGATCATTTTTCTTTCAGGCAGATCAATTATCCCACGGCGCAAGATGAAGCTGCCGGATGCAGGGCTTTGACAGAGGCTGTCGATGCGCTGCGACGTACCTGCGGGACGATACGTCATCGATACGCCCGCCACGACAATTATCTGATGCGGACACACATTCGCCGACATGTTGGATCACGCCGCTCAACGACAGTTTCGTCGACTTCGATGTGCTCGGCACCGTCGATCCGCAAGCCTTTGGAGTTACCGGCACCAGCCATTATTCCCAGATGGTGCAGGAAGCACGCCGGCAGCGCCACTGGATCACATTACCGATTGGATCGTTAAATGGGCTTCGGTGCTTGGTTCTCGCAATAAATATCTTGTCGGTGAGGGGCTGAAGCAGCTCTCGCGAACCCTTGATTTCCGTGCTCTGTTGAAGAGTTGACCGAGCGGGTGATCTTCCGTGAGCTTTATCCGCGCGGATTGACCGCCGTCGACGATGTCGACGAAATCACGCTTGGCACGCGCCCGACCATGTGGAATCCGACAGCGGTGTTGTTGGGAGGCCCGCGAGCCGGCGTCGAAGTGGATCGGCCATAACCGCGGCGTGGCCTGAAATAGGACTACGTGATCCCCCAATCGATGCACGCGTCGCACAATATCTGGGATCACCTGCGTCCGAAGCGGCTCCACCCACCGCGCTGCCGATCACCTAACGACACACCGCACGGTGACGGCGACACGCCCCGCCGCGGCGGCGATCGGATTTGTCGCTGTTATTGTAACTTGCCCTCGCCGTGAGGATCGAAGGACTCGGTCAGCAGCGCCTGATGCTGCGGCGTGTTAAAATCGGTCCGGGGATAGCCGCGGTCCCTCTGCCAGCGCGCGATGACGGCGCGGTTCGAACTCGCGAAACTTTCCGTTGGCCTTGGTGTCGAAGCCTGCTCCAGTTGACGCTGCACGTCGCGACGCTTTCGCTTGTCGAGGCCGAGTTGATCTTCGGTTTTCTAGTTGTTCGTCGGTAAAGATCGCGGGACGTCACCGATGCCCCGACAGGTCGCGGATGGCCGTGTCGGACCAGCCTTGGCAGCACCTGCGCCGGCGAGAATTCCCAGCACCGACAATGCGAGGATCAACTTTCCCCTGATCCTGAAGTCTCTCACGATTTCGCTTCGAAAACCGGTGCCAGCCGAATGCGCGGCCGTAAAGGGGGAGGCGAACTCGGCTTCCGTCGCTCAAGACGTTATGCAATCACTTGTTCCATGGCGCGCGTCTATTGTTCCACCGCGTTGCATTAAGCTATGGCGGTTCATCGCGGTCATCAGCGGCTCCAGACGTCACCCTATTACTCCGCCTTCGCGGTATGACGGTGTTGGGTATCCGCTAGTTCGTCATCACGCCGGCTTTTAGTTTGTACCCGCCCAGAAACATCCGCGTCGCGCTTTCGACGACTTGCGCGATGCGCTCGCCGTAGGTGCGGGGGCGGCCTGGAAAACAAACGGCAGGAACAGCGACGCCTGGCACATGTCGTGAACTACAGTCGCCGCCAGTTCGCAATCCGCGATCAGCAAGATCGCCGGACTGGACACGGACCTGAAGATAAGCGGCAAGCCTCGCGATGGTGAGGGCGATCACGTTGCTGTAGAAGCACCACCGATTCCGCATCCCAAGCTCGGCGATCGCCATCCGCGCTGCGCAGCGCCGAACCGCCGCCCACACACAAAAGCTGAATGTAGCTTGGCCGAAATCCATCAGCGTCATATGGCGCGCCGGATCGAAATTAACGCCGCCTTGCCCTGCTCGATCGTTTCTTCCTCGACGAAGAACAGCCGGTTCTTGTCGGCGAAATAGACATACAGCGTGCCCTTGGAAACGGTGGCCGACCGCGCGATCTCGCCCATGCTGGCGCCGTCGAAGACCCAGATCATGAAGACCTTGGAGAGCGCGTCAAGAATTTGACGGCGCTTCGAACTGTCCTGGTCGCCCGGGGGTCGATGAATTGAGCTCGACCCATTGGTTTAGCTTCTCTGGAAAAATTCCGGCTGAGGAGCACCGCGGTAGGAACTCGCAGGCTATGGTTCAGCTCGATTTTCTAGCCCACAAATCTATCTTGACCAAACCGTTCGGTCAATGATAATGAGTTGGCGCGGCGTGATGGGCCTATTTGGGCTGTGCTTGTGCCGTGCAATGATAGGTTATTGGGGAGGCCATAATGGCCGCGGCGAGACCAGGCTGCACGTATCGTTCAGCGGATGCGGCTGAAGGCGGGTTCGCGCGCGGAGGCCGCAAATTGCCCACTTTTCCCGGTTGCCGAAGAACGCCGCTCCGTCGAACCCGGGGGGCAATCCTCCGACCGAAAAAGTTAGATCTAGAAACCTTCGGCGCGGTCCGAAAGCGGGGCAAGCGCAAGAGGGTGGTCCTGACGGGGGTCCGGGCGTTGCTCCGCGCTCCGCCGCGGCCAGCTACGGCGTGTTGCGTTGTAGGTCGAGGTTTGGCGCGTCTCCACGGTCGCGCCTATGCGCCAACAACGCGCGCTCGGCGCCGTGGGTCGCGTCGCGGCCGATCGTTCCCGGCGACAAGACGTCGTGGTCCGCAAGGGCGACGTGATCTTCCGGATCGACGACGGCAATTACCGCATGCGCGTCGAAGTCGCGCGCTCGAAGATTCAGACCCAGAGGCCGCCATCGAGCGGATGCGCCGCCAAGGTCACCGCGATGGAAAGCGCGGCCGAACAGCTGGCAACTAGTTTCCGCCGAGGCTTCCCTGAAGCGCGCCGGCCTCGACTTCGACCGTCAGCAGGCGCTCAGCACCAAGGGATTTGCCTCGCGCGCCACCTTCGAAGTCTCGGAAGCTCAGCCGCGTCGGCCTCGCCGCGGTGAAATCGGCGCAAGCCGCTTCCGACGCCGCGCGCAACAACGTCGAGGTGACAAAGGCGCAGCAGACGAAGCCCGGCCCAGTTGGTCGAGTTGCAGGCTGCGCTGGCCAAGGCCGAGCGCGACCTCGACTTCGGCCTGGTGCGGTCGAGGGCATCTTCTCCAATCGTATCGTCAACACCAGCAACTCATCCAGGCCGGGCAGCGGCTCGGCAATGTGGTGCCGCTCGACGATGTCTTCATCGACGCCAAGCTCCAAGGAAACGCAGCTCAAGCGCATCCGTCCGGGCCGGCCCGGTGAAGTTTCGGTCGATGCCTACGGCCATCGCAAATTCGCAGGGGTCATCGACAGCATCTCGCCGGCGGCAGGCTCGGTGTTGGCGCGCTACCTGCGCCGGACAACGCCACCGGCGATTTCACCAAGATCGTGCAGCGGCTTCCGGTTCGCATTCGGCCGAAGGATGTCGCGAAGCAAAATCTGCTGCGCGCCGGTGCTGGTCTCCGCGTCCGATACCGCCGAGGGCGCCAAGGATGCCGACAGCGAAGCCGACCTCGACGCCCCGGCCACGGTGCTGCCGCAGTAGGAGTACCCCAGGATGACCGTCTTGACATAGGGTAACTCATTGATTATCAATAGTTTAGCGAGCTGAACTCCCCTGGCCGCTGCGGCCGATGTTCTCGGCTCCTCATCGCGTAGGCGAACATCGGCCAAATTGAAACAGATGGTGCTGGTCATCCACAGCCTTATCGTCGTCTCGTGTCGGCCGTTTGCGGGCTGCTGTCGGCATGCGGGGCCTTCCACTTGTTCCTTTGAAGGTGCTGCCAACGCACCAGGGCGCGGCCTCTACTA
>CAVUZR010000022.1:0-57847 GCA_963745855.1 uncultured Alphaproteobacteria bacterium | reverse complement strand
CGCAGTCCAGCTGGAGGAGCAGGAGATGCGGCACGAATACGCTGACGGCACCAAAAAAAAGTCTTCGAAGATGTTCTGACAGAACGTCACTACCCAGGACAAGCAATGGGGCCACGAGATTGATGACACAAAAAACACTCCATGGATGTGGACGGCTTACGTTTGTTCCTATGCGACCAAATGGATGAAGGACCCCTTCCGGTTCAAACGGGAAGACACCAATGAATTCTACGATGGGATGATCGAAACAGGCAGCTATCGCCGCGGCTGCTTGCGAAAGCGTCCTACGACAGCGGGACATGAACGGTGACATTAACTTACTGACCCGAATTGAGGTGACGATTTTCGGGCCGGAAGATGAGGACACCTTCGATGATGAACCTCGTGCTCCTAACGTGAGCAATTGCCCACCAGAACTTCTGCGCCGGCTCGTAACCAGCCTCAGCGAACGTGCTCACAATACACTCGATTGCTGTGACCGCCTCTTCGCGTGTTGGATAGGGACCGGGGACAAGCCGGCGACCACCAAAGACCCATTGAGCCCGGATTTGCGGCGCATCCCGAGGCTCATGATCGACCCGGCTTGAAATCCGAAAGGTCCGTCCACTCCCGGCATCTCCAGGACCACGGTGAGGGTGTCCTCTGTCTCAAAAATATCAGTTGTCGGCAAAAAAGCGCGCATCGGCGTCGTCGGCTCCTGCGCCTTGTCCACCTCACGTTTTTGTTGAACTGGCAGCTCTTGTTGCACCCCATGTGCTGCTCCCTACCTGACTATTTGATCTTAATGGTTCGCGGCTTGTCCTGCTCGGCGCGCGGGATAAACAGCGCCAACAGGCCGTCGTTGTACTCGGCCTTCTGCCGCTGGGATCGATGTGCATCAGGACCGACCGGGTGCGGTCGAAAACCCCAGAAAGACGCTCCCGCCGATGGAGGCTCACCTCCTTCGGATAGTCGATCGCCTTCCGACCGGCGATATGGTGTTTTCCTTGGCCTGGATATTCAGGTCTTCTTTGTTCACTCCCGGCAACTAGACAATGGCGACGAGGTCATCACCTTGCTGGAAAACATTCACGGGTGGGTAGGCGCGTGCTGGCAGTGGTGCTTCCAAGCCAGTCGCTGGAAAGACGACTTTCCAGGGCGCGCTGAAATGCAAAAAGGGTCTCGAAGGGATCGGCATACCCCATAATCATGACGACACCTCCTCGTGTAATGCCCACTCAGGGTGGGCAAGGGCTAAAATGTTGGAACTGGTTTCAGGTCTGTCAAGCTCTCGGGCACCAAGAGGAGAAGGTCTGCCGCAGGCGCGCAACCCCACCGAAGCAGCGTAGTCAAGCGGCCGAGGACCTCCTAGTCAGGCTCGATTTCCACGCCATGGCGAGCAAGAGCATCGACTAAAGCTTGAATGGTGCGCCCCCTTGGCCGCTTGCCGCTGGCGAATTTGCCTTCCTGGCCTTTGTAGGGTGAATTATAGTTCGGCACAGGAGGCCGCGACAACAGGGAGGGAGGGACAAACTCCATGTCATCGCACTCGATCCACACACAATCGAATAGCGCTCTGCACGATGTCCCTCGCGCTTCTGCGAGCGTCGGACTTTTCGATCAAGTCATGGTCACCGCAGTGGTGATCGCAATTGCCTACATTGCCTCCATCATGGTCGGGTGGCTGTGATTGTTGGAGGACAAGCCTTGAGACAATGGCCCGCAAGCTAATCGGTTTTGATCCTGAAACTTTGCAGGCGCTTGAACTGCTTTCTAGCGACAGTAGGAGGAGTTTACAGCAGCTCGCCGATGAAGCATTCGCCGACTTGTTGGCCAAGCACCATCGCCCGCGCACGTTCAAAGACGCATTGAAACAAAGTGCGCCGCCCATACCGGCAAATGAGAACAAGCCCAAAAAGCGACGGGGCTAGTTCGCGTGATCTGAGAATTCTTCGCGGCGGTCGGCGTGTGATGTAGGAGACAATCGGCAGATGGCAGACGAAAAAAAGAAAGCAGAGCGCCACTTCAACTGGCAGGACCTTAAGGAAGCCGTTGAGAGGATGAAGCCCGAATTGCGTGCGGCTAGTGAGGCTACTCACAAGCACGGCGCGGACGACACCCCGGACGACAGCGACTTCGACCGTACCGTCGCGCTTGGCTATGAACTAGGACGCTCCCGCCCCTTTGGCGTCAGCGCCACCCTCACACTATGCACCTGCGCCATATCCTCGAACCCAATCATATGCACCAGCGCCACCCTCAAACCCACAATATGAAGACGAAAGTGGATATGAAGACGGAAGAGGACGAGGGGATCGCAGTTGTATAAGGTTCATTGAAATCCCGTCATCGAGGACCTTGAGCCTACCGGGGGAGACCGCGACACAGAAAACGGGACTCCGATGTTGGAGGGACCGTCCCCGGCACCCCTTCCTCACGCGCCAGGGCCGGGGTTCAAGGTCGCGTCCGAGCGGCCGTAGAGTCGGGGTTCACCGACCGGATGAAGGCGATGATCCTCCACAGGTCAAACAACGCAGCCAGCTGCCGGAATAGCGTTTCAACCCTTGCTAGCGACGTTTATTTTCGCTCGCGGTGCTTGTAATGCGGCGGGTTAGGCCCATATAAGTATCACTGGCGCGCCGGACCCGAGGCGCTGACGGTAGAGACTATCGTGCCAATTACGTGCACGCCCCCTTTCCCGAAATTCTCAGCAGTCGAGCGCTCTGAGAGCCTCAGGATTCGCGGCTCCAGCCTGCGAAACATCGCGTGCGTGCGATGTAACCCCAAGAGGCACTGTCATGGCCGCTACCTTCAATCCCCAAGCTGCCGCCGACCAAGCCCGCAACGCCTACCGCAATGTTACCGCCCAACTCGGTCTCTTAGCTCTCGACACCGCCATCCCCGAGGCCCTGGGAGCCGTTGCCGAGAAGACCGTGGACCAGACGCGCGAGGCCTATGACCGCTCTAAGGATGCTCTCGAAGCATCCATAGCGACTTTTGAAAGATCATTTGATGCGGCGGGGTGGGGCGCTGCGGCGTTCAACCATAAAATCATCGACATCGCCCAGCGGAACCTGAATTCCGGCTTTGACCTGGCCAACAGCTTGGCGGGCGCTAAGAACCTCGCCGAGATCGTGGAATTGCAGGCGGCCTATTGGCGCAAGCAGTTCAGCGCATTGACGGCTCAAGCCGAGGAAGTCCCCGCGCTTTCGACCAAGGTGGTGGCGGACGCGGGCGAACCGCTCAAGGGTCATCTGATGAACAGCATGGATGAGGCCGCGCAAGGCGAACTGAACGTCTTGCGCCGCGATGGAAATACGCCACGGGCCAGTGCTGATTTAGGACCAACGCAATTTAGAAGTACCGCAATGACCATTCCCCATTACGTCAATGAACACCAATCGGATATTCGGGCGATCAAGCCTGGGTGGTATGGAATGGAGAGCAACGGCAAGCTCTCGTCCGGGCCGTTTCCAAAGCAGGAGAAATGCGTCACCGGAATCACTCAGCCGAGGAGCAATTTTCCAGCATCGCCCTGGCGGCACGCGACCCACAATCCTGAAGTTGCCGCGGCCAAGAAAGCGGCCATGGACTACTTGGCTCACGCGCAAGCTGCTATGGACGCTCGGGACTAGAAGAAGGGGAAGGGAAAGGGAGCGCGTTAGATTTAGTGATTGAGACGGGGGCCGTCACGAAAGCCACTAAGATGACAACAACCGAAAACTGCCATTATCGCGGATACGAGATTCTGCCATGGCATCTCTGGTCGAGCTGGTGTGTGGGCGTCTACCGCACGCGTGCCGACCTACCTCTCATGTCGCAATCCCCTCTGCTTGCCTTGGCACCTCGGAAGGAAGACGCGTTAGGTCATGCAAGGCAGAGCATTGATCGCATTCTGTCGGATGCCTCCAACATCGGAGTCCCGTTTTCTGCGCCGGATCTCCCCCCGGTAGATGGCTTTCGCCAAATCACCAGCGCGAATGAACCTTGTCGTGGGCTAATAGCCCATCACTTAACTATGGTGAACCTTGCCTTGGCTACGATGGCAGCAAGCTCGTCGTCGGTCATGTCGATGGCCCGTTTAAAGGCTTGGGTGTCCGAGGTGCTAAACGTGGGTGCTTTGCCATAGGCGCGATCAAGCAGGGCAATATCCCTCCAACATCGGAGTCCCGTTTTCTGCGCCGGATCTCCCCCCGGTAGATAGCTTTCGCCAAATCAACAGCGCAAATGAACCTTGTCCCTGACCACCCTTATAAAATGCATGGCATGCATGCGCTCGTGACTGCTTATCATGTGCGCGCTCAGGAACTGCGTGGTGTCAGTGGTGCTGAAGGTAGCCTTACCCGCGCACCGTCCGAACCAAGCCATGAACGGTCTCAAATTTCGATGAAATGAGTACGGATAATTGGGTCTTGGGACTAACCTTTGCGACGGGCTTCGCATTGGTCTTCACGTCGGCGTGCGCACTTGAGCCGAAGTGCGTCACCAGGACATTATCGTCACCAAGCCAGGAACCGGACTTTGCGTGACATACCTTCGAGTGCTTAATGAGCCTGTGCTGGAAGCGCTTTGCTCGATGCGAGGCGATCCCGATGCAAAGGCGTTGAAGTTCCTCACGGAAGCCTGGAAGGCCGCCCACGCCAAAGCGAAGGCGCTAGGCTGGCTTGCACCTTAACCGGGCTCAACACAGCTGAAGCCGACTAATTTTTGGCCTCTCAGCCCACGACTTCAGCTCAGACCAGGGAAGAAGAAGGTGGACTGTTTTGGATCGGCACAACATCAATCTCTCAGATCATCGCGAGCACAACAGTCGCAAAGCGGAGTGTCCATGGCGCGCGTGGTACAAGTCACCAATCTGGAAGACCATCAAAAGGCACAGGCTCGTCGAGGAACCCAATTGTCGAAAATGTGCCACCGAAGGGAAAACGGTGCCTGCAAGTCACGTCGCCCACATTGAACACCATCGAGGTGAATGGGCGTTCTTCGCGAAATACGATAACACTCAAAGTCTTTGTCATAGGCATTTAAGTCATCATAGGCATTCCAACCCTGGCAATCTTGCTCACTAACAGACCTATGCCGATTTCCTGGCTTAGAGATCGAGCTCACTATCGGAAAGAATTTTTTGAACGATTTGCTCATCCAAGCCATTAAAGCTAGCGATTTCCATTAATTCGCGACGAAGCAGCGCTTCCAGTTCCTCATCGCTACCTGATTCAATCAATGCATGGCCTTTTGCGTGGACTGCAGCCCACGCCTCATCAAAAGCATGATCAGGAACCTCGCGATCTAGCGGGTCGAGGATGTATTTGAGCTTTGAGATCATGTTCGTCCTTCGCTGTCAGTCACACAGCGGCGCTCCGTAAACGGCTCGCATGAAGGTATTGCGACCACGCGTGCGGCATTTCGCATCGATGGCTGGACATGCACGAGATTGTTACCGCACGAGAGGCCCTCGGAAGAGACCTCAAGCAGCGCGACCCACGTTGGGGTGTACGCGACGTAGACGACATTGTTCGCGTGGCCGAACTGCGCGAGATTGTGGATATGCCGGCAAACAATGTCTCACTCGTGCTCGTCAAGTCGAGCCGCCGGTCTTGACCCTGCACTCCCGCGAAGGACGTTGCCGGCAACGAGGATCGAGTGACCCGCCAACAGAATTCACGAAACCGCAACCTTTAATAGAACTCTTGGATTTCTCGCTGCGGCGCTCATCGCCGTAGAGATCTGCTCTCGTGCCTCGTTGCCCGACCATTCAGGCAATTTTTCCCAAAAAGAAGTTTTGGCCAATACGGAGATGCCGCTTGCCCCGGCCGCCCCAACGAGCGTGTCAGTCGTGCCTAAGCTGCCGAGGTCGCTGTCGACGCCTGGGTCTCAAGCCGACCTCTAGCCCCGACCTGACCGAGGCGAACACAGACGCATCGTTATTCTCCGGTGAGACCGTCTCCAGCAAGATGCTGATGATGGGATATTCTGTGGCGCCGACTGCGGCTGCAGCGTGCACCGGTCTCTCCGGTGATGCCTTCCGCCGTGACACGGAGACCTAAGCTGAAGCGCCAGCCTACAGCGCAAAAGCCGCAGGCAGCCGAGCAGCCGCCGGAACCGTCCTGGTGGCAGCGCCTTCCCTGGTTATCGCTTCCCTAGTAGGGCAGAAAGCGCCGCGGTAATTTGGGATGATCAAGCTGGGTCCTGCTAATAACATTGTATCATCAAGAGCCACGCGATCCTTGAAGGCGGAGGCAACTTGCTACGTCACACAGGTCAGTGTGGGTACGAAGAACCACTTCCACACGGACGAGAAGCCGACAGAAGCATGGATACCAGAGCACTTTGCTGACCAGCGGCTGCTGACCTCGTGGATACGCACGCTAGTCGCGGGTCTCATCCTTGTCGCGCTGATTCCAAACCTGATCCTTGGAGCAATTTTCTGGCTCGGCGTCATCGATGCGCCCTGGTCGCCCGCGAAGCATCCGCCCAACGAAAGCTCCGGACCGGCGGCCCAATCCGCGGTTGCCTCCCCAGTCCTCTCATCGCCTGCCATGCTGGAAGCAACCGCTGGCGGAGACATAACTTTCCCAATTGCGCTCGACGGTACTGATGGAGTGCCTGCCCGCAGCATCATCGCCATAAAGGGACTGCCACGAGGCAGCAGGTTGTCATCGGGACGGGCCTATGACGAAACGGAATGGAACTTGAAACCCGATGAAATCGGCGATTTGCATCTCGTTCTGCCCAGCACCGCCAGTGGCGAGGCCAAGCTCATTATCCAGCTCGTCGCGAGCGATGGCGCCATCCTCGCGGACGCGGCGACGCTCCTCAAGATAGCGGCAAATTCCGCGGCAAACATCGGCGCTTCCAATATCAAAAGCGAGCCAACACAGGCGCAAGTCTCAGAGCAGCGTACCCCAGGGCTTGAGGAAAGGGGTGCTGATGGAACTCTTCTCGCGAACCTAGACGCTGCAACGACGCCGCCGGAAGATCCTGTCCCATTACCATCGGTCCTCAAGATGACGGCGAATTCCGCGGCAAACATCCCTGCCTCTAATAGTATCAAAACCGAGCTCGCCGAAGCGCAAGTCTCAGACGAGCGTGCCCAAGCGGTGGGGGAAACGGGCGCTGAGGGGACTCTCGCGAACTTAGACCCCGCAACGACGCCGCCGGAAGATCCTGTCCCATTACCATCGAGGCGTCCCGCACCAACCGCGAAGGATGATGCGAACTGGATCACGTTGACCTCCGTCAATCTTCGGACAAGACCTACACGCTCAGCGCCAGCTATCGGCGTGGTGGCAAAGGACGCCAAACTCCGAGTGATAGGGCGCAAAAATCGTTGGGTGCAGGTGACCGACCCCACGACTTCGGAGAAGGGTTGGATCTACGCTCGGCACGTCGCCGCCGTGCGCTGATTGACCTCCAATCACGGAGGCCGATTTGCTTGCCGATGTCGGCTATTCAGCACTAAGCGGACGTGCCACTCGCGCTGACGAGTTAGGTTACGGGCTTCACCCGGCCGACCACGCCTTGTTTTCCGCGCTGCGCGATTAGCGCTACGCAGACTTAGCGCGACTTACCACGGCGTGGACGACCTCGCACAAGCCGTTGCCGAGGCCGAGTTACGACCTGTCATGAAGCCTCAAGGACGACGGCTGGCCGCGTCCTGCAGAACTTCCGAGACCGACCTACTAAGGCCGATGAGATTGAGGGCATTGGGATTAAGTTGGCATTGTACATCTATATGAGCGGCGTCGATCCCGAAACGGCCGACAGCGCGGTCGAGCAAGTCTTGTCAGCCTACAAAGATTGCGTTCAGGTTCTCGGTCGTGACCTTTTGGCGGAGGTCAAGGGCTTGATGCCAGCGTGGCAACAGGGCATGTGAGAGGATCGCTTGTTGCAACGCTACCACGGCGACTTCGGTCGGCGCCCTAAATCTCTCGGCTAGCACTCTCGTCTTCTGCCGCAGTGTCACGATGCGACCAGGCCACCGCTTCACTGCTTCCTCAAACGCGGCCCGCGCAACCCGATAATCACCGGTAAGAGCGATCAGTTCTTCGACGTGAGAGTCAGTGTCATCCCAGAGTTCCACTGAGTACGGAAGCTCGTAAGGATGCCCCATTGCCATTTCGGCATGGGAGAACATAATAAGAACACGGTCAAATGATTCGTTTGGAGGTTCCTTTGGAACTCTCTATCGCTCGCCTGCAACTGGCTCAGCCGAATAAGGTCGAGACGCGGCTTCGGCAATTTCACGTCTTCGACGGCGCTTGCCGCGTCGTGATTGAAGCGCAAAGCGAAGAAGACGCCTCTTATCTGTGCAGCGAAATGGGCTGGGAACTAATCTGCGCCTGCGAAGACTAGTGAGCAGTTCGCCTTGGCACCTCTTTGGATCGCCCTGGTGAGGGCCTGGTCTCTCGCTTCGGCGCAGCCTTACCGGCTTTCTTGCGCATCGCCTGTCTAACTTTCGTCTGGCCTCGCGCCTGCATACTCTTCTTGAGCGCGTCCATGATGTTGACGACTTTGGGCGTCTCGCGCTTCTCAGTTTCTATCTCGACCTCTGGCGCGCGCTGCTCGATCTTCGCCTGCACAAGCTCATGGACTGCGTTGGCGTACTCGTTGGGCATTTTCTGCGGCTCGAATTTGCCTGACTGATCCTCGATGAGATTCACGGCGAGCTTCACCGCATCGCTTTTGGCATCTGCCTTGAGATTATCGAAGTAAGACTCCGGTTTTCTCAATTCGTCGGTGTAGCGAAGGATCACCGCCATCAGCCCTTTATCCTTCGGCATGATGCCGACTATGTGCTCGCGTCCATGCATTATGAGTTGGCCGACAGCCACCCTCTTGGTTTTGGCGAGCGCGTCACGCAGCACCGTATAACCTTCGTCAGCCTCATCGCCATCAGGAAGCAGGTAATAAGGCTTCTCGAAATAGCGACTGTCGATTTCATCACGGTCAACAAATGTCGCCATGTCGATGGTGTGTTTGGCTTCGAGCTTTAAAGCGTCAAGCTCCTGGGGTTCAATCAAGACATGATGCCCCTTGGTGTGCTCATAGCCCTTGATGATTTCTTCTTCGGGCACCTCTTCGAAGCCGTGCTCAGTCTCGATGCCCTTAAGGTAGTTGATGGGCTTGCCGCTCGGCTCATGGATCATACGAAATGCAATGGTGCCCTCGGTCGAGGTGGCCGGAAACATCCTGACGGGAACGAGAACGAGAGAGAGGCGAAGATTGCCAGACCAAACTGGAATGGGGGCCATCGGGACTACTCGGAAACACTACTCACTCTCCCGAATCTGGGGCGGTCAGTGGCCAGTGCAAGTGAACAAAGGTGGGACGGCTAGAAAACCTCCGAGGGGCCCCACGCATGGGGGGAGGGTATGGATCCTAATCCACGGTATATCCGCCAGCCCCCACCCCCTGAGGGTGTAACCACCTAACGCAAACGAGCGTCGGCTTCGGTCGGCGCCTCACTAGTCTTAGCGATACGGAAAGCACCGCATACTTTTCGGCCAAAGAGTCTCCGGCCACGTCCTCTGTAGCTCCCGAATTTCGTGTTCGTTGGCACATCTTTGGGAGGTGTACGTAGAGCGATATCGCTTCTTGTAACCAGCATCAATTGCTTGAATACCAGAACCTGTCAGACTGCTCGCCAGAACGGAGGTTGTTTGGGCGTTGCTGAAATCTGGCCACAAAACAATCGCGACCGCAGCCAAGCCCCCTACGAAAATGTGTCTCATTCTGGACTCCTTTGGCCCCTCATTCGTCCAGCTTCCTCTATCGCCTATCGCCCCCCGTAATTGTCGGGACTATATCCAGCACAGGATCCTTTCAGCCTTGTGTCTCGGCCCAGCACCTGGCAGGTGTAGACCTTTTTCAGCGGATTGTTGTGAATTTCGGAAGCCGTTACCCGCCATCCATAACTCTGGGCGACGACAGCAATATTTTCTTCTTCGCAGTATGGCGTGGCTATAACACCGTAGATAGTAACCTGGAAATCGCCGTGGCACTGAACGCGCGAAATGGCGGAGGTCGTCCAGGTTATTGCTAACAGTGCGACTACCACACTGCCGAAACTTGTCCCTCTAGCCATTCAATCGGTCCTCCCAGTCTTCATGTGGCCTAACCCCCACGCATGGGGGAGGCTATGGATCCTAATTCCACCGTATATGCCGGTGGCTAACGAGGTTTGCCCTTCGGCCTTGGAAACATAGACCCACGATCTGCTCGGACCAAGCCACGGCCCCAGCCTTCTTTGGCTAATTGTCACAGCCCTCGGGATATTGCGCGCAACTTCATCGTTGATCGGCTCGATGCTGCGGGCGGCGGTCTAGGTGACGCTTGGATGCGCGTATGCGCCTGCTGCTGAGTGTGCTCTTTGGGCATCGCCTCTACAAAATCGTTAGCCGTTTGGATCAGGAACAACTCATCGAAGACGAGGGCGGCTATCCTTTTGTCGGGGTAGGCCATGGTTCGAGTTCGTCTCACGCCCGGGTGGCAATTAGCGCGCGGAAAGTCTCGCCGCTCGTTGCGCCGCAAGCCGGCAATGGTCTGCAGTCTGATACTATGCCACTTCCTACGAGGAAGCCTGAGCGGCCGACAGTGAAAAAGGCATTGTCAAGCAGGACCGTCTTAAGGCGAACTATCCAGCGCCAAGTGGTGCAGAAACCGAAGTCAATACAATTTGGCAGTTTCGGTTATCCCTACACGGGTTCAGCAGAATAGCGGCGTTTAATGGTCGGCTTCGGTCGACACACCTTTTTGCCATATGGTCGCGGGCTTAGATGGCGGTCCCGGCCAGTTTCGCGGCCTCATGCAAATCGTTGCAGCTCCTGATCCATCCTAGCTGGCGAGCTGCTTCATTCGCGACTTCCCAGGCGAGAGCTCGGAACTGGCTCAAAGTGATCGTTGCTTCTGGGTCTTCCCGGTACTCTTCTGGAGCCAGCCACGGAGCGTCTTGTTTCCGATACTTTGCCCTTAAACAGGTGCCTCGCATGGCAACAACAATATAGGGGTCCTGGACTTCTATCCGTAGGTTTGAGTGGGTCATTTTCACCTCCCCGTGCCGGCGTACGCCCACTCGCTTTCGCCGACTCATGCCAGGTCAACGCAATCGGTTAGGGGAGGTTCCTTTATAAGTGGGGCGTTCCTGGCGTCGGCTTCGGTCGGCGCCGCTTTCACACCAACGAGGGCCTTTTGCTCGTTTTTGGTTAATGCCCGAGAGGTCGATAAGCCTTACAGGGCGCATTGCCGACATACGGCTCCGGTGATATTTTGTTGATGCGTCTGGCCTTTATGGAGGTCAGGGCTATGGTGTGTCTCCGCAAGAGACTTATCAAATTTTCTTTCCTAACCTCGACCGAGTTGACGGCCCCGCTTCTGTGGAGCGGGGACGAAAGTTCTCGTCTGCGACTGCCTTACATAGGGAGGATGCAATGAGAAGATTGTTCCTGATCCTTTGCCTGTTGTTGCTCGTCACGGCGCTTGGTAGCAGCGCTTCATTGGCGCAATCCAAACTCGATGCGAGTATCTTTTCTTATGACGGTAAGGACTTTGTTCGAACCGAAACCACCTTAATGAAAGAAGGACAAGCCGCCGTAGGTACAAAACTTGCGCCAGATAGCCCGGCCTACAAAGCCTTGATCGAAAAACACTCCTACACCGGGCCAATGACCCTTTTTGGTAAAGACTACCAAGCCAACTACGCACCGCTTACCGGTGAAGATGGCAAATTGACCGGTGCACTGTTTGTAGGTGTACCGAAATAGTCGCACACGGCATCAGAAACCTTTAAGCCTATCGGGGCACGCGCCGAGATCGTGGGCCGCTTGCGGCTCCCGAGACTCCCGCACGCCATCCAAGGCGTGTTTATCGGTTCAGGCCCTAGAGAGTAGATGCGATTGAGTTTGTCCCCGCCGCCGTCCCCGAACCCTCTACCCGCAGCCGCATCGGCCTCGGACTTCTTGGTCTCGCTGCGATGAGGCGGCGGGTAGCTGACAACACCTAATTTGGGGATGAGGCGTCGGCTTCGATCGGAGCCGCTCCTCGTCATGGCTTCTGGACTTGCTCGCCGCGCCAGGCGCCCGGGCGGCATCAGCCTGCGGAAGCCATCATCACAAAAAAAGCCCCTCAAGTAAGGGGCGTGTTTCCCGCGGCATCGTATGGAATCTTTCAAATTGTGCGGCGACTATTTTGCAGCGCCAGCGGCGATGAACTTGGTATCGACGATCGCAAGGCTTTCGGCATTGTAACCGCATTGGAGATCTAGCGACTCGTTGTCGGTGGTTGGCAATAAACGCGTCATTGCGTTCTATGAGCCAGACAACGACCACTGCGCTCTCAACGCCGTGGTCTATGACAAAACGGATGCGGACACCGGCATGACCACAGCGGCGCGATTTCGTGTGAGCCTGAATCCACGCGAGGTGGTGCATATCGACAGCGGGCCGAATGGCCCTAGGTTTTGGGTTAATTCGACCTCACGAGCCCATTCTCACCACTGCCTTATGGGATTGACTTAGCCGCGGAGCATCTGCTTTTTGGTCGCTGCTTGATTAATTTGCCACAAAACGGAGGGAAAGATGCGTAGGCATCTGTTCAGTTTCTTTGTGTTCTCAGCAGCACTAATGGTGAGCCCGCTTGCATTTGCTCAGCAGGAAATTGCGAGTGACGCGGGAGAAGTCGTGCTCGATGCCACCGTCAATGCCATCGATGTGGAGAACCGATTGCTCACTGTCACGGGGCCAGGTGGCAACACGATTGCGATCAAAGCAACCCCAGAGATCCTCGGTCGCGTCAAGATCAACGACCAAATTACTATTCGTTACGCTGATGAATTAGCGACGGCGCTTCGCACCATCAATGACGCACCACCTGTAAATAAAGCGAATGCCATCGAACGTGAAGAAACAGGCGGAATGGGCATGAATGCGCCTACTGTCGCGGAACAGACTTGGGTAGAGGCAGCGCCACAAGGCGAAACCGAACTTAACACGGTCGAGGTCACCGCGACGGTCGCTAATGTTGAGTATGGGAGACGCATTGTCACCTTCTATGGTCCTAACGGAACAATGCGGAATGTCAGGATTGCGCCTGGCGTGCAGGGTCTAGACGCGATTCAGCGGGGCGATAGAGTTGTTATGCTGCTGACACGAGCGACGGCTATCGATGTAAAGCCTCTATGAACGCAGCCGGGGGTCGGTTGACACGATCGCCGTTCAGCCTACTAAACGTTGTTCGACAGAAGCACAGAGGTCATCGACCGATTGTCCCGAACTAGTGCCTCTCGCCATAGCTCCAGACTGGCGAAGAGAGTGAGGGTGGGTCGGCGGCATCTGTCAGACCTGAAGGGCGCTGAACGCGCGCTCTATGGCTCTGTTTAGCTCATGGCTGAGCACCTGCACGTCAGACTGAGCGCAGGCGATATCATCGGCCAGCTTGCGCGCGGTGCGGGCATGTCGCTCGGCGGCGTGATGTTCTTCAGGTTCGCTTTCCATGTGACGCTTGAACTCAAGCTCAGCGAGGGCGAGACGGCGCTGAAAGCGACCAGCGCCAAACGTACCTCAACGATATTGTTGGTCACAGTGCCACCACGCTGACTTGAGTAGGACAGCGCGCACGTGCTCAGTGTCGAACGGCTCAGGCTTGTCGAACACGAGTACGAGGCAATTCTCAGCGGCGTCGTAGACGTAAGCGCCAATGCTGCTTCCGTCCTCGGTTTCAACGAGGTCGATTTGATAACGGGGAGCACTGCACCGAAGCGGGCGAGCATAATCATTGGCAAGGCGGCGGCGGCCTCATTCAACGTCATGGTCGTCGCTCACAAGTGTGATTTGCTGGCGCTGCTGCTGCCGCTGACGGGTGTACCAGAGCATGATATTTTCTCTAGTCGGATCAGCGCCGATAAGATCGCGCAAGATCAGATACCCCAACTCTCTGTTTGTCATCTTCGTGGTGTCGATGGTGTCGCTCACGACTTGCTCCCCGGTGTCTGCCCGCGCTTCACGGCTAAGCGCCAGTCGATGCCTTCGCCGGGGCGAGCTTTGGTTTCGGTAGCGGTGAACCATACGCTGCCGCCATGCGAGATGAAGGTGCGAGCGTCATACGTCTCGCCCTCTGTCCACGTGCCGCGATAGTCGAGCAGGTTCGCCTCAAGCTCTTTGATCCGGTCCTTGAGATGGGTGACGTAACCGAACAGGAAGGTGACTACGTTCCTGTCGGACTCACGGGGCGTGTGGTGGGTGATAGGCGCGGCGGCGTCCTTCGTTTGCCCGGCCTCTTTCTAACAATCGCTAGTTAGCTCGTTCCAATGGCCAAGCGCTTCCTGCATACGCTCTTGCTCGTCGGCGTCCTTGGTCTTGCGTTTAGCCATGCTCAGGCCCTCCTACTCGTCGGGCCTAGATCGGCGATCCAGCGATGTTATCGACCACGCCAACGCTGCCAGGGCGCACGGACCAGTTGATGTATTGCGATAATTTGATCGCGACGGCGTTCGCCTGATAGAGCGACACGACATTCGTTGCGACGGATCATCGCTCGGGCTCTCGGACGAGCCGTCTGACATCTGCGTGGGAACGTCCACCATCTGCACGGTGCCATACCGGGAGGTTTCGTATTCAAGCTCGCCCATCGCGAAGGTCAGGCCGGTCGGGTCCACGAGGACGAGCGAGGAGTCGGGAGCGGAGCGGCAAGCGAAAGCTGGCGCACCCATGAACTCGCCGCCGTTGATACCGACGTTCGGGTTCACTGGAGATTGCAGCCCCATCAGAACCTCAGGCTGGCCGATCCACACGGCTTTGGTGAGATCGCCGGTGAAGTCCGCCATCAGACCTGAGAGAGTTTCGACCGGGCTGATGCAATTGGTGATCGAGGCTGGCTTCACTTCGCTTCCGCTGTTCGTCGTGTCGAGGAACGTCTGGTCAATTGCGAGGGCGAGACCGCGAGCGCTATCACGACGAACGAGGGTATCGGTCTCCACTGCGGAGTGGCGCACGACTTCTCGCTCACCACCATAATGTTTGCGACGTGCAGAGGTGTGAGCGACGTTGAGTACAGGACCATTGCGACAGCTCAACGCCGTCGCCTTCGCCCGTCCAGTACGCGACCGAACCGTCAGTCTGCATGACCAGACGTGTGTTAAACGGAACGCGGCGCGCGCGGCCGACAAGGCGGCCGATGATGCTCTCGTCCATGACGAGTTCGGAGAACTGCACCTGCGCGAAGTCGGGAGCGAGATCTGTTTCCGACCCCATCGACAGAGCAGGGACCGCCGACTTGCGGACGCCACCCTGCGCGGCCGCGATCTTGATTTCCTTCGCGAACGAATATCCTTTGGGATTGATGTTGACGGCCATTGTTCGCGCGCTCCTGTGTTCGGCGTTCTGATTCGTGATCAGATTGCCGGACGCGATTCTCGCCGTCGAGCACCTGTCATCGGTTGTCATTGCGAAGCATGGCGATCTCGCTGAGCGCGTAGGTGACGCGGCCGTTCATCTCTTCGCCGAGCAGGATGTCTCTTTGGCTTCGCCCAGTTACGCAATGTGCCGTATCTGACGCGGAGCAGAGCGGCCGCGTCCCTCAGGCTCACCCGGTCGCCGTCGATGATCTCGATGCCGACATCGGCGCACTCGCGGCGAAGCTCGATGATCTCGCCTGTATCGTCGGCAATGCCGGTGCCGCCACAACATGGGCAAACCTCGGTCACCCTAGCCTCTCCCCGTTCAACCCCACCTCAACCCCCACGCATCTAAAATTGGTGAGATTCAGCCAATTTTAGGAACAAAAACCTATTTTGTTGCGATTTATGGTAAGTGAGGCCCCAGACCGGTCCTGCGCTCAACACGCAAAACCTTTTGGCCTCCCGTATGGTGAACGTCGCCGTTCATGTGTCCGGCCTTGATAAGCGCTTTCCTGTATGCCTCGGTGCCCTGACGGCAGAGCTTGCGCATCTGCTCGTCCTCCTTGTCGGCGCTCCAGATGTGCTCACGGTCGAGTCTCGCCGGTCCGTCCGTTTTACGCTTGCGGATGTACGAGTGTGAACGCGGTTCGTAAGTGCTCATGCCGTCACCCCCCCATCTGACGGTGCTTAGCGAGATTGCGCACGCTTTAGACGAGTTGCACGATGCAGGAGGCGATCGTGTACATGAAAAAACGCCTCCGCATTAGACAAGATACCCTTTGTTAAATGCCCCATGTCACCGTTGCGCGATGGCACACGCTTGCAATCGTAATGGAGGGCTTCAATGGCCTGCGAGGGTGCGGGAAGTGATTGAAAACATCGAACCCGTCAATGCACCATCATGTTATCGCATCTCGTTGTTATCCAGCTCCTTAGAGGTCACGGCTCGCTTGAAGAGCGTTGACGACTTAGACCTACTCGTGAACGTGCTGGAATCGAACAGAGCATTTTTCGTGAAGAACGATCGCTTGGTGGCCGAAGTTTTGACCTTGACGTAAAATTCAGGACCGGTTCCGTTTTCGCCGTTCATTTTATGGCGTCGGCTTCGGTCGGCGCTCCTTTTCTATTCAACGATCTGAATGTCGCAGGCCTGGGGCCGACCATCACCGCCAGCTTCGAGTCGAAAGCTGACCCGCGTGTCGACACTTGAGCAGTCCAGGTCATCGGGCAACGCGCTCGTGTGAACGAACACGTCTGGACCCTTCGGGCGTTGAACAGAGCCGAAGCCTGGGTCCGCGTTCCAGTTTGGGATTATTCCTGTAACTCTAGCGTCGCGACAACGTAAGCTTAGCTGAGCCGCTGGGACTGGTTACGGTCACCGACTGCTGGTCTCCGCGATGGACCATTATGACTCTGCCCGTTTCGTTCCCCGACGTGACAGTACCTTGGTAGCGATTGCCGCCGATATTTGTCACATGGCCGCTAATCTCGTATCTGATGCCCTTCTCGGTTGTACAGACCGATGACGTTGCGTAGCTATTTTCGGAGCTTTTCGTGTAGCGCACGCGACACTGCACTCGATCGACATTGCCCCGGTGGCTGACGGCTCCGGAACCGATCCATGAACCCTCGATGGAAATTGCCGCCACTGCCAGGGTACTTAGTGCAACACATGTGAGCATCAACGATAACAGTCCGACAATGTAGCGCATGGAGCACTTCTCCGAAGCCGATCGCTCTTCCGGGGTCAATTCACTTTAGATTATTAATGAACAACCAGGAAGCGCTGGGAGGGATGAGAGGCGAGAGCAGCGCGGCTACTGAGCAGCGGTCAACGAAGGGCGTCGGCTTCGGTCGGCGCCTTCGTTATGCGCGGGACCAGCGCACACATGGGGGGTGGGCTGATGGAACCGTTTATGGTGTACTCCCCGGCACCCCCACCCCGGCACCCCCACCCCCTCCCGTTCAATTTGCACAGCTACGCGCAGCCGCTATCGTGACTTGATCGCATGTTAGGGCGCTTTGAGCACAATTGCGTGCATGAGACAGGGGGCGTCAACCTTGGTGGGCGCGCGAGCTGGGGTGGATTGCGTAGGCAAGCCGAAGCCCAGGTAATCTACTCTTTCTTAACCCCGCATTTGTTGTCCTTCTCGACCCAGACGCCGCCCGCCTTCTCGCACTCGGCCTTGTTCTTTGCATCTTTTAACCCAGCAAAAGCAGGCGCGGTGAGAGCGGTTGCAGCGGCCAAAGTAATGAACGCCAAGAGAAGTCTCTTCATGTGATGCTCCATTTCTTTGCTTGGTGAGGTCTGCCGATCAAAGGGGTGGGCCATTTCCGGTGATTGTTCCCAGGGAAGCTTTCTAACTATTTGAACAGTACGCAGGGGCGTCGGCTTCGGTCGGCGCTCCTTTCTTTTACAGTGACCGCCCAGCGGCGAATGTCCTAACTCGTACTTCGCCGGTGTAGGTTCTTCCCCAACGTCTCAAAAACAGGGCCATCATGAGCAAACTGGCTGTTGTTGTTGCCATAGCCGCATTCACACTTCTCCTCGCTGGGTATGCTGAGGCGACACCGCTGACGGGATCGATCGCGGTTAGCCCGGGAACAAACTATTCCTTGAAAGAAGAGACTGGCTGTTGGCTGCCTTTTCAGTGCGCGATAGGGTGACACCGAGTCTGTTACTGGGGTGGCCATTGCCAGTGCGTCCCTTGCTACCGCTGGGGCTGGCATCTTTGGCGGTGAAACAAGCCCGCCCACCAACCCGCGATAGGATCGGGTGTTCCTTGGCGTCGCGCGGCGTCAAGGAATATGGAAGCGAACCTCGAGCAAACTCAGTCTACCGAAGACCGCAGCCAGAACCGGGACGCTGCTGACCAAGTCAACAATTAGGGTTCAGATTATCGTTTCGGGCAAAGGGCGTCGGCTTCGGTCGGCGCCCTTTTTGCTGTAGCCTTTGCCAGAGCAAGAAGGAGGGAGGACCGTCCATGAGACGCATCATCTCTCTGATTTGTGCGACCACATTAACCTTGGCCGGCGCCTTCCTTGTGTATATCGAGCTTGCTTGGCCACACTCCCAATCCATTCCGGGATAATGCTGCCGGTCCTTATGATCGGCGTCGGCCTGCTCTGGCTCGCCTCCGACATTCGGCAATGGCGAGAATAGCACCCCACTTAGAAATCGCCTTCCTTGGCAGAAAGGCTGTAGGCGTCGGCTTCGGTCGGCGCCCTTTTCATGTAATGTCATCGAATGAACGAGCGCAGCTCTGATAAACATCCCGCCGGCTCTCCCGACGGGCTTGCCGTCTTTCAAACCTATACCAACCTGATCAACTCGGAGCGGGAGACACTATGGGCGCGCCACAACGCTCTGGTCTTGGCCAATTCTCTGATCATCGGTGCGCTCGCCATCAGCCCCGCGGAGCTGTGGGAGAATAAATGGGCAGCTCTCGCCATGCTCGGCGCTGGCCTCGTCATTTGCGCCGCATGGTTTCTAATGACGGTTCTGGCATGGTCCGCGATGCGGCGGCACTGCGATCTCGCCGCGTCATTTGCCTCATCTTGTTTCGCGCACCTTCCCAATCCCTTCGCGGAAACCATCTGCAATCGCGAGCAGAGGGGGATCCATCACCTCACCCTTCTGGTGATCGGGGTCTTCATCCTCATGTATTTTGGGTTGGGTTATATCCGCCTCGCCTCGGTATGAGCGCCTGAAACGCCCCACGCACGGGGGGCTATAGTATCTATTCCATGGTATGCCCCCCGAGCATCGTTTCCTCGCCCTCGGGGAACTGAGGAGTGTAGGCACCCGTTGTTGGTACGTACGCGGAGCCGGTATCCTCACACTCCCTGCGAACTGCCGGTGCCCAAGTATCGCGTAACGAGTACGCCCCGGGGCTTCTTTGGCTGCATTGCAGCGGAGATTGCCGTTTGACGCTGAGTCATCACTTTCCGCAAACACCAGCCCAGCACACACTGCATCCCGCCCCGCCTGTGCAATCGGAGGTCTTCTCGCACCTATGTGGGTCGCACCAGCGCGGCCCCACTCCATTGCTTTCGCAGTGCACACATCCATGAAACTGTCGCTGTCCGGTTTTCCAGCAGCCGGGTTCGCGCAAGCTGCGAGCGCATCAAATTCACATTGCTTTACGAAGTTAAGGAGAGCCTTACCCGTAAGCTTTTGCTGCACAGCCTTTGCCTTACAGGTTGATCAGCACCCGCGTTACCGCTGGCGGCTAAAGCGCAAAGGGCGATGGCAACGGCGAGGGCTTTCATTGGCTCCTCGCTAGCCTAGAGACGCGGATTCAACCCGCGACAAGATCGGGTGTTCCTGGAACATAACGGTTCAAAAGTGAGTTCCTTCGCCGTGGCTACTAGTGCCAGCGTAAGGGAGAAACGTCATGAAAACTCTTATTTCGATTTTTGCAGTGACCCTCGCACTTGCCTTCACGGGCCCGGCTTTCGCCCAAGACGTAAAGACAGCAAAGACGGCTGCCGACTGCGCCAAGGCTGGCGGTACGTGGGATGCGGCGACCAACACGTGTGCAGAGAAAAAGATGTAATCCTACCCGTTCGCTTTTTGACGGTAGCAGGGGCGTCGGCTTCGGTCGGCGCCCTTTTTGGAACGAGAGTTTGTAGCCGCGCCGTACTAGCCGCGTCTCGCTTCTAACGCCGGTTATTCGGCAAAAAAGTTAGCAAGACTTCTTCTTAGGACTGCACTGTCTTTCGACGAGTCTACGGCAAGTGCAAGTTCTGCCCAGGCCGTCGCCATTCGGCTCAACCTGCTGTGAGTTTCCGCATCTCGACAATAGACAGCGCGGCGGACGTATTCGAGAGTGCGCCGCCAGCAAAAACTGCAAAAACGGAATTGGCTAATCACCATTTTTACGTCCGCGTTCAGGCAGAAGCGGTTCAACGGCAACTACAAGAATCCCGACCGGAGATTTACAGTCGAGCTTCTCTCATCGCGGCAGCGATGACCGGCAGGTTCTTACGGGGCTGAAAGCCAGGCACTCCCGAAGGCGTTGCCGCGATTGTCGATCTCAACCGGCGGAGGAACACAAATCACTGGGGCAATCTATTCAGTCTGTACCAATTTCAAGCTGGTTGGTTGGTTCCAAGGGAACGATACGAACGTCATCTTGGTTTGTGCTCGGTACGCGACTTCCAGGGAACCAAGGACATGGCCACCGCCCCAAAAAGCACTAGGAAGATGTCGCGGCGTTCTTTTCGGCCCTCCTCATTGGCTTGATTGCGGCTGGGGTGATGTAGGCACTGCCTCGAACTCGGACTCCGAAGCACCGCCGCTCGCTGCGCGAAGCAGTCGCGATCCGCCGTAGACCACGGGCCACCATCACCTCTCTGAATTTCGGGCAGCGCGTGGTGGGCCGCCAACGATAAGGCGCGGCGAAGCCCGGTGTCTGCTCATGCGCCGGGGCTTTTCGTTTCCCAGCGACCCATTCGTTGGCCTACTTACGCAAAAACTTGGCACAATCTTGCATTGCGTGAGGCATCGATCACCGCATGGTGCGCCCGCCCTTGTCGCCCGTGGAAGAGCCACACGGAGAAAACCGGCAAGGCGGGGGCGTTCGGCGTTGAGTAGGCTGGACGCCCCTTCAATTTTATGAGTTACGGGGGGACGAATGACCTTTCGACTTCACCAAGCACAGTACGACGACCAAACCGAGCGGGCTTACGTCGAGTTCAGAAGGGGCGATGGCGACGGGGGCGAACAGGGTGTCGTGGCTGTCTTCTCGTTTCGCACGAAGGAACGGCTGACCAAGCAACGGATCAAAGAGGAAGTTGTCCGTAAGGCCCGCCATGTACTAAAAGGAGCGGTATTTGCCGCGTGATCCTGTGAGGCGTATCGTGACCCTTGGCATTCAGACAGTTGGTGATGATCTCGGCGTTCAAATAGTTGGCGACCGCGATATCGTTGTCACCTGCCCCGATTCCGGTTTTTCCATCACATACCGAAAAGATGGTTTGGCCCCGATGCTCGTCGCCATCGACGGCATAGGACGGCCTGATCCCAGTCCGTCAGAGCTGAAATTCTTGGCGCAGGCTTGGAAAGCCGCTCGTAAGCAAGCGATGGCGGTCGGTTGGTTGCATTCTTAGGGGGAAGGACGGGGTGCTCACCAGACATCAGGCTCGAAGCCTGAGAAAACTCAGAGAGCTGGGCTCGAATTGGGAGCCCGCCAATTTACCCAGGATCAGCCAACAAACTTGGGACACCTTGATTACCCTCGGCTTTGTGGAAGAGAGGCGCGACGGTCCCTCATCGCAACGCTCCCTGCGATTGACCGAAAAGGGAAGGCGAGCCGCTAACGACGGGCGCTATTAACAAAGTTGGGCACAAAACAGCCCCGGCTCGTCCGAGAAGCCAGGGCTGTCTCGAAATCGAGATTGGGTACGCAGCCCGCCCCGAAGCCGACGCTAACAGGGATCTGATGAGGGGAGCCATTGCAATGATAAACCGTGTCATATTGGTCGCCGTGGTTTTGTGCATTGCGATGATAGGTCAAGCTGTGGCGGAGATCGTTGATGGGAACAAGCTGTTCGCGGATTGCCGGGATGGCGATGACCCAAGTGCTCGTGACAGGGCCACGCAGTGGGGAACTTGTTTTGGGTATGCTTCGGGGGTAGCAGACGCGTTGGTCCCAGCCGGTCTGTATTGCACGTCAAGCGGGGCGACGGCAGGAGATGTAGTCGATGTCGTCAAACTCTACCTCCAAAATCACCCGGAAAAGCGTCATCTGTCCGCGCCTCAGTTGATCGTCAATGCGCTCAAGGATAGATACCCTTGCAACTAGCGACGTGAGGAGAGAAACGCCCGACCTTCACGAACAGTCGTGCGAGTCTTATCGGGCCGAATGGCGTTAGCCAAATTGAGTCCTAGCGTGGACTGCCGACGCTTCCGACGTACCCGAACCCTCCACCCTCGGCTTGATTGGCCTCGGACTTCTTGGTCTTGGTGCGATGAGGCATCGGCGTCAGAAGGACGCGAACATATTGGCTTTGGTTTAGTCCCACGCGATCACTTGGGATAGGCGTCGGCTTCGGGCGGCAAGAGCGTGGCAGCAATGTCACACCAAACAGGATTCGTGGAAAACCTTGCGGCTGTGCGGGCACTAAATGCGGTCGAACGCGTTGTCAGATTGGGCAATCCCAAGGTAGCTGAGCAATGGCCAAGCGTCTCCCTTCACGCCGCGCGTTAATCGTCGATGATGAATTCCTTATTGCATCGGACTTAGAACGTTCGATGCGAGAGTTGGGCTTCAACGTCTGCACTGTGGCATCAAACGAAAACGACGCGATTGAGCTAGCCAAGAGCAACCGGCCGGACGTGGTGGTGATGGATGTGTATCTCGGCGGGACCCGTGCGGGAATCGAAGCAGCAAGATGGCTCCGCGAGGTATGTGGCGTGCCTATCGTTTTTGTGACCGCTTACTGTGATGCCGACACCCTAGAGCGGATTCACACGGTTGTACCTGCTGCCCCTGTACTGTCTAAGCCAGTTTATCGCCAGACGCTGGCTGACGCGGTATCAGCAGCTACTCAGTATGGAAGGGACTTACGCTTTAGCGTGAACATCGACGAACCTCCTTGGCCGGGGCGCCAGGCTTTCAGTTCTAATTGAAGGCATCCGGTCCCAAGGGCCTCGGTCAGTCGCTCCTTGCTCGCGCGTCAGGCGCCGCGACCTGTGTCTGGTCTTGCCAGACTTCCGAGAAGTCCCGTTCTCGGAAGCAAACAGCTCTCAGTGCGGCACCAAATGGTGCAATGCCTTGTGTCTCGGGTGAATATCGAAACAGCGGCCAAGTTGTGAACGGGAAGCAATCTGGAAGCTACAAGTGGAGGCCGTCTGAGATAGCCGACAGCAGCCCACCCGCTGGCGAAACGGAGCCCCCCAGGTGGTCCAGGATAGGGAAGCCGCATAATGGCGCGCGCGGTTTATCATTGCGTATTTGAGAGATTTGGGGTGCGGAAAGCGGAGACCTTGAGGAGAAACAGCCGAGGTTCATCGCCTGATGCGGCTGATCTTCGAGCCCTCGAGACTCAAATTGTACATCAGTCCTTGCTGATCAAGATGAAGGCGATGGTCGGGCTGGTGAGGGTGTCGGTGTCGATGGAACCGCCGGCGCCAACCGTAACCACCACGATCGATCCATCGACGCCGACCTTCCAACCATAGGCGTTTTGGAAGCCAGCCAGGGCCTTCTCTGTCATGAACATGATGATGACGGATCGAGATTGGATACCGAGTTGGAAGCCGAAGGAAGCCGAGATGATATTGTAATACCCGGCGGGTTCCCGCTTAACGATGAGGACACCTTCTCCGTATTCCCCGCCCACTCCAAAACCTGCCTTGATGACGGAGGGAAACACGAGAACCCCGGCAGCCTTCCGGCCAAGCTCGCGAGCGATGGATTCTGAGCAACAAAGCTTCGCAGCGTGGCGTTGACCCCATCGTTGATCTCAGCTACCGAGGCTGCCTTACCGGGCTGGGGCCCTGCGACAAGCAACACAAATAAGATCAAAAATAGCGTTCGAAACTCTTTCATATCGCAATCCTGCACCCCAGGCCCCACGGCTTCGGTCGGCGCCCTTTTTTCTGATTATTATCCCATCCGGTTGGAACCCCGGACCCTGATTCGCCGTTTCGAGGCCGAGGGGATTGATTGGCGGTCGAGCTACTGCCATCCAGGGGGGATAGCGAAAATGACAAAACTCGAACTGCTTTATGCCCAAAAATCCGAAAAATTCGGTGAGGTGTGTGCTGTAGCAGCGTGCGAACTCGGCTACGGCGATCTGTCGACTTTGAGCGTGGAAGATCGCATTCGAGCGGAGGACGAAGCGAAGCAGTATGTGGAACAGTGGGAAGAGAGGGTGGAGATGAGGACCAACTTCACCATTCGACCAGTAACCCCGCTGCGTCATCTTTTGGCCGAGTATCACGACATTTGCGAAAGAATAGACGAGCATGAAATTGTCGCCTGTCTTTTGGCCTACCGTAAACGAGCCCAGAAACGCCGACGCCCAGCGTCCCTTTAAGACTTGGGCACCTGCGAAACAGCAGAGAGGTCGTCGGCTTCGGTCGGCGCTCTCTTCCTTTTTGTGGCTCTCAGGGGTCTCTGTTCGCCTCAATTCATGAAGCGCGTGGAGGTCTTCTTCTGACAGCTTCACGGCGTTTGCAGACCACCGCGACGCCCCGTTTATATCCTCCCAACCGCACCCCTGGCCGCTTGCCGTTGATGAAATTCGAGGCCACCCGCCTACCAGGGGCATGACACCAAACGCCAAATAGTTGGCGACTTACAACAAGACGTATGCCTAATATGCGGGCACCAGGAAGGAGGCCGCGAACCTCCACCTGGCACCACTTCGCATCCCAAGCCTGTTAAAGGAGGCTTGAAGTGCGCTACCGAACAACTACCCCACACTTAAAGAGTTGCGCGACGGCGGCAGCATCGTGGTGTTCCGCTGGGGCTGCACCTCTGTCGTGGAACACAGCATATCATGGAGCGTCGGCTCACTGCGATACTCGCTGCCGATGTGGCAGGCTATAGCCGTCACACAGAGCGTAACGAGGAAGCCTCAACCGCCAAACTGAGTGTCTATCGTGCGGTGGTGGAGGAGTCTATTGCAGCGCATAGGGGTCACATCTTCACCCGTGCGGGGGACGGCGTCGTTGCCGAGTTCCCCAGTGTCGTCGAGGCCATTCGCTGCGCCATCGAGATCCAGAACGAGATCGGGGTGCGCAACGCATCCGTACCCGAGACTGAACGGATGCAGTTCCGCATCGGTGTCAATCTGGGCGATGTAATCTCCGAAGATAACAATTGGTATGGGACTGGCGTGAATGTTGCTGCTCGGTTGGAACAACTGGCCGAGCCTGGAGGAATTTGCATCTCGCAAACCGTCTACGATCAGGTTCGCAAGATCGTCGAAATTCCGTTCCAGGACATCGGCGAACGCCGTTTGAAGAATATTGCCGATCCGGTTCACGTCTATCGTGTCCTGCCGACGCCCTTGCCGTGGTACCATAGGCTGTTGTCGCATTCGAAAGTCCGCCTGCGACGTCCGGAGTTTGCCGCTCTCATCTTTCTCTTGATTCTCGCAGTGGCGGGAGGGGCTTCTTATTATCTGCGCCAGCCGGCTGTCCTCTGGAGCACTCTTTTAAGCGACTCAACTAAGAGGGCTGCGATCGCAGTTCTTCCCTTCCGCAATTTAGGCGGCGATGACGCTTTCAGCGATGGCTTGACAGAGGACATTATGACCGGGATAGCGCGCTCGAATCGCGATCTGCCCGTGCTCGCTCGCGCCACCGCCTTCAAATATAAAGGCAAGGACATAGACGTCCGCGACCTGGGGCGCGAGCTTGGGGTGCGCTATGTGCTAGAAGGCAGTGTCAAGCGTTCCGGCGACGACGTCCGCGTCAACGCAAACCTTGCCGACGCCCAAACTGGCATCACTATCTGGTCACAGCAAATCGACCGCAAGATGACTGACATCGATTTCCTTGTCCAAGACAAAATCGTTGGTCGAATCGTCGCTAAGATCGCCGGCGGGTACGGTGTTATTGAGGCTACCGAAGTCAAGTCGGCTAGGCGAAAAAGCCCCGAGCAGCTCGCGGCCTACGACCTTTTTCAGCGCGCGCACGCTATCATGCAGTGGGACTGGACTCCTGAGAACTTCGGCGCGGCGCGTGCGGCCTTGAAAGAAGCCATCGCTAAGGATCCGTCGGATCCGAAAGCGCACCGCGAGTGGGCTTGGTTTTCTGTTCTGGGCTGGGTCTTCGGCGTTGACTACCCACCAGTGCCGCAGAAGGAGATCGTGGCGCAGGCGATCAAGGCGGTTCAACTCGATCCTGCCGACGCGCGCGCTCACATGGTGGCCGCGTTTGCGTACTTCTTCACCAAGCAGCTCGATTTGTTCGAGTATGAAGCTCAGCAGGCGCTGGCGCTTGCCCCCTATGACGCCGAGATCCAGGCCATGCTCGGTGCCCTGATCGCTAACATGGGACAGTGGCAACGCGGGGTGGCGTTGGTGGAAAAGGCGAACGCGCTAAACTCTGATGCCGCTCAGGGATGGTATCATTCGACGATGTACCTCAATGACTACTTGAACGGCGATTACAAAAGCGCGCTCGATCTGATAAGGCAGAACCCGGATTTCCAGGGCGGCGTCAAATACGCATATATGGACTACATTGCCATTTGCGGCCAACTCGGCAGCAAGAAGGACGCGCTCGAGAAGCCCGAAGTCCGATGTAGTGATGACACCGAAGTCGCAGCGCCAAGCGCCGACACGGCCTGGCAGAAGGTGCTGAAGGACGACCCCGGCGCGTCGGCTCAAACCTTCGAAGACTGGTACCGCATGTGGAACTTTCGCGATGAGGACATCGCCAAGCTAATGGACGGCATTTACAAGTCAGGCGTGGCTAAAGTCCAGCCCGTAGAAGCCCAAGACCACCACACTGAAGCTGGTGCGAAGCGATAGTTCTTCTCAGATCCACCCTCGATGAGGCACGGCGCATAGCGAGCAACATCGCCAAGCTGCCAGCCTTACTCGGCAAAGGCGATTGAAGGGTCGGCTTCGGTCGGTGCCCTTTTTGCTGTATCACGCAATCGTGGCGCTCTCCGCGATGGCGATGGCTATGACGGCAACCTAATTCTAAGGACCTGCAACCGAAGGACCGAACGCCATGAATAGATTCATTCTCGTCGTCGCGCTTGCGGCTGCTTGCTCAAGCCCCGCTTTCGCTCGTTCAGGCAAGGTGCGGGCCACCAATGCTTATCCCACTCCGTCGTGGGTCCTGCCCCTCCCTCGCTCTGAGCGTCTGGCAAATGCGCTTGGCGGATGGAACCGTGGCTATCCCGCCGATCCTTATTGGGACCCATGCCTCTCGTATCAGAGAAATTGGGGCCCTGGCGCTTGCGGCGGCAACGATTAAATAGTCCGAGCCTCAGCTAAACCTCAGGCACCGCACCGAGACTCACGACTGCGAGTTGCTCGCGGCGGCCGTGGCAGGCCGCCAACGAGAAGCGCGCGAACTCGGGTGGATTGTCTGAGAACATTCCATTCCTACGCAGCAGGTCTGATAACGCCCGTTCAACGTCATGAACGGGCTTTTGGAACTGTTGATCCTGTCGCCGGCATTGGTCGCTTACGTGTGGCGAGAACGGCGTCGAAAATCCCTACAAGCTCGCTGACCTACGGCTTCGGGCGGCGCCCTCGTGCGCGCAACGCAATAGGCTTAAAACGCGATATGGGAGAGAAACCCATGACTCACGCCCAGTACCGATTAACCTAGCGCAATAGGCACTTCAATATTTTCCTGAGCACGTCTTGCTCTTGGCATCCCAATTGCCGTTATCCTTCTGGCATTGCTCCTCGGCCTTTTTTGCCGCGGCGTCTCCAGCAAAAGCTGGGACAGTGAAGGCAAGTGCTAGAGTTGTAGCAAATATCGAAATGAAAGTTTTCATGACGTTTTTCTCCCTTGGAACCATCGTTGACGGGGGCCTATAGTATCTTGTCCATCCCTACCCCCACAGCCCACCACCCCCTTTTTGATTTTCGTTCCGCTCGGCGCTTCGCAACCCGTTCAGCCTTGGCGCTTCCCCTTCAAGCGCACCCCCTGGCCGCTTGCCGTTGGGCGCGGCGGCCTCGTTGTTTGAAAGATAGACTGCCGCGACGGCATAGATGCCGCGAGGCCCCAACCGGAGCTTTGTCGCCTAATGAATGATCCGCGGAGTTAGAGTTGATCAGATCTCTCATTTTCATACTGTGCGCGATTGCGGCTTTGGCACTTCTCATAGCGACCATCGGAGCCGTACTCGCAATGATTACGGGTCACGTGCGCTGGATTGAATTGGCGTGGCTTTCAATAGCGGCATCTTTGCTCGCGATAGTCGTAAGCGAGATTTGGCCGAAGGATCGAAATTGAGTGCGTTAGACCTAGGGAGGGTCTTCGCATTTGCAGCGGAACCTTTCGAGCTATTCATAAGTTTTGCGGGAGAGCATTTCCTGATTTCAGGCTGGAGAGTTCAAAATGAGCAGTAGATTTCGATTGACTGACAGCCACCATTCAACTTTGCACGCGTTTTTCCTCGCAGCCAAAGAGAGTGGATACACCGAATTTAAACTCCGATTGGTCACCAGCCCAAAGGGTAGCGTTGAATTTTGTCTCAGCCCGCGAGAGCACTCTGAAATGAGTGCCAAATTCGAAGTAAGAGGCAACATGGTTCGTGCAGCCGCCAGCGATGCGAGCGTCGTCCCTGCAGATGACACGGATTTTGGCATCTATGGAGGCACGCGTTCAGGGGAGGCACCCCTTCGGGTTTCACCGTCCTCATAGGTCTAGGCACGGCGAACACGCTGGCATCTTATTGAATCTGCTGCCCCGGTTCTCCCCGAGCACAGCCGCTACGTTGTGGATAAGTTCGTTCTGACCTCATGTTGCAATCGCGTAACGAGGCTAGTGCCCTTCGGTTGAAGCTTCGCGGAACTGCGGGGCACCCGCTGTTGCGATGCATTGCAAGCAGATTGCGGCGCACGGTTGCCATCTTGACTCTGACACGGCATTCAATCGAATCGTGGGTGACCTTTGCAGGGGGGTCCCAGTGGCCAATCCCGTGGCTTGTCGGAGGCGTGCGCGTCAGTGCAAGCTTATCGCGCGGGCGGTAAGATCGGGCGAGGTGAAACAGGCACTTCTGAGCATTGCGAAAGCGTGGGCAAAGCTTGCGTCAGAGGCTGACGCCTATGAGGCTTCTGAACTGCAAGCGCCCATTGATTTTCTCAGCATATTTCGGCGCACTCAATTTCTGAAAAACGGCTGATCGAGGCTCTGCCGACGAATAGGCATCGGCTTCGGTCGGCGGCTCTTATGCTGTGACAGGGACCCACGCATGGGGGAGGGCTGATGGTACCAGTCCACGGTATGCCCCGGCACTCGTACCCCCGATCAGCTCCTCGACGTTATCCCACTATCCACCAGAATTGGCGCCCTGTTGCCATTGATGCAGGAGAGGAGAGGAGAGGAGAGGAGAGGAGAAACAAGAACCAGGTCAAGCCGGTTTGATTAAATATGCTCTGTTTGCTCGCATTTGCGGGAGCAGGGGCTTTAGCATCCTCCGTGTTTTTTCAGTGCGCGGACCCAACTAGCGAGGCTGGGAATGGACAAGAAGCGAGCCGAACGCCAATTCAATTGGCAAGCGATAAGGGAAGCCGTCGAAAGAATGCGGCCGGAGCTGATTGCGGCTAGCGAAGCGGCTCACAAGGCCATCCGAAGGCTTATACGCCGATTTGAGTGATGCAATGTTAAGAGGTGTGATCAATACATACATGCTAGTGAAGCAGGAAACGAGCCCTTCACGTTTAGAGGTGGTTGTCATGAACAAGGCCTTCACCGCGGCGCAGCCGCATATCAAGAGCTACGACCCGATTTGGGAGCAGGTGCGCCGCGAGGCGGAAGAGACGAGCGCCAACGAGCCGGTGCTCGCGAGCGTGATCTATGCCACGATCCTCAGCGAACCGACCCTTGAAGACGCCGTCTGCCACACCGTGGCGCACCGGCTTCAACCTTCCGTCGATGCCGGTCTCCTGCATAAGACCTTCCGTGAAGTGCTGGCCGACGAGCCTAGCCTTGGCGACATCTTCCGTGCCGATATCATGGCCGTCGCCAAGCGCGATCCGGCCTGCCGCCGCATGATCGAGCCCCTCTTTTTCTTCAAGGGATTCGTGGCGCTTCAGACATATCGCTTTGCCCACCGGCTGTGGCAATCCGGACGCAAGGAATTCGCGCTCTATCTCCAGAGCCAATCCAGCCGCGTGTTTGCGGTCGATATTCATCCCGCGGCTCGGCTTGGCAAGGGCATGATGCTCGACCACGCCACCGGCATCGTTATTGGCGAGACGGCGGTGGTGGGCGACAACTGCTCCATGCTGCACGGCGTGACCCTTGGCGGCACCGGCAACGAGCGCGGTGACCGCCATCCCAAGATCGGCTGCGGCGTGATGATGGGCTCTGGCGCGAAGATCCTGGGCAATATCAGAATCGGCGATTGCGTGCGAGTTGCGGCGGGAAGCGTGGTGGTTCAGGACGTGCCGCCGCGGCGGACTGTCGCCGGAGTGCCGGCGCGCGATATCGGCCCTGCCGGCTGCGAGGAGCCTGCGCTCAACATGGATCAGCTCGTCCATGATGGGATTGAGGAGAGCTCGGGCCCGTGCGGCTAGGGCGCTCGGAAGACTTCGATCAAAGCCGGAGAGGTAGGGGTGACACGAGACGAGATCATCAAGCTTGAGCGTTATCTACAAAGAGTGTTCCGGCTTCCGGCGCTTGAGGTCAAGCAGCGGCCACGCAAGGAGGATTCGGCCGAGGTCTATGTCGGCGACGAGTTCATCGGCGTCCTGTTCCGCGACGACGACGAGGGCGAGATCGCCTATCAGTTTCAGATGGCGATCCTCGACTACGACCTCGGCACCTAGGTTCCCTTCGTCCCATCAAGGTGGTTTTTGCGCAAAAAGAGGAGCCGGCTCTCAAAATGAGGCCGGCTCTAGTTAAGGCCCGGTTGGTCGGAGATTGGTGGGGGATGACACCGGGCCTGCAAACGTTGTCTCCAGAACGAAAGTCGAAGCTCCTGCCGCTATTGGCGGCCGTGTGAGGCCGTGATTTGCGCGGAATTGCCGCTCGGCGGCATGAGCGAAGCCCAAACCAGCGGGTTGCCCTCGGTCTGCTGCTTGACGTAGGTGTAGGGCGTGTCGGTCCAGCGCACGATGTCCTGGCGCTTGTTGTCGAGCACGAGGTCGCCAGCGTCGGTCCGCGCGGTCAGCACCGCATGACCTTCGCCATTCTCGTCGCGCACGACGGTAATAAGCAGCGTGCTCTCCGGCCAGCCGCGCTCGATCAGCATGCGGCGCTTCAGCAGCACATAGTCTTCGCAGTCACCCTTGCCTGACGTCGGATAGTTCCAGTATTCAACCTTGCCGTAGAGCTCAAGGTCGGTCACCGGTTTGACTGATTGATTGACGAAGCGGTTCACCCGCTCGAGCTCGTTCCGCCTCTGCGCGGTTAGTTGCTCACGGTCGACAATGGGGCCTGATGGCCGGCACTCCGCCGCGTGGTCCCGGCAGAAGGTCACGTAGCCGATCGGCGGCAGGCTGTTGCCGAAGGCTCCCATATACACCGCCTTTTGCGGCGTAAGCTGGGGCTCCAGCCGAACCGTGTGCCCATTGCTGACGCTTGCAACAGGCAGGGACGAGACGAACATCAGAAATGCCGAACCCAACACGAACTCTTTCATTGCACCCCCCGGTTTTGTTGGGTGCACTATCCCAGGAAGGTTTTGAGATTCTGATAAAGCAACAAGACGCTCTTTGCTAAGTATTGATAAGCTGTCTTTAGGGAGAATTACGCAATATTTAACAATTTAGATCAATTAAGGCTTTTGATACTATGAAATTTTCCCAACTGTTAACTTGTTGGTAGCCTATGCCGCAACCTCGCAAAGTTGTTTACTTCGTATAAATGGTAAATAGTGAATTTATATTTAGAGACTGGTAAAACTGATCAGAAATCTTAGTGCCAGTAAGGGCGCGCTCCCAGCGTGGCAAGGTCAGCCGGGCGGCTCTGCGGAAAGCTCGTGTCTGTGCGTGTCTTGCTGGTAAGGTCGATCGCCGCGGGGTAGGGGCCGCCGTCTTCCGCGCTTCCACATCCACACCAATCAGGTCTTCATGCAAACTCCGGCGATGGGCGCGTCCGAACCGATCTTCAACGTGCCGAGGATCCTGCTGTTCGCGGCAGCGGTCATGATGGCGACGCAGATCGTTTGGACCCTCCTGCCCGGCGAAGAGAGCGTTCAATTCCTGCTCGCGCTTGCCTTCATCCCGGCCCGCTATAGCGGCGCGGCGGCGGAGCTTCCCGGAGGCTATCTCACGGCGGTGACCTCCTTTGTCAGCTACATGATTGTGCATGCCGGCTGGATGCACCTCGCGGTCAATCTGCTGTGGATGGCCGCATTCGGCAGTCCCGTCGCCAAGCGACTGGGCGACTGGAAGTTCCTCGCCTTCTCCGGGCTCTGCGGAATGGCCGGCGCGCTCACCCATCTCGTCTTTCATTTTGGCGAGATGACACCCGTGGTCGGTGCGTCGGCCGCTATTTCCGGGCAGATGGCCGCGGCCTTGAGGTTCGTCTTCGGGGCGCCGTTGCGACAGGGGACGGATCCGTCACAGGTCCCGCTCGTCAGCCTGTCCAAGACGCTCACCGACCGGCGCATCCTTGCGGTCGTGGGCGTCTGGGTGGTGCTCAACGCAATATTCGGCCTCGGCGTGGTTTCGATTGCCGGCACCGAGGGTAATATCGCCTGGGAGGCGCATATCGGGGGCTTTCTCTTCGGGCTTCTCTGCTTCGGTTTCTTCGACACCGGCAGCAAACACCAGCCGATTCCCCAGCATTCCTGACCTCTGCGTCTGCAACTTTTCAAATCGCGCCTCTCTTGCGCGATCAGCCGGTCGGGGACAGAATGTCGCAGGCGACCGGGACGGAGGTTCTCGGGCTGGAGGAAACGAGCATGAACGTCGCGGCAATTCTTAAGATGAAGGGCAAGGGCGTTTTCACCGCCTCGGCGGACACATCCTTGCTCGATATAGCAAAGCTGCTCGAGCAGCATGGCATTGGCTGCATTGTGATCGAAGACGAAGAACGCAAGGTCGTGGGCATCGTATCCGAGCGGGACCTGGTGCGAGCGATCGGTCAATCCGGGCCGAAGGTCCTGAAAGATCCCGTGTCGGAGTACATGACCAAGGCTGTGGTCACGGCGCGCGAGGCGGATACAATCGATCGGCTGATGTCGGAAATGACCACGCACCGGTTCCGCCATATGCCCATCGTCGAACGTGGCCGGCTTATCGGCATCGTCTCGATCGGAGACGTGGTCAAAATGCGGATCGCGGAAGCCGAGATGGAGGCGGCCGCCATGCGGGAATACATCGCCACAGGCTAGGCGACGAACGCGCCGATCAAGGCCTTAAGCTCGTCGATCTGTCTTTCGGTGGCCCTGGCGCCTTGCTCCATGGCTTCGCCGGCGCGATGGAAGTCGAATAGGCCGATGGTGCCCACCTTGGGCGAAATGGTGATGTCCGGCGGGTCGCCGGCGAGCCGCGATCGGGCGATGCGGTCCTGAGTGATGTTGATCGCATCCATCATCACCGCTGATATGCCGGGCGCGCCGTCGCTCTTCCCGAAGATCTGGCGGTGAAGCAGATGAATGGCGGCACGGCCATTCTTGCCGGGGAGTTTGGCCTCTTCCGGCGGCATGGAAAGTTCGGCGAGGACTTCCTGGTCATGGATGACGCTGCCCCGGTTGACCGAGTCGCTGCTCAAATTAACGGCGACGACGATGCGGGCGCCGAGCGCCCGGCAAACCGAGACCGGCACCGGATTGACCAGCGCGCCGTCAATTAGCCAGCGGCCGTTGATCTTGACCGGACGGAAGATGCCGGGAAGCGCGAACGAGGCCTGGAGCGCATTCACGAGGCTGCCTTTATTGAGCCAGACTTCATGGCCGGTGCCGAGCTCGGTGGCGACCGCTACGAATTTCCGTTCCAGCCCCTCGATGGTGACGTCCTGCAAATGGTTCTCTAGACGGCTGCTTAGGCGCTGGCCAGTGATCAGGCCTGAGCCGGCGAAGTTGATGTCGAGAAAGCCGAAGACCCTGCGGGGGGTCAGCGCCGCGGCGAAATCCTCGAGCGCCTGGAGGCGACCGGTCACGTAGCAGGCGCCGGCGACGGCACCGATGGACGTTCCGGCGACGATGTCAGGCTCAAGTCCGGCGTCGATCAGGGTCTTGAGTACCCCGATATGGGCCCATCCGCGGGCCGCGCCGCCGCCAAGGGCGATGCCAATAATCGGTCTCGCCATTTCAACCTAACCCACGCTCATACCTGACGTTCGATGCCGCGATGTCACGGGCAAAAGCCGCCAAAGAGCAGCCGAGCATCCTTAAGGCTTATCGCCGGAGGATTTGCCCAGCTTGCGTTACCATACTAGTCTTGAGTCTTTAAGGTTCCCTTTGCGGCGCGAGCGTGTCCGTACATCGGGATCGAACGACCTCTCCGCTTCGACGAAGGTGAGGGCGCCGCCGGCCGCCGCACCTTTGCCTATGGGTACCGCGCGATAGAAGCAGGACTTGCGCCCTGTGTGGCAGCACGCTTCGGCTCCGCCCATCTCGACCTTCAGCCAGAGCGCATCCTGGTCGCAGTCGGCGCGCAACTCGACCACGCGCATGGTGTTGCCGCTTTCCTCGCCCTTGCGCCAGAGCCGCTTGCGTGACCGCGACCAGAACTGCGCCTGTCCGGTCTCGATCGTGCGGGCGAGCGCCTCTTGGTTCATGTGCGCAAGCATCAGCACCTGTCCGGTGCGGGCCGAGGTCACCACCACCGGAAGCAGGCCGTCAGCATCAAATTTCGGAGTGAATACCGACCCTTCCTCGATGCCGGCCGCATCGGCGCGAGGAGGGGAGGTCTTGGGTCTGGTCACCACGATCGATTCCTCGCGGCCGCGTCAACTAGAGGCGGCCGCGCTCCGTGGCGAGCATCATAAAGCGTGCCTGCTGCGCCGGATCTTCCTTGAAGATGCCGGTAAACTGGGTGGTAATGGTGGCGACGTCCGGCTTTTTCACGCCGCGGATTGACATGCATTGATGCACGGCCTCGATCATCACCGCCACGCCCTTCGGCTTCAGCGCCTTGTCGATCGTCTCGGCGATCTGTGCCGTCATAGTCTCCTGGGTTTGCAGGCGCCGCGCGAACACCTCGACCACGCGGGCGAGCTTGGAGATGCCGACGACCCGGTCGGTCGGGAAATAGGCGACATGCGCCTTGCCGACGAACGGGATCATGTGGTGCTCGCAGTGCGAGTGCAACTCGATGTCGCGCAGCATGACGATGTCGTCGTAGCCCGCCACCTCGTCGAAAGTACGCGACAGCACGTCGAGCGGGCACTCATGGTAGCCCACGAAAAACTCGTCATAGGCGCTGATTACGCGCTTCGGCGTTTCGCGCAAGCCCTCGCGCGCCGGATCGTCGCCGGCATAGGCGATCAGCGTGCGGACAGCCTCTTCGGCTTCCTGCCGCGACGGGCGCGTGATACCTGGGCCGTGGCCGATATCGGCCTTAGGTCTAATGGGCAGTTTCTTTATCGTGGCGTCCATCAAGCCTTCCTTTGCCTCACTCCTGCGAGTGACCGGGGCCGTTTCCGTATCTTAGACCGAGGATATTATAATCGGCCCGTCAACTCTTTTTGTCACTTAAGGGCCGTCACCGTGCCTGATCCCGCAAGGCTACAAATGCATATATAGTGCGTAATTCTTGCCTGCAAGACGATGACCGTTGACTAGAATTTGAGGCGCCATGAGCCTGCCCGACGACATCTATAGCCAGCGCATCCTGGAGCTTGCGGCCAACATGCCGCGGGTTGAGAGATTGCCGCATCCGGATGCTACGGCGACGGCCCATTCCAAGCTTTGCGGCAGCAGGGTCACGGTCGATCTCTCCATGCGGGGCGACGTGGTGACCGATTACGGGCAAAGCGTGAAGGCCTGTCTCTTGGGCCAGACCTCGGCGGCGGTCATGGGACGGGAGATCGTCGGCTCGACCGCGACAGAGCTTCGCGCCGTTGGCGTGACGATGCGGAAGATGCTCAAGGCCGGCGGACCTCCGCCCAACGGCCGCTGGGCAGACCTCGCCGTGCTCGAGCCGGTCACGGACTATAAGGCGCGCCACGCCTCGACGCTGCTCGTGTTCGACGCGGTAGAGGACGCGATCGGGCAGATCGATTCCGCACGGGGGGAGCAGGCAGGCCACGCGCCGGCCGAGCCCGTTTGAGATCGATCAGGAGCCTTTGATGGAGAAGCCGGAAGCGAAGAGCCAAGCCTGGCTCGATCCGACGATCGTGCCGCCCCGATTGGGCAGCATCTATCCCGGCCCGTTCGGCGACAAGCTGGCCGGCCGCGAGAAGCGGGCGCTGGGTGATGCGCTCAAGCTCACCCAGTTCGGAGTCAATCTCGTAACCCTCGCTCCAGGGAGCTGGTCCTCTCAGCGCCATTGGCACGCAAACGAGGACGAGTTCATTTATGTCCTGAAGGGAGAGGTGACGCTCGTTACGGACGCCGGGGAGACAGTGCTCGGAGCAGGGATGGCGGCGGGCTTCCCCGCCGGCAAGGCCGATGGGCATCACCTGATCAATCGAAGCGATAGGCCAGCACTCTACCTCGAAGTCGGCACACGCGCTGAAAGTGAGGAGGCTCAATATAGCGACATCGACATGATGGCGCGCAAGGAGGGAGGCCGCTTCGTGTTCATGCGAAAGAACGGCGAGCCTTACCCATGAGCCTGATCCGACACGTCGCGAAAGCGCCGCTCCTCAGCGCCATCGCCGCCTATCGTTGGACGATCTCGCCCCTACTCGGGGTCAATTGCCGTCACCTGCCGTCCTGCTCTGACTATGCGCAGGAGGCGATCGACAAAAACGGAGCGTGGAAAGGCGGTTGGCTCGCGCTGTCGCGGCTCTGCCGCTGCCATCCCTGGGGCAGCCATGGCTTAGACCCCGTTCCCGATGTGCGGGCCGAACGCCACCCCTTTGCGCCCTGGCGCTACGGGCGGTGGAGGTTGCCTCCAGGTGACTTCGCCCATAAATCCCGCTAATAGGCGGCGTCGCAACGAACCAATCTCTTACCTGCGCTCGTACGCAGGAGTGAGAGGAGAGATAGATGATTTCCCTACAATTTCCAGACGGCTCTCGCCGCGAGTTCAAGCCTGGCGTCACGGGCCGCGAGGTCGCTGAGTCGATCGCCAAGTCGCTGGCCAAGAGGGCTGTCGCCATGTCGCTTGACGGGCAGGTCAAGGACCTGGCCGAGCCGATCAAGGCCGACGCCAAGATCCGCATCCTCACCCGGGAAGACCAGGAGGCGCTGGCGCTGATCCGTCACGACGCGGCCCATGTCATGGCGGAAGCCGTGCAGGAGCTCTACCCCGGCACGCAAGTGACCATCGGGCCGGTGATCGAGAACGGCTTCTATTACGATTTCGCGCGAGACGAGCCGTTCACGCCGGAGGACCTGCCGGTCATCGAAGCCAAGATGCGCGAAATCATCGCGTGCGACTCACCGTTCTCTTGCGAGGTGGTGGACCGCGCGACGGCAAAGAAGCTGTTCGCCGACAAGGGCGAGACCTTCAAGCTCGAGCTGATCGACGCCATCCCCGAAGGCGACGAGATCAAGATCTATTCGCAGCGCGAGTGGCTCGACCTCTGCCGCGGCCCGCATATGACCTCGACCGGCAAGGTTGGCAAGGGCTTCAAGCTGCTCAAGATTGCCGGCGCCTATTGGCGCGGCGACTCGAACAACCCGATGCTCCAGCGCATCTACGGCACGGCCTGGGCAAGTGAAGAGGAGCTTCAGCGCTATCTCCATCAGCTCGAAGAGGCCGAGAAGCGCGACCATCGCCGCTTGAGCCGCGAGATGGACCTGTTCCATTTCCAGGAAGAGGCGCCGGGTGCGGTGTTCTGGCATCCTAAGGGCTGGGCACTGTTCCAGGCGCTAATTGGCTATATGCGGCGGCGCCAACAGACCTGGGGCTATGTCGAGGTCAATTCTCCCGACATGCTCGACCGGGCGCTATGGGAGCAGTCCGGCCATTGGGAGAAGTTCGCCGAGAGCATGTACATCACCGAGACGCCCGACGAGCGCGTCTATTGCTGCAAGCCAATGAACTGCCCGGGTCACGTGCAGATCTTTAAGCACGGGCTGAAGAGCTATCGCGATCTCCCGTTGCGCATCGCTGAGTTCGGCAAGGTGCACCGTTATGAACCGTCTGGTGCGCTGCATGGGCTGTTGCGCGTGCGCCACTTCACTCAGGACGACGCTCATATCTTCTGCACCGAGGACCAGATCACGGAAGAATGCGTGCGGCTCAACGAGCAGATGCTGTCGATCTATCGCGATTTCGGCTTCGAGGACGTAAGCATCAAGTTCGCCGACCGGCCGACCAAGCGGGTCGGGTCAGACGAGGTGTGGGACAAGGCGGAAGCCGCGCTGAAACGCGCGGTCGAGGCGGCTGGGCTCGCTTACGAGTTCAATCCTGGCGAGGGGGCGTTCTACGGGCCGAAGCTCGAATACGTGTTGCGCGATGCGATCGGGCGCGACTGGCAGTGCGGCACGATCCAGGTCGATCTCAACATGCCGCTGAGGCTCGGCGCCTTCTATGTCGGGCCCGACGGAGAGAAGACCGTGCCGGTGATGGTCCACCGCGCCATGTTCGGATCGCTCGAACGCTTCACTGGCATCCTGATCGAGCACCACGCCGGGCATCTCCCGCTATGGCTCGCGCCAGTGCAGGTGATGGTCGCGCCCATCGTCTCCGACGCGGACGCCTATGCGACGAAAGTTCTCGAGGCGCTGAAGCGCACTGGCCTCAGGGCGGAGGCGGACCTCCGCAACGAGAAGATTAATTACAAAGTGCGGGAGCACTCGCTTGCCAAGGTGCCGGTGCTATTGGTGGTCGGAAAACGCGAGGCGGAGGAGGAGAGCGTCTCGGTCAGACGATTGGGATCGCAAGCGCAGCAGGTGCTGCCGCTGGACGCAGCGATCAAGGCAATCGCGGCCGAAGCAGTGCCCCCGGATTTGGCAGAATCCCGGGCTCGCGCGGCGTAGCGCCATCGCCATTGCCACTGCCGAAGGCCATGCCACTGTCCGGCGAAACCGGGGCGCCGGTTGTGCTGGGGACGCCTGGCACGGCGTCGGGCGACCCCGGCGATGCTACGGATTGGCCCGGCGGAGGCGCCGGAGGTGGTGGTGGCGGTTCGGTGATAGCCTTCAAGGCCTCCGGCGAGGCAGGACCTTGCTGCATGACGACTTCGATCTGTTCGGTCTGACCCGAAGCCACACTGAACTTGTTTGTGTAGCTTTCGCCGTTGTGGCTGGCGACGACGGCGTAGTTGCCGGCGGCGAGAATATGCGTGGGCAGCGCGCCGGTATTCTCCTTCACCACGTCGCCGGTCGTGGTGAGAATGCTCCATTTGGTGTCGGCCAGTGCCTCACCACCAGGGCTTTGCACGAGCTTGAAGGTGACCGGTGCCGCGGCATGCTTGACCGTTGCCTCGGTGATCTTGCCGGGCTCGACGGTCACGTCCGCGCGCACGGTGGCATTGGCGTCGCCATAGAGGCTGACGATGTGATAGGCGCCGGCATTCAGTCTGATAACGAGCCCGGGCTTGGCGTTTTCCAGGATATTGTGGCGATTGCCGAACTGGTCCTCCTCGTCGGAGAGGATGTCGAAGCGAACGCTCGCAGGCGGGAGCGTCTCGCCGCTCGCCAGCACTGCGGCGAGCTTCAGCCCGCCGGTGTTCAGGACGAATGTCTCCTCAAGCGACCGGCCGCTATCGACCTTTATCTTCTTGGTGAGGTTGGAGAGGCCGTAGGCGGCATTGACGAGATACTCTCCGGGCACCAGCGCCGCCGTCGGCATGGCGTCGCGATGGGTGCTAACGAGCTTGCGGGCGCCGTTCGGCCCTGGCTGCGGCGTGAACACGCGCCAGATCAAGCCGGACTTGACCTGAGGCCCGCCTTCGGTGAGCAGGGCCTTGAAGGTCACGGGGATCGGCGCCCCCGAGCCCGGCTCGGGCGGTGTCTTGGATGGTGCCGCACTTTCATGCGGCGGAAGGCCGACGAGCTTCGGCATGTCGGTCTGAGTTGGAGCCGGTGGCCCCACGGACCCCGAATGCTGCGGGTTCGGTGGCGAGGGCGCTTGGGCGGAGGCGCTCTTCGCCTGGGCACTCTGGGTGGGCGCGCTGCCAGCCGGAGTGCTCTGAGCCGGAGGGGGAGGGATAGAAATCGTCTGCACCGGATGAGGCATCGGGCCTTGTGAGGGTTGAGCTTGGGCTATCGGTGCTTGCGCAGGTGGCGCCGCGCCGGCGGCCGGGGAAGGCGGGGCCGCGGATGGGGGTAATGGCGCGGGTGCAGCTGCCGCGCCAGGCAAGCTTAGGTTTTGCGCGACTGGGGCGGGTTTCGGCGTTGGCTTGGCGACGGCATCGAGGACGGTCGTGAGGTCCTGCTTCAGGTCGCCGGCATTGGCGGCGGTCAGAAACTGGCCCCCGGTACTTTGCGCCACGCAAGCGAGACCCTTCACGCTTTGCTTCGCCTTGGGGTCGAAGCCGATCACGTGAATGCGCAATCCCGGCGCCGCCTGCTTCAGCGATTTCGCCGTTGCGCAGACATTCGCCTTGCAACTGTCCGGCCCGTCGGTGATGAGCACAATGTCGAGCCCGGAGCCCGGCGTTTGCTTCGCTGCCTCGACCAGCGCTGCCGCGACCGGCTTCGTCGTCTTCGGTTTGAAGCCCGCGCCGAACAACAGCTTGCCGGTGGTCTTCGAGCTAAGCTCACCGGGCTTCGCCAGAAGCTCAGCCTCGGTGCACGTCCCGCCCCCGCGGTGGCCGAACCCCACAAGCCCGAAGGCGACGCGGTCCTCATAGGTGGCGAAGGCTTCGCCGAGGACCGAGCGCACGATGCCAACTTTGCTTTGTCCGCCGAGCCGCGTCCACATGCTGCGCGAGCCATCGAGCACGATGATCGTCGATGCATGTGGCGACGAGGCTTTCTGATCCTCGGCGCTCGCCGCGCTCGCGCAAAAAAGGGCGATGGGCACAAGCAGATGCCCCAGCCCTGCGCAGCGCTTCCCTCCCATAGCGTTCGCTCCCGTCAGGCCGCCGCCAGCCTTATACCCCGGTCATCCCCCTCGCACTTAAGCGAAATTCGGCCACGACTAAGGCAGATTTGGGGTAACCCCGCTCGCTTCGATCATTGTTTCGCATGGCTTTTCACGCTAGGGGAACCAGCCCTTCCATAGGTGCCCGCAAGTCCCATGACGAATCAGATCGTCGATCATCTGCTGACGCGCCGCTCGGTCTCAGCCAACAGACTCGGCGAGCCCGGACCGACCGCGGGCGAGATTGAACAGATGCTGATGGCGGCCGCGCGCGTGCCGGACCACAAGAAGCTCGTTCCTTGGCGCTTTCTCCTTTTCCAGGGCGACGCCCGCAGAGACTTTGGCAGGATCCTCGCTGAAATCTGCAAAACCGAAGAGAAGGACCCGAGCCAATTCCGGCTAGAGACCGAGACCAACCGCTTCCTGCGCGCGCCGCTCGTGATCGCGGTGATCTCGCGCGTGGTGAAGAACGCGGCGGCGCCGGAATGGGAGCAGATGCTTTCTACTGGGGCCACCTGCCAGAATCTCCTGATTGCCGCGACCGCGCTCGGTTATGGCGCACAGTGGATCACCGAGTGGTACGGCTATAGTCAAGGCGTGCGCGCCGCGCTGAAACTTGCCGACAATGAGCGCGTCGCCGGCTTCGTCTATATCGGCACAGCGAAGGAAAAGCCGGAGGAGAGAGAGCGGCCGGCGCTCGCCGACATCGCGCAAGCCTGGCGGCCGTGAGCCGTCTCAGTAGTCGAACTGTTCCCGCAAGATTCGCTCGGCGAGACTGTGGCCAGGGTCGAACATCATGACGATGTCGACGTCGCTCGCCTCCTTGACTTCCACGGCGACCACATCGCGAAATTCGGTGTTGTCGGCGACCGCGCTCACCGGCCGCTTCCCCGGTTCGAGCACCTCGATCACAACCACAGCCTCGTTGGGCAGGATCGCGCCGCGCCAGCGCCGCGGCCGGAACGGGCTGATCGGGGTAAGCACCATCAGCGGCGCATCGATTGGCAGGATCGGGCCATGCGCCGAGAGATTGTAGGCTGTGCTCCCGGCCGGGGTGGACACGAGCACGCCGTCGCAGATCAACTCGTCGAGCCGTACCCGGCCGTCCACGGAGATTCTCAGCTTCGCCGCCTGATAGATCTGCCGGAACAGCGACACCTCGTTGATGGCGAGCGCCCGGTGCTCCGCCCTCTTTTCGTCGTAGGCGGTCATGCGCAGCGGGTGGATAACGTTGATTTCAGCCTTCTCTAGCCGCTCCAGCAGCAGGTCTTCCCGGTAGTCGTTGAGCAGGAAGCCAACTGAGCCCCGGTTCATCCCGTAGATCGGGATCTTGCTGTTCAAATAGCGATGCATGGTCTGAAGCATCTGCCCGTCCCCGCCCAAAGCGACGATGACATCGGCATGCTCCGGCGGGGCATCGCCGTAGCGGGCAATCAGCGCGCGGCGCGCGTCTTCGGCTTCCTTCATCTCGCTCGCCACAAAGGCGATGGTCTTGAACCGGGACATGGTGGCTTCGATACTTGGAGCATGACTACAGAGCGGGCACTATAAAGGGCACGGCGTCCCCGTATTGCAAGCTTCTCGGCTGCATCAGGGAGAATTGTGAATCCATGACCCAGGAAGATCGTCCGGTTCTGGTTTACACGACGTTTGCGAGCCTCGACGACGCAAAGCGCGTCGGTGACGCTGTCGTTGCGGCGAGGCTTGCGGCCTGCGTCAACATCTTCCCAGGCATGATCTCGATCTACGAGTGGAAGGGCACGCGCGAAATGGCCGACGAGGTCGCCATGATCATCAAAACCAGGGCGTCGCTAGTTGATGCCGTGCTGGCCGAGACTAAGCGCCTCCACCCCTACGAGCTTCCCGCGCTGCTGGTACTGCCGACGGAAGGGGGCAGCGACGAATATTGCGGATGGATCCTGGGTCAGACCGGACGTGCTCAATGAGCAGGCGCGGCTTCGTGCTTGCCATCGACCAAGGGACGACGAGCACCCGCGCCATTGCCTTCGACGCCGAGGCGCGGCTGCACGCCCAAGCGCAAGTTCCCCTCACGCAGATCTACCCAACACCCGGCGAGGTCGAGCACGATCCCGAGGAACTCTGGCAATCGGTGCTCGCTGCGGCCCGCGCCGTGCTCAAGGACGTCGACGCGCAGTCGATCGAAGCGATCGGCATCACCAATCAGCGCGAGACGACGCTCGTGTGGGAGCGCGCGACGGGGAAGCCGCTCGCCAACGCCATCGTTTGGCAGGACCGGCGCACGGCAAAGTATTGCGATGAGCTTCGGCAAGAGGGGTGGAGCCCCCACGTCGCGGAGGCTACGGGGCTCGTCATCGATCCGTATTTCTCGGCGACGAAACTGGCCTGGCTGCTTGCCAACGTCCCTGGGCTCATGAAGCGGGCGCGGGACAGGGGAGGTGTGCTTCGGTACCGTGGACAGCTTTCTCCTGTTCAAGCTCACCGGCGGTAAGGTTCACGCCATGGACGCAAGCAACGCCGCCCGCACCATGCTCTACGACATTCGGAGTGGGGAGTGGAACGAGCGGCTGCTCGGCCGACTCGACATTCCGCGTGAGCTGTTGCCCGAGGTTCGTGACAGTCGGGACGAATACGGCGCCACAGCGAGCGAGCATTTCGGCGCGGCGATTCCGATCAGGGGTATCGCCGGAGATCAGCAAGCCGCGGCCTACGGTCAGGCGTGTTTCGCGCCCGGCATGTTAAAGGCGACCTACGGCACAGGATGCTTCATTCTTGCCAATACTGGGAACGCCAAGGTTGCCTCGACCGCGCGCATGCTCGCGACCGTGTTTCATCAGCTCGAAGGCCGACGCACGTTCGCTCTGGAGGGATCGATCTTCATGGCCGGCGCCACGGTGCAGTGGCTCCGCGACAGTCTAGGGTTGATCGCCGCCGCGGCAGAGAGCGAGGCTCTCGCGCGGCGGGCCGATCCCAACTCCGGCGTCTATCTCGTCCCGGCCTTTCAGGGTCTTGGGGCGCCGCATTGGGACGCGCAAGCCCGTGCCGCGATTCTTGGCCTGACGCGGGCCGCGTCGGCTGCGGATATCGTGGCTGCTGGGTTGGAGGCGGTTGCGTTCCAGACCCGCGATCTGCTCGACGCCATGCGGCGGGACATGGCGCAGAGCGGAATTCCGGCGTCCGCGAATTTGCGGGTCGATGGCGGCATGACCGCAAATGGCTGGTTCCTTCAGCGTCTCGCCGACATCCTTGGCGAGCGGGTCGAAGTTGCGCGCTTTGCCGAGACCACGGCGCTCGGCGCCGCGCTTCTCGCCGGGCAGGCCAGCAGCTTCTATGGCAGCCAAGAGGAGCTGCAACGCGACTGGGTTCCAGCCCGCGCCTTCGAGCCAGCCATGAGCGTCGATGAGAGGGAAGCCCGCTATGGCGGCTGGCTCGATGCGGTGACGAAGGTGAGGTCGAAGGCCTGATCGCTTTTCGGCGCCTTTATCGAATCGTCTCACGACTGTCATAAGTGTATTCTCAAAGGCTCGTACAAGAGACAGGGGGAGCAGGGGACTGCACGATGACGATTGCATCGATTGATTTTCAAATGTTGGCCAATGCCGGATTTCCTCCGATGCGCTACGCCCCGGGCGATGTAATTTTCGCCGAAGGCGATCAAGGCGACGCAATGTACGTCGTCCGCAGCGGCGAGGTCATCATCGAACGCCATGGCCATTTGATGGAGACGTTGGGTGGCGGCGGCATCTTTGGCGAGATGGCCTTGATCGACGGTTCCCCGAGAGTTGCGACGGTGCGGGCCAAGACCGCCTGCGAGGTCGCGCCGATCAATGAGAAGAGCTTTCTGTTCCTCGTGCACGAGACGCCGTATTTCGCGATTGCCGTAATGCGCACGCTCGCCGACCGTTTGCGGCGCATGGACGAGGCCATCTAGGGAGCGACACCACTTCCTCCGAACACGGTATTTTTGGCCTTTTATTTGCTGCGGCCCCCGGCCATGATCGGCCGGAGGCTCAACTCGTTAAACATTCCGAACAGTGTCCTTGGAATCGCTCGCTAATTTGGCGCTGCGGCGCTCGCGCAACACGGATTTGCCGACCCTTGGGCGCGACGCTTTGGCGGGCGTCATCTCGGCGGTGGTGCAGATTGCGTATTGCATCTCGTTCAGTGCGCTGATCTTCCAGGGCGCGATCGCCTCAGGTTTCGCGCTCGGCCTCGCCGCGCTCATCATGGGCACCGCGGTCACGGGCGTGGTCATTGCCCTTACCTCCACGTTGTCGCCCGCAAATGGCGGCCCGGATTCTCCGGCAGTGGCAGTCATGAGCGTGCTCGCCGGCTCCGTCGCGGCCGCCCTTGCGGCGAAAGGTGCCGGCACCACAGAGATCATCATCAATGTGCTGGTCTGCCTTTCGGTGAGCACCCTGTTCACCGGCATTCTCCTCTTCGGCATCGGCGCACTGAAGCTCGGCCAATGGCTGCGCTTCGTGCCCTATCCTGTGATCGGTGGCTTTCTCGCCGCCTCGGGTCTGCTGCTCATCACCGGCGGCATGGAGGTGGTAACCCAAACCAATCTCACGCTGGCGCCGTCGAGCTGGGAAATTCTCTATTCAGCTCTTTATGCACCGCAAATCATCGTCGGCTTGCTGTTCGCCATCGCGATCCCCCTCGTAGGGCGATGGGTGCCGAGCTTCCTCGCACTGCCACTGGTCTTTCTCGTGTTTCTCGTTGCTCTGGATGTGGGTTTATTCGGCTTCACACACGATGAGAGTGTGCGGCGCGCCTGGTTTCTGCCAAGCCTTGGGGAGCTCGCTCTCTGGTGGCCCATGTCCGCCGTCTTGCGCCATGAAGTCGATTGGGGCGTTATTGCGCAGAGCAGCGCTGAAATTGGCGCTGTCTGCGGCGTGATGGCCATCGCCTTGCTGCTCGACGTGTCGAGCCTTGAAGTGGCGCGGCAGAAATCGGCGGATCTCGACAAAGAATTCCGCACCAATGGAATCGCCAATTTGCTCGCGTCGGTCGTCGGCGGCTTCGCCGGGTCGCTGTCCATGAATGGCTGTCTGCTTCTCGATGAATCCGGCGCCACGACGCGGTGGGCTGGGACGTTTGTCGGCATCGTCTGCGCGATTATTTTGTTCTCCGGCGTCGACATCGGCAGCGTCGTGCCCAAGGCCATTCTCGGCGGCATGCTCGCTTATCTCGGCGCCGTGATCATCGCCGAACTTGTCGCTTCGCCCGCCCAGCGCTCTTGGACGGATGGTGGACTAGCCGTGACGATGATGCTCGTCATCGTGAATTTCGGATACTTCATGGGCGTGGTGCTCGGCGTTATCGGCGCCTGCCTCATGTTTGCTCTGAGCTATAGCCGCATAGGCGTGATCCGGCGTCACCTCACGCGCCAGGAATTCTCGAGCAATGTCGAGCGTGCTCCGGAGCAGTCGCGCTTGCTGCGCGAGGAGGGCGAGCGCGTCCACGTGTTCTGGCTTTCCGGATTCATCTTCTTCGGCTCGTCCAACGGGCTGTTCGAGCGGATCAGGCGGGCGATCGACGCTCAAGACGAGAAGCCTGTCGGCTATGTGGTGCTCGACTTCGGCGCAGTGCCGGGCCTCGACACCTCGGCGGTCCTGAGCCTCATCAAGCTCCGCAATTATTGCAACGAGCATGGCGTGACGCTGGCCTTCTCCGGTCTGAGCGAGGTGATGCGCACCAGTTTCCAGAAGGCGGGCTTCTTCGCCGCAGAGCAATCGCATCAAGTCTTCGCCACCCGCAACGAGGCGGTCGAATGGTGCGAGGATATGCTGCTCATGCATTATGAAGTGGGCGAGGCATCCGTGCACAGCTTCGAGGGCTGGCTCACCGCCGAACTCGGCGGTGCGGCCGACATGACTCGCATCGCGCCATATCTTGAGCGTCATGAGCTAAAAGTCGGAGAGGCGCTGTTTCGGCAAGGCGAGCCTCCAGACTCCGTCGAGATTCTTGCCTCGGGCTGCGTGGCCATCACCATCCAGGATCAGGAGGGCCGCCCGATCCGGCTCCGCCGCATGATGGGCTACACGATCGTCGGCGAGATGGGTTTTTACCGGCGGGTTCCTCGTACCGCGACGGTGATCGCCGAGGAGCCGAGCGTCGTCTACCGGCTGACCCGGGACTCGTTCGACAAGATGCAAACGCAGGATCCCATCGCGGCGTCAGTGTTTCACAAGCTGATCATCCGCCTGCTCTCGGACCGGCTGGAATTCGCCAATCGCGAGATTGCGGCCCTGCTCTAGGCGGCCTGCTTCAGGTCAGGCCCGCGTAGCGGTCCAGCCGTTGCGGTGGGTGATCTGCTTCTTCAACCAATCGATGTGATAGTGGAGCAGAAACTCGCTCGCCGCGATGCCAAGGGCGAGCAGCAGCGAGGGCGCGATCACGAGATAGACGAACGGCGTCAATGTGACGTGGATGGCGCCGTGCAGCATGCCGCCAGGATGCCGTAGTGCCCCTTGTTCATGTACTGATAGGTGCTCTGCAAATAGAAATCGGCGACCGCGTGCTTGAACATGAGGACCGCGACGGCGACGAGAGCGATCAAGGCGAGCTGAGGCGCGGGGGCTACTTGCCGAGGGCTTCCGCGGTCCCGTCCCAATTGGGCGGAGGAGGGTTTTGACGAAAATAGTCGATGCGCTCCCGGTACAGCCCATAGAGCTGGTGGAGGCCAGAGCCGTTCATTTTGTCGCATTCGCGCAGGAGCAAATCTGCCGCGTCCCAGTCTCTGGCTCGGTACCTTGTCAAGAACTCGTTGTGACGCGCGGAAAGATCGATGAAGCCGCGGGTCTGCTTGAGGGCATTGTCACCGAGCAACGCGAAGATGCGCGTGGCTTCGGTCTTGCCCTTCACCTTCAGCAGGTCGAGCTCGAGAAAGGCAAAATCCGGCGCACGCTCGCTGGTGGTTTCGCCGACGATGGTGACGACGTCATATGTCTTCGACTGGCCTTCGAGCCGCGAGGCGACATTGACGTTGTCGCCAATTACCGAATAGTCGAAACGCGTCTCCGAGCCGAGATTGCCGACGCAACAGATCCCAGTATTCAGCCCGATGCCGATTTTCACCGGTTGGAAGGAGCGGCCCTTGGCCTCTGCTTCGCCGCGCCAATGCTCGTTGAGCCCCGGCATCTGCTCCATGATGCGCAGTGCCGCCCGGCAACCGTGGATGGGATGCTTGGTATCGTCGAGCGGGGCGTTCCAAAAGGCCATCACCGCGTCACCCATGAACTTGTCGATGGTGCCTTGCTCCTCAAGGATGATCTTGCTCAGGGGCGTGAACAGGCTGTTGAGAAAATGCGTAAGTTCCTCGGCGTCAAGTCCTTCGGAGATCGTGGTAAAGCCACGTACGTCGCTGAAGAGCAGCGTCATGTCGCGCTGCTCGCCGCCAAGCTTCAGGCGCGACGGGTCATCGGCGAGCCGCTCCACCAGCGCCGGCGCCATGTAATGGCCGAAGGCATTGCGCACCCGGTTGCGCTCGTGCTCGGTGCGCAGGAATACGAACAGAGTTCCAGCCCCGTAGATCGCGGTAAGCGCGATCGCTGGATAGATCGGATCGACCAGCCAACCGAACACGCGGAAGGCGTACCAGGACAAGGCGATGACCGCGGCCACGGCGATGCCACCAACGACCGCGCTGCCCATGGCGCCCAGGCGATAAATCAAAAGGGCTATCAGAAGACCGAGTACCAGGATGTAGAGCATCTCGGCAGGAGTGGCGAAGTCCGGCCGTTGCAGGAAGGAGCCTTGCAGGATCTGCTCGATGGCCTGCGCATGCAGCTCGACGCCGGGCACCGCCGCTTCGAGCGGCGTTGCTCGAAGGTCGAGCAGGCCTGCGGCGCTTGTCCCGATAATGGCGAGGCGGCCTGCAATGTCCTCTTTGCCGATCTCTCCATTGAGCACGCGCCAAGCCGGCAGGTAGCGTTCCTTGGCCTGTTTGGAGAACCTGATCCACATCTGGCCGTCGGCTTCGGTCGGAACCTCGTAATCACCGATGCGGATTTTCACGATGCCAGTCTTCGCGCCAAACGACTGTTCGCTGCTGGCGCCCGAGGATTTCACAACATAGGTCGAGGCGCCTTGGGCAAGGCGCAGCAGGTCGGCGGCAAAGGACGGGTAGAGCTTGTCTCCAACCTGGACCACCATCGCGATGCGGCGGATGATCTGATCATGCTCAGGCAGCCAGTTAAGCGAGCCCGCACCCGACGCCTTGTCCTGAAGCTCGGGCAGACTGGCGGCCGCCCCGGGAAAAGCAGGCGCGAATAGTCTTGGATCGTCGCCGCTATTGGCGAAGCCGGCCTTGGATTGCGGGATGGAGCCTGCTTGCGGCGTAGCGATGAAGCCAAGCACAACGGCGCCCTGGCCGATGGCCTCGGCCAGGACTTGATCGTTGGAGGGGAGCTTCTCGACTTCCTCGCGTAATCCCGCAAGGGCATCGGATTGCGGCCAAAAGCGCAGAGCATTTGCCGGCGACATGCGGTCAGGCTCGGGGAAGACCATGTCGAAGCCGATGGCCGCAGCGCCGTTGTCGGTAAGCTTCCGCACCAGGTCGGCGAGCACCGTACGTGGCCAAGGCCATTGCCCGATTCTCTTCAGCGACTCCTCGTCGACGTCGACGATGCGCAAGGGAAGACTGGGGTCGAATTGGCGCGGCTCGATCTGCTGATAAGTGTCGAAGACCAGGGCTCGCAAGCGCGCCACAGGGCCTGGATCCCAGATACGCAGGGCGAGCGCACCGAGCATCACGGCCCCTGCGATAAGGGCGTAGAGGAAACGAGACCCCATCCTGGTTAACTGACCCCGCGAGACAAGTAATGCGCCCGACCCGGCGCGGCGGCTGAGCCTAGTCGATGGCGTCGACCCGCTCCAGTCTCAACTTGGTCTCTCCGCCGAGCGGCAAAAGCGTCGGAATTGCAAGGCAAGGTGCCATTGAACGAAAGGGCAGAATGAACTAGGAAGCGCTGACCTTCTCAAGCCCAAAACGTCAATCCGGGAGCTCGTTTCGTGAACATTTCGATGATTGGGGCAGGCTATGTCGGCCTGGTCTCCGCTGCTTGCTTCTCGGAATTCGGCTGGGCCGTGACTTGTGTCGACAAGGATCTGAGCAAGATCGAGAATCTGCGCGAGGGCAGGCTGCCAATCTACGAGCCGCGCCTCGACGAGCTCCTGCACCGCAATCTGGGCATGGGGCGCATCGACTTCGCTACGGATCTCGCGCCATCCATCGGCGGCGCCGATCTCGTGTTTCTTGCCGTCGGCACGCCGATGCGGCGCGGCGATGGCCATGCCGACCTCAGCTTCGTGTTTCAGGCGGTCGAGGAGCTTGCTCCGCATCTCAAAGGCTTCACCGTCATTGCCACCAAGTCGACGGTGCCGGTCGGCACCAGCCGGGAAATCGAGGGCCGTCTCAAGGCGCTCCGTCCCGATGCCGATTTCGCCATCTGCTCGAACCCAGAATTCCTGCGCGAGGGCTCCGCCATCTACGATTTCATGCATCCCGACCGCGTTCTGGTCGGCTGCGACGATTTGCGGGCGCAGGACCTCATGGAGCGACTCTACAAGCCGCTCGCTCTGCGCAATGCGCCGGTGATGTTCGTGAGCCGGGAATCGGCGGAGCTCGCCAAATATGCCGCCAATGCCTTCCTCGCCATGAAGATCAGCTTCATCAACGAGATCGCCGATCTGTGCGAAGCGGCTGGCGCCAATGTGCAGGAGGTGGCGACCGCTATCGGCGCCGACCGGCGCATCGGCGATAAGTTTCTGCACCCCGGTCCCGGTTACGGCGGCTCCTGCTTCCCGAAGGACGTCGCCGCACTGATCCGCACGGCGCGTGAGGTGCGCTCGCCGCTATCGCTGATCGAACAGGTGCAGACCGTGAACACCGAGCGGAAGATCGCCATGGCGAGCCGCATCGAGCGCGCGGCCGGCGGCAAGCTCGCAGGCAAGGCCATCGCGGTGCTTGGCATCACTTTCAAGCCGGACACCGACGATGTGCGCGACGCTCCAAGTCTCACCCTCATTCCCATGCTGCAGGAGAAGGGAGCGACGGTGAGGGTCTACGACCCATATGCCGACGAGATTGCCGAGCAGCTTCTCCCGGGCGTGATCTGGTGCGCGAGCGCTTTGGAAGCCGCCGAGAAGGCCGATATCGCGGTGGTGGTCACCGAATGGAACGAGTTTCGTGCGCTCGATCTCGACACTCTCAAGGATCGCATGCGCGGCGACGTGCTCGTCGATCTCCGTAACATCTACCTGCCGGCCCAGGCGCACGCGGCGGGCTTCAACTACACGAGCATTGGGCGCTAACGATTACCTCTATCAGTGCGCGAGCCCGCGAAAGGCCGCAACTTATCGTGAGGGGGCGAGGGACGGTCTTGCGAGGTAACTTACGCTGAGGTCATGGACAGAGATTTCTTTTTCGCCTCGGCCATTGTCATGCGGCTACCGGCCTGCGTTTTCCGCCAGGATTTCAGCTCGGCCTTGGCCATATCGCCGAAGCTCCGCAACAACCGCCGCGCCTTCCGGCGATAGGCGTAGTAGTTGAGCTCCAGCCGATGCCGCTCGCTTTGCACATAGGAAGACTGTGAGGAACGATCGTGCCCTTTCGCCTTCAAGGCGCGGAACCAGGCGGCCCGCTCATGGCCCTCCGCCGTGGCGACGAGGAAGCTTGCCACGAGCTTCGACTGATCGTCGGCGAGGCGCCAGATGCTGCCATTGGCCTGGATGAGGCCGACGGCGAAGAGATCGTCGAACTCTGGATGAAAGACATTGAGATAGAGACGTGGGCGCCCGTCGGCGTGGAAGATCAGCTCGTTGTCGATGAGCGGAAGCGCAATCTGGTAGCCCGTGGCATAGACGAGGAGGTCGGCCTCCACCTCCGTCCCGTCGGCAAAGCGGACCATGCGGCCCGTGAGCTCGGTGATCTCTGGCTTGATGGCGATACGGCCGTGGGCTGCGAGCTGGGGCAGCACCGTGTTCATGGTCGGGTGGGTATCCATGATGCGATGCTCGGGCTCCGGCAGACCGTAGCGGGCGTTGGAGCCGACCATGAGCTTGTGCCAGACGGTGTATACGATGTTCCGCAAGCCGTGCGGCATCGGCATCCCCTCGCAGAAAGTCACGATGCCGTCGGTCGGGCGGCCGAGCATGAACTTCGGCACGAAATAAGTGCCGCGGCGCATGCTTTGATAAACGGCGCGCGCCACGCTCGTCGCGTCGACGACGATGTCGCAGGCTGAATTGCCGGCACCCACCACGACGACCCGCTTGTCGACGAGCTTCTTGACGCTGCGATAGTCGCGCGAGTGCATGATTTCGCCGGTAAAAGCGCCAGGGATCTTCGGAATGCGTGGGATGTCGTGATGACCGGTGGCGATCACCAGCGCGCGATAAAGTCTTGGCCTGCTCTTGCCGGCGATACGGACGAGCCAGCCCTCGTCGCTGCGCTCGATGTGCTCCACCACGGTGTTGAACTGGATGCGGTCGAGGATGCCAAAATTTTGAGCGTAGTCGCGCAGATAGGCGAGTGCTTCCCGGTGTGAGGGATAGGTCGGATAGTCCTCTGGCATCGGGTAATCCTCAAATCCCGTATATTTCCGGGAGGAGACGAGATAGGTCGTGTCGTAAACGACCCCGGTGCCGGTGGTCTCGTTCCAAAGTCCTCCAATATCGTCCTCGCGTTCGAGGCAGTCGAACGGAATCCCGCGCTCGGCGAAGGTCTTGGCAGCGGCCAATCCTGACGATCCCGCGCCGATGATGCAGACTTTGTCTGTTTCGTTTTTGACGTCGGTCGATTGCATGTCCATCGATGCGAAATCCTGTCTCTCCTCGAAATTTCGTTCAAATGCCTACTAGTCGGGCCCGCTGCCGCTGCGGTAATCCACCACTAATCCACTGTGGGAACTATGTGACATATATTGGGTTTCATGCTTCTACTCATAAAACCCGTTGGACACAACTCACCTTGAGTCTAAATTCGCTAAGGAAAACAACTCAGTGCGGCGGGGGGCCACTATGCGTCGTATAGTCCTGACAGCGGCTGCTATCCTTGGTCTTGGGCTGATTTGCGGCGGCAACGCGACTGCCAGGCAGCTTTGGCTTCCTACCATCGACAATCCATTTTGCGCGATCACGACCTACTTGCTGCCGGAGTTGCCCGAGCAGGCGATGTCGACGATGGACGCCGACGGCCAGCCGGTAATTGTGGTCAGCGCCATGACGATGGCCGAATCCCCGACCTATGGGCGCTTCCTCATGGCCCATGAATGCAGCCATCATACGCTCGGCCATGTTGCCGCTTACCACCGGGAACTCGGCCATCTGGGCCCGCAGCCCTTCTTCTATATTGCGCCGCAGCTGAAGCACATGGAGCTCGATGCCGATTGCAACGCAGTCAGGATGCTGAAGCTCAAAAATGAGCCCGAGACCATCGAGGCCGCGCGGCAAATGATGTTAAAGTTCGGCGACAAGCCGACCGGCGCCTACTATCCGACCGGGGTCGAGCGGGCGGACAACATCGCCAAGTGCGTTGCCCAGGACTGAGCCAGCTTTCAAGCTATTCACCGCTTTCGCCCTGCGACGTCCTTGACGTCAGGCAAGTTCCCGCGAGCGCCAGGCGCTGGAAAAATCCTCCCTCCGATGTGCTATGCTGGCGCCCCCTGTGCCCGTTGAGATGAGATGCAAAAGCCTAGATTGAGGACCGGTCGTGGCTCTGGTTGGCTGGCTCGCCGACTGCGCATGTGCGTGACCGCGGGAGTGCTTGTACTGCTCGCAGCCGGCGTTTCCGTGAGCGCTCCAGCGGAACTCGCTGACGGCGTGCTTCGCGTGTGCGCCGATCCACAAAACCTGCCCTTCTCCAACGAGAAAGGGGAGGGGTTCGAGAACAAGCTCGTCGACCTCATCGCCGCCAAGCTTGACTTGCGCGTCTCCTATACTTGGCTGCCTCAGGTGGTGGGCCATGTTGCCACGCTGCCGGACGACACCGACTGCGATCTGCTCATGGGCTACGCGCAGGGGACCGGGCTGATTGAGGACACCAACCCCTACTACCGGACCTCCTATGTGCTGATCTACCGGCAGAACGATAAGAGCCTTGCGGGGGTGGAGAACCTTGCTGACGACCGCCTCAAGAGCAAGAAAATTGGCATTCTCGCCCGTACGCCGCCGGTCAGCATCATGGCCATGAATGGGTTGATGGCCAATGCAAGGTCCTTTGAGGCTACGGGCGATCGCAATGCCGCCGGCGCTGTTGCGGATGTGATCGCGGCAATCGCCTCGGGTGAGATCGATGCCGGCATCCTGTGGGGACCACTCGGTGGCTACTACGCGCAAAACGCCAAGGTGCCACTTGCTCTAGTCCCCTTGGTGAAGGAGAAGGCGGGCCCGGCCACGATCTATCCCATCACCATGGGCGTGCGCCCGAACGAGCCGGAGTGGAAGCACAAGCTTAACAAGCTGATCGCCGAGAACCAGGCGGACATCTGCGCCATGTTGAGCGAGTACAATGTGCCGCTGTTGGACGAGAACGGCAATCTGATCAAGACGTCGACCGCAGAGCGATAGCGCACGCACGCCTCAGCTACATCTTACACTTGCTCTCCGGCTCGTCGATGCCGAGCGTATCCACCTCTATGTCGGGATGGCTGGCGTGGGGGAAGCCACGCTGCGGCGACATGGAGACCGGAACCTTGTCCGTCGCGATGAGGATCGGCTGACGGAACTGTCCGTCCCAAGGCCGATATTGCTGCTTGATCCCCTTGAAGGGGGCGAGCTGTAGCTCATTGCCATGCACGAAAGCGTCGACCGTGGCGAAGGAGGCGCCATGATTGCGCGTCACGGCCTCGCCGACCGTCCGCGCCGCCACATAGGCCTGGTAGTCGATCGGCAGCATGAGCCGCTTGTAATCCTTCTGGAAATGATTGTTGGCCTGGGTCGCGCCCCATTTCTCGTGGCCTGGGCTCCACGTGGTGGCCACGAGTCCCGTCGTGCCGGCGACCGGACGCGGCTCGCCTCCCGCGCGGTAGGGCATATAGGGGCCAAACAGCTGGTCCTCGTCGGCGACGAGGATGACCTGGTAGTCGGGACCGGCGGCGAAGTTGTTGTCGGCGCTCGCTTGCTTGCCGGGTGGGATCACGCCGACATCGTCGCGCCTGCCGCCGGAAACATCCTGATATTCACGCTGATCGACGATGTTGGCGCCGAAGCGTTGCGCGGCGCGACGGATCGCCTCGACATAAGCGAGGTCGCCCGGCGTGGTGCCATTGACCAGGAGCCAGTTCGTCCACTTCTTGGTTACGAGGTACTGGGCAAGTGCGTCGGCGAGCATGTAGCGGTCCGGAACGACATGCATGACATTGGCGCGGCAATTCTCCTGCCTAAGCGAAACGTCCATGGCGCGGACATTGAACAGGAGAATGTCCTTGCCCTTGGCCCAGTCGGAGAGCTTGAGCAGGGTGTCGGCCGAGCCATCGACGATGATGAAATGGTGACCGCCCTCGTAAAAGCCCTGCAAGGCGGCGACTGCGGCGTCAGATGACGCAACTGTCTTGGTGTCGAGACTGTAGAAGTCGCCCACGAGCTTTCCGCCGGCATTGTTCTCGTCGATCGCCATCTTGGCGCCGGCACTTCCCGCATTGTCAGGCTCGACATCCACCCGCGAGGCGGGCCGTGGACGGTCGGCGATCTCCCGGATATAGCCGATGAGCACCGGTGTCAGCTGCGGCGATTGCGGCGTCTGTACCTCGATGCCCCCGCGTTTGGACGCGTCACGGCCCGTCGTGGCAGCGTCAGGTGCGGCGGTTGGCGCGGCTGCCGCAGGCGGCTCATCAGCCGCGATTGCCCCGCCCGGCAGCGTTAGGAGGCTGGCCGCGAGAACAACGTCGCAAAGCGTCGCAAAGAGAAGATTTCGCCTGGAAAAGGAACGGGACGGGACACGCATGGGGGAACCATCGACACCTGTGAAGGATGTCCCAGGCTCCTCGGAACGGACCCGGAACCAGCAAGGGGTGGGGAGCATGGTAGCGACAATAAAATAGGCATTGCAAGGTGGAAACCTAGGCAGGAAATTTTGGTAGCGCCACGTGCCAAGTAAGAGCGGGATGCGCGCCGGCCTACCGGTGCGCCAAAACGCTCGCGGGCCGGTTTGGTCTGGGCCGCGTCAGCTTGGGCGGCTCTTTCGCTGCGTGAAGCGCGTTGAGCCTATTCCGCGGGAACCAGCGGGCGCGGTTCGGGCTTGGCCGTGTTCGGAACATTGCGCGGATTGCGATAGATGAAGGGCTTCGGAGGCTCCGCCGCCTCGGCGCGAGCGAACGCCACCATCTCACCGTGATAGGGGGACAGTGCGCAGGCCGGATCCGTGTTGCGGGCATCGCCGGTGATGGCCATGGCCTGGCAGCGGCAGCCGCCAAAGTCGATCTCGCGGAAGGCGCAGGAGCGGCAGGGCTCCTTCATCCATTCGGTGCCGCGAAAGGCGTTGAAGGCGTCGGAGTTCAGCCAGATGTCGAGCAGCGCCCGGTCTTTCACGTTGTCGAATTTGAGATGCTTGATGGTTTCCGCTGCATGGCAGGGGAGCACCTTGCCGGATGGGGTGATGTTCATGAAGCCTTTGCCCCAACCACCCATGCAGGGCTTGGGGCGCTTGGCGTAATAGTCCGGCACGACCATGTCAATGGTGAGCATGCCCTTGAGCCGCTCACGCTCGCGCTCGACGAACTCGATCAACTCGACCGTCTCCTGGTAAGTCGGGATGAGCGCAGCGCGGTTGAGATAGGCCCAGCCATAATATTGGACGTGCGCAATCTCGAGCCGCTGGGCGCCTAGCTCGAGAGCAAGCTGGATGTAGCGAGGCACATTGTGGATGTTCTGGCGATGTATCGGCGCGTTGATGGTGAGCGGCAGGCCAAGCTCCGTCACCCAATGAGCAACGTCGAGCTTCTTCTGGGTGGCGCCGGGATAGGCGGCGATCCGCTCGGCGTTCTCCGCGTCGACATCCTGGAAGGAGATCTGCACGTGATCGAGGCCACGCTTGACCAGCTCCTCGAGGCGTGGGCGCGTCAGGGTGACGGCGGCGGTGATCAAATTCGTATAGAGGCCCGCCTTGGCGGCAGCCTCGACAATGTCCTCAAGGTCCTTGCGCGCGGTGGGCTCGCCGCCGGAGAGGTGCACCTGCAGGATGCCCATGGCGCCGGCCTGCTCCATGACCGACACCCACTCGGCTGTGGTCAGCTCCTTGTTCACGCGCTCAAGCTCTAGCGGGTTCGAGCAATAGGAGCATTGCAGGGGACAGCGATGGGTGAGCTCGGCGAGCAGGCCTACGGGGGCAAGCGCGCACAGCGCAGGAGACGCGCCGCTCACACCGGCGGTCGGCTCATCATCGACGACCAGCGTCTCGAAATGTCCGTTCGTCTTGGTCGGGCTCATGCCTTTATGTATCCCTTGTCCGCCAGTCCCTGCAGCAGCTCCAAGACGTCTTCGCGGATCACGTCGACCGGGGCTGCATAGTCCTTGGCCAGCGCCTCGGATATTTCCTCCACGGTTTTCTTGCCGTCGCAGAGCTTGAGCACCGCGACGGCAGTCTCGTCAGGCGTCAGAATCCGCTCCGGCGCCAACAACACCCATCGGCCTCGCCCCGCGTCATGGCGAAGCTTCAGATAGGCCGGCAAAAAGGGGCGCGTCTCCTGGTTTACAATCAGACGTCCAGGGGACGTGCCTTCAGCCATCATGCATTTTCCGGCA
>CAVUZR010000021.1:0-79110 GCA_963745855.1 uncultured Alphaproteobacteria bacterium | reverse complement strand
GTGATCCCGTAATCGAGAACGCGGACTTGGCCTGCGGCCACAGTCGGCCGTAGCTTCGTCATTGTCGCTAGTTGTGAGAGTTCGAATAAGCGAGGAGGAGCGTTATGGCGATATCGAAGGGGGATGTGGTTTCATTGATGAATGAGTTTCACGACACGGTCATGTTCAAGAAGGGGACGGCGGAAGACCAGGCGAGGTTCTTCCTGCATCCCGAGCCGCGTATCTTTGTCTCTCACGGCGAGGACCTCTCACTTCAGACCAACTATGAAATTCACCAGAAGCTGACCGGCGAACGGCACATCTTGCTCGAGCCGTTCACCATCACGCCGCTATGCGACGACCCTGAGCGCGCCCACGCGGTAGGCGCCGTCTATTGGGAGGCCCGCCCTTTGGGATCGTCCGATGGAGGTCTGATCAAGTGCATCGTCGGCGAGGATTGGATTGTCCAGCGTATCCCGTCGGGCGAGCTTAAGATCGCGCTATACATCAATTCCTATCATCGCTCTCTGCCCAACTCCGCGCCAATCGACCTGACGTGAGCGCTCCCATCGGGATGTCGGTTATGGGTCAGAAGCGGACCTGGGTGCGCGGATCACGGATGTCGGCTTTACCCTCAGAAGCGGAAATTCCACGGCACGCGTGAAAGGAGGATTCCCTCCGCGCCGCCGTCGGGGATTTCGACTTCCGCGGTGATGGTATATGGTTTTGAGGTGACCGGCATGACCGAGAATCGCGACGACCACAAACTATTCGCTGATCTCGACGCCCTATCAGAGGACCAGATACAGGTCGGCCTTGCGGCCGGCGTTTGGAGTGACGAGGTCCGTCCTTTGGTACAGCACTACCTGTACGACCTGAAACTTAAGCGGATTGAGGGCGCTGCAGAACATCTCGGCGAAGTGCAGGAAGCAATGAAGTTAATGGTGGACGAGACCATCAAATCGAAAACGCGAGCCACGGCTGCGATGATTATCGCGGTTGGAGCGATGATAGCAGCGATGTTAGCCGCCTTGGTTGCTTTCCTCGCTCTCAGAGGGTTCCGATCCAATGGTCTTTGGTGATGGCGTTACAAAGCAATGGTCCACCTTCCGCCTGCGCTTCTAGCACTGGCCGTTCTTTGAAGCTGCCGGAAGCCCGTCCGCACTGGTTCTGGCACAGAGCAGACGCCGCGATGGATTGCTGCGATGTCCGCTTCTGACCCCGCGCGGTCGGTTTCGATTTCAGGAGGCGGCTTAGGTGCGGGAGCCCACCAAAATTGCTTTTGTGCGTCAAAGGCGCTTTACGCCCGCACCTTGGCGTTAGCTGTTGTTTCCCTGGCGAACTGACACAACTCCCGGGCCCACCATTTTTTTAAGATAATACCGATTTTATCGGCTTTTTTTGCCCTCCCGCCCGCACCAGGCCCCAGGTGCGGAAATAGATTTTCAGCTGGCGTTCAGCTTCTCCATTGCCTGAGCGGCAAGTCTCTTCCTGTTTGCGGTGCGCGTGTAGTGCGCGGCCCTTGGATTAGCGAAGACTTCTATCTGGTTGGTAATGCGAGCGTTGAGCCGTTCTTGATGCGGATTAATCCAAGGCGCTTAGTATCGAAATCAGTCGGAAGCTCGTCGAGCTTGCCACTGCTGGTGTCACTGATCCGGCTCAACTTCGGAGACTTACCCTTGCCAGTCTGCCTCTCTCCCCGCCACTCTCGAGAACGGCCGGAGGCGTTACGCGGGCCTCTCGGTAGAGGAATATCGCTGGAAGACAATCCGCAAGTGCATGAAGGGATAAGAGAAGCCCGGCCTGAGGGGACCGGGCTTCCACTAAACCGAGCCGTAAACTGGCGCCCCGGGGCGGGGATGCGAATAGCGCCAGAGGTTTTTTCAACGCGCGGGGCCTCCTGATGTTCCTAGAGCACCCAACCCTAAATCACGCGCTTTCGCATCAGCAGCGTCCCACAGTGCCCCCATCATGCTCGTGCTGGCCGAAATCACGCAAGCCATTCGGGGGCTTCTCGGGGCTCAGCGTTCTGCAAGGCTCAAAAAAACACAGTGGTTATTTGAGGGGTGACTCGTAGCCCCCGCCGAATTTATAGTTGAGACCAACCCGGACGATGTTGAACTCTGCCGGGCTAGCGGAGAAGCGGTAGACTACGGGGTCTCTGGGTGGGAGGTAATGGGCTGTTCCGGAATAGTCCTCCCCGTCGAAGCGGACGAACAGGTACTCCGCCTTGACCGTCCAATTCGGCCTCCAAGCAAATTCTGCGCCCCCGCCGACCGTCCATCCAGCATCCATATCGCCTGTAGCGTCGATCAGCCCGCCGCCGCAGTGGGGCACGCTATTGCAAAAATCGTGATTTCGATATTCACCATCGCTGAATGCTGCGCCGCCGGTCCCATATATAAGCCATCGATCCATGGTGACGCCCAGGCGGCCCCGCACGGTCGCCAGCCAGTTCATCGCAACACTGATGCGGGTGTCGGACCCCCAGTCTGCCTTTGAACTGGCCGGGATTTTAGCCGCGCGGCTATCGAACCCTGAAAAATCGGCTTCAATACCTGCCACGACTCTATTGAAGGTATAGTTGTACCCGATCTGACCCCCGCCAATGAAAGAGGTGTCGTCCCCAACTTTGGTGACTTCGCCAGGAACAGGGTTGGCCTTAAAATAATTGAAGCCGCCGAGATCTACGGAACTAGAATCACCACCCCACCCTGCGCCGGCATTGCCGCCGATGTAGAATCCCGTCCATTTGAAGGGGGTGGCATCGGCGGTCGTCGGGAGCGCCAAAACGGCCAAGCCGGCGAGGTAAAGACCCAATCGAGCATGCTTGTTCATGGTTGTCCCCCCGGCCAAGATCCTCAAACAAATCCTAAGCACCATCTCGGGAAACTAACTGTCACCCATTTACAACAGACCCGGGATTCCTTCTCGCCGGGTTGATCCTCCGCAGCCGACGCCTTTTTGCTCATATTTGCCTGTGGCGAAAGACGCAAGGTTGAGCGATACCGCAGGCTAATTCGCACCGATTCAGCTGAGCAGCGTAAGGACCAATGCAAGCGCCGGAGGATGCACCACGCTAAGCGGTTAACGCGATTTATCGAACAGTTAACCCCTGCGAACTCATTCTGCCGACATGGCACTGACGGCAGCACAGCACTTACTGATCTCAACGATCTACGACAAAGCGGCAGCGGACCCGATGACACCATCACCGCAGCGAGCGGCATTTGCCCGAAAGTCAGAATGGTTTCGTTTGCGTACTCGAATAGCGGAAATCAAGGAAGCGAGGGCGACTTCGAAAAGGGAGGGGCCCAAAATGCCCACGGATGTTCGACCGTTCGTCGAAATTACGAAACGAGCGGGCCGGTGACTTGGCTTCGGCTTAGCGAAGCAACGGTCATAATCGACCACGACATGCAGAAGGCACGCGAGCGGCTGGAACGAGCCATCAAAAAAGCTTGGTTGGTGCGAGCTCCCGGCCTACCTCAATCCACCCGCGATCCGAATGTTCCGCTACGCATCCAAGTGACGCCCCCTCCGGGCTTGCGATCTGAGGGCAGAGGTTGGCTGGATAATCCGGTGTTGCATTGGGAGGCATCCGAAATCGAATGCCTCTGCAAGACGTGGACGCCCTCGTCAAAAGCGCTGGCTTCAGAGTTGTTTCAATCCAGAGTGAAGATTGAGATTTGGGATGGCGATCTTGTGCGACTGTGGGGAAGTTGCCAGGAAGCTCACTACGCCCTTGCAACAATGAGTTGATGGCATCACACCAAGTCCCCGCTAGTCAAAATAAGTCCCCATATCGCTGCGCATTAGAATTGCGAATCTTGATTTTAAAACAGTGGAATTGTGAACTTAGCACTCTTTGCGAATCAGCGTTTGGCGCATCATTCGTCTGGCACCACAGAGGGAGCGGGCCATGGAGAATGACGAAGAGGCAAAGCATCTAGCAGCAGAGTTCATCACGCAGTGTCGGGGCCAGGGACGGTCAATCGAAACCATCGCCAATGCAGCGGGATGGATCTTACAGATCATAGCGCATCTTGAGTCCCAACGCAGAAGTCGCACTGCGCCAGCAACCAATTTGGCCGATCAACGGTAGCCTGTTCGCCCTTCGCGCTTGCTCAGGCAGACGTAAAGCAAAGGCGGACCGACCTTTCGTCTGGCTAGTACCGCTGAGACGCAATCGTCACTTGCACGCCTCGGTCGATACGTTCATCGCTGTCACCGGCTAGGGCAAAAAAACCCTCAGGTCTGGCCCTGAGGGGTCTTGGTGTTGTGACATGATTTGTCCACCCCGGACTTAGCGCTGAGGCCAGTTGGCCGCTAAGGTATCGGAATCAACGATGTTCAGTGCCTCTGCCGAATTCCCGCATTGGAGACTAAGGGACTTACTGTCGGGGCTGTCGATGTTGACAATCTGTCCGGCGTTTAGGCGCAGCCGAACTCGCGTCGCTGAGGTGCCGCTCTCGTCAGCGAGATTGTACACCACGGCGTAAAGGCCACAGTGAGTTCCATCCGGCTCGTAAAAGGCAATCACGCCCTTGTTGCCGAAGCTCGTCACAATAGGCACGTGGGCTGGCACGGGGCCCAAATTCTGGATGGGCTCCTCCGCACGCGCAGACAGATTAAGTCCGCCGAGAACGACAAGGGTGCCAAACGTGGCGTATATTGCGCTTTTGCTGAGAGTGAACATAGTGAATCTCCTCTATGGTCTGTGCTCAGAACCATTCCGAGCGTGAAGAGATTCTGGATCATTCTTCGGATTTGCGCTGTGGCCGATGCCACAGTTTTTGGATTTTTCTTCTGTCGCCATTGCGACCGAGCAGTGTTGCTACTTGCTCGTCAGCTTTTCAAAGCCTTGCCAATCACCAGATGGCGGAACTTCGAGGATACCGCACGCGGAGCGACGATGTAGTACTCAGGGATCTTGGCCGACGCCTCCCGGAACAACGGCAGCCGCGCCTCGAACTCGCGGGCGACGTATCGCCTCATCGAGGCGGGAAGCGGGGTGTGGCAAGCTTGGCCCGCGGCTCGCTCAGGCGTCTCCGCGTCGATCACCTCAGAGACATCGATAGCCGCGTTAAACTCCGGGGGGAACGGGGGATATCCGGTATGGCCGTAGAAGCGCTAGCTTCTTGTGGAGTTCAGAGTTCGCTGCCGTGGTGAACGTTGACGCGCCGTAGCAAATGGTCTCCAGCTTCCTCACCAGAACTCGTGGACATTTTGGGTTGATTCCGCCTTTGCCATCTCATCATCGCGCCCCGCTCTGCTCACCAAGCTTAGCTGACGGCATCAGTGTTCCTCGGCGTTCTCAAGGCCTTTATCGCAGCGTCGAACCGAAGTCGACGATCTTTTGACCTGCGATGCGGTGGCAAATAGCACAGCGCCGGGCGTGCACGATCCTTCATGATCCACCTATCCCATCGAGCCGGGATGAACCCAGGCAGGATGCAGAAATGTAACCGACACCTCGAATCAGAAGGAGCCCGAATCTTGAATAAAATGGACTTGATCGACTTGTACTATCCCGCGGACGAGACTGTCGCAGCCCTCCTCACGGTGCCACCAGAGGAGCGAGAAGCCCTACTCCGCCGCATCCTTGGCGGCGCGTCAGAGACAGAGAAGGATCCGCATATCTCTCGAAGTCTTGGCAATGATCGATGCATTCGCCGGCAGAGATCGGTCATGAAGAGCGGAGACCTCAGCGCATTCGTCTTGAGCCAGCTGTATCGTTGGTTTCCTTCGGTCTTGACCCAGGCGAGTGAGGGCCCGGCGCAAACTTTCTCTCGGTGGGCTTCACCACCAAATATTCACGAATCCAAGTCTTCGGCACATAGCTTTGAGTCTAATTCCTCGACAGCTTGGGGTGGCTGTCGTGTGCGTGGCTTCCAGTCCCCGCCCGTAATGGCGTCGAGCCTTGTCAAATAGCCTTCCGGGCCGCGATGGATCGGTCTATCAGCCCCCGGAGCGATCTTGCCTCTAGCATCCGGTCTACCGTACGTTGCAGTTCGGCCTGGGCAGACAGGCATCGTGGGGGCGTCAATGATGGGCAACATCGGCGAATTTATCCATCACCACTACCGGCATTTCAACGCCGCGGTGCTTAAAGAGGCGGCCTATGCTTACAAGAGCCACCTCGACCATGGCGGACAGATGCTCGTGACGCTGGCCGGCGCCATGAGCACTGCCGAACTCGGCCTGACGCTCGCCGAGATGATTCGCGAGGGGAAAGTTCACGCCATCAGCTGCACCGGCGCCAACCTGGAGGAGGACATCTTCAACCTGGTGGCGAACAAGCACTACAAGCGCTTGCCGTTCACGTTGGAGGAGGACAATTACTGCAGGCACTTCCCGCAATACCGCGAGCTGAGCGCCGAGGATGAGGAGGAGCTCATGGTGCGGCACCTCTACCGCGTTACCGACACATGCATTCCCGAGGAGGAGGCCGTCCGGCCGCTGGAAGGTGCCTTGCTCGATGAATGGCGGCGCGCCGACAACGAAGAGCGAACCCGATTTCCCGCACGAATTCCTCTACCGGATCCTGCTTGCCGACACGCTCAAGGATTACTACGACAGCCCAGAGAACAGCTGGGTGCTAGCCGCCGCGCAGAAAGACCTGCCGATGTTTGTTCCCGGCTGGGAGGACTCCACGCTCGGCAACACCTTCGCGAGCTACGTCATCAGCGGCGAAATTATGAATGTTCACACGGTTCGCAGCGGCATCGAGTACATGATTGAGCTGACCCGTTGGTATCAGGCGACGTGCCAGAAGCATTCCATTGGGTTTTTCCAGATCGGCGGCGGCATAGCCGGGGATTTCCCCATCTGCGTGGTGCCCATGCTCGAACAGAGCCTTAAGATTCGCGATATTCCGCGCTGGGGTTATTTCTGCCAGATCAGCGACTCGACCACGAGCTACGGGTCGTACTCGGGTGCTGTTCCAAACGAGAAGATCACATGGGGCAAGCTCTCGGCGGCGACACCGAAGTTCATCATCGAGTCAGACGCCACCATCGTGGCACCGCTCATTTTCGCCTATGTCCTGGGCCAATAGCTGGTGGGCGTGTCCCTGCTGGCTAGCAGCGGAAAGATCGCATCATGGGCGATGAGTCGATCGAAGTGGTAGCCGAACAAGTTTGGGTATAATGTTCAATGGTCATTAAAGCGAAGTCTTGGATCGCTGTTCGAACGATGTGAACTTTTTCCAGAAATCCTGAATACCGAAGTTGTTCAGAACCTTGGAGGCACACCTGTTCCAGCGGTTCACACCGGCTTCAAGCCATAGGCTGACCCGTTTCCTAATCGTATCTCTGGTGCTCGCAGGCGTATTGAGCGCTAGCCCTAGGTTATGCTGAAACGCTGGCCCCCATCGCTTCTTCGCCTGACCCATTGGGATTAAAGGTGTCAATCCACGGCGCCGCGCAGGAAATCGGAGGGGGTCCAAGGCAAAAAAGCTTGCTGCTCGGGATCGTCAGGGGCCAACTCGGCGGGGGCGAAAACGTTCTCTCCGTCGCACCAGCGGACAGCATTCGGGTCCTCGAGCAGAATGCGCAGGGCTGCGGTAAGCTCCAGAAGCGATGCCGGCCGTCCGCTTCCGGCCAGCGCGTGTAGCACTCCTGCCTGGACGCACTTGTAGGATGATTGGATGCTCGGTGTCGACCGGAACGTCCCACTCCGCGTAGGACTTCCAGCCACGCGTCCGCAGGCGGCAACAGAACGAGAATTGTAGGCGCGGCAATCGAGGGGGCGCACCGAATAGACGCTGCACTCGTTCGCGATCAGGAGCGGACAGGGTAGGCGCGCTTTACCCCATGCCTCATCGCTCATGCCGCGTGCCTGGTCATCGGTAGCCGCGACCCGCTTGGCTAGCGCCGTGCGCTCTTCAACGGAAAAGGTTTCATCGATAAAGGCGGCGATGCGTAAAACCTCGGGTGCGGTTACGACCACACGCATATGGCAGCAGTAGCTGCACCCTTTGCTACAGGCAGTCCTGCTGTCGCCACCGGCTGGGTCGGGTTCACCGAGAGCGATCAGAGTGTCGATCGCGGCGCAGACCAATACTCGCGACGCCGATGCCGACTGCCCGCCGACGCGGGCGCGTGCGATCTCGGCAAGTTGGTGCTGTTCACTTAGGCGGCATAATCGGTCCGGCGACGGCATCATGCTAGGTCGCTAACTTTATGAGAACGGATTGCGTTAAAAAGCGAGGCGAAGCGTAGCTCAAACTGGCCCGAGGGAACTGGCCAGCTGACAAATAACGGGTTGTTGTCGCAAGCCCTAAAAAGCCTCATTGCACCACAAGTAGAACCTGCACCGCATATGCGACGGAAGGGTTCTAGTCAGGCTTCCGGGACATCACAAAGGCACCCGGTTCCTGTGCAAGCGACCGACGCAAATCATTCGATAAAGCTTCAATTTTCGAAGGAACGGGACTTCAAACTATGCGCCCCTTGCAAACGGCTCGTTTCCAGCAGCTCACAAAGTGCATTCGATTTTTCCAAAACATCGGCCGACGTAGTTGATAAAGCGTGCGGTGAATTGCCCGAGGCAACATTGCTAGTGATCTTCGCCCTAGCAGGCAGAAACCAATTCCGCAACAAGTCGGAAAGGCAGCCCAATTCATCTATGTGCACAAATCTCAGGGACATGGGCCATCTGATATTAGGCGCTATCTCTCTTCCATTTGAAAACTGGTGGCACCCAGCGCAAGTCATCGCACCCATGCGATTGAAAACATGCTCGGCTGTCAACCGACGTTTACCCAAGTCCAATCTATCAATCTGGGTTTGCACCTGAGCGCTAAACTCGCTGCTTTTTGCACGTTCTGTTGGGCTATCTACATATGGAGCTTCAGATGCTACGTTTTGCGCGGCATAGAATTTGGGTTCAATGTGAACACCGAGCCCAGTTATCAGCTCTTGGGCGCTCGCCAAGGAACCAGCTTTAGCCGCTTTCGAATCGATACACGTGAGTTGCTTTACGGTAGAGGCCAGGTGACAGTCTTCTTTGTCTTGGTCGGGCTCCCCGGTAGTACCCAGAAACTCATTTTGGAAAGACGCTTGCAAGTCGGCAAGCCTCCCCGGAGGATAAGCATCAGGGAAAGCCCCTCCAAAGTACGCTGGTACCGGAGTTTCACTTATAGGTTCTGCGTTGAAAAAAGGAGCTTTGGACCCCAACAATTTTATTTTCCACTGTCTTAGACGCCACGTGTCCTCTGTCTTTGGCGCTTCATTCGATCGGACTTGTCCGGCACCGCACGGACCAAAATGTTCAAAATGAACGACTGGTTTGAAGTTAAGCCCGCCTGGGGAAATTGCACCACCCGAATAGTAAAACTTTCAGTAGGGCCTCTTTCGCTTGGTCGTCCGATAAGCTCTTGAGGCTACTCCATAAAGCTGCGACCTGCTGGCAGCCAAGGGCGCCATGCTGATTGTCAAGCGCTGCTTCGAAGTTAAGGAAGAAACGCTGCCCGAAGCCGGGATTGGTTCTCGCATAGACGATCCGATATTCTCCACAATTCCGATAGACTCTCCGGCGCTAGATCAAGCCGGTTGAAAAGCCCAACAGGCTGCATTCTATTTGGGCCCTCGAGGAGAGCTTTTGCTGTCAAATCGCTCTCACTTATTCGCGGCTTCAGACTGAAAGTGATACCAGCTTCCTGATTCAATAGTTGGGCCTGTAGCAACGTCTCTAGAAGGGCTTCCCGGTCAGCTGCCGTTGGTGGGGGCGCACCATCGGGACGTGGCCGTCGTTATGATGTTGTCCAATGTTTTCGCGAGACTGAACGCGTCGGCGTCTAAAATGCCTGCATTCTTTTCTTTGGTGATTGCCACCGTTCGGAGATCGGCGTCTGATAATGGTTGGGGCGTATCGGGCTTAATGCATTGAGCTTCGGCCTTCCACCATGCCGAGCTGTGCCGCCAAAAAAATACATGCAAAAAACGGACGCTTAGAGCCAATCATTGAATTTTTCCTTCACACCAGGCTCACTCAGCCAGCGCGGCTTAAGACGAGTAGGCTCGGGCGGCTTGCTCGACGAACGTAGCGTTACGACCGCACCTTGCTGTGCGGAGTGGGCTTGATAACGTCGGTGTCAACAGGTCCGATGAGAAATCCATCGCTGCGCAGCTTCTACCGACGCGATCGCGCCCGAATTCCGCGAATTCCGTGCCTGTCTCGCTCGATCATGCAGGTAGAACTTTGCCTTCTCTAAGGAACTTTGCCTGGATTTGCTCGCACCTCTCTTCGATTTCCATAAGCCGTACCATAGCGTCGAGATAAACTGTCGGGTCCTTCTCGCACTTCTTGCTATCGCGTTCGCCCTTTACGTCTTTATCAAGATTTGTTAGGCTTGGTACTCTGCATTTTTCGAAACTTTCCCAAAGATCATTGACCTCATTTTCCGCCAGTTGCTCTGCTTTTATTCTGGCATCAGGCGACAGGTTTTGACGAAAGCGCCATGAGCCGTTTACCTGTTCTACAAAATCTTTTAAGGCGTTTTCCCAAATGTGCTCGATCATTTGACGACTTGACGAGACCAAGCGCCTGAAAATAAGATCTCTTTTCGAAGTCTACGTTTTCAAAGTCTATGTCCTTGGACGTTACTTCGTCCCATGTTCCCCTGCCCCAGCTGTCGCAAAAGGAATCGAACAATACGTTTGTGCCTCTTGCTGGATGGTTGGCTGTAGAGTTATGCCAAGCCGCAAGAAGCCTTTCCTCTTCAACGTAGCACTGCCAGAACATGAGAAGTCTATCGAATTTTGAACCTTCGGGATCAAGTTCATCATTGCTGAGTTTTACGGGATCATGGCTCATCGTACTTCCTTTCTATGTATGGGGACAGGTACGTCCCCGCTGACATCTACTTCACCAATCTCAGTGACGGCGCCGCTGCAGGGGCGCCACGCTCCAGCCGCGACAGGCCGTCGGCAATCGAGGCAAGTTCGCCATTTGCATCCCGCCGCGCGGTCTCGGGTGCGATACCGGCTTTCAGAGCCATGATGAGACCGGCGGCTTCCCAGTAGTTTTCGACGCGATGGTAGCGGCCGGTGCCGGCAAAGAGGTGCGCCAAGTCATTGCGCATCAGGTTGCCGGTTCTCGCGCACGGCGATGACATGAATGCCCTGATGCAGCGCGGCGAGTGTAGGTAACCCGAGGCAGCCATCGGGGATGACAAGGCACGAGATGTCCTCTGCGGAGACGACCCCTCTGCCGGCGAGAGCAGGCGCCCCGGTCACAATGCGCGGGCTGCGCGACAGCCCTTTAATGACGCTGTGGATGCATGCGAACGAGCTCCCCTCTGCCGCCTTGCGCGGCTCGTAGATGCCTTCGTCGCCCGTCATGATCTCGAAGGTGTCGTACATCGGCGCGTGTGCGGCTGGCACGTCGTAGAGCAGCGCAACGGCGTGCGTGAGCAGCGCCTCGATCCCGCCGAACGGGTTGATGCCTTGGTCGCTCATGAAGTAGTCGCGCTGCACGTCCTCCGACACGTCGACGACGCTCGAGATGGCAATCGCTTCGAAGGTGCCCGATCGCTTCTCGATCACCTCGCATAGGGCGTCGAAGCCCTCGATCACGCCCGTCGCGCGCCCCGAGGCCGGGGAGACGTGCGGTGTCATAACGAGATCGACGGGCAACGGGTACGACCGGAAGGCAAGGAAATCCGCCCGCACCATAGGCCGCGGAGACGGCATTGACGAGCGTGTGCCAGATCACGGCCTCCGGATGCTCCTGAATGAGCGGCAGGACGCGGTTAGCGCGGACCGGCGCCAGTCCGGCCGTTCCCATCAACAGTCGGGTGAGCACACTGCCCTCCACGTAGAGGGTGTTTTCCGACATCTCGTTGATGTCGGCGCCATTCACGACATTGGGGTGGGTGATCAACCGGTCGCTTGCGGCCGCGAGCAGGCGGGCCACCGGTCCGGCATCACCCGCATGTCCGCCGATGTCGGCGTCTATCCCGGTCGGCACGACCAATACGGTAGTGAAGTACTCACAGCTCTCATGCGTTCGAGGACGAAAATCCAAGATCGAGCGCGATCGCCCCGGGTGGTCATGCGCCAGGCCGGCGAGGACGCCGATCTCGCAATCTATGTGGCCTTCGCCGGTTCGGGTGGCGGCGAAGCGCAGCGGCATGGCGTCGGCGGGAAGGTTCTCGCCGATATGGGTCGCGATGTGCGACAGAAGCCGGTCGCTCTGGCTTGGTAGCGGGATCCGTAACTGCTCCTCATAGAGTTGCATCGACCAATTCCTCCTCGTTGTCGCTGCGTCGGCGGGATATCATTGATCGAGCCGTCACCGTCCATATGATTGATGCCGAGCGAAGTCCTCGAAGCTCGAGGTCCGGCGCAACACAACGGTCCCGTCACCCCTTTCGAGATAGATGTTCGGCAAGGGTTGGCCGTTGAACATGTGCGCCTTGACCAGGGAATACGCACCCATGGCCGGGAACAGGACGCGCGAGCCGATCGCGAGCGGCTCGGCAAAGCGGTAGATGCCAAACAGATCGCCGGCGAGGCATGTGCTGCCGGCGAGCGTGTAACTAAAGCCTTCGCCCGCCGAGAGATCGTCGCGGTGGCCAAGGACATCGGGCTCGATTCCGGGAACGTTGCTGTACTCGAACACCTCGGGCATGTGGTTGACTGACGTATCGAGTACGGCCACGGTCCCCCCGTCCGTGTCCATGAGATCGACCACGCTCGCCACAAAGGTTCCGCCGTCGCGCACAAGGGCCGCGCCGGGTTCGATATAGACGTCCTGGATTACTGTTGACCTAAGCAGGGCAGTTGCCTCGATGAGTTGCCCGGCTGCGCCGGGGGCGCGCCATCCATAACCGCCGCCCAGGTTAATCCAACTTATCTCAGCCAGGATGTGGGGAATCTCACATTGCAGACGCTCGATCGTTGGTTTCAGGTTGGAAAAGTCGTCGGCCTCAGAGGTGTTGTGGAAGTGAATCCCGGAAAGGCCGGGAGGAAGTGCCTTGAGCCGTCTCAGATTGCAAACAGGCTCACCGAGCTTCGAGCCCTTGCGACAGGGATCGTAGCGTTCGTCGTTAATCGATGAGAACTGCGGATTGACGCGCAGACCCTTGCGCACGCCGACGAAATAACCATCGAGGTGGAGCACTCTGCGACAGGGAGTTGAAGGAAATGGCATCGCAATACCGGGCAAGCTCTGCGCAATCGCGGTCGCGCAGCCCGGGCGAGGTCACCTGGATCTTGGCATGCGGCCCTACGGCCCGGCGTGCCAGTAGGGCCTCGTAAAGCGAGCTAGCCGAGAATCCTGCCAGCTGTGGGACCATGAGGCGCAGCACGTCGGGAAGGCCAAGTGCCTTAAGCGAGTAGAGCGCCCGGCAGCCGGCCAGCCTGCAGAGGCGCGCCAGCTCGTCGCGGCTCGCCGCGATGGCTGCCGGCCTTACGATGAACGCGGGCGTCTCGACAGCGTCGGCGGGAGATACAGATTGCCTCTTCACGGCACGACTTCCATTGCGGACCTGCCGACGTCAGGCGTTTGCGGCTCGAGCCGCTCCGCATGCGGCGGGGTATAGGCGATGATCTGGGCGAATGTCTCCCAGTACCCGTGGCTCACCTGCTCGACGATTTCGGCCTTATGGGCGCGATAGGCCTCCGGTAGGTGGAACCAGGGAATGCTCGAGTACTTGTGATGCAAGGCATGGTACCCGATGTTGTGTGAGACGAAGGTATTGACGAACCAGTTCAAATCCGAACGCGTCTTCGCCCCGCTCACCCTGAAGTGATCGCCGACTTCGGACCAGTAGTTGAGGGTCGAAAAAACGAAGGTGTAAGGGATGAGCCAATAGAGGATCAACTCGCGCCAAAGAGAGAAGTAGGCTGCGCTGGCTATGACCGCGGCCCAGGCAGCGAGCATCAGGCGTGTCTCCCTGAGGTCGAAGTCGTAGCCGAAATCCCGCACCGTCTTGACAAGATGCATGACGCCCGTGAGGCCGACTGCGGGCCGGAGCACAAATAGCCAGAACGCGAGAGCGTGGCTGAGCTTCCGGCTAGGGGGCGGCAGGCCCCAGCTCTCGTAGTCCTCCCAGATGCTGTTCTTCTCATCGGCAATGTCGACCTCGTGATGCAGCCTGTTGTGGAACCGGCGATAGGCAGCGAGGGACGTGAAGACCGGCCAGGCGAGGATCGCTCCCATTAGGTCGTTAACTCGCTTCGACGTGGAGAGGTGGCAGTGCGACGCCTCGTGCAACAACGCCTCACCAAGCGCGTACTGCCGTGTACCGATGATTACGACGGCAAGTGCGGTGGTTCCCCAGCCCAGGCCTGGCCAGCCTTTATCCCGCAAGGCGGCGGAAATAGCGATCGCTCCAACAATGACCGCGTAATCAGCCGCGATCGTCAGCAATGCGCGCGCGGTCGAACGACACGTGAAGCGGGACATTCTCGCACCACTCCTCCGTTAACGACCTCCGAAATGGCAACAGCCCGGCACGTAAGTCAAAAAAACCATCAGGAGGCGAGGCTCAGCATCATACGAGCCTCGCTCAAGTCATGATCCTCGCGCGTGTCGACCATCCGCTCCAGCAGAGGCCGAAGCTCGTGAACGCCGCAGAGGTTGTTCTTGCACATGCTAAGCGTCGTTCTCAATTCGAACGCAACGCTCCCTTGAAGGCGTGCGGTTTTAAGCGACTCCGCATAACAGGCCGCCGCACCGGAGAGATCGATCGCCGAGCGAAGGTCCCCCTCAAGGCGCCATCGCTCGGCCGCGTAGAATGTCTCCTCGGCGAGCTCGTGCGCCTCGCGCATGGTGCCCAGACCCTCGTCGACGTTGCCGACCAGCAAGTGTACCTCGGCGAGCCAAGGCAAAAAGCAGCTCAGGCAGATGTCGGCCTCGGGAGCACGCACCTGCTCGACGCCCAGCGAAACCTCGGCAATGGCCGCAGCGGGGTCAGGCCCGAAGCTGATCGCCCAGCCATGGATCACATGCGCCAGCCCACCATAGAAATCGAAGCCGCCTTGCTCGCAGCTTGCGATGGCGCGTGAGGCGAAGAGCTCGGCGCGACGAGCGTCGCGCATAAGCGCGTAGAGCCAGCTCGCGTAGAACTCGGCCTGTGCCGAGGAATAGGCGTGGCCCAGCTCGCCGGCGAGCGCGAGGGCCTGCTCGCAATCGGCGATCGACAGATCGGCCCTGCCCAAGATCCAATGCGACAGGGCCCGATACATGAGGCAAAGGACTTTGGGATCGTCACCGATTCCGCCGATCAGGCGATAATGGTCCTCCACTCTGTAACGCGCGATGCTCTCGTTGGCGTGTTCGCAGCATTCCGCGAACTTGCCGACATAGAAGCTGATCTCGGACAGGATACGATGACCGTGCAGGAATTGGTCGGCGGAATGCGTGCGTGTCGGCCATGTCCAGGCATGCTCGACCATGCTCCAAGGCTTCATCGAGCTTGCCATTTACGTAGAGAGAATCGGCAAGACCCAAATGGGCCATGAACTGTTCGTTCGGACGATCCAGGTTTGTCGAAAGCTCAAGTATCCGGGCCTAGTTGCGCTGACTTGCCTGGGCCGAGCAGCCCTCGATCGCGGCTTCGACGCCGCTCGCCCTCACTCGCAGCATCAACTCAGTGTCGGCGGCGGCCGGCCGATCCTTGATCTGATCGAGCAGCTCGATGGCTCGATGAAAATGGCCGAAGGCCTCCTTGACGGCGGATCGCATTGTCGCCCGCTCGCCCGCCGCAGACCAGTATTCGATCGCCCGCTCGGCGTCTCCTGCCTCAGTCCAGTGATGAGCGACGAATTCGGGCATCTGGCCTGCAATTTCGGGATGCGACGTGCACAAGGTGTTGGCGATATGCTGGTGGAGTTGCTTGCGGGTGCTTCGCAGCATGCTTTGATAGGCGGCATCGCGAAGCAACTCGTGTCTGAACCCGTATTGGACCGGCTGGGCATCACCTGATCCGTGGATGAAGCGTAACTCGACAAGCTCGACGAAGGCAGGCTCGAAATCTTCCGGTTCAAAACGGCAGACGCTCTCTAGCAGGTCGTGCGAAAACTTCGGGCCCACCGCAGAGGCGATTTGCACGAGGACCTTGGCCGATGGCGACAGTCGATCCAGAGACTCGCGCAAGAACATCTCGAGGTTGACGGGTATTGAGCCACGGATCGCTTGCAGAGCGTCAGCCTCGCTCCACTGATCGCCTTGAGGCGTCAGCTTGTCGCGGACAAAGTGGGCGAGCTCCTCGAGATAGAAAGGAAGGCGATCTGGCTCAGTGCGCTTGAGAATTGCCGCTGTTACCGAGGGAGGGCAATGAATGCCTTCGAAAGCGTTGGCTATAATCGCCGAGCTGAGCTCGTCGCTGAGTGGTCCCAGGCGATAGATCGCGACGTTCGGCTTGACTCTAATGGCCGCGATCATGCTTTCTTCGGCTGGGCCCGGCCGCGAAGTAACTAGTACGAATAACGACATTTCTGTTGCCAGTTGGACAATAGCCTCAAGAAGCTCGCGCGACGTGGGATCGATCCACTGAAGATCCTCGATCACCAAGAGGTAGGGGCGACTGGCGGTCATGCGCTTCAATTGCTTGATCATCAGCTGAAAGGCATTCTCCCTTAGGTCGTCCCGTCTGCGATTTTCTGCGGAGCTGACCTCAATATCGAGCAAGTACCGGCAAAGATCGTCGTCGACGGCGGGAGTGTCTACGCGGTCCCTGAGGAGCTTGCGCAGCTTTGCGATCTGCATCTCGGGTCGATCGAGATGGCGTATCCTTGCGTCGCGCCGCAACCGGTCCAAGATGCGGATAGAGTGCGCTGCTTCGGTAGAGATCGGAACATTGGTAGCTTAAGACCGCACCATGCTGCTCGGCGGCCGCGAGATGGCTGAGAGCCAGCACCATTCGCGATTTCCCGACGCCAGCAGTGCCGACGAGAAAGCCGACCTGACCTTGCCCCTCGCACGCGAGCAGCCACTGCTTGCGAAGCTGCTCCATTTCGTCATGTCGCCCGACGAGCGGCCGCGCGTGGGCAGCATTTCGGGCCGCGAATGTGGTCAGCCCCGATCGCGGCACCCCGAGAACGAATGCTTCGACGTTACCTTCGACCCCCTCGAACGATTGGAGCCCGAGCGCAGCGACGTGGAACGAGCGCCCAAATCGGTCCCTGGTTGCTCTGTCAATAACGATCGAGCCGGGTTGGCAACTGCGCTTCAGGCGAGCTGCGAGATGTATGGCGTTCCCCGCTACCGTCTACCTCGCTTTCGCGCTCGGTCGGCATGATCACCATGAGGTCGGAGGCGACAGTCACCCGAAATTGTACAACCCAGCCAGCTGGAACGGGTAGCTTGAGCTCCCTTGCGGCCTGCATAATGGCCAACGCAGCGTGAGCGGAATGCGCGGCTTGGTTGCCCTCGATGGCCGGCCAACCGAACAGATACCATGCACCATCACCTTCCGTTTGGTATTTGGTGCCGCCGAGGCGTGACAGGAGCACGTCGAACCTAGCGTGTATGGAGCGCACGATTTCCAGGAAGACCTCTGGATCACCGATGAGATTCGACAAGGTGACCGACTGGACGAGATCGTAGTAGAGGACCGGTGATTTGTTTGCGCTCACCACCCCCGACCAAGTAATCATAGGCAATGGCCTGCAAAAGGCGCCGTCTCTCACTCGTCTTGAGACCCATTTTCCTGAGGTCTTGATCGCCGAGTTCCCCGAGGTCAACCCAAGTGACGTCATGCTCGGCAAACACGTCGACGTGGGCGCCGAGCCGGTGCGACTGAAGCCAGTTGGTGACCTCTCGCGAACTCATGGCAGGCCACTCGCTCAACCCAAGGTCGAACTATAAATTTGCACCCGCCGGTACTCGCCTGCAAGGATGAATAACCCCAGAGACACTTGTCGATACCACCGCCAAGTCGTGAACGGCCGTGCGAATGGGAGCACGCAGGGACTGACGGTGGTAGCAATTGATGCACGAAGCCCCTCGAGGAACCTTCGTGCTTTTCTCTTTTTTGTACGCGGCGGGATCAGCAGCTGCGTTGTGCTGTCTACGGTGGGATGATCGCGCCAGTGTCGGGATCGACCTATCCCATGGTCGACGATGCGGCTACCCGGCGCGCCTCGAGGAGCGGGTGAAATGGTCGCATAGAGATTTCGTGCGCTCGGGACGAGGACCATCCTATCTCCCCCATGCAAGTCTATCGGACTGTGTCCGGTTGACCGCGGCGCCGGATCCACTCTGCAATCAAGACGAGGAGCAGCGTACCCATCATCATCAGGACGGCGAATGCGATCATCACCGGCAGTCGACTGGCATAACGCAGTTGGCCGAAGAGATAGACGGGAAACGTCTGCTCAGTTCCGGCGAGGAACAGGGCTAGAGCGAATTCATCGAGCGACACCGTGACTGCCACGAGCCAAGCGGACAGGATTGAAGGGGCAATGAGCGGCAACACAACGTTGAGGATGACCCTTCCATATGGCGCACCGAGATCCATGGCGGCTTCTTCGAGATCGGAATCGAAGCCCGCCAGTCCCGCGGCCACAATCAAGATCACGTAAGGCAAAGCCACCACCGTGTGAGCAATCGCGACCGTCCACAATGAACGATCAATACCGGCGGCAAGGAACAACACCAAAAGTGCCACGGCTAGAATGACGACGGGCACAACCAGCGGAAGCATGGCCAGCGCAAAGAGCAATTGGTCGCCACGAAAGCTAAAGCGCATCAATAGCAGCGCAACCGCGGTGCCCAAGGCCGTTGCGCAGCAGCTGCTCCCCACCGCCACAAGGATACTGTTACGCGCGCTGTGGAGCAGTGCGGGGGAGGAGAATACTTCTTCGTACCAGCGAAGGGTCAGCCCCTGGAGTGGAAAGGACAAACTGGTCCCTTCATTCAACGAAAACAGGAACAAGACCGCGAGCGGCAGATAAAGCAGCACGATCAGCCCAACAAAGTATCCAGTCAGAAGAGAGAAACGCCCTTGCTCACTGATGGTAGACTGCGTTGCTGTCATCCTGGCGGCCTTCACGTTAACGAAGCGTCGTGCGAAGGCGACCAATAAAAGCGTTACGGCCAACATCACCACCGAAAGGGCCGCACCCCGCGGCCAATTGGCATTCCTGGTGAAGAAGTCCTGGATGATATTCCCAAACATGATACCGCGGCTCCCGCCCACCAGCAGCGGCGTTACGTACTCACCCACGGTCGGGATGAACACCATGAAGAAGGCGGCCAGAACACCGGGAAAGCTCAGCGGGAAAATGATCGTCCAAAAGCGCCGCCAGGAGGTGGCGCCGAGATCGGCCGCCACCTCAACCAGTTCGGGCTGTATGCGTTGCAAAGCGGCGCTAATGGGCAAGGCCGCGAAGGGGACCCATACATAGACAAGCGCAATGACGACGGCACTGCGGCTGTAGAGGAGACCACCTATGGGCTCGGCAATGACCCCCGAATATATGAGAAGACTGTTGATAGCTCCTTCGGAGCCTAGCAGAAACTTCCAACTCATCACCCGGAGCAGGAAACTGGTCCAGAACGGAATGAGCAGCAACATCAGGCAAAGTCCTGCAGCGCGCCCGGCGCGGAATACGAGAAAGTAGGCGACCGGATACGCCAAGGCAGTCGCCATCACAGCCACCCCGAAGGCCATAGCGATAGAGATGCCCAGAAGTCGCCAGTAACTGCCGATCGCGAAGATCGTCTGGTACTGCTTTAGTGTCGGCGAGATGCTAAACAGTTCGCCCTGCATGTCGGCGCGGAAGCTGAGCGCGAACATGAGTATAAGTGGAACTATGAAAAACAGGCCGAGCCATAGAAAAGGCGGCAAGGACAGAGCCCAGAATGTTGCCCGTCGCTCCACTCCGTGCTACCCGCTTGTCCCGCTTCGCGCTCGTTCCGCCCCGCTGCGTATCGGCAGCGCTGGCTTGCCGATCTAAGGCGCTGCCTTAACGTCCGTCCACGTGGAAGTCCACGCGTCGCGCTGCTCGGCAGTAAGCTCCGGTGTAAAATTGCTCCGTTCCAACACGCTCGGATCATCGAGCGAAAAGGCTTGCTTGAGCGCGGGATCGGAAATGCTGTTCATGACCTCGCCGTTGGCGACCCCGTAGTTGAACTCAGTTGACCACATTGTTGGCCGTTGCCTCGGAAAGCTTCTCGTTAATAAACTTCAACGCAAGCTCCTTGTTCTTTGTCCCCTTGCGGATGCCATAAACGCCGACCCAGGAGGCGCGGCCCTCTTTCGGATTGGCGTACGCGACCGGCACGCCTTTTTTCACTAGCGTGGCGTAAGCCCCTTGCCAGGCGTAAGCCAGCCACACATCGCCGACGGCCATCGCATCGACCAATTCAGGCTCACCAGCCCAGTAGACGAGGTTCAAATCTCGCTGCTTGATCCACTCGTCTTTTATGGCAGCGAGTTGTTCGGGGGTGATATTGCGCTCGTCGTACTTATGAAGGTAAGCGGAGACTGCCACAGCCGACGGCCCGTCGTCCTACATGGAGATGTGTCGATTGTATTGTGGGTCGAGCAACGCCGACCAAGAATCGATCGTCCCTTTTACCTTGTCGGTTCGATACAGAATGGACGAGAATCCCCAATCCCAGGGGATGAAATATTGTTTGCCGTTGAAATTGCCAATCTTCTTTAAGTTCTCGGGGACCTTGTCCCAGTTCGCGATCTTGGTTACGTCGATCTCTTCGACCAATCCCTCATCGACGTAGAGCTGCAGCCAACCCGTATACGGATGAATAATGTCGGCCTGGCTGCCGGCTTTGATCTTGCCGTAGATATCGCATCGGACGCCCCGATCTCGAAGTTTACTTTGACATCGGGATGCTTGCTCTTGAAGTCTGTCCAGAATACCTCCGCGTCATAACCGGGCCAATCACGGACGACAAGCTCGCCACTCTCTCCTGCGACTGCCGGACCGCTTCCGCGCAACGCACCTGGTAGTACGGCGAGCACGAGAAGAAATACCAAAACTGACAGACGAAATGTTGCTTTCATGTCTGGGCCCTCACTGAGACGCCGTGAGTGCATCGGACGATCCGATCTCGAAGTTAACCGTGACATCGGGATGCTTGTTCTTGAAGTCTATCCAGAATGCCTGCGCGTCATAACCGGGGTCCAACATACGAAGCTCGGTGCTTGGCCTATTCGCCGGTCATCTCGTGCAGCATTGCCGCCAATCTATCGAGATCGCGGACGAGAATAGTTCCATTCTGGCGCACGATAATGCCAATTTTTGCCAGCCGATTGAGCTCGCGGGTCACCGCCTCGCGATGGGTGCTGATGCGGCTTGCGATTTCGGCATGGGTTGGCGCCGGTTCGAGACGGGCTCCCTTGCCCTCGCGCGGTGCGAGGCTCGCCAAGCGCAACAATTCGGCCTGAATGCGGTTGTTGACAGCAAGCGTACTAAATTCGTAGACGCGCTTGGTCAGGCCCCTCGCATTGCGCACGAGCCCTTTCAGCACCGCGTGCGCCACGACCGGCTCAGTCTCCAATAGCTTGCGGAATTCCTTGCCGGACATCGAAGCGACCAGGCAGCTCGACCGTGCTTCCACGCTCGCCGAACGTGGCTCGCCATCTATCGCGGCGTATTCGCCGAATATGTCGCCCGGTCCCAAAGACCGAAAACTGACGGCTTTGCCGGCGAGTGAGTAGATGGTGACGGAGGCTTCTCCGGCGGTGACAAAAAACACGTCATCGGAGGAGTTGAGATAGTCGACGATTGGCTCGCCCGCCTCATACCGTCGCCAGGAGCAACGCTGATGGATTGCCTGCAACGCCTTGGGCGTGAGCCCGGCAAATATGGCGATTCCCGACAGAGTGTGCGGGAGCACTGCGATCTCGGACCGCTCCATTCGCCGCCACCTAGGACGCCAGCCATGTGCAGGAGACGCGAAGCTGGTGCCTTCCTCGATGCGTGTAGCCAGAATGCGCATCATAGCGAACATCCTTCAATGAACTGGGTCAAGCTCCTCGATTTGAGGCGGCTTCGAGCCCCAAGACCAACGATAATCATAATGATAGGGCCCTGTTCGAAGCGGCGCTGTGGCATTTGCCACATCCCTGATTGGTCGGATTTCGGCGCCTTTTTGAATTAATTCTTCGGCTCACCCAAGGTTAGAACGCTCTTGTCGATCTTGGGACGCGCCGTCCTCGGTAGTGGATCGCCTGACCCATTAGCTCGGCTCTCGGGCTTAACCAAACCGATGGCGCATTGCTTGAGATGATTTACCAGCTGAGGCGCAATCCCAGATCTCGGCAGTGATTCTTGCTTCAGGCTTCGGTTCACAGCTCTCACTGTTTCGACGTTCTGCTCCCAGATGGCGAACAAGAGCTCGACATCGCGAGCTTCAGTCATTGCCTTGCGTAGGGTCTCTGCGAACTCGCTTGGCTTGTCGAAGCTTGCTCCTTCCTCACCAGAAGCCAAGCGTAAGATCCAAGGGCCGATCGGCGGCGAAGCCTTCGCTTCTTTGGCTTTGCGGACGCCAAGCTGCTCGCGGTCATAAAGGGCAAGACCGAAGGGATTACCGAAGGTGGCAAGCGCACGCTTGGTGGCATCGGTCTCGGCACCCTTAAGGGCAAGCTCGTGAGCTTGTCCCGGGGTAGGGGCCTTGCCTTCCCCTGTCCCCGATCCCTCCCGCACAATGGTGATATCTCCTGCCCGGACGCTGACGCGGACCTTGGCCGAGTAAGCTGCGCCGTGGTAGGCGCCTGAGGTGCCGCTCCACACGCAGTGGCTGGCAAGCGTCCTCCGATCCCAGGCGTCATATCCAAAAATGCGGTTGGCTTCGGCGATGACATGCCATCCTTCGACATAGTGAAGATCGGCACCGTTGGCCTTGCATGTTTTGACGTGCTTGCCCTCGAGTTTCGCTTTCAATTGGCGAACTTGGGTATCGCTAAGCGCCATCACTTTGTCCTCACGCTAAGCACTGGTTTGAGGTTGCTCATTTGCGCGCCGGGAATCTCTATGCCCCGCTTGAGCTCTGTGAGGACCGCGTGGCGATCGAGCTTCGGCGGCTGCGGCAGCCAGTAGGCTTCGGGGATCCTATCCTCAGCGATGACCACGAGAGCGGGAGAACCCGTTCGCGCTGAGGCGGTGAGGTCCGGCTGCTCGAGCTTGGTAAGCCCAACCTCAGTCATTGCCTCGAGAGCGAGCTCGCGCTTCTTGTTGGCCCTTAACTCGAGCCGCGAGAGCCGTTCTTTCATGTCATCGAGCCGAAAGCGAAGCCCTGCATGAAGCGCTTCATCCACTAGCGCTGAGCGGATCACCGCAGCTATCATCTCGTGGAGATCGGTGATTCCCTCGAGCGTGTCCCGAATTGTTTCGTCGTCAATGTCAGGGAGTTGTTCGAGCAGCCGTTCATGAAGCCGGTTGTAAAGCTGGAGCTCGTTTTTCAGGAGCAGGGCGCTCATGCGACTAACCAAATCAATTAGAATTGTGGCTAGTATACCCGAAAATTGCGACAACGCAACTATTTTCGGCGACAGAAGCCTAACCTTATGATCACCCGTTCGCAAGTGCGAATGGCAAGGGCGGCTCTTGGCTGGGGAGTTCGTGATCTGGCAAAACGCGCAGGTGTTGCGGCGAACACCGTGAGCAGATTTGAAAACGGAATGGGCACGAACGTCACCACACTCAAGCAAATTCAATTGGCGCTAGAAGCGGCCGGAATCATTTTTATCCCGGGAGACAGTGCGACGGGACCGGGCATTCGACTAAGAGAGAGCAGGGCTGACGACTAGAACGAATGGTCAAAGTGACCGGCACTTTGAAACCCGCCACAGGATGCCCAGATATGTCCCGGTTGCCCGAGTTAAGCAGTCGGGAAAATGGGCGGCCTTAGCTCGGAGCTTACGGGCACCGCTGAGCTCTACCCGTGCTCATCGCTCGGGGTACTAACAGGTGGCGAATTGCTACCAGTATGCATCACGAGGATCGATGATGACCATCTCGATTTTTTCTGGAATCTCGGTCTTGCGCGGCGGCGGCTGAACACTCTTGTACCGGGGGTGGCAGTAGGGCGCCGCCCTCAAGGCCATCGCGAAGCGCAGCTCGGCGCTAGCGATCGGATCGCGCATCACGCTGAGCATGTAGTCGAGTGGGAGCGGGCGGGAGTCTACTTCACCTGCATATAGTAATTTGTTTGGCCCTCGCTTCTTCCAACCGCCTGCCTTCAGACGTGTCACTGTTTTATTTTTCAGGTCCATTTTTAACCCTCGTTTGCGTCCGAAGAATCAGCAGGGCGAGAACAAATGCGTTCCGTCCCGCTAGAGTCAGGCTGCAGGGGGAAGGGAAATAATCTTGAGCTTCGCGGTGTCGTCTTTATTATTGCGATCGTGCTGAAGGAGACGGAGCGTCTGCAGCGTCTTCGCTAACGCATTCATCAGCGAAGTCTCGTGACGCACGATCTTGCCGTGGGCGTCGCCATAACGCCCATCCATTAAAGCGAGGCCTAAGTCAACCGACGTTTCCCAGTCGGCTTCCTCTTCATCTAATTCCTGCTTATGTTCCTGGCCTTCAGGTTCAGGCAGGCAGCCATAATTTTTTTGATTCCACACCTGCTGCATCGAGCATCGCGGCCTCGAAGAGCGGCACACGACGGAGCCGCCAAAGGATCCCCGTCAGGCGCTCCACCAGTTCGCACTCCAGGACTGACTGCGGATTATGCTCATCCATGAGTTCCACCCGCAGCTGATCAAAATCATCGGCGTTCTCACCGACAATGATGAGCATCTTTGCCGTCAGTCCGTGCTTCCGTGAGTTAAGGCGCGAGCGTGCCTGTCCCGCCAAGCTCCTCGGGCCGGTGCTGTTCTTCGCGTTGGCCCTATTTGCGTCGATCTGCTTTTCTGATGCCATGGTTCGATTTCCCCCTTTAGTGGCCTAATTGGCCCCAGATATATGGTGTTCCACATTTGTTCTTTCAGGGAATGGGCCGAGAAAAACGAGCATTGAGGATATAAACAACTAATAGTTGTAAACGCCTGGGCGAGGGGATTTTGCAAAACGAACCCAATTGCTGCTGTGCACTCTCGATCGTGCAAGCCTTCCCGCTTAGGCGCCGGCGATGAGCGCAAGAGCCCCCTGAGAAGGGCCTCGGGTGTCGGCGGGCAACCGCTTATGTGCAAATCCACGGGGACGACCCGCGACACGCCGCCTTCCACCGCATAGCTCCCGGCGAAAATGCCGCCATCCGCTGCGCAACTGCCGACCGCCACCACCCATTTTGGATCTGGCGTCGCGGCATAGGTGCGCTCCAGCGCCTCGCGCATGTTCTTGGTGACCGGGCCGGTCACCAGCAGCACGTCGGCATGGCGCGGCGAGGCGACGAAGCGCAGGCCGAAGCGCTCGAGATCGTAGAAGGCGTTGTTCAGCGCATGGATCTCGAGTTCGCAGGCATTGCAGGACCCGGCATCGACCTCGCGGATGGCCAGGCTGCGGCCAAGCTTCTTCCGCGCCACACGGCCGAGATTTGCCGCCAACTCCGCCAGGGCAGCTTCGTCGGGCGCTGGTGGTGGCTCCGTCAGGCGCCCGCGCGCTACATTCTTGAAGAGAAGCCGTCGCATGCTTGCCTCCTAGAGGTCGTGGCCCGAATAGGAGCAGTTGAACGATTTGTTGCATAGCGGGAAATCGGCGACGATGTTGCCTTCGATCACGACTTCGAGCAGCGGCCATTGGAACCAGGACGCATCGCGCATATGGCAGCGCTCGATCAGGCCATCCTCGCCGATGCGCACGGCGATGAGCACGTCGCCGCGGAATGCCTCAACCAGCGCGAGACCCTCCCTGACGCCGCCCGACTTGGCGCGGTCGGTGTGAATGGGGCCTTTGGGCAGGCGTTCGAGGATCTGATCGATCAGCCGCAGACTCTGCTCGACCTCACGGATGCGGATCCATACGCGCGCGTTGACATCGCCGTCGTCGCGGACCGGCGCCTCGAATTCGAGCTCGTCATAAGGCGCATAAGCCACAGCTTTCCGCGCGTCGAAGGCACGGCCAGAAGCGCGGCCGATATAGCCGCCGGCAGCGAAGGCGCGCGCCAGGGTCGGCGCGAGGTAGCCGGTGGTGACGGTGCGGTCCTGCAGCGAGGCGGTGTTGTCGTAGATCTCGACGACCTCGGGGAAAAGGCGCCGCACGATGGCAAGCAAGGCGCGAAGATTTTTGATGCGGCTCTCCGAGAGATCGTCGGTCACGCCGCCTGGCACGATGCGGTCCATCATCAACCGGTGGCCGAAGCAGCCTTGCGCCGCGCGCAAGGTATGCTCGCGCAGGATGCCGCATTGGGCGAAAGCGAGAGAGAACGACGCATCATTGCAGATGGCGCCGATGTCCCCGAAATGGTTGGCGAGGCGCTCAAGCTCGGCCATCAGGGCGCGTAGCCAGATTGCGCGTTCCGGAACCTCGATCTGCACCGCCGACTCGACCGCCTGCGCGAACGCGAGAGAATAAGCGACGGTGCTGTCGCCGGAGGTGCGCCCGGCAAGTTTCGCTCCCTTGTCGAGGCTCACCCCGGTCATCAGCGACTCTGTGCCCTTGTGCACGTAACCGAGCCGCTGCTCGAGCCGCACCACGGTCTCGCCATTCGCGGTAAAGCGGAAATGCCCGGGCTCGATAATGCCAGCATGGACCGGCCCGACCGGAATCTGATGCAGGTCTTCGCCTTCCACTGGCAGAAAATTGTACGGATAGGCTTCAATTGCTCGCTTCTTGGGTTTGCCGAGCGGACGGGTCACACCCCAGAAGCCAAGATCGAGCCAATGTCGCCTGTCGGAGGCGCCGACAGGTTTCAGGCCGTAGAGATCTGAGATGGTGCGTTCGAGCCTAATTGCCGGTGGGTGATGCGCGCCGACGGAAGGGAATTTGCCGTCGGGGCATTCAAGGGTAAAAACAGCGATCGCGCCTGACGGCTCCTCGAGTAGCGCAACATGCACTGCGTCCTTGTCGCCCCAGAGGCCGAGCAACGTGGCACGCCCCTCGACAAGTTCTTGGATCGTGCGCCGCCAGCCGTCGCTGCCGACAATGGCGCGCGGCCAGGGACGGTGGCTTGCCGCCTTCCGGCCGCTCTTGGCGATGTCGGTGAGCGAGGTCATTGCTTTGCCTATCCGAGGAGCTTCGCCACGGCCTGAAACCAGGCGACAAGGGATGCGGGCAGATAAACGCCTGCGCAGAGCACGAGCCCGAGATGGAGGATCATTGGGACATAGGAGCATTTCACCTTGTGGTTCGCACCCTTAGGCTCGCCGAATGCGATGCGGTTCAGTTGCAGGAACAGCGCGCCGATGGCGACGAGCAGTCCAAGCACGAGAGGAAGCGCCAGCAGCGGCGCCTTTGCCAAGGTGGTACTGACCACCAGAAATTCACTGGTGAAGATGCCGAGCGGAGGCAGGCCTGCGATGGCTGCGACGCCAATCACGAGACCCCAGCCGATCAGCGGATTGGTCGAGGTGAGCCCGCCCATGTCGGCGATCTTCTGCGTGCCCTTGACCTGCGAGATGTCGCCGACGGCGAAGAAGATCGCCGACTTGGTCAGCGAGTGCAGCGCCATGTGCAACAGTCCGGCGAAATTGGCAATCGGACCGCCAAGCCCAAAAGCGAAAGTGATCAGGCCCATATGCTCGATGGAGGAATAGGCAAACAGGCGTTTGATGTCGCGCCGGCGATAGAGCATGAAGGCGCCGAACAGCAGGGAAACGAGCCCCATGCCGATCATCAGCGGCCCTGGCGCCAAGGCCTCCGGATTGCCGGCGAGCAGCATCTTGCAACGGAGCAGCGCGTAGAGCGCGACGTTGAGCAGCAGCCCGGATAGCACGGCGGTGATCGGCGTCGGACCTTCGGCATGGGCGTCGGGGAGCCAGGCATGCAGTGGGAAGAGACCGATCTTCGTGCCGTAGCCGAGCAGCAGGAACACGAAGGCAAGATTGAGCATCGCCGGTTCCAACTTCGCCGCATTGGCAACGAGGTTGGTCCACACCATGGCATTGAGCCCGGCGCCCATCACCGGCTCTGCCGCCATATAGACGAGGATGGTGCCGAACAAAGCGAGGGCGATGCCGACGCTCGCCAGAATGAAATATTTCCACGCGGCCTCAATCGCTGCGTGGGTGCGGTAGATGCCGACCATGACCACGGTGGTGAGCGTGGCAAGCTCGATCGCCACCCACATCACGCCGATATTGTTACTAAGTAGCGCGAGATTGAAGCAGAGCGTGAGCGCCTGATAGAGCGCGTGGTAGAGCTTGAGGAAGGCCGGGGTCACCCGCCCGGCCTCAAGCTCATACTCGACATACGTCGCGCTGAACACGCTGGTGGTGAAGGCAACAAAGGTAATGAGCACCACGAAGATGGTGTTGAACTCATCGACCAGCACATAGGCGCCGGGGGCAGGGCGATCGACCCACAGCAGCGATAACGCGGCAAGGAAGGTGAGGAAGGACGCGCCGGCGTTGACATAGGCGCTGAGCTTCGAGCCAGGCATTAGCGCGATCACCACCGCCGCCAGCGCCGGGATGAGGAAGAGCAAGGTCACGGTATCGAAGCTCATCCGTGCTCACCCCGATAGCGGTCCAGCGCCGCGACATCGACCGTGTCGAAACGCTCGCGGATGCGGAACAGGAAGATGCCGATGACGATGAAGGCGATGAGGATCGAGAAGGCGACGCTGATCTCGACCACGAGCGGCATACCCTTGGCGCCGGTGGCGGCGAGCACCAGCCCGTTCTCGAGCGACATAAAGCCGACGACCTGACTGACGGCATTTCGCCGCGCCACCATCATCAGGAGGCCGAGCAGCACCACAGACAGCGCAAAGGCGAGGTCCTCACGGGCGAGCAGGCCCGCGCCTTCGGTCGCGCGCAGCGTCACCACCATGGCGAGCGCCACAAGCCCCATGCCGAGCAGCATGGTGAGGCCGATGCCGCCGACGGCCTCGATCTCGCGATGGATGCCGAGCTTGACAATCATCCGGTGTAGCGCCACGGGGATGACGATCGCCTTGAATAGAAGCGCGATCGCCGCGGTGATGTAGAGATGCGGCGCGTCTTGGATGTAAGCCTGCCAGGCGACCGACAGCGCCAGCACGACGGCGTGGAGCGCATAGACATTGAGCAGCGCATAGAGCCGGTCCTGATAGAGCAGCATGAAGCTCACCAGCACGAGTGAGCCGGCGAGGAGATGCGCGATATCGAAATTGAGGCCGTGCATCTAGAGGCTCCGCGACACGAACAGAAGCAGGGTGGCGAGAAGCGCGAGCATGAGCGCCACGCCCAGGAATTCAGGCACGCGAAACACGCGCATCTTGGCGATTGAGGTTTCGAACACCGCCAGCAGGAAGCCGCCGGCAGCGAGCTTGGCGATATAGGCGATGACGCCGATGAGCAGCGCCTCGAGTCCGGCATCAGGTGCGGCGATGCCCCAGGGCATGAATAGGCAGGCGATCAGCGACACATAGAGCAAAAGCTTGAGCTCAGCCGACAGGTCGATCAGAGCCAGGTGCCGCCCCGAATATTCGAGCACCATGGCCTCATGCACCATGGTCAGCTCAAGGTGCGTCGCCGGATTGTCGACCGGGATGCGTGCGTTCTCGGCGATGGCCACGATGATCAGCGCGATCAGCGCAAGCCCGAGCGAGAAACGCAAACCGGCTTCTCCCGAGGCAAGGTACTCTGCCATCGTGGAGAGCTGGGTCGAGCCGGCGGTGAGCGCCAGCGTGAACACGATCATCAGCATCGCCGGCTCGGCGAGCGAGGCGATCATCACCTCGCGGCTTGAGCCGATGCCGCCAAAGCTCGTGCCCACATCGAGGCCGGCAAGCGCCAGGAAAAAGCGGGCGAGCCCAAGCAGCGCGATGATGACGATCAGATCGGCCGACCAGGAGAACATCAGCCCGGTGGCGAAGGTCGGCACCAGCGCCGCCGCCACCCAGGTCGCGGCGAAGATGAGATAGGGGATGGCGCGGAACAGCCAGGAGGCACTTGTCGCCAGTACCACGTCCTTGCGCAGGAGCCGGATGAGGTCGCGGTAAGGCTGAATGAGCGGCGGACCTTGGCGGCGAAGCAACCGGGCCTTGACCTTGCGCACGAAACCGACGAGGAGCGGCGCGAGCCCCAACACCAGCAGCATCTGTGCGGCCTGCACCGCGAGCGTGGTGATCATGGCCATATCGCAAGCACGAGCAGAAGGCCGACGAGCGAGACGAACACGAAGCCGAGATAGTGGCGGATGCTGAGGTACTGGAGCCGGTTCAGCCGGTCGGCGATGGTGCCGACGACAACCGCGATCGGCTCATAGAGGGCATCCCAGATGGTGTCGGTCAGGCGCACCACGAGGCGAGCGGGTCTTTGATCTCCGGGCGGCGGCATGTCGACCTGCTCACTCGCGCGAAACACTAGCGTTCCGAACACTCGGCGGAAGGGCTGGGCGAAGCTTGAGGAGGTATATTGGGTCTGCGTGCTCGGGTCCGGATAGCCGCAATCCCACGCCGGACCACGCCGAATCCTATCGGAGGCAAATCGATGAATGACGATTGCCGCGGCGACACCAGAGAACACCATGAAGAGGAACACGAGGAGGCCGTTATAGGAGCTACGGCCCTCGGCGATCGGGACGATGGAGAGGAAGGGCACGCCGTGTTGCAGCGGCATGCTTTCGCCGACCATGGATTTGGCGACCGGCGCGAGCGCGTCGATGAAATAGCCGGGCAGAATGCCGGCGATCAGACAGAGCGTGGCGAGCGCAAACATCGAGGTGAGGGAGAAGGCATCGGTTTCATGCGCGCGCCGTGCGGCCTCAGTGCGCGGCCGACCGAGAAAGGTGATGCCGAAGGCCTTGACGAAGCAGGCAGCGGCAAGCGCCGCCGATAGAGCGAGCAGGGCACCGACCGCAGGGATCAGAAATTTCAGGCCCCATGAGACGAGCTGTGGGCTTTGCAAGATGGCTTGGAAGGTCAGCCATTCGGAGACGAAGCCATTGAGCGGCGGCAGCGCCGAGATGGCGACGCAGCCAACGAGGAAGGTGAAGGCCGTCAGCGGCATGCGATGAATGAGGCCGCCGAGATGCTCCATGTTCCGTTCGCCGGTGGCGGTGAGCACGGCCCCTGAGCCGAGGAACAGGAGGTTCTTGAACAGGGAGTGGTTGAGCACGTGCAGGAGCGCCGCAGTGAAAGCGAGCGCGGCCGCCCAGCCGAGATCGTAAGCCTGAAATCCGAGCGCAAGCCCAAGGCCGATGAAGATGATGCCGATATTCTCGACCGTGTGATAGGCGAGCAGCCGCTTCAGATCGTGCTGCATCAGCGCGTAGAGCACACCCATGACGCAGGTGATGCCGGCGAGCGCGAGCACCACCATGCTCCACCACCAGGCCGGATCGCCCAACAGGTCAAACACGATGCGCACGAAGGCGTAGACGGCGACCTTGGTCATGACGCCGCTCAATAGCCCGGAGACATGGCTCGGCGCCGCTGGGTGGGCGAGCGGCAGCCAGGCGTGCAGCGGCACGAGGCCCGCCTTTGAGCCGGTGCCGATCAACACCAGAATGAGGACGAGCGGGACGAGGCCGGGGGCGACCTGGCTGTTGCGGATCGCATCGAATGCGTAGGCGCCGTCAGGTCCGGCCAGCAGTCCGAAGGCGATCAGCAGCGCAAGCGTGCCGAAGCTCGCCATCACCAGATACACATATCCAGCGCGCAGATTCTCGCGCAGATGGTCGTGTGCCATCACCAGCGCCCAGGAGGAGAGGGACATGAACTCCCAGGAGAACAAGAAGGTGAAAGCGTCGTCGGCGATGACGACGAGCGTCATGCCGGCGAGGAACAGCGGATAGAAGGGCAGCACGCGCTGCGGCGCCGTCTCATGCCGCCCAAAGCCGAGCGCATAGAGGCTCGCGGCGCCGCCGCCGAGATTGACCACGACAAGAAAGAATGCCGAGAGCGCGTCGAGCCGGAAATGGGCGCCAATCCAGGGAAGGCCCAGCGGCAAAGTCAAGGTCTCGGTAGGAACTTGCCCAATCAGCGCGCCGAGGGCGGCGGCGAGTCCTATGCCCGCGAGAGTCAGCGAGATCCCATAAACGAGGATGCGGCCAAGCGCCGTGCCGAGAAGCGCAAGCGACAACGCCGAGACAATGAGCAGAGCGGCGGCGATGGCGAGGACGACAGCGAGCGTCATCGCCTAACCCGCCGCAGACCCGGCTTCGCTACCGGCACTATCGAGCGCCTCGTTTGATGACATCAGCGAGCCGACATTTCCCCGTAGCGGATCACCCGTCGCTCGCTTCCATGCGGCCGCTGACAGCCGATAAACCAAACCATATCAATTAGTTATATGGCAGATCATCAGGAAGGCACGCGAGGCCCCGCACCTGCGTAGCCACTTTGGCCGCCTCTTTCTAGCAAGATCGAAAAATGATGTCATGGACCGAAATTGGGCTCGTCTTTCTGTCTAGTCCGCGGCCCGTCGTCCTTTGCCCTGTTTGGCAACTGCATGAAGAAATGAGTTGCCGGCGGTCGAGCGACGAACGGTCAGTTCGACACCTCCTCGATCTCGCTTGGCCGCCAGCTCTTGTCGAAGAACGGTTCGAGCGGGCTATAAAGCCTCAGGATCGTGAACCAGCCTTTGCCCGGCATGGTCTGAATCCAATTGCCGCGCTTCACGCCCGCAGGCTGCGTCGGGCTGAAGTAGATCGTCGTGGAGCCGTCCGCGTCTGCTTCATGCGTCGTTCTCCTTTTTGACTCTAAGGATTCGCCTTCGCGGAGGGAAAAATCGTCTTCCAGTCGTTCTTCATGTCGACCACGGTCCAGCCCTTCGCGGTCGCTTCCTCGAGCGCCTTGTCGAGCTTGCCGACACTCGAATCCCGGTCATAGGCATATTCGCGTGTCGCATCGGTGTGATGCACGAGCCCCATGAAGCGCAAGCCATCTCCTGCTGCGGTCCATTCCAGCATCTCCTTATCGCCATCGGAATTGCCGAAAGCGAAGATCGGGCGCCGTCCGATGAAGTGATCGATGCCTTCCGGCTTGCCGGGCCCGTCATCGACGAAGGAAACCTTCGGCATTTTTATCAAGACCGGGCTTGCGTCCCACATCTGATATTGGGTGACGCCTGACGACCCGATCACCTGCTCTGGCGGAATGCCGTAGGTCTTGTCGGCGAACGTTCGCATGAACTCGACCCCGCCGCCCGACACGATGAATGTCTTGAAGCCGTTGGCGCGCAGGTAGTCGAGCAGTTCGATCATCGGCTGATAAACGAGATCCGTATAGAGCACCTTGAAGCGGGGATGCTTGGCTATGGCGAGCCAGTCCTTGACCGTCTTGTTGAAATCGGTGGTGGTCATCCCCGAATGGGTCGCCTCTACGATCTCGACCATTCCCTTCTCGCCTGAAGCAGCAAGCCCTTTGAGGTCGCGCGTGAGAATCGATTTGAACGGCTCTTGCGTCTGCCACTCAGGGTGCTTGTTGGCCGTGGCCTTGACGCGATCGACGGCGAAGGCGAACTGGGTGTAGATCGGCTGCTCGATCCACAGCGTACCGTCATTGTCGAATGTGGCGATGCGCTCGGGCGGCGCCACATAGTCGGTACCCCCTTCCTTGGTCACGGCCGTTACGAAGTCGATGATGGACCGCTTGGTCGGCCCGTCGTTCCACGAGGGCAGGGGATCTGGCGCCGCGATCTCGGCGTGGACATCCACTGTAACCAAGCCGGTAAGCCCAATGGCGAGCAGCACCGCAAACATTCGGCGGTTAGGGCTTTTGATCATCGAGACCTCTGAACTGTAACCGGGAAAGATGGCGAATGAGTGGGTGTTGGAATTTTCAATGAATCGCTTAGCGATTTGGTGACGGTGCCCGGGGCTATTGGCCACGCTTGTCTTCGCCTTCGATTTCGAGCGTTACGAGCCTAGCCAACAATGTAGCAGGATAGAGCTGCCCGATCATCGCAACTACAACCGTGAGACTGCGCGCGATCGGATGCAAAGGCGCAATGTTGTCGGACCCTGCTCCGGTCAAGGTCCCAAAAACAAAATAGATCATGGTGCTGGTGAAGCTCGGGCTATCTGTGATGGACATGCCCGTGAAGGCATCTGGGATAAGCAGGCCGAGCAGGGTGAAGAGCGAAACGAACGCCAGGCCGATCGCCAGATAGAGGAGGATCGCACCCATGATGCGATGATAGGTGATTCGCCCGGGCGCAAACACAGCCTTGCCAACCCCCCAAATCAAAACCACGCCAATCAGCAGCCACGCACCTGCATTCAGACACACATCCAGGACCGATGGATGCTTGAAGCGAAGCAGCGCCGCCGTGGACGCAAGACCAATCGCCAGCAGCATCAGGACCGCCGCGGCCGGACTATTGGAAAGGACGAGAAGCACCGCGGTCAGCATCAAGGAAAGAGCGAAACCTAGGATCTCGGTGCTGATGATCGCATCGTTGTGCAGAGGCGAGATCACGAATAGCCACAGAGCGAGCATGATGGTCAGCGCAGTGAGCAGCGGATCTCGCCAGTGCTCCTGCAAGCGGCTAAGTCTGTCCCTTACGTGTCGATTGGTTACTTGTCGAGCCATGGCTCGCGGGCTCTCCCTGCCGCCAAGTTTACTGCCCGGCGCGCTGAAGCTCCGTGCGAGTCTCGTCATTGCGCCGCGGCAGGCAGCGCCTGAGCCTTGATGACCGGCGGCGGGTTCCATCTGCCGGTTAGCGCCTCCGATTTCGGCGCGTAGAGACGCATGGTCAAATTGTATGGTCCTTTCGGCGCCGGCAGCCAGTTGGCCTCCTTGTCGGCGCCGGGACTCTCATTCTGGAAATAGAGGTCGAGCGAGCCGTCGGGATTGTAGTGGAACGGCATCCAGCTCGACACGGCGAAGCGGTTCAAGGAATTCGCCACCTGGAACCCGTCATTGTCATACAAGGTTATCGACCAGAAGGCCCGCGCCGGCGGTATTTGGTCCTTGTCGAAGTGGAGGGTGTAATTGCTCGCGCCATCGAGAGGCTTTCCCGTGTCATCGGCGAGATTGAGGGGATAGATGGCGTCGCCCGGGAGATTGGCACCAAGGCCGAGCTGGGTAACGATGGCGCGCTTCAGATAGTAGTTGCCATAGACGCCCATGGTGTCGGTGTTCATCGACCAATAGTTGGCGATCCTGGCAAGCGTTGGAACTTTCCACGCCATCAGCTTCTGGGCGTCCTCTGGCGCGCTTGCGAGCCCCTTCTTGACGGCGGGATCGGCCTTATCCAGATCGAAGCTCTTGCCAACCTCGAAGCCAATGCGCTTCAGCTGCGCGATGATCGGCTCATCGGTGATGTGCGGCGGATGAAGCTTGAGCAGATCGGCGGCATAGGCGAAGAACGGCCCGGCAGGCATGGTGTCGACTTGTTTCTTCGGCGGAGTCTTCATATCGATGGAGGGGTCGATCTTAACCTCCGGCGCTACCGGCTCCTTGCCCCACTCCGACAGCGGCGTGATCTTGTAGCCCTCCTGGATCTTGTGCACGCTGTCGTAATCGGCAGGCCCGTCGGTCTTGGTGCGGCCGATGATCCACACATAGGGCGTCGGCGCTTTGATCTCAGTGAAGCCGTCAGGCACCGTGCCGCTCCAGCCTGGGGGCGTCACCAGAAAGTTGCCGGCTTCCGTTCCCGTGGTGCGCCAGCCAGGCGAGGCAAACACGTCTGTCCACATGTCGAGCATGGGCAGGAGATAATAGCGCCCGCCGGTGTCAGGCACGGAGACGACCATCGGTTCCTTGGTCAGGTCGAGCCAGCCGCTCGAATAGAGCGTGTCGAAATTCGGCCTGACCACGACCTTCATGTCGGCGGAGGGAAACGCTCCGACATTGGCGAAGCTGTTCATCGGGCCGCCGATGCCCCCAGGAGTTCGGCTCCTGATTGGTGAGCTGCTTGCGCGTCACATCCATGGTCACGAGGGAGTAGAAATAGAGATAGGCATCGACGCCTATGGCGTGCGCCTCTTCCGCGGTGATGGTGGCGGCCTCGGCCGTAGCGGCCGGAGCCACGCCACACGCAAAAACAAGCCCAAACGCTAGGGCCGTCAAATACCGACGCATCAAATCCTCCTATGGTGGTATTCTCGCTAGCCACCCTGCGGTTTCTGCAGCTCCTGCATGATTTGGTCGACGCTGAAGCTGGACGGCTTTTGCCGCGGCGGCAAAACAGATCGTCAGACAATGAATTCGAGGATCGACGCCGAAAGCAGCACAACTCCGCCACGACGATGAAGTTTGGCCCAGCCATCCAATTTCTGGTGATCCGCCAGTACCATGCGGGAACCTCCTGGCCACTCCGAATGTTGCGGCATGATGGGGGCGAAATGCGCACAAAACTTGGCGCGAAAGGCCGTCGAGCATCTGCATCAGTCGATCTCCATCACCGCCTGGATGGCCTCCACGCCCGATCTCTTGCTCGCTACCAACTTCAAAGTGCCAGAAAGTACTTTTATCCACTTCCCGAATGGCGAAACAGTCATGCCCGAACAGGGCTGACGGCCCAATCGACGCAATCAAACCTTGGTGTTTTGCGTTTTGGCCGTCCCCGGCTAAGCTCCCGGCGATACCAACCCAAGCGAGGCCGGGACGCCTGACTCATTGGCGCACCTGGCATTGATCATGAACGCGCAGAGAAACGAGACAAACGGTCCGCGCCGGGGCGGCATTGCCGAGGCCGCAGGCGACACCACGACGCTGAAGGTCAAGCCGGATGAGGCGCCTGCTGCGCCTCCGCCCGCCCGCGCCGACGAGCCTCCACCCCGGCCGCGCAAAGGGGTCGGTCGCGTCATATTTCTGACGCTGGCGGTTGGCCTCGCTGTGCTGCTCTACCGCTATTGGGGCTTTTGGGAGCATCTACCGTTTTTGCAGGGGGGGCAGCAAACGACCGCGGCAGCTCCACCGCCTCCGGCGGTAACCGTGGCCAAGCCCATCATAAGAGAGCTCGTCGAATCTAAGGATTTCACCGGGCAATTCGAGGCCGTGGATTCCGTCGACGTGCGCGCTCGCGTCAGCGGCTATCTAGAATCCATCAATTTCACCGACGGGCAGATCGTCAAGAAGGGTGACCTGCTGTTCGTGATCGAGCCAAAGCCGTTCGAGCTCGCGCTCGAATCCGCCAAAGCAAATCTCGCCGAGGCCAACGCCAACCTTGACCTGGCCAAGGCCCAGCTCGCCCGCACTGCCGAGCTCAGGAAGAAGAGCTACGCCACGGAAGAGACCTATGACGAGCGCGTTGCCCAGGTGAACACGGCGACGGCGACCCGGGATTCCTCGATTGCCCAGCTCGACCAGGCGCAGCTCAATCTCGACTATACGCGGGTGACCGCACCGATCGCGGGCCGCGCGAGCCGGCACGAGCTCAGCGTCGGCAATCTGGTCATCGGCGGCACCACCGGCACGCCTACCCTGCTCACCACCATCGTCTCGCTCGATCCCATCCACATCTTCTTCAACGTGAGCGAGGGCGACGGCATGACCTATAAGCGTCTCGTGGCGAAAGGCGAAATCCCGTCCGCTCGCAGCAATACGGTGGAGGTGCGGGCCCAGCTCATGGATGAGACCGACTGGCCGATGAAAGGCACCATCGACTTCGTCGACAATCAATATGACCGCACGACCGGCACCATACGCGTGCGCGCTGCCTTCCCCAATCCCGAGTATTTCATCACGCCCGGCCAATTCGGCCGCGTTAAGGTGCCGATGTCACAGCTTCATCCGGTCATGCTTGTGGCGGATGCGGCCGTCGTGACCGACCAATCCACCAAGCTCCTGTTCACGGTCGCGCCGGACGGCACAGTGGTGCCGAAACCGGTCGAGCTCGGCCCGGTGGTCGACGGCAATTTGCGCATCGTTAGGAGCGGCATCACCAAGGACGACGAAGTGATCGTCACCGGTCTCCTGCGCGCCCGCCCCGGGCAGAAAGTCACGCCGGAGCAGGGCACGGTTGAAGGCGCGGCCGTACCGAAGCAACAATGACCGACAGCACGCCTCAGGGCGATCGCCCCACCAACATTTCGCATTTCTTCATCGACCGGCCGATCTTCGCCGCGGTCATCTCCATCATCATCACGCTGATCGGCGGCGTTGCCTATTTCGCGCTGCCCGTCGCCCAGTACCCGGACATCGCGCCGCCGTCGATCTCGGTCACCACGCAATATCCGGGCGCCTCCGCCGAGATCGTGGCCAAGACCGTGGCAACTCCGATTGAGCAGGAGGTCAACGGCGTCGACAACATGCTCTATATGACGTCGCAGTCGACCGGCGACGGCAACATGTCGCTAACGGTCACCTTCAAGCTCGGCACTGATCTCGATACCGCGCAGGTGCTGGTGCAAAACCGCGTCGCCGTCGCCCAGCCGCGGCTGCCGGAGGAGGTGCGCAACATCGGCGTGACGGTGACTAAACAGTCGCCGGACCTGATGCTGGTGATCCACCTGTTTTCGCCAGACGGCATGCGCGACCAACTCTACATCTCCAACTACGCGACCTTGCACGTGAAGGACGTGCTGTCGCGCATCGACGGCGTCGGCAACGTCACCATCTTCGGCGCGCGCGATTATTCGATGCGCATCTGGCTCGATCCGGAGAAGCTCGCCATGCGCAACCTGACCGCCGGTGACGTGGTCGCCGCGCTCCGAGGGCAGAACGTGCAAGTCGCCGCCGGCGTGACCAACCAGCCGCCGGTGCCGCAACCAGGCGCCTTCCAATACAACGTCGAAACGCTAGGGCGGCTCACCGATCCGGAGCAGTTCGGCAACATCATCGTCAAGTCGGGCAGCGACGGGCGCGTGGTCCGCATCCGCGATATCGGCAGGGTGGAGCTTGGCGCCGCCGATTACGGCCGCAATGGCTATCTCGACGAGAGGGTGGCGGTGCCGCTCGGTATCTTCCAGCGTCCCGGCTCGAACGCGCTCGCTACCGCGGCCCAAGTCCAGGCGACCATGAAGAAGCTGTCGGAGTCCTTTCCCGCCGGCCTCAAATACGACATCGTCTACAATCCGACGGTCTTCATTTCGCAATCGGTGGAGGCGGTGATCCACACCATGTTCGAGGCCGTGGTCCTCGTCGTGGTGGTGATCATCCTGTTCTTGCAGACGTGGCGCGCCTCGATCGTGCCGATCGTCGCCATCCCGGTATCGTTGATCGGCACTTTTGCCATGCTGTCGGCGCTGGGCTACTCGCTCAACAATCTCTCCCTGTTCGGTTTGCTTCTCGCTATTGGCATCGTGGTCGACGACGCAATCGTCGTGGTCGAGAACGTGGAGCGAAACATTCGCGAAGGCTTGAGCCCGCGCGACGCCGCCTACAAGACCATGGAAGAGGTTGGCGGCGCGCTAGTCGCGATCGCCCTCGTGCTGACGGCGGTGTTCATCCCGTCGGTCTTTCTCACCGGCATTCTCGGCCAGTTCTTCCGTCAGTTCGCCGTCACCATCGCCACCTCGACCGTCATCTCGCTCATCGTCTCGCTCACTCTGAGCCCAGCGCTCTGCGCGCTCCTATTCAAGCCGCACGAGCCGCATCCGCAACGCCAGAACATTTTCGTCCGGCCGATCAACGCCTTCTTCCGGGGTTTCAATCGCGCCTTCGAATGGCTGTCCTTCCGTTATGGCAAGCTGACCGGTCGTCTTGTGCGCGTGTCCTTGATCATGGTGATGGTCTATGCCGGTCTGATCGGCCTCACCATCTTCGAGTTCAGCCGGGCGCCAACCGGTTTCATCCCGCAGCAGGATCAGGGCTACCTCATCAACATCGTCCAGCTGCCGCCCGGAGCCTCGCTCGCCCGCACTGACGAGCTGGCGCGGCGCGTCAACAAGCTGGTGCTGGACACGCCGGGGGTCGCCCATACCGTGCCGATCGTGGGGTTGGACGGCGCTACCTTTACCAACGCGCCAAATTCAGCCGTGATCTTTTCGCCGCTCAAGGCGTTCGACGAGCGCGCCAAGGACGGACTGACCGCGCAGAAGATCAGCGTCCTGCTCAACCAGAAATTCGCCGCGATCCAGGACGCGCTGGTTATCAGCGTGTCGCCGCCGCCGGTGCGCGGCATCGGCACCACCGGCGGGTTCAAGCTTGAGGTGCAGGACACCCATGGCGGCGAACTGTCGGAGCTCGAAGGGGTGGCACAGGGCGTCATGGCGGCCGCCAATCAGACTCCGGGGCTCGTGAGTGTGTTCACCACCTTCAACACGCGGACGCCCAAGGTCTGGGCGGATATCGATCGCATCCGCGCCGAGATGCTAGGGGTCAAGGCCGATGACGTCTTCACCACGCTCGAAGTCTATCTCGGCTCCCAATATGTGAACGACTTCAATTTCCTCGGCCGTACCTACCGCGTCACGGCACAAGCCGACGGCAGGTTTCGCCAGGACCTGCACGATATCTCGCAGCTTAAGACGCGCAACGCCAATGGCGAGATGGTGCCCCTCGGCTCCGTGGCGTCCTTCCGCGACATCACCGGGCCCTATCGCGTCGAGCATTTCAACCTGTTTCCGTCCGCCGCCGTGCAGGGTGGCACCGCGCCCGGCTTCTCCACCGGCTACGGGCTCGCCGCCATGGACAAGATTGCCCAGCAGGTCTTGCCGGAGGGCTATGCGGCGGCCTGGACTGAAATCGCCTATCAGGAACAGCTCGCCGGCAACACCGCGATCTATGTGTTCGGCGCCTCGGTGGTGTTCGTGTTTCTGCTGCTCTCCGCGCAATACGAGAGCTGGTCGCTGCCGCTCGCCGTCATTCTGATCGTGCCCATGTGTTTGCTCGCCGCCATCAGCGGCCTCCTACTTCGTGGCATGGACGTAAACATCCTCGCTCAGATCGGTTTCGTCGTGCTTATTGGCTTGGCGGCGAAAAACGCCATCCTGATCGTGGAGTTCGCGCGCCAGAACGAGGAGCATGGCGAGGATCGCTTCCAGGCGGCGACGGAGGCCGCGCGCGTGCGCTTGCGCCCGATCCTCATGACCTCCTTCGCCTTCATCCTCGGCGTGTTGCCGCTCGTCATCGCCACCGGCGCGGGTGCCGAGATGCGCCAGTCGCTGGGCACCGCGGTGTTTTTCGGCATGATCGGCGTCACCGTCTTCGGCCTGATCTTCACGCCGGTGTTTTACGTGGTGGTGCGCAAATTCGCGGCGAAGCCGAAGGCCTATCCAAGTTCCGAGCCGGTCCACGCTGAATGACACTTGCGTCGGCCGAGGGCTCGCGGCGGCACGTCGTCGTCGCCGCCGCCATGGACTAGGCCGGCAACATCGAGGAGATCTACAAGCGTCTGCAGAATAACGGCTACGCCTTTCAGTAGCTGCTCGCGCTTGCGAAACGCATACGCGTCATCGAAGTGCCGATCACCTTCACCCGGCGCCGCCAAGGTCAATCTAAACTATGCCTGGGCGAGACCGGCGGTTCCTATTTGCGGCTTCTTGCCGGCCATCTGTTTGGCGGCAACCGCTCGTAGTCACGGGACGAGGACGACGCGGAAGCGCGCATCGCCCTTCATCATCCGCGCATATCCCTTTGCAGCTTCTGTGAGCGGGACGATCTCGATCATCGGCCGAATACCTTCAAGGGCGCTGAAGCGCATGGTGTCCTCCGAATCCGAGGCGCGACCTGATGGCCAGCCTGCCACCGAGCGCCGCTTGCCGATGAGCTGAAGGGGCGAGACCCCGATCGGCTCCGGCGACACCCCCACCACCAGCAATTTGCCGTCGACCCCGAGGCCCTCGATCAGCGCGCTCATCGCCTTGGCGTTGGTCACCGTGGCAAGGATCACCTTGGCGCCGCCAAGCCCGGCGAGCACCTTGGCCGCATCTTCCGCTTCACTGTCGATATAACGATGGGCGCCGAGCTCGAGCGCGAGCTTGGCCTTGTCGGGGCCGCGCGCGATGGCGACGGTGTTGAAGCCCATCTTTACCGCGAATTGCACGCCGAGATGGCCGAGGCCGCCGATGCCGAGGATCGCCACGAGATCGCCCGGGCCCGCGCCCGAATTGCGGAGCGAATTGAAGGTGGTGATGCCGGCGCAGAGCAACGGTGCCGCCTCTATCGCGGTAAGGTCGTCAGGGATGGCGGCAAGTGCTTCTTGGGGCGCGATCATGTAGTCGGCATAGCCGCCGTCATAGGCGATGCCCGGCACCTGCATGACGACGCAGAGGACGAAATCGCCCCGTCGGCAATTGGCGCACACCCCGCAATGACCGCCATGCCAGCCGACGCCGACGCGCTGCCCCACGCGCCAGGCCGTGACCCCTGGCCCGAGCGCATCGACATGGCCCGCGATCTCGTGGCCCGGCACTCTCGGATAGAGGATGCCGGGGTAGTGGCCCTCGACCGTGAAGGAATCGCTGTGGCATATGCCGCAAGCCTCCACCTTGACGCGCACCTTGCCGGGACCCGGCTCCGGCATCGGCCGCTCCACAAGCTCGAGCGGCGACCCGGGCTTCAATACCTGTACAGCACGCATGACCTACCTCCTGCGATTGTGGCCTCAGCGAAAGATATGAGCGGCGGCGATGCCGTTGAAGATCGACTGCACGGCAATGGCCGCGAGCAGCACGCCGAACACGCGCACGATCACCTTCCGCGCCGTGAGCCCGATCAGATAGTGGATCTCCTGCGCGAGCAGCAGAAAGATGAGCGTCACCAGCATGACCGCGAGAATTGCCAGCACCACGGCGACGAGCAGCTTAGGGTCGCCGTGGGTGCCGGCGGCGAGCACGATGGCTGACGTCATGGCGCCCGGCCCGGCAAGCAGCGGCGTGGCGAGTGGAAACACGGTGATCTCGGCGTGCTGCTCCGCTCTGCTCTCCGCCTCTTCGCTTTCTTTCACCGTGAGCTTGGCCTGCGACGGGCGCTTCGACAGGGTCATGTCGAGGGCGATCATCAGCAGGATGATGCCGCCGGCAACCTGGAGCGCCGGCAGCGAGACGCCTAGCTGATGGAGGATCGGTTGCCCAAACAGGGCGAAGACGAGCACGATCAACGTGGCGATGGCCACGGCTTTCAGCGAGATCGCCCGACGCTCCTCCTTCGTCGCGTTGGGCGTAAGCGTGGTGAGCAGCACCGCAGAATCGATGGGACCGATCACTGCAAAGAAGGTGGTGAAGGCCGTGAGGAAGGTTTCGAACATGTAATCGATGGCGCGAGTGTTGCTCAGGAAATAGGCTTGTAAAAACGTTGCCTATCCAAACGGCATAGGCATAAAATGATGCCATAGCATAAAACGGAAGCGCACCCAGGCGGGAGTAGAGGTCGCTCACGAGAACCGGACAGGGTGGACTTGCGAAGTTCTGAGATAGCGGAAGCGCGGGTGCGCGAGGCGCCAGCACCGTCCCGCCGATTTTTTGATGAAATGCGCAGCCCCGACGGCAACGTGAGGCCCGCCTATGCCGACTTCGCCGGGCTGCTTGACGATCTCTCCATCGAATCCCTGGTCACCAAGCAGGTCGCCGCCGAGGAGCTGTTCCGGCGGCTCGGCATCACCTTCGCCGTCTATGCCGAAGGCGGCTCGACCGAGCGGCTGATCCCCTTCGATCTCATCCCACGCATCCTGGATCGCGCCGAGTGGGAGCTCGTGAAGCGCGGGTGCATAGGCTCGCCGCACCGAGCGCGGCAGGTTGGTCTGCGGCCCATGTCGCGTTGAAAAACAGGTAGAGCGCGAGCAGGAAAAAAGGGGTCCAAGAGGCACTTGGGGTCAGGAGTTCGCGCAATCCACTGCCATTGCTCAAAGCTGACAAGATCAATGTTATACCGATGAGGGGCAAAAAAACCACGTAAGCCTTGGAATTGCCGAGGTCACTAATGGGCTGAGAAAAAAAGCGATGAGGTTATGCGTTGGGCAACCCTTCCCTTGAGACCGGACATTTTTTGCGCCCCTAAAAAGCATGGCCGCGCGCCGCGGGCGCTGATCAAAAGCGTGTGACCACTTGATTACGTCGCTTTTTTGAACTCAGCGCGGGAAAGGGCCAGCCGTTTAGAAGCTCCGCCGCACTTCATGACGAGCTATATAATCGCCACGCAGTCCATTGAAGCCCTGAACCATCTTATGAAAATTCTTATATGCGGAAATTTGCTTCCGTAACGCTCGATCAGCGTTCTTAAATAGGAGACTAGCGCGATAATCAAGAAAGACCGGGAGCGATTTTATGCCGAAGCGTACCCCCCAAATCGCACTGGCAAATCCGGCGAAAAAGCCAACCTCTTTCCGTAGCCTTACAATCCGATCCCTGTGCATGATTGAAGAGACTTGGGCTTTATTCCACAGGGTCGCAACCTGGTTCGCAGTCGAGTCGTGGACGATCGGATAGCTGCTAACAACAATCCTTGCGCCTTTCCGATGAGCCGAAGAAAAGAAGTCCTTGTCCTCACCCCCGCTTGCATTGAAACGAGGGTCAAATAGCAAACGCAATCCATCGTCGGCCACAATCCAACGCTTGAACGAAACATTCGATGTGCCGATAGTGGGTCGCTCTTCGCCGTGTGCAAAACGGCGGCCGGTGTTGTACCGGCTGCGGTGGCCGTGGATCGCTCCACCGACGACATCGCAAGCAAATTCCTCATGACTGCGCAGATGTCCGAGCAGCCAGGTCGGGGCAACCGTCATGTCATCATCAACGAAGGCAAGTAGTTCTGCCGGCGTTTTCAGCGCAAGCTCAAGGGCCCTATTGCGTGCATTCGAATAACCGGGAGCAGGCTCATGTCCATAGGAAGAGGCGAACGGCAGCCTTTCCAGGAGGTCCCTGATGTATAATTCATAATGGCTAACGATATTGTTGTCGCTAACGCTAAGATGGAACGTCACTACCGAAGGAACGATCAAGGTCTCAAGCGAGCGCGTGAATTGGCTAAAAAACCCGGGGCGGCGATGGGTGCATACACACAGCGTAACGGAGGTTATTGGACCGGCGCCGCACTTATCGCTCTTGCCACTCCCTGCTCCCATTGTGATCCCCCAGCTTGTCGCTCGTAAGAGTGCGGGAGAACATGGAGCGCCACTTTGATTTAAAAGGGGGAGTTTGGTGTTCGGGCTTATACAAATTCGTATACTTCGGGAAAGATCCCTCCAACATCGGAGTCCCTTTTTCTGTGGCGCGGGACTCCCCCGTCATCAGCATTTGTGTTGATTTTGGCTGCGAATGAACCTTGTCTGTTCAATTAGCGGCCTGGTGAGGCATCTGGCAACGATGAACCCGGCCATCAGCCAATTGGAGGCGTTTATCACCCTGCTAGATCGGCAGCGGGGCTCACATTGAGCTTTCGCTTATGGACCAGACGCGCCCGGCCCAAGACCAGGAGCAGCTGGAGCAGACGTATGACTTGCTTTTCGAACTGCGGCAGATCGCGGCGACATCACTGCATCCCTCCAACATCGGAGTCCCTTTTTCTGTGGCGCAACCCGTTTTCTAGGGAGTCCCGTTTACTGTTGGAGCAATCTCCCCCCGCCAACAGCATTTGCGTTGATCCTGGCCGCGAATTGAACCTGGTCTCGTTACCTATGGGTTTACCTAGCCGGTCTACTCATCATCCGCACCGGTAAAGCGGCCCGCCAGTTATCCAGGTTGCTTAAACTCAAGTCTCGCGTTTGGCCATTGCGAGTGCCTCTCATTGGGCAGCCAAATTATCCCAGCGAGGAGCGCAGCGACTGCGGCAACGCCCACCGCCGGATCTGCGAGCGAGTCAAAGAAGACGATTAGGGCTATCCTCGCTACCCAAACACAGAAGCTAATCCCAACAGAGCGCATCCCTCGTTGTGATCGCTAAACTTGTAATAAAGTCTGAAACGTTGTTGCGCTTCTGCCCAAGGCCGTGTGGGGATAGTCGTCGCCTTGCAGCGGCGGATAAGCAAGAAAAGAGCCGTTCGGAGGGGTTCGCGGCCCAAGGCAGGGTAAGGTGTTATCCTCGGCTTGCGGCCCGGTGACTAGATTTGGGGCGCAAGTCGAATTCTATATTTAGAGGATGATCGGTGCTTCCTGCGCTCGACCTTGCGGGGGTTGTACGCGATACCAGACTAATCACCCACTCCGACGGTCACTTGCCGTACCGGCAAGGCGTCAACCCTATAATGCAACCATATTATGGGTCGGAATTGGTTGCCGAACTGCCACAGAGGCCTGAGAACTGATAGCGCCGGTGGTGGAGGCCAACAGTCGAAACAGACGGCAGCAGGGGAACGCGCAGGCGATCATCGGGGTTAAGGTCCAACAGCCGCATCGAAGTCGGCTGGGGCACTAGGGAATGAGGAGGGTTACCCCGATGACTAAGCAGGAGGCAGATGGGTTGGCGTTCAAGCTGTTCTGCGTGTTCTCGTTCGTCCTGGTTGGTTTAATCACGACCGGGATACTCTAGGGACGTTATCGCTCCGCCACTTCTCCTCGCGATTAGGAGCCCTTGTATCTGCCGCCTGCGACGGTGTCGGTCAAATTCTCGGACGTGTACGTGCCGCCGCCACTGGCACCCTCGTGTTTGCCATCCAAAACAAGCGCGGTGGGCCATCTGTTAACCCCTTGCTCGGCATCATTCGCATGGCGTCATGAGACGCAGCTCACTAATGCGACCTTGCTGGGGCTCACGCCGAGCGCGCGGGCAGCCCTGGAGGTCAAGCCTCAGTCCACTGATCCGATGGACAAGTATTTCGGGAGCAAATCATGAACGAAGCCGATGTGACAAAGACGCACGCAGCGAAGATCGACGCACTCAATAAGCTGGCCGCTTCGCTGATCCGCAGCGGCGCCCCGACCGATGCCGTCCAGAAGTTCGTCGACGCCGAGCTTGACCGCATTGAGTTCATGCAGGGCAAGCAATGAGCGAGCGCTACTACCTCCTGGCGGCTATCGAGCGCTGCGAGACGCGCGCCAGGATTGTTCGCGTTAACCTAGACCGATCTATCCTGGTCCCTGAGAACCCCTCCAGCGAGAGAACATAGAAGGATAGGGGACTAAATGTCTGATTTTACTAGGGTAAGCTTGGCCCCACCCACGATGGCAGCTAGCTCATCGTCGGTCATGTCGATGGCCCGTTTAAAGGCTTGGGTGTCCGAGGTGCTAAACGTGGGTGCTTTGCCATAGGCGCGGTCAAGCAGGGTATTAGCGGCAGCAACACGGGCATTCGGCGGCGCTTTTTCGTTCAGCATGATTGGACAAGCACGTCGAGGGCTTCGATCATGTGCTTGCGCGCAAGCTCCTGGAGGCTGTGGACTGTTCGAGGTCTGCCGCCCGGATTCCCCGATTTGCCGGGCTGAAATGGTCTGCCAATCATACTGATGCAGCCCTGTTCTCAGCGCTCTCCATGTGGTACTTGGATACCCCACGCGCGGTACTAGCACAAGTGGGGAGCGCAAGTCCTTGGGCGAAGGAGACAGAAAACCTCAAGATTTTGGGGATAGCCTTTAAGAGCACTGCGCATATGGGCGACGGCCGAAGCGTCCTGCTCAACGTTGCGCAAGAAGCCCAAGATCGAGATCCCCGGCGCGGAGCCGAACAGCGAATGACGCCCTCGGGCGTGTACTCATAAATGAGCACTGGTTGAGCCGTTGCGACGATGTAAACTCTGGGACCAGGGGGTTCCTTCAATGTATCGCATCGCTGAGATTATAGAGAACGACGGGGCGCCCAGTATGGTCGGTGAGGTTTCGTTTCACCCGTCCGGGTCTTATTTCGCAGCCACCTACGAAAGCATCAATGAGGTTCGAATTTATGATTCGCGAACTCGAAAGTTGTTGCAGGTATTAAGGAATCCTGAGTCACAATTTGATAGTCCACACGGAGTATTGTTCACTAAAAAATACCTTCTGGTTTCGAATGCTCACAATCTTAAAAAGCCCGGTACCATAAATGTTTACCGAAATGGCGAGACGATAACAAAACCGATACAATTCTTCCAAAGCCCATTCGATCACCTTCGCGAGCCCCATACTTTGGCGATGCGGGACGGCAGATTGGTCATCACTTACTGCGAGAACCTTGCGCCAAGTGGGGCGATCGTTTCCTACGGATTCAACGAAGAAACGGGCAAAATCACCGGCCCCCTGGATAAGACTGAAATCCTGGTTTTCAGAGTACGGGGACTGCAAAGGGATATGTTTCAATGCCGACGGCACCAAAATTTTGGTAACGTTTGAATCTAACAAGCAGTTATCCATTCTTGGAAAGGTATCTTATCATTTACATCAGACAAAGAGCTTGCCTGTTTCAGATAAATTGATGAAATTGTCTTATAAAGCTATTAATAAGCTTAGAACGAAAATTTTTAAAAAAGGTCAATCCTTTAGCAAAACGCTGATGAGAGATCGCAGAAAGAAATCCGTTGAATTAGAAAAACCTAACCCCCAAGATAGAATGCCAACAAAAAATGGAATAGCCATATTCTCAATAAATGCCGAAGGTGAAATTGCTCGTAGTCCTGAACGAATCCTCGTGCAGAAAGATTTCTGTCGACTAGAAAACATAGATATACTTGACGGTACATGCGTCATTACAGATTTAATCAATCACTCCTTTTCTCTATATAGTTTGACCCAGGACCCAAAATTCAGAAATCCAGTTCAAACCGTAAACCTCGGCAATGCCGCACCACATGGGGCAAAATTTTCGCCAGATGGCGGATTACTCGTCATTTCCTGCTTGGGCTTGAAGATCGTAAACCAAGAGCCCCAGTTTCTTGATTGGGAGTCACCGCGAGAAGACAAGATCTTTGTATTCGAGCGAATTCGGGTTGTGGGGGCCCGAGCATTAGACCCCCTGGCCTTCCGCTGACGCGCCGTCCCCTCAAACGACGAGATACTTGTCGGCTTGGCCCTGGCATTCAGGATGGGAATGATGTCCGCCTTGGGTCACTAGCGCACTCTTATCACAGCAACATTCTGCGACCGCTTTGCCCCCAAAAGCGGACAGCTCCGTGCCCAATATTCCCCAATATACGGACGTAATCGGCTGTGGACAAGCACGGACAGACGGAGAGGAAATCCCATATTTCCAAAGGGTTCACGATACGGCTATGGACAGCCGCACACGGACTCATGTTTCCAAGCAGCAACAACAACAAGCTCAATAGGGGGATGGCTTGACCTATAGCATTGGCATTCTGCTCAATGAAGGCTTGGTGCTGGCTTCCGATTCCCGCACCAATGCGGCATCGACCGCGTCTCCACCTTCCGCAAGATGCACGTATTGGAGAAGCGGGGAGAACGCTTCTTTGCCCTGCTCACCGCCGGTTCGCTGACGCAAGGGGTGATGAGTCTGCTCGGCGAGTGGCTCGATACCGGCGACCCAGAAAAAGACTTGTGGGCGATCGGCTCAATGTTCGCCGCGGCGCGCGCCGTCGGCACCGCGATGCGCGAAATGCACAAGATCGACGGCGGCTATCTGCAGCAGCACGACGTCGACTTCAGCGCTTCCTTCATCCTTGCCGGGCAGCTCAAGACTGGGCAGCTCAGGCTGTTCCTGATCTACGATGCCGGCAATTTCATCGATGCCATGGACGACACGATCTATTTCCAGATCGGCGAGGTGAAATACGGCAAGCCGATCCTCGACCGCATCATCCAGCCACGCACGAGCCTAAACGACGCGGTGAAATGCGCGCTGATCTCCTTCGATTCGACCATGCGCTCCAACGTGTCGGTGGGGCCGCCGATCGATCTCCTCGTCTACCGGCGCGATTCGATGTCGCCAGGTTTCACCGACAGGCTTGAGGGGTCCGATCCCTATCTTCGGTCGATACGCGACGCGTGGGGATCCGCATTGCACAAGGCGTTCCAGGAGACCGTCCCGGGTCCGGGCTGGAAGCTCTGATCCTTGGCGTGCTAGCAAATGCGGCGAGACAACAACAGGTGTAGCAAGGGAGGAATGTTATGCGTATGAGAAGACTAGCCGCCACGGCGCTTGTCGCCATGGCCATGACCGGGTTGGCGCTGCCGGCGAACGCCGAATCGTCGGGCTATATACCCGCATCAATTTTGCGCCCCCGGGGCCGCAGTATTTGTCATAGACAACGCCAAGGAACAAATCAGCATGTGCTATCCCGACAACAAGGACAATAAAGTGCAGGTCATCTGCACGCCTGCGACCAAGCTGCCCTGATCGAATAGCTACATCGCCCGGCCGCTTTTACGGCTTGCCAACCCCAGGCATGCCGGGAGGCGTGCTGTCCTGGATTACTTGCGCCGCGAGGTCGCGGATCTCCTCGATCTGATGCACGAAGCTCTCCATCTGCTTTCGCGCATGCTCGGTTTGCAGCTCCATGGCCTGGCCGACGTCCTTGCTTTCCGCGAGTTTCATCGCAAGGGCGAAATTCGCCTCGGCGTTGTTGCGGGTGATCTCGGCGATCTTCTCGTTGAGCGAACGCAAACCGCTGCTTGCCGTCTGTGAGCTGGTCTCGAACGTCTTCCACGTCTTCTCGCTCGTCGCCGCGAAGGTGTCGAACGCCCGCTTTGCTTGCTCGATGCTGACCCTCATCAATTCGCGGAACGCATCCGGCACCTCAGGCTTCATGAACGCGTCATTGGCCATGCTACTCTCCTGTCCTCACTCGCCCTCGAAAGCGTCTCCCAGCGGCTGCGGCTCGTTGTCGGTTTACCTTTGCCTTACTGACTTTTCCAGCGTCAGCAGCCAGGTGCTGACCGGCCACCAAGCAGCTCACCAAAAGCTCTTAATGAGCAAGTTTAGCATAGCGCGGGCCCTTTCGGCAGGGGACGGGCGTCGTCGCTGCCCTGCAACAGCCTGGTGGAAACCGCGCAAAGCCGCGCGCCCGGGCGCGGAATTTGCTTTGCAAGCGGCTTTACTTGCGTCTTACTGAAGCGAGGGAAGGGAATCGCCACAGGGCACAGGGCATCTAACCACTCGGTTGATCGCACGCGAGCCGAGCCAGCGGCTCTTGCGATCAAAGAAAGGTTTGAGATGCGACACTTTCCCATCCTCGCTTTGGTCCTCATCTCATACGCCTCTTCGGCCCAGGCCGAGATGCTACCAGCCTACAACTCCGAGGCCATTTGCGCCGATGTCGCGGGAGGTTCGGCGAGGCAGGAGCTGATCATGCGCGGTTGCCTCGATTTCCAGGAGCGCACGCGGAAGGACATCGCACTCACCTGGGACAATGTCCCGGCATCTGTGCAGGAATCCTGCGGCAAGGCGACCGAGGCGAGCGGCGACTATTGGCGGCTCAAATCCTGCATCGACAAAGAACTGAGGGCAACGGCGGCCGCTACAGCGCCCTAGTCCTTAGGGGAGCGCCGGCCGCAGTTCCGGCTTCCCGACGAATCCCGGCGCACCGTGTGTTCGCGGGATCGCGCCCTTGAACATCTGAATGAGATCCATTTCGTCCTGTTCGGCGTCGGTCGACGGGGACAGAGCTAGGTCGGCGTACGCTCTCGCGCTCTCGTCAGCTTGGACGCGCTTCAAGGCGGGGCGGGCGATCTTCTCCGGCGTGTCGTTCGGAAAGCCGAGGATGTAGCCGGCATATGTGATCACGCCGACGTCCTTCCAGGCCTGTAGCATCTTGCGGTATTCCCAGATCTTGTTTTGCCGCTTTTTGGCGGAAGCGAGCGCATCAGGGTCGATATTCTCCAACCCTATGAAGACGCGGGCACAGCCGCCGCGCGCAGCCTTCTCGATGAAACCGTCGAGGCGTGACACAGCGTGTCGACCTGTAATGTCACCTTGAATTTGAAGCCCTGCTCCTCGCGCAGCCAGATGAGCCGGTCGAGAATCGCTTCCCAGTTCTTGTTGCGCGCAAAGTCGTCGTCGGTGATGAAGAACCGCTGAATATTCTGCGCGGCATTGATCCGGATAATTTCCTCGACATCGTCAGGCGTGCGATGGCGCGACTTGCGTCCCTGCACGTTGATGATGTGCAAAACGAGCATTGGAACGGGCTGCCCCGTCCCGCGTCAAAACTGGTATAGGCCCCCGCTCGCATTGGCGAGGTCGGGCAAGTCCTTCATCAGATTGTAAAGCGGCTTCAACTCGCCGGCCCATGCCGCAAGCAGAATCTCGTCCATTTCGCCCTCAGCCTCGCCGGCGTAGATCGCGATGCCGAGTTTCTGCGCCTCGACGATCTCCGTCGGGCATTCGGGCAGCATGGCTATGCTCCCAAGCTGCATGGAAGCCGCCCATGACGACCTGAATACCGGCGTCGAGGAACTTTCGACCGATGTCGACCGCGCGGGGGAATTGGTTCGTCTGTACGCCGACAAGGCCGACCATGGCGCCGTCCGCCTCTTTCAGGCGGCGGATCAGCTTGTTGAAGCGGATGACCGTATTGGTCTCGTCGATCACATCGATATCGATCTCTACGTCGTCACCGAGCGCCTTCCGCCGGCGGCCGTCGTCGATCAGGTTATAGACGGATGCAAGGGAATTTGAAGGTATTGGGGAGCGGACCCACTGGATGACGTAGCCGTCGTCCAACCTACAATACCAAGCCGTTTTCGGGACGCATCACTCCACGATCATGCCGACGAGAGTCTCAAGCCGATCGGCCTCCTCCGCAGGCTTGTCCCAGCGGATACGATGGATGCGCGGGAAACGCATGGCGACGCCGGATTTGTGTCGGCTCGAGCGATGTACCGAATCGAACGCGACCTCGAACACGAGCCTCGGCTCGACCTGGCGCACGGGCCCGAAACTATCCACGGTGTGATTGCGCACGAAAGCGTCGAGCTGCCGGAGCTCCTCGTCGGTGAAGCCGAAATAGGATTTGCCCACCGGAACAAGCTCTGGCTCTCCGGTCTCCGCTTCGCGCCAGGCGCCGAAGGTGTAGTCGGAATAATAGGACGAGCGCTTGCCGCTGCCCCGCTGCGCGTACATCAGCACGGCGTCGAGGGTGAGCGGTGCCCGCTTCCATTTGTACCAATGGCCCTTCGGGCGCCCGGCAAGATAGGGGCTGTCGCGGCGCTTCAACATCAATCCTTCGATGCCGGTCTCGCGCGCCCCCGCCCATAGACGCTCGAGCTCCTCGATCGAGCTGAAGTCAAGCACAGCTGACACATCGGTGCGTGGCGGCCTTGCGTTGGCATGCCAGGCTTCGAGCCGCGCGCGCCGCCCCACGAAGGGAAGGGGGCGCAGGTCCTCATCGCTCTGAAACAGCATGTCGTAAAGGCGGATGTGGGCCGGATGCGATTTCAGCATGCCGGCGGTTACGGTCTTGCGGTTAAGCCGCTGCTGCAAATCGTTGAACGGCGCAACCTCGCTGCCGCGCATCACCAACAGCTCGCCGTCGAGTACCACACCGGGCGGCAGCCCCATGACCACATCGGGGAAGGCGCCGGAGATATCGTCGCCGGTGCGGGAGTAGAGGCGCCGCTCGCCGCCTTGATGCGCGGCCTGCACGCGGATGCCGTCCCACTTCCATTCCGCCACGAAATCCTCAGGCGCGATCGAAGCAAGCTCCCGGTCCTCGATCTGATGCGACAGCATCAGCGGGCGGAAGGTCGCCGTCCCACCGACCTCGGGGCGCTGGCCTCCGCCGGAAAGCCAGGCGAACAGCTCGACATAAGGCGGACGCAGTCCGTGCCAGACCTCCTCGATGTCAGCGAGCGGGACCTTGGACCATTCGGCAAGCGCTGTCTTGGCAAGCCGGGCCGAGATGCCGACGCGGAGCGCCCCGGTGACGAGCTTGAGCAGTGCCCAGCGCCCGGTGGCGTCGAGGCCATCGAGCCATTGGGCAAGCAGTCCCGACACTTCCGTCGGCATGGCGCGCTTCAGCGTCTGCACCACCTCGTCGAGCCGCGGCGCTTGCTCGGATGCGTCGCCTTGAGGCCAGATCAGGGCGATTGTCTCAGCGGTGTCGCCGACATAGTCGCGGGAGAGCCCGAACAGCACGGGATCGACTCGGGCCTCGATCATCTCGCCCAAGATGCGGCGGAGCGGCAGCCGGAAGAACAAACCGTCGGTCAAGGCGGCAAGCGCCCAGCCGCGGTCTGGGTCGGGCGTGGTGGCAAAATAGTCGGCGAGCAAACGAAGTTTGTCGTTGCGCGACGGCGTGTAGGCCAGCCGGTCCAGCAATTCGGAAAACGCTTTCACGACTCCTCATCCTCGCGACCGATGAGCGCGAGCGCCCGGCCGACGCGCCCTGTGGATTGGATGTGATGCAGCAGCGCGTCCTCGCGCCCATGGGTGACCCATATTTCATGCGCGCCGGTCTCATGAATTGTCCGCGTCAGCTCGCGCCAATCGGCATGGTCGGAGATCACGAGCGGAAGCTCGACGCCGCGCTGCCGTGCCCGCGCCCTGACGCGCATCCAGCCAGAGGCAAAGGCGGTGAGCGCATCCGGCATGCGCCGCGACCATCGCTCGGCGATGGCCGAAGGGGGCGCCAACACGATGGCACCCTTCAGCTCCTCGCGCTTCGCGCCGGTTGCGGGCTTCAGCGCGCCGAGCTCGATCCCGAAGCTTTCATAGACCTCGCAGCAGGCGGCAAGCGCTCCGTGCAGATAGATCGGCTCCACGTACCCCGCCTCGCGCAACAGCGCGATGAGGCGCTGGCATTTGCCGAGCCCATACACGCCGACCACATGCGCGCGCTCCGGAAACTGCTTCAGCGATTTGAGCAGCTTCGCCATCTCGCCCCGCGCGTCGCCATGGCTGAACACCGGGAGCGCGAACGTCGCCTCGGTGACAAGCAGATCGCAAGGCACGAGCTCGAAGGGAGGATTGGTCGGGTCGGCGCTTCGCTTGTAGTCGCCTGAGACCACCGCGCGACGCCCTCTCCATTCGATGACGATTTGCGCGCTGCCGAGCACGTGGCCGGCCGGCGCGAGCGTCACCGTCACGTCGCCCACCTGCAGCGTCTCGCCATAGGGCAGCGTTTGCGTCCCGAGCTTGGCCGCGGTGCCAAGCCGCGTCTTCATCAGGGCAATCGTCTCGCGCGTGGCGAGCACATGATCGTGGCCGGCGCGGGCGTGATCGGAATGGGCGTGCGTGATCACTGCGCGATTCACCGGACTGTGCGGGTCGATGTGGAATCCGCCAGGCCGGCAATAGAGGCCGCGCGTATCGACAGCAAGCCAGGACTCGAAGCGCTCAGGATGCATGCTGCACACTAGGAAGGGAGTCTACCTTAGATTGCATAATCTCTAAAAATACTCGCCATGCGGCTGTTGTAATTCGCCTGATTCACAATCGAGAGATGCAGCAAGCTGGATTGATCTCTCGCCGCTCCGGTTCCTGTCGGTCGACGCATCGTACGGCCACCGCGTTTCAGCAATATTGGAGTCTTGCGCCGGCTGAAACTCGGGCCACGCTTCGCGCTCGGGCTCGAAAGCGGCGCGTTCGGCAAACGAGGAGTATGACGCAGGGCGGCGGTGGAGGCTTCGTCACAATGAACCTCCGCGCCGTCGAGCTCACGCTCTCCGGCCGCTTCACCGGCAACTATCTCGAAGACGACCGAGCGGGTACGCGTAGGTACATTATGATACACCCTAATAGATACACCCTAGCTGGTTAAACAGAAGGCGCAGACTGGCGGTAGCTGTCCCCCCCAAGCTCGTACCCATTGTTAAGGTATCGCATATAATACTAAGAGGGGCTGCGGCTAAAGACGCCACCGGGTGAAGATGTCCGGGGATGTACCCAGATATACCCACGTGGCTAACCACAATAGCAGCTCTCTTTGCTTTGTAGTTCGGAATTGAGCAGGTCCAGTCCTCGACTCACGCGAGGCTACAGCAAAACAAATCTGGAAGGACTACCATCTCCATGGCATTCAATACTCAGAGCTTGCAAATCCTGATTTCTCAAAACTGGACTACGAGAAAGAGGAATACGATGGAGACCGAGGGAAGTTTTATGACTACCAGTGGTTTGTCTCTTTGATGTTGTTAGCGTGCGACGAGGTTATTCGACTCCATGTGGACCTCAGGTAGCGTCCAACGCGGTTCCGAATGGAAGATTTGGATTGAGCAGGTCCATTCCCGGTGCTGCACTCACCTCGCGCAATCTCGACGGCACCAATGATTCCCGATGATCGGTGTCCACGCCATCCCCTCGCTATGCTGCAAGACCGCCCTATGTCAGCCGACAACCTGAGTCCACCACCATGACCAAGAACGCGATAGGCAGTGAGAGGGACTAGGCGGGCGTTGTAGATGCTCGCCCTAGTCGGCTCGACCGACACGCGCCACACATCATTCCATAGCGATACCCACATGGCGAAGATGGTGAGAAAGCCAATGAAGGCACAATGAGCGCAGCGCCCTTTAGCGTGTCGAGGAACGTGGCGTCACTCATCGGATGCCATGATATAGCTCGCGCCCCAGCACAGCCTTGGCACTATAGCGCTTCTTGGGCCCTTGATTGCCCGGCAGACGGGTGCGGTTTGTGGTCGAAGGCGCAAATCTACTTGTAGTAGCCAACAGCGCAGATTTGATCTCCAACCTTCGTGAAGAAGGTCTGCTTTTCGAGCGCCTTGTCCGAGCCGGGCCGAGGCCACCAATAAGTCACCTCGCGCATCTTCCCTTCAGTGGCCTTCTCCATAATCTCTTTTCCGAGCGGAAAGCCCTTCTCGCCTTTAATGTCTTTGAGCTGTTTACCCTTTAGTTTCGGATGCGCCGTGAAAATTCCGTCCGAGGCATTCGCACAGTACACATAAAGGTCACGGTCCTTAAAGCCACCATCACCCTTGTTGAACATATCGAGCGCCTTCGTCTTGTCCTCCTTCAAGGCGACAACCGCTTTATCGAGCATAGCTTCGGCTTCTTCTGGCGTGCCGTATTGGGCCATGGCATTGGACTCCGCTTCTGGGGGTTGGAAAGGCTCAAAGACTTTAGCATAGGTCGCGTACTTTTTGGGCTGAAGGTGAGCGCCGGGCGGCGGCAAACAGCGCCATCGCCAGCAAGACGGCGAGCCTCCCAGCATGTCGGTGGTGTCTCTGGTGGTCATCGCCCCAGGTGCCGACCAGCAGCTCTAGCTCACGCTCCAATGCGGCCTTGGCGCTATACCGCTTAGCATATTCCTGTAGGGCGGTCCCGCGCCTAGTCCGCTCACAGTTGCGCAGACCAGGGGTAAAGGTTGAGAGGATGGATTGTGTGGGTTATGCGGCAAAGCCACCAATGACCCAGCCTATCGCGCGGACCACGCCATACACGGCGAGGCAAGCTATGCCGAGGCCGACCAAGGCGATAAGAACTCCGGCAACGAGCACCAGGATGTCGCCTTGCCCTACGTCCCACAACTTAAGCCTCACTCCGTCGGCCACCATCAGCGGGAGGCCAATTGTCAGCAGGGTAGCTGCAAGAAGTAGCCCGAGTTGGTGAAAGCCACGGCCAACCCTTTGCGATGCGCTCATGGTCATGAACTCTCGTCTACGCGCGATTTCAGTGACCAGCAAAAACCGCAAGCGTGACAAATCTCGGGCCATCCGAAAGCACAGAGGAAGAAATTCGCCGCGTTACTAAATAGTCACAGAGTCCGACCCGATTCGGCCCTTCCCGATCCGTCAGCAGAGTTTCATGCTCGCGGCTAACTCGCCAACGACAAGGCGCGCGAGCTGGGGTGGATCGTGTAAAGGCGCCGACCGAAGCCGACACAAAAAGAAGCCCCGGGGTACGCAATACGGGGCTAAGTCCGGGGAAAAACACATCCAGCTATGCAGGCTAGAACAGCACGGTTGCACCCTGGCGCGTCCTCTACTGTAGCGAGGAAGCCACACATTCTCAATGGCAGCGCAGGGGAAAGCAAACGAAGCACTGCTCAATGCGTTGGGCGTTTCCGTTCGGAAAGCCGGATAGGGGCCATGCCGAAGCCGACTTCAGGAACACCCGATCCTATCGCGGGTTGAATTGGAGGCCGGTGGTTCGGACAAAAAGGCACCGGTAACAGCCCCCTAGGCTGAGAGAAGCCCGGCCCCGTATTGCGTTAGCGGTCGGGCTTCTTGGTGGCATCCTCACGATGGCGCCATGTGCGGGTGTGCTATTGCTCCACCATGTCCGACGAACGCAGTGCCAGCTATTGCATTGAATGCAAGCAACCGCTCACGGAAATAGACAACCGAGGCAAACGGCTGCGGGGCTGCATGAACTGCAATATTTGGTGGTCGCTTACAGGTGCCAAGGTGCGGCTATCCGCCACTGGAATTTAAATGCAAAACGCTGGCGAAGGAGTGAGCATGACGCGAATTCCATCCTGGCTGATGGTAATGATTGCGGTAGTGCTCGCCCTCTGGGCGGCAGGGCCATTTCGGCGCAGGACAAGTACACTGTGCAAGTGCCGAATGGCCTCGCGTTCTCTGAGTTCAGAGGATACGAGGACTGGCAGACCGTTTCCGTCAGTCAGACCGATGGCGCACTCGCCGTGATCCTCGCCAATCCCGTGATGATCGACGCCTACCGGTCCGGTGTTCCCGACAACGGCAAGCCTTTCCCCGACGCCTCCAAGATGGCGAAGATCCATTGGAACCCGAAAAAGAGTGCCGAGGCCCCCGAGCCGCGACAAGGGTGCCGGGCACCTTGCAAAACGTCGACTTCATGGAGAGGGATAGCAAGAGGTTCGCGGACAGTGGCGGATGGGGATGGGCCGCGTTTGACTATGACGCTGCGTCCGATACGTTTACGCCAGCCACTTTGGCCGACAACCCACCGCAGGTGAACGACGCCAAGTGCGGGTTCGCGTGCCACACGATAGTGAAGGCAAAGGATTACGTTTTCACGGCGTACCCGAAGCGGTGAACGGGGCGACAGTCGGCTTCTGGCACAAAGCAGACATGCTCAATGCGCTGACGGCGCTTTTGGGGGCAAAGCGGACAGTGACTTAGGCCAAGTCATTGCGCCGCCAAGCCTTTTTGCAAGCCTCTCCCAATTCACTGGTAGGAACGCGGGCATCCAAGCGGTACTCGGTAATTCTTCTCAGCATATTCAGGCGATTAGACAGAAAAATGGCGGAGAGGGTGTCCAATCGCTGGCGTGAGGGCGGCGAAGCCGAGCGCGAGCGAAGCCGCTATAAGCGCAATTGCGGTTTTACTTAGCATGACGATTCTCCTTAGGACGACCACCATTCGCGTCGAGGGGTTGGGGGGAGGAGAGACGCGACTGTCATCCCTCCCACCTATGTTGTTTCTTCCCGCCGGGAAGTCGCGTTGCAGACGTGTCGCAGCCGCTTTTGTCGCGCCTGAAATGTTGCAATGGGGATTGACTGGCGGGAAACCGGGGCTTGAGCGTCACGGCAAAGGCGCGAAGGTTGGCAAGAAGTAACCCCGACGCCACCCTCCCGAAACCCGCGACTCTTAAGGCCATGCTCAAGCCTTATCATCCGGCTTTAATGGAGGCTTACGCGGTCAATAGCGTCAAGAACGACACGGAAGAGTGCATTGAGCCAGCGCCGTGTGGGGGAATAACGGACAATGACGCGGACGTGATGCGATGTCTGCTAATGACCCAAAGCGGACATTGGCAGTGCTTTATCGCCAATCTCGGCGTGGGCTGCCCTAGGGCGCCTTAGTGTACTCCAGACGGAAGGCTCCGAAGTATTGAGCTGGTTGACTTAGGGACCTGGTCCGGCAATGCAGTATCGTCAGGCGGCGTGGACAACTATTGGCTTGACGACCTTCTTGATGCGGGCGACTGCGGCGCCCCCACCCGTCGTCTTGGTGAAGAGGTCGAGCGTCTCATCGGCATCGTCGCCGACCGGCGTCAGCGCCTGATCCATGTAGGTTCGTGTGGCGGGGGCGTACGAGACGGCAATTGCCGTGACCAGCAGCCGGACGATCGCACCGGCGAAGATCGCATGCTTGGTGAGTGTCTCCCACGTGTAACGCGACCAGAAGATCCAGGGGTTTTCTCGCGGCAGGCCGGGGCGGCGTTCAGACGGACGCTTGGAACGCAGGATGCCGCTCTGCAACGGGTGCACGTTCTCAAGGCGGACCGTCGTCGCGAACGTCACCAGGATCTTGACAAGGCTGCCCATGGGTAGGCCGGTGGCGGCTGCGCGGCGTAACAGCGTCTTCATGTGCTTGGGCGTGTAATAGAGCGACCATGCCTCGCGGTAGATGTCTTCCCACTCCTGTTTGCTCATCTTTGGATGGGCCGTGCACACATGCTCCACGTCGTAGGTGTTGAGATCGGGGTCCATCGAGACGCCCTTCTTCCACAGGACCTGATGATCCTCCGAGCCGGGCAGCGGCGTCAGGCAGAAGAACTCGATGACATCGAGCGGTAGCTCTTCCTGGATGATCGCGATATCGCGCCGGATCGACTCCGGCGTATCCGACGGAAAGCCGAGGATATATCCCGCCAGTGTGATGATGCCCTGCGCCCTCCAGGCGAGCAACAGCTTGCGGTACTCCGTGATCTTGTTCTGGCGCTTTTTCGCCGCGGTGAGATTGTCTGGATTTATGTTCTCCAATCCGATGAAGACGCGCGTGACGCCAGCCCGCTTCGCCTTCTCCACGAAATTCTTAATTTTGTGGCACAGAGTGTCGACCTGGATCATCAGGCCGAGGGGGATTCCGTCCTTCTCCCGCAACTTGATCAGGCGGTCGAAGATCTTCTCCCACTCTTTGTTGCGCGCAAAATTGTCGTCCGTGATGAAAAATTTGTGGATGCCCTGTGCCCAGTTGAGACGGACCAGGTCCTCGACGTCGTCGGCCGAGCGAAAGCGCGACTTGCGTCCCTGCACGTTGATGATGGTGCAGAACGAGCACTCATAGGGACAGCCGCGGCCGGCGTCGAAGCTCGCGCTTAGGCCTAGCGTGCGCTCGACATAGCGCTTTGGCAGGAACGGCACGGGCGAGCCTTCTATGCCGGGCAAGTCCTTCATGAAGTTGTAAAGCGGTGCGAGGCGCCCAGCGGCGGCGTCGCGCAGCACCACGTCGAGTCGGCCCTCGGCCTCGCCCGCAAACATGGAAATGCCCATGTTCCGGCAAGCCTCGAGTTCAACTGCGCGCCCGTCTAACATCGACAGACAACCCGATACGTGGAAACCGCCAATGGCAACCTGGACCCCGGCCTCGCGGAACGGTCGGGCGATGTCGAGCGCACGCGGGTACTGGTTTGACTGGACGCCGACGAGAGCGACTAATCCGAAATTGCGATGGCGCCGAAGACCGGCGAGAAGCGCGGGGACGTCGATGTGGGTGTTCGTCTCGTCGTTCACCGCGATGTCGATGGCGACGTCCGGCCCCAGAACCTGCCGCTCGGCGCAATCCGCAGCAATGCCGTAAACTGCGGCGAGCGAATTCGAGGGGATCATCGCGCGCCACCAGCGGATCACATATCCGTCGTCGTCGTAATGTGATGGTTTGATCAGGATGAGCTGGAAGCGACGCTCCGCGATCCCTTGAGATTGCAACAGGATCTGTTCCCCGCGTTAGAGCGCCCCTTCAACCAACGCACGGGGAATGGAAGCATTAGAGGCACCACTCTTCCTCAAGTCATCATCAATCTCTGTTCAGCGTGCTGATTGGTCCGTCATTGTGTCCTTTATGTCCGTTCCTGGCACTAAGCGGACGTGCCACTGGCGCTGACGAATGTCCGCTTTTGGGAGCAAAGCGGACAGTGACCAACCGCCGCTTACCAATCTCGATTATGAGTGCACGGCACAGTAGAAAACTCTTCCCAATGGATCATTGCACTTAACGATCCCACGGCCTTCCTTTGTGGGATTCGAACCCACGGTACGGTTACCCGTACAACGGTTTTTCGAGACCGCTAACTACTCCCCCGCTGCTCCTTTAGCCGCGAGCCAAGCGATTTGCATGGCCCTCCCCAGGGGACTACTATTTGGGCTGTCTGAAAGCCATTCAGACCTCCTTATGCGGAAGCCTCACGAGGTCATCTCCCCTCGCGGGGTTGGCCCGCCCCTACCCGGTAGTGTGCTCTGGTTGTTTTGGTAGCCAGACGACTTGAACAAGTACTCCTTAGAAGCCTCGTGAGGTCCCCTCGCGGGGCTTCTTCGTGACTCCTCGCCGCTGGGTGTCAAATTTTTATCCTCACGACCTCCAGAGGGCCGCAAGTGCGCTCTATAAAAAGCTTGTCAACAACCCCCCAGAGGTTGGCGACTTCTCTACCCCAGGGGCGGCAGGCTTGAGGCTTGCCGCCCTTCGTCCTTGCGGAGTGCATCGTTCATGGGCGTGGTCTTAGGTTTGTCTCTGTTCCTTGCTCTCATCGTAATCGTGCTAACGTCGCTCGTGTCCCGTGTGAGCTCGCCGCCGAACGACCCCATTACGCACCTCACTCTCTCTCGCCATGCGCTGTTGGCACGTTGGTCTGCTCTCCGCGCGGAGGGGTGTCTAATCCCCGATTTATAGCGAAATTCCTTCGGTAAATCAGTGGCTTGAAAATGGGCATCGGCCTGTCTGGTACTAATGGCCATTTCGGCTAGTTTCACGTTTTCTTCTCCAGATAGGAATGCGTTGAGTTTCGGCGCTTTCGCTGTAGCAAGCCAGAGCGGCACATAGCAGCTTGTTGCAAAACAAGCCGCTACGCGTCGCTCGGCGTCTATCGCGCCTTCTAGAGAAGAGCTGGGTGCACTGCCGGCCCCGCTCCGGCAGTGCTGGCCTCATCGGTGTGGCGTTCGCCAGGCGATGCGCCCACCTTGGTCGTGCATTCTGCGTCAGAGAAAATCTCTCCGAAAGAAGAGGATGACGCAATGATGACCCTAAAGCAAACGGGAGTTTCGCACCTTCCCGCATTTTCTTGTCGATGTCGCCGAAGGGCTCCGCAGTGAAATCCTGGTCGCGCCCACCGTTCGCCGTCACGCATCCACGTGCTTGCGCGCCAGACGTCGAGCGGAGCGGTGGATACGACGTGGCAGTCCACGCGCTGCGACGCCTCGCAAACAAGCGCACAATACAGCACAAGCCCCTTAACATAAGGGCAATTTTATTGCGGCTTGTTTGGAACCGAGCCGGTATCGCCTTCGGGCGTCGAGGGCTTGCTGTCGCCGGCCGCCGGCTTGCTCTCTGCGGTCGATGGCTTGCTGTCTGCGGGGGAGGCCTTGGACTTACTGTCCGCGGTCGAGGCCTTGGACTTGCTGTCCGCAGTCGAGGGTTTGGACTTGGCGTCTCCTGGCGATGCCTTCGCCTCGACGGGCACTGGCTGATCGCGCCAGGCCTGGAAGCGCGTCGTGAGATCCGCACCGTGCTCATTCCACCACGCCTCGTCGAACTTGAGGACTTTGCGGAAATTGTCCGGCGCAGTCGGCAGGTACTCCTTCATCGCGATGTCGATGGACGGATGTTTACCGACCAGGGCAATCGCCGATTTGCGCATCGGCCCATAAGCGATCAGCTCGGCTTGCGCCGCCATCTGCGCCGGCTCGGTGGCGAAGGCGATGAAGCGCTTGGCGTCGTCTTTGTTCGCTGCGGCTTTCGGGATTGCCCAAAGATCGAGGTCGTAGATCTGGCCGTCCCACAGCACATCGATGCGCTGGCGGGCGGCGATCGCCGCGCGGAAGATGCGGCCGCTATAACCTGCTGCCATCGCCGCCTTGCGTTGCAGCAGCAAGGAAATCGCGTCCTCCGCCTTGTCCCACCACAGGATCTGCGCCTTGATCTTGTCGAGCGCCTTGAAGGCGCGGTCGGCGCCCTCAGGCGTGGCAAGCTGGCTGTAGACATCGGCCGGGTCCACGCCGTCGGCGAGCAGCGCAAGCTCGAGCGTGTAGCGGGCGCCGTTGGGCAGCGCCCGCTTTCCCGGGAAGTGCTGAACGTCGAGGAGATCGGCGATCTTCGACGGCTGCGCCTTGGTGAAGGCTTGGCGGTCGATGGCAATCGCTGTCGACCAGGCGACGCTCGCAATGCCGCAAGAGGTGATGCCGCCGGAGATGAAATCGTCGCTGACGCTCTGGCCGCCTGGGGCCGCGCTCAGCATCGAGCTTTCCAAGGTCTCGAGTTTGCCGTCGCGGCAGAGCACGTCGAGCGCGGCTTGCGAGAGATCCACCACGTCGAACGGCGAGGCGCTGTTGTCGAGCTTGTCCTTGATCGCGGCGAGCGTGCCGTCATAGGTCTCGGTCGTGATCTTGACGCCGGTCTTTTGCGTGAAGGGTTGGAAATAGGCGATCTCCTGTGACTGGCCATAGGCGCCCCCCCAGGTCGCAATCGCGAGCGTGCCGCCCGCCGGCTTCGCGTCTGCGGCGGGGGCGTCTTGCGCGCTCACGTTCGGCCCAGCCAACATCAGCGAACCAGAGACGAGCACGATACCGCAAGCGTGTGTTAGGAAGCCGCCGAAACGGCAAGTGACTGGCGCAAGGCTGAACATGGTTTGGCCGAAATGTCTCCTGCGAGCGTCAGTGTGGCAAGACTTGCGGTGCTGCCGCGCTCGTTGGCAAGCTGCTCTCGCCAAGAGTGGGGCGGTCCGCTCTGCGTATCATCGGCTGCGCCAGCGATCCGCGAATTGAGACCTTGGGCACGTCATCCTGCGACTGCGGCGAGGCCATTGCCGGGGCGATTGGGCTCGCCACGGTGAGGCTCCAATCGAGCGTCTGCCGGGTCAAATCGACGTCGCCGGCCCCCGAGATCGCGCCCCGCGGCGTCTGCAAGGTCAGGGACTGACACCGAATCTGGCCGTCATTGATACGGCAATCGGCTTCGAGATCGGTGAACGACGTGACGCTGTCGTTGCTCCAGCCCTCGCCGTTGAGCGGTGGCGATCCTGTGGCCAGCCGGGCAAAATCGATCGGTACCACGCCATCCCTGGCGTCGATCTTCAGAGTTCCTCTGAGATTGCCGGTCAGTTGAGAAAAATCGGTCCCCTCGCTCGCAAGCTCGGTCTTGAGTTGGCCAGTGCCCCTGATGGGGACCGCGAGCATGAGCGGCCGCAGGCAAGCGTCGATCGACACATTCGACAAATTGGCAGCGAAGGTCATAGGGTGGGTGGCTTGCGCGAGATCGACATTCAGTCTCCCATCGGCGGAGCCGCCGCACAATTCGAGCTCACCAACCTCGCTTGCCACTGTCCCGTTCTTCGCGCTGACAGTAAATCCGCCCCGGCCGAGCTTCCTCCCGCGGGCGTCGATCGAGGCCGCCGAGATGCGCAAATCCGCGTCGGCAAATTGCAACAGTGCGCCATCAAAGAGAGACTTTGCCGTCGCTGTCGGCGAAGCTTGCGCGCTTGCGCTCGTCGTGCTCCTGCCGAGATAGGGATCAAGCGCCAGCCGGTCGAAGGCAAGCGTGCCTTCGACACGCGGTCGTGGGGCCGCCGTGAGGGCGAGCAAGCCAACGGCCTTGTTTCCGTCAATCATGAAGGTCCCGTCGTCGAAGGTGAGCGTCGAGCCGGCAAGATGGAATCCGCCGGAGGCTGAAAATGCCTTCAGGCTATCGCCTTCGGGGAGCATGATGCCAACCCATTTGAGAAACTTCCGCGCATCGTCCATCTTGGCCTGCATGTCGCCGTCAAACTTGAAATCGCTTGCATAGGATGCGGTGCCGCTGAGGTTTGCCCACATGAATTTGGAAGTGAGCGTGAGCGCGAGCGGGAAGCTCTCCGCCTCACCCGTGGTGGTGAGCGCTCCGCCTTCCACGGAGTAGCGAACCGTCGCACCGTTGTAAGTGAAGGCACCGAAACCGGACATGGCGTCGGTGTCCTTGCCGGCGTAGATATGCGCGTAGATATCCCTGATGGCGCCGCGGTAACGACCATTGAGCGTGATCCTGCCCTTGCGCACATGCAGCACGCGCACCGGCGCTGCGCTAAGGAGATTGGTGAGCAGCTTCTGTGGCGCTTCCGCCGCCGGCGCCGCGGCGGCCCTCGACCCGTCGCGCAAGGTGATACGCGGCTTCAATAGACGCAACGCATCGATCGTTACGCGCCCTCGCAGGAGGTCGACAAGGTCAAGCGAAACCTTCGCTTCCCTGGCGGCGAGCATTTGCACCCCTGGAAGCCGGGTGCAGTCCTGCACCTCTAGCTGGCCGCGCACCGAAACGTCCGGTAGGAAACTCACCCGCACGGGTCCGACGAATTTGACCTCGCCCCCGGTCCATGCCGCGAGTTTGGCGGCGACGCGGTCCTCGAACCGCGAGGTGTCGCCGATCAGCCAAGGGATGAGGCCGACGGCGAAAATCAGAACCGCGAGAAGGCCGAAGAGAAGCCAATTCCACGGTAGCTGGCTAGGCTTCATGCCGTCCGACCCACCCGTTCCCAACGCCGCCCCCAAGGGGGAAAACGCGGCTCTTATTGTGCCACCCAAGACCCAGGGCTTTTTAGACCGATTGGCCGGAGATAGCGAGCCCGCCGCCCGATTTTAACGACTTATCAAGAGCCCTCCTGGCTCCCGGATCTCCTTGGTCGAGGCCGTGCTGTGCTGGTTGGCCGGGCCTCCCGGGCGACCTGCGACAATGACGCCATGGAGGAGGAGCACCGGGGCCAGACTCACAACCACGATGCTCAGCGCCGACAGGCCGGCTTCCTCGTAGCGATAGAGCGAGGCGAGCGTGAAAACCTGGGTGGCGAGTGTATTGAAGTTGAAGGGCCGAAGCAGAAGCGTGGCAGGCAGTTCCTTCATCGAGTCCACGAAAACGAGGAGGGCGCCGGCGCCGAGCGCCGGGCAGCACATTGGCGACGAGATGCGACCAGCTATCACCGCTCGATTGCAGCGCGAGCACGAAGATCGTGACCACCGGCGCAATGGCAATCAGCGAGATGATAGTGGCAGCAACCGACCAGGCGAGATTGCCGCTGTCGCGGAGGCGCGCGATGCGGCGCATCGGCTTGCGACGTGCGGGACTCAGTTGCGTGGCACGTGTCGATCCCCGCGGGCCCCATCAAGCGGTGCGGCAAGCGCGGCGACGGCTTCCGGCGACAACAACTGGTCTGCCTCCTGCAGCGCATCGGCGAAGGCGTTGGCGGCGTCGATCACCGGCTCGACCAGGCTCGATCCGATCAACGCCAACGCGCAGGCGTGCATCGCCGGACAGCGATGGTGCTGCGAGGCGGCGATCAGCGAAATCGCCATGCATTCGTCGCGGCAGAACCCGGCGCAGCCGAACGGGTAATACTCGATCTTGCGCGAGGCTGAGGCGCGCACCGCCTTGACCCAGCAGGCAAGCTCAGTCACGGCCCGCTTCGCCCGCTCGGTGCCCAGCGCCCGTGCGTATGCATTCCAACCAGTTTCCCAGCAGGCGATGTCTCCGGTGTCGTAGCCGGCGAGCCAGCAACGGAAACCGACGCCGACCAGCCACTCAGCCCCGGTCTTGCGTGGTGGCAGAGCGTGCACCCGCGCTATCTTGTCGGTCTTGTTATGGATGCTCATCTAGGCAGTCCCCATCATGTGCTCGGCCCGTCGTCGAAACCGACCTTGTCGATGAGTTCGCTCGCCTTCTTGCGCAAGGCGGCAATCTCGTTGAGCGAGATCGGATCGGGTTTGAAGTTCCCCCAGAATTTGACCAGCGGCGACCAAGGGACGCCTTCCTTCACCGGGTATTCGTTGTTCACCTCGGCGTACATTTGCTGGCCTTCGTCGGAGGCCAGGAATTCCATCAGCTTGAGTGCGTTGTCCTTATGCGGGGCGTTCTTCGCCAGCACCGCGCCGGAGATGTTCACGTGGGTGCCGCGGTCGTTGGTGTTGGGGAACAGGATATAGACGGAGTTCGCCCACTCCTTCTGCTCCGGCTCCTTCTCGTTCTGCAGCATGGCGCCCATGTAGTAGGTGTTACCGACCGCGATGTCGCATTCGCCGGAATAGACGCCCTTGACCTGCATGCGGTCGTCGCCGGCGGGCTTGCGCGCGAGATTCTCCTTCACGCCCTTGAGCCACTGCTCCGTCCAGGTCTCGCCGTGGGCCGCGATCATCGAGGCGGTCAGCGCGACGTTGTAGACGTGCTGACCTGAGCGGATGCAGATCTTGCCCTTCCATTTCGGATCGGCGAGGTCCTCATAGGTGATATCGCTGAGCTTCACCCGCTCCTTCGAGGCGTAGACGACGCGGGCGCGGCGCGTGAGCCCCCACCACACACCCTCTTTGTCGCGATAGGCGGCGGGGATCTCTTTCTCCAAGGCTTGCGAATGGACCACTTGGCCGACGCCGGCTTCCTTCGCCTGCATCAGATTGCCGACATCGACGGTGAGCAAAAGATCCGCCGGGCTATTGCGCCCCTCCGCCGCCATGCGCTCGATCAGCCCCTTCTCGGCAAAGATCACGTTGACCTTGATGCCGGTGTCCTCGGTGAATTTCTTGAGGAGGGGATCGATGAGAAAGGGCTGGCGGTAGGAATAAACGTTGACCGCTTCGACGTCGGCGGCCACAGCCCCGTGCGTTGGCGAGCAGGAAAGGGCGAGGGGGAGAGCGGCGAGCAACAGCCACCGCGCTGAACGACTCTGCATCGCTGACCTCTCCAATTCCCATGGGGCGCAGGCCCTGGATCGGACCAATCGCCTTCATGACTCAAAAATGCACATTTCTCGCTTAAGCCGTCAGCCGGAGAGAAGTCAACGATAAAGTCTTGGTTTTCTCAAATTTAGAAGCCTTCTAAGCTTCAGAGTTCAAGTAAAAACACGAGGAGCAAAATATAGACTACTGCGAAGTGCTTTTTGCGCCGGAACTGGCCAACAGTCCTTGCTGAAAAAGCAGTCTTCGCGCCGGCAACACATGATATGTGGCGGGGCGTCGCACAGTCCTTACGGCGCCATGAGCCGATCCTTGGCGAAGATCACGTCGGCAGAGGTGCCTGCACGACGCTCGCTGGTGATGAGGAGCCGCGCTCGATTCGACTCCACGAGCGCCTTGGTGACGGGAAGCCCAAGCCCGGTTCCGGTCTGTTTGCGTGGCGCGGTGTCGAGCTGGTGGAAGGGCTGCATGGCGGCGGACACTTCGTCTTTGGTCATGCCCACGCCGCTATCGTGCACGCGCAATCTGAGATCTTCGCCGTCGATCAACCGCGCCGAGACGATCACTTGGCCGCCGGCATTGGTGAACTTGATGGCGTTGGACAGAAGGTTGAGCAGGATCTGCTTCAGCCGCCGCCGGTCGGCGATGACCGCTGGCAGGTTTGGAGCAAGCGAAGTCCGCAGCAGGATGCGCTCGCGCTTGGCGAGCGGTTGCAGGCTGTTGACGCATGCCTCGACCAGCTCTGGAACGTCCACCACGGTGAAGTCGAGGTCGAACTTTCCGGCATCGATCTTGGAAATGTCGAGGAGATCGTTCAGCAGGCTCAACGCGTAGAGTCCGCTTTGATGGATATCCTCAACATAGCCTTTATAGCGCGCATTGCCGATGGCGCCGAGCCGCTCCTCCAGCATCAATTCGGTGAAGCCTAGGATCGAGTTCAAAGGGGTGCGCACCTCGTGACTCACCTTGGCGAGGAAATCGAGCCGTCGCATCGCCGCCGCGGCACCGGGGTCCGCGGCCTCAGGGTCAACGGCAAGAGGGGCTTCGGTCGCGGCAGATACTTCCGGCTCTGCTATCGCGCCGTCCATGAGGCGGATCAGCTCGAGCTCGCCGGCGAGCGACCTCACCTCGAAGCTGATCTTGAGGCGCCGGCGGCCGCGAGTCAGAACCTCGACGGCAACGCGTGCGCTCTCGGCTCGTCTCCGCGCCTTCATTCAGCAGCGCCGCGCCGCCTGGGACGATGGCCGCGAGCCCGCCAGCTATGGCGAGCTCGTCGAAGGAGCGGTAGCCAAAGGCATAGGCGAAGGCGGCATTGGCGTGCACGAGGTCGCCATGGGCGAGAATGCCGATCGCCACCGGCATCGCCTCGAGCAGGGCCTCGATGCTTGCGCGGCTCAAGGCCAGCGTATCGAGCCCAAGCGCCCCAGCAGGCGATAGCGACCCAGGTCCGCGCAGCACGCGCCCCTGCATCGCGCGCGCGATGTGCTCGAGCGCCTCGCGGTCCGACTGCACGTCGCCTTTGGGCCTCAGCTGTATGGGATCGGTCATTGAGGAGCTTGCCGGGCCAAGTGGAGCTGCCAATGGGTCTTTCTTGGGCACAGGGGCCCAAACGCCCACTGCCGCCTCTGAACTAGGATTCGCGCCGCCGAATCAACTCATCCACTAAACTTAGGCGAATCAGATGCATTTCATAAGCTCGAAAGCGCACTGCCCCCGAATTCTCAAGCAGGAAAAAATAAAGTCGTCGTAGCCACCTGCGACCACTTGTCATTTCGCAGCGCAGCAATTATTATTGCGATGCAGCATAAGACAGCGGACCCGGTTTCCCCCAAACCGGCCGCGCGAAGAGGATGCGATGCCCCCCAAGCCGAGAGGTAAAGACATGAACGCGACTTATTCTCCCCAGGCCGCTGCCGAGCAGGCGCGCGATGCCTTCCGCAAAGGTGCCGAGCAGTTCGAGAAATTGTCCCTCGATGCCACCGTGCCAGAGAGCGTACGCGCTCTCGCCGAGAAGACTGTGAACCAGACCCGCGAGGCCTACGAAAAAGGCAAGGATGCGCTGGAAGAGGCCGTCGATTCGCTCGAGCGCTCGTTCGACGCCGCCGGCCAAGGCGCGACCGCCTTCAACCGCAAGCTCATCGATATTGCCCAGCGCAATCTCAATTCCGGCTTCGACCTCGCCAAGAGCCTGGCCGGCGCCAAGAACCTGGCCGAGATCGTGGAGCTGCAGTCGGCCTTCATCCGCCACCAGTGTGACGTGTTTGCGAGTCAGGCGAGCGAGATCAGGGCGCTGACCACCAAGATCGCCGCCGATACCACCGCGCCGATCAAGGCGCAGATGACCCGCTCCTTCGATACCATTCGCAAATCGACCTAAGGCGCGAGAGACAATCGAAGCCATCGTGCGTTAGTTGGATCAGGCCCGGGGCTTCAAACCCCGGGCCTTTTGTTTTGCTTTGGACTCGCTCTGTAGGCTGATCCCGGCCAGGTCCTTGCGCTTGCAAGCCTTGGCGGCTGCGCATAGGTTCCGGGCCAGGCTGGAAGATTGAGCCGCCGTAGCTCAGTTGGTTAGAGCGCTTGACTGTGGATCAAGAGGTCGGTGATTCGAATTCACCCGGCGGTACCAGCACTTTCAATGAGTTATCCAATTCTGGCGGTCAAAATCTTCCCAGGAAATCCGATTGGGAAGAATATGGGAAGATATTGCTGCCGAGCTTGAGTTGGCTAGCCACCGCGCGCCACCCAATCGGCGGCTTGCGCAGTAAGGATGTGCGAGGGGCACCGGGCCGAAGCCGACGACCGGCCCTCTAGGGTGACTTCCTCCTCCCCAAAAATGTTGGTCATCGAAATAGCAACAGCTTGGCCTTGGCTACGATCGCGGCTAACTCGTCGTCGGTCATGTCTACGGCGCGCTTGAACGTGCCAGAATCATTGGTGTTGAAGGTCGGCGCCTTGCCGTAAGCACGGTGACGGTCCATAACCGGTGGAGTTCCGTTTTCTGTGCCGCGGATACCCCCCGGTGGATGCGGATCGGCTCGCCGCCCGACCCTCAATGAACCTTTTGCCGGTGTCATTGGTGCGCACGCGCTTATCTGCGAAGAGGGAGCCGTGGCGCTGTTCAACGAATGGGTCGAGGCCGTCCGGTGACTCGGTCTCTATGGGTCGCTACGCCTATGCCCATCACACGATTGTCTCTTGAATGGTACGTAAACTCGCTAAATTTCCAGTCGTCGGCGCTGCCTTTCAATTGCTCCCAAAATCTCGGAACACCGCCCGCGTTACCGGGCCAGCTCTCCACAATAGCGTCGTTGACATCGTGGAACGCGCAGATCTTCGAATTTCGCCCAATATTGGCAAAGTCGGCGGAAACCGCATCGTAGCTGTGGTCCCCATCGATAAAGCAGAAATCAAAAACGCGAGTTGCGAAATCCTGGCTGCGCTCCTTGACGAAGCGAGCGTCGAATCTGCCTTTCCATAGCTGCTGGACAGGGTTGTGGTCCCAAATGTCCAAAGTGATACCAATAAGATTCTGATTAAATCTCGAAAGATATGCCATCAAGAACGTGAATGTGTGGCCGGTGTAGGTGCCAATTTCCAAAAAACTCCCCACCCTTTCTTGTGATAGAAAGATTGCAAACTCGGCGAGTTGCTTGGGAATTTGGTGCAAGCCGCGCGGAATTGGATTCATATACGTTTCATCGTCGCCGTATATTTGTCTTTTGTCTTTCACCAAACCAATGTGTTGTATCAGCCCTTCCACAAACTCCAGTCTTCGCAGGTCGTCTAAATCCGCAGCAGCGATCCTGTCTAATACTAACGCGAGCTTTTTATCGCATCTTGATGTCCAAAACCGGTTATAGGCAGGCCAAGCTAGGCGCTTTAGCTTCCGAATGGCTATGGCAGGCATATTACTTCGCGTACGCGACGCGGCTCTCGCTAGCAAGCTACTCGCCGCGATCAGTTTGGCCTGCGGCACGATTTGCCTTCCGTAGTCCAAGTCACTCGCTCCAGTCCCCCCGCACGTGCCGAAGGATCTCGAAGCGTTCGCCTGCATTGGCGCCCAGGTATCGCTCGAGAGAGCTCAGAAGTCGCGATGCCATGGAGTAGGTGGTGTCCATCGTGATGTACTTGTAAAGACCGAGCCGCCCCAACGGAATCACTCCGGGCACACTAGTCGCCATCGAGAGGTACTTGTAGAAGCGGTCATTTTCCCACCAAACCGGATACATGCGCACACCATCATCAACGATCTCGCGTAAAACGACGTGTGAAGTCGGGCCGATCCGACTCGCGATGGCCGTGATGGATCACCCCGAAATCAGTCGTGCGACAGACCGGTGTTTCCGCCCAAGGCGTGTACACCCACGCAAAGGGCACGCCGTCCGGCGCCTCCCCGAGCCTGGTGCCGTCCGCGTCACTGACAGTTTCGACTTCAACGCGATACCCTCTCCACTCGAGAGGTCCGTGACAAAAACCAAAGATGGCATCGATCGGGGCGGTGACAATGACAAGATCGGCCGAAATCCTACCCTCGTCCGTAACAACTTGCGGCTGGCTCGCCTTCACGTCGATGTGATGGACGATGACGTTGTATCGAACGTCAACCCCAATCTAGCATCTTTTCGAAGATTGGGTTAAAGCCACCGATCGGGTAGAAGTGCGGGGCATCGCTTGGAAGACGAAACGCGCCCACCTCGGCGATCCGCTCAAGTCGGCGGAGCTTGCCCCAAACAGCGGGCATCTGCTCGAGCCGGAGTCCCCAGAACTTCTCGTTGAAACCGTCGAACGCGAGCGCCGTTAGGGTGGCCCCGACCGTCGATTCGAGGTAGTCGCGGAGATTCCCCTCTGCGGGAGGCGACTTTGCCCGTTCGATCTCGGCCAGCTCGCGTTCGATCTGTTCCCCACAGGGAAGCTGACGGAGGCTCTCGTGATCGACGGGAAAAGGGATGATCGGATATTCCGGTCGGAGGCGCGTTCCCTGGTAGATCAGTCTCTCCTCAAGATTGACGAAGCGTCTCAGGAACGGAATGATCTCCTGCGTGCCCCGGAAAACGCTGACTACCCGCGGCCCGTACTCGTAGGAAAGACCCTCTTTCGTGTACAGTGTCCGAAGCATTCCGCCTGGAACCTCGTGCCGCTCGAGCAGCGTAACGCGGGCATCGAGTTGCTCGCGCAGCAACGTGGCAGCGCAGGTTCCGGCGAATCCAGCGCCGACGATGATGATGTCCATCCGGTTTCCAATTCCCCCGACCCACTAGAGCGCGCAACGACGTGAGAATACTACTTGTTGGAGCTCTCTCCTGGAACCCCGAGCGGGTTCGAAGCCTGCACGAGAGGGGCCACCGCCTCTGGGGATTGTGGTCGAGAAGCATGGCCTGGGACCAGGGCCCGTATCCGGTTCTCGATGGCTTTGTTCAGGAGATCACTCTGAACGACGCGCCGCGCACGATCCGGGAGCAGAAGATCGACTGCATCTACGGTCTTTTTCAAGAATATGACCCGCGATTATTCGCCGCCACGAATGGCGCCATCGAGCACGACATCTCCACCCTGCTCCGTGCCCTCCTGTGCGAGCGGCAGCGGGGAGCCTTCGATGCGCCGATCGTCCGGCATTGGGGCTTCGACATCCACCAGCTCGATCCAGATGTCGCTCGCGCTCTCGACGCCCACATCTTCTGCAACCGCGAGAAGTTCGTCTACTTTACGGAACGGGCATCCCGCGGCGGTTGCGGGCTCGACGGGTTCCGCGCGTGCCAGGTCATCGCGTTTATGGACAGCGACCGGCCGAAGGAAGAGTTCATGAACGACGACTTCGCGCCGCGCCTGTCCGACTCGGACGGAGAGATCCACACAGTGTGCATCGGCCGACCGTTCGGCATCGACTATCTCGCTGCAGCGCGCCATGGCATCCACGTCCACATCTACAACAACAACTACGACGACCCATTTAAAGCGATTGGAGACGAGGCGACGAGACTATGCCGTTACGTCCACGTCCACTCCTCGCTGCAAACGATCGGCGCGAATTGGGCAGAGGTGCAGCGGACGAAGTCACAGTGGGTGCGCGAGTTCTCCCGATACGATGCGGGCTGGTCGTACATTGGAACCCCGTTTCGTTGGAAGCCGCTGGAAAATAGCGCCGCGATCCCGAACAGGTTGTCGACCTATGTTCTCGCCGGAATCCCAATTATCACCGATCGGCGTCCGGGCTTCTATCGCTATACGGAGCCCCATCGACTCGGAGTCGCCATCGACCTGGATGGAGACTACGGCGCGTTGCGGGAGCAGCTAGAGTCAGAGCGGAGGTCGCGCGCGGGTGCGGCGAGCGCAAGGCGGGAACGAAGTCGATACTCCTTCGACGCGATGATCGATTCGCTGGTCGGGGTCCTCGACCGGGCACGAACGGAGTATTTTGCGCGGGGACACGCCGTGCGCTCGCGCTTTCTTACAACCGACCGCCGACGGATCATCTCCTTCGGCTGGGGTGTCCCGCCAGCGCGTAGCGTTGACCGGGTCCGCGCGGTTGCTGGCGCCTGGTTCCGGGCCGGGCAGAGGGCGCTTCGGATACTTCAACCGCGTGCGTGAGGTCCTCGATGTTGGCGGCGGTAAGAAGGCTACCCGCGCCTAGCTCTGCGATCGTTGGAGAGTTGGGCCGCCAGGGGGGCGCAGGGGAGATTTTGCCATGAAGGTTGCGGTTCTCGAGCGCTTCGCCGATCTGTCGAGGAGGTGCGACCCAGAGGCGATAGGAGGGGGCCAGGACGAACTGGCGGTTTGGAACGTGATCGGCGATTGGAACGGCTGGCGGAACTTCGTCGCCAAACTACTGGCCTTTCTGGCGGAGCCGATCTCAGTTAGCGATCGCATCAGGCTTCTCATCGCGTGCCTCGGTACGGGGGGAGCACAGAACGGGGCTCTCGCCCGGGCTGTGGAGCTGCTCAGGTGTGTGCGAGCCGGGCAGATCGAGAGCATCGCCTGTTTCTCGACGAAGGACTTCGCTCTGGCCGAGATGCTGGCGAAAGAGACGGGCGCCCCGTGCTGGGAGCTGCTAAGCCGGCAGACCCAGTACTTCGGGGAGTTCGGTTTCGAGCTCCTCGCAGTTGTGCCCTACGCGTACTGGCTGCACCGCCAGGGGAGGCTCGAGCGGACGATCGGCGGTCTCGACAGGAACAGCATAACGATTGGAAAACCATTTCAAAAAGGTCAGAGCGACCCGCCCGGGAATCTAATCGCCGGTGGGGGAGTGGCAGGAATAGGTTAGTCGGAGGAGGCTATGAAAGCATCGGTGGCCGTTGTTCCGCGAGAGAGATTCCGCCAACTTCCCCATTCATTGCGATCGTTGTTCAAGACGATAGATGAAAACGTGCCTGTTATTGTCGTCGATGGCGGCGCACCTGAGCACATTCGGAAAGAGCTCTATGCGCTGTGTGCCGAGCGGCCTTTCGAGCTTGTCGAGTGCGAGGATTTCACGCTTCCCAACAAGGCCCGGAACATCGCTCTTGATCGCGTCGAAACCAAATACGTCGCCTTCTGCGACAATGATCTCGACTATTGGCCAGGCTGGTTGGATGCATTGGTCGAGAATGCCGAGGCGAACGGCTCGGCCGCAGTTGCCCCGCTCATTTTCATCGGCCCTAGCGACCCACCGAATGATCCACCACGCCGGCGGGTCATTTGTGTTTCGCAAAGATAGTGCCGACCGCAGGGTGCTTTTCGAAGTACATCATTACGACAATGTCCGGCTGCCCGAGGCCGAAGCGGATAAATTTGGCAAAGCACCTCTCGATCACAAGAATTTCGAATACCATTGCGTGCTTGTGGACGCAGAGGCCATGCGTGCCGTTGGCGGCCATGATGAGCGGCTTATCATGCACGAACATCTCGACAGCTCTCTGCGCCTCATGATCGCGGGTGGGCGCCTGACATTCGAACCAAGCGCACGGGTCATGTATCGGGCGTTTGTGAGGTTCGAGGATGAGGACTGGCCCTATTTTTTGTTTCGCTGGGCCCTGCACCGGGCAGAAACCTCTGACCGCGTCTTTGCGGAAAACTGGGGCGTTTACAAAGACCTTTCCGAGTCGCGATCTGGATGGGTACGCTTGCATCGCGAGCGCGCGATGTTCACCAGATTGCCGCGTCTGCCCAAACAGTTGAACCGGCCTAAGATTAAGCGGGCTCTTCTGAAATTCTATCAACCGCATATTCTGAGCCTGGACACGAAGCAGCCCGATGATGAGGCACCGTTGGTCCTGCCGAAGCCACCCGTGGACGGTTTGGAAAAAGCGGGAATTGAATTGGCCTGACCCGCTGGAAATCTAGTTGCTGCGCAGCTTATCCGAGAGACGCACAATCCTGCGCTTGAGTTTCAGGAGGTATCTCGGCTTGCTGGATGGGTTCAGGATTGTCTCGGACCGTTTTGGCCTGCCGCCTTTTGTTGAGGCCAGTCCGCTGGACCGGACGTAGCTGATGCGGGCGTTCAGCTGATCCGCGAGACCCTTGTACGCCAGAGCATTTGCGAATTCGGCACCAGCTGCCAAACGGCTGAGGCACCCTTCGCACCACTCGGCGTCATAAACACCGCAGTCGAAGGAGTCGTCCAGCTCATTGACGATATGGAGAAACAGGAGCTGTTTCTCGTGGCCGGACAGGGCCAGGACCTCGCCGGTGTTCCGGCGCACGGCGATCCCGTTCCAGTCGAACCCGGCATAATCGGCGATGATGGCTTCGGCGGCATCGCCCACGGCCGTGCGAAGTTCCCTTTGATTGGCCTTTGAGGCACCCTGCCGCGCCCTTCCGAATTCACCTTGTTCATAAGCCGCGTGGCCATAACCGGCAAGCACCTCGGTCACGCCACCGCCGTGGCGCAAGGCGAGCGCCGCCGTCCCGGCCAAATGGTTGATGAAAGGCCGTCCAGACCCCCGATACCGACCGGAGAAAAGTCGCGCCATTAGAACGTGAACCTTCCAAAGTTGCTGCATCTCTTCAGACGACCAGCCGATCGCATGTGCGTCGGAAACGATTTCCACAATGGTCTGAGGCCAATACTGCGTCTCAAGATATTTCGGGGCAAAACTGTCCATTAGAGTAACTCCAGAAAGAGGCTCGGGATACTCAAGCGCGTACTCAAACTGCTCCCGCTCGGCTGTCGATGAGACCTGTTCGGCGAACACCTTCTCGCAGCCAGAGCTTTGAGCGACTTGATCTGAGCCGCCCTTGATTTTCCAGTCACCCTTTCCATTCTATTCTTAATTGTTTTAGTGCGAGCGCTGATTGCACAGTGGGTCGCCCGCGATGTGCATCCCGTCATTCCGCGCGCGGTATGACGTGGAAATCCATGTTCCCTATTCATGTAATGCACATCTTTGCCTTGATGGGTGATACCACAAGGCACGTTGGACGAGCCGAACCCTGCCGGCACTAATGCAAGGGAAGGCGACAGTCTCGTCGTCACAAAGTTCGAGAGGGTAGCCCGAAGCGCCTCGCATCTTTGTTGCCATCGGTGAGCGGCTACAAGAGAAAGAGCGTCGCCCTCAAGGTGCTCGACCAGGCGATTGACACCTCCAATTGCACCGGCCTTCACTGGAACACCGTCAGCGCCATTGAGCTAGGTAAGTCCGGGGGTCGCCCTGAGACTCTGGCAGCAATCAAGAAGGCGCTAGAGAAGGCTGGTGTGGAATTTACCAATGGCCGCAAGCCAGGGGTGAGGCTGTGGAAGCGCTGAGCTACCCCGTTTCGCCCGTTGTTGGCGAAATACGCTTCTCCCCGCTGTTCACAGGCGCCCGCTCTAGCCCCCTGCCACGTTTTGACTATGCTGATTCTTATGAGAGCGCTGATTCGTCCACTACAGCCGGCGCCGTGAGGAAAAATCTCCCGCGCCGACTTCGTTGTGGACAGCGGCACGACGCTCTCGGACATTGAAGACGAATAGGCTAATTGGTTGAATATGCCGTCTGGGCTGGCAAAGAAAAGCCGCCCACCCCTGGCAGGGAGAGCGGCGAATAGGTTTAAGGAGTACTCGTATATAGTGACAAATCCACCCAAAGCGCAAGCCATCAAGGCAAGAAAGCGCACACCAATCTTCAAGCAATTGAAGGCCGCCGGATACACCCCCTCGCTCGTGGTGATGGCGCCCGACGGTACCATCAAGATTCAAATCGCCGGCACGGACGTGGTTATCGACCCAGATCGCGATAACCCGTGGGATACAGTGCTAACCTAAAATGAGGAGCGCCTTCCCCCACTGCTACCGGAGCAAGGACCGCCACGGGCGGGAGCGTTGGCTGCTGCGTGTCCCTGGCCGTAAGGCTGTCACGATCAACGGCCGCTATGGCTCGCCAGAGTTTGCAGAGAACTATCGCGCAGCTCTGGCGCCAGTTGAGAAGAAAGGTATCGGCGTCCCAAGACAGGGGACTATCGCCGCGCTGGCGCGTGCCTACCTCGCCTCAGCACATTTCGCGGGACTGGCCTCGGAGACACGAAGACATAAACGCCGCGCTATCGAGACCTTTGCCAAAGACTACGGCGACTATCCAGTCGATGGCCTTCAGAGCAAACACGTGCGGAAGGTTATCGAGGGGTCGCCCGGTCGAGCGCGGACCCTTCTCGGTGCTATCTCGGCCTTAATGACCTACGCGGTTGATATGGGCTGGCGCGATGAAAACCCGTGCCGCGGCGTCAAGCGTCCCAAGCTCAGTAAGGAAGGCTGGCACAGTTGGACCGATGAGGAGATAGCCGCTTACCGGGCACGGCATAACAATGGAACGATGGCGCGACTCGCGCTCGAGCTCGCGCTGTGTTCAATCCAAAGGCGATCAGATCTCGTCCTCCTTGGCCGCCAACATGTTCGCGACGGACTCCTCACCGTCACCCAACAGAAGACTGGAAATCCGGCTTATGTCGAAGTAGGCGTCGAGCTCGAGGCTGCATTCATACC
>CAVUZR010000020.1:0-91910 GCA_963745855.1 uncultured Alphaproteobacteria bacterium | reverse complement strand
TTTCGACTTGTCCGGATAGGTGGTGATGCGTCCCTTGACGACCACCTCGAGCCCCTGTTCTGGCTTGACCTTGAGCCGTCGGAAGGTGCTTCGCCAGATCACCGCCTCGATCGCGGCCGTCTCGTCCTTCAGCGTGAAATAACAATGGCCGGAGCTGTGCTGGCCCTTGAAGCCGGAGATCTCGCCGCGGAGCTTCACCAGCCAATAGGCCTCCTCCACGGTGCGCTTGAGCGCGAAGGCAAGCTCCGAGACGCTATATTCGACAAGATTGGTTGTCGCTTGGTTTCCGTTGCGTTCAGCCATCGAAATTCGCGGGTTCCGTTTTGTTTGCGCTCCCCACGTGCTAGGGAGCCAGCCTGTTGCAGAGGAGCTTTACCGCATTGAACGTGCTGTTGATAGGTGGAGGCGGCCGCGAGCACGCGCTTGCCTGGAAGCTCAAGCGAAGCCCCCTCCTCGACACCCTCTATTGCGTCCCCGGCAATGCCGGGATTGCACAAGTTGCGGAGATCGTGGCGCTCGATGTCGACGATCACGCGGCAGTGGCACGATTCTGCAAGGAGAAGCAGATCGGCCTCGTGGTGATCGGCCCGGAAGCCCCGCTCGTCGCCGGGCTCACCGACGACCTCGAGGCGCAAGGCATGACAGTGTTCGGTCCGTCGCGCGTCGCCGCAAGGCTCGAAGGCTCCAAAGGCTTCGCCAAGGATCTGTGCGCGCGGGCCGGCATTCCAACTGCGGCCTACGCCCGCTTCAAGGACGCGGCATCGGCCAAGGCATACCTGGCGCGGCAGAAACTGCCCATCGTGATCAAGGCCGATGGCCTTGCCGCCGGCAAGGGCGTGACCATCGCCGAGACTATGGGCGAAGCTGAGACTGCCATCTACGCCTGCTTCGGCGGCGCGTTCGGCGCGGCAGGGGCGGAAGTGGTCATCGAGAAATTCTTGCGCGGCGAGGAGGCGAGCTTCTTTGCGCTGGTCGATGGCACGACGGCGTTGCCGCTCGCCACGGCGCAGGATCACAAGCGCGCCTTCGACGGCGATCGGGGGCCGAACACCGGCGGCATGGGCGCTTACTCGCCGGCGCCGATCATGACTGACACGCTTGAGTATCGGACGATGACGGAGATCATCGAGCCCACGGTGCGCGCGATGGCCGAGGCGGGGACGCCGTTCAAAGGCGTGCTCTATGCCGGGCTGATGATCGAGGACGGCGCGCCCAAGCTCATCGAATACAATGTCCGCTTCGGCGATCCGGAATGCCAGGTGCTGATGCTGCGGCTCCACTCAGATCTGCTGCCGGCGCTGCTCGCGACCGCAGAAGGGCGCCTCTCCGGCATCACACTTGAATGGAGCGAAGAGCCAGCGCTTTGCGTGGTCATGGCGGCAAAGGGCTATCCTGGGGTTTACGCCAAAGCCTCGGAGATCAAGGGCCTCGATGCGGCAGCGGCCGACGCGCACGTGCAAATCTTCCACGCCGGCACCAAGCGTGATAGCAAGCGCATCCTTGCCGATGGCGGCCGCGTGCTCGGCGTCACCGCGCGTGGACGAGACATTCCTGAGGCGCAGGCCCGGGCTTATGCGGCGATCGACAAGATCGACTGGCCGGAGGGTTTTTGCCGCCGCGACATCGGCTGGCGCGCCGTCTCCCGCGCCTCCCCGGTGGGGGGAGGTTAAACTCGCGAATCGCGTTAAAGAGGTCATTGCGGTGGCAGGCCGCCGCACTTACTTTCTCGTGTAGACCTCGAAGCAGAGCGGAGAGCCTGATGGCGCACGGCCCGAAAAGATTCGTAGCCCTCCTGGCCTGCGCTGCCGCGATGGCAATGGCCGCTCCCGCCCGCCGCGGTGCCGCGCCTCTCGGGGCATCGAGGCTCGCCAGCCCCGGTACCATTGTCGTGCGGGCCCAGATCTACAAACGAGGGCGCCCCCCCATCTATCCTTATTACTACGCGCCCTCCCGCGGTCCCGGCGGTTGGAGCTTCTATTTCGGCCCTGTGCCTTACGCCAAGGGCGACTACGAGACTCAAGCTCTGCAGCGGGTCTATCCGCAGCTCAACTACCCGCCCAGCATGCGCTACTGGACCCCGCAATCGGGGTTCTGACCTCCTTCCCTCACCCCATGTTTCGCCTCTACGCTCGCGTGCCGGCCTGCTCGGCCCGCAGATGCGGCTTGGCCTCGTGCTGGCGCTCTCCAACGTGGCGCTGGCGGCGCGCTTGACTGGCCGAAGCTCACGCCGCTCGTCGCCGCCTGGGTCGGCTTTGGGCTGTTTCTGATCGTGTGCGGGGCCTTTGTTGCGCTCTACGCCGACAAGCTTGCTCACAAGCGGCGCCAAGTGGTGCTCTCGGAGTATTTCGAGCATGTCCTGCAGCTTCCCCTGAGCTTTCATAGCGCCACCCATTCCGGGCGGCTGATGAAGGTGATGCTCACCGGCACCGACACGTTGTGGTGGTTGTGGCTCGGCTTCTTCCGCGAGCACCTTGCCGCCATCATCTCCATCGCCGTGCTCCTGCCGCTGTCGCTCTATCTCAACTGGCGCCTCGGGTTATTGCTCATCGGGTTGTCGCTTATCTTCCTGGTTCTCACTGGGTTCGTGCTGCACAAGACCGAGACCCTGCAGAAATCGGTCGAGCGCTATTACTCCGACCTCGCCGAGCGCGCGTCCGACACGCTCGGCAATGTCGCGCTGGTGCAAAGCTTCACCCGCGTCGAGGACGAGGTGCGCGATTTGCGCCAAGTGGTTGCATCGATGAGCTGGTGGCGAAGGGCGGCGTCTTCGCCAAATTGGCCGGAGCGCAATTCCTCGCGCCTACGGCACAGTAGGTGGGTCTCTCCTCCCCCCCGGAAGGGGGAGGGAGTTATTTCCTCATTGTCCCCGCCGCCAACACCTCGATCCTCGCCGCAACATTCGCGTCACCCCGGCGAAAGCCGGGGTCCAGTTCTTGTTTCGCGCGTCCCGCGCGAGCTGGATACCGGCTTGCGCTGGTATGACGCGCGATTGCGCGCACCACTTATCCTCAGCTCTCTGACCTGCGTTAAACTCCACCCATCCCTCGTCCATGAGGACGCGAGCTGCAGACCGTCTGTATCTTGGGACTTGGGGTGCGGCACCTGAGGTGCCAGCGGAACGAACACGGGTTGCGCGGTGTGCCCCGGCCCGATGCCGCCGGCTGGACAACGGACCAGTCTCAGGGGCAGAGAGGGAATGAGCAAACTCCCGGGCGCGTCACGCGCCGCGGCAACGATGGGCCATGTCTGATTGTCTACCTGCGCGCAGCGAAGAAGACCTTCAACAGCTCGGTGGCGCGGGCCTCACCGATGCCGCCATAGATTTCCGGCGCATGATGGCAGGTTGGTTGGGCAAAGAAGCGCGGGCCGTGCTCGACGGCACCGCCTTTCGGATCTGGCGCGCCGAAATAGAGCCTGCGGATGCGGGCAAAGGAGATGGCCGCGGCGCACATGCCGCATGGTTCGAGCGTGACATACAGGTCGCAGCCGACGAGCCGCTCGCTGCCGAGCCTGGCACAAGCCTCCCTGATCGCCAGCAACTCGGCATGGGCGGTGGGATCGTGGGAGCCGAGCGTCCGATTGCCGGCGCGGGCCAGCACCTCGCCGGATGGGCTCACCAACACGGCGCCGATCGGAACCTCGCCCAAAAGCCCGGCGGCCTCAGCCTCGGCCAGCGCCAAATCCATGGACCGCTTGCTTGGGCTCGTCACATCTGCAAGCCTTTCTCTGTCATGGGGGCGAAATTGCGCGCAACGCGAAAACAAGGTCAAGGGGCGAAGCCCGCGCCGGCAAAGGCGACCGGGCCGATGCGGATCGCCAAGGCGATTGCCCATGCCGGGCTTTGCTCCCGCCGCGACGCCGAGCGGTGGATCAAGCAGGGCCGGGTCGCCGTCAATGGCAAGGTGCTTACCACCCCGGCTCAAGTGGTCAATCCCGGCGACAAAGTCACGGTGGATGGCAAGCCTCTTCCGCAAGCCGAAGCGCCGCGACTGTGGCGCTATCACAAGCCGAAGGGGCTCGTGACCAGCCACAAGGACCCGCAAGGGCGGAAGACCGTGTTCGAGGCGCTGCCGGCAGAGCTTCCCCGCGTGGTCTCGGTGGGCCGTCTCGACTTCAACACCGAGGGGCTGCTGCTGCTCACCACCGATGGAGAGCTTGCGAGGCATCTCGAGCTGCCGAGCACTGGCTGGCTCAGGCGCTATCGCGTGCGGGCGCATGGCAAGGTGACGCAAGCCGACCTCGACAGGTTGGCCAAGGGCATCACCATCGACGCGTGCAATATGGGCCGGTCGAGGCGAAGATCGATCGCGAGCAGGGCGGCAATGTCTGGCTGATGCTCGGGCTTCGCGAAGGCAAGAACCGCGAGGTGAAGCGGCTCGCCGAAACGCTGGGGCTCAAAGTCAACCGCTTGATCCGAATCTCCTTTGGGCCGTTCGCGCTCGGCGACTTGCCCTCTGGCCAAGTGAGCGAGGTCAAGCCACGGGTGCTCAAGGACCAGCTGGGCACGAAGCTCGCCGCCGAATTGGGACTCGACGCGCGGTCCGCGTCACGCGGGCAGCGAAGGTCCTGAGAGCGATCATGCGGATCGTCGCCGGAAAGTTCAGAAGCGCGCGCATCGAGGGGCCGAAGGGGCTCGCAACGCGCCCGACATCTGACCATGTACGCCAGGCGCTGTTCAATGTGCTCGAGCACGGCAGCCCGCAAGTCGACTTCGCGGGCGCCCGCGTGCTCGACCTGTTTGCCGGCTCTGGCGCGCTCGGGCTCGAGGCGCTGTCGCGCGGCGCGCGGTTCTGCCTGTTCGCGGAGGAGAGCGCCGACGCACGCGCGGCCATACGCCGCAATGTGGAGGCGCTCCACCTCACCGGAGCGACCAAGATCTGGCGGCGCGACGCGACCAAGCTTGGCGAAGCGGGCACGATGCAGCCCTTCGACCTCGTCTTCCTAGACCCGCCTTACGGCAAAGATCTCGGCACACTGGCGCTGGAATCCGCCGCTTCTGGCGGCTGGATCAGAGACGGCACGATAGCGGTCTTGGAGGAGCGCGCCGACGTCGTCATCGAGCTGCCTAAGGACTTCGAGGAGATCGACGCGCGTGTTTACGGAGATACTAAAATTATCGTGATGCTCGCATTTCAGGCACGAACCTCCGCGTCCACATGTGGCTCACGCCCGGGAGATATGCTTGAATAAGCAGACATCCCGGGGGCGAGGGTGCCATGAAGCTGTTGAGAGTCCTGGGCTTTGTCTCCCTTCTCGTCGCGACGATAGGGTTGATCGCGCCGCCGGCAAGCGCCTTCACATCTGGCGGCTGGGAAGGTCAGGCCAACACCGACGAAGACGGCAGTTTCCGTGACTGCACCATGACCGCGGACTATGCCAACGGCATCACGCTCGCCTTCATCATCAGCCGCGACTACGGCTGGGGCCTCGTGCTCGCCGACGACAAATGGGACTTGCATATCGGCGGCGATGAAGCGGTGACGCTCGCCATCGACCAACTCGCCAAGATTTCCGGCGCCGCCAAGGTGGTCGACGTGCACGGCATCCTGATCCCGCTCGACAATGCCGACCCGGTGGTGGAGGCCATGCGCCATGGCCACACGCTCTCGATCAGCACGCCCGACGGCAAAGTGAGTTTCAAGCTCTCCGGCACGCGCGACGCGATTGCAGCGCTCGCCATTTGCGTGAGCGAGCATCTAGAGGCGGAGAAGGCCGGCGGCATCGAGGCCAAGGCGCCGTACGAGAACAACGAGAACGGCAACAAGCTGTTCACGCCGAGCGAGGCCGCGGACTTCGCCTCACACCTGCTCGCCGCGGCCGGCATCACCGATTACCGGATGGCCGATCCGGGTACCAATCCCATGCCGAGCTTCGATGTCGTGTGGACCTATGCCAACGGCATCGTCGCCGCGCTGGTCGGCTACAAGAACATGGCCGCGAGCGATCTCGACGAGGAGGCCAATGTGGTGATGGCAGACGACGCCAAGAACTGCAAAGGCGATTTCGCCTCCGGCAAGAAGACCAGCGAACCCGAAGACAATGTCAGCGTGAAGCGGCTGTTCACCGCCTGCCGCTCCACTGGCAGGTCGGTCGAGATCCACTACACGCTGGTGAAGACTGGGAGCGGGCATCTGATCCAGATCGCCCACCTCAATATGGGCGACGCGACCGGCGACGTCGCCAACGCCGACAGCGCCTTCCTGCACGGCGCGGTGCTGCGCAGCTTCAAATAGCTATCCTCGCGGTCGGTCCGTTCGGTACAATCGGATTCTGGCCATGGCCGGGCTTGTCCCCTGCATGACGGGAGTGTGTTCTAGCGCCGCTGGAACAACTTCTCGATGTCGGCGAGCTTAAGCTCGACGTAAGTGGGCCGGCCGTGATTGCACTGGCCGGAGAACGGTGTCTCCTCAATGTCGCGAAGCAGCGCATTCATCTCCGTGGTGTTAAGGCGGCGCCCGGCACGCACGCTGCCATGGCAGGCCATGGTCGACAGCACCTTATCGAGGCGCTCGGCGACGACAAGACTCCCCTCCCCTTCGGCGAGCTCGTCGGCGAGATCGCGCACCAGACCCTGGATGTTGCCCTGGCCGAGCAGCGTGGGCACCTCCCGCACGATGACGGCAGAGGCGCCAAACGCCTCGACCACGAGGCCGAGACGTTCGAGCTCGGGAGCGGCGGCCGCGAGCTGCTCGGCGGCCTCCGGGTCAAGCTCGACCACTTCCGGGATCAGCAGCATCTGCCGGGAAAGGCCGCCATTGGCGAAGGCCTTCTTCAGGCGTTCATAGACAAGGCGCTCATGCGCCGCGTGCTGATCGACAATAACGAGGGAATGTTCCGTCTCGGCGATGATGAAGGTGTCGTGCACCTGCGCCCGCGCGGCGCCGAGCGGATAGGCGACGTCGTCGTCGCCCGCTGTCTCGGCGTGAGCGGGGGCACTCGGCAAGGCGATTAACGGAAGTGGCGCTTGCGCACGTTTGGCGAACCCAAAGGCGCGCGGCAATCCATGTTGCGCCGTGAACCCGGTCGGGGGCCGCGTCATGCGGGCAAGCGCCTCTTGCGACAGGCTCGCCGTAGCGCGGTGCTGGGCGCTGCCGAGCGCCTCGCGCAGGGCGGTGACGATCAGAGCACGCACGGCTTGCGCGTCGCGGAACCTGAGCTCGGTCTTGGCCGGATGCACGTTCACGTCGACCTCATCGGGTGGAAGGGTGAGGAACAGCGCAAGCATGGGATGGCGCCCATTGGGCACGAGGTCGCCATAGCCCGCGCGTACCGCACCGGCGAGCAACTTGTCGCGCACCGGCCTGCCATTGACCACGAGATATTGGGCGAGGCTGTTGGGACGGTGCAACGTGGGCAGGCCGGCAAAGCCTTCCACGGCGACGGCACCGCGCGCGGCGCGCACCGGCAACGCGTCGGTGACGAACTCCTCGCCGAGGATGCTGCCAAGCCGCGCAAGTCCATGGTCGAGGAGCCCGGGAGGGCAAGGCTCGAGGCGCAACGTGGTGCGGTCGCCGGTGGCCAGGCTGAAGGCGATCTCAGGCTTGGCGAGCGCGAGCCGCTTGACCACGTCGGCGATCGCCGCGGTCTCGGCGCGCTCGGACTTCATGAATTTGAGGCGCGCGGGTGTGGCGTAGAACAGGTCGCGCACCTCAATGCGCGTCCCTCCGCCGATCGCCGCGGGCTTGAGCTGCGCTTTCCGCCCGCCATCGACCGCGATCTCGTAAGCGTGATCGGCGCCGCGGGCACGACTCACGATGGTCAGGCGCGCCACGGCACCGATGGAGGGCAGCGCCTCACCGCGGAAACCGAGGGTCAGAATTGCGGAGAGATCGTCGTCTTGCAGCTTGGAGGTAGCGTGGCGCTCTATCGCCAAGGCGAGATCTCCGCGATCCATGCCGCTTCCATCGTCGGTGACGCGGATCAGGCTCAAGCCGCCGCCATTGGCCACCACGTCGATGCGCGCGGCGCCGGCATCGATCGCGTTCTCGATCAGCTCCTTGACGACGCTTGCAGGGCGCTCTACGACCTCGCCAGCGGCGATGCGATTGACGAGGTTCGGCGGCAGCTGGCGTATGGCCATCGCGGCCCTCGGAGAGTTTCAGGCGCCCAGATAGCGGCGCGTGATGAGCTTACCAGATTCTACCGCAGGCTGGTCGAAGGGATCGACGCCCAACAGGTGGCCGGCGAGAATTGTCTCCAACATAAAGTGCATCATCAGGGCGCCAAGCGCACGCTCGTCGAGCCGCTCAATATCGATGGTACGCACGGGGCGGCGGGCGGCGATCAAGGCTTCGGGAATGGCTCTTTGCTGTGCAGCCACGAGATCGCCGGCGGCGTGGCCGGAGAGATATTCGGCATTGGCGACCTTGGCGAGGTCAGCCGCGACGCGGGGGCCAGAGCCTGCGCAGGCCTCGCGGACCACGGTGATGAAATGCTGGGGCGCGCCGTCGAGATAAAGCTGGAGCTGGCTGTGCTGGTCGACCGGGCCGAGCGCCACGACCGGCGTTGTCCCTTCCCCTTGCTTGCCGAGGCTCTCACCCCAGAGCTGCACGTACCAGGCGGCGAAGCGCGCGAGCCAATCGCTGTAGGGCATCATTACACTCACCTTGACGCGGCGCTCCTTGGCAAGGCCGATGGCGACGGCAGCGCCGACGGCCGGGGCGAAATCCTTTGACGCCTTTGCCTCGAGCAGCGCCTGGATGACCGAGCGGGCGCCGTCGCGCAGAGCCTCAACATCGAGACCGCGCACAAGCGCGGGAACAAGCCCGACATTGGTGAGCGCCGAGAAGCGGCCACCAATTTTCGGGTCGTGGGGAAGCGTTGGGATCGACAGAGCTTCGCAAAGATCGCGCAAGCTATTCGTCGCGCTGCTGCGCGGCTCGGTGAGGCCGAGGAACAGATCGGGGATGCGCGGTCCAAGCCCAGCCCTACGCACGGCTTCGATGGCCGCGATGATTTGAATCAAGGTCTCCAGTGTGTTTCCGGATTTGGAGATGACCACGAAGCGGGTGGTGGCGAGGTCGAGGGTGGCGAGCGCGCGCTCGAGCGTGCGGGCATCGAGATTGTCATAGAAGCGGGTGCGCGGGCGGTCGCGTTGCCCGCCATTGCCATCGTCGCCGGGGATGCCCCAGCCGCCCAGCTGGGCCAGCGTCTGGCCGCCAAGGCTGGAGCCGCCAGTGCCGAAAAACACCAACGTCTTGGAATTCTTGGTGAGAGCGGCAAGTGCCTCTCGGGCCGGCGCGATGTCATCTCGCCATTCTGGCACGCGCAGCAAGGGAAGCGCGCCCGTCGCATGCGCCTCGCGCAAAGCATCGAGGCGCGGATTCAGCCGATCGAGAGTGCGGTCAAGCTCGGCAGGCGAAAGGCCGGACGCGCCTATGCTTGCCTCAAGGCAGCCTTCCACCGACTGAACCAGCGGCATGCGTCGATCCCTAGCTCGGGGCTTCCTTCGGCTTCAGCTCCACCGGCTTGCCGACGATGGTGGTGATCAGGCGATCGGCCTCGATCAGGCGCTTGGCCACGCGCTTGATATTGTCGAGGCTCACCTGCTCGACCAGCTCGTTGCGCCGGTCAACGTAGTCGATGCCGAGATCCTCGATCTGGATCCACAACAGCTGATTGGCGATGCTGCTCGACGATTCAAAGCGGAGCGCGTAAGCGCCGGTGAGATAGCTCTTGGCGCCGGCGAGCTCTTCGGCGCTCGGCCCTTCCTCGGCAAGGCGCTTGAGCTCGCCCTCGATCACGGCAAGCGACTGGGCGACCGCCTCGTTCTGGGTGGCGACGCTGCCCACGAACACGGCACCATGTTGATAGGGAAAGATGTTCGAGTGCACCGAATAGGCAAGCCCGCGCTTCTCGCGCACCTCCTCCATCAGGCGCGAGGAGAAGCCGCCACCACCGATGATGTAGTTGAGGATATAGGCGGCCATGAAGTCGTCGTCCTTGCGCGGGAAGGCGCGGTGGCCGAATTGCGCCACCGATTGCGGCACCTCCATGGTGATGATTTCGCGCGACGGCCCGAGCGGTGGCTTGACGTCGGCGACCGGCGCAAGCGTCGCGACTTGCAGCAGCGCACCGAACACATGATCGAGCGTGCGGCCGAGGGTCTCGGGGTCAATGTCGCCGACCACGGTGATCACGAGCTTGTCGCGGGCGAATACGCGCCTGACATAGTCTTGCAGATCGTCGCGGGTGATCGCGGCAATCGAGTCCTTGGACCCCTTGATCGGGCGGCCATAAGGATGATCGTGAAAAGCGAGCCGATCCCACGCCTGCGAGGCAACCTCCTCGGGATCGTTCTCATCGAATTTCAGTCCGGCGATGATTTGGGCGCGCACGCGCTCCACCGCATCCTCATCAAAGCGGGCCTTCGACATGGCGAGGCGCAGCAGCTCGAAGGACTCGTCTCTGTTGGCAGTGAGCATCTGCACGTTGCCGAGCATCACGTCGCGGCTCGCGTCGAAATCGACGCGCATGGCAAGCGTCTGCAAGCGCTCCTGGAAGGCAACCGAATCGAGGTCGCCGGCGCCCTCGTCCATCATGCCCGACACGAAATAGGCGAGCCCCTGCTTGGCTTGCGGGTCCTGGGCCGCGCCGCCGCGGAAGGCGAAGCGCATGGCGATCAGGGGATTGGCGTGGCTCTCGACGAGCCAAGCCTCGATGCCGCCGGGGCTCATGACGCGCTTGATGTCCATGGTGTCAGCTGGCGCCGAAGCTATTGCGGCGAAGAGCGAGAGTGCGGCGGCGAGCCCACAGCCTTGCCAGGCCCATGGGCGCCAAACCGTTGCCTGCCACATGGCGGCTAAGACCTCCCGGGACTTGGTGCATGGGCCGGTTGCTCGCCGCTGCGACTGGTCTGATCGGGCGCCAGCATCAGAATCCCCGTCACCGAATTGTTGTCGACGAGATATTTCCGCGCAACATCGCGGATGCTCTCGACCGTCACCTGCTTCAGCCGCTCCGGCCATGCTTCCACATCCGCGACGGTCATGCCGGTGGCGAGCCTCCAACCATAGTGACGCGCCATGCGCGACTGGCTGTCTTGAGTGTAGATGAACTCGGCGAGATAGGCACTGCGGGCGCGGTCGAGCTCCCCTTGCGTCACGCCGCCATCACGCAATTCGGCGATGACGCGGTCGATGGCCTGTTCGAGCTCGGCCGGCGTAACCTTCTCGGCGCCGATGGCGTAGAAGGCAACGCGGCCCTCGTCGAGACCAGAATTGGAGTACCAGCCGCCGGCGCTTGCCGCCGTCTTCTGCTCGATGACGAGGCGCTTGTAGAGCCGGCTAACCGGGCCTGAGGCAGCGATGCGCATCAGAAGGTCTAGTGCCTCGGCTTCGCCGGGCGAGGCCGAGGTATAGCTCGGCGCGAGATAATAGCGCTGCACGGTCATGCGCCCGGCGCGGGCGTCCTCGAGCTCGACCCGCACCGGTGCCGAATGGTTGGGCTCATGTGGCCGCGACCGGACATTGATGGTGCCATGGGGCGACAGCTTGCCGTAGGTCTCCTCGGCGAGCCTCTTGACCTCGTCGGGCTCGACATCGCCGGCAACAACGAGCAGCGCATTGTTAGGAGCGTAGAAGCGCTTGTAGAAGTTGAGCGCATCGTCGCGGTCTAGCCCTGCCACCTCATGCGCCCAGCCGATGATCGGAATGCCGTAAGGGTGCTTGGTGTACAGCGCCGCCATCATCTGCTCTTGCAGGATACTCGACGGATCCTTGTCAACGCGGCTGCGGCGCTCCTCGAGGATCACCTTGCGCTCGGTGGTCACATCCTCCTCGCTCAAGCGCAGATTGGCCATGCGGTCGGCCTCCATGGCCATCACCGTGGGCAGTCGATCCTTGGCCACGCGCTGGAAATAGGCGGTGACGTCATGATTGGTGAAGGCGTTGTCCTCACCGCCGTTCCGCGCCACGATCTTGGAGAACTGTCCCGGCGGGATCGCATCGGTTCCCTTGAACATCAGATGCTCGAGGAAATGCGCGATGCCGGATAAGCCGCGCGGCTCATCGGCGGCGCCGACCTTGTACCAGACCATCTGGGTCACGACCGGAGCGCGATGGTCGGGGATGACCAGCACCTGCAAGCCGTTGGCAAGGGTGAATTCGGCAAGGCGGGGAGACGCCCGCGCGCTATCGAGCGCCACGGCGAATGCCAGGAGCGATGCTGAAACCGGCAAGGACGAGGCCAGCTCGTGGATCGAGCGCACCCGCAAGCTGATCGAACATCGACATCACCATGGATCATGACCGGAGGTGAGAAGCAAAAAGGGCGGCCCTGGAATCCATAGGAATTTGTAGGGCGACATTGCCCACCATTTCAGGGCCTGGCCCGAGATTTTTCAAGCCAATTCGCTATGCGGCGCGAAGGGGCGGCGCGACTCACCCCTCAATAATTGGCGTTATTGCCGCCGGGGCTCGACATGCCCTTGTAGCTATCGGGCGCTGCCGGGTGGAAGGGATCGTCCTCCTGCGTGGTGGGCGCATTCAAGCTCTGGTCGACCGGCTTTTGCGGCGCCGCGGCGGTTTTGCGCTCGCGTGCCTTGTCTTCCGCCGTCTTGTCGGTCGGGTCGGGCTCCGGAACGTCGAGCGTGTCCGCCTCAGGCGTCTTGTACCTGCCAAGCACCTTGTCGAGCAAGTTCGGCTTGCCGGCGTATGGATTACCCGGCTCGCCGGCGGCGACCTTCTTGCGATCCTCCTCCGCCCTTGCCGCAGCAAGCTTCTTGCGCTCCTTGTCGGTATCGGCAGGCCAGTCCGCCCGGGTGATGGCCGGGCTGCCGGGCAGGGGCAGTTTATTAGGGTTGGGGGGCACGAGGAGCGGTGCCCGCTCCGTCATCCTGACGTCTTCCTGCGGCTTACCGACGTCAGAGAGGCCGATGTAGTCGAACGCCTTGCCCTGGAATTCGATGCCGCCGCAGCCGCCTAGGGGAAGCGTGAGTCCCCACACCGCAAGCACGCCAAGGCCCTTGGCGATCAGTCTCAAAGCGATGGTCGCCGAGCGCCCCACGACTCCCCCGAGATGCCGGTAATCCGGACTTTCTTCACATCTTAGAAGGGTTTGAGACCTTTTTGTGTCCCCCGAATACTGATTCATACAGAAGTCCGACCACCCCCGCAACGATGGCGGTATCGGCAATGTTGAACACGTACCATTCGAAGCCGAAGGCGTGGAGCGAGAAGAAGTCCGCAACCGCGCCATAAAGAATGCGGTCGATGGCGTTGCCAATGGCCCCGCCGATGATCAGGCCGATGCAGGTTGCGGAGAGCGGCGAGGTGATGCGCGCGAGCCAGACGACGAGCGCCAGTGCCGAGGCGGAGGCGAACAGGATAAGGGCCCAGCGGCCGAGGCTGCTTTGCTGCTGGAAGAGCCCGTAGCTGACGCCCTGGTTCCACACAAGAATGAGGTCGAAGAAGGGGGCAAGCCGCACGGTCCCCTTGGCGCCGATGTCATAGACATAGAGCATCCAGGCCTTGTGCACCTGGTCTGCGATCAGCGTGAGCCCGGCAACCCCAAGACCAAGCGGCGACAGCGGTCCCCAGACATATCGCATGCGGCGCCCTACTCCGCGGCCAAAGGCTGGCGCGCGTCGAACTGCCGGACAGCTTCGGCGTCGCGGGAAGAAAGCTCGGGGAACTCGGGGTCGGCGCCGACCTCCTCCAGGATCTTCCAGGAGCGGGCGCATTTCGTGCCCGTGGCCCGTGCGAACAGCACGGCGACGCCTGGCACATCGTCGAGCCGGAAGGCGTCTTCGGGCCCATCGCCTGCGATCAGCTCGATGCCGCTGGTAATGGCAATCTCGGCGAGGTCGATGCCGGCAAGCGTCTCCCGCAAGCCGCGATCGGCGAGATAGACCTTTGGCGAGGCCTCGAGGCTAGAGCCGATGAGGCCCTCTTTCCGCTTGACCTCGAGCGCGCCAGTGACCACGCGGCGGACGTCCCTCACCTTGCACCACTTCTCGGCGAGCGCCTCGTCGCGCCAGTTCGAAGGTATGGCGGGAGACTGCCGGAGATGCACCGAGCTGCTCTCGCCGGGGAAGCGGTTCAGCCAAGCCTCCTCCATGGTGAAGGCGAGCATAGGAGCAAGCCAGGCGGTGAGCGCCCCGAACAGAATGTCGAGCAGGGTGAGACTCGCGCGGCGCGTGACGCTGTCATAAGGATCGCAATAGAGCGCGTCCTTGCGGATGTCGAAATAGAAGGCGGAGAGATCGTTGACGCAGAAATTGAACAGCGCGTGGAATACGCGCTTGAAGTCGAATTCGTCGTAGCCGGTGCTGACAATCACATCGAGCTCGGCGAGGCGTGCGAGCATATAGCGCTCGAGCTCCGGCATCTCGCTGTAGCCGACGGCAAGGCTTGGCTCGTAATGAGCGAGATTGCCGAGCATGAAGCGGAGCGTGTTCCGGAGCTTGCGGTAGGATTCCACATTCGCCTTGATGATGTCGGGTCCGATGCGGAGGTCCTCGGCGTAGTCGGAGCTCACGGCCCAGAGCCGCAGGATCTCGGCGCCGGATTGGCGGATCACGTCCTGGGGCGCCACCACATTGCCCGTCGACTTCGACATCTTGCGGCCGTCCTCGTCGACGACGAAGCCATGGGTGAGCACAGCTTCGAAAGGTGCACGACCGCGCGTGCCACACGACTCCAGAAGCGAGGACTGGAACCAGCCGCGATGCTGGTCCGAGCCTTCGAGATAGAGCGAGGCAGGCCAGGCGAGGTCCGGGCGCTTCTCAAGCACGAAAGCGTGGGTCGAGCCTGAGTTCGAACCAGACATCGAGAATGTCGTCGACCTTCTCCCACTCTCGGGGATTGTCGACGAGACCGGAGAGGAAGCGCTCGCGCGCCCCCTCCTCGAACCAGGCATCGGCGCCCTCTTTGCGGAAGGCGTCGACGACGCGGTCGATCAGCTCGCCCGACGCATTGAAGTCGCGGCCGGGGATCACCCGCCCGGTCTCCTTGTGGCGGAACACAGTGATGGGCACGCCCCAGGCGCGCTGGCGCGACACGACCCAATCCGGGCGCGTCTCGACCATGCCGGTGATGCGGTTCTCGCCTTGAGGTGGCACCCAGCGCGTTTGGCCGATGGCCTTCAATGCGCGCCGGCGCAGCGTGTCGCCGCCGTCGATATCGGCGTCCATGGCGATGAACCACTGTGGCGTGTTGCGGAAGATGACCGGCTTCTTCGACCGCCAAGAATGAGGATAGTCGTGACGCAGCCGCCCGCGTGCGATGAGTGCGTTGGCATCGATGAGAGCCTTGATGACAGCTTCGTTGGCGTCGCCGAAATTGCCCTTGTCGTCGATGACGCGCTTACTTTCAAAGCCAGGCGCCTCTTTGGTGAAGTAGCCATCGCCATCAACGGCGAAGGGAATCAGTGGATCTATCTTGCGATCAGCAAGCAAACGCTCATTCGCAGTCCAGACCTCGAAGTCTTCTCTGCCATGACCAGGAGCCGTGTGGACGAAACCCGTACCGGTGTCGGCAGTCACATGTTCACCGGCAAGCAGTGGCACGTCAAAATCATATCCACGACCACGCAGCGGATGTGCGCCGATTGAGTATCGCAGTATCTCGCCTTTGACGTCGCTCAGCCGGTCCCAACTTTCAATCCGCGCCGCGGTTTTTAGGTTCTCTGCCAGCGCATCGGCGATGACGAGCTTGTCACCCCTCTTGGCCCAATTTCCCTCTGGTGCTCCGGTAACTTCATAAAGCCCGTAATTGATGGCGTTTGAGTAGCTGATTGCGCGGTTCCCAGGAATTGTCCAAGGCGTCGTCGTCCAAATAACAACGGAGGCTTCAGTCAGCATTTCGGCGAACGCTTCTCTCTCTTCCGCCGCCCGTGGATGATGCGTGCCGGTGACGACGCTCTTTAAAGGGAACTTCACGAAGATCGTGTGGCTGGTGATCTCCTGATATTCGACCTCTGCCTCGGCGAGCGCGGTCCTCTCCACCACCGACCACATCACTGGCTTCGAGCCGCGATAGAGCAGCCCGTTCATGGCGAACTTCATCAGCTCGGCGGCAATGGTCGCTTCGGCGTCGAAGCTCATAGTGGTGTAGGGATGATCCCAGTCGCCTTCGATGCCCAAGCGCTTGAACTCCTCGCGCTGCACGTCGAGCCAATGTTGCGCGTAGGCGCGGCATTCGCGGCGGAAGGCGATCATTGCGGCGGGATCTGAGAGATCGGGCTTGGTCTTGCCCTTGGCGCGGTAGTTCTCCTCCTCGATCTTCCATTCAATGGGGAGGCCGTGACAGTCCCAGCCAGGGACGTAATTCGCGTCCTTGCCCATCATGCTCTGCGAGCGGGTCACGACGTCCTTGAGGATCTTGTTCAGCCCGGTGCCGATATGGATGTGGCTGTTGGCGTAAGGCGGACCGTCATGCAGGACGAACTTCTCCCGCCCCATGGCCTCCTCGCGGAGCCGATCGTACAGACGAAGCCGTTCCCAGCGCTTGAGCAGCTCAGGCTCGCGCTCGGGCAGCCCGGCCTTCATCGGGAAATCGGTCTTGGGCAGGAACAGGGTCTTGCTCCAATCGCGCCCGATCTGCGGCGGCCTTGGCTTGGCCACGGCGAGCGGAGATGTCGCTTTCGCTTGAGCCCCGGCGACCGGCTTTGCCTTTGTCTTGGCTGACGCCGGCTTGGCCGCTTTGGCTCCGCGAGCGGCAGCCGATCTCGCTGACGGTTTGCGCGCGGTCTTCGCTTTCGCCACCTTCGCCTTGGCCGCGGGGCGCTTGGCTCCCCTCGCAGCCGGCTTCACCTTCTTTACAGGCGCCTTCGCCTTAGCCGATGGCTTGGCGGCGCGCTTCGGCCTGGCGCGCAGCAACGGTTTCTTGCTTTTGCTTTTCGCCATGATCCTCGTTTTCCGTCACCGCCAGCGCTTGAACCCGCAGTCCCCGCCGGGTTCTAGCAACGCGCTCTCTTACAATCCAGTGCCGCCTGACAGAGCGCGCGCGAGTGGAAAATGGGCGATGGGGTCGCTCGCTTCGATCATGCAGAGGAGCGCGCCGACCTTGCGGCAGTCATCACGCATCTGCGTGGCGAGCGCTTCTCCGTCGGCAAAGGTTGCGTCATCGCGAAGATGGGCGATGAACTCGACGTCGATCTCCTCGCCATAAAGATCGCCCTCGAAGCTGAGAAGATAGACTTCGAGCACCGGCTGACCGCCGCCGAAGGTCGGGCGCGGTCCGACATAGCCGGCGCCGTGATAGCGGCGTCCTTTGTACTCCACGCGGACCGCGTAGATGCCGTGGGCAATGTCCTGGCCCGGCACAAGCGGAAGATTGACGGTGGGAAAGCCGAGACTTTTCCCTCTGCCGGCGCCGCGCTCGACGCGACCGCGCACGCGCCACCAATAGCCGAGCTGCGCGGCCGCGGCTTCCAGCTCGCCCTTGCGGAGATGCTCGCGCACTTTGCTCGAGGAGAAGATCACTCCGCCATTGGCCACCGGCTCAATGATGCCGACGCCAAACCCGAGCTTGCCACCAAGCGCCTTGAGCTCGGCCGGCGTGCCGGTGCGGCCCTTGCCATAGGTGAAGTCGTAGCCGACCACCACATGGGACGCGCCAAGCCCCTTGGTCACCACCTCCGTGCCGAAGGTCTCGGCGCTCAAGCTGGACAGATCGGGGCCGAATTCGATGACGAAGGTCTCATCGAGCCCGAGTGCCGCCAACAACTCGAGCTTCACCGGCAGCGGAGTCAGGCGAAAGAAGGGTTGGTCCGGCGCGAAGAACTCACGCGGATGCGGCTCGAACACCACGGCGCCGGAGCGCTTGCCGGTTTCCTTGGCAAGGTCGCGGGCGCGGCCGAGCACCGCCTGATGGCCGCGATGAACGCCATCGAAATTGCCGACGGCGAGCACCGCGCCTTTTGCCTGCGCAGGCACGTCCCGCCAGCCGGTGACGACGTCCATCCTTCCATCCTCATGATGGGCGCTAACGCTTCGCTGCTGAGCGCGACATTCTCTACGCGCTACCGCCTCGCTGCTTGAGCGCGAATCACGCTCGCTCGTGGCGGGGTACCATCATGACGGCCTCGCCGTCCAATACGCTCTTGCCGTTGACGGCGGCCTGGGTGGCGAGCACGGCCCTGCCCTTCTCGGGATCGAGGCTCGTGATCTTCGCGGTTGCCACTACCTCATCGCCGATATGCACCGGCGCGCGGAATTTGAGGCTCTGGGACAGATAGATGCAGCCCGGGCCCGGCAGCTTGGTGCCGAGCACGGTCGAGAACAGGCTCGCCGTCAGGAACCCATGGGCGATGCGCTGCTTGAACATGGTGCCGGCGGCATAGGCATCGTCGAGATGTACCGGGTTGGTGTCGCCCGACAAATTGGCAAAGGCCAGCACATCGTCGTTAGTGATCGTCTTGGCGTAGCTCGCCTCCATGCCGACGGCGAGATCCTCGAAGAAATAGCCCTTGGTCGCAGCCCCATTCCCATTGATGGTCATAAAATCGCCCTTGCTCCCAATTTCGCAACCGCGAACTTAAGGAAGCCTTTGTTGCACTGCAATATCAAGGGGAATGTTCGCGCGGAGGATTCTGCCGCGGCTGTAAGCCGGTCCGAATATTCGAACCGTCAGGCCGGCGAGCCTACCAGGCCAGCGCCGACATCGCGGCACGCGGGGCCTTCCGGCCCTCAAACAGCTCGGTGAGGCGACGCTCGTCGAGACCCTCGCCGGGCCCGACATGCAGGCCGCTCGCCACGAATACGGCGTCGAGGCCAAAATCTGCCGCGCCTTCCATGTCGGTGCGAATTCCATCGCCGATGGCCAGGATCTCGCCCCGCGCCACTTTGCGTCCGGCGAGGCCAGCGATGGTTTCCTCGGCAAGCTCATAGATTGACCGGTAAGGCTTGCCGGCATAGATCACCTCGCCGCCATCCTCGGCATAAATATGCGCGAGCGCGCCGGCACAATAGACGAGGCGGTGGCCGCGCTCGACGAGATGATCTGGATTGCCGCAGAGCATAGTGAGCTTGCGGTCGGCGAGTTGGCTCAGCAGGACCTCATAGTCCTCCGGCGTCTCGGTTTCGTCGTCGAACAGCCCGGTGCAGACGACAAGATCTGCATCCTTGGCGCCGACGCGCGTGACATCGATCCCAGTAAAGATGGGAAGATCGCGCTCAGGGCCGAGATGGAACACGCGGGCACCTGCGTGTCTGGCGAGCTCGTGCCGGGTCAAGTCGCCCGACGACACCGTGGTGTCGTAGCTCTGATCGACCACACCGAGAGACCGGAGCTGATGCTGCAGCGGGGCGCTTGGCCGGGGCGAGTTGGAGAGCAGCACGACGATGCCGCCCTGCTCGCGGAAGCGCTTTGTCGCCACAACGGCGGACGGAAAGGCCCGCACGCCGTTGTGCATAACGCCCCAAATATCGACGAGCCAGGCGGCGTAGCTCGAGCCGAGCTGATCGATAGAGCCGAGCACCGGGATCGTTTCAGCGCTGATGGTCATTGGCTCCCCCTAGAGGCTCCGTGAAGAAGGGTCAAGACGAGGGGGTATATAGCGCCCAAGCTTGCTCACTTTCCTGTGACGGGCGGATTGCGCCGCCCTGAGTGGCTCCCAAAATGCGCTCTCGCCGAGGGAGGGGTCGGCAACAGGAGACCCACATGCCTGACCTCCCTACCAGACTACCAAGACTAATGGCTTTCGCTGCTTCGGCCGCGTTTGCAGTGCTTCTGCTCGCAGGCTCTGGCCAGGCGGACGCGAGCTATTACCAGCGATCCTACCGGTCCTACGCTCCGAATTACGCCTACCGGGACTACCCGGCCTATAACGGTTATGGCTACGGCACCTATCGCCATGGCCATGGCGAGATTCGCGAGCTGCAGAGGCTGTTCCCAGAGACAAACTGGCCGCCCAGCATGCGGTACTATTCGCGGTAGGCACTTGGCATCGAGCCCGGCGCTCCAAGTGGCGCCAACTCGTCCTCAAGCTAGGAAGTCGGCCGGACGGCATGCTCCGGCTCGGCGTGCACACGTTATTTACCTCTACTTGACGCCGAGTGGGGCGGTCGTTGCAATTTTCCGCGTCCTGTGTCTCCCTCTGCTCGCGCGCTCCTCGCCGCACTCGATTGCGGCGTTACCCAACGGAGCGGTAAGGGAGATGAACTTGCTTTGTCGTTTATTGACTGCCGACGCCGCCATCTGCGCGCTCACGCTTCTCGGTTTCTACTGACAGGCCGATGCCGCCACGCGGCTGATGCTCAAGGCCTCGTCAAGCCCCACGATCCTCGCCGCCGACGAGGAAAACCCCGAAGTTCAGAATCTCCTCGATCCTAAAGCCACCAATGGTGTTCCAGGCGGACCCAGCACCGCAACTCCAGGCGACGAGCCGAAAGCCGGCGTGGAGATGAAGGCCATGCCGGAAGGCGGCGACGAAGGCGAGACGAAAGAGATCGACAAGGAAGAGGGCAAGTAGCCGCGACGCTCAAGCGCTGTCGCTAAGAGGTGACGGCGCTTACGTCCGCGTCCGCGTCTAACTCGCGAAATATATCTGGGGTTACCGGCCTTGGCCGCGCGAACAGATCGCCTTCTGCGAGCTCTACGCCAAACTCCATGAGACGTTCGAGACTAGCCTCGTCCTCGATCTTTTCCACGATCAGCTTGAGATCGAATCGATCGAGATAGCTCGTCATGTCGGAAGCTGGGATGCTTGCCCGCGCTCGTCCCATGTCGTGCAGCACGGTCTTTGCGTCGATCTTGACGTAGCGGAAGAAATGATCGCGCAGCGCGGCGAAATCGACGTCGAGATCGGCGACGTGGTCGAGCGAGAAGACAAAGCCGAGCTTGCCCAGGGTCTTCAGCCCGGCGAGCTCGCTGGCGCCGAGATCGAGCACGCTTCGCTGGCTCACCTGGAAGGTTAGGCTGTCGGCAAGGGCGCTGTTCTCCTCCATGAACTCGACGAGCTCGGGGAAGAAGTCGTGGTCGAGCAGCGACTGGGCGGAGAGATTGCAGAACACCCCCTTGAGCCGCGACTCGGCCCCTAGCCGCCGCAAAAGCTGCACGCATTTCACCAGCATGACATTGTCGATGCGCGGCATGAGGTGCTCGCGCTCGGCGAGACGCAGATAACTTGCGGTTGGCATGAACTCGTCGCCACCACTGCGGATGCGGGTCGACGCGTCGTAATAGCGGAGCTTCCGGTCTGGTAAAGTCACGATCGGCTGCAGATAGAGGTCGATGCGGTTCGCCTCGATGGCCTCTCGCAATTCTTGCAGCATGGCGTCATCCGAAATCGCCGCCTCGGCCACCGGAGCGGGCTCAGGCGTGACAGCGACGAACTCGTCTGCGGCCGGCGCGGGCTTGCTGACGACGACAGCATCTTCGACAACCACGACCGCCTCGTCGGCGAGGAGGTCGGCGGCCCGGGTCTCTCTATCGGCAGGCTCGTCAGCCTCGAGACCCTCGTCTCCGAGCTCAGTCAGATTCACCCGCTCCAAGCGCTCCTCGAGCCTTAGCGGGATTTCCGAGGTTCCGGTCATGTCCTCGGCGGCCGCGGCGGCGAAGGCCGGAGATGCCGCCATCAACTCCCGTGACAGATCCTTGATTAGGCCTTCCAGCGATTTCAGCTCGGCGCCGATCTCATCCCGCTGGCTGCGGGCCTCTTGCGCGAAATCGGATCGGAGCGTGTCAAGCCGTCCGCGCAACTGCTCGACGTCCTGGATCAGGCGGTCGACGTCGGGAGCGCTGACAGGCGTTGCCGGCTCGCCGCCACGATATTCGGAGACCGACTGGTCGAGGCGCTCGACTCTGTCGGTCAACAGATCGAGCCTTGCCACGTCGTCCTCGACCTGATCGATCCGCTGCAAATCGCCGTCGAGAACGACCAGCGCCTCTTCCAGCTCGTCGATGCGGCCTGTGACGGAGGCCGAACGAGCCTGGCGGGTAATGACATAGTGGGAGGAGGCCATCACCACGAACAAGGCGGCAGCCGCGATCACCGCCGCCATCGTGTCGATGCCTGAATTGACGATGAGACCCGCCGCGAAGGCGGCAGCGGTCACAGCCATGGCGATGAGCACTACCACGTCGAGCAGGCCAAAACGCCCGGAAGCATTCAATTTAGAGGCCATGGGTCTTTACTTCGGCTCTGACCGGTCCCTCAAGCAAGTGCCCGCGCCGGCACGCAAATGACAAGCATAGATGAAGAACGGCAACGCTCAAGACCAAGAGCTGTCACCCCATAAGCCAACACGATAAACCCCAGGGAATGGAAAGACCAGATGCCGCGTGCAACCGATAGCGACGGAGCGCAATATGCCTGCCACATCGCGTAACGAAACTCGCCACCGGCCCGTAGACCGGAAATGCCCATGGCAAGGACGTCGCGTGACCTAGAAGGGTTACTCGATCGGATTGGCAAATTCCAAAGGAGCGACAGATGAGGTTGAGACGTATCGCAACGCGGCCGAGCTCAAGGACCGTCTCGCCAAGGGGCCGGTCGCCTTCGACCTCGTCGCCATTCTTGGCCAAAAGGGCGATCCGACCAACGACCCGACCCACAGATGGGACAACGAGGACAACCGAGCCACGGCGCCGCTCGGCAAGTTCACGATCGACGCCATAGCGCCGGACGCAACCTGCAATGCCTTCAGCTTCCTCCCCGGCAATGTGGCCGATGGCATTGCCGGTCCGACCGATGATCCCGTATTTGCCGCGCGATCGCCGGCCTACACGGTGTCCCTGATTCGGCCGTTGACGCCGCAATAGACGCGCAACCGCTCTTTCCGCCTTGGCGGCGTGCCGGGATAATGCCGGTCCGCTTCGTTCTCACCAGCGACCGGGACTTCTGGGAGCTCGTCTGGCCGCAGATCTTCCGCGGCGTCGGCCTGATGACGGCGATGATCCCGATCAACAACGTGGCACTCGGCACGCTGCCGCCGGAGCGCCTGAATAATGCCTCCGGCCTGTTCAATCTCACCCGCAATCTCCGCGGCGCCATCGGCCTTGCCGCTCTCACCACCATCCTCAACGACCGCACTGACCTGCATCTCGCCCGCCTTCACGAGAGGCTGACCTTTGCCTCGAAGCCGGCGCTCGAGACCCTGGATGCGCTCGCCCAGCAACTGCAGGCACGGCAGCGATGCCAAGGCCATGGCGCTGAACCAGCTGATGCAGATGACCCATACGCAAGGGCTGGTCATGGCCTTTGCCGATGTGTTCTTCCTGCTAACGCTGCTGTTCGTGGCACTGGCCGGCCTTGCGGTGATTATCAAGCGGCCCCCTGGACTTGGCGCCGCTTGACGCTTGACAGGCAAAGCACGTTGCCGCTATCCCGGGGCTCCCAATTTTTGGCACTCACCTATCTTGAGTGCCAACACTCTGGATCACATATCAGCGCGAGCCACATTTCAGGAGGAACCCCATGAAATTTCGTCCGCTCCACGATCGCGTCGTCGCCAAGCGACTCGAGGAGGAGCTCAAGACCAAAGGCGGGATCATTATCCCAGACACCGCGGCAGAGAAGCCGCAGACCGGCCAAGTCGTCGCCGCAGGCCCAGGCGCCAGGGGCGAGCACGGCAAGCTCCAGCCCATGGCCGTCAAGTCCGGCGACAAGGTGCTGTTCGGCAAGTGGTCCGGCACCGAAGTCAAGATCGACGGCGAGGAACTCCTCATCATGAAGGAGTCCGACATCATGGGCATCCTCGGCTGAACAGCATCCTCATCCTGAGGAGCGCCCATTAGGGCGCGTCCCGAAGGATGAGACCACCCCTCATATTCGAAGCTCACCCTTCGCGACGCGGGCTTCGCCCGCTCCTCAGGGTGAGGAGTTAGACAAACGGAGAAAAGTGAAATGGCAGCGAAAGACGTAAGATTTTCCGCCGACGCGCGCGAGCGAATGATGCGCGGCGTCGATATCCTGGCCAATGCGGTCAAGATCACGCTCGGTCCCAAGGGCCGCAATGTCATCCTCGACAAATCCTTCGGCGCCCCGCGCTCGACCAAGGACGGCGTCACGGTCGCCAAGGAGATCGAGCTTGAGGATAAGTTCGAGAACATGGGCGCGCAGATGCTGCGCGAGGTAGCATCGAAGACCAACGACACCGCAGGCGACGGCACCACGACGGCGACCCTGCTCGCCCACGCCATCGTGCGCGAAGGGACTGAAGTCCGTCGCCGCCGGCATGAACCCCATGGATCTGAAGCGCGGCATCGACATGGCCGTCTTGCCGTGGTTGAGCGACATTGGAACCGAGCCAAGAAGGTCACTTCGAGCGGTGAAATCGCGCAGGTCGGCGCTATCTCGGCCAATGGCGACGAGACGATCGGCAAGATGATCGCCGAAGCCATGCAGAAGGTGGGCAATGAAGGCGTGATCACCGTCGAGGAGGCAAAGAGCCTCGAAAGCGAGCTCGAAGTGGTCGAGGGCATGCAGTTCGACCGCGGCTACATCTCGCCTTACTTCATTACCAACGCGGAGAAGATGGTGGCCGAGCTCGAGGACCCGCACATCCTCATCTACGAGAAGAAGCTCTCCGGCTTGCAGCCTCTGCTGCCACTGCTCGAGCAGGTGGTCCAGTCGGGCCGTCCGCTGCTCGTCATCGCCGAGGACGTAGAAGGCGAGGCGCTTGCCACCCTAGTGGTCAACAAGCTGCGCGGCGGCTTGAAGGTCGCGGCGGTCAAGGCGCCAGGCTTCGGCGATCGCCGCAAGGCCATGCTGCAGGACATCGCCGTGCTGACCGGCGGCGAGATGATCTCCGAAGATCTCGGCATCAAGCTCGAGAACGTCACGGTGCAGATGCTTGGGCGTGCCAAGCGCGTGACCATCACAAAGGATGACACCACGATCGTCGACGGCGCCGGCAAGAAGGCCGACATCGAAGGCCGCATCGCCCAGATCAAGCAGCAGATCGAGGACACCACCTCCGACTACGACAAGGAGAAGCTGCAGGAGCGGCTGGCCAAGCTCGCCGGCGGCGTCGCCGTGATCAAGGTTGGCGGCGCGACGGAAGTCGAGGTGAAGGAGAAGAAGGACCGCGTCGACGATGCGTTGAACGCGACCCGCGCCGCAGTCGAGGAAGGCATCGTTCCCGGCGGCGGCGTGGCGCTCTTGTGGGCCGCGAAGTCGCTGAAGGCCAAGGGCGACAACGACGACCAGGAGGCCGGCATCAATATCATCCGCCGGGCGCTCCAGGCTCCGATCCGCCAGATCGCGGAGAATGCCGGCGTCGAAGGCTCGATCGTGGTCAGCAAGGTGCTCGACCAGAAGTCTCCGACCTTCGGCTATGACGCTCAGAACAACGAGTATGTGGACCTCGTGCAAAAGGGCATCATCGATCCGGCCAAGGTCGTGCGCACGGCGCTGCAAGATGCGGCTTCTGTCGCGGGCCTCCTCGTCACCACCGAGGCCGGCGTGGCCGAGGCGCCGAAGAAGAAGGAAGAGCATGCGCACATGCCGGTCGGCGGCATGGGCGGCATGGACATGATGTAAGCCCTGGACTCAGGGCGTCGGTTGGCGAAGGGGCGGCCAACGCCCCTTTTGCCTTAATTCCCGCCACATCGGACTCGCATCCCTTACGCAATCGTAATTTCCATTGGTCGGGCTTGCGCCCTATCGTCCTGACCGAGTAGCGCTCGATTTCCCCGAGCAGCCGGGAGACACTCCGAATTGGCCGGATTTCGTAATTCAGCCCGCGAGTTCACACGAATTGCGGTCCCCTATTTCCGCTCGGAGGATGGCCGGGCAGGAAAGATCCTGCTCGCTGCCGTCATCGCCTTGCAGCTCTTCCAGGTCTGGCTGAATATTCGCTTCAATGCCTGGTACAGGACCTTTTACGACGCGCTGCAGAACAAGGACTGGGATACTTTCATCTGGCAGCTCGGCGTGTTCAGCGTGCTCGCGGCCTTCTTCATCGTCAGTGCCGTGTATCAGATCTATTTGCAGCAATGGCTGCAGATCAGATGGCGCCGCTGGCTGACTAACCGCTATCTCGGCCGCTGGCTCAGCAACGGCACCCACTACCGCATGCGGCTGAAAGGCGACGCCGCCGACAACCCCGACCAGCGTATCGCCGACGATATCAAGCAGTTCATCAACTCGACGCTCGACATCGGCATCTCGCTGCTCGGCTCGATCGTCACGCTGGTTTCCTTCGTGGTGATCCTGTGGAGCCTGTCGGCGTCGACGCCGCTCATGATCGGCTCGCAGTCGTTCAACATCCCGGGTTATCTCGTCTGGGCTGCGCTGGTCTACGCCATTGTCGGCACCTGGGTGACGCATCTCGTCGGCAAGCCACTGGTCAAGCTCAATTTCGACCAACAGCGCTATGAAGCGGATTTCCGCTTCTCGCTGGTGCGGCTGCGCGAGAACGCGGAGGAAGTGACTCTGCTCGCGGGCGAGCCCGCCGAGAAGGAGCGGCTGCTCGATCGCTTCGGGCGCGTGGTCGGCAATTGGTACGGCATCATGCAGCGGACCAAGCGGCTGACGTTCCTCACCGCCGGCTATTCGCAGGTCGCCATCATCTTCCCCTTCATCGTGGTGAGCCCGCTCTATTTTGCCGGCGCCATGATGCTTGGCGGGCTGATGCAGATCGCCTCTGCCTTCGGGCAGGTGCAGGGTGCGCTGTCCTTCTTCGTCAAGGCTTACTCCGACATCGCCGATTGGAAGGCGGTGCTGAACCGGCTCGCCGGCTTCGATGCCTCGATGGATTGGGCGACGTCGCTCGATACCGCCGCGCCGCGCGTGACGCATGTCAGCGATGGCGGCAGCGCGCTGCTTGCCGACGATCTCACGGTGAGCCTGCCGAGCGGCGAGGAGATCGTGCGCGCCTCCGGCCTTGAGATCGCGCCCGCAGAGCGCGTCCTGGTCACCGGCCCTTCGGGATCGGGCAAGACGAGTCTGTTCCGCGCGCTCGGCGGCGTGTGGCCGTTCGGCGCCGGCACCGTGCGCATTCCGCACGACGCAAAACTTCTCATTCTGCCGCAGCGCCCTTACCTTCCGCTCGGCACTCTGCGCGGCGCGCTTGCTTATCCAGGACCGCAGGAACTCCTTCACGCCGGCGAAGATCGACGATGTGTTGCGTGCGACCGGCCTCGGCGGCGCCTTGCACGACTCGCTCGACGAGACCGCCTATTGGGCCGACCGGCTTTCCGTCGGCGAGCAGCAGCGGCTCTCGATCGCCCGCGCGCTCTTGCAGAATCCCGACTGGCTGTTTCTCGACGAGGCAACCGCCGCACTCGACGAGCCGACAGAGGCCATGCTCTACCGCCTCTTGCTGGAGCGCCTGCCGGATGCGGCCATTGTCTCGATTGGCCACCGGTCGAGCCTGGTCATGTTCCATGAGCGCTTCCTGGCGCTTCGGCCGGATGGAAAAGGCCGCCATCGCCTCATGCCGGTCTCGCCCGACGAAAGCGCCCGTGATGCTGAGGAATTGGGCCTCAGCCTGGTCTAACGCAGGCTTCACTCCGCCCCCTTTAAATCGCACTGGCTTTTCGCCGTGAGCCCGTTCGGGGCGCCCCAATCATTGGATGGCAGGCTCGCATGGGTCCTGCTTTACCATGCGAAAGCCGGCCGACGCGGTTGAGCCTTCAGCGTAATCGACGATCCAGAAATAATCGTAGTTGCCGGATGGCCAGGTCTCCGGCACGTCCTTCAGCTTGTCGAGTCCGAGCAGCTGGCGGAGCGTCACCTGTTCGCCAGGGAAGGCGCGCTCGAGCTTGGTATTGGCGATATGCTTGTGCTCCCACACTATCACACCCGTCTTACCCTGCCAGGCCGGATTGGACATGAGGTCCGCCGCCGCCCGCTACGTGGCGCCGTACAGGGCCTCGTCCTTGTTACCGCCCTTCTGCGGCAGGACGGAATAGAGCGTCAGCGGCAGAGACTAGGTTCCGGCAGCGGGCGCCGCAAGCTCGAGCGTATGCAAGGTGATGGCGAGGAAAGTGGCAGTCCCTCGCCATCGGCGAACAGCGACTTTGCGGCGTTACGGCCGAGATAATTGCTGCAAGCACGTCGGCGCGCTCCTGTCCGACGCCGCAAAGCTTCCAGGCATCTTCCTTCTCGCCATGGCGGAGGATGATGATGCGCGATGGCGTGGCAACCGCCGCGGAAAGCCCGCACCAGAGAAGGAGGGGCAGCAAGGACGACGCGCTGGATCATATCGGGCCTCTCTCCTCAGACGGCTTTTGAGAGGCGGTCAAGAATGGCGTCGCGCAGCCGGATCGTGCTCTTGGTCCACTCCGCGCCGCGGGCGGCGAGCAAATGCGCCTGCGACTGCAAGATCAGCCCATCCTCCAGCACCTTCAAATGATTGGCGGCAAGGGTGGTCCCGGTCGTGGTGATATCGACGATAAGCTCCGCCGTGCCGGCCGCGGGCGTGCCTTCTGTGGCGCCGACGCTCTCCACGATGCGGTAGCCGGCAACGCCGGCGCTGGCGAAAAAGCGCCGCGTCAAGTTCAGATATTTGGTGGCGACGCGGAGCCGCCTTCCATGCACCCGCGCGAACTGTGCCGCCACGTCCTCGAGGTCGGCCATGCGGCAGACATCGATCCAGCAATTTGGCACCGCGACCACGACATCCGCGCGGCCGAAGCCGAGCGGCGCCAAGAACTCCACACTGCCATCGACATCGGGCAGCGTCTCGCGGATCAGATCCTCCCCGGTCAGTCCGATATGCACACGGCCGGCCTTCAACTGGTGCACGATTTCCGCGGCAGAGAGGAACGCCACCTCGACGCCGTCGAGCCCCGGCATGATGCCCCTATAGCCGCGGTCGTGCCCGGTCTTGCGCACAGCGAGACCGGCGCGCTCGAACAGCGCGGCTGCGGCCTCCTTGAGACGCCCCTTGGCGGGGACGGCGATGCCGAGCTTCGCGGCCATCACGACAGCCCCTTGACGCAAGCGAGCAGCCGCTCGGTGTGAATGGCGGAACCGACCGCCGGCACCTCGGCGCGCGCGCCGACCGAGCGAAGCAGGCTGTCATAGCGGCCGCCGCCGGCGATGGGGCTCGCCTTGTCGCCGCCCGCCTCGATCTGGAACACGAGGCCCGAGTAATATTCGAGGTCCCGGCCGAACTCCGTGGCGAAGGTCGCGACCCCAATATTGACGCCGCATTTCTCCAGGAGATCGAAGCGCCGGGACAGCACGTAGAGCGAGGGTCCAAGGTCGATGCCGGCGCCCTTCCCGATCATGGCGATGCGATCGACCGCCTCGCGTGGGGAAGCCTCGACCGCGAGGAAATAGTCGATCACAGTCGCCACTTCTCGCGGCAAAGGCTCGGCGCGGAGGTCGGCGGCGTGATCGAGCAACCGCTCGGCGATCTCACCGAGCGTGCGGTTGCCGGCGAGCAGCAGATCGTTGGCCTCGAGGTAGGTCGCAACCGTCTCCTCAGCGAGCGCCAGATCCTGGGCGCCAAGCGTGGCGGCAAGCTCGGAAGCGGCGCTATCGCTGTTGGCGCTCTCGCCCTTGGCGAGGCGCGACAGCAGAGCATGGAAGGCGGGAGGCCTCCAGAAATAGTTACGAAGCTTGAGCCGCCAACGCCCGGGCAGCGACAGCGCATCGAGCAGCGCGAAGAACAGCGCAATGTCGCCGAAGCGGAAGCGGAACTCTTTCAGCCCGGCGGCGCGCACCGCGTCGGCGGCGAGCAGCACCACCTCGGTATCTGCGCTGTCGCGGTCGGCGTCACCGAAGCATTCGATGCCGGCCTGGCGAAACTCGCGCGGGTGAGTCTGGCTTGCGCGCCTTTGCTGAAAGCGGAAGGCAGGGCCGTTATAGCAATAGCGGGCCTCGACATCGGCGCGCGGATGCCGCTCGAGATAAAGCCGCGACACTGGCACCGTGAGGTCAGGCCGCAGACATAGCTCCTCGCCGGTCAGATCGGTGAAGACATAGGTGCGCCCCCTGATCGCTTCCCCGATCTGGTCGAGGAAGATGTCGGCGGGTTGGATGATCGAGGGCGCAACCTGCTCGTAGCCACGCCGCTTGAACACGTCGAGCAGGGTGACGGCCTGGGCTTCGAGTGCCTCGAACTTTCGCGCCGATTCCGCGGACATGGCTCAGGCCTTGTGGCGGGCGAGCACGCCCTCGACCGCCTCGACGAGCTTCGACTCGGGCACGGCGAACTGGGCCTCAGCCTGCTTCTTCAGATAGTCGTCGCGATCCTTGATCGAGGTGAGAGTGGCGCCGAGGATCAAGTCCTTGATCTGCACTTCGCCGCGCGCCTTCTCGTCGCCGCCCTGGATGACGACGCAAGAGCTGCCACGCTTGTCGGCATATTTCATCTGCGCCTTCATGCCGGACTCGCCGAGATAAAGCTCGGCGCGAATGCCGACCTTACGAAGGTCTTGCGCCATCTTCTGATAGTCGGCGACGCGGTCGCGATCGAGCACCAGGAAGACGACAGGGCCTTGCGTTGCTTCGCCTGAAATCTTGCCGAGCGTCTTCAATCCATAGAGCAGGCGCGAAACGCCGATGGAGACTCCGGTCGCGGGTACCTTCTCGCCAGTGAAGCGCTCGACGAGGCCGTCATAACGTCCGCCGCTGACGACCGAGCCCAAGCGGATCGGCTGCCCACGCTCGTCGATGATCGGCGCGGTCAGCTCTACCTCGAAAACGGGACCTGTGTAATATTCAAGACCACGGACGACTGATGGTTCAAGCCTGATCCGATCTAAGTCGTAGCCGGCGCTTTTAGCCAGTTTGCCGATAGTGACAATTTCATCCAGCCCCTCAGCGACCATGTCGTTGTTGCCATACAACTGAACGACGTCCGTCTTTGACTCACCACGCTGCCAGTCGGAATCGAGGAACGACATTATTGTGTTGATTGCAGATTCATCTAGGCGGGCACCGTATGTGAAGTCACCGCTTTCATCACGACGTCCCTTACCGAGTAATTCGCGGACGCCGCCAGGTCCCAGTCGGTCTAGCTTGTCGATCGAACGCAGAATCGTGAGTCGCCTTCCAATATTCTCGACTCCGCCCAGTCCAATCTCTTCCATCAAGCCATCAAGAATCTTCCGGTTGTTTACCTTCACCACATATTGCCCGCGCGGAACGCCCAGTGCCTCCAGCGTGTCGGCGGCGAGCATGCAAAGCTCAGCGTCGGCGGCGGCGCTCGCCGCCCCGACCGTGTCGGCATCGAACTGAGTGAATTGGCGGAAGCGGCCGGGGCCTGGCTTCTCGTTCCGCCACACCGGTCCAACCTGATAGCGGCGGAAGGGCTTGGGCAGGGTCTGGTAATTCTCGGCGACGTAGCGGGCGAGCGGCGCGGTCAGGTCGTAGCGGAGTGACAGCCACTGATCGTCGTCGTCCTTGAAGGAGAACACGCCCTCGTTCGGCCGGTCCTGGTCTGGCAGGAACTTGCCGAGCGCGTCGGTATATTCGATGGCCGGGGTGTCGAGCGGCTCGAAGCCGTAGGACTCGAACACCTCCCTGATCTTGGCGAGCATGTCCGCCGTCGCGCGAAGCTCGCTCGCGGACGTGTCGAAAAGGCCCTTCGGCAGGCGGGCCTCGGGGCGGACCGGCTCGTCTTTCTTGCTCATGGGGATAGCGGTCGACGAAATGGCTGTTGCCTCGAGGCTTCTAGCCCATAGGCGGGAGCCCAGCAAGCGACGGTGGCTCCTCTTCCTACCCCAAGACGAGGCCCCCTCACCCGGCTCGCCGCTGAAGCGTCGAGCCACCCTCTCCCACGAGGGGAGAGGGGAAGAGCCCGTCGCCTCGTGATTACCCCCCGCCCTTTGTGGGAAAGGGTTCGCGCTCCTCGCGGAGCGCGCGTACGGGGCAGCTTATGTCACCACTTCTACGAACCACCTTTAGGCGCGTCCGTCTTTTTGTCTCTGCGTTGGCGCATGCTTTAGAGCAGTATCTCTGAGCAAGACGTTTGCGCCTTAAGGTGCTGCCGCATCGCTTGCATTCAAAAGTCTCGCTTTGCATTCAAGCAGCCTTCGGTGCGTCGCTTGACAGTGGGCAAACGCCGTCAGCTTTAAGCTGGCGAATGATGGCCTGCCGCACATATTCGCTGGGCCCGGTGTATTTCGTCCAACTTTGGAGGGGGTCCAAGTCAACGTAATTCTGCGTTTTTTGCTAGGTGTAAAAGACTCTCGATCGGGTGGACCTTGGATTTGAGCTTCTCCAGCTGCTGCGGGCACGGGCCGCCGGTCGCCCAGTCGAGCAGCTCGACCGTATGCACCACCGGCACGCCGCTGCCGCGCTGAAGCTGGGTGATGCAGCCGATATTGCCGCTGGCAATCAAGTCCGGTTTCACGTTCGCGATGTTTCTCAGCTTCCGGTCGCGCAATTGGCCGGCGAGCTCAGGTTGAAGCAGATTGTAGGTGCCGGCAGAGCCGCAGCAGATATGGCCTTCCGGAACTTCGAGCACGGTGAAGCCTGCCTGAGACAGCAGCGCGCGCGGCTCGTTACCAACCTGCTGGCCGTGCTCAAGCGAGCAGGCGGAATGATAGGCAACGCGGAGGCTCGTCCAGGCAAGCGGCGGCAGTAGTCCGAGCTCATAAACGAATTCGCAAATGTCCTTGGCAAGCCGCGACATGTCGGTGGCGCGCTCGGCATAGCCGCGGTCGCGCGCGAGCAGATGGCCGTAATCTTTGACCATGGTGCCGCAGCCGGAGGCGGTGGTGAGGATGGCGTCGAGCTTGCCTTCGCGGAGCGCGCTCGACCAGGCATCGACATTGCGCCGCGCCGCCTTGTGCGCCTCGTCCTCGCGGCCAAGATGGTGCTGCAGCGCGCCGCAGCAGGCTTCGTCGCTCGGCATCACCACCTCGACGCCGTGCCGCCTGAGCAGCCTGATCGCGGCGCGGGTGATGGAAGGCGCAAGCACCTCCTGCACGCAGCCGAGCAGCAGCGCCACGCGCTTGACCGGCGGCTGGACGGGGCGAATCACCGTCTTGCGCTTGCGGAGCTTGAAATGCGGCAGGCCTTTAGGCGTGAGCGCGAGCGCCGCCGCGCCGGTCTTCATGCCAAGCTTCGCAATGAGCCCGCGAAACGGGCGCGCGAGCCAGCCGAACAACAGCGCCACGCGAAAGCGTCTAGGATTGGGCAGCACCTTGGCGAGCAGCCAGCGCGTCGTGCGCTCTCCCGGCGAGCGTCCCTTATGCTCGATGCGGACCCGCGCAAGATCGACGAGATGCATGTAGTCCACCCCGCTCGGGCAGGTGGTCATGCAGGAGAGGCAGGAGAGGCAGCGGTCGATATGATAGGTGATCGGCGGCGTGATGGCGCCCTGCTCGAACATCTCCTTAATCAGGTAAATGCGGCCGCGCGGCGAATTGCGCTCATCGCCGAGCAGCACATAGGTCGGGCAGGTGGCGGTGCAGAAGCCGCAATGAACGCAGCGCCGGAGCATGGTGTCGGCGCGGGCGATGGTCGGGTCCTGAAGCTGCTCGTGTGAGAAATTCGTGTGCATGATGCGCGCCTAGACTCCGGGATACATGCGGCCAGGATTGAGAATGCCGGCTGGATCGAAGGCAGCCTTCAGCCGCGCGGTCAAGGCCGCGAGCGGCGGATCGAGGGGCTGGAACACTTCGACGCTCGCTCTTGTCGCGCGATCGGCGCGGATCAGCGTGGCGTGGCCGCCATATTCGGCGATGGCGCGGCGGATCTCGACCGTGCCGGCGTCGGAGGTGGGCGGCGTCTCGAGCCAGATCAGCCCGCCGGACCAATCATAGGCCACGCGGATGTCGAGCGTGCGGGCGATGATGGCGACGAGCCGCGCGGCGCGGGAGGGAGTCGTGGAGATACGCCAGAGCGGGCGGTCGGAGCCGGCAAACATACGCAAGGTCCTGATCTCCTCCCAAAAGGCGCGGCTCCGCGCCGTGTCGAGCTCGACCGCCGGCGAATAGGCGGCGAGCCGGTCTTTGAGCCGGCCGATGCGATAACGCGCGGCGAGCGGAAAATTCTCGACCCTGATGGCGGTGACCGCGGCGTTCGCTCTCGCGACGTCCTGGTCGGAAAGCTTCGCGGCGAGCGGAGCTTGCAGATGCACGGTGCCGGAGACTTCGAACGGCGTGCCGAGGCAAAGCGTCATCACATCGACGGCGGTCTGGTCGGGCAAGCCGAAGCAGAGCAGCGTGCGCGTCTCCGCCGCGACGGGGAGCACCTTCATGGTAACCTCGGTCATCACCGCAAGCGTTCCCCAGGAGCCGGCCACCGCCTTGCAGAGATCGTAGCCGGTGACGTTCTTCATCACGCGACCGCCGGACTTGAACGGCTCGCCCCAGCCGTTGACGCAAGTAACCCCAAGCAGATGATCGCGCGCGGCGCCCGACTGGATGCGGCGGCTGCCGGAGAGGTTGGTTGCGAACACGCCGCCGATCGAGGATTGCCCGGTATGCGTTCCAAGCGCAGGTCCAAGATCGATCGGCTCGAAGGCGAGCTGCTGGCCATGCTCGGCGAGTATGTTGAGAATGTCGTCGAGTGGCGTGCCGGCGGCCGCCGACAGCACGAGCTCATTCGGCTCGTAAAGCGAGATGCCGAAGAGATGCTCGGTGCTGATTACTGAGCCTGACTGAATGTAGCGCCCCAGCTCGTATTTGGAGCCGCGCCCCCTAACCTCGAGCGGGATCTTGGCGTGTGCGGCTTCAGCCACGAGATCGGAAATCTCGCGCAGCGTCGCCGGCGCATGGAAGCCGAGGCGCAGGTTCCCGGTCACTGGCGCTCTCGCCCTTCCAGCGGAAAGACCTTGGCCGGGTTGAGCAGCCAGTCAGGGTCGAACACGGTCTTCACCCGCATCTGCTGAGCGAGGTCGGCGGCGGTGAACTGCACGCGCATCAGCTCGCGCTTCTCTATGCCGACGCCGTGCTCACCGGTCAGGCAGCCGCCGAGCTTGACGCAGAGCTTGAGGATCTCGGAGCCGCACATTTCGGCGCGCTCAAGCTCGGCCTTGTCGTTGGCGTTGTAAAGGATCAAGGGGTGCAGATTGCCGTCGCCAGCATGGAAGATATTGACCACGCGGAAGCGATGGCGGCGGCAGATCTCGGCCACTTCGGCCAGCGCCTCGGGAAGCTTGGCGAGCGGGATCACCCCGTCCATGCAGTAATAGTCGGAGATCTGACCGATGGCGCCGAAGGCAGCCTTGCGCCCCTTCCAGATCGAGACGCTCTCCTCTGGGCTTTTGCTGGCCCGCACCGAGCGAGGCGAATAGCGGTCGGCAATCTCGGCGATGGTATCGAGCAAGCTGTCGATCTCATCCTCGGAACCCTCGACCTCGACGATCAGCATGGCCTCGACGTCGAGGGGATAGCCTGCGCCGGCGAAATTCTCGCAGACCTGGATCGCCGGCTTGTCCATGAACTCGATGGCCACCGGCACGATGCCGGCGGCGATGATACCCGCAACGCAGGCGCCGGCGGCTTCGGAGGAGTCGAAGCCTAGCAGCATGGGCCGCGCGCCCTCCGGCGCCTTCAACAGTCGCACGGTCGCCTCGGTGACCACGCCGAACTGTCCTTCCGAGCCGGTGATCAACCCAAGAAAGTCGTAGCCCGGCGCATCGAGATAATCGCCGCCGATATCGATGATCTCTCCGTTCATCAGCACGATGCGAAGCGCGAGCAGATTGTTGGTGGTGACGCCGTATTTCAGGCAATGCGCGCCGCCCGAGTTGGTGGCGATATTGCCGCCAAGCGTGCAGGCAAGCTGGCTCGACGGGTCTGGCGCATAGAAATAGCCGTGCACCGCCGCGGCATTGGTGATGGCGATGTTGGTGATGCCGGCCTCCACGCGCGCCGCACGGTTCGCCTCGTCGATCGACAGCACCCGCGTCATGCGCGTGATGCCGAGCACGATCGAATCTTCGAGCGGCAACGCCCCGCCCGAGAGCGAGGTGCCGGCGCCGCGCGGCACCACCTTGATCTTGTGCTCGTGGCAATAGCGGAGGATGACGCTTGCCTCCTCGGTGCTCTGCGGTAGCACCACGGCGAGCGGCATGCAGCGATAGGCGGTGAGCGCGTCGGTCTCGAAGGTGCGGCGGCCCTCAGAATCGGTGATCAGGACCGCATTGGGCACGAGCTTCCTGAGCTGCCGGATGATCTCGTCACGGCGGGCAAGGATCACCTCGTCGGGCTTCGGCATGGTGAGTAGAGACATCGTGGCTCCAAGGGACGCATGAAGGTATGGCCCGCTTTAGCCTGCTTGGATCTCGTCCCCTCTTAACTATGCGGATGTTTCGCATGGGGACCGCCAACGGGCAATACGCCGCGGAGCCAAGGGAACCCCTCAAACTCGGCGGCGGGTTATCATGCCGCAATTCGGAGCTTTCCGCCTGTTTGCAGCTTCTGTTACAGTTTTTACCGTCCCTCGAGGGCAAGGAGAACTCTCGCGGCCATTGTCCAAACCGGGCGCCAAGACCTTGCAAGGATCAGTCTTTAGGGAGGTATGAGGATGAGGAAGGTATTGCATGTGGTGTTCTGCGCCGGGGCTCTCGCCTCCTTCAGCGGTGTAGCCTTTGCCGCCGGTGACGCCGAGAAGGGCAAGGCGGACTTCGCCAAATGTGCGATCTGCCATCAGGTTGGTCCGGGCGCCAAAACGCTGGTCGGGCCTGAGCTGAACGGTATTGTCGGGCGCAAGGCTGCGAGCGTCGCCGACTATACCATGTATTCCGCCGGAATGAAGAAGCTCGGCGACTCCGGCTGGGTGTGGACGGAAGAGAATATCGACAAGTGGATCGCCAATCCCAAGGCGATGATCCCGGACTCGACCATGGCGCTGGCGTTCCCTGGAGTTCCCGACGCCCAGGAGCGGGCCGACATCATCGCGTATTTGAAGACCAATCGAGCTCGAACGGTTCCGCTCGCGGCCTGGCGCCTGCGACCCCGCGTTGGCGCTGGTCCACGGCGGCGGTGAGAAACGCAGCCGCGTCGATCTCATGCTTGTCGAAGGCATTGCCGAGCGATCCCCCCGGCACGAGCACGGTGGTGGCGCCAAGCCGTGACATCACTCTGCCAAGCCCGAAGCCGCGCATGCGCAGGCCCTTGATGTCCTCCGGCTTGCGAACCTCCTTGGCGAACCAACCGGAGGTCTCGGCGCCGCCAAAGGCGCAAGGGATGACGTGCACATTCTGCCTGGCGTCGTCGTACATCTCCTGATAAAGCTCCGCCCTTGCCGGCGAAGAACCAGTCGACATAGCCTTTAGCGTCGGACCGAAGGGGGAAGCCAGCGAACAGCGCCGCCGCGGGGATCTTCGCTCCCCAGAAACTTGCGGTGGAGAAGCCAGCATCGACACTGCCGTGCGAGACCTTGTCGAGGATTTCCTGCGGCTGAGTGCCGTCGCGAGGCTGTTTAAGGTCGAGCTCGAGAGTGCCGCCGGAGAGCTGGTCGACGAGCTTGGCAAGCTGCGCCGCGAGCTCGGCGAGCGCCGGCAGATGCGTGCCGTAGACGACGGGCATGACGAGGCGAAAGGGCTCGGCCGGAACGCCAAGCCCCGCGCTCAAGACAAGTAGCGATGCGGCCGCCAAGCCTATGGCCGCCCTCATTCTCGGCACTACCCCCTCCTAGTCCTGGCCTTGGCCCTCTTCGGACTTCTTACACCAGGGCGCCGATGCTACATCGGGGCGTCCCTCTCCTGCCAGTCGCGAGGATCCTCCGGCCTTAACCATCAGGGGCGAGAATGACGACGGAAGCAGCCGAAAAGCGGCCTCATGTGGGCCTGTTCGTCACCTGCCTGGTCGATTTTTTCCGGCCAAGCGTCGGCTTTGCCGCGATCAAGCTCCTCGAAGAGGCGGGCGCGACCGTCGTGGTGCCGGAGAGCCAAACCTGCTGTGGACAACCAGCCTATAATTCCGGCGACCGGGCCGACGCCGAGGCGATCGCGCGGGCCGTGATCGAGACCTTCGAGCGATTCGAATATGTGGTGGCGCCGTCGGGGTCCTGCGCCGGGATGCTCAAGCTGCATTACACTTCCCTGCTGGCGGACGATCCGGCATTCGCCGAGAGAGCAGGCGCGCTCGCGGCCAAGAGCTACGAGCTCACAAGCTTCCTCGTCGAGGTGCTCGGGAGGGACAAGGTCGATGCGCGCTTTCCGTCGTCCGTCACCTATCACAATTCCTGCTCGAGCCTTCGCGAGCTGAAGATTCACGATGCACCGCGGCGCTTGCTCAAGAGCGTTGACGGCCTGGACCTCACCGAGATGGAGGAGACCGAGGTCTGCTGCGGATTCGGCGGCGCCTTCTCGGTCAAATATCCCGACATCGCCAATGCCATCGTCGAAGCGAAGGTTCGCAATATCGCCAAGTCTGGCGCGGCCTGCCTGCTCGCCGGAGATCTCGGTTGCCTCCTGCATATCGCTGGCAAACTGTCCCGCGACGGCTCAGGCATCGAGTGCCGGCACGTCGCCGAGGTTCTTGCCGGGATGACCGAGGCTCCGGCCATCGGCCAGGCCCGGAAGGCCGGGTGATCAACCTTGACCGAAGCTTCCCCTCAGGACTTCAAGTCAAACGCGGCACGAGCGCTGGCCGACGCAAAGCTGCAGCGTGCGCTTCTCAACGTCAAACGCGGGTTCATCGTCAAGCGCGCCACTGCCAAGGCGAAGCTGCCGGAGTTCGACCAGCTCCGCGACGAGGCGCGCACCATCAAGGACAACACGCTCGCGCATCTCGATCTTTATCTCGAAGCCTATGAGCGGAAAGTGGTCGAAAGCGGCGGCAAGGTGCATTTCGCGCCGACCGCGGCGGACGCGCGCGAAATTGTGCTCAGGCTCTGCCAAGACGCCGGCGCTCGCCTCGTCACCAAGGGCAAGTCCATGGTGTCGGAGGAGATCGGTCTCAACGCCCATCTCGAAGCAGCCGGCATCGAGGTGGCGGAGACCGACCTCGGCGAGCACATCATTCAGATCAGGGGCGAGGCACCGAGCCATATCATCGCTCCGGTGATCCACCTCAACAAGGAGGACATCGCCGAGGACTTCGTCCGCACCCATCGCGGGCTCGCGGCGGAGCGCCCACTCGGCACGGTGCCGGACCTGGTAGCCGAGGCCCGGGCCGTGCTGCGCGAGAAGTTCATCGCCGCCGATGTGGGCATCACCGGCGCGAACCTGCTGATCGCCGAGACAGGGTCGTCGGTCATCGTCACCAACGAGGGCAACGGCGACCTGACCGCAACGCTGCCTGAGGTGCATATCGTCGTCGCCTCGATCGAGAAGATCGTGCCGACGCTCGAAGATGCCTGCACCGTGCTCCGCCTGCTCGCCCGCTCGGGCACCGGCCAGGAGATCACCACCTACACCACCTTCGCGACCGGCCCAGCTCGCGCCGGCGACCCTGATGGGCCGCGCGCCTATCACGTCGTACTGCTCGACAATGGGCGGAGCGAGATGCTCGGCGGCGACTTCCGCGCCATGCTTCGCTGCATCCGCTGCGGCGCCTGCCTCAATCATTGCCCGGTCTATGGCACGATCGGCGGCCATGCCTATGGGTCGCTCTACCCTGGGCCCATGGGAGCGGTGCTGACGCCGGCGCTTTACGGCATCGAGCAGGCGCGGGACCTGCCCAACGCATCGAGCTTTTGCGGGCGCTGCGAGGAGGTCTGCCCCATGGCGATCCCTCTTCCCTCGCTGATGCGCAAATGGCGGGAGCGCGATTTCGAGCTGGGCGATCCGCCGTTGGCCCAGCGGCTCGTGCTGAGATTGTGGGCGTTCGCCGCAAAACGCCCGAGGCTCTATCGCGCACTTGGCGGGGCGCTGGCACCGCTGCTTGCCTCACTTGCCGGGGATCGTGGACAATTGAGCGCGCTTCCCTTCGGCCGAGACTGGACAAGAACACGCGATCTTCCCGCGCCGCAAGGCAAGACGTTCCACACGCTCTATCAACGGCAGAAGAGGAGCGGAGAATCGTGAGCGCGACCGATCAGATTCGCACCGCTGTTCTTTCGCGCATCCGCGGCGCGTTGGGTGTGACGGGCCGTGAGCCTGCTCGCAAGGCGGTGGTCGAGATCCGCCTCGCATATCACCCGCGCGGCACGATTCCGGCGCGGGCGCGCGGCAACCGAAAGGGGCTGATCGACCTTATGACCGCCGTGCTCAACAGCCAAGGTGCCGAGGTCAGCCGGGCAGGCACAGCCGCGGACGCCGTCCGCGTTATCGCCGAGGATCTCAGCGCTCATGGCCTGCCATCGGCGCTACGTATGGGAGGCGATCCGCTGCTCGCGGCCCTCCCCTGGGACGGCGCCCTAGCCTTGCAGCAGCGCATCGGCCGCGCCGAGCCTATGGATCGAGCTGCCTTGTCGCGAGCGATTGTCGCGGCGGCCGAGACCGGCACATTGTTCCTTGCCTCTGGCGCGGACAATCCGACCACGCTCGCCTTCCTACCGGAGGCCCATTTCATCCTGGTCGATGCCCGCGATATCGTCGGCAGCTACGAGGACGCCTTCGATCGTCTGCGCGCCCTTTATGGCGAGGGCAAATTGCCGCGCACGGTCAATCTGATCAGCGGCCCTTCGCGCACGGCCGATATCGAGCAGACCATCGTCAGGGGCGCGCATGGGCCAAAACGGCTCCATGTGGTCATCCTCGGCTAAGCGCGCGCGTGCCCAAGCAGCATTTTTCCGCCGGATTTCTGCTGTTATGGAACGAGGTTGGCTCCTTCCGTTCGCCGGAGGCATCGGCTATGGTGCAGCGCACTTTGGCTTAGAGCTCAACGCCAAGGCCATAAAGTGTCCGGCCAAAGGCGCCGGTTCGGGGTGGCTCTTCATATGCGCGCAGCCGTCTGGCTTATCGAGCAACCTCGCTGGTTCAAGCGAATCTTCCTGATCGTCAACGACATTGCCATGCTGACGATCGCGCTGTGGGCCGCGTATTCCCTGCGCCTCAGCCGCTTCTACGTGCCGGAGTCCTTCGGCATGATCTTGCTGATGGCGGCGGCGCCCATCATCGGCGTCATCACCTTCCATTTGCGCGGCCTCTACAAGCTGGTCACCCGCTTCATCGGGCCGGAGGGGACCACGCGCATCTATGTGGCGGTGTGCATTGCCGTGCTCGCCTGGGCGCTGCTCGTGCTGTTGTCGGGCATCAAGGGCCATCCGCGCTCGGTAGTGATGATCTATGGCCTGATCGCCGCGGGACTTATCCGCTTGAGTCGCCAATGGGCCGGTGCAGTGCTGCTCAGGGCGGCGCCGCAGCACAAGCCGGTCAATTTCGATGAGCGCAAGAACGTCATCATCTACGGCGCCGGCACCGTCGGCATCCAGCTGCTTCGGGCGCTGAACGAGACCGGCCAGTTCAACATGGTCGCCTTCATCGACAACGATCCGTCGCTCGCGGGGCAAGTGGTGCACGGCGTCAAGGTGCTCAGGCCTGGCAAGATCGGCAAGGTGATTACCACCGAGAATGTCAAAGAGGTGCTCCTCGCCATGCCGTCCGCGTTGCGCAGCGAGCGCCGCGCCGCGATCAAGGCGCTCGAGCCCTTCCCCGTGGTGGTGAAGACCCTCCCCGCGCTCGACGAGATCGCCTCCGGGCACATCGAGGTAAGCGACCTCAGGCCGATCGAGGTCGAGGATCTGCTCGGCCGCGATCCTGTGGCGCCTGAGCTTGAGCTCCTGACCGGGCATGTGCAGGGCAAGGTGGTGATGATCACCGGCGCCGGAGGCTCGATCGGCTCCGAGCTTACGCGCCAGCTGCTTGAACTTGGGCCCAAAGCGCTCATCCTGTTCGAGCTCTCCGAGGTCGCGCTCTACGAGATCGAGATGGAGATCGAGGAGCTCAAATGGCGGCGGCAGACGCAGCCCGACGTGGCGCCGCTCGCCCACACCAAGATCATCCCGGTGCTCGGCTCCGTGCTCGACCGCAAGCTCGTCGCCCGCACCATCAGCACTTACGGCGTGGAGGTGATCTACCACGCCGCCGCCTACAAGCACGTGCCCCTAGTGGAGGTGAACCCGTTCACCGGCTTGCAGAACAATACCTTCGGCACGCTGACCCTCGCCGAAGTGGCCAAAGAGGCGGGCGTTGAGCGTTTCGTGCTCGTGTCGAGCGACAAGGCGGTGCGGCCCACCAATGTCATGGGCGCGAGCAAGCGGCTCGCCGAGCTGATCCTGCAGGCGCTGGCCGCGCCGCGCGGAGCCACCGTGTTCACCATGGTGCGCTTCGGTAATGTGCTCGATTCGTCGGGATCGGTGGTCAAGCGCTTCCGCAATCAGATTCAGGCGGGAGGCCCAGTGACCGTCACCCATCCCGAGATCATCCGCTACTTCATGTCGATCCCCGAGGCGGCCCAGCTCGTGATTCAGGCGGCCGCCATGGCGAGCGGCGGCGAGGTGTTCGTGCTCGACATGGGGACGCCGGTGAAGATCGACGACCTCGCCCGCACCATGGTCCGCCTCTCCGGTCTCGAGATCCGCGACGACGACAACCCCGAAGGCGACATCGCCATCGAATATATCGGGCTCCGCCGCGGCGAGAAGCTTTACGAGGAGCTCCTGATCGGCGAGAACACCACCGGCACGAGCCACCCGCGCATCTTCAAGAACTCCGAGCCGGTGCTCGCTTATGCCGAGCTCGTCGCCGCGCTTGAGCGTCTCGACGACGCGATCCAGCGGCAGGACGAGGCCGACCTGCATGAGATGCTGCGCGCCACCGTCGAAGGCTACAAGCCGGGGACCTCCGAGCATCCGGTCACAGTCAAGGACGAGTGGCAGCCGGTTTCGCCCACGTTGCATTGAGGCTATGCGAGCGGCCAATCTTGCCTTCGCCGTTGCCTTGGTCGCGTCAGCCGCGGCGCTCGCGAGCGTGCTGATCTATGTCCTAAGGCCGCTGCTGCTCCGCTACCTCCTTGCCCATCCCAACGCGCGCTCATCCCACACACAAGCCACACCGCAAGGCGCCGGCGTCGGCGTCATCATTGCGCTGCTGATCATCTGTGCTGCGGCGTGGCTCTTGTGGCAGGCGCCGGTCGGCGCGATGGCGCTGGTCCCGGCGCTCGCCGCCGTTCTGGGCCTGATGGTGCTCGGGCTTGCCGACGACGCTCACGCGCTCCCCGTGTCGTGGCGCTTCATCGGCCAGACCCTCGCCGCGCTGGTCATGGTGTTGAGCCTGCCTGAGGGCTTGCGGCTGTTTACCGGTTTTCTCCCGTTCATCGTGGAGCGGGCCTTGCTCGTGCTTGGCACGGTTTGGCTCGTCAACGCCGTCAATTTTCTCGACGGGCTCGACTGGATCACCGCCGCGCAAGTGGTGCCGATGACGCTTGGCGTGGCGGTGCTTGCGGGCTTAAACGCAGTTCCGGCAAGCGTCGGTTTCCTGGCGCTCGTCCTCCTCGGCGCCATGCTCGGTTTTGCCCCCTTCAACAAGCATCCGGCGAAAGTGTTTCTCGGCGACGCGGGCAGCCTGCCGGTCGGGCTCCTGCTCGCCTTCATGCTGATCTATGTCGCCGGCACCGATCTCGCCGCGGCTTTGCTGCTGGCGCTCTATGCCGTTGCCGATTCAACGATCACGCTCATCCGCCGGGCGCTCAATGGCGAGCATATCTTCAGCGCCCACCGCTCCCATTTCTATCAGCGCGCGGTGATCGCCGGCATGACGCCGCCGCAAGTGACGACCCGGATATTTCTTCTCGGCTTGCTGCTCGCGTCGCTTGCGATCGCCGCGGTGATCCTCGACTCTACCATCGCGGACATTGTGCTGCTCGGGCTCGGCGCGGTCGTGACCGGCTGCGTTCTCCATGTTTTGGCGCGAGGCGCCAGGTGACGCAAAACACGGTACTCATCACCGGAGCGTCGGGCTTCATCGGCAAGCATGTGGTCCGCGCGCTTGCCGCGAGCGGCTGGGCGGTGCGCGCCGCCGCGCGCGATCCGGCGGCGATACCGGTCCGTGCCGGCGTGGAACGCGTGGCGCTGCCAGACCTCGCGCGGCCCGCGGACTGGTCGAAGCTCGTCGACGGCGTGAGCCACATCGTGCATCTCGCCGGCATCGCACATGCGCCTGGCCGGCTCCCCGACGAGGTCTATGCCCGCATCAACACCGACGCAGTGGGCGAGCTGGCGCAAGCCGCACGGGGACGCGTCGAGCGTCTCGTGCTGATGTCGTCGGTGCGGGCGCAGGCAGGGCTCGCCGCCGATCACGTGATCACCGAAAAGGACGCGGCCAGACCCACGGACGCTTACGGGCACTCCAAGCTCGCGGCCGAGCGGCTGCTCAAGGAATGCGGGGCTGGCTTCACCGTGCTCCGCCCGACGGTCGTCTATGGCAAGGGCGCCAAGGGCAACATCGCGAGCCTCGCTACGCTCGCGCAGACGCCAATGCCGCTGCCCTTCGGCGGGCTGGACAATCGGCGCTCGCTGCTTGCGCTCGAGAACCTCGCCGCGGCAATCGCGCTCGTTCTGACCTCGCCTCAAGCGGAGGGCGAGACGTTCCTTGTCGCCGATAGTGAGTTCGATCAGCGTGGCGGAGTTGGTCTCCGCCATGCGCGAAGGACTTGGCCGGGCACCGCATCTTGTGCGCGTGCCGGCCGGAGCGGTGAAGCGGCTGATGGCCACCTTTGGCAAGGAGGCCGAATGGGAACGGCTGTCGGGGAGCTTCGTCATCGACGCCGCGAAGCTTCGCGGCATCGGCTGGACCCCGCGCATCAAGACGCCAGGGGGCATCGCCACCATGATGCGCACGACTAACGGTGCAAGCACCCCTTGACGTAGTCTATTTCCGTCATGGCCGGGCTTGTCCCGGCCATCCCGCGTCTTCTTGTGGCGAGATGAAATTCGTGGATGCTCGGCACAAGGCGGGGCATGACAACTCGATTCTGGCGGGCGTTGAAGAACGTTATTTCGCTGGAACGAGCGACTGGTACAGCGCGACGATCTGTTTGCCGATGACGTCGGCGGAGAATTTCTCCTCGACCAGTTCACGCGCGCGTTTGCCCAAGCGGGCGCGCATCTCGCCATCGCCGGCCATTTGCGTCAGGGCCTCGGCGAGCGCCGGCACGTCGTCCACCGGAAAGGTCAGCGCCGTCTCGTCGCGAATGGCGATCTCCCGGCAGCCCGGCGTGTCGGTGGCGATCATCGGCCTTCTGCAGGCCGCCGCCTCGAGCAGACTCTTCGGCAGGCCCTCGCGGCGCGAGGCAAGCACGGCGATATGTGCGCGTGCCCATACCTCGCGGATGTCCGCGACATGACCAAGCCAGTTGATCCCGAAGGCAGAGGCAAACTCCCTGAGCTGCTCCGGCGCCAGCGACCCCGGATTCTCCCGGTCGGTGTCGCCTGCCAGCAAGAGTTGGAGCTTCAATCCGCGCGAGGTGGCGAGCGAGTAGGCCTGGATCAGCGTCATCAGGCCTTTGTCGGCGAGCATGCGCCCGACGTAGGCAGCCGTAATTGGCGGCGGCGGCTCTGGCAGCGGCGTGAAATGCGCCGTGTCGACCCCGGAGCCAGGGATCAGATCCACGCTCGATTCCGGCACGCCGAGACCGAGCACGAATCTCCGGTCGTCGGGGTTCTGCACGATGGTCCGGTTGTTCGGGCGCTTCAGCAGAGCCTTAAGCGCGGCGATGACGAGCGGGCGAGTGAACTCGCTCTTGCGATGATTGCTGACGAACAGCGTGCCGAGCCCGGTCAGGCTGTTGACCACGGCGATGGACGAGAGACCGAGGCTCGCGATCGAGCCGAGCAGCACAGGCTTGAGCGAGATGTTGTGCAGGATGTCAGGCTTGAACTCGCGCAGAAGCTTGCGCAGCTCGGCGACGCCGGCAAGGCTGCGCGTCGGCGATAGGCTGCCGCGCTGCCAGGACAGAGCATGAGGGGCGAAGCCCTCGGCCTCGATCGCCGCCCTGGCGCTGTTCAGCCTGGTCGCGACATGGATCTCATAGCCTGCATTCTTGGCGGCGCGTGCCATGGGCAGGCGATGGGAGAGAAAATACCAATCCTCGGTGACGACGTAAAGGATGCGGGCGGCCATGGGCGTGTTCTACCAGTCCGAGCTCATAAGACCAGCTCCGCGGTTCGCTTGTTCTTAGCACAAGCCAACCGGCGCGCCGCCGTCGTACTGAGCAAATCCCGGTCGCCCACCTACGCGAAATGGCTAGTAGCGCCAGGGCCGATACCAATAGCCACGGCCGCATGGAGCGCACCAGCATCCTGCGGGGCCGCAAACCCAGGTCCGCCCCCACGGGCACCGCGGACCGGGGCCGCCGCAGGCCGCTTTTTGGATCGGCGAGTAATTGGGTCCCGGCGCGGGAATGGTTGCCGACGAAGCCCAGGCGAGCGAACAAGCAGCCCCAATTGCGCCGAATGTCGCGAGTTTCTCTCCAAATATATCTTCTTGCAGATTAGTGCCGCGGCATGCTGGGCTACCGGCGAATGCATTTCCAGAGGACCCACTTTGGCCCCTGCGCATTTAATTTAGGCATCACTAAATTCGCCTTTAGCAAGTGCTGCTCGCAAAAGAGCCCGACCTCATATGAGGCCGGGCTTTGCGCTTTGCGTCACCGCGACAATGGCAGTCAGCGCGAGGTTAGCCCTTCTCGCACTGCTTCATGTTCTTCATAGCCTTTTCGGCGTCGTGCTTCGAGTTGAAGGTGCCAAGCAGGTTCATATTGTCTGCGGGCTTGTGGCTGAACATCTCGCACCTTTTGCCGTTTCTCCCTCTAGGGTTTCACGGACAAGCTCCCGGCCCCGTCCGCCGCGACCGGGGCTGGTCTTAGAGGGTCTAAGTTGGGCGATTTTGCGTAGCCCGGATCAGGCAAGACCAGGGGCGCTTGAGGTTAGCGAACTGCTCGTGCCGAGGCCGGTCGAGGCGGTGAACGTTTGTAACAAGGGTCACAGGCCCCCAGCCGAACGGTAATGGGCACGACGATATCTCCTATAACGAGCGCGTCGAGCTGATGATGAAACACACTGGCCTAACGCCAGAGCAGCCGGAAGCAGAGGCAACTGCGTGGAACTAACGGCCGAAGAAACGGAAAAGCCCCAGCGGCGTAGCGTAATGCTGAGGCCTTCCGCATCGGGATCGTTTGCGCCTGGTTGTTGAACCCCAAGCACTACAAGCCTAGCAGCGCACTAGTGATGATCAATCGTGAAGGCTGTTCGATTGCGTATTGATAAAGTAGCGGCCCCGGGGGCCGAGCAGGCAATCACCGGAGCCGCAAAAGGAAGGGTCTACTCAAATACAGGCTTATGACTCTTCCTTGCCGGCTAGCGTCACCACGAAAAGGGGCAGAAGCGAGTGACCTTGAAGTGCGCAATGGGGTCATTCGACGGCGAGCTCACACCGGACACGAACGACGGTCAAACGTCGAGGACAATCCAGATCATCGCCGTAAGGATAATCACGCCGAACCAAGCTAAATCTATGAACAAGACACTCTCCTGCTGCGGCTCTTAGCGCCGGACTAGGTACGGATTATCAAGAGCATTGAGCCGCGACTCCTGCAGATCGTGAACGCTCAACATCACGACACCCGCGACGAACATCGTGGCTACGAGCGCGAAATACGCGGCGATGATCAGCTTGATACCCATCGTTCCCCCATGAGGGAACGTATCGGGCCAGTTCTTTACGATAGGTGAATCGCCGGAAGGATGGGCGAGCGGGGGTCCGCGTTCAAGGGCGAAATTGAAGAAGCCCAGCTCAAGCGCTACCTCTTGCTGGGCTTCCCACAGGAGTGGCTGATGGCCGTCTGGCTTCTGCCCTACCAGACAGCCCAGAGCATAGGGGTCAACGAAAGCCCGGCAAGAGGCTGTCGGCATAAAGGAAAGCCCCGGCATTGGGGGTCCGGGGCTTCCTAAGCAACTTTCGTGGGTGCGAGCTGGGAGGCTCTCACCCAACTTAACAAACGGCACCCGCGAGCAAACGTTCCAGAATGATACAAAAAAATTAGCCCAGCCATAGGCAGTGGTCAGAATGACAACCAAGCTGAGACACAGGATAGGGTTCATGGTCGGTCCCCCACAGTTTTGAAAGAGGGAGCGGCCAGTAGAGGCCGAGCGTGTCCGCTCGATCACAGTGAACGGCAAGGTTGGGAGTAAGCGCCGACCGAAGCTGACGCCTTCCGAGAAGGATTATGGATTCGTGGAGTTGCTTGGTGCCGGTGACTCGGTGGTCGGCTGCGGCGTATTCGGGGCCACAGTTTCGCTGCCGAAAATACCAAAGCCAATCGTAAGAAGCAGAACGATCAGACAGGCCGCCAAAATGCCTAGTGCTAAGACAGACCTTGCGTCATCCTTAGAACCTTCCAGATTGTCTGACATTGGTCCATCAGTTATTGGAACCATGACGATTTCTCTGATTTCAAAACCTTCGGCCAAAGGTAGCATAACGAGGGCGCCAACCGAAGCCGACGCGCGTAGAACAGGTTTCCTCTGAAAATTGCCATGAAGCCATAACGCTGCCACAACCCCCCCTTCAGATGCTGCTTACAGCTCAAGTACGGAGATAGGGGGATAGCTATGCGCGATATTCGTAGCGACCTAGAAGAACGCGCCAACATCATCCAGGAGCAACTCAGAGCGGCTTACGCCCACTATGAAAATCTAGCCCAGCAGTTGCAGAGGGAGCGGGATGCGAGAGTAGCCGATATGAAGGAAACTCTGGCCATGATTGACAAGCTCATGCAATTCGAGACCGGCATCGTTGACAAAGTAGTGCCGTTGGCGAATCCCCAGGACCCGCATCCCACGCTCGTTGAAAGGATAAGGGCGGCCAACGCCTGAGCAAAGCCGAGCGTCCAAAACATGTCTCATATTGCTGTTCTCTGAACCTCTAAGGAGAAATGGAACGGCAGTTTCAGGGCAGTTGATTGCGCCAGTGAGCTATGGCGCGAGAACCGCATCCGAGATGGCAACTGTCGGCTATGTACGGGTGAGCAGCGTTGGGCAGAACCTCGACGTTCAGCTTGAGAAGCTGAAGGGCTGCGACAAGGTCTTTAAGGAGAAGCGCTCGGGGGTCGATACCGGCCGGCCAGCACTTAAGCAGTGTCTGGAGTTCCTCAGAGACGGGGACACATTGTTGGTGACGAAGATCGACCGCCTCGCTCGCTCAACCTCCGACCCGAGAAGGGCGTGAGCTTGAAGGCGCTGGATGATCCTTCGATCGACGCCAGATCCCGCACCGGTAAACTCGTCATGGGCATCCTTGCTCTGATTGCCGAGTTCGAGAATGATACTCGGCGAGAACGGCAGATGGATGGAATCGCTAAGGCCAAGGATCGGGGCGTGAAGTTCGGTAGGAAGCGTGAACTCACGGGCGACATAAGGACGCTACGCGTGGGACTCCTATGCAATGGGTCCCATACTCTTTCGTTTTCCAAAGTTACCCCCCCGGGCCTCAGATGGGACCCATTACGCCGATTGCCTCAGATGGGACCCATTACGCCGCTTGGTTCAGTGCTCGATAGATGCTTGCCTTGCTGAATCCTGTCCGCTTGACAATGGTGGGAACCGTCTCGCCAGCCTCGCGCTCTTGACGTCAACCTTGGGCGAGTGTTTCTTCGGCTGGACGGTGAAGCGACTTTTGCTTCGCCTTTTTTTCGTGCCTTTCAGCTTTTCGAACTCGGTCAACGGAACGAGGACGAAAGCACTTAGCTGGAGCTCGTCTAGAAACTTGTCCGTCAACCTAGGCACGTCTGGCTCCTCCATTTGCGCTAGTTTGGGCTCTAGCTCTAGAAGGGCCTTCCAAACAGCTTCTTTGGGCGTGGTGTTTTGTTTCATTTTTACGACCAAGCGGCTTTGCGCTGCTCGCGCTCTCTCGTCTACGGGACCGCAGTTTTCCGCGTCGCTGGTAGCGTGATTTGATCGCTGTTGATTAGCTCGAAATCGATCAAACGCTCGAGCGTGGCTCGAAGTGCGATCGGAACTCTCAACGGTGTATTGGCGTTTTTAGCCAATCCTTCGGATTGAGATCCAAGTAAGGTGAAACTCACCCTCGCAGCCTTTCTGGCTGTCTTGTTGGCGATCGCAAGTCCTGTCGATTTTGGGCTATCTGGCGCTTATGCCATGACGGGGCTGGTTGGCTTTGAAGCAGGAACGGTTTGGAGAAAACCCCCTACAAGCCCCTACGAGAGTAGCTTTGGTCTGTCGCCAGGTTCACCTTCTCCGCCACCGCCCGTCATATCAAAAAATATTGCTGAGGCTTGGGTTGGGACATGGGACACGGTGACAAGCGACGGTCGTGTCTACACACTAGATTTCTACGAGCAAGGAAACCGACTTGAAGGATTTGTTGCGCACGCGGACCGGCGTTTTGCGGCTAGATTTTCCGGTGCTCTGAGTCCCGCCGGAAATGAGGTGACATTCACGCTCACTGAGCCAGTAACGGGCGACATAAGTAGGGGACGATTGCACCTTACCAATAAGGAAACGTTCGAAGGCAGTTTCTCAAGGGATCGCGTTCCCAATACAACCTTCTCATGGCATGGAACGCGAAAGCAATAATGCGAACAAGATCTAACTCCTTTGGCTGAGGGATCGTAAGGCGCAGCGAAACGGCTCGTGTGCGCAGGCGGCTCCATCATGCGACATTCGTTCTCGCAACCGTAAAATGATTGACCGGAACTTTCCGAGGAAGCGAAAGGTTTCCTCCCAGGCGCTTTATCTCTGGTCTAAGAGAGGGCTGGGATGACAAATCCATCAAGCTCAAGGCATCTGTCGTCGCTCGGTGTTGAAGAGTGCTCCGCTGATTGCCGGGGCCATTATCTCGACGAACGCCATGGCGCAGAACCTATTCGCGCAGGCGAAACTCACCCTTGAGGCTGCCAATATCAGGACAATCCAAAAGATGGGCAGCAATGTTCGGGCTGCGTCCAGTTTTGGCGCCTCATTCTTGCAAGGTGGTGGAGGATCCGGTCGTTGCAAGCGGATGGTGCCCAACTGTAAGCCCGCCTAAGGATGACAATCGAGGGATTGTCTATCCGCCGTTTGAGAGTTTGAGCCGCTCGTCGAACGATCAGGATGTGTGCCCTTGTACCAGCAACGGACTTCGCCTGTGCTCTATCTAATTGTCAAAGCGGTCATATCCGGGATCATAATTGTGGCCGCTGCTAAGGTAGCTGAGCGAAGCCCCCTCTATGGGGCGTTCATTGTCTCATTGCCCCTTGTTTCCATTCTCACCCTTGTTTGGCTTTGGCGGGATACTGCGGACAGTGAAAGGGTCGCCGCACTCTCTGAAGGTGCCTTTTGGCTGGCGCTACCAACTCTCCCGATGTTCTTCGTTTTTCCGCTCGTGCTGAGGCATGGATTTCCATTCTGGCACGCGCTCGCCCTTTCATGCGCGCTCACGGCAATACTTTATGCTCTTGCGATCTGGCTTTTGCCTAAGTTCGGAATTCGTGTCTGAGGAATTGGCCCGGGGGTCTCCGGCCACCTGATCGAGGGAACAATATGTCCTCAGTTGCCAACCACACCACATTCGCCGCCTAATTCAAAAAGTAACAGTAACCTGTGATGGTTGAGACTTGCGAATGCGTACTGCTCGGCAAGCCGGTCGAGCGGCGCAAGCTCAGGCTTCTCAGTGATAGACAACGATTCTGAATTTACTAACCGCTCCAACCTTGAAACGGCATTCAGCAATTGGCGTCGTGAGAGGAGCGCTACCGAGGAGGCGCCTGCTTATGGGCCGCTCGCTGAAAAAAAGGAAGGCCGCGCTGTTCTGAGGCGGCCTTCTGCACCAAGTCTAGAGTAACGACTAGTAATCCATATCGCCCATGCCGCCACCATGAGGCATCGCCGGCGGGGCTTTAGGCTTTGGCTTCTCGGCCACCATAGCCTCGGTGGTGACGAGGAGACCAGCAACAGACGCGGCATCCTGCAAAGCCGTGCGGACCACCTTGGCTGGGTCGATGACGCCCTGTTTTACGAGATCGCCATATTCGCCGGTCTGGGCGTTATAGCCGAAGGCATAATCTCTCGAATTGAGTATCTTGCCGGCGACCACCGCGCCGTCCTCGCCCGCATTCTCAGCAATCTGGCGGGCGGGCGCCTGCAGCGCTCGCCGCACGATATTGATGCCGACCTTTTGGTCGTCGTTGTCGAGCTTGAGGCCGTCAAGCGTCTTCAGCGTCCGCATTAGGGCCACTCCACCGCCGGGAACGATACCTTCCTCGACTGCGGCGCGGGTCGCGTTCAACGCATCGTCGACGCGGTCCTTCTTCTCCTTCACCTCGACTTCCGTCGCGCCGCCGACCTTGATCACGGCGACGCCGCCGGCGAGCTTGGCCAGCCGCTCCTGCAGCTTCTCCTTGTCGTAGTCGGAGGTGGTGTCCTCGATCTGCTGCTTGATCTGGGCGATGCGGCCTTCGATGTCGGCCTTCTTGCCGGCGCCGTCGACGATCGTGGTGTCATCCTTTGTGATGGTCACGCGCTTGGCACGCCCAAGCATCTGCACCGTGACGTTCTCGAGCTTGATGCCGAGATCTTCGGAGATCATCTCGCCGCCGGTCAGCACGGCGATGTCCTGCAGCATGGCCTTGCGGCGATCGCCGAAGCCTGGCGCCTTGACCGCCGCGACCTTCAAGCCGCCGCGCAGCTTGTTGACCACTAGGGTGGCAAGCGCCTCGCCTTCTACGTCCTCGGCGATGACGAGCAGCGGACGGCCCGACTGGACCACCTGCTCGAGCAGTGGCAGCAGAGGCTGCAAGCCGGAGAGCTTCTTCTCGTAGATGAGGATGTGCGGGTCCTCGAGCTCGGCCACCATCTTCTCCGCGTTGGTAATGAAGTAAGGCGAGATGTAGCCGCGGTCGAACTGCATGCCCTCGACCACTTCGAGCTCGCTTTCGAGGCTCTTTGCCTCCTCGACGGTGATCACGCCTTCATTGCCCACCTTCTGCATGGCTTCGGCGATCATCTTGCCGATCGTCTCGTCGCCATTGGCCGAGATAGTGCCGACCTGCGCGATCTCACCGCTCGAAGTGACCTTCTTTGCCCTGTTCTTCAACTCCTCAACCACGGCAATGACGGCAAGGTCAATGCCCCGCTTCAGATCCATTGGGTTGGCGCCGGCGGCGACGGCCTTTGCCCCTTCTCGCACGATAGCGTGGGCGAGCAGGGTCGCCGTCGTGGTGCCATCGCCCGCGGTATCGGAAGTCTTCGAGGCGACTTCCCGTACCATCTGGGCGCCCATGTTCTCGAACTTGTCCTCAAGCTCGATCTCCTTCGCCACCGTCACGCCGTCCTTGGTGATGCGCGGCGCCCCAAAGGACTTGTCGAGCACGACGTTGCGACCTTTCGGTCCGAGCGTTACCTTGACGGCATTGGCGAGAATGTCGACGCCGTGCAGCATGCGCTCGCGAGCGTCCTGAGAGAATTTCACTTCTTTTGCAGCCATTGTCGTAACTCCAATCGGTTCCTTGTTGCTGGCTTTAGGCAGCCTTCTTCTTGCTGGCGACGGCGCCTTCAAGCACGCCCAAGATGTCGCTCTCCTTCATGATCAGGAGTTCCTCACCGTCGATCTTGACTTCGGTGCCGGACCACTTGCCGAACAGCACGCGATCGCCGGCTTTCACATCGAGCGGCTGCACCTCGCCCTTCTCATCGCGGGCACCCGGTCCCGCCGCGACGACCTCGCCTTGCTGCGGCTTCTCCTTAGCCGTGTCAGGAATAATGATGCCGCCGGGCGTGCGCTCGTCCTCTTCAATGCGGCGTACGACGACCCGGTCGTGCAACGGACGAAATTGCATGGCTGAACCTCCTCACGCTGATTTTTGGGTTGGTAGGAAGCCCCGCTAGGGCTTCTGGGTTATTTTTTAAACCAGCCTGCTAGCACTTTCAAGACAGGAGTGCTTGTCGCGATGGCGCCCGGGAAGTCGTTGATTCTTTGTAGAGATCAGTTGCACGGAACCCAGGATCGCGAACTACACTTGTGATCCCAAAATGGTTGTATGAATTCGCCAATGCCTGAGGCCGCTTTATTGCGCCTACTCGAAGGGTTCTCCCTCACCACAGCGGGATTCTTTACCGCCTGCCGGATTATCCTCGACTTTTGCAAAGCTATATTTGGCAGGACTACGACCTCGCGCCGCACTTTCCGAAGCTCATCGATTTCCTGGATTTTTGGACCGCCAATCTGGATGGCCCACTCTATCGGGTGCGAGTTGCCCACCGTCAGCTGATCGCGCCGCAAGAGTTCAGATTCGTTGAGGGCGAGCTAAGGCTGAACTGAAAGCGGCTATTGATAGCCAACGCTACCTTATTGGGGCGGTAAGTGCCGCCCACTACCTCATCACGGCGTAACGACAGCCAGGTTTCTCAAAGGAACTGTTGGGGCGGCTATCACGTTGCATGGATCAGATTCTGTCCGGTGAGGTTAGCGCGTGCCGGGCTCAAAACGGGGGATTTTATCATGCACACACGTAAACTTGTTGTCGCCTCTCTGCTCCTTACCTTATCCTTTGGCCTCGGTGGCTGCTTCCATCACGCGCAGGCAGTTGCTGCCGAGCCGCTGCCACCGCCTGTGAGTCATCCGCTCAAATAGGCATCGATCGGTGAAGAGTGGATTGTGAGAACCCGAGATCTAAGGGAAGCCTCGGTGAGCAACTCGAATGCACGGTCCGAAAATGCTGCCCGGACCGTCTTCTGGGTCACCGGAAAATGCCTGCTCGCCAAAGAGTCCGTTGAGAGACTTTCGTATATCGATCCGGAAAGATGCCGGTCGGAAAAAACTAAATATGAACATCATCTCCTTGAGGCCATAGCGTCCGCCTTAGCCATTAACGACGAATTCTACAAGGGTCTTGCGATCCGTCAGGTCATAAACGTTTGCAGAAACGCTAACGAGCTCGATATTGAGAAGACGCTTTTCAAGGAAGTTGATCACGATTTTCTGCGCGAGCAGATCGTAAGGGATGCACCCGAGCTCGCGAGTGAGAGGAAAAAGCTTTCAGAAGAGGAGAGCGCTGGCAAAACAACGACCATACATCTGGATGGTGTCGACCGCGACACGATCATCCGCCTTGTCACTAAAGCTATGCGTGACATCGGTGCGTCCGAACGTGAGATCGAAGGTTTCAAGGAGGACATCAAGAACGCCGACTACCAGACCATGTTGGCCAAGGCGATCAACTGGGGAGCACCGGTGAACTTCTTGAAAGACGGCCATCAGTGGGTAGTGGGTGATTGGCGACGGCTCACTTTGTGGCAGAGGGTAAAGCGACGGATTTCCCTGTTGGGAGGCACCTACGTGCATCCCGACGGGACGATCGAACTGACGACGAAAGCCTGAGCTAGGTGGCCTTTCGGGAAGCTCCTAGTATAGATTTCTTAGCCTGAGTTTGCTTGGAGAAATTGGCGTGGTGTCCCCTTACGGCTGTGGCGCCATGAATTCGGCACCAACCTCGTCTTTGATCGTCTCGGCGAGTATTCGGTCGATCTCCCGCATGGCGCTGCCGTCGTGTAGGGAGGCTCGAAGCAGATGAACGAATCCGATCTTGTCGTCAAAGTCCGGGGCGCACTGATCATTATCAGTCGGCTCGGAACGCAGTCCTATGCGATCTACACCAAGCCCGCCGGTCAGCCGGAGCTGGTTATAGTAAGTTCTCCGGATGCTACTAAGGAGCACGAACTCCGCGCCAGGATATGGTGGGCGGCCTCCGAGAAGGCGCGCGAATTGGGATGGATTGTTTGAGGGGCGCCCCTGCCGGGCGACAGTCCTTCATTAATGGCCGCGACGAATCCCTACACTGGCAGTGAAGAGAAGGAAACGTGGCAAGCGAATAAGAACCATCGGACCGCGAAAAGAGGGAAGACGTATACGACCGGATCGGCAGCGCGGCGGTTAGAAGGCCCAGTAAGAATAAGAGTAGGATGGCGGCCATGATCAGTAGCGAACTGCAAACGCTCAGAAGCGAGGTGCTGTTCCCGCGGCAGCACCGGATCAGGGGCCGGGGAACGATTTCGATCAAGAGGCTGAAACTGAAGATGCGGTTGCCGCCGCCATCGACGCGGCCGAGGAAGTCCGCGATGCGCTGGAGGGCCTGGTGGAAAGGGCTGCCGCCGACCCTGGTGCAGCCTTTGCACCAGAGGTGCTCGAAAGGCTCTCTATGCTCAAGAAAGACGATCGCGCCGCCTTTGAGACCCTGCGAGCGCAACTCAAGCACGCTGGCTGCCGGGTTACCGAGCTCGATAAACTTCTCACCGACGAGAACGACGATCAGGAGGATTGCGCGCCGAAGCAGGCAGACATCCTGATTGGCCTCGCGGCAGACCTCGAGCTTTTCCATACATCTGACGGCACCGGATACGCGGATCTGGAGATCAATGGCCATCGCGAGACTTGGCCGATCCGCAACAAAGGCTTTCGCCGCTGGCTGGTGCGGCGGTTCTTCGAGGCGACTGGAAAGGCACCTAATTCCGAAGCACTGCACTCGGCACTCAACGTGATTGAAGCGCAGGCACATTTTGATGGGCCGGAGCGGACGGTCTTTATCCGCGTCGGTGGGCAAGATGGCAAACTGTACCTGGATCTCTGCGATGAGGCCTGGCGGGCGGTGGAGATCGATGAGAGGGGCTGGCGTGTGATCGACAATCCGCCGGTGCGCTTCAGGCGTGCCGCCGGGATGAGGCCTTTGCCTGCGCCCATGCCTGGCGGATCACTCGAAACTCTGCGGTCATTCCTCAATGTCCAGTCAGAGGCGCACTTCGTTCTGGCCGTCAGCTGGATGCTCGCCGTCTTGCGTCATCGGGGTCCCTATCCGGTGCTCGTGCTGTCGGGCGAGCAGGGATCGGCCAAGTCTACCCTCTCGGCGATCCTGCGGGCACTGCTTGATCCGAACACGGCGCCATTGCGGGCACTGCCCCGCGAAGATCGTGACCTGTTCATCGCGGCCACCAACGGTCATGTGCTCACTTTCGATAATGTCTCTGGCCTACGGGCATGGATCTCGGACACGCTGTGCCGGTTGGCAACCGGTGGTGGGTTTGCGGTACGTCAGCTCTACACGGATCTGGACGAGGTGCTCTTTGATGCTGCCCGACCGGTGATCCTGAATGGTATCGAGGACATGGTTGCGCGGGCCGACCTTGCCGACCGCGGCGTGTTCCTGACGCTTGAGCCGATCCCGGAGGAGCGCCGTCGCCCTGAGGCAGAACTCTGGGCCGCCTTTGAGGCTGAACGCCCGCGCATTCTCGACGCGCTGCTCGACGCCATGGTCGAGGGCCTCAAGCGGCTACCCGAGACGCGTCTGCCGAAGTTGCCACGCATGGCGGATTTCGCATTGTGGGCAACGGCCTGTGAAACGGCGCTCTGGCCTGCTGGGACCTTCTGGTCGGCCTATTGCGGCAACCGCGATGAGGCCGTGGAGGTCGTGATTGAGGCCGACCCGGTTGCCACCGCTGTGCGCGCCTTCATGTCAGCGCAGACGGAGTGGAAGGGAACTGTCTCGAACCTTCTGGTCGCCCTGAGCGAGGTTGTTGATGAGCGCATCGCCAAGTCCAAGGACTGGCCCGGCAGCCCTCGCGCCCTGTCCGGACGATTGCGTCGCGCCGCAGCCCTCCTACGCAAAATCGGTATCGAGGTTGCATTCAACAAGGAAGGAAAGGTGCGGACGCGGATTGTTCACATCACTACCGCACCAGAAAATGCGGGTGCACAACCGTCCGCACCGTCCGCACAGTCCGCGCCCGGGGCAAATGGCACAAAAGTGATGGACCTTCGCTGGAACTGGACTGCGGACGGTTGCGGGCAACGAGAACGGTAGCAACGTTGCAACCGTCCGCGCGAACCCCTTGGGAACCAACCCTCTGAGCGGTGCGGACGGTGCGGACGCAAAATCACCACCCCAATCTGCGGCCGGAGGAACCGAAACGCCTGGCTGGAGGGGGCGGGTATGACTGCGGCTCATGCGCTACAGTCGGCACGTGCCGTTGGCATTCGCGTGAGAATCGACGGCGACGACCTGGAGCTTCGAGGCGCCTGCACAACCCCCGCAGGAAGTGCTCGAGCTGCTCTCGCTGCACAAAGCCGACATCCTGAAGCTGCTGCGCCCCGACAATGATGGCTGGTCGCCCGAGGATTGGCAGGTCTTCTTCGACGAGCGCGCTGCCATCCTCGAATTCGACGGTCGCGTGCCCCGGGCGGAGGCAGAAGCTGCGCGCGTTCGCCTACTGCTTGACAGAATGGATCAACCGCAATCCCACGCCGTCCCCACCGGGCTGGTGCCAAGCCTGCGGCGGCGGGGAACGACCTTGCGATCCGTTACTACCCTTGGGGACAGACACGACCGGCCATGCCTGGGTGCATCGCGCGTGCTTGCCGGAATGGTATCGGGGCGAGAGACGCCAGAGCCATCGCCGCACTCAATTCAATGGGGATCCGAGCACAAGGACTCGGTGATGAGCCCGAAGCGCCAGCGGTTAGCAATGAACGGAATGAAAGGAGAGGGTAGTGCCTAGCTTGTCAGACGAGATACTTACCATTGCCTATCTGAGGAGCGTTACCGATGCGGACGCTGAAGCACAACTTCGGCATCCTATGCTCTGGGCCTATGTCGTTCGTGATCCGACGAACGCCATCTGCATTCACGGGCACGGAAAGACGCGGAAGGAATGCGAGGAGTGGGCGATTGTTCACGCCGTCGAGTGGGCCGATGAGGCATGGCCTAAGAGTTGGATGTGGCTTGCCAGTAAATGGCGATTTTTGATCTGGCCACCGAAAAACGCGACAAGACAAAGAGACTGGGCAATCGATCTTAAAGAGGCAAAAGCAACGCCGGAGGTCAAAAAGTCGAGAGACCAGCGTCTTTCGCAACCCCAGATAAATCGTGCTGCTTTTGGGTGTCGACCTTAAACTGTCACGCTCATCGATGGGTTGGTCTTATGACGATCGAATGAGGTCGCAGGATCCCGTTCGCATCTACAGCCCGGCCACAATCAAGTCGCTACATGAGCGGGGCCTTCTCGACGCCAACTTCAGTGATCCGCGTATTCTTCGTGGCGAGTTCGTCGGGGTGCAGAATCTTGATGGAGCGCGCTATGAACATTCACCGGAGGTTCCCGAATTTCAGGTGTGGACTAGCGCCCTTGGGAGAAAGGTTCTCAAGGATAAGGGCCTGCTCCTTGACGATAGCGAGCTGCGCTACCACTGAGCCCCTGCATTCATGATTAGGCAATCCGCATGAAGTTGCAGCCGCAATCATCCGCCCAGGAAGTCCTTGCTGGCCTCGTCGAGCGCGTCACCTTCCACAACACCGAGAATGGTTTCTGCGTTCTCCGGGCGAGGGCACGCGGACACCGCGATCTGGTGACTGTCGTCGGCCACGCGGCGACGATCTCCGCCGGCGAATGGATCACCGCGTCCGGTGAATGGATCAACGACCGCACCCATGGCCAGCAGTTCAAAGCGCGGTTTCTGAAGACCTCGGCGCCGACGTCGATTGACGGCATCGAGAAGTATCTCGGCTCCGGCATGATCCGCGGTATCGGCCCTGTCTACGCCAAGAAGTTGGTTCGGGCCTTCGGGGAGAAAGTATTCGACACGATCGAAGCGGAGCCCGAGCGCTTGCGCGAGGTGACGGGCATTGGCCCGGTGCGCGCCAAGCGCATCACGGACGCCTGGGCCGAGCAGAAGGTCGTGCGCGAGATCATGGTGTTCTTACATGAGCACGGTGTCGGCACGGCGCGGGCGGTGCGTATCTACAAGACGTATGGTGCCGACGCCGTGCAGGTCATGACGGAGAACCCCTACCGGCTGGCGCGCGACATCCGCGGCATCGGCTTTAAGACCGCCGACGCCATCGCCATGAAACTCGGCATCGAGAAGACTGCGATGATCCGGGTGCGCGCCGGCATCTCCTTTGCCCTGACCGAGGCCATGGACGAGGGCCATTGCGGATTGCCGACCGAAGAGTTGATTCCGCTCGCCGAGAAATTGCTCGAGGTGCCGCCGGAGCTGATCCGCACGGCCCTCGATCTGGAACTGTCCGAGGGCACAGTCATTGCCGATCACGTCGGGGAAACCCCGTGCGTGTTTCTGGCGGGTCTGTACCAGGCCGAGCGTGTTATCGCTGACCGGCTCGTGCGGCTCTTGAACGGCAAGCTCCCTTGGCCCTGGATCGATCCGGACAAGGCCCTGCCGTGGGTCGAGCAGCGCATCGGTCTGCAGCTTGCCGAGAGCCAGAAGACCGCGATCCGCCTGGCGCTGAGTTTCCAAAGTGCTCGTCATCACCGGCGGGCCGGGGGTCGGCAAGACCACGATCGTCAACTCGATACTGCAGGTCCTCTCGGCAAAGAGCGTGAAGCTCCTTCTCTGCGCACCCACCGGCCGCGCCGCCAAGCGCATGACCGAGGCAACCGGCTTCGAGGCCAAGACCATCCACCGGCTCCTTGAGGTCGACCCCAGGAGCGGCGGCTTCAAACGCGATAGCGACTATCAACTCGACTGCGACCTGCTGGTCGTGGACGAGGCTTCCATGGTCGATGTCATGCTGATGCAGGCGCTGATGAAGGCGGTGCCGGACGATGCCGCACTCCTGATCATCGGCGACATCGACCAGCTGCCATCGGTCGGACCGGGACAGGTATTGGCCGACGTCATCGCCTCCGGTGCGGTTCCCGTCGTGCGGCTGACCGAGGTCTTCCGGCAAGCCGCGCAAAGTCGGATCATCACCAGCGCGCACAAGGTCAATCAGGGCTCGATTCCTGATCTCTCCAAGCCAGAGGGCGACAGCGACTTCTACTTCGTGCAGGCGGACGACCCCGAAACGGCCGTGCCGCGGATCGTCGACCTGGTGAAGACGCGGATTCCCCAGCGATTCGGCCTCAATCCCATTCGCGACATCCAGGTGCTGTGCCCGATGAATCGCGGCGGCGTCGGCGCCCGCTCGCTCAATATCGAACTTCAGGCCGCGCTAAATCCTGCCGGCGATCGCAAGGTCGAGCGCTTCGGCTGGACCTTCGCGCCGGGCGATAAGGTCATGCAGATCGAGAACGACTACGACAAGGACGTCTATAACGGCGACATCGGCTATATCGACGACGTCGATCCCGATGCCGGCGAACTCAACGCCAGCTTCGACGGCCGTTCGGTCACCTATGGCTTTGGTGAGCTCGACACGCTGGTACCGGCCTATGCTGCGACCATCCATAAGAGCCAAGGCTCGGAGTACCCTGCCGTGGTGATCCCGATCATGACCCAGCACTACGCCATGCTGCAGCGGAATCTCCTCTACACCGGTATCACCCGCGGCAAACGTCTCGTCGTTCTGGTTGGTCAGAAGAAGGCAGTCGCCATCGCGGTTCGCAACGTCTCTGGCCGGCGGCGCTGGTCGAAGCTGGACGAGTGGCTTCGGCCTTTGCCATGGCAAACGGTACTTCACGGGTGAAATCGCCGTGACGAATCACAATACAATCGGGTTCCTTCAATAGGATCCAGTTTGTCTGATGCGCTACAGCCTCCACGAGATTGACAAGCATCATGTTGTCGCGACAACGGTCGCCGCCGACCGTGACGAGGCATTAGAGTGGTTCAGCGAAAAGCTGCGTTTGATGCTGACCTTCGAGGGTGACCCTGTGGCCGCCGATTATGTACTTGACGAATGGCCTGAGGGCCTGCTTGCGCACTCTGCGAACCCCACCATTCCGGTTTTCGTAGTCAGCGCAGTAGCTGCACACCCTCAGGCATCACAAGGCGCTGGGTGTGGTCAGATCGGTGCTTGAGCAGCGACCCTTCGACTTGGGTATCTGCTGTCTATGACGGATCCAAGCCGTCCAATAGCCCATGCTGCCTGAAATTCGGCGATTAGATCGCCAGCGCACATCCCTCCGCACGACTTCAGTGGCGTCGCAAGTGATCACGACTAAGAAGCACTGCGGCGGACGGGCTTCCCCAAGGCAGCCATCGGCCGTAAAATTCTGCACACGCCGCCGCGGCTCGTTGCTGGATTCAAGCCCATGTCGACCTACCAGTATCGTTGCGAGAAATGCGGGAAGAAGTTTGAACGCACTGAGACCATCTCCGAGCATGAAGCCATAAAATCGAAGTGCCCCAAGTGCGGGAACAAGGAGGTGTCCTTTGTGCCGGGCAACGTCTACGTGGTGACCTCCAAGAAGAGCTAAGAACATCCAGGGGCGAAGCGCGACGAGAAGTGAGTCCCGGGAACCAAAGATCGCCATGGACAGTGGCCCACAGTGGAGAATGCGGTGCCAAGCGCCTTGCGCACTGGTGCCAATCGCGGGCTCGGGTTCGGGTTCGCCAGACAATATTTGGCCGATGGCTGGCATTGGTGCGCGACCGATACCTCCCCTTCCATCGTGGGCTTTTGCTTTTTCTCGCTTTCTGGCTTGCCGCTTCACCCTCGGGCGCGGGTGGCGAAATGCCGAATGGGTTCTTGTATCTGCGCGATGCCGATCCGACCATCCTGCATGACATGCGCTATGCGAGCGCCAACAATTTCGTGGGCAAGACTTTGCCGGGCTATGAGGCGCCGGAATGCATTCTGGTCAAGCAAGCCGCTGAGGCGCTGAAGGCGGTGCAGGCAGAACTCCGCGAGAAGCATCTCACGCTCAAGGTCTATGACTGCTATCGCCCCGCCCGCGCGGTGAAGGCTTTCGTCGATTGGGCCAAGCTCCCCGACGATCCGCAAGCGGCATCCAGTTATTACCCGGCGCTGGAGAAGCGCGCGCTGTTCCCAGACTATATCGCGACGGTGTCCAGCCATTCTCGGGGGGCCACGGTCGACCTAACCATCGTTCCCCTTGACGCCCCAGCCGAGCCCACCACCTCGGCAGCGGGCGGTTCCGCGCCCTGCACGGCAGCGCTTCCGGAGCGCGCTCCCGACAGCAGCATCGACATGGGCACGAGCTTCGACTGCTTCGACGTGAAGGCGCATACGCACGTTTCAGGCCTCGCGCCAGAGCAGCGGCAGAACCGGCAAATGCTAGTCGATGTCATGGGTCGTCATGGCTTCAAGAATTATGAGAAGGAGTGGTGGCACTTTACGCTCGAGAATGAGCCCTACCCCGACACTATCTTCGATTTCCCGATTGAGCCGCGCAAATAGCGCAGGCAGGTAATGAAACTCGGCCATCGGGCGTTCTTGTTCAGAGCAGCGATAGCAGCGCTCTGCTCATTATCCCTTCGTCTGCAAAGGGGGCGCAGCGAAGTGAAGGAATCTCACCCCCTGACCGTCCGCACCGTCCGCATCGCCTGAACCTTCCTGGCTGAGCCGCTGCGGACGATTGCCAACAAAGGATAATGGTATCGACGCTTCAACGGTCCGCGTGAAAGGCTTGAGAAGCAATGCCGGGAACGCAGCGGACGGTGCGGACGCAAAATCACCACCCCAATCTGCGGCCGGAGGAACCGAAACGCCTGGCTGGAGGGGGCGGGTATGACTGCGGCTCAAGCGCTACAAACGTCAGCCGGGTCCGGCGGCATACGGTAGCCAAAAATCTGGCCGCTAAGTGATCCGAAACGTGCTAGCCGTCCACTTTTACGCAAAGCCCGCAGTGGCGAGTTACATCAAAGGATCCAGCGCGACGACAGATCCGTTCCTCTCCAGGCTATGACGGAGGCGTCCACATGAGCACACCCATCTGCGTGATCGTAGGGGTCGGCGAGGGCAATGGTGCGGCGCTGGCGCGAGCGTTCTCGAAAGTGGGGATGACCGTCGCATTGCTGGCACGGCAGTCCGAATTTACGGCAAAGCTCGCAGCGACCCTGCCCGATGCGCGCGCTTACGCTTGCGACGTGTCCGATGCCACCTCGGTGTCGGAGGCGTTCGCGCGAATGAGATCCGACCGCGGCGATCCGATGACGGTGGTTTACAACGCCGGCTCCGGGGTGTGGGGTGACGTCGAGAGCATCAGTCTTGAAGCATTCGAGGCGTCATGGCGTGTGAACGCCTATGGCGCCCTCGCGGTGAGCCGGGAGGTCATACCGGCTATGAAGGCAGCTGGGTCTGGCAACATTATCTTCATCGGCGCGACTGCCTCGCGGCGCGGTGGGCCGAACACGGCGGCGTTCGCTCCGGCAAAGGCGGCTCAGCGCAGTCTCGCCGAGTTGATGGCGCGCAGCCTTTGGCCGTGCGGAATACACGTTGCCCTGATCGTTATCGATGCGGTGGTGGATCTGCCCGGAACCCGCCGCAACATGCCTGACAAGCCAGACAGCTTCTTCCTCAAGCCGGACGACATGGCCGCCAGCGCCGTGTGGCTGGCACAGCAGCCGCGCTCCGCGTGGACGTTTGAAATCGAGGTCCGACCGTTCCGCGAGAAGTGGTGAGCTGATCGCCGCCCTCGGAAGGCAACAGCTACCTCGCTGGCGTCTGCTTCTCCCGTTTGCTTCTATTCGCCATCCTGCACGCCCATTCACGAACCGGATATCACGATCCGGCCTGTAATTGGTGTGTCACTTGGTCATTCAGGCTTTCGGGATCGGGGAGCTAGAGCCCCGGAGTTAGGCTCCATTCATTGGGGGGAGGGTTATGGTATCTGATCCACCGTATACCCCCGCGCCCCCACCACAATTCTGTCGATGCAAGACGGCCCAGCTACGAGTACCCGGATAGCGAAAAGGACCTCACGTTTCGTTAACCATGCTCTGCCACGGTCTGACATTTTCTAAAAGCAGCGTGCTGGTCGAGGGTGACGAAATGATCGAAACAGAGTCATGTTATCGCGTATCGGTTTTGTCGGGTTCGCTTGAGATTTCGGCACGCTTGAAAAGCGCCGGCGACTTGGAACTCCTCGTGAGGGTCCTTGAGGCGAACAAGGCCCTCTTTACCAAGGCCGACAAGTTAGAACCTCAAATTTTGGCGGATGCCGACCGACCAGCGACAAAGTTGTCCACGACTCAATCAGAGACACAAGCGTTGTTGAAGGCCGACCGATCCAAGGCAAAAACGAAGGTGAACGGATCAGCGCGCAAGTTTTTGACGGAGGTGGACCAATCCGACCCGGAGATTTTGACTTTGACCTAAAGTAGTACCCGCTTACCGGGGGAGGCTATGGATCCTAATCCACGGGTACACCCGGATACCCAGGGGCGGATCATGGATCCTAATCCATGGGTGCACCTCGGCACTCCCACCTCTCACAGGGGTTTCCTTTTTTCCCAGAAACGAATTTAGCCAGAAGGGAAGTGACGGAGCGATAATGCCTAGAGCATCCCGGCCGTGATTAAGCCAACCAGGATGAACGCGAGCAGGCAGAACAGCTTGAGTGCCATTTCATCTGCCTCGCGCTTGTTTGTCGGGGCGATGGCCATGTTATACCCTCCGTTTGATCCGAGCGTCACAATCCCTAGTACCCCAGCCGACTTCTTGCGGCCGCTGGAACCACAACGGCGATGATCGTCTCCGGGTTCCCCAGCTATCGTAAATCTGGGCGGTCGCTTTGGTCTGAGCGCGTCGGCTTCGGTCGGCGCCCTTTTTCCTGTGCGCGGTGGCAACGGTGCCACATTCGCAAGGCGCCATTTGTGCTAACTCAATACGGCTGGTTCTCGTTGAGCCAGCGTTCGGATGCTAAGAGCCCCGGCGCGGAAGCACCGGGGCTTCTTTTCGTGAGTGGCAGGCATGCCACAGTCTCTGGAGTTCGCTTCTTCTCAATGGAACCGGTCGCCACGGACGGCGTTTTCGAGGCGGACCCTGGGGGCTTCCCCCGTAGCCGTTCGGAACCCCGGTCCAGAAAAAAGTTATGAAGCCCCGGATAATTTCCCTGCGCCGGGGCTTCTTCATGTCAGCCCGGTAGTTACCCGGGGCGTCCGCTTCGGTCGGCGCCCTTTTCTGTCGGCTCGCCGGGGCTTTTCGTTGGCTGCAATCGGCGATCCAACTCATTGAGGGTGTAGGGGCGCCGGAACGCACGTGAAAACGATGTTATTGCCGGCGGCCGTCTTGACTGAGAGATTCTGCCCCTTCGAGTGGCAATACTCGCCAGCCTTGTCGACGGCCTCCCCAATCGTACCTTTGTCAGTCGATGAAAGGAGTGTCTTACTGCTTCGGTTGATCCCAATGCTATACGTGCCCGGTTCGACCTCTTGTATTTGCTGGGGCCCTCTCGAAGAAGTTGCGCACCCCGCAGTGAAGCAGGCGACGCTAGCAGCGAAGCCGAGGATAGACACTATTCTCATCGAGATTCCCACACCCCCGGGAAGCTCAGGTTATCCTTTGCCGCACAAGTGAGCCACTAAGCTAAAAGGCGCAGGCCGTCGGCTTCGGCCGGCGCCCAGGAGGACGTGATGACCGACGATGTCGAAGAACGCTTGGACGAGATTGCCTCACGTTTGGCTTGCACCGCCCGGCTCGGCGGCTGGACCTGAGCGGTAGCGCGCCGCTCACGGCAAGTCGCATTGGTGTCAGCCACTCACGCCGAGGTGTCAGCCACCTTTGTCAGCCACTATTGGCAGGCAGCCGCTGTGAGAATGACTCAAGCAGCCTCGTTTGCCTCGGGGGGGATGGTGGGTAGGACAAGCTCGGCTTCGGCCGTGGACTGGATCCCACGCTCTTCGAGCGGAAACACCTTGGCGGGATTGAGCAGCCAATCCGTATCGAACGCGCTCTTCACCCGCATTTGCTGAGCGATGTCGGCGGCGGTGAACTGCACGCGCATCAGCTCGCGCTTCTCGATGCCGACGCCGTGCTCGCCGGTGAGACAGCCGCCGAGCTTGACGCAGAGCTTGAGGATCTCCGCCCCGCACAGCTCGGCGCGCTCGAGCTCCGCCCGGTCGTTGGCGTTGTAGAGGATCAGCGGATGCAAATTGCCGTCGCCGGCATGAAAAACGTTGGCGACGTCGAAGCGATAGCGCTTGCAGATCTGGCTCACCTCGGCGAGTGCCTCTGGCAGCCGGGAGAGCGGGATGACGCCGTCCATGCAGTAATAATCCGAGATCTGGCCGAACGCGCCGAATGCGGCCTTGCGGCCCTTCCAGATTCTTGCGCTTTCCTCTGCGCTTTGGCTGATGCGGATAACCAAGGGCGCATAGTCTTGCGCGATCTCGGTGATGGTTGCGAGAAGATTATCGATCTCGTCCTCGGAGCCCTCGACCTCAACGATAAGAAGAGCCTCCACATCGAGGGGGTATCCTGCATGGGCGAAGTTCTCGCAGACATGGATCGCACGCCTGTCCATGAACTCAAGCGCCACAGGGATGATGCCCGCAGCGATGATCGCGGCCACACAGGCGCCTGCCGCCTCCGAAGATGAGAAGCCGAGCAGCATGGGCCGTGCGCCCTCAGGCGCCTTCAGGAGCCGTACCGTGACCTCCGTGACGATGCCGAGCTGACCTTCAGAGCCAATGATCAGCCCGAGGAAATCATAGCCGGCCGCATCGAGATGATCGCCGCCAATCTCCACGATCTCGCCGTCCATGAGCACGACGCGGAGCCCAAGCACATTGTTTGTGGTCACGCCATATTTCAGGCAATGGGCGCCGCCTGCGTTCATCGCGATATTGCCGCCGAGCGTGCAAGCGAGCTGGCTCGACGGATCAGGGGCATAAAAGAAGCCTTCTGCCGCGACGGCATTGGAGATGGCGATATTGGTGACGCCGGCCTCGACGCGGGCCGCGCGGTTCGTCACGTCGATGGCGAGCACTTTGGACATGCGCGAGATGCCGAGCACGATCGCGTCTTCGAGCGGTAACGCTCCGCCGCAGAGCGACGTGCCAGCACCACGCGGGACGACCTTGATCTTGGTATCGTGGCAGAAGCGGAGCACCCTGCTTACTTCCTCGGTGCTCGCGGGCAGCACCACAGCAAGCGGCATGCAGCGATAGGCGGTAAGCGCGTCTGTCTCGAAGGTTCGGCATCCTTCGCGGTCGACGATCAGGCCGGGCGCGGCGACTAGTTTCTTGAGTTGCCTGACGATCTCGTCCCGACGCGCAAGAACCGCGGCGTCAGGCTCTGGAAGGGTAAGTAGTGACATCTCCGCCCTTGGAACTCGTTAGCACCTGCCAATCCGCTCGGCCCTTGCTCCCGAGCAAGAGCGCTGTCCTGCCACCCCGCATTGCTCCAATAGTCTTTCGCACGCGTGAACTTTGCGCGCAATATGCCCGTGGACGCGCGTTCGAGCCTCTGGCCACGCCATCGTCCGGTTGCCCGGCAAGGGAGGATTAATGCGGTCAGTCCTGATCACTGGAACCTCTACGGGCATTGGCCAAGCCACGGCGGTCACTCTTGCCGCGCGTGGCTGGCGTGTGTTTGCCACGATGAGAAATTTGGAAAAGAGGGGCCTGCTTGAGCAGGCGCTGAAAGAGGCGGGCGTGCAGAATGGCGTCGAGATCGAGCAGCTGGATGTCAACGACGCCGCCTCGATCCGAACAGCGGTCGCATCCATGCTATCGCAAACCGGCAACAAGCTTGACGCCGTTGTCCACAATGCCGGGGTGGCGGCTGCCGGCGCCCTGGAGGATGTGCCGGAATCCGAGTTGCGGCGGGTGATGGAGACGAACTTCTTTGGCGTGCTTGAGCTGACGCGCGCCCTGCTACCGACCTTCCGCGCGCAAAGGCGGGGGCGCATCGTCATCGTCTCGAGCGAGGCCGCTTTCATGGGCCAGCCCACGAATTCGATCTACTGCGCTTCGAAATGGGCGGTCGAAGGATGGGCCGAGGCGGTCGCCTACGAGCTCGAGCCGTTCGGGATTGACATCATCCTCGTCGAGCCCGGCCCGTATCGCACTGAGATCTGGGACAGCACCCCACGCATTCAGCCGCCAGATAGCCCCTATCATGCATGGGTGCAGCATGTGCTCCGGGCAGGCGATGCACACGCCGCAAGAATGGCGCGCGATCCGACGGAGGTGGCACTCGTAATCGCCCACGCGCTCGAGGCCCGGCCGCCGCGGTTTCGCTATCCGGTCGGTCCCCTCGCGCGCCTCAATCATTTTCTCAGGGGCAAGCTTCCGAGCCGCCTGTTGCGGAGAGCGACAAAGCTCTATTTGGGACTTTCAAGAGTGCGCCAATGAGGCGGACATCAGGCCGTCGTGCCGTAGCTCCGTCGAGCGAGCGCGACTACTAGCCTAGGACATCCACGAGGAGGCTGGTCGAGATGGCAGCCAACGTCCGTTCGTGGCACTAAGCGGACGTGTAAACTGCACTGATTAATGTCCGCTTTGAGGGGAATAACGGACATGGCGCGGACTTGTCAGTATGTCGGCTAATGACCCAAATCGAACGAAGTTGACCCGGTACGGCAACCATCGATCGAAGCGAACCCTGGGGCTTGCGCCAGCGAGTTGGTCCAAAAACATCCACAACGACATATCGACTATCGTAGCGCGAGCTTGGCCCTTGAATGGAACCAATGGTTGAAGCCCGGGTTATGCATTCAGTTGGACCGGTGGCTTCCCCCCGACGGCCGGGCCCAGGTATCTCGTAAAAGCGTAAGGCCTCGGACAGGGCGGTGTTCGGGGCTTTTTACAAAATCGTTTGGAGGAAGAATATGGATACCACGACACTTCTGATAATCATCGTTGTGCTGCTGTTGCTCAGCGGCGGCTGGTATGGCCGAGGGCGCTGGTACTAGTCAGTCTCCCGACTATCAGCGCGCGGTCGAGTCATTGGCGAAGCGTGATGATGGGGCCAGCTTCACCGCTTCCTCAAAAGCCGTCCGCGCAATTCGGTAAAGCTGCGCGAGGCTAGCTCTTCGCCGTCCGCTGAATTGGAAGCTATGCCGCTCTCGTCAATCCACCCGAACGCGGTCGAACGGACGTGGTTTTGACCGGTCCGCAACCCACACATTGATATGTATGCAGTTCCGTTCCGGGATGGGTTGGGTGAGGTTCAATCACGGCTAGAGTGGTCTCGTTGCCGCAGATCGAACATGGGTTTCGGACGATGTTTTGAACACGCATGTTACCTCCTACCCTCAGGGTTGAAGGATTCAGCTTCTAACGTGCTGGAATTGTACCCGGCTGCCTTGAGATGGCGACGCAATCGATTCGAAGACTGCTCTCTTAATGTGACGGGGTCGAGGCGATCTTGGAAGCCCTCAACTTATCCAAACGTCGTCCTGGTCGGCGCGAGACTCCCGCCTCGCCCCGGGTGACCTGCCCAATCAACGCGGAGGTGGATAGCTGTCATCCCTCCAGAAAGTGTCCAAATGCAGCTAGCGGCCGAACCCGGTCGCAGATGATTTTCGTGATCGCCAGCATCGGCACGGAGAGGATCGCTCCGGGAGCACCCCACATCCAGAACCAGAAGACGAGCGAGATGATGACGAGAACGGGATTGAGGGTGAACCGCTTGGCGAGAAGCATCGGAGTTATCGTCTCGCCTTCGATCAGATGAATTCCGAGGTACAGTCCCGCAGGCAGGAGCGCTTGCCAAAGCGTGTCATTGGTTAGTAGGCCAGCGAGGAGAAAGATCACCACCCCGAAAATGGGACCAAGGATCGGCACGAAGTTCAGCAGAAAAGCAACCGCCCCCCAGAGAATTGGGTCGCCGACCCCCGTGAGCCACATAACCATTGCCGTGGCAATACCGACTGCGGCGCTCATGAGCGTGATCGTGACCAGATACGCAGAGATGTCGCTTTCAATCTGTTGTGAGATGTCAACCGCTTGGCGTTTGTTGCTGAAGCTTGGCAGTATCTCGACGAGGCGCCGCAGGAACGTGTCACCAGACACGAGCAGAAAAAGAAGAAATAGAATTGTCGTGAAGAAGCCGCTGGCAAAGTTCCGGGTACCGGTGAAAAGCTTCGTCATAAGCGTGGAGCGGCCCTCAGAGACCGCGGCGGGTGCACCAGCCGGCTGTCCATAGTCCTCCACCTGCTGCAAAAACCGTTGCAGCGTGTTGATGGGCGCCTGCAAGAAACTCAGCCGCTCTTGAAGCCGAGGGATGCCTTCGGGAAGTTTTGCCGCCCAGGTACTAGCCGGGCCCGCTATGGCCGCGCCCAGGCCGACGATTGTTCCGAAGACTGCTAGAATCAGCAGCAATGCCGCGAGTATCCGCGGTACGTGCCATCGCTCCAATAACCGCATGGCTGGCTGCAACAGGAGCTTGAGAACGACGGCAAGGACTAGTGGCAATACTATCTCGGCCGCTACATAGACCGCAGCCAACAGTGCAAGAGCGAATAGACCGCCGAGGAATATGACTTTCGGATCGGAGGGTAGAGGCATCTCCTCCTGTTCTTCTGGCGGTGGCACGACCTCCAACTTCTGCTGCTTGTCTGTCATGCTCAATGTGGATCAATGTTCCTTGCGCACGATCGACACGATAGTCCGCTGTGCGGCGGATATCCACCGCTCCGACCCATGGGCGAGCGTCTCCACGATGCATACCGCTCGCTGCAACTCGTTGCCCGCCACCGGCTATCGACGGTAGCTCGGCGCTGCAGTATGCTTTCGACGTCAGCGTTCTCACGATCCTCCATGAACTATGAACCGCAAGCCGGATCCCTACGGCCGCGACGCGACCCGTCCTTACCAAATCCCGCTCAAGGGTTGGTGGCAGGTGGCTCAAAGGGTGTGGAGCGAAAGCAATCGCGACAATCTCTCAGTGGTGGCGGCGGGGTGCGCCTTCTTCGCGCTCTTTGCCATCTTCCCCGCATTGTCCGCACTGATCTCTCTCTATGGTCTGACTGCGGATCCCGCGACCGTGGAGCAGCAGTTTGGCATGCTTGGTTCCGTGCTTCCCACCCAAGCCTACGACATCGTGATCGAGCAGATCCACCGTATCTCCGCAGCGTCGGGCGGAACGCTCGGCTGGAGTCTTGCGGTGAGCCTGGGCCTGGCGCTTTGGAGTGCCAATGCCGGCACGCAAGCCATGATGGCCGCTCTGAACATCGCTTATGAAGAGCCCGAGCGCCGGAGCCTCTTCCAATACTATTTGAACGCCTTCACCTTCACCATCATCGGCATTCTTGGGGGCGTGGTCATGCTTCTGGCCATCGTCTACGTGCCGATCCTGTTCGCCTTGACTGGCTATTCCAATGCCTTCGAGCTCGTCGTCCGTGTGGTGCGCTGGCCGTTCCTGGCGCTCTTCGTACTGTTCCTGCTTGCGATCCTCTACCGCTATGGCCCTTGCCGCCGCAGCGCCAAATGGCACTGGGTAAGCGTGGGCTCCCTCTTCGCCATGACGATATGGCTGATCGCCTCGGCGGCTTTCTCGCTCTACGTATCGAACTTCGCCACTTACGATAGGGTCTACGGGTCGCTTGGTGCCGTCATCATTCTGTTGTTCTGGCTTTACATCTCGTTCTACATCGTTCTGCTCGGCGCCGAAATTAACGCCGAGCTCGAGCTGCAGACGGCCAAGGACACCACCGCAGGCACGCCGCGGCCGATGGGGAAGCGGGGCGCCTTCGTCGCCGACCACGTGGCCGGTGGACCTGACGGTGATAAGCGACCGGTAAGTCCCGTGACGCGGGACCCGGCAGCGGCTAAGCCCGGCGGTTCCTGACCAGCGCCAGCAAATCTCTACCTCCGCCGCATTCCGAACCTCCCGGCGCCTTGAGGCGGAACGAACACGCCCTCAGCAGGTTTTCATACTGAACTCGCTTTCTGCGAGTAACACTCATCCATAATGGAGAACGCTATGACCAACTTTGCTGGCGCACAGACGCACGCGAAAAAATTCGCCAACCAAAATGACCTATCGTCGGACGTTCAAGAGGTCCGAGAGAATATCAAGGATCTGGGTGACAGCGTAGGGCGCATGGCGAGCCGTCAGTACGACCGCGCTCAGGACGTGGCGACCGACGCGATCCAAGAAACCGGCGATGCAATTCAACGTAACCCGCTTACCGCTATCGGAATCGGCTTCGGCGTTGGTTTCGTATTCGGCCTGGCCATGGGCGGACGCCGCTAAGCCGGTAAGGCTCAATCACTGACCGGCAGCGGGCAGCCAGCGGGTTAGAACCTGTACGCCACTAGCAGCCTTGCGCTGCCGCGCCCGCAACAATCGAGACGGTCGTCCCCTGGGGGCCACCGGATTTCTCTACTGTGGCATCGAGTTGACGGGCCAGCGCTTCAACAATGCTCGTGCCGAGACCGGTGTGTGGCCTCTCATCGCTGATCTTTGCAGGGCCCGGGCCGTTGTCGGATACCGATAGGCGCCAGCCAGAGCCCCGAGCGTCGTAGCTGACCACGATTTCGCCGGTCTCGCCGCTCGGGAACGCGTGCTTCAACGCGTTGATCACGAGCTCCGTAACAATCAACCCGAGGCTCACCGCTTCGCTGGATATCGCCGCGCCGCTAGTGGCCTGCACCTTAATCGAGAGCGGCCGCCGATCACCGATCATCGACTTTGCTAGGCTGTCGCACAGCTTCGATAGATAGGGCCCGATCTCGATGCTCTCGTTGAATCCCGAGGCCTGCAGTTGTTGTTGCGCCGTCGCCACCGACATGACGCGCTGGTGGGCATCGTGCAGGTGCAGGCGAATCTCCTCGGATTGCACGGTCCGCGCCTTGAGAAGAAGAATGCTAGCGATGATCTGAAGACTGTTGGCGACGCGATGCTGCATCTCCTGCAGCAGAATTTCCTTCTGTTGAAGCAGTTCGTCCTTTTCCCGCTCAGTATCACGACGCTCGGTTACGTCTTCTATCGCCAGTAGCAGGGCCGAACCTGTTCCGTCTTCGTCGAACACTTGTCGCGCGTTCAGAAGCATCACGCGCTGACCAATGGTTGGAAATTCGTGCTCCACCTCATAAGCCTCGACGGTGCGGTGCCTCGGGATAATGTCTTCGAGGACAGTCCGCAGAGCCGGAATGTTCCACTGCCCATCGCCCAGCTCGTAAAGCATTCGGCCTTCCGTATTCCCCGGCTCTGCCGCGAATGTCCGGTAAAAGGAACGACTAGCCGCAATGACCCGCAGGTCTCGATCGAGCACGACAAGAGGCTCCCGGACGGTGTCAACTATGGCCTCCGCCAAGGTATGTCCGTGCGCCACGGCGGCCAAAGGGTTGCGACCGGCCACGCCGAAGATTCCTTTCTATCTGTCCCTTGAATTCATCGGAGTTAGTAGCAGCGACGAACTTCGCTGTCCAAGGACGAGCCTCCGGAAAGGCTGGCTATGGTTCTAGCGCGCAATTTCCGGTAGCGGCACTAAGCCTACTAAGTCGGCATACCGCGTGAAGTCAGCTAGGCAAGCTGCGAACGTTTTCAGCGGCTGATCCAGCCGTGCCCTCGCGACTTATTGTTTGCGAGCTTCCAGGCCCGCGCGAGAAACTCCGCCTGAACCGAGGCTGGAACCGTCAGACCTGCTTCCGGGACAACTTTCGCTTTGCAGTCCTGCGGAGGACAGCAATAAGGACTTATCCCAAAGAGGCTACGCCTCCACTTTTACGAGTATTATGACGTTTCCACGCGCAAGGCTTGTAACGCCCCTCCTCAAGACCCATATGTGAATTACTGGCACGCCGGAACTAGGCGCTGACGGTAGAGACTACCGTGCCCACTTCGTGCACGCCCTTTCCCGACATCTCAGCCCGAGCACTACCTTCACGCTCGAAGGCACGCGGCTTCCCAGCCTGCGATAGACTGCGATGTAACCCCGGAAGGAACTTTCATGAACGCCACCTACAATCCCCAGGCTGCTGCCGACCAGGCCCGCACCGCTTATCGCGACATGACGGCGCAACTCGGCCACCTTGGTCTCGACACCGCGATACCGGAGAGCGTGCGCGCCCTTGCCGAGAAGACCGTGGCGCAGACCCGCGAGGCGTACGACCGCTCCAAGGATGCCTTCGATGCGTCCGTGACGACGTTCGAGAGATCCTTCGACGCTGCCGGCCAAGGTGCTACGGCCTTCAACCGCAAGATCGTCGATATCGCCCGGCGTAACGTCGATACCAGCTTCGACCTGGCCAAGAGCTTGGCGGGTGCTAAGAACCTCTCCGAGATGGTGGAATTGCAGGCGACCTATTGGCGCAAGCAGTTCGGCCTATTGGCGGATCAAGCCGAGGAGGTCCGCGCGCTTTCGACCAAGGTGACGGCCGACACAGCCGCGCCGATAAAGACGCAAATGGCGCGGCGCGGATGAGTCTCGGGGAGGGATATAATGCGCCCTCACTTGGCCTTCTGAGAGCAGGAATACCTTGAGGAATTATTTGATGACTTACATAAATAGGGACCACGATTTAATCGCTTACCCTCTCTCCACGTCACCAAATTTAGAGACGTGGACGATGACGATAGGCTCAAGTAGTGGCTGCTCCGCCGGTGAGGTTAGCGCGCCTACTAAGGAGCCCAGCCGAACCCGGTGCCGATAGTGCTGAGCGGGGGGCGCCCGCCCTGCGTGGAACGATGCCTGTCCCCCGACGTTCTCATGGCAGCGCGAAATGCGCTTCACTAATTGAATTTTTGGAGGAATGACGATGGCAAGCTGGGTGGGCGCCGAGCGCAAGAGTAGGTCCTTAAAGGAGCTCGATGTTGGCGACCTTTATGATCAGCTCGAGTCCATGGGAGCCTATCTAAAAGAACTAACAAGTGCTTTTGGCAAATCGGCAGGTCGCCAATACGGTCGTGCGCGCGACGTTGTGGCGGACTCGGCCCATGATGCCGAAGCGACGATGAAAGACAATCTCGCCGCATCACTAATCCTCGCCCTTGGCCTCGGCATGCTAATTGGGTACATGATCCGCCGTAGTTCTGAGTAGCTGGTTGGGAGCATCGAGCCCTCATTTTTTCGCCGCGACGATGTCCGCTTGTGGCACATAGCAGACATTGATGCCGAGGATGAGCATGTCCGCTTCTGGAGGGTAAAGCGGACATGACGCGGACGTGACGCGATGTCTGCTTTTGACCCACAGCAGACACAGGGTTTCTGAGCTGGCCACAGCATCATGTGATTCAATCAAGGTTGAACGACTGAACTCTCCAATAGTTTACCTGTTATGGCAGCCCCCAACGCGGGCGTTCTATGCGATCCTCAGTTGACTTAGCAGCCGCCTCACAGACATCCTTGCTATCGAAGTTCGCGGCTACTGTGGAAGAGCCGGAGTAGCCCGACAGGATCGTCAACAAAAGCAGCCATTTCATTCTCACCTCCTTGAACCGCGTGGTGGGGAAAAATGGTATTGAACCACGGCTAAGCTTCGCTATCTTGTGCTGAGAACATAACATGAACTCGGAGGGGGAAATGGCCAAAACGCGGGGCAAATCCGTCACTGCTGGTACAGAGAAGAAACTGAGAAACCTCGTAGCCCTTCAAGCCAGGGCAGAGCGGCAATCCAAAGGGTCGGCCCAAAGGCGCCCGAAACCGCCTGGGCACTCAGTTCCTTGAGGCCCTGGAAGCCGACTTCAATGAATTCGGACCCCAGGCCATCGCTCAGGTGAGGGAGAAGAAGCCAGAGGTCTACATGCGTGTAGTGGCAGACCTTTTGCCCAAGGAAGCAAACATCAACGTCGAAGCAGGTGAGGCCTTCGTGAACCTTTGGAGGAGGATCAGCGATGGTCTCGGAGAAGAGCTGGCAGACAGCCTGGATGCGGAGCAAGAACAACCCGCTCCTGTTCGTCACTGACGTTCTTGGCGCGAAGCCCGAACCTTGGCAAGCATTAGCCCTTGAAGCAGTGGGAAGGCATGACCGCGTGTCGATCAGGTCTGGCCACGGCGTGGGCAAGACCACGCTCGAGGCTTGGCTGATACTGTGGTTCTTGCTCACCCGCAAGAACTGCAAGATCCCTGTAGCGGCGAACTCTCAGGACCAGCTGCGCGACACCATCTGGCCCGAGATCGCCAAGTGGCACAGACAGCTGCCAGATCCGCTCAAGGCCATGATCGACGTGCAGGCAGAACGCATCGTCGTCGTGCAAGACCCAGAGGGTGCGTTCGCCGTGAGACGCACGGCGTCCAAGGACAACCCCGAGGCCCTGCAAGGCTTCCACGCCGAGCACTTGCTGTTCTTGATCGATGAGGCGTCAGGTATCGACGACATCGTCTTCGAGGTAGGTATGGGCGCGTTGTCGACCCCCGGTGCAAAAGTGGTGATGGCTGGAAACCCGACGAGGACTTCGGGCTTCTTCTATGACACGCATCACCTGCTTCGGGATCGATGGCACACGATGCATGTGAGCTGCCTCGACGTGCCTCGCGCTCAGGGGCACATCGAAGACATCAAGGCCAAGTATGGTGACGCCAGCAATGCCTATCGTGTGCGCGTGCTGGGTGAGTTCCCCACGTCGGATGACGAGACCGTTATCCCACTGGAGTTGGTGCTCGGGGCGGTGGGACGGGACGTGTCAACTCTCGACTATCACCCAGTCTGGGGAGTGGACGTCGCTCGCTTCGGAGACGACCGCACTGCGCTTGCCAAGCGACAGAAGAATAAGCTCCTCGAGCCGATGAAGTGCTGGAACTCCACGGACCTGATGGCCACTGCTGGGAAGATCAAGGCCGAGTACGACGCGACACCATACGATGCCAGGCCAAGCGAAATTTTGGTCGACATCATTGGCCTCGGCGCTGGAGTGTACGACCGCTGCAAAGAGCTTGGCCTTCCGGTACGCGGCATCAACGTAGGTGAGGCGGCGGCTTCGCGAGAAAACTGTGCCCGTCTCAGAGACGAGCTGTGGTTCAAGGGTAGGGAGTGGTTCCAGGACGGGCGTGCTCGATGCCAAAGGACGATGGTCTGATCGCAGAGCTTACCGCACCCACTTACGCCTTTACCTCGACCGGCAAAATGGTGGTGGAGAGTAAGGCTGACATGAAGAAGCGCGGCATGTGCTCGCCTGACTTGGCCGACGCTTTCCTTCTTACCTTCGCGGGTGGAGAACAGCGCAAAATGCAGCGATATCGCAGACCGGTGCGCAAATGTTCGGCGTGGGCTGCGTGAGGTAGGTTCACTCTTGATGCACCGAGACTAGCTTGCGACGAATGGTTTCAGTTTGTAGGCCGCACCATTCAAGGTAACCACAATGTAACGCTCACGCGCAATGTTCGGAACACACCAGCGGTTGGCAGCCGGTCAGAGGATCTTGCTGTTGGTGTTGCTGGCCTGGGCGCTGGTGATGATCGTACCAGGAATACTCGGCGCCAGCGCTAATAGCTTCTGCTGCCCGATCTGCCGATTGATCTGGTCTTGTTGCTCAAACGATTGGATATTCTCCTCGGCAGAGCGCTCTAGTTGCTTCGACGCAAATACCACCGCCATCAAGGACAGGTTGCAGGCTGACTTAGCTATGGCGTTTTGATTGGTGAATCTGTCGGCTGCGTTGCCATCACGTCCACGCTCTTTTGGTCAGAGGCGCGGCGCATAGCGAGCAACATCGCCAAGTTGCGGGCGGCAAGAGCGTGGCAGCAATGTCACACCGAACAGGAATTCGTGGAAAACCTTGCGGCTGCGGGCACTAAATGCGGTCGAACGCGTTGTCAGATTGGGCAACCCCAAGGTAGCTGAGCAATGGCCAAGCGTCTCCCTTCACGCCGCGCGTTAATCGTCGATGATGAATTCCTTATTGCATTGGACTTAGAAAGTTCGATGCGAGAGTTGGGCTTCAACGTCTGCACTGTGGCATCAAACGAAAACGACGCGATTGAGCTAGCCAAGAGCAACCGGCCGGACGTGGTGGTGATGGATGTGTATCTCGGCGGGACCCGTGCGGGAATCGAAGCAGCAAGATGGCTCCGCGAGGTATGTGGCGTGCCTATCGTTTTTGTGACCGCTTACTGTGATGCCGACACCCTAGAGCGGATTCACACGGTTGTACCTGCTGCCCCTGTACTGTCTAAGCCAGTTTATCGCCAGACGCTGGCTGACGCGGTATCTGCAGCTACTCAGTGAAGGCATCCGGTCCCAAGGGCGTCGGCTTCGGTCGGCGCCTTTCTATGGTGCTTCGAGGGTTCGGGGCAGAGCCGACAATGCGAGTTGCTTCAGTCGCTTCGGGTCTGTCTCGCCCTCAGCCGCGAAGCTGACTATCAGTTCGGCGAGGGCATCTCTTGTCGCCATCTGGTCGAAGGTGCCACCGCTTGCCAGTAGGACCTCCCACGCCTCGTTGAAGGCAATCTCGAGTATTGCCAGCGTTTCGGGATCGAAGTTGTCGCGGTAGTCACTGAAGGGCACGGTAGGGCCTCCCGTGGCGGAAGCGCCCCATCATAAGAGTTGAATTATTATCAGATTGCTCATGAACCAAGAAACCCGGCCGCGGTGGACGCAAGCCGGGTTTCCATCAGCCGGGACTGTTGGCTGATTTGCGACAGCGGAGAGAACCCAACTGCGCATGCCGAGTTTTAGTCTAGTTAGAGGCATATGTCGGTAATTTACATTACCGAAGTGCAAGACGGTCGAACCCTAGATATTTGATGGCCCCTCAAGCCGCCGCTGCGTCGCCGCCGACGAGCTCTACGATGCGGAGCCAGTTCTCGCGGACGAACTTCGCGGCCTCCTCCGAAACGCGCCGAAAGTCATCGCCGACCAATGCGCGGCAGATCGCTGCCTCCGGCTCTGCCGACCAGGCCGAGGGCGCTGATCGATATTTTGCGACGCTGCCGGCCAAGAGAACGAAGGCGCAGTCCGCCTTTGCGGTCTTGCAGGCGGACAACTTGAAGACCGCCGCGATGCGCTCGGGTCCAAGCTGCTCATCCAGGATCTCCTCGGACAAGCGGACGTACTTGAGCGACCGCGCGGCAAGTGAAGCACCCGCAGAGAAGAAACGAGAGAGCGTCGAGACGCCGATGAGTTGGCGCGGAGGTTCTGACAAGGTCGGATCTGCAAACATTAATATTTTCCCCCAATACGGTCCTGCCGATGGCGAGACCGACTCAGTGAATAGCAGACTGACCTGTCAATTACTAAGCGAACGTAAAACCTGGGGCGCATTGTCGGTGACATCCCTCGTCAAGGATCAGCTCTGCAACCGAGTATACCCCAGCGACTTCGCGGGCACCGGCAACGAGGGGCATGGCATGCAAGAGCCGTAGCACACATGATCGTCACGCCCGTCATTGCTCTTAAGCTCCTGGTCGAACTAGTCGGTGAGTTGGAGCGTGAGCCGGTGCTGTCCGAGTCCAAAGCTTGGCTCATTGAGGCGTTGTTGTGCGCGGTCTTCGAAAAAATCCCCGTGGATGGCTAAGCGAAATAGCGAACACATTGGGTTTGTCAGCTTGAGCCGTCAGCCGGCGACCGCCGACTGGACTGTCGCCACGATAAAGCTTGCATGGAGCAAGAACCCGAGGGCGATATCGAGGCCGTGCTGAATTACGTCGCCTGCAAGGCGAAGCATCGCTTCGGTGTGAGACTGCGCGTCACGCGTGCGTCGCCGGGGCGGCCGCCGATAGACGACACTGAGGTCGTGAACGCGATCCTCAAACGGATGGACGGCGGAACTGCCGGTCGGCGAGTTAGTCCATTCCACCTTCTGACTGACTGTCGGTTGGATGCGCTGACCGCTTGTGCACAGCCTGCGCGCTACAATCCCCAGCCGGTGACCGCAATGACTTGGCCAGTAATGCCGGAGGCGACCGGGGAAGCAAGGAAGACCACGGTCTCGGCGATATCTTCCCGCTTGGTCCAACGCTTCAGATCCTTCGGCTTCATCGCGGCAATGTTGGATGCGGTGTCTACTAGCCCCGGCGCAATTGCGTTCACGCGGATGCCGAGATCCCTTCCCTCGAGCGCAAGCGTGCGGGTAAGCGCCTCAATTCCAGCCTTGGCGCAGTTATAGGCGACCATGTTGGCCTGAGGCTGGCCAGCCCGTGCGAAGTTGATGATGACACCGTCCCCGGCAGCTTGCAGATGCGGGAAAGCTGCGCGCGATGTCAAAAACGCACTCAACAGGTTGTTGTCGACCTCCGCACGCCAATCATCGAGACTGTGCTCGACCGCAGTCTTATAGCGGGTGAGCCCTCCCGCCAGATTCACCAGAATATCGATCCGACCATATTCATTCAGAGTGTCATCAATCAGCCGGCGGACCTGGACCTCATCGGTCAAAGACCCAGCCATAGCGAACACGCGGACGCCTGCGTCTCGCAGCTCTTTGGCCCGGGCTTCAACGTTGCTTTGCTTGCGCGCACAAATAGCCAGCTGAGCGCCGCTGTCAGCTAGCGCCCTGGCGACGGCCTGCCCAACCTGTCCGTCGCCGCTCACGCCCGTTACGATGGCCACTTTGCCGTCAAGACTGATCTGCATGTCATTCAATCCGGTGCTTACTTAATATAGCGCATAAACGGGTTCGGTGGGCTTCGAGCCCCTTCTTGGCCTCCTTTCCCCGTCAGCGACTAGCGTGTCCTACACGGTTGACCTACGCTCCGTCCCTCAGAATCGGAATACATGGGGGGTTCATGGATATCGTCGCTCTACTCGTGACCTTGGCCATCGGCGCCATAGCCGGTTGGCTCGCAGGGCTTTTGGTTGAAGGAGCTGGGTTCGGGTTGCTCTAACGCGGCAAGTGGTGCGCAGGCCGTCAACAATCCGGGATTAGCCAAGCCCGGAAGGCATGAGTGGCGCCAAATGTGAAGCAGCTTGGACCGCGGTATCGCCGAATGGTGCCACCATTTCCCACGACAAGTTGGCTCCTTGCACGGCCGACTTCGACAGTTTAGACACGGACAACGATGGAACCCTTGACGCCAACGAGTTTATGGCAGGTTGCAAGGACGGTTTGATCAAATAGCCCACTGACGGCAGTCTCGCGGTCGCAAGTTTGCGGTTAGCGAACTTACACAATCCACCCCAGCTCGCGGGCCTTGTCGTTGGCGAGCTTCCAGGCCCGAGTGTGAAACTCTGCTGGCGTCATCGGGGTGCCCTGCTCCCACCGGCCTGAACGGAACGTGGCCATCAGCCCAGGTTTATCGGCAGGCTTGTGATAGACCGCCCGGTAGCTTGTGCCCGGTAGGGTAACGATGATCTCGTCGTCACGGACTTCAATGCGAAGGTTACCCCGGAGCAGCAAAGCCGCCGGCTCAGGAATTTTACCCTCGATCCACCCTAGCTCCCGTGCTTTGTCGGTAGCTACTCGCCAAGCACGAGCCAGAAACTCGGCCTGTGTCAACGGGACACGAGAATCATCCTTCGACGGGAAGTTCTTGGCGAGTAGCTGAGGTGAGTTTGGCGGCTTGTAGTACGTCACGGTGTAGATCGTGAGCGGCAGAGTGACGATTATCTCGTCGTCCACCACGTCGATGTGAAGGCTACCCCACGCGTCAGTCATTGCGCGCGGTCTCCTAGCATTTTGACCTGACCCAAAATTATAGGCCGATTTGACCTATATTTTCTTTTTTGACGTGATGAGGTGCAGTTATGACCTCACTCAACGCCCAGGTAAAAGAGTTAGCCAGGATGGACAATCAGTACGAAGCGGGCTTCGTTGCGCAGGAGAACAAGCAAGCGGTGAAGTTAGTTCAAAGTCACTGGCGCGAGATCACTGCCGACGCGCAATCCCCGGCTATATCACCCGTCTAAGTTTTTGTGCGAGATTCGCATGTTGGGAAGACGATAGCGGAGTTGTGTCCGGCGACATGTTGGTAGTGTGCGGTTCTTCAAATTCCATCAACTTGGCAATCATAGCGAGGGTCGCCTTCAAGTCGGCCATACTCGCATCGTGTTCATTTCGGAGCTGCTGGACCATTCTCTCAAAGTGAACATCAGCAGCCTTGATCTGATCTTGAGCTAGATCAGCACGCTCTTGAAGATCGCTTCGGATGTCGCGCATAGCATCGTCCCCCCTTGCCATCACCCTCCAACGCCGAGCGGGCAATGCGGTTCGGACTGCTCCTGCTTTTTCCTTTCGCCGTGACACCCCCGCCACAGGATTATGGCGCTGGCTCTGGCAGAAGCCAGGAAACCCGGCTGCGGTGGATGCAAGCCGGGTTTCCCTCAGCAGGCTAGTGCTGATACCGGCAGCCAGTGAAGTGACCCCGGCGAGGGTCGCCAACCTCGGCTGCCGACATTGATTCAACCGGCGATAGGATCGGGTGTTCCCGCAGCGGCTTCGGCCCGGCGTTCCGATCTAATCAAAGCACACACGCTTGCGCTGGCTTAGTCTACCGCCAAGGGTACCAACCTGGGCAAGGAGCAGGCGCTGCATGCGCGCCACAGCAGGGGGAACGCTGTTGCCTGTGCCGCCCGCTAACGACTGACTAAATAGGGCCAGGGCTTGGGCACTCACGAGAGCATCCATATGGCCCAGCCGATCAGGGCTAGAGCGATGATTGAGAGGGCCACGAGTAGCGTAGTAGCCGCCTGGTCGTAGCGAGGAACCAACCATAATCAGGTTCGTTGTTTGCCATCGTTATTCCGGTCGCGACAACAAGCCCCCACTGCACGCCCGTACAGCCGGGGCTTCTCTCAGCTAGGAGGCTGAGGCGTTTGGCCGGTCGCAGAACCGCCGACGCCATAGATTCAACCCGCGATAGGATCGGGTGTTCCTGGGGCTCTCAGTGAAACGCGACGGACGGCTCACGGCGCGTTCGCCCCTGGTCAGCACTGCCGACTAATCGGCTTCAACTGGTTCGGCCCGCTCGGTACGGCGGGAGAGGATCTCTCGGGGGTTTGCGATTTGCCTCAACGGTTTCCTTTCAAGTTTTTCCGGCGGTTGTCCGTTTCCTCGAATTTGCATCGAACGACCATCGAAGAAGGCACCACTCTCAACGGCAAGAGATTGGTGATGAATATCGCCGACGACATGTGCTTTTGACTTGAGAATTACCTCTTTGCCCTGGATCGGACCTTCGACTTTTCCGTCTACAACCACGCGCTCGGCGACGACGATCCCTGTGACATGAGCCCCGCGGGCGATAACGAGGGAAGTGCAGTGAAGTTCGCCGTCAATCTGGCCATTCACCTCCACTAAGCCCTCCGCGGTGACGCTGCCGACAATCGTCAATCCTTTAGCGATCACTGTTCCTTGCTTCGATGCGAACATGGTTCCCTCCTATCCTGTGCAAAGCATGCACATGTCTAAGCACTGGGCGATTCCGGGAGTGATTTGATGAAGCCATTCCCTCGTTCGCGCTGTTTCACGGCGTCAGGACGCCCGTTGTGGTTTAGCTGCGGTTCTGCCGCGGCAACTTCTGGGTTGGTCGCTAGTGGATCTTCGGAGGGACGCGACTCGCCTTCAAAATGCGCGCCCTGTTCAACGGCGAGACCCTTGTGAAAGATGTTGCCTTCGACGTGGGCCTGGGACTGCAACATCACCCTCAGTGCGCGGACCGAGCCGATAAGGCGGCCACGGACCATTACATCCTCAGCAACTACGCTACCCTCAAGCTGCGCGTTCTCTCCGAGCACAAGCGCTAAGCAATGTACGTCCCCTTGAATTTGGCCGTTGAGATGAAGTTCGCCATTGGATGTCACATTGCCGGTGATCGTTAGGTCTTCGCCGATTGTGGAAATACTGCGCGGACTAGAATTCGTGCGCGCGTGCTGACGTGTCCATCCTATCCAACCCCCAGCGAGCCCCTTGGCATTCGTACTATTATAAGCCTCAGGACGACCGCGATCCCTCATGTTCTGAGGGTTTCCAGGGAGTTTGAGGCGCTGTGTATATCGGGGATAGTTCAAAACTCTTCTTGGAATTAACGGAACTGAAGCGCGCACTTTGAACGGACGGCACGCCGATGCTCCCAGCCGAGCGTCCCTTACGGCCCTCTCGATGCCTTCCACACTGCGAAGCCTGGCAACTCCAAGAGGAGTGTCATGAACATCGCCCTAAATCCTGAAGCTACCGCCGACAAGTCCCGCGAGACATACCGTAAGACATACGACCAATTCGAGGTCGTGACCCTCGCGGCCTTCCCCCAAGCCGCGCGCGAGCTTGCGGAAACAAGCGTGGCTCAGACCCACGCGGCATATGAGAGGTCCAAGAATACGCTCGAAGCAGCAGTGAACACTATCGCTAGATCTTTTGACGCATTGGGCCAGGGCGTAGCAGCGTTAAACCTCAAAATTATCGAGATCGCCCAACAGAATGTAAGCTCAAGCTTCGATTTAGCGAAGAGCTTGGCCACGGCCAAGACCCTCGCCGAGATTGTGGAATTACGGGCGACTTATTGGCGCAAGCAGCTCAGCGCCCTCGCGGATCAAGCTGAAGAAGTCCGCGCGTTGTCCACGAAGGTGGCGGCCGACATGGCGGCACCAAGGCGCATGTGACGCGCAGTCTAGATGAGCTGCGCGAGGCGACATGACCTTCATCCCGGCAATTCCCCGCGCTCCCAATGACACAAGGCGAATTTTTGGGGCTCACGCCTTCGAGGGTAGCTAACGACAAGGCGCGCACGTTCCGCTAGGTGCTCAATGCCTCAGGACGACGGCCTCGTCGCGGAGCTGACGGCTCCCACCTACACCTTGAGTTCCACCGGCAAAATGGTGGTGGAGAGTAAGGCTGACATGAAGAAGCGCGGCATGCGCTCGCCTGACTTGGCCGACGCCTTCCTCCTCACCTTCGCGTGCGGTGAGAGGAAGATTGAGCGTTATCGAAGGCCAGTGCGGCGATGCTCGGCTTGGGCAGCGTAGAGCTTGTTATGTGTGGTCGTGTCATTCAAAAGTCTGGGGCTCTCCGCCTAGCCATCGTCGAAGGTCTTGATGTCAGCGACAGCCGCATCGGCAACATTCCGCCCCGCTACAATGCTGCACCGAGCCAAAAGCTCCTCGTCATTCGGCAAAACCACAAGACGGGCGAGCGTTCGCTCGACATGCTCAAGTGGGGACTGATCCCGCATTGGTGCGAAGAAAACGAAGGGTGGTCGCAAGCCCATCAACGCCAAAGCCGAGAGCGTCTCACGGCTCCCCATGTTCAGAGACGCTTACGCTCAGCGCCGCTGCATCGTGCCGGTGGATGGCTTCTTCGAGTGGCGCGCGATCAAGGGCGCGCGGGGCAAGCAGCCCTACGCCTTGTTCGCCATGAAGGATGGCTCACCCTTTGGTCTGGTGGGTCTGTGGGAGAACTGGCGCAACCCGAAAACCAGAGAGTGGGAGCGAACCTTCGCCATCATCACCTGCTCGTGCCGTCCAACGAGTTGGTGGGTCAAATCCACAATCGCATGCCCGCGATCCTTGAACCTGGAAGCTACGAGCGCTGGCTAGGTCTCGAACCTGATCCGAGCGACCTCCTCATCACCTATCCGTCAGAGCCTATGACGATGTGGCCCATCTCGACGCGGGTGAACAAGCCGGAGAACGATGACCCCTCACTAGTAGATCGCACTGGCGATCCGTTCGACTTACGGGCCCCCCTTAGATCGGAGGGCAGAGCGTAGGCAGCGCTCGGCGTAGCTCATAAACCGACAGAGAAGTACTGACGTGGATGCGCCACCCAACGTCCGTTATCGGGGTAAAAGCGGACATGGCGCGGACTTGTCAGTATGTCCGCGATAATCACCCAAAGCAGACATCCTTTCAGACTGATTGGCAGTCAATCATCAACCCGCGGGCAAGCGCCCCTCAGATTGAATCGCTGCTGGGAAGCTCTGTTATCGGAAGCGCTAAATCGCACTGGTCGCCCGGGGGCCGCGACATCCGGCGTATGTTCAGCAGATACGCCTATGCTATCTATCGCTTTGGAGGGCCCCGACATGCTGCGTAGGGAGTATAAAAATGAGACTAGCAACTTTGACGTCCGTGGGCATTGCTACTTAGCGCCGGCTATGCCCGTCGCCCAAGGAACAAACACGATGACTTCCGGTCGCCCCAGCGCTGTGCTCAATGACGCTCAATGTCAGGCCGTACGGGGCGACCATATCCCAGGATGAAGCTGTACCCTACATCGTCAGCTTTTCAATGGTTGACGGTGATGGTGACGGCAAAATTTCGGCTGATGAGTTCAAGGCCGGCTGCGCCAAGGGGATGGTAAAGTCGACCCAGCCTTAATCTCGATATTGGCCTCACGGAAGCCCCGGCCTTCGAGTGCCGGGGCTTTACGTTTTAGGCGTCGGCTTCTCGCAGCGCTGAGCAGCGTCTTCGGAGTCAAGATCATCGAATAGAAGCCGTTCCCATCAGAACTCAAAGGAGGAAAGACCATGCGCCAGTTGGTGATTACCTTCGCTGTGACGATGCTTATAGCCTTCGCCGGAGCGTTGGCATCCAATGCGCAAGCTGCGACGTTTGCCGGAGTCGGCAGTCTACCTCCTCTCGTGCAGGGCTATTCGCCTATTGAAACAGTCCGCTGCGTCTGTGGACCGCGTGGATGCGCCTGCGGCCGGCGCCATCGGGTTTGGCGTTGTTGGTGGCACCGAGGCCGCCGAGTTTGCGGCTGGCGGTGGTAACAACCTCCGCGCTGCTGGAATTCACTTCGAGGGTCGTCGGCTTCGGGCCGACGCCCTCTTTGCAAGCGGAAGTCTGGTCATCCTCGCCTCCATGAGTGCGGGCTTAGCCGCCAGATCGCGATTAGCCGGTCGTTCTCCACCCTTTTATCAGCGAATGCGTTCCTCGATGCAATCCGGGTGGGACTGCTACGCGGCCCTGGTGAATCCGACATTGTCGCCGATCACTGTGGTCGGTCCGATGGGCAGCGGTTCGGGATTGGCGATGTCGAGTTTCTGAAACTCGACCCCGCTCCTCCAAACTTTCCGTAGGAAATCTTCGAAAACTTGGATGGTGAGCTGCTCACCGGGACAGCGGCGATAGCCGAAGCCGAACGGCGCAAAGCCCGCATGGTCACAGACCGGCAATGGCTTGCCGTCAACGATCCCGTAGACGGTCCCGAAACCGCTGTTGTGGATCGTGGCTTTTCGCCCGTCCTTGACCTCGAAGGCTGTCCTGTCGAAGGGGCAACGCGCGAAGCCGATCTGGTCGCACTTCGTTTCGTCTATCTCATGGCTCGTCGGCACGGTGTTGTAACGATCGGGGTTGAAGCTCTGTGGATCCTTCCACTGCACGGGATCGAAGCTCGTCGTCTCGTGCGGCGTCACTATGTAGCCGAAACGCTCATAGGGTGGCGTCCTAACTTCAGCCAAGGCTGAAATGCTTCCGCCGTTCGGCGTGATGATTTGGAACAACTCCATGACGAACCGCTCGAGTGGCGTGAAGGGTTTGCCGCCGGCATCGTCCGGAGTTCCTTCCATGGTCTTCGTGAACCCGGCGCGCACATCAGGGTCGCCGGTGCCTTTGGCGAGCTTGAGCATGATGTTGTACATGGTGTTGCCCCACTGGCTGAGCGCCACGAAATTGTGGAACAGCTCGAACACCACGTCCTTGTGAGCGAAATACTCGCCATCGCCGGCGTTTTTGATCCAGTACCATGCGAAGGTCTTTTCCGGGTTCTGGGTCTTGCCGCTCGTGATGTCGGCGAGCCTGTCGTCGATCCACTGCTTCAGGAAGTCGAGATGCGAGCGCACGGTCATGTAGTTGTCGTAGACGATCTTCTGCGTGACGTCGCGATAGGCGAGCACGGTGTTGAAGGCCATTCCGATCTCGTGCACGCGCTCTGGAATGGCTTCGGCCTTGACGCCGAGATGCAGATCCCGATAGAGGTCGAAATAGTTTTCGAGATAAGGGCGCATCAGCGGCTTTCCGGCGTTCGCATCGCCTAGGATCTTGTCCCAGAACTGTACGACCTTGTCGCCATACATCGGGCGATACAGGTCCGGCGTCACCGCAGTCATGTAAATCCGCTTGCGGCGGTTGTCCGGCCCGCGTTTCTCCAGCCCCTGCAGAAAAACGGTGACGCCCTTCTCCGGAGCCGGCTTCCAGGTCTCGCTCAACAGGCCCCACAGTTCGTAAGGAATGGCGTTCTCCTTGGTCAGCTCCACGCCGATCATGGGGAGGGATGGACGCTCGCCGTCGTAGATGCTGACCAGAAAATGCGGGACGATGACGTTCTCGACATACGCAGGATCAAACTCGCCAAGGAACTGCTTGCGGAGCCGCGCGACCGCCGATTGTATGTCCGCTGGGGCGAGAGGTCGTTCGAGAGGCGGTTTCCGCCAGGCATCGTCGAAATATTGAGCGTAGGCAGGTGCGGCGGCGGTGCCTGCCACGGTGAAAGCTCCGCCTACTAAAAACTCACGCCATCGATTGAGCCCTCCATTCGTTGTGGTCGATGGACAGGGTGTTACATTGAGAAGACGTAAGTATGTCAAATTACATTCATGTCTGTTTCTGGCACATTGCGGACGCGCTCAACTCGCGCGCCGATGAATGTCCCTTTGAGGGGGATAACGGACATGACGCGGACGTGACGCGACGTCTGCTAATGACCCAAAGCGGACATCTAGATCCCCCAGCGAACTTTTATTGGCTGAGCGGGGTCAAAGCGTTTCGGAGAGGCTCGCTTCGGATCACCATAAGCCCAGAAAACGGTTCATTGAGTTCCAGAATAAGGAAGATCGCCGCGGAGACTGACAGCGCACAGATGACAAGCGACGCCAAGGTCGTCGCGTTTGCAGGCGCCATAAGAGAAAAGCCAACGAACAATATTATCAGCCAGAGCAGTAGCACTGCCAAAAAGGGAGCCGGGATCGAGCTGCCAAGATGCGAAAATAACAGGAATTGCGATTGCATCAGATCGTTGGTAACCTGAATCATCCGTGCCTCTGTTGGATGTCGCTGTTTGGTTGAAGCTCCTGAATCCGCTGATACAAAGCCTCGCCCTCAGCCGCAGCCTTGAACGGCGTTGACTGCAACAACCCTATCGCCCTTCTTTCCAAATTTTATCGACTACGGGCGGAATTGCTTGACGCAGCGAGGCTCGCGCGGCTTGAGCTTCCTCTCCATATTTCGCGAGCAAGTTATCGAGCAGGATAACGTTAGCGGTGATCTGATTCATTTCACTCTCGCGTGCGTCATAGGTGCTCTTGGCGCTTGCAACCAATAACCCAAGCACAAGGCGGCCAGTGTCCCACCACCCCCATGCTCAGCTTTACGACCTCTTTGGAGTTAGAGCTGAGATGGCCTTCTGGCAACATTCTTTGCATGAAGCTGCCCAGCAATATACCGACCACCGCCAGACCAAATGTAAGAAAAGCGATCATAATAGGAGCCATGCAACGAACCTCGTAGATGGAAGCGAGCTCACCAGCCGCTGAAACCTCACTAGCTCTTCAGACCTGAATGACACCGGCCGTCGGGGCGCCGATCCAACCGAGCAAGTGGCAAACTATCTTGAACAAAGCCGCGCTGCTCACCTAAGCGATGAACAGCGCGCTAGCGCGAATACGATAGTCAGTCTTACTTGCCAGTCTGTGCGGCTATAGCCGCCTGAATTTGCGCTTTTACCGCCTCCCTGTTGAAGCTCGCGCCTTTTTGCATCGGCGGGAACTCCACGATGCTCTGGGCCGCTTTTGCAACCTCCTGCTGCACGAAGACGAAACGCCAGAACTCGTAGGCGAACCAGTTGTAGTAAGCGAGGGAACCGCCTTTCCCGTCGGGCATACCAGTGCGCTCGTATGGATCTAGACGGAGATTGACGAGGATAGGCCAATCGACCTTCTGGGTAGCGCCAAGCCAGCCGTTGGGCTGATCGGTGAAGCGGTACTTGAAGTCATCGATCCTCACCGCGCTTAGAGTGCTCTCTGTCAAGTAGAAGATTTCATGCCGCTTCGATGGACCCTTGCCGGTGATGAGGTCTGTCTGGTCATAGCCGTCAAGGTGCACCTTGTAAGTCCGATCACCGATCTGCTTACCCTGTTTGAGTTCGTCGACGATGTTTGGGTCACCGGCGGCGGTAACGAAAGTCGGAAACCAGTCGAGTCCAGATCTGGGACCCAACAGCAATTTTGGCTCGCAGTTCGCGCAGACGGTGATGGTCAAATGCAGCGACGCCCCATCCTAGCGCACACCGCCCGCGCCCTCCTATCCGTGCTCGGCGCGTTGATACTTGTTGTCCTCGCGGCAAGCGCCGAGGCCGAGATGAAGCCGATCGATCGATTGGCGGAGAGCCCTCCGGTATCTCCGCCCTCGGCGTTCGCGGCCCCAAGCACCCCGCAACAATCGCCGGGAGCGTTCAGCGGGATCTTCGGTCGGGTCTTGCGCACGCAGCAAAGCCTGCAAGGCGACCTCGCGACGGCGGTGAAATGCCTTAAAGGCGACCATGCCATGACTGGCGCGATGATGCTTGCCGCGCTCTCCTTCATCTATGGCGTGGTGCATGCCGTGGGTCCTGGCCACGGCAAGACGATCATCTCGTCGTATGTGGTCGCCAACGAAAAGACCGTGCGGCGCGGCGTAATCATCCTCTTCATCGCCGCTGGGCTGCAGGCGCTGACGGCCATCGCGCTGGTCGGCATCCTTGCCTTCGCGCTAAATGCCTCGGGCATGCAGATCAACGCCTGGTCGAACCAGCTCGAGATGGTGAGCTATGCACTGATCGCTCTGGTAGGCGCATAGGGGGTATGGGGGACGGTGGGTGGCGACACGGAGACGATACGAAGACGATACGGAGACGAGGTCTCTACACGATAACGATTGCGAATCCGTTGCGGATCGTGCGGGTCCGTTGGCGGCTCTTTTTCGCGGCTGGAGTGGGTCTGTTTGCGTTCCCCCATGATTGGCGGCTGATCAGCCGAGTTCTGATCGGCTGGACACTCGGGGTTGCTCTCGTCCATCTCTCGCGCTCGGAATTTGGACGGCCATAGTCACCATACGAAACAAATTCGTCTGAGGTCTGTACTGTTCGACGAAGGACGCGTGGTCATTCCGCTGCTGTCCGTCACCGCAGCTTTGGCGAGCCTCGGTGCTATGTTTTTTCAGCTCAGCACCGCACCGGAAGGCCACCGCTTCGTAAATCTTGCCTTTGCCGCCGTCATGATCTTGCTGTCATGGAACTTCATTCAGTTCATCTTCGCCTTTCATTACGCGCACGAGTTCTATGCGGAACATCGCGGAAGGGCGCGAGGACTAGGTTTCCTGGTGACTAGGCGCCGGACTACTGGGACTTCCTGTACTTCTCCTTCGTGATCGGAATGACCTCGCAGGTGTCGGATGTATGCGTGACGTCCAAGCCGCTCAGGAGAACCGTAACCGCTCACTCGGTCGCTCTCCTTCATCTTCAATGCGGCTCTGCTCGCGCTAGCGATCAACTTGGCAGCAAGCGCTATCGGCAATCTAGCAGGCTCCTGAAATCCTGCTGCTTGAGGTAGTCCGACCACGAATGCCGCTAGGGACCTCAGACCGCCTTGTTGCGTCGCCGAACCTTGGATGAGCCAACGCAAAGCAGCACCATATAAGGTTCATTGAAATCCCGTCATCGAGGACCTTAAGCCCACCTGGGGGAGACCGCGACACAGAAACGGACTCCGATGCGAGGACTTTGGCGGGCCGCAGTTGA
>CAVUZR010000019.1:0-125914 GCA_963745855.1 uncultured Alphaproteobacteria bacterium | reverse complement strand
CGACAGCGGCACGAGGTACTGGCGCTTGTTCTTGGTCCGCTCACCCGGCAGGGAGATCTTGCGCTCCTCGATGTCGATCTCGGACCAGCGGAGCCAGGCAATCTCATCTGCCCGGCATCCGGTGAGGATCAGGAGCTTGACGACGCTGCCATAGTCATTATCGGGAAGCGCGTTCCAGACGGCGGCGAGCTCGCTCTCGGACAACACGCGGTCGCGAGATGACGGCTCGGCATGCTTCGTCGTGCCAATGACCGGATTGGAGTCGCAGATCCCTTGCGTAATAGCCCAGGCGAAGAGTGCCGACAGTGCAGATCTTGCACGATCAGCCGACACCGCCCCATGGTGTTCTCCAATTGCAGATAATCGTGATGCGATCTCGCGGCGATCAATCTTGTCGATCCTGAGCTCGTGCAGCAGCCTCAGATGCTTCATCAGGTAGAGGCGGGTGGAATAGTAGCTGGCAGCACGAAGTTTCTTCTCCTTGTGGAGCAGGAAACGATCAGCGACGGCCTTGAAGGTATCTGTCGCCCTTGCCCGGGCCTCGACTTGGCGCCGGCTGGATCTTCACCAAGGTGAACCTTGGCGAGCACGTCCTTCGCGCGGGAACGCGCCTGCACGAGGGTCAGCTCCTTGGTCGAGCCGAGCGTGATGCGGCGCTGCTTGGCGCCGAGCTTGTACTGCGTCACATAGACCCGCGAACCGCCATCGCGGACGCGCAGGCCGAAGCCGGGCAGATCGTCGTCGAAGACGATGCGCTCGGTCTTCCCGGGAAGAAGCTCGATGGTGCCGACATTGGACTGCTTGATCTTCAAGGAAGAGCTCTCCTCCAAATGCTGGGAAGCCTATGGGAAGATGCCGTAAGCGGTTTTATGCCCCCGTCATGCGGCGTGAGACAAGTGTTCTAGCACGTTTTCTAGGGGGTTGCTAGTCTTTTGCGGCTTCCCGCGGCACCGTGCGGAGGTAGACCCACGATCTTTTAATCAAGGGGTCCCGGGTTCGAATCCCGGCGGGCTCACCAACTAAATCAATAAGTTACTGGCATGGACAACCTAACAAGGCCCAATTAGGTAGCCATATAGGTGGCACCGGAGAGGCGCAATGTTGCCTCGTGGCGGGCGAAAGAGTTCCCTGTAAGCTTTGGCCATGTCGCCGCTCACCCGCCTCCAAATGAAGACCCTTCGAAGGCTTCAGGGTGCACGGCTGGGAGCGCGCCGAGCGATTTTGACGGGCGTCGGCTTCACGCCTGTCTTGTGGCCAATTCACCACGAGGAGTCAAAATCGTAGCGACTCCCTTCCTCGCGCCTCAAAGTTGTCGCTTGCGCCCCTCTGACAGGCCTTAGACTGGTCTGTCACATTTGGGGGAAATGCACATGTCACTCGGCACAATTCTGATCATCATTCTGATTCTGATCCTGCTTGGCGTCATCCCGACTTGGGGTCACAGCCGCGCCTGGGGCTATGGCCCCTCGGGCATCGTCGGCCTGATCCTTATTATTCTACTGATCTTACTGCTGCTCGGTAAGATCTAGCGCGCGGCAGGGCGTCGGCCTCGATGGCGCCCAGGAGGCGCAGGGAACGGCAGTCTCGTCAAAGCGCCCCGCCTCTCAGCCTACTTCCCGAAAACATTGCGCGTGGGCGAGCACACAGCAACAGCACCGCTAGACGCCGGGGCTTTTTCTATTTTCAGTGGCAAATATCACATGCGCCACCACACATAAGTGTAAGGATCAAATCGCGGCCAGGCTGCATTCGGGTTGGACCCCGCATCGGCCAAAACCGTGGGGAAGCCTCGGTGACACCTCCGGGGCTTCCACCGTTATTGGAGTTAAGTGCAAGAAGCCCGGTCGCGGTGGACCTCGACCGGACTTCTCTCAGCCTGGGGGGCTGATACCGGCGACGATCAGGGAGGCGTTCCCAGCCACCGGCTCCGATTCAACCCGCGATAGGATCGGGTGTTCCGGGCGAAGGTCGATCTTCGGGCACCAATCAGTCTCGCATAGGGAGGTATGGCAATGAAATGGATGCTTTTCGTGTTGGTTTTCGGTTCTCATCCGGTTGAGACGAATCTTGTTTTCGATAACATCGATGCCTGCCTGAAGGCTGAACAGACTATGCGTAGTGAGTACGCGCGGGCTTACAGCGAAGGCTCATGGGCCCAAGCTAACCAGGGCGAAACAAGCGACTACATGTCCAGTCGGTTTGGACTTAAGAACACGGCCACATGCATCCCGCATGCATAGGCGTCGGCTTCGGTCGGCGCCCTCTTCCTTTTGTGACTACTCAGGGGTCTTTGTTCGCCTCAATTCATGAGGCGTGTGGAGGTCTTGCTCTAACAGCTTCACGGCGTTTGCAGACCACCGCGACCACCAAACGTTGCACGTCAGACAGCCGGTCAGGTGCTCACCGCGATTGTCGTCGATGAGCTTTTGCTTGGGCACAGATGCCGAGCGAGCCTCCAGGCGCCGGTCACAAGACATCCCACGAGCCTTTCTTCGACAAACGGCAGGTTCAGCGCTATGCCGGGCCGAACTGGGAGAGGAGTAAATTTCAGCGTCGCAGGGGAGGCCGCTGCACAACGCACCTGAGACTGTTAGGGCCAATGGGATATCGGTCCTTCCCCCGCCGAGCGCACCGCCCGATCTCTTGAACATTGAGACAGCGTACCTATCTGGGGCGGTCTTGCTCGGCTATGAGGTAGTGGCTGAGCGTTCGCATGGGGCAGCTCCATCAACTGGTCGAGCGCCCTTGCGCGGGGCCGCTCCCCATCTGGGTTGAGCGGCCCCTCTCCCTTTGGGGAGCACGACCAGGAGAGATAGTGCCGGGCGCCACGGCTTGTTGGGACTGCGCTGGCGATTCGTGTGGGAAGATCGAGTGTCCCACTTTTTGCTAAGTCATCGGATTAATTGACTTAGGGTACCCTGGGCACCAGTATTCCCAATAGATTGGAGCGATAGCTGCCGGCCCGCTTACCCCCTGAGGGAGCTAAAATCACCCCCCACCTTCATTTTGGCTACCCCCTGGCCTCAGATGGGACCCGTTGCATTTGTAGTTACGCCTAAGCTAGGGCTAGGGGGAGGCGTCGCGGGCATCGAACCGCCGCATCAATGATTGATTCTTCGAAAGATGCAGCCGTCGGGTTTCGCTTCGGTGATGCCGTCGGGCAGGTAAACCTTGTCGTAGGACGTGCTGACCGGGATGGTCTCGTAGGCGCAGCGGTGTGGCGTATCGGAAAACCGGTAGGTTGAATTGTGAATTATCAGAAGACCGCCGGGTCGGACCAAGGACTCCAGATAAAGCGCTCGTTCCACAAAACGTTCGAACGGATAACGCTCAGCGATTTTGTCCTTTTTCGAGGTGCGAAGCACCGCCATACAAAAGAGTGCGTCGAATCCGCCAAATCCGCTCAGAATGCGGTCGCTAGCGTAGACAAACCGAACCCGATCATTTCGGTGCTTCAATGCCTTTAACAGGTTCAGCGGATTGATATCCGTGCCAACGATCTGCGCGGCGGGGAAATAACTGGCGAGCGTGACACACTCCTCACCAGTTGAACAACCGAAGGAGAGGATTCGCCGGGTATCCGGCGCGGCATTGGCAGCGCAGGCGAAAATCTCTGGGTATCGGTTGAGTGCGGTCGTGTTTGGGATTTGATGAAATCCAGGATGAATCAAAGCGATGAGCTTCGCCAACTTACGGCGCCGCATGACGCGAACCAGCCCGCGAAGTTTACCGTCCAAAACCGAAGCTAAGCGCTTGGCGACCGCGCCCCGTCCGATGAGAGATCGTTGACCAAGCAAAAGTTCCGCCTGCGAACAGGACTCGGCCCTACCGCGCGGTCTAAGATCGTGAAAAATCGACTGTCCCTCCGCCCCTTCGCAGCTTTTCCATTTGAAGTGGGCGAAGTGGCCGGAACAGTGCGGAGGAAAGTCCCCCAGTATAAAAATCTGAAACCGTGTTTCTAAAGTTTATAGTCTGAGTGAACTCGCGTGCCGCTCGCGGGGTTGACTGAGGACGCGTGACGAGTAATTTTGTCTGAGACAACGATGGGGATGGAGTTCCCCGAGAACCGCCATACAGGCTGATAACTCCTGCTGCAGCACCTTGCGGCGGGAAGGACGCGAACCCGCCGTCGAGGCGGGTTTTTTGTCAGCCGATCATCGCGTCGATGGCTGGCTCATCATGATTGACAAAAGGGTTATCGCTGGTTCTGTTGTGGGGACCCTCATCGTCGCGTTGCTCGCGGCCATCATCGTGCTTGGCTTATTTTATATCTGGTGAGCAGAGGCCGTCGGCCTAGGCCGGCGCCGCCCTTTTGATCACCACATGTGGAATATCGATCCTTAATGCGCGGGCTTATTTTCGCGCCAAGGATACCAACCGGGGCAAGGAGCGCAGTGGCAACGGTTGCCAAAGCGGTTGCACACCTTTTGCTGTCCTATCTCGCACTCACCCGGCAACCCCGGTAGCCAACAGCCTGCTTTTCCTACCAAGGAAGAATTTGCTTCAGGGTGGACGGCTGCAGCGCTGGTCAGCGTCGTGGCGTCGGCACTCCAAGCTAAAATTCCGAAGAGCACAAGCGCTGCTGTTCCCACCGTCACAATAGCTAATTTGCGCATTTCGACCCCCTTTCTGCTCAAGGCGGATAGGATAAGCCGACACTGAGGCGCTAGTTGGGACAAGACCCTTTTGTTATCCCGCTCGCCTCCTGAGGGCGTCGTTTTTTCTCGCGGGTATAAAGATTTGTAACTTGGCGGACGGTCAATAGCCCCACGCCAAGACCAACACGTGCTCAGCTAAAAAGATGTGTTAGCGCGCTTAGTCGCGGAGCGACCAAAGGGACGTCGGCTTCGGCCGGCGCCCTTTTAGCCTTCGATTGATCAATTCAACAACCGGATGTGCTCGGCGAATAATTCCGAAGGGTACTTCTACTCTAAGAGCGTAATTCGCGGACTGCCTCTCATGATTTTCGTTCGGTTGAGAGAGATGACCTCGCCTCAGGCACCCCCCAATGATAGGCGCCGCGAGATTCGAACTCGACCTGGCCCTTCTCGATGCCAGCTTCTTGAATCCGGAATTCGGCAAGGGCCGGCTCCATACAGGCAACTGCCAGCCCCGTCGCCGTGACGAAAATCGCCAACGCTACCTGTCGCTGGTTGTGTTGAAGGCATTGCAAAAGTTTTGCTTGTTAGTTCCGCGTGGGCACCCGGTCCAAAAAGGGGACCGAGCGACTTGACGGATGGGTCGGACGCAGGCGACCGGCGAAAATGTCACTTCTGAATTTCCTGCCACACAGGGGCAACGGGCCAAACTGGCTGCTGCTGTGCCCCGTCATATAAATAATTGTAAACTCTCGAAAATGCCCGAATTTCGCTTGCTCAATTAACTATGAAATTGTCAGAAAAGAAGCGAGTTGCTCGGGGCGGGGCCGTAGCAGCATGCGCATTCTTCTGATCGAGGACGACGCTGAAATAGCGTCCTACATTTTGAATAGGCTAGCCGAATTGAGCCACGTTGTTGAACACGTCGCCGACGGCCGAGAGGGCCTAATCCTTGCGACGACAGGCAGCTATGACGCGCTTGTGATTGATCTCATGCTGCCGGGATTAGATGGACTTGGGGTTCTGAAGACCCTTCGCGGTGCGGGCGTGGAAACACCTGCACTCATTTTGACGGCGCGAGCTAGTGTCCCAGACAGGGTTGAAGGCCTCAATGCCGGTGCCGATGATTATCTGACGAAACCCTTCGCGTTTTCGGAACTGTTCGCTCGGCTTAATGCGCTCACGCGAAGACCGCCGCTAGTCGCCCGCGAAACTATTTTAAAAGTCGCCGACCTCGAAATGGATTTGGTGGAGCGTCAGGTAACGCGGGGAGGTAAAAAAATCAACCTTCTACCCCGCGAGTTCGAGCTCCTACGATACCTCATGCAAAACGCTGAACGGATTGTGACCAGGACTATGGTCTTGGAGCATGTTTGGGAATTTCATTTCGATCCAAGATCGAAAATCATCGAAACACATATGAGCCGGCTTCGGGCGAAGATCGATAAAGGAGCCGAGCGCCCATTGATCCACACGATACGTGGTTACGGCTATGTCATTCGAGCGCATTCCTAGGCTCGTTGAGCGCTCGACTCTGACTTCCCGATACAGCACTGCTCCGCTTCTCGAGAAGATATGCCCTTGCGGAGTCGTGTCGATTCGCAACCAGCCGCTTGAATTCCGAGGGGTCTTTGTTGAGACTTTCACTGGATGGATGGGGCACTATCCGCTCAAGCCCTTTGTTGGATGAACGGAACGCAAGCCGGCCCAGTGCCGTTGTTCAACATGGACCTTCTTCATAAACTCGACGAACCAGACCGGTGGTGGTTCGCGCCACTGATTTGGGCAGGTGCCTATACGGCGATTGCAGTCTTGGTCCTGGCATATTTCCTGGACGCTTTTGTTTAGCTGCGGCATAGGCTCTAATCGAGAAGCAAGCCATGTTCAGTCCCGGCCGGGCGTTTGCGTTCGGCCGATTTTGCGAGAGCTGGTCAGATGAGAAGTGATGTGAAATTTCACGAAACCAAGGTCCCGGAGGTCACACTCGGCTTCTGGATCATCAAGATTCTCGCCACGACCCTCGGAGAGACCGGCGGCGACACCGTCACCATGACTTGGCTCAAGGCTGACGTCATGGTCAACGCAGGATACCTGGTCGGAAGCGCGATTTTTCTTTCAGTTTTAATCGTGCTCGTGGTCATCCAGATCGTCGCGAAGAAGTTTCACCCCTTTCTCTATTGGGCCACCATCGTGGCCTCCACGACAGCCGGTACGGCGATGGCCGATTTTGCAACCCGCTCCTTGGGCATCGGCTACACTGGCGGGTCTTTGGTCTTGTTTGCCTGTCTCTTGGCCGTGCTCTGTTCGTGGTATTGGTCCGAGGGCTCTATCTCAGTCGAAACGGTCAGCACGCCCAAGGTCGAAGCCTTCTACTGGGCGGCGATTACATTTTCCCAGACATTGGGCACCGCTCTTGGCGACTGGATCGCCGACACAGGCGGTCTCGGCTATCAAGGTGGAGCGTTTGTGTTCGGCGCCGGACTGGCGGTCACCGCGGCACTCTATTATTGGACTGACGTGTCGCGCGTGCTGCTGTTCTGGACCGCCTTCATCCTAACCCGACCGCTTGGTGCCACTTTGGGTGATTTCCTCGACAAGCCCTTGGACCATGGTGGACTTGCCTTGAGCCGTCCAATCGCTTCCGCGGTGATCGCGGCGATCATGATCGGGCTCGTTCTCCTCATTCCACAGCGAGCGGGCAGTCATCCTAAGCCAAGCCCTGAAAGAGCATAGTCTGCATTGCATTTAGGCGGGCGCTGGTATGCTGACACGCTCGAGGACGGATCCAATTGGGGCTTGCGCGCCGTGGTCACCTCCCTGGTTCCTGTTGGCTAGTCCCTAGCCCACGAGCAGGCATCTCCGCCTATTCGATGACCGCTAATGCCACTAAGCGGACAAACTCCATCGCTGCTGCGATGTCTGCTTTGGGTCATTAGCCGACCTCGGTGCCTCGCTGGCGGATGTCTGCTCTTGGGGTAACTCCGGACATTTTGCAACGACCACTCTCTTCTCAGACGGTCATGCCGCTTCCCTCAGGCGTGGCTTACGTCGATCAAGGCAAGCTGGTAGTGCTGGATAGCCATCTGAGTCGTATTCGAGTAGGTAGTCGTCGCCTTTGATCGTTTCCGGTCGAGCGTCCATCAGGAAACCAATTTCAGCGTCGAGGACGGTAGCCCTAATTTTCGGATCGACGTGACCTTGCCGCTCGCCACCTATCAGATCGACAGGTGTTTTCCGTTTGTCGCTTGCTAGAGCCGTTCTGCTTATCTCGGCTGCCACCCGCAAGTTCAGTTGGCAAATCCAATCTATCGTTCCCTTGTCACGACAGCGGTAAAGCCTGACGGCTTCTTGCTTGGCTGCGCCAAAGGAGAGCAGATCGCCGCCAAGGTTCCTAACCCTGGCCATCCACCTCCCGGGAAGGACTTCCATGACGCAGCCAAGGGCGCGCGACGCTCTGCCCGAGCCTTGTTGATTTGCACTCCGTCAGTGAGCTTGTAGGTAAGCCGGTTTTGCTTCTCGAGGATGGGCTCTTTCGACGAATGGGCCGAAGATGGGGAAAGCTCTAATTCCTCATTTCGTGACAGAAAATCGTTTTGTGTTTCAATGAGTTCTGAAGCGCAATTTTCGTACCCCTTACTGGGGTAGCTCGGAGCCTTATTGGCGGTCATTTCGTTACGAAATGCGGCCTGACGGCAGGCACCCGAACAGAACCGTCTTCGTCTCCCGGAAGGAGCAAGCTTCAGCTTGGTGCCACACTGTTGGCATGAGCGTTTCCAAATTGGTTTTGGCATTCGTATTCCCTTTGCTGAAATGAATGCGGTCGAGGGCCGGCAATGGCTCTCTGCGCGGAGGTCGATGAAAAATGAGAAAGGGCGAAGACCTGGATCTTCAGGATGAAACGCTGTGGCGCGCCCGGAGACTTAAAGCGTCATATGCACTCAGACCAAAAACATCGCGACGCAATGACGGCTCAACGGTCATCAACTCCCCTCGGATACCTCGGGGGTGTTTGAAATTTTGGAAAGTACGTGGGACTCCTATGCAACGGGTCCCATACAGCTCCGAATTTTTAGATGTCCCCCGGGGAGTATGATGGGACCCCATCTCAGTTTCCAACTCGGGAGAATACCCCCGGCCCGCCTGCTTTTGCCTACCCCGGCAAGTGAAAATCAATCAGCACCGGTGCGTCGTCGCCACGCAGCATCAAATTCAGCTAAGTTCACCCGCTCGTTTGCAATCTGGGCATAGGCCTCGTTGATTGCAGCGAGCTTCTCGGTGGCGATCGCGACGAACTCCTTCGGAACGCCGCGGGCGATCAGCTTGTCCGGATGGTTCTCCAAAACCAGCCTGTGATAGTGGCTCTTTAGCTCATCCTTGCCAATCGAGGCATTGACGCCCAGCACGTCGTAAGGGTTGCGTTTCGTCACGACGACGTGGCGCGCCTTAATATAGCTGAATTCGGTCTTGGTGATGCCGAAGCGCTTGGCGACCTCGGCTAGAAACTCCACCTCCCGCGGATGCAGCACCTGGTCGGCCTTCGCTATGTGGAATAGGCCTTCCAGAACGTCCTCGAGTAGCCTGCGATTACCCTTTAACATGGCGGCAAGCTGCTCGGCATAAGCCTGGTAGCCGGTCACGTCCTGCTTGGCCAAATTGAAAATGTGGCGACGTTCTTCATCTCGCCAGCGGGTATTTTAAATACCTCCCTTAAGGCATTCACCTCGTCTCTAGTAACGACGCCGTCTGCCTTGGCCATTTTGGCACCTAGCGCAATTACACCAATGGTGAACGCTAACTGGTCTTTCCCCGCTTCCTGGCCGTTCACGCCGCCGAGCACCGCCCCGATTGGGCTAGACCTCAGCAAGTCTGCCGTCGCGCCCGCCAACTTCTCCCAAATCGACATTGCCGAGCTCCTCAGCAAGCTGCCTCGAAACATAAGCAGTTTTGCGCTGGCTATTGTCAACGTTCGCGGGGCGCAGCGCATAGGCGGCCTAGCTACAATCAGCCCCCGCCTTCAATTTGCCTACCCCCGGATGCCGAACAGCCGCAAGTCGTCACCAACGCAGGGAGAATTTCGGCAGATCTGGTCATCGCCACCGCCCCGATCGACGCCGTCTTTGGTTTTTGTTATGGACCCCTCGAGTGGAGGGGGTACCGCGTTGAGGTCGAAACAGTCCGCGACACGGACGGCGCCAGGCTCGGGAGGCGCCAGACGGCGTGCCATTTTCTTGGGTGTACACGCCTTGGGCAGAAACACCCATCTGCCGCACGACTGATTTCGGCGTCATCCATCACGGGCATAACGAGGCGGACCGGCCCGAACTCCCACGTTGTTCTGCGCGAGATCGTCGATGTCGGCGTGCGCATGTATCCCGTTTGGTGGGAAAATGACCGTTTCTACAAGTACCTCGCGGCGGCGACCGGGGGCACGCGGGGTGATTCCGTTGGGACGGCTCGGGCTCTACAAGTACATCACTATGGACAGCACCTACTCCATGGTACTGCCTTCTCGGCTCTCTCGATCGCTACTTAGGCGCCGATGCAGGGGGGCGATTGGAAATTCTTCGGCACGTGCGGGGGGACTGGAGCGAATGATTTGGACTTCCGCATTAGGGCCGGCAATGGTTTTGGCGGAGTAGATGAAAATGAGAAAAGACGAAGATCTGAAATCTTTATGGCGGGCTCGGACACTCAAAGCGTCGTATGCCTCCGAACAGTGTTGACCGAACTCGGTGCCTGGCTCGCAGCTATGATAATTGCTTACGAGTTGGAACCGAGATGGCCGCGATATCAACTTGGCGCTCGCGGCCCGTCATATTGGTGCGAATGCTCAGTTTCACTGTGATGATCGGAGAAAACTGAGAGCCTTAGCCGCCTATCAAAAGCGGCACCTCGCAACGACCGCTCAACAGTCAACTTCCCTCGGCCATCCCGGACCGAAGTGAGTTTGATCGGGGTGTTTGAAATTTTGGAAAGTCCGTGGGACTCCTTTGCAACGGGTCCCATACTTTTTCGTTTTCCGAAGCTACCCCCCGGGTCTCAGATGGGACCCATTAAGCGCTTAGGTGCGAGCAGTCGGGCGTCGCTAATCTCAACCAGGGCTCTGGGTTCGCGAACTTTTGCAATGCCATAACGACAAACCTCGCTAACCCGCTGCAGCTTGGGTTGCACCCCCAAGTGCCCGATAGACACTGGCCTTGCAACCAGAGGCTCCGTCTCTTACGGAGAAACTGAGGCGCCGCTCGCCCGCACCTCTTGCAAAACGTTAAATCCCTCGAACTCCGGATGATCGAGATAGAGGGGCTTGTTCGACCCGGCCCTGGCGTGAGCCGTGCGAAAGGACTCCGACCGCGTCCAGGCCTCAAACGCGCTCTGGGAGTCCCAGATCGTGTGCGAGGAATAGAGCACATGATCCTCCCGCGTCGGTCCCTTCAGGAGGTGGAAAACAACAAAACCCGGATTGCCGTCGAGATGGGTTTCGCGGGATAGCCAGAGCTCCTTCGAAAGCCTGCTCCGATCCTTTCGGCACCTTGAACCAATTCATGGCAATGAACATGGGTAACCCTCAATGCTAGTGATGGTATGGCCGGAATCCGCGAACCTTCGATCACGTATGGCAAAGACGTATCCGCTAACACTTTGCGCCCCATCCGACCAGGCTGCGACGGGTTCGAGCAGCCGCCACCAGACGCTGGTTAGCTTCCGCCTGCCCCCCGCCAAGCGTCCCGATCCTTCCGAACGTCCTCGAGCTGCTCCCGCATGAGTTCAGCCATGTCCTTCAGGGCGGTGATCCGTGCGTACAAGATTGCCGTTTCAGTCTGTGTCACGCCGGTTGCGTGGCGGTTCATTTTGCCGTTCTCGCCCATTGCGGGGAACGGAAACACGCGATGGAGTTTAGCAGCGTCGATCTGGAACTCGCCAGTGTCGTTGCGTTTGAACGAGACGCGACCGGCCTTGCAGGCTCGCCAGATGGCGGACTTAGAGACGGGGCGCAACGCTGGATTCTCAAGAGGGCACCAACTCTTCGAGGACCCAACGGGCTTCTATCGGGTGTTTCGCTAGGATCGATGAAGCCAACAAGTCGTGCGAGGCGGACGGGGTGCCTCACCAGCTCCACCCGGATTGACCCAATATATATGCCAACCTTTCGCCAGCTTGAAACGGAGGCCGAGGCGAAAGGGCCTTCCGGGCTCAACGGCATTCGTTTCAGAGATCAGCGTCACCTCGGCATGTGGCGTCTTAATTGCGGAACTCTCGAGCGCATCGGCCCCAGGCGCCACCAACAGGCACGAAGTGAATAGCATCCAATACGCAAAATGCGGTGCATCGGTCGTCAATTGTCGTCCAGCCACCCTTCAACGGCTTCAGAGTATAGTCTTTCACCCGCTACTGTCAGCAACCCACTGAGGTGGAGCGTCTCATTTTTGCCGAGGTGGAGCGTCTTACCACGTCTTGGGCTGCGTTCAAGAATTCACAGATGCAGGATGTTAAGTGGTGCCACCCGAAGCTCACAGTGGAGGTGAAGCATCTGGCAGGCAGTAAGACCCTTCGCCACGCTACTGTGAAACGCCTCGCGTAATGTCGGAACGAAGATTTCCCCACCCTGGACCGTCGAGACCATTCCCGGCGGCCTTAAGGTCTGCGACGCCAACGGTCAGTCACGCGCGTATGTCTACTCAAGCGAGAACCCGAGTGTGGCGAAGGTGCTTACCAAGGATGAGGCACGCCGCATAGCCAGCAACATCACTAGAGCGCCAAATCTGAAGGCGAGAGATTCAACTCCTATGCAAAGGTACCATCAACCCAGAGAATTTAAAGCATCCCCCCGGGGTCGAGATGGGACCCGCTCCCGTCCCCATCATAGGCTATGATGTGCTAATATCTTTATCATCATTAGATATCAATGACCTATCACCCTCCTCATTAGGCAAGGCTAATGGTGGGCTATCATGTTCTATACTCTCGGACCATGCTGTCACGTCAGTGGCTACGCTTGGAAGCCGGGCAACGTACGTGGCTACAGCGCGTTACTCGGTGTTGGCGAGGACCGTTCCCCAAAACTCGCAACCCACTCCTCAGCAGTTTTGCAAGGCTCTGGCAGGCGAGCGACGTACACAGGCCCACCCTCACCAGTGATGTGCTGTGGCGGCTTGCCATAGCCTCTGTCGAGTAGTGCGTTTGCAGCTGAGACTCTCGCCGCTGGCGCAGACTGGGGATTCGTCATTATCGACACGAGCGTTTGAATTGCCTCGGCGGTGTGAGCTCGGGCGAGTTCCTTTACTTCAGCGACGACCTTGGGTCTTCCCCCAGGGTTGCCGCTCTGGCCTTTTTTAAATGGCTTTCCAATTGTCATATGTTGTTTCCTCACTGCTCTGAGCGCAAAAATTACGCTTTAAGTTCAACGGGTGGGATGGTAGCCACGGCTCATGCGGCTATTTGCGGTATCGGAGCCGAACGCTGCACAGGGTTAGGATAGGTGTCTGAGGCATACCCAGGGATTTCACATGCGCCGTTTTGCATTTGGATTCGTGCTGTTAGGCTTGCCGATTTTTCCCAGTTCGGTAATGGCCTTTGACCTGGACAAGAATACGGTCACAACTCCCGACAGCACTGCGCGGTTGACAGATCCCGATGAAGCGCCGTTGCCCGCACCTCTTCCTTCACTTCATCTCCAAGATGATGGGACTAGAGTTCAAGGCGCGCCCGGTGCCGTTCTCCAAATAGCCCCTGGGACGAGCCTTCAGATCACCGGGGGAAGTGGATCTCAGATCTCGCCGGGTCTTCAGATGTCGCCTATAGGAGAGGACAGCGGCAACCCAGCTGACAATAAGGCCTTAATACCGAGCCCATAAAGAAACGCCGGGGCTTCTTCGTGACTCCTCGCCGCTGGGTGTCAAATTTTTATCCTCACGGTCTCCAGAGCGCCGCAAGTGCGCTCTATAAAAGGCTTGTCAACAACCCCCAGAGGTTGGCGACTTAATTCCCCAAGGGCGGCAGGCTTGAGGCTTGCCGCCCTTCTTCCTTCCGGAGTGCATCGTTCATGGACGTGGTCTTAGGTTTGTCTCTGTTCCTTGCTCTCATCGTGATCGTGCTCGACGTTTGAACGCGTTGGTCCGCAGACACCAGGCAAGCGAGACGGGAAGCCCAGAGAGGACACGCTCTGGGACTTCTCGTTATCTGCATCAGTTCGATGCGCCCAGGTATAACCGATTGTGGTGAGGCCGCTCGCCTCCCGCCGAGCAGGGCGAAGGATTCCTTGCCGAAGGCGCTCTTAGTCTTTGCAGATGATGGCCATGTCCTGCCGAGCGATTTCCCGCGTGACATAGACCCTTTTGCCCTTGCGAATTTTCGTCTGAGTGTAGTGCGGCGCGATATTCACGATCCTGCATCGATCAGGAGCCCCGCGGGATCCCTTGGCGGCGAGTGCGGGAGCGGAGACGGCATCATGAGAGCCGCAATGAGAAGATATCGAGCCATGGCGAAATCCTTCTGTGCGACCGGGTGAGGGCTGCCGACTAAAGTGTCGCAGTGGCACTTTGCCAAAATGCGCCAGCGCCGGCACGTGAGGCAAGTTCGAAGCGTCAATTGTGACACCTCATGTGACTCTCCAAAGGGCGTCAAGCACCCGAGGCTTGGCGCCCTTTCTTGTTTGGGCCTCAGTCAAGCCTCAGTGCTCGCCTGCGGCGCGCGATATTTCTGGTCGATCCACTCGCCGCACCAAGCCGCGCTCAGGGTGAGCGGCCACTCCGAGCTGGCAGTGAGTTGGGCGTCGCCGGCGTCGCGGACCATGACCACTTGCGGAGGGTAACGCTTGCACTCTCCCATTGCGGCAGCGGCTTCATGCTGTTCCCAGTACAGGCATTTTCCGCATTGTGCATTCAACGGTCCGGCTATGTTCGGTTGCATCGCGGCTCCCTCCTAGAGGTCTCGGGCTTGGGATCGAACGTGACTCGGGGGGGCAGTTTACCTTGCTCCGATCGAGAGATGTGCTCCTTTGACCTTCCAGAAGATTGCAACTTTATGCACTGAAATCGCCTCCGTGAGGAGTGCCGCGCGGCCATTCGTGGCGCAGAATTGGGGTCCGTGGCGCTATGCGGGAGGGGGGCAATGCGCGATATCCGGGGCGATCTACAGGAGCGTGCGGAATTCATCGAGAAGCAAATCACTGCCGCCGGCGACGATTTCGAGAAAGCAGTCGAACAGCTCCAAAGCAGGCTCAAGGCGCAGCTTGCCGCGCTCAGCGTGGCCATGCTGGCAGAGCATTATAAGACATTCCTCATTGATACGATCGGCGGTGAAGACGGCGAGATCATCTCCTCGGAGCACTGCCCTGATAACTGAGCCGGCTTCGGCCCGCATCACGTTTTGCGATTTTGTCTGCCGGGCTTGGAACCCCAATCCCTGATTCCCTGTTGTGAGATCGAGGGGATCGATCGGCGGCTGTAGCGGCGCTACCGCCATCCAAGGGGGATTGCAGCCATGACAAAGCTTGAACTACTCTATACGCAAAAATCCGCAAAATTCGCTCAGGTGTGTGCTCTGGCCGCGCGGGAGCTCGGTTACGGCGAACTTTCGACTTTGAGCGTTGAAGAGCGCATCAGAAGTCGAAGACGAAGCGAAGCAGTACGTGGAACAGTGGGAAGAGACGGTCGAGATGAAGACGAGTTTCGCCATTCGCCCAATTACGCCTTTACGGCGGCTGCTCGCCGAGTATCACGACATCTGCGAGAAAATCCTCGACGAGCAGGAAATCGACGTCGGACTCTGGGCCTACCGCAAGAGGGTCCAGAAGCGTCGGCGGCCGGCCTCACTTTAGACTTGAGATGGCCCGGGGCTCAGAGGGGATCGGCTGCGGCCGGCGCCTTTTTGCCTTTCGAGGCCATTGCGCTCAGACACTCGTTGGGAGTTAAATACCTCCAGAGTGATGGAGGGCGAGATGCGGAAAGCCCTTCTCGTGCTGACCATAGTGGCGGCGTCAGATCTGTCGCGCTCAGCCGCATGGGCGAACTTCAGCTGCTTCGAGAACTCCCGAGGGCGAGCGCCGATGCGCCTGCGTCGGCGCGGACAATTGCGCCGAAATGAAAACCTCGGACAGCTGCAAATCCGACGCTCAATGCGACGACCGGGCGCTTGGCGTGATCATCTGCAACTGCAAGGCGGCCAAGAGCGTAAAGACGGGCCCCTGACGCGCGCCACCAATTTTATGCAAATTGCATGCTCCCGCGCCTTCCGGTCGCGAGGACTTGCTTCGTGCACGTTTTCATCACACCTCGACGGTGGGTGGCGCGGGCCAAGAACCGTGCTAGAACCCGGGCTGCAAATCACAAAGGGGGGTCCCTGAATGACGAGCTCTCGTGCAAGACTGCCTGCCGCCTTTGTCTTGATCCTCTGTTGCGTCGGCTCGGCGCCGTCGGCGGCCTTCGCACAGGCAGGGAACATAACCAAGGACATGCAGACCTACTGCGTCAACGACTACAAGAAATTCTGCGGAGACTACGGGCTGCAATCCGCCGCTTTGAACCTGTGCATGCGCAAGGCGGGGCCCGGCCTGTCGCCGGCCTGCGTGCAAGCACTGGTCAAGGCTGGAAAAGTCTCGCAAGCCGATGTGGACAAGATCAAAGCAAAGGCGAAAGGGCTCTGAGCCAGCAGAGATAGAATTGCTCAATCCGACATTTGGTTGAGCCCCGCACTCGTCGCCTCATCATTTCGGACGACCAGGCTACGCTCACCGATCCCGGCTCTAGACCAGGAACAAGGAAACCTGATCATGAAACGAATTCTATGCTTGAGCGTATCCGTTGCCCTGAGCCTAATTTGCACTGCCGCCTTCGCTGAAGATGCCTGCACCAAGATCACCGCGACAGGCCACCCCCAATATCCGGCGATCGCTTACAAGGACGGCGACAACATCGCCGGCGCCGCGCCAATGCTGGTCGGGGCCATCGCCAAAGACCTCAAGATCCCGCTTGAATCGAAATATATGGGAACGTGGGCCGAGGCTCAGGCGGCGGCGCGCGACGGCAAGGCTGACATGATATTCGGCATCTACTACAACGATGAGCGAGCCAGCTATCTCGACTATGTCCAGCCGGCCTTCATGTTCGACGAGGTGGTCATCTTCGTGGCCAAGGGCAAATCATTTGCCTACAAGGGCCAGGACGATTTGATCGGCAAAAAGGGTGTCACCAACGAAGGCGAGAGCTACGGCACCGATTTCGATGCCTTCATCAAGGACAAGTTGACGGTCGCGCGCGCCGACGGCATTGACGCAGCCTTCAAAGAGCTGTTGGCCGGAAACGCCGACTATCTGATCGCCGGCTATTATTCCGGTCTCGCCGAGGCGGCGAAAGATGGCGTCAAGGACCAAGTCGAGGCGCTGAGCCCGACAATCCTCGAGGCTGAAATGTTCATCGCCTTCTCCAAGAAGTCACCCTGCCGCTCCTTGGCTCCTGGTTTCAGCCAGGGGATAACTGAGATGACGACCGACGGCCGTTTCGACACCATCTTGCAGGACGCGACGACGGCTTGGGAAGCCGCCCAGAAGCACTGAGGCTCCGGTCGAAGGCTGTACGGTGCTCTGTCCTTCCCTATCGATTGGAAGACGCGCGGTCGCCGTCCACACTCGAAGGAGGCGCTCGTGTCCAAGGTGTCGAAGTACAGCGTCCTGGTCTACAGCGGCGAGCAGGGCTATCAAAACAACCGCGCCCAGATCACGCTTGCCGATTCCGACGCAATAGTCTCGCCTTTGTCAGATTCAAAGATCCGGGGATGCCCTGCGAGCTCGACACGGAGACTGACGGGATTATCACCATGCGAGATCGGGCGCGCCTTCCTGTTTGCCAAGCTGAGGCGTGCGGGCCAAGGAACCTCCAATTTGGCGGCAGCAGTCGTCAGGACCGTGGCAGGCGCGCCATGGCATGAGTGCCCAAGCGTATCAACGCGTTCGATGAGTTGCGCGGTCAAGGATTCAGGCCGGTTCAAGCGTCCGGGTATGGAGACGGATTCTTCGCAGCCTGAGACGATCCTGGGGGACCATGCGGCCGCGGCAGCGATGAGCTGCACGCACGGTCCTCAACTATTCCCATAGCGCGCTTCGGCTCACGCGAAATTTCCTCATCTGTGCGGCGTGAATACGCGCGAGCGAGTTGTCATCGACCTCGTCTTCGTTCCCCTGATCGAGATCTTCACGTCCTTGATCGGGCAGGCTTTCGCCGCCCGCCCCAGGGCTTTTCTCCTTGCGGAAGGCGCAGTCGAACAGCGCAAGCACGACCATGGAGCCGGTGACCGCCGCGGACACCGCCACAAGGATCAGGAATGCGGTTGAGAACAGGGCGTTGATAACCGACATGTCTCCGAACCATTTTCATGCTCGCCCCTGATTCGGAACCGATAAGCTTAAGTTTTAATAAACTTGCGGAGATCATGATCGCTGGCCTGAACTCCTGAACCGCTCCTCACCATGATCGATGGGTGCATGCCGGTCTCGCGTATTCGAGTGTTGAATTGCGGCGCACCGTGGAGGTCCACGTCGTGGTGACGATCTGGGGGTGGTGCCTGGTGTTCGTGATCGCCGGCCAGCAACCGATCGTGCAGGTCGACTACAAACCGAGGCTGACTGCGACGCTTCGAGAATCACGGTGAATACACAGCAGGCCGATGCTGAGGCGCAGTCCTGGTGCGTGCCGATCCCCAAGCCTGAGAAGACCGTCAAGGCTAAGTCCCAGAAGCGACGGACCGCGAAGCGGCGCTGACCAGCGGCCGCTTATGCCCTCGCTGGAATTGCCCTATGAGGCCGCGACGCGAGCCTCAGACCGACCTTTTCCGCTGCCGGGGCGGTGTCTCGCGCACCCCCGGCAATCTGCCGGACCGACTTCTTCTCGAGGCGTTCGGCCCCAGTTTGACCATTGGCGCGGGCATGCACCGAGCGGCCGTCGAAGAACGCCCCGCTCTCGATGGAAAGCGATTGGTGTTGAATGTCGCCAACGACATGAGCTTGCGACTTCAGAATGACGTCGCCCCCTTGGATCGGCCCCTCAACCCTTCCGTCCACGACGACGCGGCCGGCGGCGATGGTTCCGGAAACGTGAGCGCCCCGCGAAATGATGAGCGAGGTGCAATGCAATTCGCCGTCGACCTGACCGTTGACCTCGACCAGACCCTCGGCGGTGACGGTTCCGACAATCTTTAGCCCCTTGGCAATAACAGTTCCGCGGTTCTTCGACCCAAGCATCCTTACCTCCTGAACATAGACTCTAGGCGCGGCGTGACTCTGGCAGCACACGATTGAATTTATGCGTAGGCTTGTCCTTGCGATGCTCAGAAAACTCGGTAGGCTCGGATGTCTTGGCCGCGACCCCATTGGCGGAGGCCTCGGCACCAAGCGCCAACGGGTCGTCGGAGCGACACGATCTACCTTCAAAAAATGCGCCCTGCTCTAGCGCAAGGCTGCGATGATAGAGGTCCCCCTCGACATGGGCCATCGATTGTAGCGTCACGCGCATCGCTCTGACCGAGCCAATGAGGGTGCCGCGAACCACGACGTCCTCGGCAGTCGCATTCCCCTCGAGCTTGGCGGTCTCCCCGAGAACCAGAGCGACGCAAGACACATCGCCGATCACATGACCGTCGAGGTAAATCTCGCTTTTCGACGAGACGTTGCCCGTAATCCTCAAGTCCTCGCCGATCGTTAAATCTGCAAGTTTACGCGGCACTTGGGTATCGACCGAGTTTGGGAAGGTGACTGGCATCTTTATCCCCCATGCGCCACACCGCCGCCACAACTGCCGAAGTGCCCGATTGGTTCCGACGATCGAGAAAGTTGATAGGCGTCGGCATTGACTGGCGTCGCTCCTATAGTGACCGCTCCCGCATGAGGAGACAGCCATGACATCGCTCAAGAATTTGACGGCGACCTTCTCAACCGCGGTCGGTCCCCGCCGCTATATCCTGCCGTCGCTCGCCATCGCCATCGGCACGCTGCTCGATGTGGGGATGCTGAAATTCGGCATTCTTCTCGATGCCGACGGACCTTTCGCCTACCTGCCCTTCGCTGCCGGGATATCGATTGCCGCCATCATGATTATCTGGTGGCTGCTCGATTATGCCACGAAAATCAGGGCCGAGATGGGGGCGATCGAGAATACTCGAGCAGGCGCTTAACGCCCTGTCGGCCGATTTCGATGAAGGAAATGCCAAGATTTTCAATGGTGTAGTGACCGGCGACGCCAAATACGGAGAGTGGGACGGGGACGCGCGGAGGGATGCCTGGCAAGAGAAGGTGCAGGAGCATCTGCAATCGGCCTGCGCGAGCGGAACCTCTTCCGCAATCTGGTGGCTGGTGCAGCCGCTCGACCTCCCTGGGAGCTACAACGCTGCTCACAACCGCGAGCGGTGCGTGGTCGCCCAACGGGAAAGTCTAAGAGCAACCATCGTGCGCTATAGCGACCTGGCGGCGAAGCGCAGGGCTGAGAGCGCTTGAAGCGTTTAGGGTCGGGAGCGTCGCCGGTCTGCCCGTAACACTGGCGCCTCGTAGAAGGCGTGGCCCAACAGAAGCGGGTGGACAGGCGCCTGCACCCTCCCCTTTTGCGGTGGGAGTTGCGTGCCGCTTGGCATCTCGTGCGGCTGGATCAAGCAATTGACCTTCCTGGACTTCGAGCAGCCGCCGCGCATTGAGCCCAAGCCGCCGCACGTCAGCCCATTCCGTGCCGTTGCTGCGTCGGCCAACCGGGGCGCGCTGGGTATATTGCTGGTCCAAGGTGCGGATGCGGTTCTGGAGCCGGTCGTGCTCGGAGCGCAAGCGGACAAAGGCAGCTTGTTGCAGGCGGCGCGGGTCAACATCAGCGCGCCTCGCGTCGGGCAGGCCACTGTCCGGCTGCCATCGCGCTGAGAGCGTTACGATCTGCCGTTCGATACTACGACCAATCTTAATACCGACGTCTCTGGTCAGGATGGCGAGCCGAGAGGCACCAAGCGAGAGAAACCGGGCAAGCGCATTGCCAAAGCTCAAAGCTCTGGGACCAAGCCAAGACAGGCCATGCGAGCCGGTGGCGTAAGCCGAGACGCCGGCATCGCGCGCGCCTTTGCCAAGCAAAGATAGCCCGAGCCAAAGCCTAGCGGTCACCCACACTGCGAGGGTAAGAAGCTTCGTTCCTGTCCAGGCGAGGTGGTCGGCGAGAAACACGATAAGCCCCGTGCCGACCGCACCGGCTCCCTGGACGATCCAAGCACAGCCGGCGAAGAAGAGTCGATCGAGAGCGCTAAGACTTGAGGCCACTCCTCGATACGCCGCAACACAGAGGCGAGGAAGGAACAACACGGTCGATATCGCCAAGCATTTCCAACTTTCAAACCGATGCTTGCGCTTTAGCCGGCGTTGGTGCCGCTCCTGATCCTCTCGCGCCTGCTCGCGATGGCGCTCGAGCCACTCTTTATGGGTATCGAGATCGTCCCTGGCGGCGTCGGCGAGTTGCTTTGAACGGACGACCGTCCGCCGCGACGCTGTTACCTTGGAGTCGATGAGAGCGGACGATATCTAGCCGGTCAGACACACCGGGCGACCTGGCGGAGAACCTTGATGCCTAGCCATGTACCTAACTCATACCCAATATCCAGACTTGTACCCAATATCGCCTGGACAGCGGGAGAGTAGGTCTTGGGGGTTAACACTCGGTGGAGGTTTCCCAAGCCCATCGTCCTGCTGGGGTAGCGGGCAGTTGTGAGGGCCGTCAGCGGGCTGCTACGAGCTTCGCTGCTTTACCACTGAGCTTGGCGACAGCGGCGGCAGGGTCGGGCAGATCCGCCAACGCATTTCAGGGCAAGGTCTCGCTCGATAGTCCCGTCCCAGTTTTGCGGCGCTGCCCTGTATCGCGCCACAGCTCCCGCCAGAAACGTGGGCCGGGGGGCTTGTAAGAGAGCGGCCCCGTCCCCACCCGGTTGAGTTTAGTTGAGCGTGGGGCATCATCTCCTCAACCTGCGTTCACGCCAGCAGCGCTTTGTTCGGCCTTGTCCCGGATAGCCCAGAAAAACTTCACGGGCTAATGGCAAGCAATGGCAGCAAGATCACTGACGACCACGAACTGCTCGCGTAAGCATGGCAGGCGGCCAACGACAAGGCGCGCGAGCTGGGTGGATTGCGTAAGAGAGGCGGGGGTCGAGGCTGCCCGGACGGTCCGTTGCCGTTACTGGGTGTAAAGCGGACATGACGCGGACGTGTCAGCGATGTCCGCTAATGACCCAAAGCGGACATTGCGGTCCGTCCTCGGCGCCCCATGGTCACGTCGCTACGCCGTGGCCAGACGCACAAATACCCAGTACGAAGCGGTGCAGCCTATGGCATAGGCCGCAGCGCGGGGCGCCCAAACGGGGGTGCGGCTTAGTACTGCTCGCGCCAAATAGCCTAGCGAAAGTACCACGGCGATGAAGGCCAGCTGCCCACACTCGACCCCCACATTGAACGAAAATAGAGCCAGCGGAATTTCACCATGGGGGAGGCCCACTTCTGCGAGAGCGCCCGCGAAATCCGAGGCCGTGCAGGAGTCCGAAGCTGAATGCGACGACCCAAGGATAGTATCGCGTGACGTCGCTTCGATGAGCTGGTTCGCGGAGTAATTCGCTCGCGAGGAATACGATGCTGAGGGCAATTGTCGCCTCAACCGGTGCCGCCGGAACGTTGAAGAAGCCCAAGGTAGCGGCCGCCAGGGTTATTGAATGGGCGACGGTGAACGCGGTGACGGTGGCAAGGAGCAGGCGAATGTCTCGGACGAGTAGCACCAGGCAAAGCACAAAAAGAAGGTGATCGACCCCGGTCAGGATGTGCTCCACTCCGAGCTGGAAATAAGTCCGAACGACCCCAAGACGGTTGGGCTTGGCCGGGACGATGAAATCGGGTTGGGAAGGTGTCAGGCGCTGGGTCTCGACCGTACCGTCGACCGCTTCTAACCGCACCAGAACATCGGTCTGGGTTGCCTCCAGCCCGCGAACAAGAATCCGCGACCCCGACAGGGGTTTGGCGCAGCGAATGCGTCCGCGCTCAATAAAGGCGCCATCCGCTTGCACCGTCATCGGCTCCCCGACCTGCCTGCAGAACTCAGGAAAGGAGGGCTGAATGGCAAGGCGATAGTCGCCGCGCCCGGGCACCTTCCATGTCATCGAGAACAGACCTGCCTGGGTCTCACGAAGTTCCAGAAAGCCGGGCCGAACTTCATGCGCGAAGGCGTGCAATGGCAGAAAGAGCGCCGCCAGAAGAACAAGCGTGGTCGAACGGCGCTTCATTGAGCGGCCGGCGCGGCCGCCAAGCCTTCCACGCGCACGTGAAAGCCGGCCAGGAGCTTTTGGTACTGCTCGTCGAGAACACCCGCCCGTCGTGCCGCGAACCATTCTCGCTGAACGGCATCACGAACATCATCAAATGACGGAAGCCGAGAGGTTTCGACCGCCGTCACCAGCACCAAATGGAATCCATAAGCCGATTTGATCGGACCCGCCCAGTGTCCAGGTTCGGTTTGCAAGAGATCACGGGCGAAGCCTCCGCCAAACTGCGCGTCTATCTGGCTAAAAGGCGTCGAGCCGAAGCTTTCGGGCAAAATCAATGGATCGCCGCTTCCTTGCGCGTTTGGGCCTAAGGCGACCAGTTGCGGAAGCATGGCCTCCGCATCCCCCTTTGGGTTGTCTCGTTTGGTGCTGAGAAAAATCTGACGAAAGGAGATGCGAGGCTCAATTCGAAACTTGTCGGCGTTGCTGTCGAAGAACCTTCGCAATTCGGCGTCATCTGGCTCCCCGACCGTGTCCTCTAGGAAGAACTCCATCTTCTGGCGAATGCGTCGGCGGACAATGGTGTCTTCTTTGTCGAGGCCCAGCGATAAGCCGGTTCGATAAAGAACCTCCTCGCGAATATAGTCGTTGATTGCACCCTTCAGTTCGTCTTCGGAAGGTGGCCGCTGCCACGTCTTGGCGAATCCGGCGGCGATCCGCTCGATGTCGGCCGCGGTCACGACGATGTCGCTGCCGGCCGCTGGAGGCGATGACCCACCACGGCCAAAGAAGACAAACAACAACCCACCTAGCACTAGGAAATGCAGAAGCGGTTCGCGGACGAGCCGAGCAAGCATGTCAGGTTCCTAAACTTTTGGCGTGTACCAGATCGGGGAGGTGTAAGCCCGTTCCTGCGTTGTCATCGGGACTTCTTTCGGCATGGTCACGCCGAATTTCTTCGCGTCGTAGGCCGTCCAGCGCGGAGTCGGGATCTCGATGACGCGCGCATAATAGAAGGCGCGAAGACTGGGATCGAAGTCCGGATCGGTCCACTCGGTGATGAGTTCCGGATCGCCGATCGTGTTGGTCCACGTCGCGTTCGGTACGTCAACGGTGCTGCCGACCGGCGGCACCTTGCCGTCGGGGCCGGGCTTTCGCTTGTCGGCATTGCCCCAAACCACGTCGTAGACCTTTTCCTTGAGCTCGCCGTTGGCGGCCTGCCAGCCCTTTACAATCTGGATGCGGTCGAGATTGGCTCCGATAGGATCCTTCAGCGCGGCAATGAGGAAGGTCGGTGCCTTGCCGGCAGGCGCAGCGGTCAGGTCGCCGCCCATCGGCACGCCCTTCGTATAACCGACTTCGGCGGGATTGCGAGTCGCTGCATCGGACTGATTGAAGTCCCAGCCGCCAAAGAAGCGCACGACCATGCGCGGGCCCGTGGTGGCGTAGACCTCTTTGCGCATCAGCGCATCGAAGATCGCTTCGCGCGTGTTGTCGGTCGCCCAGACGCCGGCGTAGCCCGACGCAGTCATCTCCCAGCCGAACAGCGTCACCGATTTATCGGCCGACTGCAGGAAGGGATGGACGGCGCGCTCGGGGCTTGGCTCGGCACCCGAGTGCTTGCCGAAAAAATTATTTTCCTCGGCAGTGGCGAGCGAGGTGTGCGAATCGGTCGAGCCGATCATGCCGAACTTGAACGGATTGACGCCAAGCTCTCTCTCCAACTTCAGCCCGAGCTCCAGACCCTGACGGGCATATTCGTATTGCAACATCTCGGGCTTCTTGAGCTCAGTGAGGTCGAGATTGCCCTTGTCCCAAAGCTCGTAGCCGGCGAACTCGTCATTGGGCGACAGGAAGGGATGCGTCTCTCCATCGCCCTTGATCTGGGTCACCTCGTAGACAGGCTCCAGCCGTGCTCGCGTCTCGGCGTATTCGCGTGTCAGGCCGCGTCCATCGAAATCAACCAGCGCGAACATTCGGCCGTTCGAGAGATTGCCGTTGTGAGGGATGGCGAGGACGGACCCCCCAGTCTTGGCCTGGTAGGAATCGAGAAAGTCCCAGAGCTTCGCAGGGTCCTCGCTGTCCGCGGCAGAGAAAGGGACAATCTGATCGGCCTTGTCCTTGCCGTCACGGAAAATGACCACGCGGTGTAGGTTGTTGCCGGCCTTGTTCGAGGTCCACTCGTAGCCGATCAAGGCAGTAAACCGGCCCGGTTCATTGTAGCGCTCGGCCGTGGCGGTGTAGGCCTGCCACACCGACTTGGCCAACCGGGGATCGAACATCGCCTTCGGCGTCGTCCCGGTCCCGACCGATCTGATGATCTCGATCGCAGCATCCACACCCTGTCCGCTCGCCATCATGTCGTGCCAGCGTTTCAGTGTTGGATCGGCCATTAGAAGTGGATTGCCATTCTTCAGCTCTACCGTCGCGCCCAGTGCCTCGGCGTGGTCGGCGACGACCAGAAAATCGAGTGGCCGGCTCAGCTTCACCCGCTGGCCGGTTGCCGAGACGACCTCCTCGCCGCGTGCGAACCTGTAGGCCTCCTCCGGCCCCAAGGTATTGCCAAAAGCGGCCGCGTCGAGGGAGTTGTCGGTGTGAAGGTGGGTATCGCCCCATAGCACGCGCGTTGGGTAGTTGCGGCCGGCATAGGGAGAGTAACCCGGCGCTTTGTACAGCGGGCCCTCCTCGTCCTTGTAAAAGGTGCCGATGTCGGTCCCTGGCTCCGTTACCTGAGTTTGCTGGGCTGTAGCTTGGACGCTGAACTGAATTGTAATGAGAGCGGTAATCGCTCCTGCAATTATCGCAGTTGTTTTTCGCATGATGTGGTCCCCGTAACCGAGCCCTAGCAATCGCGGTGGCGGCGCAACGCTGATTATCGAAGTTGGCCGAACTTTGGCCAAATAGAAGGTCAGCAAGCGGCTCTAAACGTTTCAAGGTCCATTGGCGCAGCATGTTCGCGGGTACCGCAGCGCTTTCCTCCTGGCACGCAAGGGTCCCCAGAATCAGCCGTTTGCTGGCCAAACCCCGATGACCTCGATCTCGTCGCCAAGTCATGGCAACCTCCCTGGGGCCAGATCTTTCCAGCGGCAACTAGCGGATCGAGCATCTTGGCTCTCATTTCGGGTGCCGGTAATTCAGAGTGCCAGAAAAAATTTACCCCGCCTGTCGATTTCACAGCACTTGGTTCGACGTGACAGTGGAGCAAGCCTCATGACCGGCTCCCGACCCATAGGAGAAACGACGATGCAATTCATGGTGATGGTCAAGGCCACCAAGGACTCCGAAGCCGGCAAGATGCCTTCTGAGGAGCTGCTCTTGGCCATGGCGAAGTTCAACGAGGAGATGGTGCCGAATGTCCGCTAATGGCACAAAGCAGACATGCTCAATGCGCTGACGAATGTCCGCTTTTGGGGGCAAAGCGGACAGTACGAGGAGAAGAACTCACGGCCTCATACTAACAGGGCACGCAATGACATCTGCGCCGCTCAGGATCGGTGGCAAGCCGCAAACAAAATGGGAGCCGACGCCACAGTACCGTCCGGCCAACAGGCACCCAGCCTTCTGAAGGGGAGTAGCTCTGGCCATAGCGAGTGGGCGTATGGCTACCATCAACGTAGTTGCCTCGGCCTTCCACGTAAGCCCCGCGAGCAACCACAGCTGCTGTCGCCGTTAGGGCACATACCAGCCTAGTCATCGCTGCCTCCTTAACGCCACAGTCCTCGCATCGGAGTCCCACGTTCTGTGTCGCGGATATCCCCCGGTAGACTTAAGGTCCTCGATGACGGGATTTTAATGAACCTTATACAACGGTCCGCTTGGCTCCTGCGACGATCGCTGCAAGCTCGTCATCGGATAGATCAGCGGCTCTCGGACCTCGCACAGGAGTCCCGTTTTCTGCGCCGATATCCCCCGGTGGATGCGTTTTCTGAAACGCCTGGCGCAAATGCACCTTGTCCCTGACCACCCTATAAAATGCATGGCATGCATGCGCTCGTGATCGCGTATCATGTGCTAGCGCATGCTAAGACATTGATATCGTTGGGCTCATGCCAGCATGGGCTAACAGCGGGCTAACAGCCCATCACTTAACCACGGTGAGCCTAGCCTTGGCTACGATGGCAGCAAGCTCATCATCAGTCATATCGATGGCCCGCTTGAACTGGGTGGTGTCCGTGGTGCTGAAGGTAGCTGGGCGTCCATAACCACGGTTCCCAATCGGAGTCCCGTTTTCTGCGTTGGCGGATCTCCCCCCGGTGGTCGACATGCCTAGATTTCCCTGGCCAATGAACCTTGTCTCAGACATTCTGAGAATGCCATTCGGAGACACGATGTGAACGCGGAAATGCGTGTCTCACGATCAGCCTTACAACTTGAGACTGGGCTGGCCATAGCTAACCAATTGTTCACTTCACCACTGTGAGCCTCGCCTTGGCTACGATGGCAGCGAGCTCGTCGTCGGTCATGTCGATGGCCCGCTTGAACTGGGTGGTGTCAGTGGTGCTGAAGGTGGCTGGGCGTCCATAAAGTCCTCGCATCGGAGTCCCATGTTCTCGCGTCGCGGATCCCCCCCGGTAGCTCAACGGCTTCGATGCTCTGATATCTAGGCCGGGTTTCTTAGGCCTGATGGCGCATCGAAAGGCTGAAATGTCTCTCTGATGGTTCTGCCCAGGAACTGCCATTTTAGGCGAGTTTAATTTGAAGAGGTGGCCAAGGCGCGCCCGGCCCGGACGCGCCTCATGTGGACCTGACAGCCACCGTTTCAGCGATCAAAGCTGAAAGGGAAACCCGGTCCGTGCGCATCGTCGCCGCCGGGTTTCTCATAAAAAAGGCGCTGGCCCGAAGCCGACGCCACCACCAAACTAAAGAACACGGTGGATCAGCATCACGGCGACGGCGCGGAGGCATCCTTGCCGTATGCCTCGACCCAACGCCTGAGGGCAGCCTCCTCCGAGGCGTGGGCTGTCGGTCCCCGACCAACCACTCCGAGCTGATCGTTAGATATCTTGGTCTGATAAGCGCGTCTCCAAAGCAAAAGTTTGTCGAACCAAGTTCGGTGAACGCGCTCGGTCTGGACTTCGGTTTTCATCCCGAAATTCTCCGATCACAGCGTGACAGGATGATTACGCCACCCACTGTCAAAATGACGCGCGCCGAAGGTGACGGCTGCGCGATGAGCAACGACGTTAAGCCGCAGTCGCGCCTACGGGTACATCACCAAGTTGGTAATCGGGTGCGCGAGTTCCCACTCGAGCTGTGCCGCTTCGTGGGCGTCTTGCGGCGTTGGGCCACGGCCAGTCACCTCGATGTCGCCGTCGGTGATCGTCGTCCGATAAGCGAAACGCATCCCAGCAAACCTCTCGAAGAAATTTGTGGGGATGAGCTTAGTCGTGATTTCAGGGTTCGGCATACCGGTCAGACTGCAGCACGGACCAGGTCGCAATGGAGGCCGCTTTGCGGCTGCGCCGGGGTGATTTGTAATCTTTCGTGTCAACTTTCGCCCAACGAGCCTGACCGCCCACTCGCTGTCTGTCTGCTTGTGGCACATAACGGACGTGCCACTCGACGCTGACGAATGTCCGCTTTGGGGGCAAAGCGGACATTGACCAACCGCTGCTTACCAATCTCGATTTATGAGTACACGGCCTAGAAAGCTCACCCGGCTTAAGCGTTTTACCCTTTCGGCCCCGCCGTCACGCTCGCCGCGAAGTCATACGCAACTATCCGCCGTGTGAAACCGGAAGGGTTAATCCTGGGTTAACCCTCTGAGCCCATGGTTCGTTGGGATCACCGGCATCGGGGCCAAAGACAGCCATGCCAATGCGGAAGCCAAAGCCTGCGGCAAGCCCGAAAGAGCGCGAAGTCGCGCGTAAGCCCCGCAAGCCACGGGCGCGTAAGAGCGCCGACCGACCCTTGCGGCGCGCTGCCTCCTCCGCCCCCGGTCTTCTACCGGAGAAGGCAGGCCCGACAACGAGATCGATGCGCCGTTCGTCCTGCATCTCAGGGGGAACCGGTGACGCCCCTCGTCATGTGGAGGGTGTACAAGCATCCGAAAGACTATCCTGGCGAATACGTGGCGAGGAAGTTCGTCATCACGGAAGATTTTTACGGGCCCAACAACGAGTCGATTAGCTCACGGTCGTTGAGGGACGTGCGAAACGTCTTGCGAAGCCTGTACAGCGGCTTGATCCAGTTGAAGCGCCTCCCCGACGACGGACCGGATATCGTGGAGGTATGGTTATGAGTGTTGTCCGTGGCGTTCTGTGCCGCGATCTAAGTCGCGCCGCCGCGCAACAACTAAGGGTCACGGAATAAGTGCTTTAGACAATGCCGAATTTGCGGAAGCCAATTCGCGAGCTACCGTCGTAACCCTCTGCGTTGTAGCGGCGATTTCCGGTGCCGTTGCGTTCGCGGTGGTCTGCTTGTTGAGAAGCTGAACCGTGGCCTCCAACTCGTTGCGTTTTTCTGAAACCACTGCTTCCTTCGCGTGTGCGAAGGCGAACCTAGCTTCCCAAGCGCCATTCTCGGCCTTTAATCTAGCTATCTTCCGACGATAGGCCGAGCTAACGAGAGCCCAAACGGCCAGAGCGATTGCGATTGCACCGCCAATTGCTAGATGCGGCGCATCCCTGATCAACGGCCACTCCTGGTTCCAGAAGGTGAGGTCCATGGTAAACCCCGTCTCTGCGAGGCAACCATTCTAGCCGATCCGGATCGGCGCTGGCAGGGATGGAAAGTTATCCTCAAAGCGAAGGCAAAGCGCAGGTGACGCATGACGCCATCGTGCCGCCCAACGTCCGTTGTTGGGAGTAAAGCGGACGTGGCGCGGACTTGTCAGTATGTCCGCTGTTGACCCATACCGGACATCACGCCTGCGTACTGGCAGCCCGTGGCGGTGCGAGCCGTCCCTTGCCTGAGCGGAAACAGGAACGGCCCCGACTCTCTGCAACGAAGCTCAAGCGCCCACGGGCGAAATGGCTGAGACCCCGCCGTCGATCAGGAAGTCTGCTCCGACGACGTACGCGGAATCGTCCGACGCGAGATAAACCGCCAGCTTCGCGATTTCCGACGGATCGGCCATCCGCTTGCTGGGATTGTTGGTTGCAAGGACGCCCTTGACCGCGTCGCCCTGCTCTTCGCCTGCGAAGCGACCGAACATCGCCGTGTCCGTCGGGCCTGGGCTTAGGGTATTCACGCGAATCCCGCGGCCGACGAGTTCGGCGCTGAGGATTCGCGCGAGATGGACGACCGCGGCCTTGCAGGTCGAGACGGTCGAGGTCGTCGGCCACCCCTTGCGCGCGCCAACGGACGCATTGATGACGACAGACGAGCCCGGCCTGAGCAGCGGCAAGGCCTTTTGAATGGTGAAGTAAGCCCCTTTGAAATTGGAGCCTATCACCATGTCGAAGCTTTGCTCTGTCACCTCTTCGAACGGCAGGAACTCGCTGTAACCTGCATTTACGAACAGGCCGTCCAGGTGCCCGAACTCCCGCTTGATCGTGGCGAACATCGTATCGAGGTCGGCGAGTTTGCTGACGTCCGCGCGAACGGCGAGACTTCCGGCTCCCAGCGTCCCCTTAGCCGCCTGCAGCGTCCTCTCATTCAAGCCGCAGATGGCGACGCGCGCGCCCTCTCGGTCGAATTCCTGCGCTGTGGCCAGCCCGATCCCGCTGTTACCGCCGGTGATAAGGATATTCTTGTCCGTTAGCCTACCCATTGTCGTCACTCCTTCAGATTAAACATATCCGTGTCAGTTACAATTTCAGGCAAATTTAGCCGACGCCGCGTACCAGCTCCGCGAGACTCGTTTTGCTGAGAGCCTGCTCAACGGCGTCGTTCGCAGCGTTGAAGATTGGGCCGAGCCTTCGTTTCATCGCGCAGGCCACCGCGCATCCTTCATGCACTTGGCTGCGCATGGCAAAAACGCCGGTCTCGCTTTCAACCGCCTTGTAGATCTGACCGAGTGTTATGCGAGATGCCGGGCGCCGGAGACCGACGCCGCCGTGACGGCCTTGGCGAAGAGCGACCAGTCCCTCCCGCTCGAGGAGCTTGAGGATCTTCCGCACCACGACCGGGTTGGTCTGGAGGCTTTTCGCGATTGCCTCCGAAGTCGTTCCCTCGTCGCCGGCGTAAGCGACGAAACTCATGATGTGGACGGCACTCGCCATACGACTGTTCGCGGTCATAACGGTAACCATACCAGTTACATTTAAGGCTGTCAAGCTCGAGCGTCGCGTCCGATCGCCACGATCCCTGCCAGCACAGGCGGTGTTCCCGGTGATGCCGGCGTTGTTGACCAGGTGGGCAGTGTTGCCGTCGCCGCCGGCTAGCTGAGCAGTGACTCATCGCGGCTTTGTGAGAAAGTTGGCGGCGCTGCAGTACGAAACCCTAGTGGGTGAGTCGTGGCAAGTTCGAGCTTATCATCAATCGCAGGCGACAAAGGCGTAGTGCATCGCTACTTCCGCCGAGCCGCTCTCGCTTGCCGACGAGTGCGCTCCCCGCCTACGCGACCTGAAGCCGTGCGGAGATTGCTAGAGCGAGCCTTGAAGCGGTGAGGCACCCTTGAGCAACAAGGTCTGTCCCACCTGCGGTTCCCCGCTAATGAAGATCGACCACTACGGTGAGGTGCTGATCGGCTGCGTCCACTGCAACTACTGGGGTCGTCCTGGCGACAAGAGGCCCATCATGGAAATGCTGGAGGACGATCTTGAGGCGCTAAGAGCGAGCGTAAGGCGAAAGCGTCATTAGCGGGTGGAACAATGAAGAAGCCCCGACTAGGGACCAACGACTGGGGGACAGACGACCGGGGGGACGAGCAGGGCTTCTTCGACTCCTGGGTTACTCGTGATGAGAGGAACGCCCATCACGGAGGCGATTTAGCACTTTCGGATTGCCATCGGATTGAGCATTTTGTCTCACCGTTTGGACCCCAGGCGTCCATATCAGGCGTTTCATTCAGACCGAGCAACCTTAGTACGTCACTGAGGCTGTTTGCTTCTGATAAGGCAACGGGGGCATCTAATTGATAACTGCACCTTTGAGCCATCCGGCGGCGACGATGCCGAGCCCAGCAAGGATCGCAATAGGAGCGTGATTCCAGGCGGCAACGGCCATAACCAAGAAACCACAAACTCTGAGCAACTGCATCGCAGGTGTCATGTGGCGTTTAACGTAGACGCCGAGGGTCGACTGTTTCAGAGCTTCAAGATCGGTGAAACGGAGCACCAATCCCGAGGCGATGAGCGGGGGAACCATCGCAACTATGACGGCGAGCGAAAGATCGCGCCGCCAAAGAAGGTAAAGGCAAAGCACGGCCGCGCTGGCGTCAGTCAGCAGTTTGGCAGGATGAATTTCTGCTTCAGTAGCTCTGGCAGGTTCGCGAGGGAGCTTCTTCGCCGCGTCAGAGCAGGATAACGCCAAGCCACGCTATAATGGCGATGAGTGCGACGGCAATAACGGCTAGGAAAATCCAAACGCCGCCTTCGTACCTTGCGAGAGCTTCATCGCGCGACCAGTGCTCGGGAGGACTTGTATTCATGGCGGCGGTAGGTATTCTTTACACCGACCAGTTCAAGGGCGATTAGCTCCGGAACCAGCGAGGCGAAGGCACATTCTCGCAAGAATTTGGCACAGTCCAAGCTTCATCCAGGCTCCGCCGGGCGTTAGGTCCCTGCGGATAAAGAACCCCGTGGAGTCCGCGTTTGTGGGATGCGCCGGTCACTCCGACGCCAAGGCGCTCGATCCTCTGGATCGAGCGCCTTTCCAAGTTCGCACCTCTGAACTCATTGTCCGGACGCTTTGCTGCGGCGTGACACCATTCGCAGTTAGGCAAGCTTTTTTGACGTTGGTTTGTTTCCGTTCCGGACACTAGCCCTCGTTTTTATTTATTTCGTTTTGTACGGGAACGCACCAGAACCCCATTCGTTGCCCCTATCTGGTGTCGCGCTATAGCGCCCGACACGTAACCATCGGCGGAGGCGTCTAATGCGCATCGGCAGTCGTGAGGTGTTGATCATCAGACAGAACCGATGTCCAGAATTTGACCTCGGCAAAGAACCGCCGCCCGGAGGAGTTAAATGTTTTGCTTTGCCTCCTAGAGGGCGCTGAGCGGCGCCGGCAACTCCAGGCCAAACTACGATTTAGGAGAAGGAAATGGCTGCTCGATCAGACTCGGACGCTATCAAGCGCGGAACCTTGTCCGTAAAAACCAAGAGGAAGCAGCCCTTCGTTCTTGAGTCTTTCCTATCCCACGCAGACGGGGGAAGGACTAAAGCGAAATATCGAAAGAATGAAACAATCTTCCGCCAGGGAGATTCGGCAGATGCTGTCTTTTACATCATTGACGGCAAGTGCAAGGTCACCGTGGTTTCCGAGAAGGGCAAGGAAGCCGTGGTCGCTCTCCATGAGAAGGGGGATTTCTTTGGTGAGGGCTGCCTGACCGGTCAGCCGCGTCGCCTTGCGACGGTAACCGCGATTACAGTGTCCGAAATAATGCGGCTCGATAAGGCCACCATGGTGCGTGCGCTCCATGACGAACCGAAATTTTCCGAGCTGTTCATGTCGCATCTCCTCGCTCGGAATGTCCGCGTTGAAGCGGACCTGGTCGATCAGTTGTTCAATTCGAGCGAGAAGCGCCTGGCGAGGCTGCTTCTATTAATGGCAAGTTTTGGCAAGGAGGGAAGGCCAGAGCCCGTAATAGCCAAGGTCAGCCAGGAGACTCTCGCCGAGATGGTCGGCACGACGAGGTCGCGGGTGAGTTTTTTCATGAACAAATTCAGGAAATTGGGCTTCATCGATTACAACGGGGGCTTAGAAGTCCATAGCTCATTATTGAACATGGTTTTGCATGAGACTCCCGGCATCACAAAAGTCCGACGGCGAATGATCGGCGGGTGAGCAATTTTGACCAGTTCTTTGTAGGGCTTCCCATTAGCTTATACGAGCGGCCGCAAGTCGGTAGGCCCCCCGTCTAGCCGAAGATGTGGTCTGTTGGTGCCGGTATTCCCTCCCGGCGCGCGCGCGAAGCGAACGCTTCGCTTTTGAAAGCAGCCTCCATGACCTCTCTAAATCTCCGAGCAGACATATACGATCCCAAGACGCTTGCAGCGATGGACCAAGCGTTCGCCGCCGTTTGGCACATGCTGAGGGCGGATAAGCCCTTCCGCGATTATGCGAACGACACTGAGCTAAAAATAGCCATCGGCAAAAAGCTGCTGAACCTTGTGGTGGACGGGGTGACTGATCCTCTCCGGCTCCGAAATCTCACCGTGGAGAGCCTGCTTTTGCCACGTCATTGAGACGCGCGCTGTTTGTGGGGTGCAGGGCACGTTTGCCGTCGATGGTATTGAGACGCCCAAGCACTGAGCCGGGGAGGTTTGGCGCCAACGGGGGCCGGGTGAGGAGACCTGGCCATGAAATGGTTCCTCAAGTTCTTGAGCCTTGGTAGCGCCGTCCTCTACACGCTGCTAGTCGTTATCGATAACCGCATCCCGGACGGCATTGCCGATAATACCGTCGCTAGGGAAGCTCATTCCAATCAGCGCCGCTTGAGTGCGTGGGGCCCCTACCTTCCTAACCGGTCTCCTGGTCAAGATCGGCAAGCTTCAACGACCACTCAGCCCACTCATCAGCAAAATGCGGCCCTTGCACCAAAACCCTATAGGCAGAGCCCCAGGCAATATCTCGATGACCAGCCTAGATCAGACAACGACGGTGGCCGGATTGGGAAGCGGCCCGTGTCCTTGCCTACCGGCGGCTCATTTGAGCCGTCAGCGTCGCCGGTACCTAAAGGCGAAAACGAAGAGGCGAATTGGGTCTTCGTAATACGCGGGGCGACGGTGCATTCCGGACCTTCTGTTTCTGCTCCTACGGTTCGCTTTTATTCCGTCGGTACCGAATTGCAGCTGATCGATTATCAGCAGGGTTGGTTCCAAGTCTTAGACCCCGTCACATCGCAACGTGGATGGATTTACGAGAAGTACTATCTCGAGGCGATCCGAGGTCCTGGTCAGACGCAGCTCGCACTGCAAGACTTGCCAAGCCCCACACGAGTTGCGCTCGCTGCACCAAAGCCGAAGGTCAAGAAACTAAGACCCCAACAAAAGATCGCGAAATCACGACCTCAACCGAGCAACAGGATTCGTATCGCTAGTCCGCGCATCCACAACGAGTTCGCCAGCTTGCTCGAGAGGGCGTTTCGAGGCTATTGAGGAGATTGGCCGCTTAGCCAGCACGCAATCGCACTGAATCCAGCCTGAAAAACGCACGGCGAGCCATCAGGATGCTTCCATCCAAGGTGTCGCTTTGCGGTTCAGTGATGAGGTCGCGAATGCGAGGTGGCAGCCACGGCATCAAAGGCTCGGCAAGGCCTCCCACCAGACTAATCGCAGGCGAGCCGACATCCACAAGCCTGTCAATGATAGCGACGGCAGCCTCCGCGGTTTCCTGCACGAGCGTGACAGCTAGGGGATCGCGCGCCGACGCATATTGGAGGACCAGTGGCGCGAACTCAGCATAAAGAGCAGGTGTCGCTCTTGATGCAAAACGGACGATCTTAGCCGGGTCCCCACCAAACCGATCGAGAATAGCCGCAGATAGCGCCGTCTTCTCCGCGCGACCGTCCAAGGTCCAAAGTGTTCGGCGGAGAGCTTCCCGACCAATTCTTTGACCGCCCGCCTCATCCGAAACTTCGGCACCCCATCCCGCAACGCCTATGCGCCGGCCCTTGATGAAGGCTAGACCACAGGAACCGGTGCCCAGAATGACGATTGCGCCATCGCCGCCTTGATGGGCTCCCAGCCACGCGGCATAGGCATCAGTCTCGAGCACCGTCGATGCAAATGGCATTTTTTGTGAAAGCAAGCGGTCGCAGGCGTTCTTTATGCCAGCGCCTGCCAAGCCTAATCCTGCATGCGAATGTTGCAGGCTTTGCTCGCCGATGGCAGCAGACCGAAGAGCCGCCTCGCATGCCAGCCGGATCGACTCCATTGCGAGTCGGAAATTAGAATGAATATTAGCCGGTCCACTTTCGCCCTCGCCGAGCAAACTCCCATCCATATCGCGGATGCGAGCGCGGCAAGAAGTGGCCCCTCCGTCAATACCTATGAAGAAGGGTTTCGACATCAGTGTAGAAATAGTGCCGCATGATTGTTAACGCGTCGCCAACAACAGGCCAAAGATGGCTAGAGTAAGTCAAAGTCCACCAGCTCGACCTCAAACTCACTTTCTCGTAGGTGAGATGCTCAGAGTGCGTAGGGGCCGGCGAATTTGCCCCACACGCGTTCCGTGGCCCACCAGATAACATAGCCGCCACCGAGAATGAGAATGCCGAGCGCGATCCAGCCATGTGGAGCGAGCGGGGCGAGGCCCAATCCAACCACCGCTACCGGAACAATCATGGCCAAGTAGTAGGGGCCGGTATAGCGGCAATGAGTGCGGCCACACTGTTGGGCATTCAAGATGCAGGCGATGCCCATCAAGGCGAGGGCTACGCTCCAAACAATCGTCCGCATCGGGACCGACGCAAATAGACCAGCAATGATGGCAGCACTCGGAAGCCACCACGCCAACAAACTAGCGCGCTTGCTTCCAACCCAGTCTTTGGAGCGTGGATCAGACTTCGGAGTGCAGCAGGGCTCTACGCCTTCTTGAATGGGTGGACACGGCACCGACCCGTAGGAGCAAAACACACAGCAACTTCCTGAAAGCGGCTTTAGGGTCTCTCCGCAAGCCTTACAGTCGTAGAAGGCCACGCAGGCGTCCGTTGGCATAGTTTCGGTCGCCTGATTGCCGCAATGCGGGCAGGTCAGAGTTGATTGAAGCTGTAGCTCTGTCATGCACCCTAATATGGCGTGGGATGGTAATGCTTTCTACCTTCGCCCGTCTTGGGGGAGGGACAGGTCATGCGGCCGCCGGCGGCTTTGGATGTCCGCATCTGGCACTTAACGGACGTCGATGCTGACGCTCAGCATGTCCGCTTTCAGGGGTAAAGCGGACATGCGTAGTTCGCTCGCTAATGTCCGCTAATGACCCAAAGCGGACATCATGCCGGAGTGCCAAGAAATCGCATCCAATACTTTCGAGTCCCGTTTTCTGCGCTGGCGGATCTCCCCCCGGTGGATTTTGCCCAATCGGAGTCCCGTTTTCTGCGATGGCGGATCTCCCCCCGGCGGATGCTTTCCCAAATCACCAGCGCAAATGAACCTTGTCCCTGACCACCCATAAAAATGCATGGCATGCATGCGTATGTAACCATGATCACATGCCTATGCAATGCTAAGTCATTAATATCCTTAGGCTGTTGCCAGCAGGGGCTAACAGCCCATCACTTAACCACGCTGAGTCTAGCCTTGGCTACGATGGCAAGTCGCCGGAACAGCATCGCGTGACCCAGCAGAACGGCACCGAGCATCCCGGAACCGGCGAATATCTGGATAACAAGGAACCGGGGATCCACGTCGAAAATCGATGCGGCCATCGCAGCCTGCGGCTAAGACGAAATGTGCGTCATCTATTTTCGGGTCCATGCATCTTCTTCGCACACGATGTCGCCGCATTCGCAGTCGCACCTGCGGGCGCCGATCACCGGCAGCTCGACGCCCCACCGGCGGCATCCCTTCGTCATGACCTGACCGGCATCGGGCCTCTTAAAACAGGAGATCCCCCCGTACCCCGACGAGGGAGAGTAGCTATCGCCCTCCAACGGCCATTCGTCGTTTCCTGATGCCCGGATATTCCAGACCACCGGCAGATTTTCGATTGGAGCCCCGCGCAGTTTTTCGCTCGGATTGCAAAGATCGGTCTTCCGTTTCGCCGTTGTCTCACGCACGATCGCGCATAGCCCCGAGATCGTCTCGGAATAAAGCGGTCTGTTCTGCGCGCGATAGACCTCGTTAACAGATTTCACAAATTCGAGTATGCGTGTCTTCTGGGGCGCGAAGGCGGGATCGTCGCACGAGAATATTTCTATCTCGCTCTCGGGAACCGTTTGCACGTCCGTTTCCGCATACTTTTGGCATTGCGGGCTCATCCTCGACTTCTTCTGCTCGCGGCTTGGCACGAGCCAGTGCCCCATCAAAGCGCTCGCGTCATCGGCTAAGGCAGGCGAATGAGGGAGGCCGATGGCGACCAATATCAGCGCAAGACCGACAACCAGCCGCCGAATACGCGCGGCAATCTTAGCCCTCGGACCAGAATAGCCGAGAGCCTTCCCCATCGCTGAAGCTGAGAGGCCAAACGTTTCTCGGATCGGCTTGAGTTCAGCGCCAGTCAACTTGACCTCCGTAGGCAGAGCACCTGTCTCGCCTGTCATCTCGGCACTGAGACCTGGTCGCTGCGAGCGGGTGGTGCCAACTCTTTATTGCGAAGCCCGCCTAAAGATTAGGCTTTATCGCTATTGAGCACTTTCCACGGCGCTACCTTCCGAAAGCTGGACTGCGGCATTTGAGGCCCGCAATAGCCGACGTGTGCCAGTTTGTCCTGGGCGATTAGCATTCACGCCGGGCAGTGTCCGCGGCCGCCGAGGCTGAGGACGGATTGACCGAGCGGATCCAAGCAATGATCTTCCACAAATCGTCATTGCTTTTCACAACTCCGCCCATAGCCGGCATCGGCCCAACGACGTTTTCTGATCCTTTACGGGCATAACCCTGCTTCTGCAATCCGTCGCTGCCGAGAGCGATTAGTCGAAAGAGAGTATCGTCGTCCTTACCGTAGACCCAAACTTCATTGGTCAAAGGCGGACCCATGCCACCACCGCCACCCCCTCCATGACAACCATTGCAGCCCGCGGCCATGAATTTCTTGTGGCCTTCGTCGGCGACTTTGGCGAAGTCAGGATAGGGGCTTTTGAGCGTGCCCTTAGGGGCGCTTTCGGCAGTTGCGGTTGGGGATCCGCTGGCCGCGGGCGCGCTCTGTTGCGCGGCGCTTTCCGGTTGCTTCGCCGAGTCGTCCGCCGCGAATGCAGCCGAACCGGCAACGCCAAGACCGATGATTGCGAGGGTTGCGAATGAACGAAGCATTTGGGGGACCTTCCGAAAGTTTTGCTCTCAGTCGGCCTCGTCGCGATCCCCCTCGTGTCTCCTTTGGCTGCGTGGCAAATTATCTCGCTGCGACAGGCTCTGCAAAATAAACAAATCCGGCCGAGCATTGTTCCCTCGCGCAAATGTGCAAACAATCGCATCCGCGGTCGTTTCAATGACCAACCCTCTTTGAGATTTTGCGATCCAACTTGCCGTCGAACTCATTGAGGAACACTCAGGCAAGTTCGACAAGTGCGCTTTTGGCGGCAAGTTCAGGACCAATTAGCCCGGCGCACCACCGGGGGGTTGCTTCCTATAGCGGTTTAGCCGAGACAAATGAGAAATCTGGACGGCCGAGCTTGCGGATCTACAGTTTGCCCAAACGATCTGGCAGGATCAGCATCTCCAATTTTGGTAGAGTTGGTGATGTTGCACCGGTGAGACGGCACTGATGAGCGATTTTCCTTCTCGCGATGGCGACGAGCGAGAAACAACCCCGCCGGTTATCTCCTCGCAATCCTCGCCTAAGGCGAGTTTCTGGCTCAGAGAACTGCCCTACACGGCGGTGTTCATTCTTGCGATTTTTGGTATCGCCTATAACAGCTACTCGAAGCAATCCATTGTCGGCTATTGGCAGTTTCTTGCGCTGATAATCTGCATGGTTTGCATCGGTTCTGGTTGGCCGCACGCTCACGACAAGAGGGCGCGACTGCACTTGGTCTGGACGCAGGCGTTGCATTGGCTGGCGTTCCTTGTCGCTATGAATGTGGTACTGCTTCCGAACGTTCAAGGAATGATGAATGCCGATGCCACCAGCCTCGCTATTCTAACTCTGCTGGCGCTGGGCACGTTTACGGCGGGCGTCCATATCCTTTCATGGCCGATTTGTCTGGTAGGTGTCGTTATGGCGGTGGGCGTCCCTGCAAGCGCGTGGCTAGAGCGGTCGGCTCTATTACTAAGTGTTGGCGCTCTAGCTGCGCTAGTGATTGCCCTGGCATCCTGGCTTTACATGCGTCAACGAACTAGCCAGCCAGAGAAGTAGCCGGCGATCCCGGCTGTCCAGCGTCAAGGAGCTAGCCCAGTCACTTCTGCCTCCAGTGGCCAAGGCCGCTATGCCCATGCCGAGGAGTTGTACAAGCGCCCGCTGACAATCGCAGGACAAGCGCTCGGTCCCGATAATCCTCGTGTCGTATCGGGGCTGAAAAATCTGGCAGAGCTTTACAAAGCACAAGGCCGATATGTCGAAGAAGCCGCTCGACTAGATCAACAAGCAAGTCAACTCTCCAGTCAAGCTCGCTATGCTGAGGCCGAGGCGCTCTTCAAACGCGCGCTGGCGATCAGAGAAAAGGCGCTCGGCCCGGATCATCTTGATGTCGCGACATCGTTGAATAATCTGGCGCGGCTTTATGCTGATCAAGATCACTATGCGGATGCCGCGCCGCTCTACGAGCGCTCGCTGCCGATCAAAGAAAAAGCGCTCGGTCCAAATCATCCCGATGTCGGGGCGGTGAGAATTAGAAGGAAAAGCATAACCCCATGCTCATAGCGGGCGACGACTTCGCCGCCGCCCCAACCTTCATCGTCAGGAGGTTTGTTTTCCAGTCTCAACGCGCGCCCATCCGGTTCGCCTCTGCGGCTCGGTTCGCAGAAACCCGACCGCCATGGGGGCAGTCGGGTTCCCAATCAGGGCAGTTGATTTGCGCCAGTGAGCTAGCGCGAGAACCGCATCCGCTGCGGCTTGCGACATCGTCTGCGGTCGATGTCGACATAATCATTATCAGCACACGACTTCGCCAAGCGCTGAGAGGACTTACAGGCAGCGGCTAATATGACGGTGGGATCGTTCCTGGCGTCGGCTGCGGTCGGCGCACTGATTCCTTGTCCTCGGTAGGCAACTCGGCGACCCATCGATCGCTCCGCGACTGCTTGGTGGACCGCAAGCCTTAAGTGAGCGTTCAAAACGTATTCACAAGTCCTCGGACAGCCTAATCCACGTTCTGAAAAGCTCGGCGAAGTGATCAATTCTAAGTTGAGATCAAGGAGTCAAGGGGCGAACGCCGACGTGTCCCTAGGTAAGCTTGGGACGACTGGAACCAGCTTTGCCTTTCGGCGTTGGGATCGCTAGAGAGGTTGTTAAAAATAAAATCGCGTTGACATTCGCAACATTGCTGTTGGCCGCAACACCTGCCCTGGCGGAAAACCCCGCGGAACCCTCGGATAAAGTTCCTGGAGTTACCCCGAACGATGCAGCCCTCGCCCCGCCGGTTGTTATGGTTCCCGCGCCTGAGAAGAAAAATACTTGCTTTGAATCCCGACACCCCCGACCCGACTAAGAACACCCCGGGTGCGGAATCAAAGGACTGATTTCGATGGGCCCGATTTGCAAACGAGATGTTGGCGAACAATCCCGGACCTGACACCGGGGCTCGCACGCGGGCAGCATAAGCGGTCAAGCGCGCTAAGGCAAAAGACGCGTTGGCTCGGGATAGTCGTCGCAGAAATTAGTACCAGCGTCCCCGGCCGTACCAACCTCCGCCGAGAAGAAGCAAAACTACGATAATGATGAGCAATGTCGTGGTGTCCATGGCGTCCTCCTTTGGATGCTCTTCTTTGTATACTGGAAGTATAAGCTGAGTCGGCCGCGTTTTTTGGGAAAGGAGTGTAGGAACGCACGATCATATCGCAGGTTGAATCCCGGGCCGCGGCCCTGGAGCCGTGACAATGGATAAAATTGATAATGGATGAAATTGATAAAGAGGCTCTCACAAGAGCACTCGAATTAACTAAAGCCGACCCCGAGCGTGCAGAGCACATTGAATCCATGCTCAAGGACCGCAGTTGGGAAGAGGTTGCCCAATTCGCTGCACGGCATCAGCAATGCAAAAACCTGCGGCTGAAACCCTGGGAGATACCGCCGTGTCACGGCGCGGTAAATCTAGCTGCGCCCGGGACTGACGCCGACGAAAGTTTCCCCGCCGCGAACCGTCTTTTGCAGCGCCTGCTGGGCGCAGGCCTCTCCCAGTGGGAGCCGGATCCTGAGGCGGCTCTTGCGCCTGCAGCTACCGAGGGCGAGGAAGAGTGAGACCCAGCTAGGCTCAGGCCAAAACGAGTGCCGCAATCAACCCAGCGGTACCTGCATAGAGTGGTGTGCGAACCACCACGGTCGGATTCATATGGGTCTTATTGGGGGCGACAAGGGTTGGGTCATCACCACTTCGCCGAGTTTCACCGCGTCCGCAAAAGCGTTTGCACAGAAGAGCGACGTTAAACTGATTGACGGCAAGATGCTAAAAATGGGGTCTTCGATTACGAACCTCCGCCGGATCTCCTTCTGTAACCCACAATGACCGACCGCCGCTTTCCGCCACCTTGGACTGTCGAGAAGATTCCCGGTGGGGGTCTCGTTGTGGACACAGAGCCACTTGTCCCTTGCCTAACTAAGCCGACGTAAATAGCTCTCCCCTATGGCCGAGGATGACTCGGAAGCACAGCACGTATGCAATCACCCTAGGGTCGAAATCGATGCTTGGGGTCAGAGGCTTCACGACTGCATCCAATGCAATCAATGGATGAACATTGACGGCGAATGGCTATGTCTGCCGGAACAAGACATTGCAGCGTTGCGGGGACTTAAGTGGCAACGGCCCACCCGTGCATGATGCTTGGAGATGTTTGCCTATGAGTCACGAAATCCCAACCGTTCCGGTCGGTTCAATCAAGACGGAACAGGACGGTGATGATCTGTTTCTGCTCCTGCACGGTGTGCGCGTTGCCAAGCGTGGGCGTCCCGGAACGCGGAAGGCCAAAAAATGGATTCCGATTGTGTCGTGGATTGACAGCGTAGTTGATGAAACAGATTTCCTCGTGATTATTCGATACGCCAGAGATAAGGCTGGCAGGGCATAAGTCGTACCGCTCAGGAAGAAAAAGCCCCGGCGTCCAGTGCGAGGCTTCTCCTTTTGGGCGCTCCCACTTGCAAATTAAGGGGGCTGGGGGGCCGAACGTGGAGGCGCATGAACACACGCGCGCGGTTGCGTCTAGCTGCGCAATTTGAACGGGTGGGGTGGGGATACCAGGGTATACCGTGGAATAGATACTATCACCCTCCCCCGAACGCAGGTACTAGGAATAGGGCGAGAGGAACAACCTTGTTAGGCGACTCGAGTTTTCGATAGTTCAAATTGACTGCCCTCAGTCGGCTTTTGACGCTCATGCAATTGCGTCGTTTCGGGGACTAAGTTGTCTACAATTTCCAACTGAGTCACGAACTCATTCGTGAGCCTTCGATAGCTATTGCGCATGAGGCTGACATGCTCACGCAGAAGAGAAAGTTCACGATCTTGAGCGCGTACCTGCTCACGGAGCGCGTTTCGTTCGGCGATAAAGCGTTCAATCGCACCTACGGCGCTAAGGGCCCATCTCTCAATATCTGAATCGGTAACTCGTGGATTGGTTTGATCGTCTAGTTTTTCTGCCACGTTGCTCATCGATGAAAAGTCCTCGAAACGGCCGCCGCCAGGGGCTTGATCGGGTACTCGCCGCAGGAGTAGGCGATCCTCGACAATAACCCTCAAGCTTTACAACAGTTCCATGGAACTAAGTTCCTGACAGGGAGGGACATTCAGGTGCTCGAGGCATTATGCAGCGGCCAAGGCAACGGGAGGCGACAGGCTATTACAACAAAAGGGCGCCGACCAAGACCGACACCCGCAGCGGCCGCGCTGGGCCGATTGAATGCACGTAGGGTGGGGGATGCCGGGGGACCGTGGAATAGAAACTATATCCCGCCCCCGTAAGGTAGTACCGACGCATAAGTCGATCTGTTACGGTCTATCACCAGGAACACCCGACCCTGTCGCGGGTTGACTATTCGAACAACGAAAGATCGGACAGTGGCTCAATACCTCCTCGTGGCAGCTCTTGTGATTAGCTTTTCGGTTCCGGCAATAGCTGCCAAACCTCGTGGGCTTTATCGCGGCTGTAAGATCGTGAACATAGCCCCCCACTACACTCAGACGACGATCCGGAAGGGCAAAAGAGTATATATCACCCGAGAACTGGCTAAGCAGGATATGGCCATCATTTGCCCACCGGAGGCTGCGTGGTGAAGGGTCGGCTCGGGCAGGAATAACAGGTGTCGGCAGCCGAGGCTGGGGACCTCACATGTTACTTCACTGGCTGCCGCAATCAGCGCTAGCCTGCATGTCTAACGACGACACACCCCAAGAGCTGGTCGATCAAATAAACGCTGCTTTGCGGGACCTTTACGATTTCAATCAACTGATTTGGTCTGCACTCGCGGATCAACTCGATCAGAGGGGCTTCTGCCCAAGGATGACTACGCCTGTTGGATGAACTCGGTAGCGGATCAAATGGAAGAGATAAGACCGCACCACCGGCTTGATGAGCAAAGGTTGGACACCGCCATGCTTAGGGGAATTGCGGACATTATCCTGGACCCGAAAGCCGTAGCTTAGTTGGAAGCCAGTCGTGCTGCAGGGCGACAAGAAGGACAAGTCCGAGGAAGAATAAAAGAAGGGGGCGCCGAAGCCAACACCTCTGCTACCTCCAACCTCGTCGTCTTACGCTCTCTTTTAGCGCGTGAAGGTCATCATCGGGCAGCGCCATGAAGAGTCGCCTTCGCCGAAGCGCTTGGCCAGCATTATCAGGCTCCGGTTCCTTGGAAGTGCCAGTTTGTTTGACGGTTCGGCAAAGCCATAGACGTTCCTCGTAGCCGGCCGAACACTGGAACGATGGCCTTTGCGACCAGGTCCAGCCGCTGCGACTTCACACGCGGATCGAGGTGATTGCCGAAATAGCTGTATGGCCAGCCGTAGAACCCACCGTCCTTTACTGTGGTCAGATAGTCCGGAACGAGGTCGCTGCCGAGCAGATCGCGCTCATTGACCACGGTCCAGAGCTCGCCGCTCTCGGGCTGCCAGGCAAGGCCGTATGACGTCATATAGGCATCAGGATTTTGCATTGAACCCAAGAAAACCAAGGGGAGCGGCGATATGTTCCTTGGGATTGCGCCAGTTTACTCCGCGCCGCCCCTTTCTGTTTCCCGCGCGTTCGGCTAATTTGCGGCCCACCAAGGGAGGGACGAGCACATGCGCCTGATTCTCATACTCATCATCGCTGCGATCGCGTTCGGCGTGGTCCAGGGTGTCCGGCACGGCTGCCAGTTCGGGTTGAACAAAGCGACGCTGAACTGCATCCTGCACAGGCCCGCAGCCACCGCCCCGACGGCGAAGGAAGCGCCCGCTCCGGCTCCGGCGCCAGCGCCGTCTCCGGCGCCCGCCCCAGCGCCCGCAGCGCCGCCGCAATAGACTAGATCCAGATCCTAAGTTCGATCTGGCGCTGCGGGGATGCTTTCAGCTTTCCGGGATGAGGTCGCTTGCGCGGAGTTCGACGCGCAATTTGACTGAATTCTAGGCACGCATCTTTCTGCCTTTATGGCAGCGGAGCCCTCGGCTCTGGCCAAAGCCTTCATGCCGAGGTGATCCGGAACGAAGCGGCTTAGAGAACGCAGCGCTCCTACTGCTTGCTGCTGTCTTGGCCCTTATCGATCTTCTCGACCTTGGCGGCCATGTCTGGCACGAGGCGTACGCGGTAGCTGCCGCTCTCGCATTGCAGGAGCCAGACTTGCTCGTCGGGCCTTGAGGCTTGCGGATCGCGTGTCGCGGTTTGCGGGGCGTCGCATTTGTAGCCCTGCGAACGAATCTGATCGGCGACGATGTTGGTCGGGTCTTCCTGCGAGGAGGCGGCGAATGGCCCTCCCCCGGCCAATGCAGTGGCTGCCCAGAGGATCATGAGTCCACGTCGCAATGTTACCTCCAGGGCTGTCCGCGATCTCATTGGTAGATACCGCCGCAGACTGCCGTTTCATACGGCAGTCTGCAATACATTTGCTTCGGCTCGACCGACTTGGTCACCGGGTTCATGAATTTATAAGATCGCCGGAAGCTCGGCTGCGTCTTGGCGAGCTCCAGCGCCCCTTCACGAATTCCTTGCCGTCGGCGTCCTTGTCGTCGATCTGGTTGGTGCCGATGCGGTCCTTGATGCGCCATGCGCGAGCACCATGCCGTCGAGGCCATACACAACGATGTAGAGTTCGCGGTCGGCGATAACTGGCCCGATGAATCGTCGATCTAGGCATAGGCCTTGTCTGGACCCTCCGCCTTGATGGCTGCCACCGCCTTTTTCACCATGGCGACCGCCTCATCCTTGTACCGGATCGCCGGCGAAGATATAGCCGCTCGCAAAATAGCGGGCAGTGACAATGGAGGCCTCTGCAAGAGCGGTAATAGCGCGCATATTCATGCTCGACTCCTAACGTCTCCTCACTCCCCGCAAGTGAAGTGAAGCAGAAGAAGGATAACAAAATACCTGTGATTGAGGCTGAACCGGGTTCCTCATCCTGGCGTTGTGAGATTGCTGCGTCCTATCTGTTGCACGAACTCCCCCTTGATTGAGGACTGAGACAAAGGCCGTCATTCATGATCTAAAGGCATGAACGGCCACGAGATCCCGGTGCCATGCGGTGCTCCAATTGCGACGCAGACAACCCGGAAACGGCAAAGTTCTGCAGCTCTTGCGGGACGGCGTTGCCAATCAACTGCGCCAATTGCGGACAGCTCAATCGCGCCGGATCGCGCTTCTGTAACCAATGCGGTGCCGCCTTTGGCCTCGGCGCCAAGCACGCAGCATCGCCACCGCCGGGAATCGCAATTGGGCACGCGATCGATTCTGGCTTCGTGCCGGAGGGCGAGCGCAGGCTCGTCACCGCACTCTTCGTCGACATCATCAATTCCACCGGCCTGGAGCAGGATCTCGATCCCGAGGAAGCACGGGCCATCATCGATCCGGCGCTTGGGCTGATGATCGACGCGGTCCGCCGCTACGACGGTCACGTCGTTCAATCGACCGGCGACGGCATCTTCGCTCTGTTTGGGGCGCCAATTGCTCACGAGGATCACCCGCAACGCTCGCTCTATGCTGCGTTGCGTCTACAGGAAGAAATTCGACGCTTGAGCGATCGCTTGCGCACTGAAGGGCGGACGCCGATCCAGATCAGGGCGGGAGTGAACACAGGCGAAGTCGTGGTTCGGCCGATCAAGACAGGCGAAGGTCAGACGGAATATACGCCAGTTGGCCACACCGTGAATCTCGCATCACGCATGCAATCGCTTGCCAACGCCGGCGCAATCATCATCAGCGACAGCACGCGCAACCTTGTCGAAGGGTACTTTGCGCTTCGCTCGTTGGGGCCCACGCGCCTCAAGGGGCTCAATGAATCGGTGCGGATCTACGAGGTCGCGGGGTTGGGTCCGTTGCGGACCAGACTGGAGCGATCGGCCGGGCGCGGGCTTTCCAAATTCGTGGGCCGTAGCAAGGAACGGGAAATCTTCCGGCTCGCGGCGCAGCTCGCCAAGTCCGGGTCGGGGCAGCTTGTCGCCGTTGTCGCCGAACCAGGCGTCGGAAAGTCACGGCTCGTTTTCGAATTCAAGGCGGAAACAGGTGGTGATTGGACGGTCCTGGAGGCATTCTCGGTCTCCCACGGCAAGGGCTCTTCCTACTTGCCGGTGATCGAGTTGCTGCACAGCTATTTCGGGATCACGAAAGGAGATGATCCCGCGACAAGGCGGGAAAAGGTCGCGAAGCACATCGGCGCATTCAACTCGTCTCTCGAGACCGCTCTCCCATATCTCCTCGCGCTGCTGGAGATTGAGGACGATAAAGAGCGCCTCGCCGGCATGGACCCGCAACTCAGGCGATCGAGAACGTTCGAAGCTGTAGTGCGCCTGCTCCTTGCCGAAGCAAGTCAGCATCCACTCATTCTGATCTTCGAAGATTTGCATTGGCTGGATGACGAGAGCCAAGCGCTTCTCGACCTGCTTGTGGAATCGATGGCGAATTCGCGAATCCTTCTCCTCGTGAACTATCGGCCGGAATATGCGCTGCACTGGGGAGACAAGACCTACTGTCACCTCTTGCGGCTTGAATCGCTCGAGCGCGACAGCGCCGATGAGATGCTGTCGGCAATCCTCGGAAAGTCAATTGAGCTCTTGCCGCTGAAACAGCTCATTATCGAAACCACCGGGGGGACGCCGTTCTTCATGGAAGAGACCGTGCAGGCGTTGTTCGATGAAGGCGCGCTGAACCGATCCGACGGAATGGTCAAGCTGGTCAAACCCCTCGCCTCGCTGCGCATTCCGCCAACAGTGCAAACGATTCTTGCCGCACGCATCGACCGGCTGCGAAATGACGAAAAGAACCTGCTGCAAACCCTTGCGGTGCTTGGCCGCGAATTCGTTCTCAACCTCGCCAGATCTGTCGCTGGACGATCAGAAGATGAGTTCGAGCGCCTCATCGCCAATTTGCAACTCGGCGAGTTCGTCTATGAGCAGCCTTCGATAACGGACGTCGAATACATCTTCAAGCACGCCCTCACCCAGGAGGTTGCTTACAACTCGATTTTGCTGGAACGCCGGAAACAACTGCATGAAGACGCAGGGCGCGCGATCGAGTCGCTTTATCCGTCGTCATTGGACGACCATGTCGCAGATCTGGCGCATCATTTCTCGCGGAGCGCCAATCAGGCGAAGGCGGTCGAATATCTAAGGCTTGCCGGCATGCAGGCGATAGCGCGCGGGGCATTGCCGCAAGCCGTGCAGAATCTCGAAGGTGCCTTGGCGCTGCTGAGAACCTTCCCTGAGGGACCTGCCAGAGATCAATTGGAACTGCAGGTCCTGAGCCCTCTTGGCACCGCCTATATCGCCGTCCGCGGCTATGCTGCGCCGGAAGTCGGCCCGGCCTTTCATCGCGCCCGGGAGCTCTGCGACCGGATCGGCTCGCCGCAGGAGCGGTTCGCGGTGGTGTGGGGTAATTTCGCCTGGCGCATTGTCCGCGGCGAAATGGACCTGTCGTTGGACCTCGCAAGCGAGGCGCTTGACCATGCCGAAAGGCTCGACGATCCCGGTGTTTGGATGGAAGCCCTGTTTTTGATGGGGGTTACCCTCTACTACCGCGGAGACTTTCTCGGCGCGCTGGTGCAATACGAGAAGGCTCTGGCCCACTACGATGATGATCACGAACGGACGCGCATGTGGGCAACGCGCGTCGGGGAGCATGCCGGGGTAACGCACCGTTGCTATCTGGCGCTGACCTTGTGGCAACTCGGTCATGCCGAGCAAGCGCTCAAAGTAAACCGCGAGATGCTCGAGCTCGCGCGTTCGATCGACCATCCCTTCAGCCTCGCCTATGGGCTGCATCACACGAGTTGGCTCTACCAATATCTCGGGAGGTCGACCGACATCCTTGCAAAAAGCGGCGAGCAGATTCGCTTCTCGAGCGAGCAAGGTTTCCCATTGTTCCGCGCGACCGGCATTGTTTACGGAGCAGCCGGGTTGCTCTTGCAAGGCCAAGAAAAAAGGGCGTTGCCCGAACTCATCAGGGGACTCGATGCGTACCGAGCCACTGGAGCGGCGCTCGCCCTTCCTTATTATTTCGGCCTTTTGGGCAGCGCCTTGATCAACTCGGGACGTTCAAGGGACGCTGACGATGCATTGATTAGAGCCCTCGCCATCGCGGAAAAAAGCCATGAGCGGTGTTACGAGCCTGAGCTGCACCGCCTGAGGGGCGAGCTTGCGCTGGACGAAGGGCAGTCACCCGATGCGGTAGAAGCTCATTTTCAGCGATCGATCGAGATTGCCAAGAAGCAAAAGAGTAAAGCGTGGGAACTTAGGTCAACCATGAGCCTAGCGCGCCTTCACCAGGGCCAGCGACGGCGGGGCGAGGCGTATGAGAGGCTCTCCGAAACATTTGCGAAATTCACGGAAGGATTCGAGACAACTGATCTTCAAGCCGCGAAGTCGCTGCTCGCCGAACTTCGAACGAATTAGGTCAACGAATCCAGATTGTTGCCTCTTTTTGCGCATAGTTTGACGACCGAGGGTGGAGGGCCACGTCAATGCGGATCGGTGCAGCACTCGCCGCCGCGGCCATCGCCGCGCTTTTGTCATCGCCGGTCTTGTCCGAAGGCGAGACCTCCGGCACCGACACCGCAACGGCCCAACAGCAAAGCCTCAGCCAAGGCGAGCTCGACGCCCTGGTGGCGCCGATCGCACTCTATCCCGACTCTCTGCTCGCCCAGGTACTGATGGCGGCGACCTACCCGCTAGAAATTGTGCGGGCTGACCGCTGGGCGAAGACCAATAAATCGCTCAAGGGCGACAAGCTCGACGAAGCGCTTGCGAAGCAGGATTGGGACGCGAGCATCAAGGCGCTTGTGGCGACGCCGACGGTGCTCGCCATGATGAACGACGATCTCGACTGGACGGAGAAGCTCGGCGACACGGTGCTCGCGCAACAGGCTGACGTGATGGACGCTGCTCGCCGCTTCGGCCGCGATAGTCGAGCTTGCGATCCGCCGACTTGACGGCGTCCTTGCCGAACTTGTTCTGTACCTGCTTGTTGTTATAGCTCACACCCTTGCGGTGTTGAGGGTTGTGCTCCCAGTTCCCGGTCTTCACGTTGTTCCGATTTACGTGCTTGTTGATGTTCACGTTCTTGTCGATGTCGACGTTGATGTTGCCGTGCCGCCAATCGAAATTGTCCCAGATGGCGTTGCCAATGGCAAAGCCCGCGCCCCAGGCGATGCCGCTCGCGATCGCGCCGCCGACGACCCATCCTGGCGCGGGGGGAGCATGGGTATGCGGGATAATCCCAGGAGCCGTACATCATCCGCAACGGCCGCGTCGATCCGGAATGGAAGGCGGTGAAGCCGCGGACGCTGTCGATTGCCGGCCGGTCGATCTCGACGCTGATCAAGAACCAGGGCATCGGCGATCGCTCTATGCGTTCTCCAAGAAGAACAACATGGATTACAATCTGGTCTATATCCCCGGCAATTTCCCGGACACGAGCACCCAAGCCTTCGATCCGGACTATATGGGCAAGCTGTTCGACCTCGGCTTCCGGCTTGAGACCAACGGCAACCCCTGGAAGCAGGTGCCGCCGCGCTGGGTGCATTGATTGCGCATCCGGCCCTAGGCTTCCCGCACCGAGCTATTCGCCGCCACGAGCCAAGCCGGATCGAACCAGCGGTCGGCATCGCCGTCATAGAGAAGCCGCGTGATGTCCCAATGGCGGACGAACGGCGCGTAAGTCTTCCACACCGGCGGCCCGCCGCCGACGAACACCACGCGATCCGGGAACCACGCCAAGACTTCGGCGGGGTGATTCATCGAACGGATCTCGCAAATCGTCCGGTCTTCGTAGGCGAAGGCCGGGATGGACGCGACGGTGCGCGGGCCAGCAATAATCACATGGCCGCGCGTCACGTCGAAGAAGCGCGCCACATCGGCGACATACTCGCGGCCCTTGTTGCCCTCCCAAGGCAACCTGCCGTTCAGGCCGAGCTGCCCGCGCTGGCCTATGGCGCACATGGCGCGAACGTCAGCCATGATTTCCTCCTTCGATCCCATTCGGGGACCCGCGACCTTAACGGCGGATGGCATTTTGGCAAAGACTCGTGCAGATACGCGCAGCCCATGACTTCACGCCTGTTACCCTCCGTCGGCATTACCGATCCCCGCGAGCGATTGAAAGCGATCGGCCTGATGGCGCTCGCCACCATTTGCTTTGCCCTGCTCGACGCCACGGCAAAATACCTCGTCACCGTGGACGCGGTGCCGGTCGCGCAAGTGACCTGGCTCCGCTTCGTCGGACACATCGTGTTCAGCGCCGTCGCGCTGTGGCCTTTTGCCTTCAAGCCGTCGCTTCGCTCGGCGAAGCCGCTCGTCCAGATAGTCCGCTCTACGATCATGATCGTCACGACGGGGTTCAACTTCCTCTCGTTGAGATATCTCCAACTCGACCAGACGGTCACCATCTTCTTTCTCGCGCCGCTCCTGGTCGCGCTGCTTGCCGGGCCGCTGCTGCATGAATGGGTTGGTTGGCATCGCATGATGGCGATCCTCGCCGGCTTTCTCGGTGTGCTGCTCGTGATGCATCCGGGGTTCGGGACATTGCATTGGGCCATGCTGATTTCACTCGTCGCGACCTTCGGCTACGCGCTCTACAATCTTTCGACGCGCTACCTCGCCGCCTTCGATCCCCCCGAGGTGACGCAGACCTATACGCCGCTTGCCGGCGCCGTCGTGCTCATGCCGTTTGCGCTTTCCACCTGGCAATGGCCGCAAGGGCATGGCGCGTGGATGCTGCTCGCCTCGCTGGGCTTCTGGGGCGGCCTTGGGCATTGGCTGCTGATCCTTGCCCATCGGCATGCGCCAGCGTCGGCACTCGCGCCGTACATTTATCTAGGGTTGATCTGGATGTCGGCTGCCGGATTTCTCGTCTTCGGCCAGGTGCCGACGGTCTGGACTCTGTCTGGCGCGGGCGTGGTGATCCTGTCGGGCCTTTACCTCTTTGCACGGGAGCGCAAGGTGCTGAGTGCCAAGACCACCGGTCCGGCTTCAGACATCGCCACGCAGTAGGACTTGTGCCGAATCGCCGCTGGCACGTCATACCGGCGAGTGGATAAAGCTAAGTATTATCACCATTCAGATCGCTCGGGGCGCTGTAGCGACGTGTCACGTTCTCGGCGAAGGCGGCGAAGTCTCCAGCAAGGATCGACTCCCGCGCCTTGGCCATCAGCTCTTGGTAGAAATGCACATTCGCCCAGCTCAGCAGCATGGGCCCAAGGACCTCCCCGCACTTCACCAAATGATGCAGATAGGCGCGTGAGTAGCGCGCCGCCGGGCAGGCGCTTTCCGCATCGAGCGGACTCGGATCCTCGGCATAACGGGCATTACGGAGATTGAGCAGTCCTCCCCAGGAGAAGGCCTGGCAGTGCCGTCCCGATCGCGTCGGCATCACGCAGTCGAACATGTCGATGCCGTGCGCGATCGCCGCAAGCAAATCCTCCGGCGTGCCCACGCCCATGAGATAGCGAGGCTGATCCTCCGGCAGCACCGCCGTCGTCACGTCCACAGTGTCGAGCATGGCTTGATGCCCCTCGCCCACGGCAAGGCCGCCGATTGCGTAGCCGTCGAAGCCGATGCTCTTCAGCGCCGCTGCGCTCTCTTCACGTAAATCCGGATAGATGCTGCCCTGCGCGATGCCGAACAGCGCCTGGCCCGGCGCGCTCAGCTCCCGAAACGCCTGCTTGGAGCGCTCCGCCCAGCGCAACGACAGCTCCATGGAGGCCTTGGCTTGGTCGCGGGTCGCGGGGAACGGCGTACATTCATCGAGCACCATCTGGATGTCGGAGCCAAGCAGGCATTGCACCTGGATGGCGCGCTCCGGCGTAAGTTCGAGGGTGGCGCCGTCGACATGCGACTGAAAGGTGACACCGTGCTCTTCGATGCGGCGGAGCTTCGACAGCGACATCACCTGATAGCCGCCAGAGTCGGTGAGAATTGGCCCGTCCCAGCCCATGAAGCGGTGCAGCCCGCCGAGCTTGGCGATGCGCTCGGCGCCAGGCCGCAACATCAGATGATAGGTGTTGGCGAGGATGACGTCGGCGCCGGTCGCGCGCACCGTCTCCGGCAGCATGGCCTTGACCGTCGCGGCAGTGCCGACCGGCATGAAGGCTGGCGTGCGGATCGCGCCCCGCGGCGTCGCGATCTCGCCAAGGCGGACTTGGCCGTCTTGCGCCTTCAGGGTAAAGGAGAAATTCCGTCGCACGTCACGTTGCATCGGGGCTCAGTAGACAGGCATCGCCGTAGGAATAGAAGTGATAACCTTGCTTGAGGGCGTGGGCATAGGCCCGCTGCATGAGATTGAGCCCGGAAAAGGCGGCGACCAGCATGAACAGGGTCGAGCGGGGCAGATGGAAGTTGGTCACCAGCCGATCGACGAAGCGGAAGCGGTAGCCTGGGGTGATGAAGAGATTGGTGGCGCGGAAGAATGGCGCAAGTCTCCCTTGCGCGTCAGTGGCGCTCTCCAGCAGCCGGAGCGAAGTGGTACCGACGGCGACGATCTTCCCGCCCCTCGCCTTCACCGCGTTCAGCGCGCTCGCAGCTTCCGTCGACACGGTGCCGGTCTCCGCATGCATGATATGGCCGCCGGTGTCGGCGCTGCGCACGGGAAGGAAGGTGCCAGGGCCGACATGGAGGGTGACGAAGTGCAGCGAGACGCCGTGGGTCTCGAGCGCGCGCATCAGGTCCGGCGTGAAGTGCAAGCCGGCGGTCGGCGCCGCCACCGCGCCTTCCTCCCGCGCGAAAATGGTCTGATAATCGACCCGGTCCTTCGCGTCCGGAGGCCGCCGCGAGGCGATGTAAGGCGGGAGCGGCATCGCGCCCAAATGCTCGATCGCCTCGTCCAGGCTCGCGTCGCTAAAGTCGAAGGCCAGGGTCACCTCACCTTCTGGCCCGCGTTCTTCCACGGTCGCGGCGAGGGTGCCGAGCAGGCACACCCCCTCCCCCTCGCCGAACACGATGCGGTCGCCGGCATTCAGTCGCTTGGCGGGACGCGCCAGCGCCGTCCATCTGCTGGCGTCGAGCCTCCCGGTGAGCGTCACCGAGATTTGCGCCGATGCTCCGTCGCGCTCACGCACGCCGGTAAGTTCGGCGGGGATGACCTTGGTGTCATTGAACACCAGTGCATCGCCGGGAGAGAGCAGCTCGGGCAGATCGACAGTCCTCCTGTCGGCGAAGGGAGGATCGGCGCCGGGCTCGACCACGAGCAGCCGCGAAGCGTCGCGCGGGCTCGCCGGCCGGAGCGCGATCAGCTCTTGCGGCAGATGGTAGTCGAAGTCGTCGACGCGCACGAGGAGCGCGGGGCCCTAGCCCGCGTCGGCGGCCACCCGCATGGAGACGATCTTGTCGGGCTTGGCTGGAGGCTCACCGCGGGTGATTTTATCGACGTTGTCCATGCCTTGGCTGACGCGGCCCCACACGGTGTACTGGCCGTCGAGGAACCTTGCGTCGTCAAAGCAGATGAAGAACTGGCTGTCTGCGGAGTCGGGTGACTGCGCCCGCGCCATGGACACTGCGCCGCGGGTATGCGGCTCCTTCGAGAACTCGGCGCGAAGCTTTTGCCCGGAGCCGCCGCGCCCGGTGCCGGTGGGATCGCCGGTCTGCGCCATGAAGCTGTCGATGACACGGTGGAACACCACGCCGTCATAGAAGCCCTGCCGCGCCAGCTCCTTGATGCGCGCAACATGGTTCGGGGCGAGGTCAGGCCTGAGCTCTACGGTCACGGGTCCGCGCGTCGTCTCGATGATGATTGTATCCTCTGGCTTTGCCGCCATCGCGACCTCCTATTGCTGGGCCTTGAGCAGCTTGGCAGCCGCGGCTTTCGACGCGTCATCTGCGTCGGCGGCGACCTGCATCTTGACGATCTTGTCGGGATTGGACGGAGGCTCGCCACGCTTGATCTTGTCGACCGCATCCATGCCGTCGATCACCTGGCCCCAGATCGTATATTTGCCGTCCAGGAAGGGCGCTGGCGCGAAGTCGATGAAGAACTGGCTGTTGGCGCTGTCCGGATCGCTCGACCGCGCCGCGCCGATAGTGCCGCGTCCGAATTTTGCCTTGTCGGTGAACTCGGCCGGAAGGTCGGGATATTTCGAGCCACCGGTGCCGGTGCCGGTCGGGTCTCCGGTCTGCGCCATGAAGCCCGGGATGACGCGATGGAAGACAATGCCGTCATAGAAGCCTTCGCGCGTGAGCTTCTTCACCCGCTCCACATGCTTCGGCGCGAGGTCCGGGCGAAGCTGGATGGTGACGCGCCCGTCCTTGAGGTCGAGCAGCACGACGTTCTCGAGCGGATCTGCGGCGAAACTCATGGAAGGAATGGCGACGGCAAAGGTGAGGACAACAGCTGCGACTGCAAACAGACGAGTGAGCATCATGTTGGGAATTTCCTCTTTAAGGCTGCGGCCACTTGGGCCGGGACAAAGGCGGTAACGTCGCCACCCATAGCGGCGATCTGGCGGACGAAGCTCGCAGCGATGTAGCGAGTTTCCGGCGAGGAAGCCAGAAACACGGTCTCAACGTCCGGCCCCATGCTCGCGTTCATTCCGGCCATCTGCATCTCGTAGTCGAAGTCGCCGGCATCGCGCAGTCCACGAATGATGACGCTTGCGCCCACTTCGCGCGCGGCGCTGACGGTGAGCGTGTCGAAGGTGGTCACGTCGAATTCGGCGCTCGTCTCGTCGGCGACGGGCCTCAGCGCATCCACCACCAGGCGCACGCGCTCCTCGGCGTTGAACAGGGCCTTCTTGTCATGATGGGTGCCGACGGCAACGACTAGGCTATCGACGAGCTTCGTCGCCCGCCTGGCGATATCGATATGGCCGAAGGTCACGGGGTCGAAGCTGCCGGGATAGAAGCCGATGCGGATCATCGGCACCTTCTAGCCGCGCTGTCATGGCGCAAGCAAGGGCCCGAGTTCGCGCCCATGAGAAAAGGAGACGTTAACTCTCTCCGCCCGAGCCGCCGTCCTCAGACCCGTCGTCCTGCGGCCCTTCGTCCACTGCCCCGTCGTCTTCGTCGCCATTCTCGCCATCGGAGCTGCCGTTCTCAACATCGGGAATGTGCTCGACCGAGACCACCCACTCGTCTTCGGCGGTGTCGAACACGATCACGCCTTGGGTCGAACGGCCCATGACGCTGATGCCTTCGACCGGGACGCGGATTAGTTGGCCGCGGTCGGTGACGAGCATGAGCTCGTCGCCCTCCTCAACTGGGAAAGAGCCGATCAGCTTGCCGTTCCGCTGGTTGACGGTCATGGCGATGATGCCTTTGCCGCCGCGTCCGGAGATGCGGTACTCGTAAGCCGAGGTGCGCTTGCCGTAGCCGTTCTCCGACACGGTCAGCACGAACTCCTCATGCGCGCTAAGCTCGGCGTAGCGCTCCGGTGAGAGCACCACCTCCTGGCCGTTGCCTTCGCTCTCCACGTCCTGCTCATGATCGGCGCCGCCCCGGCGCACCAGATTCGCCTGGCGCACATAGGCGACGCGCTCGGCCGGCGACGCCTCGATATGCGACAGGATGGCCATGGAGATGAGTTGATCCTTGCCTTCGAGCTTGATGCCGCGTACGCCCGCCGACTCGCGGCCCTTGAACACGCGGACATCGGTGACCGGGAAGCGTATTGCCTGCCCCTCGGCGGTGGTCAACAACACGTCGTGCCGCTCCCCGCACACCCCCACGCCAATGATACGGTCGCCCTCGTCGAGCTTCATGGCGATCTTGCCGTTCTGTCTGACCTCGATGAAGTCGGACAGCTTGTTGCGCCGGACGGTGCCGCCGTTGGTGGCGAACATCACGTCGAGCTTGCCCCAGCTGATCTCGTCCTCTGGAAGCGGCAGGATGGTGGTGATGTTCTCGTCCTTCTCGAGCGGCAGCAGATTGATCAACGCCTTGCCGCGCGCCTGGGGCGCAGCCACCGGCAAGCGCCATACCTTCATCTTGTAGGCCATGCCGCGCGAGGAGAAGAACAGCACCGGCGTGTGCGTGTTGGCGATGAATATGCGAGTGACGAAATCCTCCTCGCGCGTCGCCATTCCGGCACGGCCCTTGCCGCCGCGGCGCTGCGCGCGATAGGCCGAGAGCGGCACGCGCTTGATGTAGCCCTTGTGGCTGACGGTGACGACCATGTCCTCCCGCTGGATCAGGTCCTCGTCCTCGACCTCGGCCTCGGTCTCGAGGATCTCGGTCCGCCGCGGCGTGCCGAAGTCGTTTTTGATTTTGGTCAGCTCGTCCTTGACGATGGCGACGATGCGGGCGCGGGAGCGGAGGATTGCGAGATAGTCGGTGATTTCGGCGCCGAGCTTCTTCAGCTCATCGCCGATCTCGTCGCGGCCGAGCGCGGTCAGACGCTGCAAGCGAAGATCGAGAATGGCCCGGGCCTGATCCTCGGAGAGCCGGTAGGTGCCGCTCGACGAAACCTTGTGGCGCGGATCGGCGACGAGCTCGACCAGGGGCACAATATCCTTGGCCGGCCAGTCCTTGGCCATCAACTGCTCGCGCGCCGCGGCGGGATCGGGCGCTTTGCGAATGAGCGCGATGACCTCATCGATATTGGCAACCGCGATGGCCAAGCCCACTAGCACATGCGCCCGATCGCGCGCCTTGCGCAGCAGGAACTTGATGCGGCGGCCGACCACCTCCTCGCGGAAATCGGTGAAGGCGCGGATCAAATCCTTAAGGTTGAGCAGCTCAGGACGACCGCCGATCAGCGCCACAATGTTGGCGCCGAAGGTCGATTGCAGCGGCGAGAAACGGTAGATCTGGTTGAGCACCACGTCGGCCATGGCGTCGCGCTTCAGCTCGATGACCACACGCATGCCGTCGCGGCTCGAACTCGTCGCGGATGTCGGCGATGCCCTCGATCTTCTTCTCGCGCACAAGCTCGGCGATCTTCTCCACCATCGCCGCCTTGTTCACCTGATAGGGAATTTCGGTGATTACCAGGGCTTCGCGCTCTCTGCGCACGAGCTCGGTGGTGACCCGGCCGCGCATCAGGATCGAGCCGCGGCCCTTGTGGTAGGCGGCGCGTATGCCGGCCTTGCCGAGGATCAAGCCGCCGGTGGGAAAGTCCGGGCCGGGAACGATCTCGGCGAGCTCGGCCACGCCGAGGGCAGGATTGTCGAGATAGGCAATGCAGGCATCGATCACCTCGCCGAGATTGTGCGGCGGAATGTTGGTGGCCATGCCGACGGCGATGCCGCCGGCGCCATTAACCAGTAGGTTGGGGAACTTCGCCGGCAGGACCACCGGCTCCTGCTCGCGGCCATCATAGTTCGCCTGGAAGTCGACCGTTTCGTTCTCGAGGTCGTCGAGTAGCGTCATGGCGGGCTTGGCCAGCCGCACCTCGGTGTAGCGCTCGGCCGCTGGCGGATCGCCGTCGACCGAGCCGAAATTTCCCTGCCCGTCGACCAGCGGCACGCGCATAGAGAAATCCTGCGCCATGCGGACGAGGGCGTCGTAGATCGCCTGATTGCCGTGGGGGTGGTACTTACCCATGGTGTCGCCGGTAACGCGCGCCGATTTGTTGTAGGCGCGCTCTGGCGTATAATTGTTCTCGTGCATCGAATAGAGGATGCGGCGATGCACGGGCTTCAGCCCGTCGCGCACGTCGGGCAGAGCGCGGGCCACGATCACGCTCATGGCGTAATCGAGATACGACCGCTTCATCTCGTCGATAAGCGAGACGGGCCGAATGTCAGATGGGCTTGGCGCGCCCGATCCGGGAGGTTGATCGTTGTCGGCCAAGGCCGGGAGCGTTCCGTTGAAGTGTGGTTGGCGAAAGGATCAGGCGTGGCCGCTTGCGCATGCGCACGGCCTTCCAAGCAGAGCGCGAAGTCGTACGGAGAAGGCACCGTTCTATAGCTGATTTTCGGGGCTTCGCGCAACCATCCGAGCGCCCCATCAGCCGCCTATTTTTAGCATAATAATCAATACCTTACTGTACTCAGGTCGAGGCCTTCAACGCTCCGCTCGCACGGCCATTCTTTCGGCCTTCGGAATGACAACATCAGGAGCGACGCTGAAGGGAATAATCCGGTCAGGTTCGACCTGTTCTGCTATGCTGTGCGAGTTCATTTCTGGCCCGAACCTACCTAGTCAAAGGGACCTAAAGGATGAGCACCGTGAAACGTCAAGTGACAATGGCGGCGGCGGGTTTGCTTTTGAGTCTTGCGCCGGCCCTGGCCGGGACCCAGGCTTCTCCCGACGGGACATTGCAAGCCGCGCCCTTGACGCAGGCTCCGGCCGAGTCGCCGGCGACCAGTCCTGCGTCATCGAATTTGTCCGACCAGTCGCCGGAGGCAGGCATGAGTGTTGACCTGAACGTGCATTTTCGTTCGCGTCAGACGCCCAACGAATTGCTTGTCTCCGATCTGCTGGGCAGGCCGGCGGTAAATGCCGAGAACGAGAGGATTGGCGATGTCAATGATCTGGTGACCGACAGCAGCGGCAAGGCCGTTGCCGCGGTGATCGGTGTCGGTGGCTTCCTCGGCATTGGCGAGAAGGACGTGGCGATACCGTTCGAAGATTTGAAGTTCAGCCGCGACGAGGACAATGACGTCAGGATCGAAGTGGACATAAGCAAGGAGGCGCTCACGTCGGCGCCGGATTACCAGTCGCTGGATGAGCAGGAGATCGTGGAAGGCGCAAACAAGCGCCCGCAGCCGGATCAGACTCGCACCTACTAGCTCGCCCAACTCTATCACGCGTTGAAAGCCCGGTCGCCCAATGCTCGCCGGGCTTTTTCGTTAGACGCGCGCCGAACGGGATTTCTACCTTCCGCGCAAAAATTTGACGGACGCCCGGCGCATTCACTCCGTATACTGATGAGTGACTGGGGACGAATGTTGGAACGATCGATACCGGGAGGCGTTGTTCAAGCAGGGGGCGAGGGTCGTTTCGATTCTCGTCCGCTTCGTTTTCAAACGACACAAGGAGAGCATCATGAACCGCTTCCTCGCAATGACGGCCGTTGCCCTGCTGTTGGGCGCGGCCCCTGGGCTGGCCCAGACTCCGGCGTCGCCCAATGCGGCACAACAGCCGCCCATGCAGGCTCCGATGCAGCCTGAGCCACCCTCGGCAATTCCGTCGGAAACCTCGCCGAAGCCGCTCGACCAGTCATCCGAGGCTGCCAAGCCGGTTGCTCCCGATCAGTCGACAGAGGCTGCTAAGCCGATTGCACCGAAGCAAAGCGCTCAGTTCCTCACCGAGCAGAAACCGGACGAGTTGCTCGCCAGCAAGCTCATCGGGAGGCCAGCGGTCAATAGTCAGGACGAGACGATCGGCAACGTCAACGATCTCGTGACCGACCGGAGCGGAAAGGTCATCGGCGCGCTGATCGGTGTCGGCGGCTTTCTCGGCATCGGCGAAAAGCACGTCGCGGTGCGGTTCGAGGATCTCAAATTCACGCGTGATGACAAGGACAACGTCAACGTTACGCTGAATATCAGCAAGGAGACGCTCGCCTCGGCACCCGCCTACAAGACCCTGGAGGAGCAACCGGTCGTGGAGGGTTCCGCCAAGACCGACAGTGAGGGCAACACGCGTACCTACTAGCGCTTGATGTTCCAACGCGTCAGAAGCCGCGAGGTCGCCGGGCTTCTCATTATCGACGTCAGAACGGGATTTCGTCGTCGAGCTCCTTGTCGAAGGAGCGGTTGCCACCACCGCCAAGCGCGCTTGAACGCCCGAAATCGCCGCTGGAAGCGCCAACGGACTCGCGCTCGCCGCCGGCGGATCCTTGCCTGCTATCGAGCAAGGTCAGCTCGCCGCGAAACTGCTGCAGCACCACCTCGGTCGAGTAGCGGTCCTGGCCAGACTGGTCCTGCCACTTGCGCGTTTGCAGCTGTCCCTCGAGATAAACCTTCGAGCCCTTCTTCAGATATTGCTCGGCAATCTTCGCCAGGTTCTCGTTGAAGATGACGACGCGGTGCCATTCGGTGCGCTCGCGTCGCTCGCCGCTCGCCTTGTCGCGCCAGCTCTCGCTGGTGGCCACGCGCAGATTGACCATGGGACGGCCGTCCTGGGTGTGCCGGACCTCCGGATCGGCTCCGAGGTTACCAACCAAAATGACCTTGTTAACCGATCCCGCCATCTCTTGACCTCCATGCCGCCGGCAGCCCCTGCGCGGACTACACTCTACCGCCTGCCGGGTGCTCGTTGCTAGGCAAGGCTAAACCCCCTCCACAATAAGCCTCTCAGTCCATTTTGTACACGTTTTGTTCACGCCATCCACACCCTACCCTTGAGAATTGTGCAGTTGCGAACTATGGCTTAGAGAGAACGGCGCTTGGGCACCGCCGGGCAGCAACCCGATCTTCACGATCTGTAGGCCAGGCTCAGTATCGGACGCCCAAAGACCAGGGACTAGGATGCAGCGCACCGTCGAACAGCGCCATACCCCGAGACGCCGCACGAGCGCCCGGCGCCATCCGCACGTCAAGACCTTCGGCTTCACCGCGCGTCAGAAGCCTTTCATTATGGTGCTGGTGGCGAACTGGATCTTCTCCCTCGCCTTCTTCCTGGGGATGAAACTCATTTGGCATTGGCAGCCCGACGCCTGGGGCATCGCCGATCGCCTCGCGCTGGTGATCAAGGGTGCCGTCTTCGCTCTGCTGCCGGGCGTGATCGGCATCTGCATCGTCGCGGCGCAGCGCCTCGATCCAAGCATGTGGGTCGGGCGCATAGCCAAGCCCAACTCGTCGCTGGACATCAACACGCGCTTCATCCTCAACACCTTCGAGCAGTTCATCGCCTATTTCATCGCCAATGCCGGGCTCGCCATATACTGCCCGCTGGAGGAGGCGCGCTCGCTTCCGCTGCTCACGGCGCTGTTCGTGATGGGCCGCATTCTGTTCTGGATCGGCTATCACAAGAACCCATATTTGCGCGCCTTCGGCTTCGGCATCACCTTCTATCCGACCGTGATGGCGTTCCTCTGGCTAATCCTGATCATGGTGTTCGGCGTCCGCATCCCGCTCTAGGAAGGCCCCTCATCCCGAGGAGGCGCGCCAGCGCCGCCTCGAAGGATGAGGTCCATGCTTCGAGACGCGCCCTTCGGGCGCTCCTCAGCATGAGGGCGGTAATTTCACCTTCCGGCCTGCCAGTCGAAGATCGACTGCACCGGCCAGAGCAGCATCAGCACGTTGAGCGTGAGATTGTCGCGGATCATGTAGCCGACGATCAGCTCGAGCGCGATGGTCACGGCGATGGTGAGCCACACCGGCCACCAGCGCGCCAGGAAGAAGCCAAGATCATGAACAGCGTGTCGGCCAACGAGTTGATGACGCTGTCGCCGTAATAGTCAAGCCACACGGTGGCGCCGCGATAACGGTTGATCAGCCAGTCGGTATTCTCGATCACCTCCCATGACGTTTCAATGGCGATCGCCAGGACCAGCCGCGTGCCTAGGGACATCGGCACCCAGCGCGATGCGAGCCACAGCAGTCCATAAAAAATGAAGCCGTGGATGATGTGGGAGGGCGAGTACCAGTCTGAGAGGTGCTGGGAGTTCTCCGAGCTCAACACCACGCCGTGCCAGAGCTTCACATAGCCGCATTTGCAGATGGGCACGCGACCCATGGCGAGGAGGATTGCGGCCTGCAAAACGACCAGGCCGATCACGGCAAGGATGACTTGGTTGCGGGTGAGCTTCATTGGCGGCGCATCTAGGCCGAGATTCGGTCCGACGTCACCCCTTGTGGCGGTTCTGTTACGAGACTAAGCCTTGCCGACGGGAGGCTGGCCGAGGGCAAAAGAGCATGACCCAAGACGAGGCGCTTGCCCTGCTCAAGACCGGGGCGAGCATCTTCCTCACCGGCCAGCCCGGCAGCGGCAAGACCCATACGGTCAATCGCTACGTCCGCGACCTCCAGCGGCAAGGCATCGACTATGCCTTTACCGCTTCGACCGGCATCGCCGCCACCCACGGTCATGGCGTCACCATTCATGCTTGGAGCGGCATCGGGGTACGCAAGGCACTCACCCGCCGCGATCTCGACGTCCTCGCCACGAATCGCCGCCTCGCCGCGCGCATCGAGAAGACGAGCGTCCTTGTCATCGATGAGATCTCGATGCTGCCAGCACGCGCCTTGGGCCTGGTCGATGCGGTCTGCTGTCATATCAGGGCATCGCAAGCCCCTTTCGGTGGCCTGCAGGTGGTCCTGGTGGGCGACTTCTTCCAGCTTCCCCCGGTGGTGCGCAATAACCGTGACGACGCCATGTTGCCGCTCGCCGACAGGGCGGAGTCCTTCGGTGCGGAGTTCGCCCATGCCTCGGCCGCCTGGAGGGATCTCGCGCCGACCGTCTGCTATCTGTCCGAGCAGCACCGGCAAAGCGACGCAGCGTTTCTCGACGTGCTCGCCGCCATCCGCTCCAATAGCTGCAGCGGAGTGCATCGCGACCGTCTCGCTTCGCGGCTGATCGGCTGGGATCAGCTTCCGACGGGTTGCACGCGGCTCTTCACCCACAACGCCGCCGTTGACGACATCAACCAGCAGCAACTGGCGAAGCTTGGCGGCAAGTCGCGCGTCTTCGCCATGATCACCAAAGGACCGGAGCCTTTCGTGCGCATCTTGCAGCGCGGCTGCCTGTCGCCGGAGGCCCTCGAGCTCAAGCAGGGCGCCGTGGTGATGTTCACCAAGAACGATCCTGCCGCCCGCTACGTCAACGGCACGCTCGGGGTGGTCGATGATTTCGACGCAGAGGACAGCTATCCCATGGTGAGAACGCGCGGCGGCAAGCGCATTCTGGCGGAACCCTCCAAATGGAAGATCGACGAGAACGGCAAGGAGCGCGCCAGCATCATCCAGGTGCCGCTGAAACTCGCCTGGGCGATCACCGTGCATAAGAGCCAGGGCATGTCGCTCGACGCCGCGGTAATCGACCTCTCACGCGCCTTTGAATATGGCCAGGGCTATGTCGCGCTGTCGCGCTTGCGGGAACTGTCCAGCTTGCACCTTTTGGGACTGAACGAGCGAGCGCTCCGGGTGCACCCCATCGCGGTGGAGAAGGATGCAGAGTTCCGGGCCGCGTCGGATGCTGCCTCTCGTCTCGACGCTGCGAGCATCGCACGGAAGCAACAGAACTTGGCCGCGGCCAACGTCGCCAGGCCCACCCGGGCGGAAGGAGCGGCGCCGCGGCCGCGCATGCCCTGGACGCCGCAAGGTGCTGCGCTCGATGCCATGCGGGCGAGCCACGCCAAGGCCTATGCCCCCTGGAGCAAGGATGAGGACCTGGACCTCAAGCGCCTCCATCGGGCCGGCGAGACAATCGACGCGATTGCCTCCGATTTCGGCCGCAAGCCCGGCGCCATCCGCTCCCGCCTCAAGAAACACGGGCTGGTCTAAAACCCTACTCCAAACCCCCCTCCACTTGCCGCCGAACCTCCTGGGGACTAAGCCTTTGCGGGGCTTGTTGAATGGGCCTCCTGCCCCGACATTGCTAGGGTAATGACCTCCAAATTCATCTCGATCCGCGGCGCGCGGGAGCACAACCTCAAGAACATCTCCCTCGACCTGCCCCGGGAAAAGCTCGTGGTGATCACCGGGCTCTCGGGTTCGGGCAAATCCTCGCTCGCCTTCGACACCATCTATGCCGAGGGCCAGCGCCGCTATGTCGAGTCGCTCGCCGCTTACGCGCGCCAGTTCCTCGACATGATGCAGAAGCCCGACGTGGACCATATCGAGGGCCTGTCGCCGGCGATCTCCATCGAGCAGAAGACCACCTCGCGCAACCCGCGCTCGACGGTCGGCACGGTCACCGAGATTTACGACTATATGCGGCTGTTGTTCGCTCGTGTCGGCGTGCCCTATTCGCCGGCGACGGGGCTTCCCATCGAGAGCCAGACCGTGAGCCAGATGGTCGATCGCGTGCTGACGCTCCCTGAAGGCACGCGCCTCTATCTGCTGGCACCGATCGTGCGCGGACGGAAGGGCGAGTTCAAGCGCGACTTCGCCGAGCTCCAGAAGAAGGGCTTTCAGCGGGTGAAGGTCGACGGTCGCTTTCACGAGATCGCGGACGTCCCTGCCCTCGACAAGAATGTGAAGCACGATATCGACGTGGTGGTGGATCGCGTCGTGGTGCGGCCCGACGGCAGTGCACGGCTCGCGGACTCTTTCGAGACGGCGCTTGCCCTCGCCGACGGCATCGCCGTGGTGGAGTTCGCGGATAAGGAAGGCGAGCGCATCATCTTCTCGGCCAAATTCGCCTGCCCGGTCTCAGGCTTCACCATCGAAGAGATCGAACCCAGGTTATTCTCCTTCAACAATCCCTATGGCGCCTGCCCCGCCTGCGACGGGCTCGGCACCGAGCTGTTCTTCGAGTCTGATCTCGTCGTGCCCGACGAAAATCTGAGCCTCAATCGCGGCGCCATCGCCCCTTGGGCGCGCACCAGCGCCACCTCGCCCTATTATCAGCAGACGCTGGAAGCGCTCGCCCGCGCCTATCGGCAGCCCATGACCAAGCCGTGGAAGTCGCTCCCCGAAGACTTCCGCAACGTCGTGCTCTACGGCTCCGGCGAGGACGAGATCAATTTCACCTATGACGACGGCGTCCGCCACTACTCGACCAGCAAGCCCTTCGAGGGCGTGATCACCAATATTGAGCGGCGCTGGCGCGAGACGGAATCCTCCTGGGTGCGGGACGAGCTGTCGCGCTTCCAGTCCGACCAGCCTTGCGAGGCCTGCCTTGGTTATCGGCTCAAGCCGCAGGCGCTCGCGGTTAAGATTGGCGGGCTGCATATCGGCCAGGTGTCAGACATGTCGATCCGCGAGGCCTGCCTCTGGTTCGAGACGCTTCCCGCTAAACTCACGCCGAAGCAGAACGAGATCGCCGAGCGCATCCTGAAGGAGATCCGAGAGCGGTTGAACTTCCTCAACGATGTGGGTCTCGACTACCTCACTTTGGCGCGCTCGTCCGGAACGCTGTCTGGCGGAGAGAGCCAGCGCATCCGTCTCGCCTCGCAGATCGGCTCTGGCCTCACCGGCGTGCTCTATGTGCTGGACGAGCCGTCCATCGGCCTGCATCAACGCGACAATGCGCGGCTGCTAGAGACGCTCGACCGGCTCCGCGACCTCGGCAACAGCGTCATCGTGGTCGAGCACGACGAGGAGGCCATCCTCACCGCCGACCATGTGGTGGATATGGGCCCGGGTGCCGGCATCCATGGCGGCGAGGTGGTGGCGCAAGGCACGCCCGAGCAGGTGATGGCCGCCCCCGAGAGCCTCACCGGGCAATATCTCACCGGCTTCAAGCAGATCCCGATGCCGAAGGAGCGGCGGAAGCCCACCCGCGGCCGCAGGCTCACCGTCATCGGTGCTCGCACTAACAACCTCAAGAACATCACAGTCGACATTCCGCTTGGCCTGTTCACCGCGGTCACCGGCGTCTCCGGCGGCGGCAAGTCGACCTTCCTCATCGAGACGCTGTATCGCGCCGTGGCGCGCAAGCTCACCAATGCCCGCGAGCATCCCGGCGATCATGACGCGGTCGAGGGGCTGGAGCACCTCGACAAGGTCATCGACATCGACCAGTCGCCGATCGGGCGCACGCCGCGCTCGAACCCCGCGACCTATACCGGCGCCTTCACGCCGATCCGCGAATGGTTCGCCGAGCTGCCGGAGGCCAAGGTGCGCGGCTACAAGCCAGGCCGCTTCTCCTTCAACGTCAAGGGTGGGCGCTGCGAGGCTTGCCAGGGCGACGGCGTGATCAAGATCGAGATGCACTTTCTGCCCGACGTCTACGTCACCTGCGACGTGTGCAAGGGCAAGCGCTACGACCGCGAGACGCTGGAGATCAAGTTCAAGGACAAGTCGATCGCCGACGTGCTCGACATGACGGTCGAGGAGGCGGCAGATCTGTTCAAGGCGGTACCGTCGATCCGCGACAAGCTCGAGACGCTGAAGCGCGTCGGCCTCGGCTACATCCATGTCGGCCAGCAGGCGACGACCCTGTCAGGCGGCGAGGCGCAGCGGGTGAAACTGTCGAAGGAGCTGTCGCGCCGCGCCACGGGCCGCACGCTCTATATCTTGGACGAGCCGACCACCGGCCTGCATTTCCACGACGTGGCCAAGCTGCTCGACGTGCTGCATGAGCTGGTCGACCAGGGCAACACGGTGATCGTGATCGAGCACCATCTGGAGGTGATCAAGACCGCGGACTGGATCGTGGATTTGGGTCCCGAAGGCGGCGACGCCGGCGGCCATGTGGTCGCGGTCGGCACGCCTGAGGAGATCGCCGCGACGCCGCAAAGCTATACGGGGCGGTACTTGAAGCAGACACTCGACCGTCGGCGCAGCGGCAAGGCCAAGCGCGCCGCGGCGGCGGCAGAGTAGCGCCACCCCAACAGAGTTCTCCGTCGCCTCTATGCCGACTTCTTCGCCACCGCCTTCCTGGCAGAAACCCTACCTTGATGGTCAGAGATCGCCTGCGATACGCCTTTCAGAATTGGTTCAAATCCTGAAAAGTTGATCGTTCCCACACCCGGTCGGACTTTCTTTTCAGCGAAGATATGCTTTCTGTAAGACGACCCATCACCATCATTCTTTTTCGGATCAAATTTTTTTCCTTCGATTTCTTGATCCAACACGCTTTGAGGAAAAGAGTCTTCGATTGCCGATGGCTCGCCAGAGGAACCTAGTGGGGTCGGGATAATGTAGAGGTTCTCGGTGACGGAAAAAACAGGTCGCCTGGTCTGATCAAATTTGGTGCCAGCTAGTTTCTCTCCGGCTTTTATGACTTTCTTACCACCATCATCGTTGTCGACGATGAGGATGACGGGGTGTTTCAATGGCCGAAATCCGTAGTGCCTTAGGTCACTCTTGTATGTCGCGATCAAACCAGACATGCCAGAGTAACCGCGCCCGAGGTTCAGAATCGCTATGTTGCTGACCGAGGAAGGGAGAAACTGAACGGCTAGGGTTGGCCTCTCCGTTGTCAATAGTGACTAGATCAGGGAATTTCGCATGCAGGGCTTTGAGGGCTGTTAGGTCGCAGACCGCAAGCTCGCGGTGGGTCTTCGCAAGTCGACGCCCTAAGCGAGGTCGATCTCAATCCTAATCGTGGCCTAAGGCCAGAGGCCACAGAATGGCTGTACACGCGCGGCGTAGCGAACCTGCCAAATGGTTGTGCCAATGTCCAACTCGGCCTCGATGAGCAGGAAATAGTATGACCGTGCTCCGTAGAGCGACCCCGGAGCGACTGAGCGCGTTCTCCGACGGCGTGTTCGCCGTCCTCATAACAGTGCTGGTTTTGGACCTGCGTCCACCGGAGCAGCCGACCTTCAAGGCGCTCCTGTCGCTCTGGCCCACATGGCTAAGCTACGCGGTAAGCTACCTCTTCATCGCCATTGTGTGGACCAATCACCATTACCTCATGCGCTATGCCACAGAGGCGACCCCTCGCCTGTTGTGGTTCAATTTCGCGCATCTGTTTTCCATGTCGCTGCTGCCGCTCTCGACTGCTTGGATGGCCGTGAGCGAATTGGCGCCGCAGCCGGTTGCTTTTTATGCGGCGGTATTTTTCTTGGTGAACGCGACGTACGTCTTGCTGATTTGGGAGCTTATCGACCGAACTCCAGCTGTTAAGGTCCCGCCGAGCGTGCGCAGGATCATGCGCTTGCGATCGATCGCGACTTTGAGCCTTTTCGCAATCGCGGCGGTCGTGGCGCTGAAATACCCGCTGGTTGGACTCGGAATTTGTATTTCCTGCCTGATCGTTTATCTGAAACCCGATCCGCCGGGAGCGGCCCCGGCTACAGAGGCCGGATCGAGTAGATCGTCTCGCCCTTGAACTTGCCCTCTGCCGGCGTCCACGGCCAAAAGATCACCCATCGCCGGCCTGGTGGACATCGGCGGCCGCCGGCTCTAGGTCCGCGATTGACCCGAGGCGGACTCTATTGTGTAAAGCACAGGCAAGCGCCCCCAGCTTCAACTCAAAAATGTCCTCACCAAGCCTGCCGGAACCCGCCCGAATGGCAAAGTCCCCTAAATTGTCCGAGGAAGTTAAGGGATTCCTGGACGAAGCCAACGGGGCCAGCGATCCGGCCAGTAGCGCCTGGCTCGCCTTTCTCGCTCTTCTGACTTACGTGGTGGTTACGCTCGCCAGCGTGAGCCACAAGAATCTGCTCCTCAACAGTCCGGTCAGGCTACCCATCATCAATGCCGACATACCTCTCGTCGGCTTCTTCCAATACGCGCCTGCGCTGTTGCTACTCGTCTACCTGTCCCTGCTCGTTCAGCACGTCATTCTGGCGCGGAAATACCGCAAGTTCACCGACGCCATCACCTCTTATGAGATGGAAATGGGGACCGAGCAGCCGGCCCGCGAACTGGTGCATTCCTACGTGTTCTCGCAGATCGCTGCCGGCCCAAAACCCAATCTCATCACGAAGTTCATGATGCAGCTGATTGTCTACGTGACATTTAGCGTTCTCCCGATCATCACGCTGCTCTACTTTCAGATCAAGTTCCTGCCGTACCACGACGTCTCGATCACCTACTGGCATCGGATCGCCGTGATGCTCGGCTTTGCCATGCTGATCCTGCTCACGCCTCTCATGCAGAATACCGGCCCTACGCGTCGCAGGTGGGACATCAAGGTCGGGCCGCAAGCAGAGGCTTGGGAGGCCTCGGGGACGCAGGTGCTCTTGGTCCTTTTCCTTCTTCCGCTCGTCGTCGGCTTCAGTTGGTTGATCGCCACGGTGCCAAACGAATGGATCGATCGACGTCTGGGGTTTGTCGCCCCGACAAGCGTCCGGGTTGGGCCGGAGGACGAGGCGAAGCTGCTCAACCCTCTCGTGCGTCGCGTCATATACGACCGCCTGCCTAATGATGATGACAAGGGGTGGTGGAGACGGTGGCTCTTGTCGTATCGCGTTCTTGTTGTGGAGGACACGGATCTGGGTGCCGGTGAAGGCGTCAACGTCGTGCTTCGCGAACGCAATTTTCGATTTGCCCTGCTCAGCCGGTCAGACCTTCACCGCGCCGATCTTGCGTGGGCCGATCTCCGTGCCGCTCAAATGTGGAAAACCCTAGCCAAGGGCAAGCTCAAAGACGGCCAGCTGCAGGGCGCCTTTTTGCAAGAGGCCCAGCTTCAGGGCGCTCAGTTGAATTCGGCCCAGCTCCAGGGCGCCGATTTGAGTAAGGCCCAGCTTCAGGGCGCCGAATTGAATTACGCGAATCTTCAGGGCGCTGATTTGAGAGGGGCCCAGCTTCAGGGTGCTGATCTCAGCTACGCGAATCTTCAGGGCGCTGATTTGAGAGGAGCCCAGCTTCAGGGCGCCAAACTTGAAGCGGTCCAGCTTCAGGGCGCGGACCTGGCATCGGCAGACGTTTGGCTCGTCAATTTCCCTAGCGACCTTGCCGATCAATCGCCGGCTCCCTTAGGCGTGGCTGCTCTCAAAATGTCGCCTCTGACGCCTGACGCTCAGGCGCAATTGAAACAGGACCTCAACGCCAGCATCACCAACTCGACAGTGTTACCGGTCGTGATGTCCCGCCTCGATGAGATCCTGCGTAATGAGCCGCCAAACTGGGAAGACGGGAACAGCTGGACGGACTACGTCAGCAAGGCGAAGCAACCATCAGCCGAGGAGCTCGCTCGCTTTCATGCTGATTTGGCGTGCGGCGATATCGAGGGCACTATCGCAAATCGCATGGCCGGACGATCTATAGAGATTGAAGCCGAACGGTTTGGAAAATTCTATGCCAAGGCTTTCGCAAGCGCGCTTCTTGATGGGAATTGTAAGGGTGGGAAGGCACTAACCGACGAGACGCGGACAGCGCTTAAAAATCTAGTCTCAGCGCCAGAGTGAGGGTAAGTGCCGCAGTGTTCGTGATAACCTCACTCTGGAGGTGAGCATGCACAACGCGATCCCGGCATTCCACCGGGAATAGACATTAGACTTTGCAAGCAGTGGCTTAGGTGCAGACAATTCCGGCCGAATCGGCCATGCGTGATGGCGTTGGAATGCCGCTAAAGCCTCCAGGCGGCCAAGGCTTCTCTTTTCGGAAGGGGACTGATTCTATGATGTCGAAATCTGAGCTGATCCAGAAAATCGCCGACGACCTCTCACTTGCGAAGAAGGACGTGAAGGCCGTCATCGAGTCGCTGGCAGACGTTGGCTACAAGGAGATGAAGAAGAGCGGCGAGTTCCTGCTACCCGGCTTCGCCAAGTTCATCGTCATCAAGAAGCCGGCCACCAAGGAGCGCACGGGCATCAACCCGTTCACCAAGGAGCCGACCGTCTTCAAGGCAAAGCCGGCCCGCAAAATGCTCAAGGTTCGTCCGGTGAAGGCCGCGAAAGACGCGGTCTGACGCGAGCCATTTTCCCGCATTAGAGTTTGCGGGCTAGGCGGATCGTCGATCTCGGCCCTGGATGGGGCGACGTCGGCGGCCGCGTGGTCGCGGTCGGCACGCTGGAGAAGATCGCCGCGACGCCGCAGAGCTATACCGGGTAACATCTCAAGCAGGCGCTTTCAGAGGAAGACGAAGCCGATCAGCGGGATAAGGATATCGCTCCAGAAGATGATGCCGGCATTAGCGCGCGCAAAATTGTGCTCGGTGATCGTCGAGTTGGTGTGGACGCCGGCGGCGCCCCCCAGGAAGCAGGCGGGGCCGAGGATCGCCGCGAGCCGCATGTCGAAGCTGCGGCAGGCAGCGATGACGCCGATTAACCTGATGGATTTGAAGCTCGAGCAGGTATCTTGCGCGCTTGAGGGTGACTGATATCGTAGTGTCGCTGTCAAAAGGCAGCGTCAGATCGGCGAGGACCCGATGCAGACCAACACTGAACTCGGTGGCGTGAACCCGGCCGACGTGGTGAGGCGGTGCGCCGGGAAGGGTTGTGACAAGAGCTTCCAGGGCAACATGCCTGCCGGCTGGGAACGGCTAAGGCAAGATGCCAGCCGAAAGCTCGGCGAACGCCTCACACTTTCCCAGGGCCATACGGTTCTCTGCCCGAAGCACGCCTATGAACGTGATGTCGGCCGGTAAGAGCAGAACGCCTCATAACACCCTACCGTTGTCATGGCCGGGCTTGTCCCGGCCATACACGTCTTACTGATTCAGAAGTCTCGTCAAGATCATTCCAATCCGGGTTCATGGCGAGGATCAGAAGGCGCGGGCGGAGGCGGAAAGTTGAAGATCGTGCCCTACACCGTGCATCAGCTTTCCTTGGCGACACCAGGAAGACGTACCGGGTCTCTACGACGGACCGTTCCCGTGGGAGAACACTTTTGGCTTCCGCCTCGCCGGCATGGTCGGTCACGATTTCTTCAAGCCCTACGCGGTGACCTTCGACTTTGATACGATGCAGATTTTTCTGCGGTAGGGCTCCGACCGAAGCCGGCGACTCCGTGCTGGGCTTGCGTCATACCGGCAGGCGCCCGGTATCGGACGCACGAGTCTCTCGACGCTTCTCGAACTTCGACTCCTTGCGTTGCAGCCTATTTGCCGCCGCAAACCTTCGAGCCTGAGGTGCAAACATAGGGCACCACCACGCCGGTAAAGCAGGTCGTGTAGGTCTTCGCCGTGATGAAAGACGCGTAGATCACGTCCTTGGCACTACGGGCCGTACCCTTTTGAAGAACGGATCTGGCTGCACCTTGTAAGGGCTCATGCTGGCGTGCTTCCAACCCCTGGTGCGCTGAAGCTCGTCCGCACTCTTCGCCGCGAGGGCCCGCGACATTTGCAACGCCTCGCCTTTGGTGTCGGCGCTATGGGTTGCCGAAATGACCTCACAGTCCGCCGCGGCGGCCTGATGCGCCGAGACCGCCAACGCCAGAATGCCAAGCACGACAGTGTGCACAGTTCGAAGCATGGATTTCCTCAGCAGAACGAGCCCGATGATAGCGCCTGTTTTGCCAGTCCGACGGGACGTCGGCAACGGGGAAAGGTTCCAATATTTGCGCGCATGGCGTCCAGGCGGCTGGACACCTGAGATTGATATTGTGGGAACCGATCATGTGTCGGCGGCCCTGGCCCAAGGGCGAGGCGTCGTTTTCCTCGGAGGCAATGTCAGTTTCAACAATCTTGTGCCTAAGATCGCCATGAATTGCTTGAACCTCGAGGTCGTTGCTTTTTTTCAGTCCAAGACATGGCTTTTCCAATAGGGCCTTCGGTGTCCGTTTCTCAACCGACTCTATCGGGACATTGAGAATCGACAGCTCAAAGTGCGATTTCCGTCGAGGCCGCTCACTTTGATGGACCGGTATCGAGCGGGTATCCACATCTCCCAAACTCGCGACAGCTGCTCCGTATTCGCAGCTACTCGCGGGTCGATGTGTCGATTGAAGTGAAGGTTGAAGCTTCCTCCATTGCCCAGGGCAATAGAGCCCAAACGGCGACGCTTGGGTCGGTGTTTAGGAGTAGATCGATACCTTCGACCTCAAAGAAAACCTCGATGTGGTCTGCTTGAACGGTGAGTTTATTTCCGCTTTGGGTGACATCGACCGTGACGGCTTCATCATCTTGACCGGTCGGGGATCTGCTTTCGCTGACAAGCTGTCTCAACAGCGTACTCCCCATGTCAGAGCTGCGCACCGATCGGTCCCGAACGCTCCAAGAACCACCTCCCCGCCGATCTGTCGATATCCAGGTCGGTGTTACCCGTGGAGCAGGCGGTTGCCATTATGTGACCCTTTGATGTCTGCTCATAGGGCGGAGTATTGTGCGCACGCTTCAGCTCCTCCCCACTACTCGCAAGGAGATGACATGGCCGACCAAGCAGCACTTGCCGAAATCGAAAGACGCATCCGGATCGTCGAAGACAATCTCCGCGAGCTGATGGAGCAGGCCGCGGCCTATTCCGGCGCGGCGGACGAAGAACGCAACGCTGATCGCATCGCCGATCAGCAGGCAAAATTGGATGCGCTTCTGAAGGAACGTGAGGCTCTCATAGGCAAAGGCTAAGGGCGCCGTCGGCGGCGCGGGAGCCTCTGAGCCCTCTCGCCTAACGCTATAAGGGCACGTTGGCGTTGCCCTAGAGCCGCGCCGCTATTTCAGCTTGTAGATGAAAGTGTAGGCGTCGCCCTTGGTGCCATAGGCGCTGAGCACCATCTCGCCCTTAGCTCCGGCGAAGTCTCCGGTGCCGCCGGTGATCGCGAACAGGGAGTCGCCGGTGTCGTTGAACGGCCCTTCGACGGTTATCTGACCCTTGTCCAGGGTCAGCGTCCAGAAACACTCCCACGTCTTGCCCGGCACGGCGCGGATGCAGTGCCCCTGGTCGGTGCCGATCTTGTTCTTGTTGTCGGCATCGAACACTTCGTTGGCGAAGGTGAGGATGTCGCCGGCGCTGTCGCCAGGCGCGCCAGTGTCTGTTACGGCATCGGTCGTGGCGTGCTCGGTCACCTTCAACTCCTGCGGGTCGGCGGTAGCCGGCCCACTAACGATCAGGCCACCCGCGACGGCGATCGGCACGACGCACAGCGGGCGCAAAGACGGCAGCAATTTCATGGACTTCGGCATTCCATCCTCCCTTGGCCCGGACTTTGGAACCAGCAGCCAAGCTATCCGTGCTGGTTCAGTATGGCATTTTTGCCGGTTTGGCAGAAGGCGGGCACACCGGCCCCGCCCACGTGTGGTTTCAATATCTCTTCACGTAACCCCCCTCTACCCATGCGCGTATAGTGGGACTTCACACCACGCAGGAAGGAACGCGTACCATGACTCCTAAGCACTCCTCGATGCCTTGTCCGCGGCGATTCTCATTCCCGGCACTTCCGCGGCCAACGCCAGCACCACCATCGCCGTCGCCTGCGTTGCCGACAAGTGGGACGAGAAGGAGCCCGACAAAGGACACAAGTGGGTCGACGCGCCCATGTGCTGCGTGCCCATTTCCACCAATCCCGCAGCAGACAAGGCACCCAGAACTGCGTCGGAAACTACGAATACGCGCCAGATGGGAGCTGGAAGGGCAGCGGAACCTGCACTAACACTTATAAGGACGGCGACAAGCTGTACGAGTCCTGGGAGGAGGGTTCGTACCTCAAAGTGGCACCAGCAAATATCAGGGCGCCAGCGGCGGTGGCACCTACTTCTACGAGAACCTGACGGACACTTTCTCCGGCGGCACCTACAATGGCACGGTGCAATTGCCCTAAGCTGGCTTCCGCCGGCGACGGCCAAGTCATACCTCAATAGGGGCTAGCTGCTTTCCGTCTCGCATATCGTTGTCGATCCTAAAGGTCCATCGACCCTCTATGCGGCGGGCGAGGTCTTTGGGTCATCCACCAAGACTGAACAGAAAGCTATTGTTCAACCAAGTCATTCTTCACCGGCGCGTAGAACACGCTGTCGAGGCCAAGGCAATCGCCGTCAGGGCCAACAAGAGCAACGCGATGCAACATTTGGTCCTCCATCTCACATCAATTTCGTGCCCGCTGCAGATGATCCACCAGCCAGGCCGCGATGCGCCGGCGCGCCTGGCCATGCGCTTTACGCAAGACGCGTCCCATATTCATAAAGCCGTGGATGGTGCCTTCGCAGCATTCATATTCGACCGGCACACCAGCAGAGGCCAGCGTCGCGGCATACTCGGCCCCCTCGTCGCGCAAGGGATCGTGCCCTGCGGTGATGATCAGCGCCGGCGGCAGTCCGGTGTAGTCCTCGTAGAGCGCGGGGATCGCCCGCGGATCGGTGATCGGCCAGGCCAGTCCGAAATAGTGACCAAAGAACCATTGGATCATGTCCTGCGGAATCGGAAATTGGTCGGCAAGCTCCTTGCGCGAAGGGAGCCGACCGCGCAGGTCGAGCGCGGGATAGATCAGCGCTTGTGCACACACGGGCGCGACCAGGTGGCCTTTCGTCTCGTGCAGCGCGACCGAGGCGAGCCCCCCGCCGGCACTGTCGCCGGCTACTGCGATCCGCTCCGGATCGAGCCCGAGAGCTACGGCGTCACGCGACAGCCAGGTCAGGGCCGCGACCGAGTCTTCCACCGCGGCGGGGAAGGGGTGCTCCGGCGCCAGCCGATAGTCGAGCGAGAACACCGTTGCCTTCGTGTCGTGGCAGAGCGTGCGGCACCAAATGTCGTGAGTCTCGATGTCGCCGAGAACGCAGCCGCCGCCATGGATGAGCAGAATGGCGGCTTGACCAACGCTGCCGGCGTCCACCGGAACGTATTTGCGCAGTCGCATCGGCCCTGCAGAGCTCGGCACGGTGAGGTCGGCAACCTCTCCAATGTCCGGCGGCGCAATCTCGGCCTTGGCCAGGGTGCGGCGATACTCCTCGCGCGCGGCGTCGGGAGAGAGACTCCATAGCGGGGTGGCGGTCGAGGAGGACGCCCAGTACAACAGCGCTTCGGTTTCGCGGTCGAGAGTCAAACTAGGCGACGCCCTCCCAACCTCTCTCGCGCACCACCTCGCGCTCGGCGTCGCTGGCGAAACGTTGGTCCCAGTCGACGAGCAACGGTGTCATGATATGGCGCCAGAGCGGCGGCGTGAGCGCGATGAATGCCATGGTCTGGTAGCCATAAGGCAGCGTCGGCGCAGTCTGCTGAGTGTCCAGCTGCCAGAAGGCTTTGTTAGCGAACATATGGTGGTCGGAGTGGCGCGGCAAATTGTAGTGCAAGGCATTGGAGATGGTCCAATGGCAGTCCCAGCTGTGATGCGAACGGATCGGTGAGTTCTCCACCCGGACCAGACCATAGTGTTGCACGTAGTTGATTAGCTCGTGGAATGTGCGCCCGATCAGACCGGCGGCGAGAATGGCCAGCATGCCATGTACCCCGCCGATGATCCCGGCGACAGCCAAAATCGCCAGCGTTGTGAAATGACCCCAGATCAACCGGTTTCGCCAGGAATACGAGCTCAAGCCGAGCCGGCGCAGACGTGCGGCCTCGATCTGCGCGGCTTGGCCAAATTGCTGCGTCAGCGTGCGCGCCATGAAGGTGCGCAGGCGTTCGCCGCGCCGGGCGGTCGCGGCGTCGTGGTAGGTGCCCACCTGCCGGTGATGTGCATAGATATGATAGATTACGAAGGATGCGTGGCCGGTAAAGCCGAGCAGCAGATAGGCCGACACTTTTGCAAACCTGCTGTTCCGATGCGTCAATTCGTGCGCTACCGTCGCGCCGGCGAGCGCAAAGAGATAGCCGACCAGCCAGAGCGCTCCGATCGTTTCGAATGGCTGCGCGGTGAGGCTAGGGCGCTCCGCGGCGAAGCGAACCAGGAGAAATGCCGACAGGCCTACGAGCGGAAGCGTGAGATAAAGATTTACGGTGCAGAAGGGGCACCGGCTCTCCTTCAGCGATGCATCGTCATCGCCGCTCACCTCGTCGGCAAACGATCCCAGGACTAGAGCGAGCGCAAGCACCACCCAAGTTGCCCACCCGCCGGCGACCAAGGCCCCTGCCCCGAGCACGAGCAGGAAATTCGCAGACCCGTAGCGCAGCGTCGCGAGCAATCCGGGGCGCTGGACGAGCTTCAGTCTTGGTGCATCAGTTTCAAGCGCGGCATACGCACTGTCTCGGTCGGGGTTGCCTGAACCCCACTCGCTGTCCTCGTCGCGCCTCATGAACAACTCAATACAAGTTCCAGGCCATCATAGGTAACGACCAAAGGTTAAGACCCCGCAATAAGAGTGTCTGTAACAAATGGGCAACAGCTTAAGCTTCTCGACTATCAGCCGGCAAGACCCACCTCGGGTTTGAAGCGCCTGACAGGAGAATGAATGCCAACTGTCCTGATCACCGGAACATCTACGGGCTTCGGGCAACTCACCACCGAACTTCTGGCGGCCCGAGGATGGCGGGTGTTCGCCACCATGCGCGAGCTGGCGAAGAAGGACTCGCTTGAGCACGCATTGAAACAGGTCGGTCTCTCCGACCGCGTCACCTTCGAGCGGCTCGACGTTACCGACCCGGCATCGATCGAGGCAGCAGTCAAGTCCATTCTTGCGCAAACCGGCAACACGCTCGATGCGGTCGTGCATAATGCCGGCGCCGCGATCGTCGGTGCTCTGGAGGATATGCCGGAGAACGAAATTCGGCGGGTGATGGAGACCAACTTCTTCGGCGTGCTCAAGCTGACACGGGCGCTTTTGCCGCCGTTTCGCGCGCAAAAGCGCGGCCGCATCGTTCTGGTCTCGAGCCAGGCGGCGCTCGCCGGCCAGCCGGCAAACTCAATCTACCGCGCTTCGAAATGGGCTCTCGAAGGATGGGCTGAATCCCTGGCCTACGAGCTCCACGACTTCGGCATTCAGATCATCGTCGTCGAACCTGGCCCCTATCGGACCGAGATCTGGAATAATACGCGGTGGCTCATGCCGGCGGACAGCGCGTATTTTGCGTGGCTGCAACAGCTTTACCGAGGGATCGACCGGCATAAGGCAAAGACCTCCCGCGATCCAAGAGAGGTGGCGGTCGTCATCGCCGATGCGCTGCAAGCGCCGAGACCCCGCTTCCGCTACCAGGTCGGCTTCTTGGCCCATCTCGACTATTTTCTACGCGGCAAGATGCCGACGTGGCTCATCCGCAGAGGTACGGCGCGATATCTTGGCCTGCCCCGCATGCGCTAGGTTTGCCAAGGCCCCTAGCAGACGCCGGGCGCGTTTCGCGTCGCGGCAGCGATTGGGGGCGTGCCTTGCCGAAGCTGCTCACTGAGAGATGGCGGTCACGCGGGCTACATTGCTGCGCCGAGATCCTTCTTGAGGTCGTCAGCATTCATCGCCGGTACCACTTCGATTTCCGCGCTGATCTCGTGAACAGCGGCTCGGCGATGGCCGGAAGCTCGGCGCTGTCCTTCATGTCGAAAAAGATGAGCGCGCAGCGCAGGCCGTCCTGGGTGACGAAGTAGCTCGCCTCGGCATTCAACTTGCGGATCGTGTCAGCCAACAACTTGGCGAGACAGCCGTCCTTGACCGGGTCGTTCCCAGCGTCCGTCGTACCAACATCTTTAGCATCATGCGCATGGCGACCCTCCCTCTTCTGTTACCTATGTTATTTGGTCCGAGTTTATCGAAATGGCTGTCGCGTCGAGAAGGGTCAAAGAGACGCTGGTGAGCTCAAGCCTTGTTCGCCAGCAGCACGCGCAAGAACGCGCGCGTTTTGGCGTAGATCCCAGGCGCTTCGCTCTCGCGCGGGCCAGCGATGTTGAGGGCCAGAGGCGCCTGCCCTTCGCCGAGGAAGGCGGCGGCGCGCGCTCCGGCGTCCTCGTCGTCGAGACCGATGACGACATACGGCTTGCCGAGCGTCTCGGCGCAGTGAACCGCGAACACGGTTCCTTTCGACAATGCGAGACCGGCGCCGTCGACCAGCACCAGCAGCTTGTCGGAGTCGCGCACATTCCATTCGGTGCGCTGGCGCGGATCGGAATCCGGTGTCTCGCGCAAACCGGCATAGGAAGCCAGCACGCCTGGAGGATCAGGCATGTCCTCGGCGACGAAGCCTTTCGGGCACCGGCCGCAATAATCAATGCCAAGCTCGATTGCCACGTCGAGGGCGGCGCGGTCAACGCCGGTCTGGCCGCCGGAGACGATGGTCAACATCGATCACCCGGTGCGATCGACGCCGATGACCAGAGATGCGAGATAGCGGCCATCCTTCTCTTCGATCTTGAGGAGCGTCTCGACGCCGCCTTGACGCAGAAAGACGAAGTCGTTGTTGTTATCGGTGTCGCGTTTGGCCTTGCGCGCGTTGTATGGCGGGATGGACGCATAGATGCGTGTCGACAGCGCGTCGGGAAAATACAGCTGGCCGGTGGCGACGCTCGCCGGATCGGTGAACACCTTGAAGTGGATATGCGGCGTGCGGCCGGGATACCAGCCTGGATAGATCGTTTCGAAGCGCACTTCGCCATCGGCATTGGCGAATTGTGTACCGCGCAGGAAGGTCTCGCCGCGCGCCGAGCCGGTTTCCTGACCGGCAAAACCTGAATAGAGGCCAAGGCCGTCGGAATGCCAGACGTCGACGCGGGCCTGTTCGAGCCGCGCACAGTCCTTGGCGTTGACCATCTGAAGGGTGAGCGTAAGCGGCGCGCCATGCTTCCCTTCGGCAATGTCGGCGCGCACAAGCTTCGGATCGAAGTAGAACGGACCTTCGGTCGCTTGCGGCGTCAGCACGCAGACCTCGGCACCTGGCAGCGCAGCGGCAATGCGCTGTTGCGAGCTCGAGACTGCGCCTTGGCCCGCGGCTAGGCCCAGGCCGAACGCAGCCGCGGCGCCGCTCAGCGCTTGGCGGCGCGTCAAACCATTCGCAATCCGTTTCCAGCTCTCACGCATCACTTCTGTCGCAACGACCCTGGACCAGCGCCATTCAGAAGCTGCATCATGGCATGAATGAGGGAGGGCCTGATGCAGCCAATCCTGAGACTCGTGATCGCCGGATTTATCGCAGGGTTCTTGCGGTACTGATCTTTCATCAGAGTGTCTGGTACCTGCTCTATCAGATCGGCATGATCCCGCCCAAGCGGCCGGCTTGGCCACTCGAGCGTGCCCTCGGTGATCTCCAAAGCCTTCTAGGGCGGAGTGTGGGGGTGCGGCGCTGGCGCCGTTCCTCGGCCGATTGAGCGGTGCGCGATACTGAGCGGCCTGGATCATCATCGGCGCGGTGGCGACAACGCTCACCACCCTCTACGTGGTGTCGGCGATCAAGGGCGAGCCGGTCCCGGCGATGTGGCCGCGGCTTTACTATGCCCTTCTCGTCAACGGCACCTGGGGCTTCGGCACGGCGCTGTCCTTGCGGCTCGCGGGCGCTGCGCGGGACGCATGAGATGACGGAGAAACAGCCCAAGCCTGGTCGCAGGAGGTGACGGAGCATTCAAGCGCGCTCGACCTCGCCAAGGATGTCTTTACGCTGAAGGACCCGAAGGAGATCGCCTTGTCGCTCAAGCATTCGGCGGAAGTGAGCGAGCGCCGGAAATCGGACTCGGCGATGCAGATGCTCAATTTCTACGTCAACCGCCGAAAAGAACCTTGCGGTCGCCGACCGCGCGCGTCTCGGCAAAGCCAAGGACGAGCTACGTTAAGCTGTTCCGCCGCAACCCGGCAGGATGATGCGATCAGCTGTTGCGATTCGGCGTGCCGAGGATGTGGCTCGTCGGCGCAGCATCACCTGGTCGAAGTCCTGGGTGAACATCGCCGCGGCGAAAAAGGCGACGGCGCGAAGGGTCTCCTTGCCGGTGTTCTTCCGATCGCGACGCTCGGCGTCGGCAGCACGAACACGCTGCCGGGACCGACCGGCCAAGTGCTTCCGTCCTCGAGATAGAGCTTGCCGGTGCCGGCGATGATGTATTTGCGTTCCTCCGTCGCGTCGGTGTGCCGGCCGAGGCGCTTACCGGGCTCGACCTCGTACCAGGATGCGGTGGCGCCATGCCCGCCATAGACGGCAAAGGCGCCAGCCCAATGCACGGCGGAGTTGGTCTCGCCCCACACCTCTCCGCGTTCGAGCTTGTTGGAATCGACAACCGGATCCTTGAAAACCACCCGTCAGGCGAGATTGGCGCACTCTAGCACGACCGGGGGGGTACGGATCGGTATCGCCGCTGCGACGCATTAGACTCGAACTGTGCCGATCGCCTGCCAAGGGGTCACGCCGCGGCGAGTTCCTGATCGAGTGCCGTCGCCCGCTGGAGCGCCGGACGCTTCTCGAGCCGCGCCACGTAATCGACGAACTCTGGCCGCTTCGGCAACAGATTGAACATCATGCCCCAGCGCAAGGTCGAGCCGACGACCACGTCAGCGGCAGTGAACTGCTCGCCCATGAGGTAAGGGCCTTTTGCCACGGCGCTGGCCAGCACATTCATCACCGTGTCGAAATCGCCGTAGCCGAGCGTCCCGCGCCGCGGCTCTTCCTTCCGTGGAAATGCACGGTCAGTGATCGCTGGCTCGACACAACTCGGGCCGAAGAACAGCCATTTGAGATAATTGCCCCGGCGCGGATCGCCGATCGGCACGCGCAGGTTAGCCCGTGGGAAGGCATCGGCGAGATAAGTGCAGATGGCGGCGGCTTCAGTGATGACCACGTCGCCATGCTTCAGCGCCGGCACCTTTCCCATGGGGTTGACCGCGAGGTAGTCGGGCTTCAACTGATCGCCCTCGCCAAGCCGCAACAGGTGAATGTCATATGGTTCGCCAGTTTCCTCGAGCATCCAGCGTACGATCGACGAGCGCGACGGCGACGCATGATAAAGCGTAAGCTTGGCCATCCCTGATCCTCCTTCGGCTTGCCTGACCAGCGGGTTTTGCACCGTAATGATGGCGGCGGCATGAAGAGCCTCAAAGCTGTGGCGGGTGTGCGATGCGGCAAAGTTGGTGCGCGCTTTTCGAGCCTTTTTCAGGGGGCGAGCCTCGGGCCTTTTCAGCTTGAAGCCAAAATCCCGCCATGTTCCCTGCCATGTTCTGTGCAGCCACTTCGTGTTAAGTTTTTATTAGGCCTGTCATCGGCTGAGGGGGGTCTCTAAAGCGATTTGCATGTCCTCAGATCAACGCTGGAAATTAGCGGGAATCGTCTCAGTCATTAGCGTTGGCGGCGTCCTTCTTACGGATATCGTCGCCAATGTTGTGGGCGGTTACATCTCCGACCAGATCAAGACATGGCAAGTGCCACTGCACACGCCCACGGCGGACCCTGCCGCACAAGCCGACACGGTGTCGAGCATCCCGGCGGTGCCGGCAAGCGAGCCTCAGGTGACAATGGCGGCGGTGACCACGAAGCCAGTGCCCGCGCCCATGCCGCCGATCGAGCTCGCGCCTGAGCCCTCGCCGGCGGCCGCGACGGCACCGGAGCCCATGCCGCTCCCGCCACCGGAGCCGCAACCCATGCCGGTGAGCGGCACGGTGGAGCAGGTGATCGACACCGGCACGCTTAAGATCCAAGGCGAGACCATCGCGCTCGCCGGCATCAAAGGGCTCGGCTCGCCCTATCGCGACCAGCTCGCGAAGTTCATCGAAGAGCAAGGCTCGCAGATCCGCTGCGAGCCGATGGGCGACCGCTACATCTGTTTCGTGAGCAATGTCGACCTAGCGCTCGCGGCGCTGACCAACGGCGCGGCGCGGCTTGCCGCCGACGCAACGCCGCAATACCGGCAGGCCGAGACTGAAGCCCGGCGCAATCGCCGCGGCATTTTCCAATGAGGGTGCGGGCGTAAGAGGGGTGGTGCCATGATGTCAGGGTCCTGGATGAAGGCTCTCGTCCTTGTCGTCGCAACGGCGAGCCTCGTCGCGGGCTGCGGTGCGCCAGGCTCGCGGCAGCAGATGGGGACCGGTATCGGCGCTGTGGCCGGCGGGATGACCGGCGGCCTTCTCGCGCGGCGCAATCCAGTCGCCGGGGCTGTTGTCGGTGCTGTGGCAGGCGGACTGATCGGCAGCGCCATCGGCCGGGCGCTGGATCAGGAAGAGCGGCGTCAGCTGGCGCTAGCGAGCGAGCTCGCGGCCGAGCAGCCGGTCGTGCCAAAGGTGCCGCCGAAGAAGGTGCAGTGGAAGCGCACCGACCCGCAGACCAACACCGTCACCGCGTCAGGCTGGGTCGTGCCCAAAACCGATCCCTATCAGAGGGACGGCACCACCTGCCGCGAGGTGACCCAGAACGTCAGCAAGAACGGGCAGACCCAGAGTCAGGACGTCACGCTTTGCCGCACGCAGGTGGCGCAAGCCGACGGGTCAAACTGGGTGATCCCGCAATAGCGGCGCCAGCGGCCGCGAATACGCCAATCACCTGCGGCCGCCGGCGGCCACCTTGGCGCTCCAATGCTCGGCGTGTTGAGTGAAAGTGGCAAGGATCGCATCGAAGGTCGCCTGCTCGGCGCGCTCCGTCCCCATCGTGCTCTGCACGTCGGAGAACACCTCCCGGTAGTCCTCATAGCCTTGCATCTCCTCGAAGCGGCGCCACCACAAGTCGCCGACGAAGAAGTACTTCACCCACGAGAACAGGAGATCGATCCAATCTTCCAGATAGCTGTGCAGGTGAACTTTTGGCCCGCGGAGATAGAAACTCGCCTCGCGGATGGTGTCGGTGTCATGGTCCTCGCCGCGGTCGACCTGAACCAGTCTCCCGTCGAGGAAGGGCGCGGCATTGGTCTCGAGGAATACGAAGCTTAGTCGGTCGGCGCCTGGATGCAGCTCCTTTGGATCGTAGAGCCGGAAATCGATGCCGCTGAGGCGCGCGCTATTGAGCCACGTGATCGAGGCGCGGTCGATCTCGGGATGATCGACGGCCGGCAGGTTGGCTTCACGGGCCGCGGTGAGAAAGGCGTTCTGATCCTGCACGATCCCGTTTGAGATCACGATCTGGCCGGAGATGGCACGGTTGACGTGCTCGATATTGGCACGGGCGCGGCGTGGCTTGCTTGACGGCGTATTGGGTGTGAGTCCGACGATGGAGCGTGCCGGCGGCAGTGTGCGCAAATAGCTGTCGCTGACCTCGGCGAGCCGCTGCAGATGTGCAACAAGCCTTGCGCGATCTTTCGGATCGGGACATCTGCCGGTCCAACCAACTACGACTGAGGACATGGAGAGACCCGCTCCGGACTTGTGGGTTGAAGCTGCCCGACCTTCCGCCAGCATCCGGTCGTACGCAATAGCGCGCGGCCAAAGATTTGTTGCTGTGGCAAACGGTGTGTTGCCAACATCGCTCGGTCGCGCGCCAGTAACCACAACGAACCGTAACGAGGGTTAAGAACGAAGCCCAAAGCGATGAACCTTGCGAGAAGCGCGGCGAACGTTGTGATGGCCGCTAGTATGCCGATCGCACCTGCCTCAAGGGAAGGCGCGCGCTTCTTCATCACGCCGGTTCTGTTTCATTCGCAAGTCTGCTGTTGATCGCGCTCGCGATCTTGACACCGGTCTCGAACGTGCTCCGAGCCTGTGGCCTTGGGGCGATCGGATGCGCCGGGCTCGCTTGGCCTCAGGTGGCAAGAGAGCCGCGCGGCGCGGCGTTTTGGACGCCGGCGCGCATCACTTTAACAAGGCGAAATAGATCACGTAGAGCCAGCTGAACAGCCCGTGGATAATGGCCCACAAGATCGAATGGTTGTTGGTATAGGAAATGGCGATGGCAAGCGCGGTGCCAAAGCTGACGCCGTATTTAACGCTCTCCGCGCCGTAGTTGTACGGTCCATTCATAAGAACTTGCTCCTTCCTGCGGCTGGTCTCGAGATCAGGTTAACATAAACGGCGTGACGCTTCTCACGCCACGCCGTTAGTCGAGAGCGCAAACGCGGGCGGAGCCGCTCTAGCGGGCCCCCTCCCGAGCGTAGTTCGCGCGAGCTTTGGCTCAGGCGCCTTTAGGCCTTCGCCGCCGCCCGATGGTCACCCGTGCCCATCAGCATGCCAGCCACCTTCTCCGACACATATCCGAAGATGGCGCCGACGATCATCGATAGGATGATGGTAACAACCGGGTTGGCCAACGAGGCCTCCGTCACGCTGCCTGGGGTCGCCGGCAGAAGGGCCATGGCGACCGTGCTGGCAAAACCATAGACCTGAGCTGGGATACTGGCAAAGAGCGGCACGTTGGCGAGCAGCACCATGGCTGCGACGCCGAGGCCGACGCAAATCGCCACCCACATATTCGCGGGAAGGCTGGCGCCTATGCCGGCACTTGCGACTTTAAGCGTGATACCGGCGATGACTGCGCCAGCTGCTGTGCCAAGGATCGTCGATTGCAAGCCTGATTCCTTGCCACCGTTATGGTAGAAGCAGCCCCAGGCGATGAAGGCGGCCCAGATGGCAAGCATGCCGCCGAGCGGCCCAAGGAAAAGCCACGTAGCAACGGCACCCAGTACGCCAAGGCTAATAGCTAGTGCTGTATTCAAGGACATCTCACCCCCCTTGCTGGTTGGAGAGCGGGTGGATGTTCCGCGGCGCTGCCGGCGGTCCACCGGCTCTATCGAGCGAAAGCCTATTTTTACGCCACGTCGATTCGGCTTCCGCCTAAACCATAGCCGAAGTGGTCCCAAAATAGAACATTCATTTCACAATTTTGCCCAAATCCAGAACAGCCAGGTCCGTGTCAATTCGGGGCTAGTAGGTGGCCTTAGGCAGATTGTTGATGTCTTTGATGTACCAGTCTTCTACTTTCACAACGGTCGGATTTTCACCTTGGGGACCGCTCCAGGAATCCACGGCATATCTCTGGCCGGTCGCCTTCTCCTGGATGACCGGGGTCCAGTGCGGCCAGTATTTGACCGGATCGCCGTCAAGGGTCGCCCATATCAGGGCTTCTTTCGAGAAGGGCGTTCCGACAGTGTGGTATTTGATAAGCCCATGGGCCTGCAGCACGAGTAGGAAGCTTGTCGTATTAGTGGCTTCATCTACACAGTCTTCGTGGGATCGCCATGCCAGCCCTATCGTTGATGCCGAGCTTGGCGCCGACCTTCGTTTCGATCAGGCCAATCGCGTAGGCGATGGCGCGGCGCTCCTCAAAGGGCGTGTCGGCGCGTTTCGTCTTCTTCATCAGCGCCGCGATTTCCGCAATATCCTTGGGGTGGAAGTAGAACGTGGATTTCATCTGGCAGGTGTAGGCGTGACAGACCTCCACTGCATTGCCATCAGGAGGCGCCACGTGGAATTCGGCAAAGTGCTCTGCGGGGGACCGTTACGATCATGCGTACAGGCAGCGAAGCCAAGTGCCGCGAAAAGCAGGCTCACGAGGACGCGCAGCTGTCGGATTGAAATATCAGCCGAAATTTCGATTCCTCTGGCTCTGTTCTAGCATTGGCCATGCCGGAGAGTGAGACGAAGGACGATTTCTTGGGCACTTTTCCGATTGCTGTCGCATTAGGGCAACAGTGCGCCAGCGTTGCCGATCCCGGAATTCTGCGAAAATTCAGGCTCGATATGGCCTGCTTGAATCCGTGGACCGCGGGGGTTAGCTAGCGGCCATGGTCAGAGTGGTGCACGTCATCGGCGGTGGCCTGGCCGGCAGCGAAGCCGCCTGGCAGCTTGCCTCTGCCGGTGTTCCGGTCGTCCTGCATGAGATGCGCCCGGTGCAGCGCACCGAGGCGCATCAGACCGCGGCGCTTGCCGAGCTCGTATGCTCCAACTCCTTCCGCTCCGACGATTGGGCCAGCAATGCGGTTGGCCTGCTGCATGAGGAGATGCGGCGAGCGGGGTCTCTCATTCTCACTGCCGCCGATGAGCACAAGCTGCCCGCCGGCGGCGCGCTTGCCGTCGATCGTGAAGGTTTTGCCAACGAGGTGACGCGCAGGCTCGAAAACCAGAAGCTGGTCAGCGTGGTGCGCGAGGAGATCGACACGCTGCCCCCGGCGGATTGGAACAGCGTCATTGTGGCGACGGGCCCCCTCACTTCCCCCGCGCTCGCGCAAGCCGTGCAGTCGCTGACCGGCGAAGCCGAGCTTGCCTTCTTCGACGCCATCGCGCCGATCGTGCATCGCGACACGATTGACATGGGCGTGTGCTGGCTGCAATCGCGCTACGACAAGGCCGGCCCTGGTGGAGGCAATGCCGATTACATCAACTGCCCGCTCGACAAGGCGCAATACGATGCCTTTGTTGACGCGCTCACCGCCGGCGAGAAGACGGCGTTCAAAGAGTGGGAGGCGTCGACGCCCTATTTCGAGGGCTGCCTGCCGATCGAGGTCATAGCCGAGCGCGGGCGCGAGACGCTGGCGCACGGTCCGATGAAGCCTGTCGGCCTCACGAACCCCCATCGCCCAGGCGTGCAGCCTTATGCGGTGGTGCAGCTCCGTCAGGACAACGCGCTCGGCACCTTGTGGAACATGGTGGGATTTCAGACCAAGCTCAAACATGCCGAGCAGGTGCGCATCTTCCGCACCGTCCCTGGGCTCGAGCAGGCAGAGTTCGCGCGGCTCGGCGGACTGCATCGCAACACCTTCCTGAACAGCCCGGTGCTGCTCGACGGGAGTCTTCGGCTCAAGGCCGATCCGCGGCTACGCTTCGCGGGACAGATCACGGGTGTCGAGGGTTATGTGGAATCCGCTGCCATCGGCCTTCTCGCCGGCCGCTTCGCGGCGGCCGAGCGCCTTGGCGAAACCATGTCGGCGCCACCGCCGACCACGGCGCTCGGCGCGCTCCTCAATCATATCACCGGTGGGCATTTGAGCGTGGGAGGCGACGGTACTTCGCGCAGCTTCCAGCCGATGAACGTCAATTTCGGGTTGTTCCCTCCGCCCCCCACCCCGGAGGCGAAGCCGGCCAAGGGCGAACGCGGCAGCAAGACGCTCGCACGCAAGCATGCAATGGCTGTAAGGGCCCTTGCCGACCTCGACCGGTGGCTCAAGCGAGGAACCTCGATTGCCGCGGAGTAGTCGAGCCTACCCCTCACGCTTAATCACCAGCCGAAAACGGATCAGCGACAGATCGAAGTCGGCTCCTTGTAGGTGCCGTTGAAATTGTCGATCAGAGGATACCCGTGGGGCTCGGCTTCGCTCGGGTTGTTCGCCCAGAGCTTGAAGATGGTGAGGAAACCGGCGAGCAGCACCGCTAGGGAAAGCGTGAGAAGGCCTCGCCAATGTCGGGAAGCCAGCTTCGCCACGACCAGCGTCTCCTTGCCTCCGCCATGAAGCGCCTCCTTAGACCGATGGCCGAAAACGATAGGTCGAAAGCCGCCAAAGCCGGTAGAGCGGGTTGATCTCGGCGACCTGCCGCAATGGGTCGACCCTCCGCAAGGCCGAAAGATAGGGATCGACGAGGGCAAGCGGCAGGAAGGCCGTCCGCGCCGCTGGCGGAAGCGTGGCCACGTGCCGCTTCGCCGAGGCGAGAGCGACCCGCGCCGTGTCGCGCAACTCCGCCAACACCTCGCTGAGTCCCTTGCTGGCCTCCCCGGCAAGAACCTGCGCCGGCGAGGTGCCATGGCGGAGAAGCGCGTCGGCCGGCACGTCGAGACGCCCCCTGGCTGCGTGCACCGGCAACGCGCGCATCAACCCCGTCAGGCCGTAGGCGATGCCCGCCGCCCTGACTGCCGGTTCGATCGAGACGGACTCCCGCGTTCCGCTCCGCGAAAAGGTGACCTCGCTGGCGAGCCGGAACAGCGCGCCCGCGGTCTCACCAAGATAGTCATCGAGGGCAACGGTATCAGGCATGATCTTTACCGAGACGTCGAAGCGCCTTGCATCGATCAGATCGGCGAGACTTTGGCGTGACAGATCACACTCCCGAACCGCAGACGCGAGCGCATCGGCCAGAGGATGGCCCGTGGCTTCGCCGGCACAGGCGTAAACGAGAATATCGCGCCACCACTGCAATCGAATTTCGCCGAGCTGCGGCTCGCGCACCAGCTCGCCGACACGGGCAAGCTCGACGTTGAAGGCATAGAGGGCAAACAGGTGCTCACGCGACTGCTGCCGCGCAAACAACGCGCTCGCATAACGATCCGCATCTCCATCGCGCGCGATGGTCCTGACGGCGGCCTTTCGTGCGTGTGCGTCCAAGGCCTACGGGATGAGGCGCGGCTCGCTCAAGCGCGCGCTCGAGCTTGCGCCTTCGGCTTGGTGGGCGCGGCGGCCATGCCGCCATCGCGCTTGACGCCCAGGATCAATTGCAGCGGCGCGGCGACATAGATCGACGAATAAGCGCCGATGACGATGCCCCAGCACATGGCAAGCGCGAAGCCATGGATCGCCTCGCCGCCAACCAGCACAAAGGGCATCATGGCGAGAAAGGTGGTCACGTGGGTCAGCACCGTGCGCGACAGCGTCTCGTTGATCGAGAGGTCGAGGAGTTCGGTGAGCGGCATCTTCCGGTATTTGCGCAGATTCTCGCGAACCCGGTCGAAGATCACGACCTTGTCGTTCAGCGAATAGCCGATGATGGTCAGGATCGCGGCGATGCTCGACAGATTGAATTCGAGCTGGAGCGCCGAATAAAGTCCTATGGTGCCGGTTACGTCATGCACCAGCGACGCGATGGCCGCGACGGCGAACTGCCATTCGAACCTGAACCAGATGTAGATCAGGATCGCGATCATGGCGACCACCACGGCAACCGTGCCACCGGCAATCAACTCGCTCGAGACCGTCGGTCCCACCACCTCGACCCGGCGATAGTCGACCTGGTCGCCGAGCGCCTGCTTTATCTTGACGATGGAGTCCTGCTGCTCCTTCTCCGTCGGCTGGGCGGCAATGCGGATCAGCACGTCGTTCGGTGCGCCGAATTCTTGGACCTGCACCTCGCCGAGATTGAGCCCATGCACCTTGGCGCGAATGTCGGCGAGATCGGCGACGCTCTCCTTGGTCTGGATCTCCATGAGCGTGCCACCTTGGAAATCGATGCCGTAGTTCAGGCCGACCTTCCAGACGAGCAGGAGCGGCACCACGGTCAGGAGGGCCGAGATAACCCAGCTGATGGTGCGCAATCGGACAAACCCGATTTTGGTATCCGCGGGGATAAAGTGAAATCCTCTGAACATTCTCGTTATCCCCTAGATCGGAATCAGCGCGGGCCGCGTCCAGCGCAGCCAGTAGGACACCATCAGCCGCGTAGCGGTCACGGCGGTGAACATGGAGGCGAGGATGCCGATGGTCAGCGTCACGGCAAATCCGCGCACCGGGCCTGAACCAAGCCAGAACAGGACGAGGGTCGAGATCAGCGTGGTGACGTTTGAGTCGATGATGGTGGACATGGCCCGGGTGTAGCCGGCCTCGATCGAGGCGACCGGCGATTTGCCGGCGCGCATCTCCTCGCGGATACGCTCGTTAATCAGCACGTTGGCGTCGACCGCAATACCGATGGTGAGCACGATGCCAGCGATGCCGGGAAGGGTCAGCGTCGAGCCGATCAGCGAAAGGACCCCGAAGATGAGCGCGATGTTTACGACAAGCGCGATATTGGCGAACAGGCCGAACAGCCCGTAGGCGGCGAACATGAACAGCACCACGAGCAAGAGACCAAGCGCGGTGGCTTTCTTGCCTGCGGCGATAGAATCAGCGCCGAGGCTCGCCCCGACGGTGCGCTCCTCGATCACGGTCAGCTTGGCGGGCAGTGCGCCGGAGCGGAGCGTCACGGCAAGGTCGCTCGCCTCGGGTACGGTGAAGTTGCCACTGATCTGACCAGAGCCGCCGAGGATCGGCTCACGAATGACGGGCGCCGAAACCACCTTGCCGTCCAGTACGATGGCGAAGGGAAGTCCCACATTTTCCTGCGTCGCCCTGGCAAACCGTTTGGCGCCCGCGGCATCGAAGCGGAAGGTTACAATGGGCTCTCCCGTACGCTGATCGAAGCCTGGCTGAGAGTTCGACCAGATTCTCACCGCTCACCAGCACCTGTTTCTTGATGACGTAAGGAACCGGCGGCGTGCCCTTCGAATAGAGCAACTCGTCGTCGACGGAGACCTGCTTGCTTTCCACCGCCTGCTGCGCATTCGCGCCCGGGTCGACCATCCTGAATTCGAGCTTGCCGGTCTCGCCGATAAGCTTCTTCAACCGCTCGACGTCACTGATGCCAGGGACCTGCACAAGCACGCGGTTGCGGCCTTGGCGCTGGATGCTCGGCTCGGTCGTGCCGAAGGCATCGACGCGGCGGCGGATGGTCTCGATCGAAGCCTGGATCGCCGAATTCATGCGCTGGGTGAGGCCGGCGTCACTGGCCTTGAGCACGATGCCATCGTCGCCATTGCGGCTGACATCGATGTTGTTGACGCCCGACAGGCCGAACGTGCCTCCCACCGGCACGGACAGCTTACGCAAGTCGCCATAGGCCTTTTCGTAGTCGGCGGCCTCGCGGATCTTCACCGATACGGTCCGCCCGGCGAGGTTCTGCGTCAGGTCGGTGTAGGAGATGCGATCCTTGCGCAGCGTCTCGCGCACGTCGTCGCGGAGCTTGTTGAGCCAGTCCTCGATCATCTCGTTCTCGTCGAGCTGGTACAGCAGATGGGCACCGCCTTGCAGATCGAGACCGAGATTGACCTGATGGTGGGGAAGCCAGGCCGGCATCGACTCCATGGTCGAGCGCGGGAACAGATTGGGAAGGGCAAAGATGATGCCGGTAAGAACGATGCCGATCACCAAAGTCACCTTCCATTGGGGAAAATGCAGCATTGCCGCTTATCGACTCCAGATTGGGCTTGCGAGGCTAAGCGCTTCGACCCGAGCGAAACTCACTTGTCACTTTCCGTCGCAGCCTTAGACTTGGGCGCAGCTTGCGCCGCTTCTCCCTTGCCGCGGACCTCGGAGATCGTTCCGCGCACGACCTTGATGCGGACGCCGTCGGAGATCTCGACCTGCAATTCCTGATCATCGACCTTGGTCACCTTGCCGAGAATGCCTCCCGAGGTGACCACCGTGTCGCCGCGCCGGATTGCCGCAATCATCGCCTGATGGTCCTTCAGCCGCTTCTGTTGCGGCCGGATCATCAGGAAGTACATGATGCCGATGATTAGCACGGTCGGCACGATCAAGCTATTCAGGGCGTCGAACGCGCTGGGAGCGGCTTGAGCGTAAACGGCGTCCATCATTGATCCCGTTCCTTGGCTTGGCTTGAAGCTCGCCGCCCTTTTTTTTGACCTTCAAGACCTTTTACGGTCCGTCGGGGCGGATTGGCTTGCAGAAAGTGGCGCGACTATAGCGGGCCTTCTCGGCTTTGCAACGGGCGCTAAGCGCCTTAAATCAGAGGGTCATGAACGTCCAGGAACCAATCGGCGGGCTCGTGGAGCGGATCGCGCGGGCCCTTGAGCGCCTTACCCCGGCGCCGCCACGGAAGCCGGATTTCGACCGGGCCCAGGCCTTCGTCTGGCAGGCCGAGCCTGAGGCATTCTTGCCTGTCGCCAACGTCAATCGCGTGCCGCTTCCTTTACTCAAGGGCATCGACGGGATGCGAAACGTGCTGTTCGACAACACCGTCCGCTTTGCGCGAGGGCTTCCCGCGAACAATGCTCTGCTCTGGGGCGCGCGCGGGATGGGCAAAAGCTCGCTGGTCAAGGCCGTGCATGCCGCCGTGAACCGCGAGACCTGGGCCAAGGCCGGCGATCTCAAGCTGATCGAGATCCATCGCGAGGATATTGGCACGCTGCCTCGCTGCCTTGCGCATCTCCGCGAGACGAAGGGCAAGCGCTTCATCTTGTTTTGCGACGACCTGTCCTTCGAGGCGCCGGATACCTCATACAAGTCTCTGAAGGCGGTGCTCGAAGGCGGAATCGAGGGGCGGCCTGAGCACGTGCTGTTCTACGCGACCTCGAACCGGCGCCATCTGATGCCGCGCGAGATGCTGGATAATGAGCGCTCCACCGCTATCAACCCGTCGGAAGCCGTCGAGGAGAAGGTCTCACTCTCCGACCGCTTCGGTCTTTGGATCGGCTTCCACAATTGCAGCCAGGACACCTATCTCGACATGGTGCGGGGCTATGCCGAGCATTATGGCCTGCGGATCGCCGAAGAGGATCTTCGGCGCGAGGCGCTTGCCTGGGCGCTTGGCCGCGGCGCGCGCTCTGGACGCGTGGCCTTTCAGTTCATTCAGGATTTGGCCGGACGCTTGGGCGTGCGGCTCGACGGCTAAGGCTAGTCGGCGTTCGCCTGATCGTTGGCCATGAACTTGGTCGGGTCGACCGGGCGCGAGCCCTTGCGCAGCTCGAAGTGAAGCTGCGGCTGGGCCACCTGACCGGTGCGCCCAGCCTTGGCGATCACTTGGCCGCGGCGAACCTGATCGCCGCGCTTGACCAGGATCTCGTCGTTATGGGCGTAAGCCGACACCCAGTTGTTGGAATGCCGGATCAGCACGAGATTGCCGTAGCCCTTGAGCTCGTCGCCGGCGTAGGCGACGACGCCGTTCTCGGCCGCCTTCACCGAGGTGCCAAGCGGCACGGCGACATCGATGCCGTCATTGTGGCCGCCGTCAGGCTTGGTGCCGAACTCCGAGATGATGCGTCCCTGCACCGGCCAGCGGAAACTGTTGCCCGACATGGGCTCCGGCGCCGGCAGCTGCTGGGTGCTTGCCACTTGCGGGTTCTGCCCGCCGATGACCTCGGGCGAGCTTGCAGGCGCGGGCGCGCTTTGCGGCTTCGTGCCAGGCGCCTGAAACATCGTGGTCTTGACCACATGCACGTCAGGTGCAGATTTTTGCGCAGGAGCAGGCTTGTTGTCATTCACCGCCACGGCACGTGGCGCAACAGGAGCCTTGCCGCCTTTCGGCAGATACAGCACCTGTCCAACCTTGAGCCGCGTCGGGGCGAGCTCGTTGCGCTCGATGAGTACCTTCTCGCTGACGCCAGTCTTCTGGGCTATGAGGCGTGGCGTGTCGCCGGCCTGCACCTTGTAGGTCTCCGCCCCGCGCTCGGACTCCGCGACCGCACCCACCTTGGCGAGACTGGAGCGCGGTGCGGGTGCCGGGGGCGCATAGGCAGCCTTCTGCGGCTTCAGGGCTGGGGGCGCCGGCGAGTAGGCGGCCGGCGTCGTTTGCGGCGCGTAAGGCTGGCCTGCCGGAGGCAGGCTCGAGCGAGAGTATGAGCCGCTCTGGTAACCATTCGGGTCGCCTGTGCCATTGGCATAGACCGACTCCGACGGAATCGGAGGCAGCGACGCGGTGGTGTTGGGATCGGCGAGTGGCGCATCTTGCGAACGCGTCAACGATTGAAAGTCGAAACGAGATCCGGAGCTGCAGCCACCCAGCAAGCTCAATGCCGAAACAGCCATGAACACCAGAGCGCAACGGCCAAGCCCTGACCAACGCACGCCCGCTTGCATACCCCCGTACCCCTCGAAACGCATACAGACCGAGACTGCGAGTTAAGCGCGCGAACGGTAAACAAGCCTCTAACGATGTTCCCGTCTTCACCGAAAATGCAGGGTCTGCCTTCACGAACGCTCCTCCGGTTTCACCCGGCCGTGCAGGAGCGGCACGAAGCGAACCGGCAGCAACACCTTCTGCATGATCCCGATTTCGGTCTTATCGATCTCAACAAGCGACTGCGTGTCGCGGGTCTCGCCAAGCGGGATGATCATGCGACCGCGTGGCTTTAACTGGTCGACCAGCGCCCGCGGGGCTTCCGGCGCCGCGGCGGTGACGATGATGCGGTCGTAGGGCGCCTGCGGCGGCCAGCCGATCCACCCGTCGCCAATGATGGTGGTGACATTCGTGAGGCCGAACATGGCAAATCTCCGGTCTGCCGCCTTCTGCAGCTCCCGCCAGCGCTCCACCGTGAAGACCTGCCGGCAGAGATGCGACAATACCGCCGCCTGGTAGCCGGACCCGGTGCCGATCTCCAGCACCTTGTGGCTCTCTTCGAGCTCGAGCTTCTCGGTCATGAAAGCCACCACATACGGCTGCGAGATGGTCTGGCCGCAGTCGATGGGGAGCGCGATGTCCTGATAAGCGTGGTCGACGAAGGCAGGGTCGACGAACAGCTCGCGCGGCACAAGCTCGATGGCGCGCAGCACCCGCGTATCGCGGATGCCGCGGCGCCTGAGCTGCATGATCAGGCCGATCTGGTCCGGCTCACTCGCCATGGCGAGCGATCCCTTTCGAAGTGATACATCAGAGTATCCGGCGATACTGTACTCCTCTGGCAGCAAGCGAAAGACCTATTCGCCGAGCGCCGCGGCGAGCGTCTCAAGCGCGCCCTCGTGGGTAAAATCGAGCTGCAGCGGCGTCACCGAGATGCGCCGCGATTGCACCGCCCAGAGGTCGGTGCCTCTCGGCTGCTTGGCTTTGCGGCGCTCGATGCCGACCCGGTAATACGGCTTGCCGCGCGTATCGAGCCGGTCGTCGATGCGCAGGAAATCCGGCGTGCGCTGGCCTTGAGTGGTCACCGCCACGCCTTTGACTGCGCCCGGCTGGCAGTTCGGAAAATTGACGTTGAGCACGACGCCTTCCGGCCATCCCGCCTTCAACAGCTTGCGCAACAGCTCGCCGCCGTGGCGCATCGGCGTGTCCCAGATTGGTTTGCCGGTCTCGTAGTTGCCGATGGCGAGGCTCAGCGCGATCGACGGCACGCCGAGAAGGGAGCCCTCGATGGCGCCGGCAACTGTCCCCGAATAGTTGACGTCGTCGGCGAGGTTCTGCCCACGATTGACGCCGGAAAGGACGAGGTCTGGCGGCTTGTCCTTAAGCAGGAAGCGCACGCCCATGATGACGCAGTCGGTAGGCGTCCCCTTAACCGCGTAGTGCTGCTTGCCGAGGTTGCGCATGCGCAAGGGCTCGGCGAGGGTGAGCGAATGGGAAGCGCCCGACTGGTCAGCCTCCGGCGCCACCACCCAAACATCCTTGCTCACCTGGCTTGCGATGTGCTCGAGCACATCGAGGCCGGGAGCCTCAATGCCGTCGTCATTGGTGACCAGGATGCGCATTCAGCCGCCGGGCTCGATCTTGGTGAGGCCGCCCATGTAAGGCTTGAGCACGTCTGGAATGCGGATCGAGCCGTCCGCCTCCTGGTAGTTCTCCACCACCGCGATCAGAGCGCGGCCGACAGCGACACCTGAGCCGTTCAGCGTGTGCACGAAGCGGGTGTCCTTGGCGCCTTGGGGCCGGTAGCGCGCATTCATGCGACGGGCCTGGAAGTCACCGCAATTCGAGCAGGAGGAGATCTCGCGATACATCCCCTGCCCCGGCAGCCACACCTCGATGTCGTAAGTCTTCTGCGCGGCAAAGCCCATGTCGCCGGTGGACAGCACTACTACGCGATAGGGTAGCCCGAGGCGTTTCAGCACCTCCTCGGCGCTGGCCGTCATGCGCTCATGCTCGTCTTTGGACTGTTCAGGCGTGGTGATGGAGACGAGCTCGACTTTATAGAACTGATGTTGCCGGATCATGCCGCGGGTGTCTTTCCCTGCCGCGCCTGCCTCGGCGCGGAAGCAGGGTGTGCCAGCGGTCACGCGGATCGGAAGCTTCGCCTCGTCAGTGATGCCCTCGCGGACGAGATTGGTTAGCGGAACCTCGGCCGTGGGAATGAGCCAATAGTGTGCCTGATCCTCCCAGCCAGCCTCCAAGCCTATCCGGATCATCTCAGCTGCCATCTCAGCAGACTTGCCCCGGGTGGCAAATGCTTCAAGTTCGGAAATCCTTGCCTGTTTCTCCTGTTCGCCGAGTTTGCGCGCAGCGAAAAATTGATCCTCAGCGAACTTCGGCAGTTGCGCTGTGCCGAACATAGTGTCGTCGAGCACGAGCAGCGGCGGATTGATCTCGGTGTAGCCGTGCTGGCTGGTATGCAGATCGAGCATGAACTGGGCGAGCGCCCGCTCGAGCCGCGCAAATGGCCCCTTCAAGACAACGAAGCGAGATCCCGATAGTTTGGCCGCGGTCTCGAAATCCATGAGGCCAAGCGCCTCGCCAAGCTCGAAATGCTGCTTGGGCTGGAAGTCGAATTTCGGCGGTGGGCCCATCTTGCGCAGCTCGACATTGGCCTTCTCGTCAGGCCCGACGGGCACATCCGCCGCGGGCGTGTTGGGAATGGCCGCGAGCACTGTGCGCAACTCGTCGTCGAGCCGCTTCTCCTCACGTTCGCCCTCCGCGATCGTGCCTTTGAGCGCGGCGACCTCGTCCATCAGCCGCTTCGCGGACGCCTCGTCCTTGCTCGCCTTGGCTTGGCCGACCTTCTTGGAGGCAGCGTTGCGGCGGGCCAGCGCCTCCTGCAATTTCTGAATCGTGCCGCGGCGTTGCTCGTCCAGCTTCAGAATTTGATGCAACGTCTCCTTGGGCGCCTCGAAGCCGCGGCTCTTCAGCCCCGCAACGAGGGCGTCCTGGTTGTCACGAATCCATCTGATGTCGAGCAAAGGCCAAATCCTTAAGTCTTTGAATTGAGGCTTCCCTATAAGGCCGAGCCCCCTCCTTGTCATCCCCCTTGACCGGCGATCCAGTAACCACCGCATTTTACGGCTTCGCAGCACCTGTGATTACTGGATGCCCGCCTTCGCGGGCATGACAAGTGAGTGCTCGCCGCAGCTTTGCTGCGCGAGTCATGCTTTGATGCGCTATCGCTGCGCTACTAGAGGGCAAGCGAGGGAAGCGTGAAGCGCCTCAGGTTGCGCAAAGTGGGCGGCCCTTAGGCGCCCCGCGCGCGGCGATATTGAAGCCCTCAGCACCGCTTACCCGTGCCGCGCCTTTCAACCAAGGCGAAGCCGACGACCCCGGGAGTTCCACCCAAGGCATGTGGTTCAAGAACCCCCGAGGTCGGATCGTTACTCCAGCCGGCGGCATCGGGCCGGGGCACACCGCGCAATCCGTGTTCGTTTCACAGGCACCTGAGGCGCCGCACCCTTCCCCACATGCCAGGACGGTCCGGCATTGCACATCTGAACATTTACAACGGGTTAGATTCGCACACGCCCCTACAGGCGCTTATTGATCGCAAAAGGCTTTTCCGGGGCATTAGCACACGGGGAGATCCGCCGCCCGAAATGCAGACCCCCCGGGCAAGGGGTGGCGCAGCAGAGAGGCGATTTAAGCAACCACGCCCGATCCCGTTCAAAAGGGAGCTGTCACGCGATGCAACTATGGGGGTCGCGTGATGGATGCTTTCGTAAAGCGGTGTGATCGCTGCAATGAGCCGATGTCGGAAACGAAGCGTGGACGACCGCAAAGATTCTGCTCAGATCGATGCCGCCAAGCGCACCGGAAAATCGCCCTCGGACGGGAAATGTCCTGAGATACCGGACAGGCCGACTGAAGCCAAAAGCGGCTTCGCAAGACTCTGATTTTCTGGGCGAATTTGAACCGGAAAATCTATCTCAAAAAACCAAGCTCCACTTTGAGCGGGTGAACGAGGTCACCTTTAAGCTGACCGATGGCGAGGTCACCAACGTACCCGCCTCGCATGGTCAGTGGGGTGGCTACCGCACGACGAAGGCGGTGGCTTGGGTCATCAATATCGCGCCTGGCCAGTGGTTAGCGCGATGTCGCGACGAGGCCTCCGGACCCTCATCCTTCAACGAGGCAAAGGCGAATGCTCTCGCAATGGCGAGGGGCGCTTGTGGCGATTACTTCATCGAGAATCCAATCGACCACCTCAATGGACTGCAAGCTCGCCTGCTCGACCGCGACGGGGAGGCGGAGTGATGGCCCATCGGAATCTATTTGCATCGAAAAACTTGGACGTTCCCGAGACGTCTCATGACTCAGTTACCCAAGCCGCCAAAGGATCGGCGGGTGATTTGACGCCTGAGCCGCTCTTATCTGTTGTGTGCCCCGATACAGCACCCAGTGAGAAGCAGCGACGCAGCTATCGTCCTCATGGCAGCAAGCACCTCTCCTTAGCCCAAGCGACCAACATCATCGAGGCAGTCGATCATGCGAGAACAATCGGCCTTCCCTTGGTTGCCCATGCGACGATCCACTGGTCTGGCACGGTCGTGTTTGACGATCCCGACGGCAAGCTCTTCGCCAAAGTCCGTGAGGGACTTCACAAATGGCTCCTTCGACGGGGAATTGTTGGTGGATTGACGTGCGTGTGGTGCCGCGAGTGCAAAGCCCACACCGACATCGTCCACTGTCATTTGCTCTTCCACTTGCCGGTCGAGTATCGCACCGGCGCGAGGTTCCTTCAGACCGAGGCCGCACTCTTCCGACTCGTCGGTCGCCACGGCGGCGGCATCTTGGGCGAGTTCGCGGTCAAGCTAATCATTCATCCCGATCCTGACGGCCTCTATCTCATCAAAGGTGGTGATCGAGAGGTCTGGGAGCGTTTCAAAATCAGGAAAGAGTGGCGCAAATCACAAGGCATCGTTCACGGCAAGCGTTGCGGCATCACTGAGAACATTGGAAGGACTGCACGCAACCGTTGCCGCCTTCGGCTGCTAACCGAGCGAGGTGCAGCCTAAGATGCCAAAACCACGACAGCGAGTTTGCCTCGAAAGCGGACTGAAGTTCGATCTAAACAAGCTTCGACGCCAGGGTCTCGTCAGACCAGGCACGAAGTGCGGCGCAGTCATTCGTTGGACGAACACCTACACCGGCGATGAGATCGCAGAAGGCGTCATTACCTCAAACATGGAGGGCAAGTACGAAGGCTGGCTGCGAATCCAACTTGGGAGACCTCGATCAGACAATCATCCTCGTTCCCAAGCCACGACATTTTGGAGGCTATCAGTGGTATTTTGTCTGCCCAGTAATGAACCGATATGCGTCCGTGCTGTGGATGCCTCCAGGAGCCGACACGCTTCTGCAGCCGACAGGCGTGGGGCAGGCAAGTCGCCTACGCCTCTCAATTTGCGGACCCAGACAATCGTGCTCACATCGGTCAAGCTAAAATCAAATCGCGCTTGATTGCCGATCTCGATCCTGACGAATGGGATCTGCCGCCTAAACCGAAATGGATGCGCTGGCGCACGTACAATCGCCTACGTGCAAAAGTTCGATGCCTATGAAGACATTTTGAACCAAAACATAGCTGAGCTAATGGCCCGCTTCCTAAATCAGAGTTAGACAAGGGATTTCGATTCATAACTGAGGCAGACTACCCGGTAGGGCGGGTCAAATCGCTCCAGCTTTTTCGACAGGACCGCTGGGGTAGTTCTCTTCCCATAAATCGGGTTTTTTTTACGTTTTTACACAGAGTCGCTCGCAGGAAGCTATGCGGCCGTCATGTCCGCTTTATCCCCGATAGCGGACATTCTCCGGATGAGTTGGCATATCCGTTTTGTGCCAACAACAGACATCCCAGACCCAAAGGAGAAAAGGGTGAGCCTGACGCAAAAGGCCACCCGGGCGAATGTGGCGAAAAAGGAGAAGCCGGACCTCCGGGGTGGTCATAGTCCTCCGGATAGCGGAATGGTGGGTCTGCCCGTAAATAGAATTGCGCTCAAGCCAATTTGGCCAAGCTGGGATGCTTTTGCGCTAAGAGAATTTGCAAGGTCCTTTGGTCTACGGGCTTCTCCAAAACCGGTGCATTCGCGTATTTGCCGCGCAAGGCCTCTGTGCCGTATCCGGTAATGAACGCGAACGGAACGTTCTTCGAAGCAAGAATCTCCGCAACAGGATAAACGGTTTCGCCGCTGAGATTCACGTCAAGCAAAGCAGCGTCGACTTCCGTTTCAACCGCTGCTGTCGCTGCCTTGGCTAGTGTCGAATATGGACCAACGACGGAAAACCCCAACTCCGCGAGACTCTTGCTCAAGTTCATGGCGACAAGAGGCTCGTCCTCCGCGACCAAGATCCTATTGCCGACAATTGCCAGCGAAGTTGGCCTCGTTACTTCGCCAATTCGTTCCTCGTGGAAACTCTTGTGCAGGGACCTTGTATTGGTCCCGAGCGGTATAACGAGAGAGCATCGCAATCCTGAGGGTTGCCATTCAAACAATGCGTCTCCGCCGAGCTGCTCTGCACTGCCACCGATGACTCGCATGCCATAGCCACTTGTGATTGGGCTGCGGATGCTCGGACCTCCGGCTTCTTCCCAGGTCATGTTAAGAGCACCGTTTTCAACATCCCAACGGAGCAGCACCGTTCCCGACGACACGGCCAGGGCGCCATATTTGACCGCGTTGGTGGCTAGCTCATTCAGCGTTAGGCCAATCGTCTGCGCAGTTCGGGGCTCGAAGCCGAATGTCAGGCCCCTCCGTACTGGTTGCGCCCGGGCGATATGGTGCAAGTACTTGGCCGACAAGTTCGCGCAAATCGGCTCCCTCCCACCTGGATTCAGAAAGCAGCGTGTGCGCGATAGAAAGCGACCTGATTCTGCCCTCAACGGCCGACATATAGGCTTCGAGGGTCATCTGCTTTACTCGAGCGACAGATTGATTGCACCACGGCAAGGATATTTTTAGCGCGATGGTCGACTTCACGAGCTAGGAACTCCAACTCCGCTGTCCTATCGGCCACGCGATTTTCGAGTTCGCGATTGAGCTCCTCGGTTTGCATGGTTGCTGCGATACTATTGAGCACGATGCCGATGCTGTTGGTGAGCTGCTCTAGAAACATGATCTGCAGGTTGGTGAAGGATCTGACCGACGCAAGTTCGATGACCGCCTTTACCTGGTTCTCAAACAACACTGGCAGTACGATAATGTTTTGCGGAATCACCTTCACAAGCGCCGATCCGATCAAGGTAGTATCGGGAGGCAAATCTTTAACCAGGAGCGTTCGCTTGTCGGCAGCGCATTGACCGGCGAGACCTTCACCAATTCGCAAGCGCGGAAGATGGCCGTTTTTGCCATCGTCAGCGTAGGAGACCAAGAGGCGAAGTCCTTTTTCCCTGTCATCCTCCTCAATCTGATAAATTACACCCACTTGTGCACCAACAAGTGGCGTAAGCTCGCTGAGCAGCATCCGCCCAACCGTGGCGAGGTCTCGCTGCCCCTGCAGCATATTGGTGAAGTTGGCGAGATTGGTCTTCAGCCAGTCTTGTTCCGTGTTCTGCTCAGTCGTGAGCCGAAGGTTGTCAATCATCGTGTTGATGTTGTCCTTGAGCTCGGCGACTTCGCCCTTGGCGTCCACTTGAATTGATCGCGTGAGGTCGCCCTTTGTAACGGCTGTCGCGACCTCGGCGATCGCCCGGACTTGATTGGTGAGATTGGCCGCAAGCAGATTCACGTTGCCGGTCAAGTCTTTCCACGTACCGGCGGCTCCCGGAACGTTTGCCTGCCCTCCAAGCCTGCCCTCCACCCCCACCTCTCTCGCCACGCTCGTAACTTGATCGGCGAAAGTCGCGAGCGTGTCGGTCATATTGTTGATAGTCTCTGCTAGCGCCGCGACTTCTCCCTTGGATTTTACCGTAAGGTTCTGTTTGAGATCGCCGTTCGCGACCGCGGTAACAACCTTCACGATGCCGCGCACCTGCTCAGTGAGATTCGCCGCCATGACATTGACCGTATCGGTAAGATCTTTCCACGTGCCAGCAACTCCTGACACTTGAGCCTGGCCTCCGAGCCTACCCTCAGTGCCTACCTCGCGCGCCACACGCGTCACTTCTGAAGCAAAAGCATTGAGCCGATCGACCATGGTGTTGATGGTATTTTTCAGTTCGAGGATTTCGCCCTTCACATCGACAGTGATCTTGCGCGACAGATCACCACCAGCTACCGCGGTGGTCACCTCCGCGATGTTGCGCACCTGAGTTGTAAGATTGGCGGCAAGCAAATTCACGTTGTCGGTAAGATCCTTCCACGTGCCGCCAACGCCCGGCACGACAGCCTGTCCGCCGAGCCGTCCATCTGTACCAACCTCGCGGGCGACGCGCGTGACTTCGGCGGCGAAGGAGCGCAGCTGCTCCACCATCGTATTGAGCGTGTCTTTGAGGAGAAGCATCTCGCCTCGGACGTCCACCATAATTTTCTTGGAGAGATCGCCGTTGGCAATAGCCGTTGCAACTTCTGCGATATTGCGCACTTGCGCTGTTAGGTTGCTCGCCATGAAGTTGACGTTGTCGGTCAGATCCTTCCACGTCCCTGCGACCTCCGGTACTTCGGCCTGTCCTCCCAGCTTTCCTTCGGTGCCCACTTCACGCGCTACGCGCGTGACTTCGGAAGCAAAAGCATTGAGCTGATCGACCATGGTGTTGATGGTATTTTTCAGTTCGAGGATTTCGCCCTTTACATCGACAGTGATCTTGCGCGACAGATCACCGCGCGCCACGGCCGTGGTCACCTGCCGCGATGTTGCGCACCTGGGCGGTGAGATTTCCCGCCATGGAATTGACGCTATCCGTAAGGTCTTCCCAGGTGCCCGCCACGCCGGGTACGTTAGCTTGACCACCAAGAATTCCCTCTGTGCCAACTTCACGGGCGACGCGCGTGACTTCGCCGGCAAAGGCGTTGAGTTGGTCCACCATCGTGTTGATGGTTTCCTTCAGCTGAAGGATCTCGCCGCTGACGCTCACCGTGATCTTCTTGGAAAGGTCGCCGCTGGCGATGGCCGTCGCAACATCTGCAATGTTGCGAACCTGGGCCGTCAGGTTACTGGCCATGAAGTTCACGCTGTCTGTTAAGTCCTTCCAAGTGCCCGCGACACCAGGAACAGCCGCCTGGCCGCCGAGTTTGCCCTCAGTGCCTACCTCGCGCGCCACACGCGTCACCTCAGAGGCAAAGGCATTGAGCTGATCAACCATGGTGTTGATGGTATTTTTCAGTTCCAGGATTTCGCCCTTTACAGCGACGGTGATCTTGCGCGACAGATCACCGCGCGCCACTGCAGTGGTCACTTGCCGCGATGTTGCGCACTTGCGCCGTAAGATTGCCGCACATCGCGTTGACCGAGTCGGTAAGGTCCTTCCAGGTGCCGGCTACGCCGGGAACGATAGCTTGACCGCCCAACTTGCCGTCAGTGCCGACCTCTCGGGCGACCCTCGTCACTTCTGAGGCGAACGAGCGCAGCTGATCGACCATGGTATTGATGGCCTCCTTCAGCTGCAGAATCTCGCCGCGCACGTCGACGGTGATCTTCTTTGAGAGATCGCCATTGGCAACGGCTATTGTGACGTCAGCGATATTGCGAACTTGCGCCGTCAGGTTATTCGCCATGGAGTTGACGTTCAGAGTCAGGTCCTTCCAAACGCCCGTCACCTCAGGCACCTCGGCCTGGCCGCCAAGCTTTCCTTCCGTACCTACTTCGCGGGCAACGCGTGTCACCTCCGAAGTAAAAATTCCGAGTTGCCCGATCATAGTGTTCACAATCGTAGCCGAGCTGAGAAACTCTCCCATAAGAGGGCGTCCATCGACTTCCAGGGGAACCCTTTTCAAGAGGTCACCCTTTGCGACCGCAGCTATTGCGCCTGTGACTTGCGCGGTGGGCCAAAGTAAGTCATCGATCAGTGTGTTGATCGACTCTTCCATTTCGCGCCATGCACCGTAGGGAAGACCCATAGCGAGTCGTTTTCTTGTTTTTCCCTCGCGTCCGACAACCTGACCAACAAGTTCAAGCTGTTTGGCCATTTGCTGATTGGCTGCGACGATTTCATTAAACGTATCCGCGATTTTGCCCTCAATGCCGACGCTGTCGCCGGGCATCCGGACGGAGAAATCACCAGCGCGTATCAACTGTAGCGCGCTGAGGAGGCTTTGCAGATAGCCTCGCTGTCCAGGCGTTGATAGATCGGGAGGTGTTTCGGTCGGTCGGTCTTGCTTCAAATCGGCATCCGATAGGGGCTGCATGCTTCGCTCCGGTTTGAGGCACTGAAAGAGGCAAGCATACAGGAGGACCTAGGCCATGCCACTACCCCTCCGGTTCAACCAAAACCGCGTCCGCGTAATGTCCGTTATGCCCCTCAAAGCAGACATTCGTCAGCGCGAGTCGCGCGTCCGCTATGTGCCACAAGCAGACCCATAGACCTATTTATGGGCTCCAGCGCCGGCCATCATCGCGACCAAGCCAGGTATATTTCGGCCAAAATGGCCGTCCAGACCAAAGAAGCCCTTGGAATTGGTTCCCAGTGAAGTCTGCTACTGCCGACGTGCGCTATGCTCAGTAGCCGACGTCAAGCGCGCCGACGATGCCCAATAGCGGAAGAGGAATATTTGCCCAGCAGCATGAAGATCAGGAGGACCACAGAGGCTCGGGTCCGCTAAAGTGCTAAAGGCCGACATCGAACCAATATCGCGGTCAAGGAAGCTCGGAACCAAGGGCCGGAGATCGCGTTCCGATCTTCTCGTCGCTGGAGATCTCGGTCATGAATCTTCTATTGGGAATTATAGTTGGGGTACTGCTGACGATTGGGACGGCCTTCGTGGCCGATGCCTTCACCACTGCGAAGGTCACGTCGGAAACGTGCTCTAAGCAGATCGTGAATTGGGACATCGCAAAAGAGCGCCTTCACGAAACCACCGCCTCAATTGAGACTGGCTGGGGTCGCCTCAGAACTAGTTTTCGAAGTTTGTAGTTCCGAGAAGAGATGCGAACTCGCTTGCACGCGAAGAACGGGTCCCATCCAGACCCCCCGGGGTAGGAAAAATTGGGCCGAGGTCATTGTAGCTTGGCCGCCATGGAATGTCCGCTGGTGGCAGTTAGCGGACTCTTGCGCGCGGCGAGTTGCTTGACCTGAAAATCCGCTCCACGGTGTCGTCGTCACTGTGAGCAGTTACAAAAATCAATCCGCCGGCACGTGGTCGTAACGGATGTATAACTCGCGGAGCCCGTAGCGCCTCAAACCGCACGAGTGCCACCGAGGTGAGTGACGTGCTCATCACCAACTCTTTGGCGGCTGGCTTTTCGCTTGATGCCAATTGCATGCCCTTGCTCACTAAGCCAGTGTATCGCGACACATTGGCAGACGTCGAGCTCCGAAGCACCCGCATCGAAGCTTCTAAATCGAAAGCAATCAGGAACTCATCATCGACGATTAACGCGCGGCGTGAAGGAACAGTCTGGTCCATTGGTCACCTACCTCGGCAGTGCCCAATCAGACAACGCGCTCCACCGGCATTTGGTGCCCGCAGCCACAAGATTTTCCACAGACAAGAATCAACACGCCCAGTGGTTGTTAGCGGGAAGTGGAGGGCCAATCCGATGGACGGCCCTCTCATTGGGGCATCAGAGCGTCCCGAATAAATCGAGTAGATCAGTCATCGAGGCATAGTGAGCCGTTTCCGGCTTCGCTGCCTGTACCATTGGGCCGCTGACCTGTGTCAGCGAGGTCACTAACGAGAACAGTGTTACAAGTCCGGCGAGAACCCACGCCACGAGTGGTAAGCGCGTCTTCACCGGAAGAGTGCCTACGATCTTGAACATGGCAATTCTCCCTCGATGTGCCTGCGTGCCCCTCCCCTGAATTTTCCCTGCACCAAAAACGTGGTAAACCGCGCTTGGTTCCGAGCAACAATTTGTGAGGGGCGTCGACCGGTCGCCCTCTTAATCAAACCAAGCAAGGCCGCGATTAATCGAGCCTTGGCGTGCGCGATCCTGAGCAGAGTTGATGGCCTCTCCGTCCGCCGAAAATGAGAAAGGGACCCGAAAGCGGGTCCCTTTCTTTGCAATCTCTATCTGCTGATTATGCTAGGCGGCCTTCTTCTGGGCCTTCCAGGCTTGCTTGCACTCATGCCTGAAGGCGTGGCGGGCCTTCTTATCCGCCGGGAATTCGAGCTTGGCCGCCACCTTACAGCGTGTACCAGGAGGGATAACTGCTTGCGCCTTGTCCACGGACAAAGACATACCTTTGTCTTGGGATAGATGAAGCGATATAGGCGCCGCGCACAGCACTGCTGCTCCCAATAGAGTCGCTCCAATCACGCTTAACTTTTTCATGTGCATTCTCCTCTGGAGGCAACGGTTGCCTAACTGCTAACCCCGTCTAACAGGTTAGGGCTTGGCGGTCGATTTCACCATCCCCTTAGCGCAGCCGGCCTTGAACTCATCAGCCGATATTGTGCCGTCGCCGTCGCCGTCAACCATTGTAAAGTTGATGATGTAGGGCACGGCCTGATCTTTCGATATAGTTGCCCCATTCGGCGACGCCATCTTCCACACGGCCTGACATTGTTCGTCATTCAGCACAGCGCTCGGCCGACCGGATGTCATGGTATTTGGGGTCATTTGATTTGGGGTTTCTTGGGCGAAGGCAAAGCCGGCGCTAAGCAGTAATGCCGCGAAAGTCAAAGTTGCTAGCTTCATTTTGTTACTCCCTTGCTGCGCAGCCCTGGGTCCGTCCAAGCCGGCAACAACATACGCCGCCGATAATGACCGAACCACGACGCCCCTTGACGCAGTTCGCATTTTGTTCTCCCATGGCTGCAAATGGCTATGGGGCGGCCTTACGATCTACCGTATTCCGTCGAGTTTTGGGACGACGACGATAAGTATGTGGAAGAGCTGATCGCGCTTACCGGTGAGCTACCGTGTTGCGCGGGCTGCGTTCGAGGAAGCGGTGAAGCGACGACCGGGTCGGATCGTGACGCTCAGGCAGAAGACGCGATTGTTGGCCGACAGTCGCCGAAGGAATTAGGGCGCCGACCGAAGCCGACACAAAAAGAAGCCCCGACGAGCGGGGCTAAAGGCCTCCCTCGGGAAACCGATCCAGCCCATACAGGCTAGATCCCCGATAAGATAGCACCATAGCGCGTCTTCTACTGTAGCGCGGTAGCCACAAGGCACCCAAAAGGACGCCGACGGCAGCCTCAGCCACCCTTCGCAAGTAAGGTCGGCAAGCTCCGCCATGTTGCAGGCTATGGCTCGCCCTTGGGCGTGGTGTCCTCGGCCTCATGACGCTCATCCGAGAGATTACCCCCGGCTTGGATATTATCGTCAGGCCGCACCTTCCCCAGTAAGTCGGGCAGCTTGGCGATGTTGCCGCGATGCGCCTAGCCTCATCGAGAGTAAGGGAGTTTGCTATTCCGGCATGGCGCGGATCAGCGTGGCCGTAGACATAGGCGAGTGCCTGTCCATTCGAGTCTCACGATCTTGAAGCCGCCCTCTAGGGCCTCAACTTTCCATGGTGGTGGGAATCGACGCATTGGCAGAGATTACATGAAAGGGCGCCGACCGAGGCCGACGCCCCGCTTGATAATGAACGCCATGAAACTACCTACTTATTGGTGACGGTGCTCCCTCGGCCGTCCCCGGTTCCCCCCGTGGAGCCGGAGAAGTCTCGGTCTGCGCGGTCGGGGCTTCTCCATACGCGCAAACCATACTTCCTTTCTCCAAGAACAGTGAAACAAAGACACGCGTTTATGAAAGCAGCTCCCCAATCCACTCGGTCCCTGGCTTGGACGACTGCCTTTGGTGTCAGACGCGTAAAAGTCGCTCTGTCTTAAATAGGAAGGTCGGCGCTTCGCGGATAGACCCCGACAAACCAACCAGATGGTGCGCGGGTTACTTCAAGTATAGCCCCGATAAATTAGAGTGAACGCGGCTCCTCGCTTCCGTTGCGTCGAGTTTCAGCATGGGCAACACCTCCCCTTGCCCACAGCGTCGCGGTCTAGGCTTTTAAAATTGGTTTCAATTTGTGCCGAAAATCTCTTTTAGTTAATGCTGGCCGAATAGGCTGAGGGCAGGCCATGCGCTTATTCGTGGTGGTGCAAGGCAATGAAATCGTCGTAACCAGCGAGACGGGCTTCCGCGTGGAGTATTGGAGGCGTCCCAATCACCCTCAGCTCAAAGTAAGACGCCGCACGGACACGGACGACCACGAACTACTCGCCCAAGCGTGGCAGGCAGCGAACGAGAAGGCGCGCGAGTTGGGTTGGATTGTTTGAAAGGCGCTGGACGAAGCCGACCAGCCTCTCGATCCTAAAATCCGTGAGCGGTGTCGTTGTCAGCTATACCGCCGCCGACGCCTCATCGCACCGAGACCAAGAAGGCCGAGGCCGATCAAGCCGAGGGGTGGAGTACGTTGAATACCGAGGGCCTGAGACCGAGCTGACGCAGGCGTCCAGTTCACCAACGGCAAGCGGCCAGCGGCGCGGTTGTAGGGACAACAACCAACGCCAACGAGCAAAGGCCGGAAGGCTGTTCACCCTCCGGCCTCCGGCTCTAGAACCCATTCGAGGAGTAAGGCCATCCCGAAGGGGACGTAGAACTTAGCGGCGGCTTACTCGCGGCGTGTAAGCGCCGCCAGCCCTGCAACCCGCATTTTACCCCCATGCGGGAGGGCAGTCGGACTTTGCTCGCCACGGAGCAATCACGCATGCGATTACAGGCCAATTTTCGTCAAAGAGCCCCGGCCAGCAGCGTGGTGAATACGCTCGCAAGGCAGGCTACCCGAGGCCGAAGGGGAAGCCTTCGGTAGCTTGTTGCCTAGTCGTTACCTAGTCACCTTGGAAGCCTTGAGAATCACCTGGGCTTAATGCCTTCTATCATTGCTCCTGCCGAAGCGGCATTTTTACGAGCTTCGCTCCAGCTAAACGCAAAAGGGGAGCCGTCAGTGCCGCTTCGACGCCAACATAGTCTGCGTCGCGGTGAAATTTCAATAGCTAGTGTCGCTTCGGCTTTTTCTTACTTTTCTTAGTGCGCCTTCTTCGCTTGCTTCGCGTCCTTCTTGCTGCGGCGCTTCGACGCTTTCTCCACCTTCTTGGTCTCCGTCTTCGCGGTCTTTGCCGCCTTCCGGGCCTTGACGCTAGTGGGCTTGGCCTTCTTGCCGCCACGCAAGTTCGTTGAGGCGAGCCCCGACAGCGGAACAGTGAGCAAGGCCCAGGCCGGCGCCTCCATGGCCGCGAGCCCCCGCGCATCGGATTCGTCAATCGCAGCAGAAGCGAACCGCTGCGCGGTTTTGCCTGCCCGAGCCTTCAGCCGGTAACCAGGTCGGTCGAGCACGGCGATCGGCAGCAGACCAAACAGTCGTTCCCATTCTCGCCAGCAATGGAACGAGACGAGACTGTCCGCGCCCATCAGCCACACGAAATCGATGGAAGGAAAGCGACGCTTGAGGAAGCGGATGGTCTCGATGGTGTAGACGCTGCCTCGGGCCGCTTTCGGGCGAGCGCCCTCAAAGCCGGTGACAACGATCTTGGGGTGACGTGCAATTTCCCGGGCTGACGCCACGCGGTCGCCGAGCTCCGGTACATCGCTCGTTGCTTTCAACGGATTGCCGGGGCTCACCAGCCACCAAACCTGGTCGAGCCCAAGCCGCTTCATGGCGGCGAGGCTGATCTGGCGGTGGCCCTGATGGGCGGGATTGAACGAGCCGCCGAGCAGGCCAATGCGCATGTTCGGCGCCGCCACCGGTATGCGAAGGTGTGGGGCAGAATTTTTATTTCGCATCAAGGTCTGATCTGGCCTGAGCCACGCACGACGTATTTGAAGGTCGTGAGCTGCTCGAGCCCGACAGGGCCGCGGGCGTGGAAGCGCCCGGTAGCGATGCCAATCTCCGCCCCCATGCCGAACTCTCCGCCATCTGCAAATTGCGTCGAGGCATTGTGCAGCACGATGGCGCTGTCGACGCGAGCGAGGAAGCGCTTCGCCGCTTCCCTATCCTCGGTGACGATGGCCTCGGTATGCTGCGAGCCGTAACGCGCAATGTGATCCATGGCAGCGTCGACCCCGTCGACCACCCGCACTGCGATCACAGCGTCGAGATATTCGGTGGACCAATCGTCTTCGCTGGCCGACTTGACCCGGCTGTCGGTGCGTTGCGTGTCGGGATCGCCCCTCACTTCGCAGCCTGCCTCGATGAGAGCATCGACCAGGGGGCCAAGATGGATCGGCGCCGCGGCACGATCTACGAGCAGCGTCTCTGCCGCACCGCACACGCCGGTCCGCCGCATCTTGGCGTTGAGCACGATCTTCTTCGCCATCGCCGGATCCGCGGGCTGATGCACATAAACATGACAGATGCCTTCAAGATGCGCGAATACCGGCACGCGTGCTTCCTCCTGCACCCGGGCAACGAGGCTCTTGCCCCCGCGCGGAACGATGACGTCGATCGCGCCGGCAAGTCCTGCAAGCATGAAACCGACCGCTTCGCGCTGCACCGTCGGCACGAGCTGAATTGCCGCCTCAGGCAACCCCGCTTCTGCCAGGCCTTCGGTGAGAGCATTGCAGATCACAAGCGAGGTGAGAAAACTCTCAGACCCGCTCCGCAAGATCACGGCATTGCCCGACTTCAAGCAAAGCCCGCCGGCGTCAGCGGTCACGTTCGGCCTCGACTCATAGATGATGCCGATCACGCCGAGCGCTACGCGCACGCGCGAAATCTGCAAACCGTTCGGCCGCGTCCATGACGCGGTCACCTCGCCGACCGGATCGGCAAGCGCGGCGATATCGCGCAATCCTGTCGCCATCGCCGCCACCCGTGCCTCGTTCAGTGCGAGCCGGTCGATGAAGGCATCGTCACGGCCCTTGCCGCGCGCAGCATCGATATCGTTCTTGTTGGCCTCGAGGATCGCGCCGGCGCGCGCCTCGACCCGCTTGGCCATAGTCTCGAGTGCTGCGTTCTTATGTGCCGTCGCGGCAAGCGCCAGCTCGCGCGCGGCCTCGCGCGCCAAGCGCCCCATATAGAGCATCATCGGCTCGATGCTTGTCTGCGGCTGTCCCGCCAGAACCGACCTCACTCTCCTCAACCTTTCCGGTGCAGCACCATGTCGTCGCGGTGGATCAGCTCCGGGTCGCCACGGTAGCCGAGAAGCTCCGGCAATTCACCGCTCTTGCGGCCAATGATGCGCCTCGCTTCTTCATGGTCGTAGGCGGCAAGGCCGCGGCCGAGCTCGGCGCCTTCGCCGTTGCGGATCACCACGGCATCGCCGCGCTCGAAGCTTCCTTCTATCTTGGTGACACCGGCAGGCAAGAGGCTCTTGCCCCGCGACAGCGCATCAGCTGCGCCCTTGTCGACGATCACCGAACCCTTGGGCTCGAGCGTGCCCGCGATCCAGCGCTTGCGCGCCGTGACCGGATCGGAATGGGCGAGGAACCAGGAGCAGCCGGCGCCCCCGGCGAGTGCCGCGAGCGGATGGAGCACCTTGCCGCTCGCGATCGCCATATGCGTGCCGCCGGCTACTGCGATCTTCGCCGCCTCGATCTTGGTCACCATGCCACCGCGCGACACGTCCGAGCCGACATCCCCGGCCATGGCCTCGATCTCTGGCGTGATGTCGCGGACTTCGTCTAGCCGCCGCGCATCGGCGCACGAGCCCGGCGGCGCGGTGTAGAAGCCGTCGACGTCCGACAGCAGCACGAGGCAGTCGGCGCTCATCATCGAGGCGACGCGCGCGGCGAGCCGGTCGTTATCGCCATAGCGGATCTCGCTCGTCGCCACCGTGTCGTTCTCGTTCACCACCGGCACGGCCTGAAGCGCAAGCAGCGTCGCGATGGTGTTGCGCGCGTTGAGATAGCGTTTCCGCTCCTCGGTGTCGCCGAGCGTGAGCAGCACCTGCGCCGCGACCAGACCGCCCGCGCGGAAAGCGTCTTCATAGGCGTGCGCCAGAGCGATCTGGCCGACCGCGGCGGCGGCTTGGCTGTCCTCGAGTTTGAGCGCGCCCTTGGGCAGCTTCAGCACGTTGCGACCAAGCGCGATGGCGCCGGAGGACACCACAATGATCTCCTTACCTTGGGCTTTCAGCTTGGCGATGTCGTCGCACAGCGAGCCGAGCCAATCGGCCTTGAGCGTACCGCTCACGCCATCCACCAGAAGCGCCGAGCCGATCTTGACGACGAGGCGCTTGGCGCTCGTCCATTCCGCCCTCATGGCCGCCATCCAGCCTCGCGCCGTTCCGGCGCGTTGCGCTTCGCTCGCACCGCCTTGATCTCCACGACAAGCGCACGCAATGCAGGCGTCATGCCGTCGCCGCTCACTGCGGAGAGCACGAGAGGTTTCTTGCCGCCAACCTTGGCAAGCGCCTTAGCTTTCCGCTTCAGCTCATCTGCCGGCACGGCGTCCGACTTCGACAGCGCCACGATTTCGGGCTTCTCCTCGAGCCCCGCGCCATAGGCTTCAAGCTCGCCGCGGATGATACGATAGGCGTCGGCCGGATCGTCGAGCGTTGCATCAACGAGATGCAGCAACACCGCACAGCGCTCCACGTGCCCGAGGAATTGGTCGCCGATGCCAGCGCCTTCATGGGCGCCCTCGATCAGCCCGGGGATATCCGCCAAGAGAAAGTCGTTGCCGTCCACCCGCACGACCCCGAGATTGGGATGGAGCGTGGTGAAGGGATAGTCGGCGATCTTTGGCTTGGCCGCGCTTACCGCTGCCAGGAGGTAGACTTGCCGCATTGGGCAGGCCGACAAGCCCGGCATCGGCGATCAGCTTGAGCTGCAGCCAAATGGTCATCTCCAAGCCAAGCTGACCGGGATTGGCACGCCGCGGCGCTTGGTTGGTCGACGACTTGAAATGGGTATCGCCGAAGCCACCGTTGCCGCCGCGGGCGAGCACCACGCGGTCTCCGGGTTTGGTCAGATCGGCGATCACTGTCTCGCCATCTTCCTCGAAGATTTGCGTTCCTGGCGGTACCCTGAGCACGACATCGGCACCGCCCGCGCCGCTCCGGTTCTGGCCCATGCCGTGGCCGCCCTTCTTCGCCTTGTAATGCTGCTTGTAGCGGTAATCGAGTAGAGTGTTCAGGTTGGCCACGCATTCGACAATGATGTCGCCGCCCTTGCCGCCGTCGCCACCATCCAGCGCCGCCTGAATCGAGACCCGACATCGCGCCGAACCCATGCAACCATTGCCGCCATTGCCCTGAATGCATAGCTTTCCGCTTGATTGAGTGTTTACTCCCGCGCCATCCACGCAGACGGGCCGCCTCTCCACTTTGGGGAGAGGTTTAAAACGCAAAGTCCCCTTCACCCCAAGCCTCTCCCCGCCGAAAAAAGGGGGAGGCCTCCAGGTCGGGCCGAAAATAGACGAGCGCCCGTCGCGCGTGAGCCGGTAGGTCAGGCAACGAGCTTTGTTGCCGCGCGCGGCGCAGTCGCGCAACACCTCCCCGGACGGCTCGAAGCCGAGCTTGGCGATCACTCGCGCCGAGGCCGGGTTCTCCTTGAAGTGGCCGACGGTGAGAAAGGCGAAGTTCTCTTTCTGAAACGCGTAGACGATGAGCGCCTGCGCCGCCTCGGTGGCGTAGCCCATTCCCCAATAGGGCTTGCCGATCCAATAGCCCATCTCGGCATGGGTCCTTTCGGTGGCACGATAGCCGGCGCAGCCGATCAGCGCGCCGCCGCGATCGATGGCGAAGGCGACGCCTTTCTTCGCCCCCCTGCAGACTTTGGATCCAGCCGACGGCCATTTCCGCGCTATAGGGGTGGGGGATGGTGCCCGTCATGCTCGCGACCTCATAGTCGCCCGCAAGCAGGCTGATATTCGCAGCATCGCCGATCACTGGCGCGCGCAGCAGAAGTCTTTCGGTGCGGATGGCCACGAAAACATGATACGCGGGCGCGGGCCCGGAGGCGATGTTGTGCCCGCGCTCTTTTTTGTCATTGCCCTCATCGGGCTTGACCCGCGGATTGACCGGGCAATCCGGCACTGGATCCCCGCCTTCCGCGGGCACGACAAAGAGTAGAGGACAGCTAGTCCGGCTTCACCGAAACGTTGACGCGGCCTTTCCGCTTGGTCGCGAATTCGACGTCGCCCTCGCGAAGCGCAAACAAAGTGTGGTCGGTGCCCATGCCCACGCCGTCGCCAGGATGCCACTTGGTGCCGCGCTGCCGCACGATGATGTTTCCCGGGATCACGCGCTGGCCGCCCGACTTCTTGACGCCGAGCCGCCGGCCGGCCGAGTCGCGGCCGTTACGGGATGAGCCACCGGCTTTCTTATGTGCCATGGTATCGGTCCTTATTTCTTCTTCGGCTTCGCCGTAGGCTTCTTCGCCGCGGCTTTGGCCGCAGGTTTCTTCGCAACCGCCTTGGCGGCTCTTTTTCACCGGCGCGGCTTTCTTCTGAGGTGTCGCCTTCTTGGCGGCGGCCTTTTTCACAGGCTTCGTCTCGGCCTCGGCGTCAGCCTTCTTGGCTTCGACCTTCTTCGGCTGAGGCCGCGCCACCTTGGTCTGCGCCGGCTTCTTGCCGTCGGTGAGAATCTCGGTGATGCGGAGTAGCGTCAAATCCTGGCGATGCCCCTTCTTGCGGCGGTAGTTCTTGCGCCGCTTTTTCTTGAACACGATGATCTTGTCGCCGCGGGTCTGCTCCACCACCTCGGCAGCGACAAGGGCGCCAGCGATCAGCGGGCTGCCCGCCCTAGGGCTGTCGCCGCCAAGCAGCAGCACCTCGCCAAGCTCGATGATGTCACCGGGCTCGCCTGCGACGCGCTCGATCTCAATAATGTCGTTCGGCGCCACGCGATATTGCTTGCCGCCCGTGCGAATGACCGCGAACATTGACTCGCTCTCGTCTTTAACTCTTGGCTTGGAAAGCCGGCCTTGCTCAGGCCGCCTTGGCAGGGGGCCAGAGGAAACGACGGGATCAGAGGCCAAAAGGCCGATCCCGCCAAGCGGCGCACTATATAAATCAAAGATCATAAGTCAATGCGGGCGTTGTGCCCTGTGGAAGGCGCGGCGCTCGCTCTACCGGCAGTGCCAACAACTAGCACTGCGCAAAGCGCAACCGCCAATGCCGACCCGGCTTGATTTCTACTCTTCATGAACGCCCCCCACTGGTTGCTATACGATAAGTGTTTCCCTGTGCCGCCGCCATTGCCGCATGGGAATGAGCGCGTTACAAGGGCCCGGTCTCCCGACAACCCTTGGCGGACAATTGGCCTTCGGAGAGGTGCCGGAGTGGTCGAACGGGACGGTCTCGAAAACCGTTGTACGGGTAACCGTACCGTGGGTTTGAATCCCACCCTCTCCGCCAATTTCAACATCCAAAGCAGCAACTTAGGTACCTAGTCCCACGACGATTGCTGGAGAATAGACAACTCGATTTGGCTACTCTGCGAACGATCTGCAAACGAGATACTTCTTCAATTGTTCTAACAGTGCTCATCAAGCCGGTACTAGCTTCGCGCATTGATAGGTGAGGATGATCCCTCTAATCTCCCGCGTGCCGGCGTGATGTAGGATCGGCACCCGGGTATGAGTGCGAAGCGTAAAGACAGGCGAATACGCGATCCTATTCATGACCTAATCACCTCGACGCGAAGGACGATGATGACCAGTTAGTATGGCGTCTGATTAATACCAGAGAATTTCAGCGGCTGAGACGAATACGTCAGCTCGGATTTTCAGAGCTGACGTTTCCAGGCGCCACACACAGTCGGTTGGCTCACAGCATTGGGGTATTCAATACCGCTCGCGAGTTGCTGAGCGTTATTGAGAAAGTCGATCCTTCCAAAATTCCTGCCGAAAGACGAACCGCGTGTCTGTGCGCGGCACTCCTGCACGATGTGGGGCACGGTCCGTTCAGTCACGTGTTTGAGGGCGTACTCAAAGAGCTCGCTGCCAAGAAGCAAACCTAAGGTCGCAACCAAAAAGCACGAGAGGTGGACATCGGAGATCATCACTGGCGACACGGAGGTCAACAAGATCCTGGCTGAGCAGTCGCGATACGCTCGGCGTAGATGCCATTGTGTGCCTTGTTAGCGATGAGCATAAGGTGCTATCCTCGCTTCCCGCAAAGGCTATCTACTTCTTCTTGGGTCGAGTGGCTGTATATCCAATCGAACGCTTCCGCAAAGCCTTCCTCGAATTGCAGTGTAAACGCGATTGAGCGCCATCCTTTGAACGTGCCCGACAAGGCTAGCTCACGCGCCTTCGCTTGGATTTGCTGAAGCTTCCCGCTCATTAATCACCTCGCGCTCATGTTGAGGTGGCATATGGGAGCGAAAGCGACAAAGACGAGATAGATTGCTAAGTTTTAAGGTGGGGCACCTACCCTCAGTTTTTCGAGAACCTCGATTTGCATCGACAGAGCAGGTTCTGTTCAAGTCAGCGCTCCTTCGAATGTCAGACCAACGAACGGGTTGGCGCTATCGGATCCCGACCGCGGCTGTAGGCCGCGAGTGCCGGCTGCCGGTCTGTGGCACCTCCAACAACCCAGCACAACCTCAGACACTCAATCGCAGGCGTCGCTCACCAACCGATGACCGAAATTTAATTCCCCCGAAACGGCGGCGTAATTGCCGAAGAGCCTATATTTTCTTCCTAGAAGCCTCGCTTATCGATCACGCGAGGGCCGGATTAACACAGATTTCCTTCTATCCTTGGAGAGAGGTACCTTATGAATCAAGCTGATCAGAGCTCCGTGACCAAGCAGGGCTCGCGGAAGCTTACGCGTGGGCCGCTTGCGGTTACGGCTGCCGCGCTGATTGCCGTAGGCGCTTTGGGGCTCGCGCTCGGCCAAGACATGCGCGTCGCCGTCGCTGAGCCGGTCCAGACCGTCGAGACACCGTACGGCGCCGTGCCGCTGACCTTCGCCGACCTTGTCGAGAAGGTGAGTCCCGCCGTTGTCAGCATCAACGTCAAGGGCGACGCCAAGGTCGCCGAGAACGACCTTCAGATTCCGGGCCTGCCCGACATCCCGAAGGACAGCCCCCTCTACGATTTCTTCAAGCATTTCCGTCAGGACCAGCCCGACGGCCAGGGCAACCGGACGCCACAACCGCATCCGACGATGGCGCAAGGCTCGGGCTTCTTCATTTCGCCCGACGGATATCTCGTAACCAACAACCACGTGGTCGAGGATGCCGAAGACATTTCAATCACGCTCGAGAACGGCGATGAGTTTCCCGCAACCCTGATCGGCGCCGATGCGCGTACCGACGTGGCACTCCTCAAGGTTAAGGCTTCGCAGCAATTCCCCTACGTGAAGTTCTCCGAGAAGGATCCTCGCGTCGGTGACTGGGTGCTCGCGGTCGGTAATCCGTTTGGTCTCGGTGGCACTGTGACTCGCGGTATCATCTCGGCCCGTCACCGCGACATCGGTTCGGGCCCCTACGATTACCTGCAGATCGATGCAGCAGTGAACCGCGGCAACTCAGGCGGTCCGTCGTTCAATCTGGATGGCGAAGTCGTAGGCATGAATACCGCGATCTTCTCGCCCTCCGGCGGCAGTGTCGGCATCGCATTTGACGTTCCGGCGGCTCTCGTCAAGCAGGTAGTCGGGCAGTTGCAAGAGCATGGCAGTGTCGATCGCGGCTGGCTTGGCGTCGTGATCCAGAACGTGAGCGACGACATCGCCAATTCGATCGGCATGTCCGAAGCCAAGGGCGCCATGGTCACCAAGGTGGCCGAGGACGGCCCTGCTGCCAAGAAGGATCTTAAGCCCGGCGATGTCATCGTCGCGGTGAACGGCGAGAAGATCGACGACTCGCGTGACCTTCGCCGCAAGATCGCCGAGCTGCATCCGAACACCGACGTCAAGCTTTCCATCGTCCGCTATGGCGAGAAGCGCGAGGTCGACATGAAGCTCGGCACCTTCCCGTGCAGCAAGAAGCTTGCCGCGCTCGAGGAAGATAAGCCCGACACTCCGGCCAAGCAGCTCGAAGGATCTTGGCCTCTCGCTGGCACCGGCGGTCGAAGGTTCCCGGCGCCGGCGACGAGGGCGTCGTGATCACCGAGGTCGACCCGCAAAGCGATGCCGCCGACAAGGGGCTCAAGGCCGGCGACGTCATTCTTCAGGTTGCCGGCGAGACCGTGTCGCAGCCTGCGAGATGTCGCCGCTGGCGTCAAGAAGGCGATGGACAAGGCCAAGGACAAGGACAAGGTCAATGTCCTCATGCAGGTTAAAACCGGCGATCAGACGCGCTTCGTTGCGCTTTCCCTGAAGAGGGCGAAGGCTTAAGGCCTTCTACGCCGGAGGGCGGCGCGGTTCCCCCCGCCGCGCCGCAGCGCTTTTTGCTTGTGCACCGCGACCTCTTGCTAAACTCGAAAGCCGTTGGGCGGGGTCGCCGTACCTTGGGTTCGAATCCCACTTGGTCCGCCAGCTAGTCTGCTGTTTTTGCATGACAATTTTGCTCTCTGGAATTGGCGCGGACTATCCGGGGGTTAGCCTCCGGAAACTCGCCACAACCAACTCCAGAGAGCCAAATTTGGGGGCTCCCAGGCCTGTTTCGCGCAATTTTCTCAGGTGGCCCCCGTCGCGGTTCGGTTCTTTCCAGCGAGGAATCGCGGACCCTCGCCAACCTCTAATGGATGCGCTGGGCGCGTTACCGCGGCAGGACTTGGCTAAGATGGCCGAGGCGCTCGTGAGCCTGACGGAACTCAGAGCGAAGATGTCTGCGGATGAGATGCGACTTTGCTCACGAATCAAAATCTCGTCGCCCGCCATCTTGTATAGTTTGTCACCAACATCTGCCATTAGCCGACCTCCTTTGGCGTGGAAAATGGCAGTGCCGTCTTCCGAGGGGGCGATAGACCGATAGCGTCTACAGATGAACCGAGAACACTGTAAATCGTCCGGTCAACATGAGCCTAATCCCCGATTATAAGTCACAGTTCCAGCGCATGAAGCGGCAAACCCACCGCTTCCGCCTGAGCTCATCACGGGCCTTGGTGAAGCATCTCTTCTCGTCGGCGAGCCTCCGCGTCCCACTCACTGTCTCTTGGCTACCGGCCCTTTTCTGAATTGCGGGCGTACGACCGTGCATAAGGTTGTCGGCGCGCGAAGGGACCATTAGGAAGACCCCCGAACACGCAGATGGAATCGGGGCAGGCGGCATGGCCTTCTTCCGCGACAGGGCGGTTAATCTCCTCAACCTGCATTACGGCATCCACTCCATCGCGCTGAGCGGGGGTGGCGCCTTTTTTGCCGTCTATCTGCTCAAGGCGGGCGTGTCGCTGCCCTGGGTGCTCGCGTCGCTTTCCCTCATCCTTGCTGGTCGGCTCCTGATCCGGCCGGTCGTCGTGCCGATCGCAGTGCATTCCGGGTTGCGTGCGCTTGTCATCGCCGGCACCTGCCTCACCGCGCTGCAATACCCGTTGCTTGCGGCGGTGCACGGGGTGGGCGTGGGCCTGTTCGCTTTATGCGTGGTGACCTCGCTCGGGGACACTTTCTACTGGTCGAGCTATCACGCCTATTTCGCCGCGCTCGGCAGTCATGAGCATCGCGGCTCGGAGGTGGGTGCGCGCGAGGCGATTGCGGCGCTCGTCGGCATTGTGAGCCCGCTCGTCACAGGATGGGCGCTCTTCACGCTCGGGCCCGCTGTTGCCTTCGGCGCGACCGCACTCATTCTGCTTTCGGCCGCACTCCCGCTTCTCTGGACGCCCAATATCGTCGTCCCGCGTCATGTTCCGCATGCCATCAGAGGCGCCATTCCGGGCATGCAGCTCTTTCTCGCCGATGGCTGGATCGCCGCCGGCTATCACTTCGTCTGGCAGATCGCGCTTTTCCTTTCGTTGCGCCAAAGCTACGTCGCCTATGGCGGCGCGCTTGCGCTATCGGCGCTGGTCGGCGCCGCTGCCGGGCTTCTGCTCGGGCGGCACATCGATGCGGGCCATGGGCGGAGTGCCGTCGTTTACGCGCTTGGCGTGCTCGTCCTCACCACGATCATGCGCGCCGCAGCGCCGGGCCACGCCCTACTCGCCATCACTGCCAACGCGCTCGGCGCTTTGGTGGTCTGCCTCTACATCCCGACGCTGATGACGGCAGTGTACAACCAGGCGAAGCGTTCCGCCTGCACGCTCAGGTTCCACGTCGCGACGGAAGGTGCCTGGGATGTTGGCGGGGCAAGCGGATGCCTGGTTGCGGCGCTTCTTGCTGCGGCCGGCGTTTCCTTGTCCGTCGCCATTCTCCTCTCGCTGCTCGGCGCGGCGGGGCTATTCTTCCTCCTGCGGCGCTATTACGCGAGCCACCCGGCCGTGACGGTCGCCGCGCCCGATCCGCTCGCGCAAAACGCTATCGTCAATCTCGGCGAGAGCAGGCGCAGGTTAACCTCGAAGAACCGATTATGGCGGCATTTCAGGCACCACTTTCGAGGTGGACGCGAACTGCTGACCTCTCTGAATGGCCGCCCCAGGCGTTATCCGCAGGTCGTGAGCTTGCCGGCCAGATACAGCTCGAGCGAGTCAGTGCAGCCGCTCCAGCCATGGGCGTGCTTGTCGCGGGAATCCCGATCGGTGAAGCCGGTGTGGCGCAGGGCAAGCCGCGTGCCGGTCGCGGTCGGACGGAACTCGAGCGTAACCTCCGTGGCGTCCTCACCCGGGCTGCCGTCCTCCCCGTCCCACGCCCAGGTGAAACGCAGCTTGCGGTTGGGGACGAGCTCCTTGATGACGCCGCGTACGGTGGTGACTGTGCCGTCGGGACGCTGCAGAGGGAAGACGTAAGCACCGCCGACGCGTGCATCCATGGTCGAATTCGGCGCGCAGATTTTGCCCGGGCCCATCCATTGGCGGAGGGCTTCCTGGTCAGTCCAGGCCTTGAACACTTGCTCGGGTGGATAGGGTACGTCTCGCTCCAAGGTGATTTCCGGGGCGACCGGCTTCGACTTTTGTTGCACGTCATTCATCGCTTTGCTCCTCCTTCGATGCGGGCGTCTGAGACGCGAGCGCGGCCAAATAGGTTTCCATGTGGTCGAGGCGTTCGGTCCAGAATCGGCGGTAGGTTTCCATCCACTCCGAAGCTTGCTTGAGCGTTTCGGGGCGAAGGTGACAGCGCCGCTTCTGCGCCTCTACCTCGCGCCGGATGAGCTGGGCTTGCTCCAGCACCTTGAGATGCCGGGAGATCGCCGGCGCCGAGATGGCGAAGGGCTCCGCGAGCTCCCCCACCGTGGCGCTGCCATAGACGAGCCGGCCAAGAATGGCGCGCCGCGTCGGGTCAGCAAGGGCGGTGAAGGTGCTGGTCAGCGAGTCCATGAGCTTTCCTTAACAGGTAGATTAATTAACATATATGTTAATTAATGGCAAGCGACAATGAAGGCCAACCGCCACACGACGGAGCCGGGCTCGTGAGCGGTGCGCAGGAATCGCGACGACATTCAAGCTTGAGAACTAGGGCGTGTACTCATAAACCGAGCTAAATGCTGACTTGGCTGCGCCGCCCAACTTCCGTTATTGGGGGTGAAGCGGACATGGCGCGGACTTGTCAGCATGTCCGCTAATGACCCAAAGCGGACATTCCAACGCGTGTGCCGGGCTGACTTCCGTGGCGGAGTAGCTAGAACGAGCGCCGTTTTTTGCGCCTCGGTATCATCTTCGCCCACTTGGCTGCTCGATGCTTCTTTTCTTGCACGACCTCAGGCGGCTCATCGAAGCCTGCACGGCTACTGTAGAACACCAAGGCCATAAGACCGAAGCCAACTAGAAGGGTAAAGAAGATACCGAGACCCAACATCAGCCAGCCCCAAGCAGGCATAGCGACGTCGCCTGCTAATACCCATCCATAGTGGCCGACGAAAACCGCTCCAGCCAGGATGGCGAGAAGCAGAATTATTACCAATGCACCTTGCATCGCATTCGCAGCTTACTGTTGGCTCTCCTTTGGGGCTTCCTCGCCGTGCCCTTGATGGGCACCATAGATCAAGTTTGTTTGCTGATGAACTCATGAAGAGTGTGGCGTGTCGGCTTGGAGCCTGTGTCGGAGCAATACTTTTTGAACGCATCAGGCTCGACCTCGACGTCGCAGGCTCCTTCGTATGTCAAGCACTTGACCGCATCCTCGCGCTTCGACTTTTCGATTCTCGCGACCCATTGGTCGTGCGTCTCCGGAAACTCGCCGGGCAGCATGAACTTTCGGAAGATTTGGTAATCCTCGAGGCTAATCTGCGGATAGTAGAGCTTTGCCATTGGCCTTACCTCCCCTCACGGATTGCTCGCATCTAGACAGGTTTATTATACACGCCGGCCTTATGGCTCTGACATCGTCGCCGCGGGCCGAGGCCCATCGTTCGATGCCAGCCTTGCTGCGCTAGGCTCTAGATGGGGCCGTCCGTCCATACATGGCACTTTTTGGACATTCCACCTGCGCTGACGAATGTCCGCTATCGGGGGTAAAGCGGACGTGACGCGAACGGGCCGTTATGTCGGCTAATGACCCAAAGCGGACATTGGGCTTTGCGGACCTCTTGAGAGTTGTTTCTCGGAAGGGTTCTCGGCGGGAAAGGTATTTGATCCACATTCTCTCCGACTTTACGGAATCGAAAGTCCCGGTGAGGTTCCGGCAAGGCGCGGGTCCGTAAATAAGGAAGGCAGATAGAAAGAGGATTGGGTGATGATGTTGACGCTGAAATGCCCAATTTTGCTGCAAGCGTTTGCTCGGGGGCTGTACCGCAACTTCATCCGTAAGCCAAAACGATCACCGGGAGATCGCTTGATGAGTGCACTGAATTTCGGAACCACGATGCGTCGCTTCCGCCACGCCTTTCCAGTTCTTTTCGCACTTGCCGCGATGGCCTTACCGTCCGGTTCATCGGCGCAGATGGTAGACGTCACTGTGGCGATCGCGCCGCCTGAACTTCCCGTCTACGATCAGCCGGAAATTCCCGGCCCCGGCTACATTTGGACGCCCGGCTTTTGGGAGTATGGTTCCGACGGCTATTACTGGGTGCCGGGAACCTGGGTGGAGCCTCCGACCGTCGGTCTGCTCTGGACGCCCGGGTATTGGGGCTGGCGCGACGGCTTTTATGCTTGGCACGCCGGATACTGGGGGCCGCATGTTGGATACTACGGCGGCATCAATTACGGTTTCGGCTATGTGGGCTCCGGCTACGAGGGCGGCTACTGGAGAGACGGCGTCTTTAGCTACAACACGACCGTGAACAATTTCGGTAGCGTGCACATCACCAACGTCTACAACAAGACCATTGTCTACAACACAGCTGTAACCCGGGTCAGCTTCAATGGTGGCTCGGGTGGGACTGTCGCGCGACCGACCCCGCAGGAAGAAACCTGGGCACACGAGCAGCACATTCCGCCGACCACCACGCAGACACAGCACGTGCAAGCCGCCAGTACGAATCACTCGCTGCTCGCATCCGTCAACCACGGCAAGCCGGTCATTGCGGCCACATCCAAGCCAGGCGATTTTTCCGGGCACGGGGTGGTCGGGGCCAAAGACCTCAAGCCGGGTGGTCCTGGTGGGCCGGGCCAGGCGTCCACGGAAGGCGGACCAGGTGGTCCAGGGAAACCGCATAAGCATGGCGGACCAGGTGGCCCCGGTTTTCCGAGAGGACCTGGAGGTCCAGGTGGACCGGGGCCGGGCCAGGCGTCCACGGAAGGCGGACCAGGTGGTCCAGGGAAACCGCATGAGCATCGCGGACCAGGTGGCCCCGGTTTTCCGAAAGGACCTGGAGGTCCAGGTGGACCGGGTGGTCCTGGTGGGCCGGGCCAGGCTTCCACGGAAGGCGGACCAGGTGGTCCACCGAAACCGCATCAGCATGGCGGACCAGGTGGCCCTGGTTTTCCGGGAGGACCTGGAGGTCCAGGTGGACCGGGTCGTCCTGGCGGGCCCGGCCAGGCTTCCACGGAAGGCGGACCAGGTGGTCCACCGAAACCGCACCAGCATGGCGGACCAGGTGGCCCTGGTTTTCCGGGAGGACCTGGAGGTCCAGGTGGACCGGGTCGTCCTGGCGGGCCCGGCCAGGCCGCCCACCAAGCAACGGCCCCTGGTGGTCCTGGCCAAGGTGCCAAAGGGGGCAGATGCAAGGAAAACCCCAACTTGCCTGGCTGCAAACAGTAATTGCGCGTGGGTCGGCAAGCGCGTTGTGAGCCGAAATATTCATATTGGTGAATGAACCAAGTGCGGTGTGGACGTGCCTGCCGCCATTCGCGTGGACGGTGGGCCATCATTCGTTGAGGCGCGCGCGAGGTGCCAATGCACCTGCCGCCCAAAATCCCGGTCAAGGACTTCTGGTCGGTCATCCTCTGCAGCAACCCAGACAAGGTCGATGCTCGAGACCGACCAGCAGTTCATCTGCTGGCCTCGGCAGCAGCCCTGGAGGCTGAAGAAAGTGCTTTTGGCTTCGGCTGTGGCTAGCTGGTGCCGCCGTTCCCATTCACGCGACCCCGGCAGATGCCGCTCGGAGTGGCTGCTCTAAGGCCGCCAAGGTGAAGTGCCCCGGCGATTTCAAAGCACGCAAGGAGTTCAAGCACTGGTGCAGAGTCAGTGGAAGATTTACAAGGCGGCCCATAAGGGTGGCCCTAAGGCGCCAGCCTAATCTCAAAAAAAGGCAGGGGATCCGCGACCCACGCGGGTCCCCTATTCCCGTGCCAAATGGAACCACGGGGCGCCGCCTCTCTCCCCGTGTGGGCGGGCAAGCTCTCGCCGACCGTCACGATCCTCGAGCAAGACAAACTCGACGATCTGCCTGCAGTCAACATCAAGGGAGAGGACACGATCGTTGGCAATTTTAAGCAATTGGCGATGTTTGTTTGTTACATATGTTTTTTTTTTTTTTTTTTTTTTTTTTTTTTTTTTTTTTTTTTTTTTTTTTTTTTTTTTCTTCCTTGGCTCAAAAAAAAAAAAAAAAAAAAAAAAAAAAAAAAAAAAAAAAAAAAAAACTACTGGTTTCAGTTACGGTCTTGCTGA
>CAVUZR010000018.1:0-190575 GCA_963745855.1 uncultured Alphaproteobacteria bacterium | reverse complement strand
CTGGAAAAAGCCTAATGGCGAAACCGGCGAAGCTTGGGTAGTCGATTATAAGTCCAGCGGGAAGCGTCATATAAAGACATTTCCAACCCGCAAAGAGGCAGTCGCCTTCCGCGATACCACCGGAGTGGAAGTCAGAGAAGGTCGCCACGTTGCCGATAGCGTTTCCATCACCGTTGCAGATGCCGCCGCCATTTGGCTCAAGGCGTGCGAGCTGGGGCGCGGTGATAATCCGCCAGCGGAATTTTCCACACTGAGAACTTATCGCAGCAACCTGAAGCACCACATCTTGCCAGCAATCGGCAAGGTGAAGCTGGCACACCTGACGCGGGCGAATGTCGCTGCGTTCCGCGACCATCTCCTCACCAAGCTATCGCGCGTGATGGCGAAGAAGGTTCTAGCATCGTTTAAGGGCATCATGGCCGAAGCGGAGGCCCGAGGCCATGTCGTGGGCAACGTGGCAAGCTCTGTCAGGATCGGCAACAAGGGCCGTCACAAGGAGCCGGTGGCGATACCTACTAAGGCCGAAGTAAAATCCATCATGGCAAAGCTGGACGAGTTAGCAACGGACAAGCGGTGGCGGCGATGGCGCGTCCTGTTTGCTACCGCGATCCATAGCGGCTTCCGTGCAAGTGAACTTCGCGGACTGCACTGGGATACTGTTGACCTGAAAGCCGGTACCATCACCGTCAAGCAACGCGCCGACGAGCGTGGCGTTATTGGCTCGCCCAAGACGGTCGCCAGCCGACGCACGATTAGCATTCCCGCTTTCTTGGTGACGATGCTGCGAGACTGGAAGATTGAATGCCCACCTGGGCCGCTGGTGTTTCCGACTACGCTGGGCACTGTCCAACTGCTATCCGACATTCACACTAAGGGATGGCGTCCGCTACAGGTCGCGGCGAAGATCACCAAGGCCGATGGTTCGCCCCGGCTCAACTTTCACTGTCTGCGACATTTCAGAGCTTCAATGCTGATCGAGGATGGAGCCAACCCCAAAGAGGTCATGGTGGAGATGGGGCATTCAAACATCGCAATGACCTATGACCTCTACGGGCATCTGTTCACCGATGAAGATGCAGACACTAGACGGGCGGAGCGAGCAGAGAGGCTTGCCAGTAAGCTAAGGGGCTAACGGGGCTTCCCCTTCGGCCTTGGGAAGATGCTGCCATTCTCGCCAAGGTCTATCCCTGTTCCAAGGTTTTACGCTTCGTGTCAGGCCTGTGTCAGCATCGGTCCTCAATGTCCACGCGCCCTCCCGCATGTGGGTAAAATGCGGTTTGCAGGGCTGGCGGCGCTTACACGCATAGCTGCCGCTAAGTTCTAAGTCCCGTTCGGGATGGCCTTACCACTGGAACGGGCTCTAGAGCCGGAGGCCGGAGGGTGAATAGCCTTCCGGCCTTTGCTCGTTGGCTTTGATTGTTGTCCCTACAACCCCGCCCCTGGCCGCTTGCCGTTGGTGAACTCGACCCCTGCCTTCTTTGGCTAATTGCCGCAGCCCTCGGGAAGTTGCGCTCGGTGATACTATTACGAGAAACCCGGCCGCGCGGTGGAACGCCAGCCGGGTTTCCCCCCGGACATCGCCGGTCAGTGGCTGCCACATAAGGTGCGTACTCACGCGCTGCGCAGTCGCGGATCGCACTATCAGCCACCCCCAAATGCAACTCGCCCAAGATGGCAGTTCCGTGGCAGAACTCTAAGGTTTTTCAGTACGTTCCTACATCCACCGTCCGGGCTTCTTCCATGAGCAAAGCCTCCGTGTTTCGCGTGGCCGCACGGTCATCGAACCGCAACTTGCTTCCCCGGTCGAACAGTCTGCCAGAGGAGAAGCACTGGATTAACGAAATCAAACACGATGGTTGCGAGATGAGTGCAGCACCGAGAACCTCAGACATAGTGTTGCGACGCAGACTGTTCGACAAACGCCCGTACTTCCGTTCTCCACACCATAAATATGATTTCCAACCACTTGCCTTATTAGTGTCGCATGAGGCACGTACGGTAGCGTACCATCAGTAAATCGTCGCCACGGGCACTGGTGGCTGAGAGAGGTAAGTCGCGCTCCCGCCTGCAACACAGGGAGGGAGCCTCATGACCTCTCAAAATCCCCAATCGCACATATACGATCCCAAGACGCTTGCAGTGATGGACCAGGCGTTCGCCGCCATTTGGAACGTACTAAGGGCGGATGACCCCTTCCGCGATTATGCCAACGATAGTGAGCTTAGAATTGCCATCGGGCACAAGCTTATGAACCTTGTGGCAGATGGAGTGACCGATCCCAGTCGGCTTCGACACCTCACCGTACAGAGTCTGCTTCTGTCAGGTCACTGAGGAGGGCCGTGTCCTCTCGCTGCCCATCCCAGCGAGCGTACGGGGGAAGGGCAGTAGGCGGAAGCTGCCGCTGAAATGATCTGCCAATGCGTCGATTCCCACCACCATGGAAAGTTGAGGCCCTAGAGGGCGGCTTCAAGATCGTGGACTCGAATGGACAGGCCACTCGCCTATGTCTACGGCCACGCTGATCCGCGCCATGCCGGAATTGCAAACTCCCTTACTCTCGATGAGGCTAGGCGCATAGCGGTGAACATCGCCAAGCTGCCCGACTTACTGGGGAAGGTGCGGCCTGACGATAATATCCAAGCCGTGGGTAATCTCTCGGATGAGCGTCATGAGGCCGAGGACACCACGCCCAAGGGCGAGCCATAGCGAGCAACATCGCGAAGCTGCCGACCTTACTCGGCAAAGGGGACTGAGCGCGTCGGCTTCGGTCGGCGCTCCTTGTTATACGCCGATGAGGTAAGCCCCCAGCCTGCCACGATCGTAACGGTGAGAATTAGAAGGAAAAGCATAACCCCATGCTCATAGCGGGCGACGATTTCGCCGCCGCCCCAACCTTCATCGTCAGGAGGTTTGTTTTCCAGTTTCAACGCATCACCACAGGCGAGAGAGCAGTTCGCTACATGCGTGCGACTTGCCGAAACCTCAGCCCCAAGAGTGTCGTCAGCACGCCCTCACCAGCTTAATCCAGGTTCTGGCGAGATTAAGGCGCTCTAAATTGTCAGCCTCGGTCTCCTCGTTCAGCGCGTCGTCGATTCAACCCGCGATAGGATCGGGTGTTCCAAGTGGCGTCGGCTTCGCCGCCAGACCGTCAGAGACGGCGCGGTCTCGTCTCCATATGGATTTGCTTCTGCTGCCGTGTGGGGATGGCGGAAGCCCTGTGCTCAGCGGGCAACACTCAAAGCATTTTCAGTGGAAGCGTGGAGTAAGCCTCGAAGCGAGCGTACTCTCGTCGCAGTGCTTACCAAGCCGAATCGGGGAGGGTCGAATGTCCTTTATCGCAATGATGATGGCCGTGCCATGGCTTATTGCCACGGGCATTTACAATCCGCAGGTAATGCACTATGGCCACTGTATTGCCCAGCCAGGTACGTTTAACGCGCTTTACTGTCCTGCACCCGCGGCACCTTCTCATCATCCGCACCGCTAACTAGGTCGGACGAGCTGCAATCGACGTTTTTGCCGGCTTCGGTCGGCGCCCTTTTTTGTTGTGCTTTATTGTGGCAGCAAATGAAATGGGGGCAAGAGTGCGCGAACAAGAAACGGTTTTGATCGAAGTCTCCGAAGTTCTCACTCCAGCCGCTCTTGCTGACACTGAGCTCAATGTCCGAAAATTCTTCGACGAACATCACCTGCCGCAGCCGCCTCTCCCTCAGAACCTACTCTCTCTCGCACCGTGCCGGTTGCTCATCACTCGCACCCAGGGCGACAGAGGGACGGTTAGCATCACCGATCTGAACGGCGCAGTGCTCTACCAGAGTGAATGGCCACTCGGCCCAACAGTCTAGCCTTCGCCGATTCAATTGCTGCTGCCATCCCGGCGGCTGGATTGATAGCGTTGATAAGTTGGAGAGGGGACTCCGGATTCCGTCGGAAATCCCCTCCCCGCTTGTAGAGCCGGAATGGAGCGGCTTCCAGTCTAGCTCAGCAATGAAGTAGGCGATGAAGCCGCAAGTCCAGTCACAGCCTCATCGCCACTTTGAAGAGCCGGGAACGGAGGACACCAATCCCCAGCTCAGCAATAAGAAAGGGGGACTGCTCCTGTTATCCGACCAAGAACCGTCCCCAGTTTAGGTCATCCCCTGCCAATGAGATCAAACAGGAGCGACCCCTTCGAGGCAGCGACATAGTCCAGGGGAGAAGGAGGACGCCCCCGAACAACCTTTCGCGCCAAGTTGAATTACGTGAACCGACCGACCGCGATGACGGCGACTGAAGCCCCGGTCGTGATCTTGAAGCCCGTGCTCGCACTCGTGGCACGGATGCCAAGTCTAAGGTTGTACGGGGCAGACTGGCCTAGGGCCGCGGCGGCCGGCACCGAGACAATCGCCGTCGAACCATCAAGAATCGTGACAGCCCCCGAAGCGGTAGTAGCCGGGATGATGGTCACACTTTCCAGATAGCAACCAACGACGCCGACGGGCGCTGTGGTCTGTGATGCGGCGACGGTCACATACTGCGTCGCTGGTTTTTGAAATTGCATAATTTAATTCCTTACGTGCTTGTATTGGTAATTGCTGTTCTTCTGATAATTGGATAATCAGACCGCATCTCCCGCTGATGAATGTAGCGGATCGATCTGTTGAACATCTCTTTCAGGTCCATCTCTGCTCGCTGGTTCAAAGCGGCTAGAGCGGCGTCTTGGCCTTGGCCAAACCCGGGGGCCGCCTTCCATGCCAGGATATGGCCTAGGGAAAGAAATACCTCCTCTTCGAAATCTTGATCCGGATCGACGCTTAGAATGTCTCGTGCGTCGAGCTCGGCCACCATCGGGTCAATCAGGTCGTCGATTGAGTTCGACTCTTCGATGCTCAGTGCGGATGTCGGCGGCACTGTCAACCAAGCGTCGCCGCCAGTCCGTATCAGACATAGCGCGTCAACCCCTCCGAATAATCCCCAACAGGTCAAACCATGTCGCGTTTATGTTGCATGGAGGTTTTGCCACGGCCTGGAAACCGCTGGAAATGCTTGGGTGCATGTCGCATAATTTGGTGCAACATGAGGCTTCTAACTATGACTAAGTTATTGATTTTCCTAGGTTAACATGTGCTGGCACAGGGTATCACAATCTTTCGATGCGGATCATCTGAGGTTTGGCCTCCACATGCCCGTCGCGCTCGATTGCACCGAGCGCCTTGCGAATGGCGGCCTCGGTGGTTTGGTGGGTGATCATCACCACGGCCTGAGGCGAGCCGGCGTCCTGGCGCCGGAAACCTGGTAATTCGGCGCGGCGGCGGCGCTGCACGATGCTTTCGAGCGAGATGCCTTGCTCGGCCATCCGGCTCGCGATTGCTGCGAACGCACCGGTGCGGTCATAGACCGAGAGCCTGATGTAGTAACCGCCTGCATGACCGCGCATCTCCGCCTTCTTGTAGGGCTTGAGATCCTTCGCCTTTGTGACAAAAGGCGGCAAGACATGGCCCCTGGCAATGTCGATGAGGTCGCTCACGACCGAGGAGGCGGTGGGGCCCGAGCCGGCGCCTGGACCGATCAGCATGATGTCGCCCACGAAATCTCCGTCGATGGCAACGCAATTGGAGACGCCGTCAACGGAAGCGATTGCCGTGTGTTTCGGCACCATGGTCGGGTGCACGCGCTGCTCGATCCCGCCGTCGGTGCGGGACGCGACGCCGAGCAGCTTGATGCGGTAGCCGAGATCGTCGGCGGCCTCGATGTCCGCTGGAGTGATGTTTTCGATGCCCTCGATATAGACCGACTCGAACGACGTGCGGGTGCCGAAGGCGAGCGTGGTCAGAAGCGCAAGCTTGTGCGCCGTGTCGAAGCCGCCGATATCGAAGGTCGGGTCTGCTTCGGCATAGCCTTGCACTTGCGCCTCCTTCAGCACGTCGGCGAAGCTCCGGCCTTCGGTCAGCATTAACGTGAGGATGTAGTTGCAGGTGCCGTTGAGGATGCCGTAGACGCGCGAGATGGTATTGCCTTGCAGGCTCTCGCGGATCGTCTTGACGATGGGAATGCCGCCGGCGACCGCGCCTTCGAAATTTAGCGCCACACTGTTCTTCTCGGCGAGCGCGGCGAGTGCTGGTCCATGATGGGCAAGCAGCGCCTTGTTGGCGGTGACCACATTCTTCCCGGCGCGAAGCGCGGTCTCGACCGCCTCCTTGGCGACACCACTCTCGCCGCCGATCAGCTCGACGAAAGTGTTGATCTCGGGATCGCGGGCGAGCTCGACCGGATCGGCGACGAACCTGAATGCCGATATATCGGCATCGCGGTTCTTGCGCCGGTCGCGCGCTGACACGGCGACGACCTCGATCGGCCGGCCGACGCGCTTGGCAAGCGTGCAGCCGTGCTCGGTGAGGAGTCGCAGAACCCCACCTCCGACCGTGCCGACACCGGCGAGCCCGAGTTTCAAAGGCTCAGTCATTGTGGGATCAGAGCGTCCTCGTCGCCTTCGACGCAAGTGGAATGACGTTGTGCAGGCTTTTCGCCGATTCGGCGAGGAATTTTCGGATATTGCGCGCAGCCTGGCGGATGCGCTGCTCGTTCTCGACGAGCGCGATGCGCACGTAGCCCTCGCCATATTCGCCAAAGCCCACGCCGGGCGACACCGCGACCAAGGCCTGCTCGAGCAGCAGTTTGGAGAATTCGAGCGATCCCAAATGCGCGAACATGTCGGGGATGGGCGCCCAAGCGAACATGGTCGCGGTCGGCGCCGGGATGGGCCAGCCTGACCGCGCGAGGGAATCGACAAGGCAGTCCCGGCGGCGGCGATAGATGCCGCGGATTTCATCGATGCAGTCTTGCGGTCCATTCAACGCTGCTGCTGCTGCGACCTGAATGGGCGTGAAGGCGCCATAGTCGAGATAGGACTTGACCCGCGTCAGGGCACCAATCAGGCGCTCATTACCGACGGCGAAGCCCATGCGCCAGCCTGGCATGGCGTAGGTCTTGGATAGCGTGGTGAACTCAACCGCGATATCGATGGCGCCGGGGACTTGGAGGATCGACGGCGGCGGCTCGCCTTCGAAGTAGATCTCGGCATAGGCAAGATCGGAGAGCACGATCAGATCGTGCTTCTTGGCGAAGCCTACCACCTCGCGGTAGAAATCGAGACCGGCGACAATGGCGGTAGGATTGGCCGGATAGTTGAGCACGAGGGCCGATGGCTTCGGCACCGAATGCTTCATCGCCTTGCTCAACGAGCTCATGAAGGCCGAGTTGGTGGATGCCGGCAAATGCCGGATCACGCCGCCAGACATGATGAAGCCGAACTCATGGATCGGATAGGTCGGGTTCGGCACCAGGATGACATCGCCAGGTCCGGTGATGGCTTGTGCCATATTGGCGAAGCCTTCCTTGGAGCCTAGGGTCGTGACGATCTCGGTGTCAGGGTTGAGCTTCACCCCGAAGCGGCGCGCGTAATAGGCGCCTTGGGCCCGGCGCAACCCCTGGATGCCGCGCGAAGCGGAATAGCGGCTCGTGCGGCTGTCGCGCACCGTCTCGACGAGCTTTTGCACGATATGATGGGGCGTCGGCATGTCGGGATTGCCCATGCCGAAATCGATGATGTCGTCGCCGCGGGCGCGCGCTTGGGCCTTGAGCTTGTTGACCTGCTCGAAGACGTAAGGCGGAAGCCGCCTGATTCTGTGGAAATCGCTGTTCACGAGTGTGTCCCGCTGACCCCCAATCAGGAACCCTATGCCCAACGGGCGGGCATTTGAACCACGGAAGCGGGCCCTGGGGCAAGAAGCGCGCTGTTAAAGGATTCCGCCCTAGTTTTGCGCCTGGGCCGGCTTCACCGAGGCGGTGGTGTCGGTCTGGGTCTCTCCTTGGCGCTTGGCTTGTTCGCTTTGCAGCTCGGCAATCGCCGCCTTCCGCTGCTGCGGGGTCAACGTCGTGCCAAGCGCCTTGGTGGAATTGGCGAAGGTCGGTGGCGACGGTGCGGCGGAGGTCAGCGAATCGGAGCAACCTGCCAAAATGAGTACGGACAAGGCAAGAAGCAGCAATGATGCCCGTTTTGACAGTAGGCACGGGGTGGACTGGACCATTCTTTTCGTTGTCCGACGGACGGCGATTGGAATTGCACGTCCCTTGCTATATTGCATAGCACAATGAACCTTGGAACGGGAGTTGTCTAGTCGCTCAGTGCTCCGTTACCTTGGCATCATTGCGATAAACCGGGGGTAAAATAAGGGCGCAACCGTCCATGCAGGAAAAGAACAAGGCCGCGGTAGAGGCAAAATCAGAAGAGAGCCAAGTCGGCCAGTGGGATGCGCTCGCGCGCAACATGGTGCGGCTGTTTGACGAGGGCACCAAGGTCCTTGGCACTTTGGCCGAGCGCCGCAACGGCGCCGGCCCTTACAGCATGGCAACGGAGGCCGGCGAAGCAACCAAGGTGCTCGGCGAGGTCGCCCGCCAATGGGTGAGCGAACCGGGCAAGCTCGCCGCCGCGCAAAATGAGCTGTTCAAGGACTACGCCGAGCTTTGGGGCCGCTCGGTCCGCCGCTTCCTCGGCGAACAGGACGTCAAGCCAGTGATCGAGCCGGAGCCTGGCGACAATCGTTTCAAGGATCCCGATTGGTCGAACAGCCAGTTCTTCGATTTCTGGAAGCAGGCCTATCTCCTGACCGCCCGCTGGGCGGAAGATGTCACCCGCAAGACCGAAGGCGTCGACGACAAGACGAAGAAGCGCGCCCTGTTTTATCTCGAGCAGATGCTGGCTGCGTTCTCGCCGTCGAACTTCGCCTTCACCAACCCCGAAGTGGTGCGTGCCACGCTTGCCACCAACGCCGCTAACCTGGTGCAGGGCATGGTGCACCTTGCCCATGACCTTGAGCACTCAAAGGATCTCTTGCGCATCAGCCAGACGGATTTGTCGGCTTTCGAGGTCGGCAAGAATTTGGCAGTTACGCCGGGCAAGGTCGTTTTTCAGAACGAGCTCATCCAGCTCATCCAATACAGCCCGAGCACCGATGAGGTGTATGAGCGGCCGTTGCTCGTCGTTCCGCCCTGGATCAATAAGTACTATATCCTCGACCTCGTTCCGGAGAAGAGCTTCACCAAATGGGCGGTCGACCAGGGCTTCACCGTGTTCACCGTCTCCTGGGTGAACCCTGACGGACGCCTCGCGCAGAAGACCTTCGAAGACTACATGCATGAAGGCATTCTCGCCGCGGTTGACGCCGTCACGCGCCAGACCGGGCAGAAACAGATCAATGCGCTCGGCTATTGCGTCGGCGGTACGCTGCTCGCCTCGACGCTCGCTTATATGGCGGCGAAAAAAGATAACCGCATCGCGTCGGCCTCGTTCCTCGCGGCGCAGGTCGATTTCAGCGAGGCTGGCGACCTCCTGGTGTTCATCGACGACGCGCAGTTGAACTCGCTTGAAGAGATGATGGCCGAGCAGGGCTATCTCGACGGCTCACGCATGGCCGCTGTATTCAACATGCTCCGGCCCCGCGACCTGATCTGGCCCTACGTCGTGAACAACTATTTGCTCGGCAAAAAGCCCTTCCCCTTCGATCTGCTCTATTGGAACGCGGACTCCACGAGGCTTCCTGCCGCCAATCATGCCTTCTATCTGCGCGAGTTCTATCATCTGAACCGGCTCAGCAAGGGCGAACTGCAGCTCGGCGGCGTGAAGCTCGACCTCAAGCGCGTGAAAATCCCGATCTACGAGCTGTTCACCAAGGAAGATCACATCGCCCCGGCAAATTCGGTGTTCATCGGCTCCAAGCTGTTCGGCGGCCCGGTGCGTTCCGTGATGGCGGGCTCGGGCCATATAGCGGGCGTTGTCAATCCGCCGGCCAAGAAAAAATATCAGTTCTGGTCCGGCGAGCCAGCCGCCACGCTCGTCGAATGGATGGCCAAGGCCACCCAGACGCCCGGGTCATGGTGGCCAGACTGGTCGGCATGGCTCGCTGCGCTGTCTGGTCCCAAGATCAAAGCGCGGGATGCTTCAGCAGGGCCGCTCAAACCGATCGAGGACGCGCCAGGTTCCTTTGTGAAGGCGCGACTTTAGGGCTCACGGAAATAGCGGGAGCTGCTCGAGCCCGAGTGTCTCGTCGAAGCCGTACATCAGGTTGAAGTTCTGCAGCGCCTGCCCGGCCGAGCCCTTCACCAGATTGTCGATGACCGAGATCACGATGGCACGGCCTTTGATGCGGTCGGCGAACACGCCGATATGGCACTGGTTCGAGCCACGCACATGCTGGGTGGCCGGAATTGTTCCCTCCTCCACCACATGCACAAATGAGCTCGCAGCATAAGCCTCGCCAAGCGCCTGCCTGAGGTCACCGGCGCTTGTCTTGCCGGAGAGCTCGACATAACAGTTGCAAAGCTCGCCCCGGCTCATGGGCACGAGATGCGGCGTGAAGTTGATGGTGACGCGTCCACTGACGGCGGCGCCGAGCTCCTGCTCGATCTCCGGCACGTGGCGGTGATTGCCGATGCCGTAGGGTGAGAGTCCCTCGCCAGCTTCCGCGAACAGAATGTTCTGCTTGAGCGAGCGACCAGCGCCTGAGACCCCAGACTTTGCGTCGATGATGACGCCATCAACCTTGATCAACTCGCCCTTGGCAAGTGGGAGAAGCGCGAGCAGCACGGCGGTTGGGTAGCAGCCAGGACAAGCAACGAGACGCGCCGACTTGATCTGTTGCGCATAGTGCTCGCTCAGTCCGTAGACCGCGCACTTAAGGAGATGTGGCGCACCGTGTTCGCCACCATACCACTCGGCATAGACGGCAGGATCGCGCAAGCGAAAATCCGCCGACATGTCGATCACCTTCACCCGTTCGGGCAGCTTGGCGATTTCGCTGTGCGCCGTCGCGTGCGGCAGGCCGCAAAAGGCGACGTCAATCTTGCTCCAATCCACCTGATACGAGGTGACGAGCGGAGGTAGATCGAGGGTCGCGAAATGCGGGAACACTTGCGCCAGCGTCTGCCCTGCGTGACCTTTGGCGATCAGCGTGGTAAGGGCGATGTTGGGGTGGCGGGCGGCGAGTTTGATCAGATCGGCGCCGGTATAACCGGAGGCGCCGAGCACCGCGGCCCGGATCTTCTTGGTTGCCATGACGAGGCGTACCTAACGTGCGTGCGTGTTGTGAGACGGTGCGGCTGTCCGCCCCGTCATACCGGCGAAAGCCGGTATCCAGCAATTGATGATTTCAACTGGATTCCGACTTGCGCCGTAATGACGGCGTTGGCCAGGGTGCCCAAGCGTCTAGCGCTTGGAGAACTGGAAGCTTCGTCGGGCCTTGGCCTTGCCGTACTTCTTGCGCTCCACGGTGCGGGCGTCGCGGGTCAAGAACCCGCCCTTCTTCAACACACCACGTAGCTCCGGTTCGTAGCGGGTGAGCGCCTTCGAGATGCCGTGCCTGACCGCGCCTGCCTGGCCGGAGAGACCGCCGCCGCTGACTGTGCAAACGACGTCGTATTGACCCTCGCGCTTAGCGGTGACGAGTGGCTGCTTCAGGATCATCTGTAGCACCGGCCGCGCAAAATAAGCGACGTGGTCCTTGCCGTTGACAGTGATCTTGCCGGGCCCCTGCTTCACCCAGACGCGGGCGACCGCGTCCTTGCGCTTGCCGGTGGCATAGGCGCGGCCCTTGGTGTCGAGCTTCTGCTCATAGACGCGCGCCTGAGTGGCGGCAGCGCCGTCGCCCTTGAGCGGGCCCAGATCCTCGAGCGTCCTCACCTCTGGATTGGACATGGCTTCAAGCGCTCCTTGCATTCTTGCTGTTGAGGGCGGCGACATCGACCTTCTTAGGGCTTTGCGCCTCGTGCGGATGCTCGGCGCCGGTATAGATGCGCAAATTGCTGAGCTGCTGGCGGCCGAGCGGTCCGCGCGGCAGCATCCGCTCAACGGCCTTGTGCAGCACCCGCTCAGGATGCTTGCCATCGAGAATCTTCGCCGCAGTCCGCTCCTTGATGCCGCCGGGATAACCGGTGTGCCAGTGATAGACCTTGTCGGCGCGCTTGTTGCCGGTGAGCACGACCTTGTCGGCGTTGATGACGATAATGTTGTCGCCGCAATCCATATGTGGCGTGAAGCTCGGCTTGTGCTTGCCTCTGAGCCGCGTGGCGATCACGACCGCAAGTCGGCCAACGACGAGGCCATCGGCATCGATGAGGATCCAGGACTTCTCGATGTCCTTGGGCGTCGCTGAAAAGGTCTTCATGGCTTGAGACTCTCCCGACAGGGTTGGCGGCTTCTAGCGGCTATGCCTTTTCCGGTCAAGCCAGAAGGAGAAATATCGAGCAACTTCCTACAATTATATATGTGGTACCATGATACCTCTATATTTGGCGGGCAATGTAGAGGCCCTGCCGGCTGATCCACGTTTCGCACCGATTGCGGAAGTGCAGGATTTTGGGCAGAAGCTTGCTCGAACTCTATGCGCTCAAAGGAGGAGACTCTGAGACCGTGAAGCAGGATCGGATCAGAGACATCGAACCGCAGCGGAATTTCGCCGCGCGTGCGCTGTTGCGCGAGGACCGCGGTTCAGTGGCACTGCTGACCCTCAACCGGCCCGAGGCGCGGAATGCGCTGTCGGAAGATCTGATCGCCGCGCTGCATGCGGCCGTCGCCGAGATTGGCAGCTCTGGCGCCGTACGGGCTATCGTCATCACTGGCGCCGGCCAAGCCTTCTCCTCCGGGCATGACCTGAAAGAGATGACTGCGCATCGCAACGATCCCGATCGCGGGCGAGCTTATTTCACCAAGATCATGGAAGCCTGCTCCAGGATGATGATGTCCATTGTCCGCTCCCCGAAGCCGGTCATTGCAGCGGTCAATGGCATCGCTACCGCGGCCGGCTGCCAGCTCGTCGCGGCCTGCGATCTCGCCGTGGCAAGTCACGAAGCGCGCTTTGCCACGCCGGGGGTAAATATCGGGCTGTTCTGCTCCACTCCCATGGTGGCGCTCAGCCGTAACCTCTCGCGCAAGGCCGCCATGGAGATGTTGCTGTTCGGCGACATGGTGTCGGCTGCGGAGGCCAAAGAGCTTGGCCTCGTCAACCGCGTGGTTGAAGCCCACGAGACGGTGAATGCGGCGGTCGAGCTTGGCCGCAAGATCGCCAGCAAGCCCAAGGCGACATTGAAGATCGGCAAGGAGGCTTTCTACCGGCAGCTCGAAATGCCGCTCGAGGAGGCCTATGCCTATGCCTCCGCCGTGATGGTGGAGAATATGCTCCATGCGGAAGCCGAAGAGGGTATCGGCGCTTTCTTGGACAAGCGGCAGCCCCGCTGGCCGGGCTGAAATTCGCTCGCATCTGCCCGGGTATTTGCACCGGATTGGCCTAGTGTCGCCGTTCCACATCACCTATATTCCGCGCACCTGACAGCCCCTGCCCTGTCTCGCGGGCTCGCGTGAACCACGACACCTATAGCGACGCCTATATCGGGAATATTCTCGCTAGCTGCCGTACCTTTGCGTTCGTGGGCGCGAGCCCGACGCAGTCGCGGCCGAGCTATTTCGCCATGAAATATCTCATGGCCAAGGGCTATCGCGTGATTCCCGTGAACCCCGCCCAAGCCGGCAAAGAGCTTCTCGGTCAGAAGATCTACGCCTCGCTCGCCGACATCAAGGAGCCGGTCGATGTGGTCGACATGTTCCGCAGCCCCGATGCGGCACCGGAGGTCGTGCGCGAGGCCATCGCCATCGGCGCCACGGCGATGTGGATGCAACTTGGTATCCGCAACGACGAAGCGGCGAAGATGGCGGAGGATGCGGGACTGAAAGTGGTGATGAACCGCTGTCCCAAAATCGAGTATGGGCGGCTCTCCGGCGAGATCGGCTGGGTCGGGGTCAATCGTGGTGTCATCGACAACCGCAAGCCCTTCCTGTTCGGCAAGGGTGGCACCATGAAGCATCGAGCCTGAGAGATGAAGAGACGCTTCAGCGCGGCACTTGTCTTGCTGCTGGTCCTGCCACTCGTGCCTGCGGCTGCCGAGCCCGTCGATCCGACTCCGCCCTTCATCGTTGAATTGCAGACTGCGATTTGCAACGACGACAAGACTTGGCTGGCCGATCGTTTGCACCTGCCGGTGACCTACTTCGGAAAGACGAAGCAGGTCATTCGCAGCAAGGCCTGGTTCCTCAAGCACTATGCGACCGTCATGGGCCTGAGCTCAAGGCCAACGTGCTCAAGCAAAATCCACGACGATTTCAAGAACTATCAGGGCGTGATGGTCGGCGATGGCGGCCGCAACATCTGGCTCGATAATTACGGTGATGAGGGAGCCGGCATTCCGACGCGTTTTGAGATCATCACCATCGACAACAGCGATTGAGCCATACAGGCTCGCGCGTAATCGGCACGAGTCTGTATAGTCGCGCTCAACCATCCTAGCCCGGAGAAAAGCACGATGCCTGCCGAACGCAAGCCCGGTTTCAGCACACTCGCCATTCATTCGGGCGCACACCCAGATCCCGCGACCGGCGCCCGCGCCACGCCGATCTATCAGACCACGTCCTTTGTGTTCGAGGGCGTGGACCACGCCGCGGCGCTGTTTAACCTCGAGGTCTTCGGCAACATCTATAGCCGCATCATGAACCCGACCCAGGCGGTGCTTGAGGAACGCATCGCGGCCTTGGAGGGTGGCACGGCCGCTCTTGCCGTGGCTTCCGGGCACGCGGCCCAAGCGCTCGTGTTCCACGTGTTGCTCGAGCCGGGTGACGAGTTCGTCGCCGCTCGCCAGCTCTATGGCGGATCGATCAATCAGTTCACCCAGTCTTTCAAGAAGTTCAACTGGAACGTCCGTTTTGCCGACACCGACAATGCGGAAAGCTTCCGCGCTGCACTCTCGCCAAAGACCAAGGCGATTTTTGTCGAGTTTATCGCCAATCCCGGCGGCATCATCACCGATATTGCCGCGATCTCCGCGGTCGCCAAGGAGGCCGGCGTTCCGCTCATCGTCGACAACACGCTGGCCACGCCCTATCTGGTGCGGCCGATCGAGCATGGCGCCGACATCATCGTGCATTCGCTGACCAAGTTCCTGGGCGGTCACGGCAACTCGATCGGCGGCGCCATCGTCGATTGCGGCACGTTCGACTGGATGAAGAGCGGGCGCTATCCCATCCTGTCGGAGCCGTCGCCCTCCTACCATGGCGTCACCTTCGCCGAGACCTTCGGCAATTTCGCCTTGGCGATTGCCGCCCGCGTGTTCTCCTTGCGCGATCTCGGGCCCGCCATCTCGCCGTTCAATGCCTTCCTCATCCTCACCGGGATCGAGACGCTGCCGTTGCGCATGCAGCGCCATTGCGACAACACGCTCGCCGTGGCTGAGTGGCTGTCGCGGCACCCAGAGGTGGCGTGGGTGAACTACGCTGGCCTGCCCGGCAACAAATTCCATGCCCTTGCCAAGCGCTATTCTCCCCATGGCGCCGGCGCCGTGTTCACCTTCGGGCTCAAGGGCGGCTTCGACACCGGCGTCAAGCTCGTGAGCAACGTGAAACTGTTCAGCCATCTCGCCAATATCGGCGACACGCGAAGCCTGATCATTCATCCGGCGTCGACCACGCATCGGCAGCTTTCTGATGAGGCGCGCTTGCGCGCGGGCGCGGGACCAGACGTGGTGCGGCTCTCCATTGGGCTTGAGGACGTCGGCGATATCATCGCCGATCTCGATCAGGCGCTCGCCGTAACCTGAGCGTCGCGCGCCGGCACCGTCCGTGTCTGCGTGAGCCAAAGATGATGGAGCGCCGCGGCAAACAGCAGCATCGCGCCAGCCTGGTGGGCGAGCCCGAGTGCGATCGGCACGCTCAATAAGAGCGTCCACACACCAAGCGTCGCCTGGAGCAGCGCAAAGCACATTAGAATGAAGGCGCTGGTGATCAGCTCCGGGTCCTTGCGGCCAAACGCGAGCCACGCGGCTTGGGCGATCGTCGCGAGCACGACGGTGTAGCCCAGCATGCGATGATCGAATTGCACGGTGAGCGGATTTTCGAACAGGTTCAGGTACCAGGGCTGCGCCTCGCCGAGGCCGTTCGGCACGAAGGCGCCATTGATCAGCGGCCAGGTGTTGTAGCCGAAGCCGGCGTCAATGCCGGCCACGATGCCGCCGGCCAGGATCTGCAGATAGACCAGTGCGAGCACCGCGGCGACGACCCATGTTGGCGGGCGAGACCCTGCCCGCGCCGCGCTTCGTTGCCGTGGCCCAAGATCGAAAATGAGCCAGAGCGTGTAGCCGAGGATGGCGACGGCGATGCCGAGATGCGCGGCGAGCCGGTATTGGCTCACATCGACGCGGGCGATGAGCCCGCTCTTCACCATGTACCAGCCCACGGCGCCTTGCAGGGCGCCGAGCACGAACAGGCCGGCGAGCTGCGGCAGCAGAGCGCGGGGAATGTAGCCTGCGGCCCAGAAGGCAAGGAAGGGAATGAGGAAGGCCGCACCGATTAGCCGGCCGAGAAAGCGGTGACCCCACTCCCACCAATAGATGCTCTTGAACTCTTCCAAGCTCATGCCCCGCTTCAGCTCCAAATATTCGGGGATCTTCTGATAGGCGTCGAAGGCCTCGTGCCAGGCGTTGTCCGACAGCGGCGGGATCACGCCGGTGACCGGCTTCCATTCGGTGATAGAAAGGCCTGAATCGGTGAGGCGCGTCGCGCCGCCGATGAGGATCATGGCCACGATGAGGAGTGCCAAGCACGCGAGCCAGAGGCGCAACGCCTTGGCGTGGCGTGCATCCCCCGCCGCGTTGGTCAGCTGCGCTTCGGGGCTTTTGGTGGCCATGGTCATGCTGGTCTGATAGCTGCCCGCTTCCCTGAACTCAATGGTGCCCACTGGCAATGATGCCGCAGCCGAGGGGGACGCACGCCGAAATCTCTCGCCTCAGCGGCGCTGCGCGAGTCATGCTTTGATGCGCCATCGCTTCGCTCCTTGAGTGCAAGCGAGGGAAGCGCGGAAGTGGGCAGCCCTTGGGCGCCCAGCGCGCGGCGATATTGAAGCCCTCAGCACCGCCGACGACCTCGGGAGTTCCACTCAAGGCGTGTGGTTCGAGAACCCCTGAGGCTGGCTCGTTACCCTGTCGGCGGCCGGGGCACACCGCGCAGCCCGTGTTCGTTCCCCGCGGCACCTCAAGCGCCGCACCCTTCCCCACATGCCAGGACGGTCCGGAGACGCATCCCTCATAGAGAAGAGATGGGGGCAGTGTAAGCGAGCTTCGGAGAGCGGGAATAAATAGTGGATGGCATGAAGTGAGTCATAAGCCATCGCGGACATTGGCGATTGATCAAAGCCTCCGTACGACTGAGGCAACATGTTGCTTGATTGTAAAAAACCGTGGAGGATCAGGCGTTCAAGTCGTGATCCGGAGGAAGCCATGAGTACAAGTCAGATTTCTTTTTTAACTTGCGGTCCGATCCCTTCGAGCGTGCCGAACATGAGGCAGGCGGGTATGAGTTCGTTGAGCACGCGTTCGTGCTTGTTCCCGCACAGGCGATCGTCGGACAACATCTTGCAACCTTCCAGGAGTTCCCACCGAGGCAGAAGCCAGGCAGCTTCTCGGTCGACCAGGCTATGGATCTTATGATGAGCAGAAGAGCAAAGCGGTGGAAGGCATCTGACGAGGCACACATGCGATCTAGCACCTCATGATTGGGCCGGCCAGTCGCCGCGTTTGGCAACTCCACCGGTGACCAGCAGATGCTCGAATACACGGGGGCCGGCGACGGCTTGCGGCTCAAGATGCTCGTGCTCCATGACGACGCTAAGCGCGAATACGCGTACGGTCCGGCCGAGGGGCTCCCCGACACGAAAGTCGGCACCCTCACCCAGGATCTTTACGACGAGGCGAAGAAAGACGGCTGGGTCGTAATCAGCATGAAGAACGACTGGAAGCGCATCTTAGGGTTTGACAGCTCTCCCTGACGAGTGCGGCGTCAAAGGCAGCGGCTCGGCGAATTTGCTTTTGGATCATTCGACGCACGCAAAAATTTAACGACAACCGCAGCGCAACTCTTACGCACGCCGTCGAAGCGCCATAAGATGCCGGAATGAATAGCTATGACAAAACTCACAGCGCGGCGCCTGCCACAAAACTGAAGACCAAGCGATTTAATCGACGGTGGCATCCATGGACGCTCTAGGGACGCTGTTCAGCCTCAACAATTTTCCTGGTCATCTCTCTTACGTGCTGATCGCGATTTCCTATTGGCTGACCGACATGTTCTGGTTGAGGCTGGTGGCCGTTGTCGGACTGTCGTTTGAAATCCTCTATTTTTCCTTCTCTGGCGGAGATCTGCGCACCGGGATCGGATGGGACCTGGTGTTCATTGGCATCAACGCCTACCAGCTCTATCGGCTTGTGCAGGACCGCCTGTCGCTTCGCCTGCCTGAGGCTGATCGCGAGCTGCTGCGCAGTGTGCTCATCGGCCTCGACGATGCCCAGATCGCGCGGCTCCTGCTTGCCGGTGAGTTCTGTGAAATCGCCCAGGGCGCCACACTGGCGGAAGAGGATCAGGCGCTCGAAAGACTTTATTTCATTTGTGATGGCCGCGTTGGAGTCACGATCGGCGGTCGGCAATTTCGCACTTGGAAAAAGGCAACTTCGTCGGCGAAGTCGCGTTCCTGACGGACAAACCCGCCACGGCGACGGTGACTGCCGAGAACCCGGTGCGGGCGCTCGTCTTCGACAAAAGCAAGCTCAGTCAGTTCTTCCGCAATGAAGCAGACGTAGCCGGTCTTATCTATCAGCTCCTGGGCCGCGAGCTCGCGCACAAGATGAAGATCAGCAACAGGCTGATCTCGACCGTGGGTCCCTAGGCGGCTGCGATCACCGCTCTGTTGGCGCGGGAGCGCCTACGGCTGACTGGCCACCACTTGCCTGAGGAGCTCAGGTCCAACCGAGATTTCGCCGGTGAACGGGTGGCTATAGGCGGCGATCAACAGGACCGAAAGGGCAATGCCGGTGGCAAACAGCGCGAGTGCGATGCGGCTGGTGGTACGGTTGTCGCTGTGCACCAGGGCAATGGCGATCAGCGCGCAGAGCGCCTGTAGCAACAGGCCGGCCCATTTGACCGTCGTCAACGTCGACTGGCTGATGACGATGCGCTGGCGGCGTGCCTCCATTGCCGACTCGAGGGCACTGATGACCTCGCGTTGCGCCGTCCTTTGCCCTTCGTCGGCGGGTGTTACGGCAAGCGCGGTCTGCATAGCCTCGATCAGCGACGTTGGCAGCGCCGAGAGTGTTGCGCGTTGCTCAGCCATTGCTGGCCATTCCTGATGGATCGCGTTGTCGATATGCTGGTTCACAAGGGAGCGAATCCGCGCCGGCTGCTCGGCGGGAAGGTCTTCGGCCAGCAGGTTGACAGTACGAAGGGCGCTCGCCTCGTTGGCAACGGCGACCTTTGCCTTTTCAAAATCGCTCCACACCTGCGCGGCAATGAAGCCGACCAGCAGACCGAAGATGATGCCGAGCGGCGGCAGCATGCCGGGAGAGAGGGCCTTGAAGGCTTTCGTCCGCTCGCCGACGGCAAGCCTCATGACGGTCCAATCGATCAGCGCGGCGAGAAGATAGGCGGCGGCAAAGATGACGACTGCCATCCACACCACAGGAAGGTTAAGCAGCCAATGGCTCATGGTCAGCTCCCGTCGACCGTAAGAGAGGTTTGCGCCACGCTCGCCTGCCCGTGACAACCTTAGCGTGTTTGCCAAGGTATCACCACGACATCGCCAAGGGTTACCCGGTCAAGTATGGTGGCGCCCATGCTTCCAGCCGACATCATCAAACGCTACCGCTTCAGAAAAGGCAGCGACTTCCGCCTCGCAGATATCGATCCCAGCGCCAAAGGCGGGCTCGACCTCGACAAGGAACGGGGCAACGCGATGCTCGCCGAGGGCGCCAAGCGGCTCGGCGCCTTGCAGGAGAAGCTCTACGCCGAGCATCGCTGGGCCATCCTCGTCATCCTGCAAGGGCTCGACGCCGCGGGAAAGGACGGGGTGATCAGCCATGTGATGTCTTCCGTCAATCCGCAGGGCTGCGACGTGACCTCGTTCAAAGCGCCGAACCAGCTCGAGCTCGACCACGATTTCCTCTGGCGCGCCGCGGTGGCGCTGCCGTGGCGCGGGCATATCGGCATCTTCAACCGCTCCTATTACGAGGAGGTGCTGGTGGTGCGCGTGCACCCCGAGCTGCTCGACCGCCAGAACCTGCCGCCCACGCTCATCACCAAGCATATTTGGCAGGAGCGCTACGAGGACATCAACGCCTTCGAGCTGCATCTTGCGCGCAGCGGCATCGTACCGATGAAATTCTTCCTGCATGTCTCGCGCGAGGAGCAGAGGAAGCGCCTGCTCGAGCGCATCGACGATCCGGCCAAGCAATGGAAGTTCAACGCGGCAGACGTCGGCGAGAGCAAGCTGTGGGACCAATATAAGGGCGCCTATGAGGAGATGGTGCGCAGCACCGCGACGGACGCTGCGCCCTGGCATGTGGTGCCGGCGGATCGCAAATGGTTCGCCCGCCTGCTCGTCGCGGCGGCGATCGTCGAGCGGCTCGAGGCCATCGATCCGAAATTCCCTAAGCTCGACGAAGCAGAGCTGCGCGACCTCGCGGCGCTGCGCGCGGCGCTAACCGGGGATCGCAAGAACGCGGCAGAGCAAACGCTCTAGGCTATGGCGCGTGCATCAACTCGTGCGATGGGGGACCCTTGCCTCAAGGCGAGGATCGCATCGGGACTCTATGAGAGCGGTTCCACGGGCACCGGGGTCGCCGGCAGAACGCCGTTTCATGCGCAAACGAAGCGCACTATTCGTCTTCCTGCCCTTCACCTAACGTTGCGAAATAATTTCGGAGGTGCAGCGGGCGTTGGGAACCATGGCTCCAACTCTGTTTTTCAGCCAGCAGCGCAGGGTTTGCCCTTGGTAGCCTGCCTTGAAATACGTCCATGCCCTGCAGGCCCTCTGGTTTCCGCATAGCTGATAACATTCGGTGCCGTCGCACCGGAGGGCAGCGTGACGCTGGTGTAGTCACCACCGGGCACATTGGTATTGAACCGCCAATTGTTATATTTCAGGCCGGGTGACACAGCTTTTTTGCTTTCCCGGCGAGGAGGCACACTGCTCTTCAACCAGCACCGCGGATGGATTTGATCCTGAACGCCCGCCTTGACGTAGGCCTGGCACCTGCCATCGGCATTGCACGGCCTCTCGCAGTCATAGGGGCTGGCGCCCTGCCCAACGTCACACTCGCAAAGTCGCAGACGGTCAGCATTGAATCCTGGGCTCGCGCCGAAGAAGGGGGCGCTACGATCGCCGCAATCAACACGATGAAGGACACCACTCCGCGCATGACCTTCCCCTTGTTTCGCCCCGAAAAAGGCAACGATCGTCAACTCTACAACTCTAGAGCACTAACGCGACCGGGAGCTATGGTCGGTCCATGCAGGTGAGGAACCGCAAGCTGATCGGCACGGTGGTGCTGCTTGTGTTTCTCGCCGCCTATGCGCTAGCTGTGGCGGGCATCAGCGCCGGGCGCATCACCACCGCCTCCCCTCTTGCGCAGCTCGCGTTTTTCGTCGTTGCCGGTCTCGCCTGGGTACTACCGGCGGGCCTGCTGGTCCGTTGGATGCAGCGGCCTTAGATTGAGCAAGACGATCGAGCTCAGGCGGCGCTGACCTGCTGGAAGCGATTGCGGAACGCAAAGGTGGCGCCAGAGAGATAGAGCGCCGTATAGGTCAGCGACTGATAGGCGCCGGCAAGCGAGACCCGCGGCAGCGCCGTCAGATAGCGCCGATGCGCCGGAAACAGCACGCCTTTGCGCGTCGTCACCGCGGTCTTGAAGCCGGCCTCCTTGGCAAGCGCAAAGTCGCGGGCGCGCGCGGCGGTCTCATCGCCATAGGGGAAGCTGAAATGGATCGGCCGGACCCCAAGCTTCTCCTCGATGGTGTCGGCAGAGCCTGCCATCTCAGACATGGCCTTTTCGGGAGAGAGCTTGGCCATGGCGTAATGGGCCTTTGAAGCGGAACCGATCGACACCAACGGGTCGGCGGCGAGCGCCCTGATCTCGTCCCAGCCCATCATCATTTCGTGGCACGTCGCCGACATGTCGATTTCGCGTGCATCGGCGAGCGCGCGGATCACCTGCCTCTGCCTTGCCTCGTCGACGCTGCGAAGCCACTCATAGATGTGCTCGAAGCTTCGCTGCTTCTGCTCAGCAGTCGCCGCGGGCAGATGCCAGAGGCCTCCTTGGCGGCAGAGCTCGATTTCCCGCGCTCTGGCGACCACCTCCTCGAGCGCGAGCCACCAGAGCTCGCCCCATCCCGAGGCGTAGTCGGTGCCGATGTAGAGGGTGAGCGGCAACGAGCGGCGTTTGAACAAGGGATAAGCGCAGAGCGCCACGTCGCGGTAGCCCTGATTGAAGGTGAAGCAGACGAAGCGCCGCTCGTCGTCTTCCCTGAGCCGGCGCACGGCCTCATCGAGAGAAACGACGTCGAGGCCGGCCTCCTCGACCTGATCGAGCATGGCTTCGAGGAAGTCCGGCGCCACTTCGAGATCGCGGTTCGGCGCAAAGACTCTGGGGTGCGGCACCCGTACCTGGTTTAGCGTGAAGATCACGCCGGCCCCTTGCGTATAGGGCGCAAGCAGGCGGTGAGCTCCCGAGTGATAGAGCCCTGACATTGCGGCTCTGGTCATGGCTGTCTTTACCCCCATCATGCGGACCTCCGGCTGAACCAGCGCCGCTCCACGCTCTGCTCGAGAGAAAGGACCGGGCAATTCAAGGCGGCCAGCTCGGCCAGGACCTGGTCCGCAGTCTTGCCTTCGCCGGAAGCGAGCACGGCGATGATCGCCCGCAAGCGCCCGGCAAAATGCAACTGATGCATGAGCGCGGTTTCACGGCCGGCATGCAGCACGACGGCGTCGTAGACTTGCACCAAGGCGTCGAGAATGCGGGCGAGCCGTTCGCCATCGCGCTTCGTGCCGATGGTCACCGCGCGATCACCCCTCGGGATGATTTGCAGCGGCGTCTCCTCGTCGATGTGCACGATGTCCTCGAAGCCGGCGCGGCCGGACGCGAGCTCGGCGAAGCCGGGTGCGCGCGGGATGCCGAGCTGATCCGAAACGGCGATGGTTCCATGGTGGAGATCGACAAGGACCCCCAGCCGGCACTCGGTGGCTTGCGCCCGGGCGATGCGAATGGCGTCGCGGCTGGCGTCGATCTCCGGTCTCGCCGCCACGACGAGGACGACGCGTGGCGCATCGGCCGGCAGCCACGCGCGGAGATGATCGAGCAGTGCGTCAAGGGATTTGAACGCCGGTCCGATCCTGCCGTTGCTGAGTGCGCTTGCGTGCGGCCCGCTCCGCCGGGCCGTTTCGGCAAGCGCGCGGCTGTGGAGGGCAGCGCTTCGCTGCAGATAGCTGCGGAGGTCATTTGCCGCTCCATTGGCGGCATCACCCGGCATTGTGTTTTCGTTGGCCGAAAGCGCATCCCGCTTCGGCAAATCGAACGGTGTCATGAAGTCCCCGGCAGGCCTGTTCGGATTCCCGAACCTCCTCGCCCGCGGGATCCATTAGAGCGCCCGTCCGTAACTAAGTTCTTAAGGGACGCCCCGCTTCGGTACGTTTGAGGGGCACTTCGGCCGGCGCGGCGCACTTTACGGGGCCAAGCGGTTCTTCTAAACCTCAAGCAACCGTCACTGAGAGCGCCATCTGCATCGTGACCCCCTCTCTTCGCATTCTGCATTGCTTGAGGGCGCCGATCGGAGGCCTCTTCAGGCACGTCCATGACTTGGTCAAAGGCCAGGCCGAGCTCGGGCTTCAGGTCGGCGTCATCTGCGACTCCGAAACCGGCGGTGAGAACGCTGCGCGCGCTCTGGAACGCTTGGCGGATTTCTGCACGCTCGGCGTGACACGCGTGGCCATGCCCCGCCAGATCCGGCCGTCCGACTTCAACGCCTACGGCCAGGTGAAGCGCCGCGCCGCGGACCTCGACGTCGACGTGCTGCACGGCCATGGCGCCAAGGGAGGGGCCTACGCCAGGCTTGCGGCGCGTGCGCTCAAGCGGAAGGCCAAGCGCGTCGGCGCCTTCTACACGCCGCATGGCGGCAGCCTGCATCATGCGCCCACGACCATGACCGGCCGCATCTATGTCCGCGCCGAGCGCGGGCTCGCCCCCCTGACCGACGGGCTCATCTTCGAGAGCCTGTTCGCCGCGCGCCGCTTCAGCGAGTTCATCGGCAAGCCCACCTGCCCCGTCTGCATCGTGCCGAGCGGCCTCTACCCGCACGAGTTCTACGAGCCGAGGCTCGCCGACGACGCAGCAGATTTCGTGTTCGTCGGCGAGCTCAGGCCGCTCAAGGGCGTCGACATCATGCTCGCCGCGCTTGCCGCCCAGCGGACCGTCTATCCGGCCACGGCGGTGATCGTCGGCACCGGCCCGGACGAGGCCGAGTTCAAGCGGCTCGCACAGAAGCTCGGCATCGAGGACATGGTGACCTTTGCCGGATCGCTCCCGGCGCGGACCGCGTTTGCGCGGGGCCGCTGCGTGGTGGTGCCGTCGCGGGCTGAGTCGTTTCCATATGTGGTGCTTGAGGCGGCGGCGGCGCAGATGCCGCTGATCGCGACCGAGGTCGGCGGCATTCCTGAGATCGTCGAGGGCACCGACACGCTGCTGATCCGCCCCGGAGACATCGGCGCGCTCGCGCAACAGATGCGAGGGTTTCTCGCGCACCCGAAGCCGTTTTTGGGCCGCGCCATTCAGCTGCAACGGCATGTGGCAAAGCGGCTCACGGTCGAGCGCATGACACGCGAGATCCTTGATTTCTACATTTCGGCGCTTGGCGATGTGCCAGCGGCGAAGGCAACTCCAGCAAAATCAGCCTCTTGAGGCTGTGCCTTCACCTCACGCTTTGCGCGACTGCGGGCACTCGCGGTTCGCGAGGTCACGACGGCCCCGGCCGTAAGCAATAAACAGCACGTGCGCTTGAAACTTTCTCGCCTGCTGCTTAGCTCTGCCAAGACGGTGGGGGGCACCAATCGGAAGTGTGTAATGAAGCGGCTCCTCTTGTCAGTATGCCTTATCGGCCTCGTGTTCGCCGGCCACACCCCCAACTCCCTGCAAACGACGCAAATCACGCCTGTATCGGCTGAGCCGCGCGCGGCGCGGACGGTGACCATTGTTGCCAAGTCTACGCCGGATCGCTGGAACCGCACCAATTCGAACCTGCAGCGCATTGCGTTTCAATCCTCGTCGATCACGGATACTCCCGAAGCGAGCTCCGCCAAGGGATCGGCCCTCGTACCAAGCGTCGAGGAGATCTTCGCGCCATCGCTACCGCAGAAAACTGAGACTCCCGCGCAGCCGCGTCCATCCGAAGCCGTGGGAGACGACGCCATGTGGGTCGTCGTGATCCGCGGTGCCTCCGTGCATAGTAGTCCGTCGGTCGCGGCGCCGATCGTCTCTTACTTTGGCGTCGGCAAGGAATTGAACTTAGTCGGCTCCGAGCAGGGTTGGTACCAGGTCTTCGATCCGGCAACGTCGCAGCTTGGATGGGTCTATGCCAAATATTACGTCGAGCCGATTGATCGTCCGAGCGGTAAGCGCGTGGCTCTCCAGGAGCCGCAAGCAATCAAGGTGGCGCCCGTAACAGCAGCGCCAGCGAAGTCCGTGCGGCGCATATTGCAGCAGCCGCAGTTCCTCGGCCCTCCGCAAAACGTCCAGGCGGAGAAAGTCAAGCCATCTCCTCGCAAGCGGGACGAAAGCGTTGCGAGTCTGCTGGAGAGGGCCTTGCAGCGGTAGCGTCTATTGCTGGCCCTGATTCGGCAAAGCTCTACCTAATTTTCCAAGCGATTCATGACTCGTTAGAAGTTGAGCGTCATGTTTTTCCCTTCGGGGGAAAGGCTGATGAAAGCGCTCGCACTTGTCACTGCCATAGCCCTGGCGCTAATGGCGTCGGGGTGCGTGGCAAATCACACGACAATTGACAGCGCTAAGGCCGGGACCGGGACGGTTCCAAAAACGCGCGCCATCGCGATCTGAGGCCGGTGTCGCAGCGCCGTCATGGCTCTTACCGCAGCTCGGCGCCCTCAGGCTCGCATCCGGTGTGAAGTCGCCATCGAATCACCTCGTTCTGCTCCCTGCTCTCGCCGTCTTTGCGTGTTCTCTTTGTCCCCGGCTCGTTCCCAGCGGGCCCATCCTAAGTTGACCTCGGTACAGAGTTTCTGAGCCCCGATAGAACCCCTCTCGGGGCTCTTTCTCTGTCGGAGGTCGACCTCCGACAGACCGAGGTCCTTGTTGCGCCGCTCGCCCCGAACCCAGGGGTCCTATGATAGCCTCGGCGCATGGCATTGCTCGTAACGCTGCATGTCCTTGCCGCCGTTGTCTGGGTCGGCGGGATGTTCTTTGCCTATATGGTGCTGCGCAAATCCGGGGGGCCGCTGGAGCCGCCGGTGCGACTCGCGCTTTGGCATCGTGTGTTGGGCCGTTTCTTCCCATGGGTTTGGGCGAGCATCTTCCTTCTCCTCATCAGCGGCTACAGCATGCTGTTCCACGCTTTCGGCGGGTTCGCCGGCGCCCCACTGCATATCCAAATCATGCAAGGCACGGGCATCGTTATGATGCTGCTGTTCCTGTATTTGTTCGTTGCACCTTGGCGCCGTTTTGGCCTTGCCGTTGAAAAGGGAGCGTTCCCCGAAGCTGCCAAGGAGCTCGAGCAGATCCGCCGCATCGTGGCGATAAATCTCACGCTCGGCCTGGTAACGGTAGCCATCGGCGCAAGCGGCCGATTCTGGTAGCCGCATGAACCGGCTTCAGTCGGCACGACCTTAAGGCAGGAAAGACCTGGCCCTACCTTGAGCGCGCTTGACATCCGAAATGGTTCGGTCCTCCATTCGGCCATGGGGACCGCGATCTCCCCACGAGGTGCAAAGCCGAAGCTTCGCGTTCCACTCCTTTAAGAGAAGGGACGGCGCCATGGCCGCGCCGAAACAATTTCAATCGACAAACTGGTTCGACTTATCCCGGAACGCCCAGGTGCCCCGTGCTGGTTGACGTGTGTGGGCGGAACGACTTTGGCTGATCCTCATCTCATTCCCTCTTCCACCCGCTACACCTCCAACAAGTTAGAGGATCGCGCTGAAGGGTATGGCGGGAAGTCTGCCATCGTGATGAGCAGAAAATGGTCGGAGCGGGGAGATTTGAACTCCCGACCTCCAGTCCCCTACGTCGGGAACTACTGTTTTTCTTGTCCCTTCCGGTTCCCTTCCGGTGCTTCCCGTCCTTGGATTTAAGGGGCAGCGGCCAAGATCCAGGGGAAGCTTGGCCTTTTCCCGGTTGCAATTTCGGTTGCAAGTTTCCCCAATCATGTCGCTTCCCCAGGCCGCTTGCCGTTGGTGAACTCGACGCCAGCCTTCTTTACTTCTTAATTGCCGCCAGGGTCTCCCAGCCCAAGAGATTTGCCAAGGCCTATGCTAAGCGCCGGCCCGCTGGCTGTTAGGTCGCATGGACCGGTGGGAGTCCACTCAGAATCGGAAAATCACGAACCTGCCGAAAACAAGCTGTCAAAATTTTGCTTGTATTCTTGACCAAACTGAAAATGCCAGCCTGAGTTGGCGATACGGGGACCCACATCGACTTCGAACAGGCGCATCGTGATTTCATCGAGCGCTGGCGCCATACCTGAGGGCCACCCTTAGATCGAGTGACTTTAGAGGGAGGCATTTCGTGATATCCATCCGCATACTCACCGTTGTCGGCGGCTTGACCCTGATCTGGACCGGTATTTGGCCGAGCACGTTTGCCTCGGCCCAGGTGGTGGAGCGCGGAGTTCAGGGCGCAGCAGTGGGGGCCATCATTGGCGGCATCGTCGGCGGTGGCAGAGGCGCGGGAACCGGCGCCGCCATTGGGGCCGGTGTCGGCGTGCTCAGCGGCGCCGCCGAGGCCAATGCGCGGGCTCACGGATACTACGGTCCCCCGCCTCCTGGCTATTACGGCCCACCGCCTGCTCGCTATGACGGTCCACCGCCTCCCGCGCGTGCCGCGGTCGGCGTATCTATCAGCATCGCTCCGCCGGTTCTTCCTGTTTACGAGCAGCCGCTCTGTCCAGGCCCCGGCTACATATGGACGCCAGGCTACTGGGCCTACGGTGAGGATGACTATTACTGGGTACCCGGTACCTGGGTGCTCCCACCTGTCATCGGGCTGCTGTGGACACCCGGCTACTGGGGTTACGATGGTGGTTTCTACGTTTGGCACGCCGGATATTGGGGGCCGCACGTCGGATATTATGGCGGCGTCAATTACGGCTTCGGTTATGGCGGGGTCGGTTACGAGGGCGGATATTGGGATCACGGGGTGTTCTTTTACAACACCGCCGTCACCAAGGTGAACAAGACCGTTATCACGAATGTCTACGCCAAGACCGTCATCAAGAACGAGACGGTGAGGAATGTCAGCTTCAATGGGCCCGGCGGAACTAAAGCTCAACCGACGACTCAAGAGCTTGCTTGGTCTCACGAACAACACACTCGGCCAACCGCGCTGCAACTCAAGCATCAGCAAACCGCAAAGACCGATCGCGCCCTTTTTGCTTCCGTGAACCATGGTACTCCGCCGGTAGTGGCAACAGCCAAGCCTGGGGTGTTCACAAGTGAAACTGGCGAGCCAAAAGGAGTTAAAGGGAAAGACAAGGCGATGGTGGCTACGGGGACAACGAGCCAAACTAGCCTAGACGGGGAGCAGCACCGAACGGACCAGAAAGCTATTCGGCATGGGCCTAGTGGTCCTGGTAGTCCCCTTGCCAGTGAGGAACTCCGCGGCGATGGTCCGCACGGGTCGCAGGGTCCTAATGGTCCCAGTGCAGGACCTGGACCTTATGACGGGCGGCATGGTCCTGGCGGTCCTCATGGCGCTGGGCCAAATGGCCCGGGAGGGCCAAAGGGTGGCACGCCAGTTGCGCAAGGGGGGCAACCTGGACAACATCGCAAACCAAATCAGCAGGACCAGGAGAGAAATCAGCACGACCAGGAGAGATAGTGTGGGGCGCGGGATCCATTGTTCTCTCGCGCCATCGTGGCTAGCGACCGTCCAAAGTTCTCGGCATCGGGCGCTGTGAAGCGGAAAGCCCGGCTGCTTCCCCCTAAGAGCACGGTTATCCGAGGGCGCGGTAACCAGCCAATCAGGCTCGCGAACGGTTCCTTCGCCTCGGCCACACGGACGGGATTAACGCCATGGACAGCCCCAAGCGTGGTAGTAACGTTAGGGCCGGTAAGCCCGTCATGCTTGGGCGCTGCAATCCAATCGAAATGATGCGCGGAGACTTTCGGATCCTGCACATGCACGGCGAATGTCGAATGATTCGAGAGGCGCTTAAGCGCGACTGCTGGAGCCACGCTTTGATGACCGACAGAGACGATAAGTCGTGGCCAAGGTGGCTGAAGCGGCTCACTTGAGGGGACAAACCGGAGCAAGACTCCAGGAGGTAGCCAGATTTGCATTCGTGAGGGAAGCCAAGCAAGGGGGCCTCTGACCCGCACCGTTGTTAACTCGAACGGCACACCGACAGCCTTCGCCACCGCAAGGCCTGCGCCAGCATTCCGACGGTGCCGTTCGTAAGAATCCAGGCACAATCGCCTGCAGGCGAAGCATGTTTTTGGTCTTGCATTAAAGGCCCGCGAACGTTCATCTCTTGCGGGGAATTGGCCAGATGGATGGCGGTTACAGCATGATAAGCACGGGGAGCCATGCGATGGAGTCAAAACCGAAGGCCGACCGCAAGTTGGACAACTCAATCATTGACTTTGGAAAACTCCGCGCCGCGACGCTCAATGAGCACCCCTTCAGTTATTTGATCGGTCATAATACGATCAAGCCGGAATGGGAAAACAGACTTATTTCGGACTTTCCGCGCCTCCACAAGGCGGGCAGCTATCCACTTTCCTCGGTCGAAGTTGGAACCGACTTCCGCGGCCTAATCCAGGAGATGTCGAGCCCGGAGTTCAGAGAGGTTGTGGAAGAAAAGTTTTCGCTGAACTTGAGAGATCGACCCACGATATTCACTGTTCGAGGGCGCTGTCGTCTTGCGGATGGAAAAATTCACACCGATACCGCAAGTAAGATCATAACGGTATTGTTGTACATGAATCCAAAATGGGCCGATGAAGGTGGAAAGCTTCGTATTCTAAATGGGGGCACCGACATAAACGATTTTGCAGCTGAAGTTCAGCCAACAATCGGCACGCTACTTATTTTCAAACGGTGTGACTATTCATTTCATGGACACCTTCCTTTCGAAGGGGCGCGGAAGGTCATACAAATGAATTGGGTGACGGAACAGCGTTTTGTAGACCGAGAAGCCAAAAGGCACAGATGGTCAGCCCTGATTAAGGGGCTTCCTTCCCTATGGCAGAGCGTGGCCAACCCAAGCAGGTGATGCTATCGGCGAGTCCGCATCAGTCGCGAACGCTACCGCGATGGCGCCCGGTCCTGGTCCAAAAGCGGGTCTGCTGGGTCGCTTGGACGGGCGCCTAGCAACCTCGCTGCTTTTTTTTGTAAGCCCATTGCTGAGTGCGGCAATCCCAAGACTTACCTGGCTTTTTTTGCCTCTCATTGGCGTCGCATTGATCCTGCCAGCGTTGCGTCATTGCAGCGGATGGCGCGCTCTCCTCACGCCGGATGCATACTGGACCCCATTCTTTTTGCTCGCTTTCTATTTGTTCCTCAACACAACATGGGCCGCCGACCAGCCATTCGCTCTCGGCTCGGCCGCCGTTTTTCTGGGAGTGAGCTTGATCGTTTGCGCTGCCAGCCGATCAGTTGCGTACTTGCCGCAAACGCTGCTCCATCGCGCTGCGCTTGCGTTCGCCATTGGGGCCTTCTTGGGCGCCTTCTATCTGTTGTTTGAGTTGCTGACAGACGCATCGATTGTGCGAATGGCTCTAAACGCAATCGATCTCCTGCAGCGAAACGCGAAGCATATGGTCATTTTTCGCGGCGAGGTGATCGAGGTCAAGCGCTCGATCCTCGACCGTAATGCTGCAATTGTTATGTTTAGTCTGTGGCCGGTGTTGTTGGTCTTGACGAACCTCGAGAGCCGAAGGCGCCAATTGATTCTCGGGAGTGCCTTCTTTGCACTCGCAGCTGTGACTATCCTGCTCTCTGAGCACGACTCATCGAAAGTCGCGCTGATTTTCTCCCCCCTTGTTTTTATTTGTGCATGGTTTTGGCCACGTGCGACCGTTGTTGGCCTCGCAGCTGCCTGGTGTCTGGCATTCATGCTGGTTTTGCCGGCTGTATTTGGTGCATACAAAGCCGAACTGCACATGGCTCAGTGGTTGCCGAGTTCAGCCCGCCATAGAGTCATCATTTGGGAGTATACGGCCGAACGTGTCCCCGATCACCTCTGGCGCGGTATCGGCGCAGCTTCAACCCCAGCACTCAAACCCAAACGGGAAACTGCGGAGAAGCCGGCGGGCTTCAGATTCCCTCGGAGTACGGGGGAACACGCCCATGACTTGTTCCTCCAGACCTGGTACGAGCTCGGTGTAATAGGCGTTATTCTGGTTGCTTACGCCGGAGCGGCTACGGCCATCGGAATTTACCTTTTGCCGTCTGTGGCCGTGCCGTTTGCCTCCGCAGCTTTTTTCGTTTGTGTCGCCATAGAAACCTTTGCGTGGAGCGTGTGGCAAATGTGGCTCATGTGTGCGGTGGGCTTGTTGGTGATCTATCTACAAGTTGCTGCTCAATGTCACGGTCCTCTGCATCGTACCCTAGCGCTGAGATCTGAGCATCAATCCAAACGCATACAAAAAACAACGCAAGTGCGAATGTAAAAAACATGAGGGCCCTTGGCTCTTAGCGTGAGCGTGAACCTGCTTCGGGCTGCATTGCAAAAAATCCGCAGCCTGTTCTGGTGTTTTAAGGCAAGTCATTTATTAGCAACTCCATTAGCAATATTTCTTCCTTTTTCTTATCGCCCTAACCGCCCCCCGGTTTCTTGCCGTTGGTGAATTGAACGCCAGCCTGTGGCTAAATCAACACTGATCTGCCCCAAACGTCGTTACTCTCTCGCTGGGGACTAAAAGTTGTCGAGTGGGTGAGCGCACCGTTAGAGTAGCCAAGGATCTCTACATTGAGGTCGTTGCGCCAAGCGCCACCGAGGTAAAGACTCGATAGAGTGAAGGGAGAAGCAGAGGAAAAGCTCCCCAAACTTTCTGCGCCGTTACAACAGTTGTTCGGATAAGCAACGTTCGGTCCGCTGACCATGGCATTTCGATAACCGCTCGTCGCCAATACCGACAGCCCCGAATTCACATTCCTGGCTGTCGGCGGGATGACTGTCGCAGTTGCGTTCATGGCGTGCATCGACCAATTCAGACCCTGATATCCATTGGCTATTAGATCGCCGGGATTGGGACATCCAGGTAGTGCGAGGCACGGGTCTAGGTCATCGAAAGTGATGAGGGCTGCAGTGGCTGGCGACGGGGCCAGCAGCCAAGCGAAAGTGCCTTGTTATACTGGTCCAGGTGGTGGGCTTTACACTGGCCCAGGCGGTGGTGCGTACACTGGCCCAGGCGGTGGCGCATACTCTGGGCCGGGTGGGCCTTGCTACTCCGGCCCGGGTGGCGGCGCGTACGATCAATGGAACCGACCTTCTCCTTACTGTCAGTAGCGAGCCCGCATAGGTCCCTCTCACTGCCTGTCTCATTCGTGGTCTGAGGGTTGTCGCCTGACATAGGTCAGCCGGGGCAATGGTTCCCGAATTCCCAACAGTTTTTCGACAGTCCGGGCTGGCACGTTCCAGCAAACTATGCGTGCAACGCGTGAAGGTGCGGTTCGCGCGATCAATATTTCTCATTGTGCGATGACTCGATGGAGCGTGATTAGCGACGATATGAACGATGACAAGCTGGCTGGACATAGCTTCGGCGTGGACCAACGGCTATCGGTTTCCATTGTGGAGGCGAAGCCGGGTCAATCGCTCTGGGAGGATGATCCCGAAAAGATTGGCTCGCTGGGGTACTACATGCTCTTCAATGTTTATGTGCCGCGCGATGCGTTCGCTCACTTTTGGAACGCGGCTGACCCTACGGATGGCTCAGCGCCGTATTGGGTTCTCTCCAAAATATTTCCCACAATATTTCGCTGACCCAAGCCATGCACTTCTAATGCGTCGATTCCCGCCACCATGGACCGTTGAAGCCTTAGACGGCGGCTTCAAGGTTGTGGACGCGAACGGACAGGCTATCGCGCCATGGAGTCCGCCTTGCCTCGCTCAATCTGTCACCGGCGAACCGAACTGGTTTGGCCCCGGGGTTCCCTTGAGGAAGCCAAGCTCGATCAGGAGCCAGATCGCGCCGATGATCGGGATAAGCCCAATCAGCACCCACCAGCCGGATTTGTCACGGTCGTGGAAGCGCTTGATGGGGACGATGATGGCGGGGATCAGGTAGAGTAGTGCGAAGATACCGCTGAAAAGGCCGATACCGGCTTCCGGATTGAAGTTGCCGGTCGCCATGTCAACGAATCCCAGCAGGAGTGATCACCGTACCCGGCAGGACGAGCCAGAGCCACCACTGCTTCCTGTTTACGCGGCCTTCGGGCGAGAAATAGAATTTCTTGAAATCCATCGGAGCCCCCTTTCCCCAGCCGGAGCAGCAGTCGCCCTTACCACCGCATCGCGGAGAGATATTTTGCTCCGACTAAATGTAGAACGCGGGCGGCAAGCTTGGGTTCGACCCACCGTTGCCGGATACTTGCGGCATTGCGCATTCAGCCACGGCGCTGTGCTTCGCAAGCCATTTTGGACCGGGCCCCCGCATGTAATGCAACTCAGGTCGATAGTGATTGAATATTTTTCGGAAGAGGGTGTCTTCCACTTGCAAAATCTCGGACCAGAGCCTCATCGCATCCTCGCACGGTAAAGGACTATGCAGACGATATGGAGCGCCAGCATTAAAGTTGCCTGTCGAAATTATTAAAACCCAGTAAGGAACGCGAGCCGTCAATGGCAACGGCCGAGCTCCGCTAGCTCGAAAGCTGCGTAGCGAGTGTAATCACCTGGAACATGAGCGAAGTAGTTTGGGTCGACGTCCCGGGACCAGTCGCCCTAACCGTAACGTCAACAACCAACTGCACCCGGCCTGATCCGTCGTCATGGGTGGCTCGAGCATCGTCGAGTACCCATTGCTCTGTAACCCGTACCCCTTCTCGACGCTAGGGAGATGGGCATCGTTCCAGTAACGATTGTCACGCGGCTAGGTCCTTCCGTGGTCGTCACATGAACTCGATCTTCTGAACGTTCGTCGGCTCCACGTTCATGGTCATGGTGGTGGACTGAGGGTTGTCGCCTGACATAGGCTCAATTCGCATGGTGACCGCCCGTTATGAGTTTGACGTCAGAACAAGCTCGGACTATTCGCGAATGGGGGAAAACAACTCAATATGTGAGTGAGGTCCGACTGTTCGGTAGCCAAGCGACCGGGCTCGCTACGGAGCAGAGCGACATTGATCTTGCGATCAAGGTCGAGAGCAACGACCCTGGCAATACGGTTTTAGGAATTTATCTCGCTCTGTCTCAACGCTGGGAGGACAAGTTAAGCAGATTGCTAGCCTCGAAAGTCCATATCGGGCTGTATAACGATCCCAACAGCGATGTTGTCCGACAGTCATGCGACAAATGCAGCGTGACGTTGTTCCATAATAAAATGCGCCGGCGCCCTTCAAATTTTCTGTGGGCGACATTCTCCTCGCATTCAATGTCGCGTCAAAACTCGCTAGCTTTTGAGTTGGCAAAAGCGGAGGGGCGACCATGAATCAAGACAACAAAGAGCAAGAGTTCTCGACCGTGCAGAGCACGGTGGTCCATTTGGCGCAGGCAGGACTCGAGTAGCCAAGTCAGGTATCGATACGGCGAAAGATGCCGCCCAAGCCGCTGGTAGCACGGTGGCTTTTGGCGACCGAGGCGGCGAAGGTTGTCAGAAAACCGAGGAAAGCCGCCGCTAAAACCACGTGGCAAGCCAAAACGACCCGTAAGGGCCGCGGCAGTGAGAAAGCCGGCCGCGAAGAAATCATCTCGTAAAGCTACCGCCAAAAAGGCAGTCGCAAGAAGGCCGGCACGCAAACCAGTCAGGAAATCCAGCTCCGCCGGACGGGGCAAATCCAGGCGAGGCTCGAGCCGACGACCATAATGAGAGGGCGTCGGCTCCTCTGTTCAACTGAGTCGTTGCACAGCTAGATGCGGCCGCTCCCCGTCACTTGATCGCGTGTCAAGGTATTGTGAGCACAATTGCGTGCGTGAGACCACGGGGGCGTCAACCTTGGTGGGGGCGCGAGCTGGGGTGGATTGCGTAGGCAAGCCGAAGCCCAGGTAATCTACTCTTTCTTAACCCCGCATTTGTTGTCCTTCTCGACCCAGACGCCGCCCGCCTTCTCGCACTCGGCTTTGTTCTTTGCATCTTTTAACCCGGCAAAAGCAGGCGCGGTGAGAGCGGTTGCAGCGGCCAAAGTAATGAACGCCAAGAGAAGTCTCTTCATGTGATGCTCCATTTCTTTGCTTGGTGAGGTCTGCCGATCAAATTGTCGCCTGTCTTTTGGCCCACCGGAAAAGAGCCCAAAAACCCCGACGCCCAGCATCCCTTTAACACGTCGCCACCTACGAAACCGTTCGCCGAGTAACAGGACGAGGTTGCCGCCTAGCAGCGATTGCCGAGCGCCACAACGCAGCGAAGACCTCTGCCGGTTGACCTAGCGACCGCACCGGTGCCACGCGTCCAACCTTTGCTCATCAAGCCGGTGGTGCGGTCTTATCTCTTCCATTTGATCCGCTACCGAGTTCATCCAACAGGCGTAGTCATCCTTGGGCAGAAGCCCCTCTGATCGAGTTGATCCGCGAGTGCAGACCAATCAGTATTGCGAACGGCTGGTCGTTAGACATGCAGGCTAGCGCTGATTGCGGCAGCCAGTGAAGTAACATGTGAGGTCCCCAGCCTCGGCTGCCGACACCTGTTATTCCTGCCCGAGCCGACCCTTCACCACGCAGCCTCCGGTGGGCAAATGATGGCCATATCCTGCTTAGCCAGTTCTCGGGTGATATATACTCTTTTGCCCTTCCGGATCGTCGTCTGAGTGTAGTGGGGGGCTATGTTCACGATCTTACAGCCGCGATAAAGCCCACGAGGTTTGGCAGCTATTGCCGGAACCGAAAAGCTAATCACAAGAGCTGCCACGAGGAGGTATTGAGCCATTGTCCGATCTTTCGTTATTCGAATAGTCAACCCGCGACAGGGTCGGGTGTTCCTGGTGATAGACCGTAACAGATCGACTTATGCGTCGGTACTTCCTTTCGGGGGCGGGATATAGTTTCTATTCCACGGTCTGCCCTGGCACCCCCCGCCTAGCGCGCGCCCTGACACCGGGATGGGGCCGAGCCGAGGGCGGGCCCGACCGCCCTCCCTGGTGTGCGCAGCGCCTTAGGCGGCGTTGCGTAGCTTTCCAAGCCGCTGACCCAACATTCTCTTGATATTCATGTTGATGTGATACCGCGGCAGGACCGCCGCCGTAAGCTATGGCGGCCGGTCCCTCGCAGATGGGTTGCTCCAAGCCCTCAGGCGATACTTCCTTTACGGAGGCAAAAAAAGGGCTTTGAAAAGGAACTCAATCCCGAACAGCGAAGGGTCATAGTATCTATTCCACCGTATACCCCGGCCCCCACCCCTCCGTTTAACTCAAGCCAATTCATCGTCGATCGGCTCAATGCACTCTTCCGTGTCGTTCTTGACGCTGTTGACCGCGTAGGCCTCAACGAAAAAGTTGCAGCGGGCGACACGCCGGGAGGCTGCGCCCCCCGCTTTGGATCGGTGCCGGAAAGGACAGCAAAAAGCCCCCGCTACAGCAAAAAGCCCCCGCTAATGACGAGGGCTTTTGCTGTCAGGCTAGTAAGCCGGTTAAGGCTCAGTAATAGCCGACGCAAGAATTATAGCGGCTCCACCAGTATGGGCTGCCAGTAATGAGGGCCTGTCGCCGCAGCCACCAGCAGTCGTTATAGGCGTAATAGTCGGGCCAGTAATCCCACACCCACACACCATTGACGAATACCCGATGGCGGTGATGGAAGCGGTCAAAGTCGTGCCCGCGCTCCGCGAAGCGGCGGTGCTCGAACCGCTCGCCGCGATCATGGCGCTCTACGAATTGACCACGATCGCCATGCTCTACAACCACCTCGTGGTCCCCGATCGCCGTGCTTGCTACAAACCGGCCACGATCAGCGCGGCCTACTGCCGCACCGCGCGCCATCCGCGCTGGGTGCCACCATCGCCCCATCCTTCCCCCAGGGCCACCGCCTTCACCGCGGGCCATTGCATGGCCTCCGCCGCCCCCGCCCAGCCGCCGCCGTGGCCACCGCCACCGCCATCGCCACCGCTGAAGGCAGCACCGCCGCCGCCGCCGCCGTGGCCGCCACCGCCACCGCCGCCACCTCCACCGCCATGTACGAGGACGATCGCGCTGTCATGGATGGAACCTACAGTGTTCTTTAGGTCAGGCGCGCTACCCGCCTGAGTTGGCCCCAACATCAGTGGGGCTAAAAGCAGGCTGCCCGCGAGGGCAGTGCCGGTGAGTAGTTTTGCACGCATTGAATGTCTCCTTCGAGGAAAGTGAACCTGTTCACCAACCCCATAAGGCAGCAACTAGTTGCTTCGCATGGTTAAAATCGCGAGATCGTGAAGCAGCACCGCACCATTCGCGAGAAACCCGGCTGCCAGGGCGGCAAAACCGGGTCTCCCTCAGCGGATGAGCCGCTGCTTGCAGCAGCCAGCTAGAAGGAGTTGCAACCTCGGCTGCCGACGTTGATTCAACTCACGATAGGATCGGGTGTTCCGAATAGAAAAGGCCGCGCGGCTGGCCTCCTGCTATCGCGCCGCAACCTCATTGCGGAACTCAATCGGACGGTCGATCTGACGCAATGGCTCAAATGTCTGTCCGGTTCTCGCCATAATTGAACGCCCTGCCCATTATGCCCTGATCGACGTCAACACTTTCGATCTTGTCCATGTTGATCTCGACCGTGTGACGCTGAATAAAACCGCGCGCGTAGATCACGCGGCGATCCGTAACCAGCACTTCCGTAGCCCAGCGTTCAAACCACGCTCGCAAAATCATAAGCAATGCAGCAAGCAATGTGATCGCCCCTGCGATCCACCATGCCGCGAACCTGTCTGTCGATAGCGAGACGAGGATGATAGCCGCTCCGAGAATGGCCCACGGCAGCGCCTTGAGGTAAAGGACCCAATGCAAGCTACCTCGGTAGCGTACCGTCTCGCCCGGCAGGCGCCAGGCGCCATGGCTCTAATTTGGTGATTGCGTCCATCGCACGGCCTCGGCCCAATGCGTCGGCGACGAGCCGCATAGCTGGAGGCGCCGGCCGAAGCCGACGCCAGGAACACCCGATCCTATCGCGGGTTGTTAAATCAATCGGGCCGAGCAAGGAGGAAAAATGCGCAAGCTAATCACTGCCTTGGTAGCAACCGCCACCGTCATTGCCGGTTCTCTAGTCGGTACGGCCACAGCCACGACGGTAGCAGGGGTCGGAAGTCTGCCGTCTCTAACAAAAAACTCATCACCTGTTGCCAACGTCGCCTGCTGGTGCGGACAGTACCAATGCGCGTGCCGTGGGCCGGTCCGGGGCGCTGTGCGAGGCACAGTCAGAGGCACAGGGATAGCCGCACGAGGCGTCGTCGTGGGCACTGGTGCAGTAGCAAGATCAACTACCACAGTAGCTAGAGGCACTGCACGAGGCGTCGTCGTGGGCACTGGTGCAGTAGCAAGATCAACTACCACAGTAGCTAGAGGCACTGGCAGAGGTGCCTGGTGCATCCTGACACTCGGGCACTGCGGCTCGCCTGTCCCTCCGGGCTACTGACGACAATCCGCACGGCGCGAGCGTGACGGCGGTGACCTCAGTCGGTCTCGCATCTGAGACGATCTTCGTCGCGGCTAGGATGCCCCGAAGTCTGGTCGATTTAGTACGGCAGGCAGCGGCCATACGGACCAAGGTGGTAGCCGTATGGGCACGCGACGCGCGGCGCCACCACGGGTGGGGCCACTACCACGCGCGGCGCCACTGCCACGGGCGGCGCCAACACCGTCCCGTTGCGAATGCAGGTGCCAGTATACGCTCGGTGAAAGCCCCACCCACACCAGTCGCGCACCAGCGTGATATGGGGTGTCCTGGTTTGCGCCCATGCGAACGAAACGGTTAAGGCACGGACGTTGGACGAAAACAACGACACCAGTACGCCACAAGCCAGGATCACAACTAACCTTTTTGACATCGACAAAACTCCTTTACGCCTCGCCGCCCGAAGGGCCGACTTTGCCCGCGCAATCGCAATCGCCTGGGAATTAGAACAGGAAGCCCAACCCACTCTACACTCGATTTCAGTCCACTCGCCACGTCCGCTTTACTCCCAAGAGCAGGTGTTCGTCAGCGCATTGAGCATGTCTGCTATGTGCCAGTTGCAGACATACGTGCCTGTCGTCCCAAACCGCAGTCGCTTGTCAAATCCCAAGGGCGTCTCCAAAAACGGTTGCAGTGTGGCAAATGCCACTGCGCCGATTAAGCAAGGAGTGAGACCCTCACTCAAGTTCGAAATGAGCGATAAGGTCTGCCCCCACTGCAACCGCCCGCTAATGGAAATCGATCACTACGGTGAAGTCTTGGTCGGCTGCATCGATTGCAATCGCTGGGGTCACCCCGGCGACGACAAACTCATCATGGAGCTAATGGACAGCGACTTGGAAGCGCTGAGAGGGAGCGGAGGCGAGAGCGGCTGAAACGACTTCGAGCGTTCTTGGCGTCGGCTTCGACCCTGAGCTTCTTATCAGAGTGTTGCGGCCACGCCACACCAGCAAGCGCGAGGCCGTGCTAACTTTACGGGGCTGGCCTTCTGGACAGAGACCAGCAGATGCCATTTAGACTTCCCGTACTCGGAGCCCCGGTGCCACTGCGCCAGGGCTCTCTTTCTTTGGCGTCGGCTTGTCGCAGCGTCACTTTGTCGAGAGGCGCGAGCTTATGGCCTGAGGCAAGATCGCAGCTCCATAGGAGATCCCCCAGAGATTCTATGGCCCATGATTTGTTCGTAGGGGCGTCGGCTTCGGCCGGCGCTCTTTTTTGCCACTACGACAGCCTCAATCAAGGCACGCAGGCTTGTGATTTTTTATTACGTGAACCGCCAAATTGCGCCGCTGTAGGGCCTCAGGAAAAGTATCAGGGGCGGCGTGGCGGCCGAGGTGCGGAGCCGCTACAGGATGCCTGCTCGATGGCACAAGTTGACAGCTAGTGTGGTGGCGGGGGGCAGGGACAATGCCATCTACCATACAGCTTGCAACACTTCTGCGCTGGAAAAACACCACAGACCATTCCGCAAACCCATGCGCCAGCTCGGTGACAACAGCCTGTCAAGGGAGCCGCTTCGGCATCCGAAGCCAACATTCCAGCAAGCAGGAGCGCGATCACCCCTGTGAGCCCGATAGCTACCTTGCGCATATTAACCTCCCTAAATGAGACGCTCGACCTTGGCGCGTAACGCCAGTCTCAGTGCTCTTCGATATCAGGCATAGGCGGCGGGCCTTGATTGTCTGGCCCGTTATCAGCTCTGGAGGCCGGAAAACACTCAATCGGCAACTGCGGAAACCAGGAGGGGGCCTTAGATGACCAATGGCCCCGCGAATGTCGAAAAGGTGGACCAGAGTTCTTCACAGTCAAGACAACACCCCGCATGTCGCCAGCTTCGTCGTGAAGCAACTGAGTTTTCGAGCCATAAACACCAAGGCCGAAAACAAAAACGGTAATGACCGTTAGCAGGTCTTGTTTCATTTCAATTTCCATTACGCTTCTAGCTGTTAAGATCAACACTGCCCCGGCCATGGACAAGAGTTCCCTCTTTGCATTGTTGCGCTTACGATGGGCCGCAGGTTCAAATCCTGCCGGGGTCACCACTCTCTAGGGTGCGGGTAAACTGCCGGTTAAACAGCTGGAGAGGCGCGACGCGGGCGCACCAATCAAAAATAGGCCGCAACCGCATCGTTGAACCGCGCCGTGCCGCCAAAGGCACGTCGGTCACCCTGGTCCTAAACCAGTACAAGTGTATCGGGTGCAGTCCCGGTAAACACCCCGACACTCGAACGATGACAACTGGTTCAGACGACGACAGTCGCGATATCGTGCGCGACAGGTATTTATGCATTTCTGTTTAGCTGTCTGAGCCGCCGCGAAGGTGTGAGAGGCGAGATCGGCATCGCGCGCATTGAGTGTTCCCGCACTCAATGACAGAAGGAGTGCGAAGAGTACGGAAACAACGGCAAACGACCGCTTGCTACATTTCATGGCTCGGCTCCCTTGTCGAAAAATACGTCGAGTTTTTGCGTGGTACAGCCCGGATGGAATCATCATGACAGGAGTACTACTCGCAACGAAGGGGGCTTGAGCCCTCCGGGGGGAGACCGGCGTCACAGAAAACGGGGCTCCGATGCGTATGAAGCACCTCGGACACCCAAGTCTTTAAACGGGCCATCGATATGACTGATGACGAGCTCGCTGCCATCGTAGCCAAGGCCAGGCTCACCGTAGTTAAGTGATGGGCTATTCGGTGCAGCGTCCACACCGCCGGGGCTTTCTCGTCAATGAGTCCGGCCACGATCCGGGATTGGTTCCGTTACGTGACGGGGTGCGAGGCCGCGCTTCCGTCGTGCTTCGACCCGTCGAGCAATCTGAACCAAGCCGTCGATATCCTCTAATGACGTTCCTGTAATCCCCTGAAGATCACCATACATGCCAACCGTAGACTCGATCACCCCTCTGATCTGCTCCTCGCGTTTGGCCCGAAGACGCGTCATCGCCTTTCGTTCCCTTTCGAGGTCGGTCTGCATGCTGGAAAACTTCTCGACAATGGCTTCAATTCGTCGACGAAAGCGGGGGCCTGAGAGGTACTGATAGATCAGCTCCAACTCCTCACGCTTTGCATCCACGAGTTCTTGCTGCTTTCGGATCAGCTCGGTTTGAGCCTTTTGCGCCTCAGCTAGTTTGTTGTCGCGTTCTTGGAGCTCGCGCTGTAGGTCAGCAACCTCCTGTGACTTACGTTCAAGGTCTGTCGCCCACCAGCGTCGTGCCTTCTCGGCCTCCTCTGCCGCAATCCTCTCTCGCTCGGTCTCGAGTCTGGTAGTGAACTGCTGCTCGATTGATTTAACCGCCTTGGCGAGTTCGGCGCGTTTTGCTCCGATTGCGCTTTCGCGTCGGGCGACCTCAGCCTCTTTCTCGGCAATCTTTTTGCGTGTTGCCCGGATCAGTGGATCAGCAAGTGACTCGGTAAGCGTTATCTCGGCCTCGCAGTGTGGACATGTAATGGTTGGTTGGTTCATGCCGAAAATCCCCCCATGCAATGCCTACCTCGACTTGGCCTTGCTAAGGCCGCACTCAGGGTAGGCAAAAGAGTGTACATCCGTCGGTGCCTAGGCGACAGTTACAACTATGGGATGGGGTCCAATAACGACTTCGGAATAGGCGGTCCGAAGGTCCGCTTTGGGTCATTAGCAGACATACTGACAAGTCCGCGTCATGGTCCGTTATTCCCTCCAAGGCAGACATTCGTCAGCGCGGTTGGAACGTCCGCTATGTGCCACAAGCCGACATTCCCATTCGCAGGAGTGCCACGAGCGGCGTGAGCGCATGGACGCGGGCGATTCTCGTCTGTTCAACATGACCCGACGCGAGGTGACTTTCCCCATTTCGGACCTAGGCTGGACTCCCGCGTAAAAGGCTTGGCCAAATCGAGTCTGGCTTTGGTTGAGTGTTTTCGGATGGTTCTGCAGGGGCTGACGGCTTCATGCTACGCGGCCGGTTTGCATTGCCCGTGTAAATCCACCCCTTCGCCGAAGTCGCGGGATCTGTCACCTGTACCCACCTACCCTTACGAGCAACGACATGCAATTTTGTACCTTTGGCGACCACGCGGATTGCCTTTGCTGACGGCGATGGCCCTTGCCGTAGGTTGACGAAGACCGAGGTCTTGACCTCATTCGTGCCAACATTAGCAACTGGGCGTTTAGCCGGTGCGCGACGCTGCGATTGCACAATCCGACGCTCTGCCTGCACAGGCTCTTCTTCTGGCTCCGTTACAGCTGCCGATGGCTTCGCCTCCCGTAGCCCTGGGTCAGGCTGCCCTTCGGGGGACTCATGTGCAACTTGCGCATCTGTAATCTCAGGGGTTACCCCCGAGACAGGCATCCCGAACAGAGCTGGCTCCTGGTTCGCGGGCGCCAATGGGGCATCATTAGTGTCTTCTGCATTTCGCGGCAAAGATTGTGAGGCAGTCGCAACCTGCAGGACGGTTTCGGCATCGGCCACGAGTGTAGCATCGGGCGCCACGAGCTGGATTGTGAGTTTGGCCTGACCGCGCGCGCTACTGGGCAGAACGAGCTGCAGGTCGCCTATTTCGTCCCGTTCCAGCTTCCATCCTGTATCGCCAAAAGGTCGACCCTTAGACAGCGTGCTCCCCTGTGGCAGGCCTGTGATAGCAATGCTGCTATGGGCGGGTACTCCATCCGTACCATCTAGCGCGATCGGCAACGAAATATTCTCGCCGGCTGTGGCTTCGAGGAAGGCCGGCGCCGTCAGGACCGGCGACGGTATAAATGGGCTCTGTTGCGAAATATCCGCCAATGGAGTCACGCCGAGCCAAACAGCCACCCCGAGAGTCGGGAGCACGAGCGCAAGGCTTATAACCGCAACAATGCGTGATTTCGTGAAACGTTTGGCGCCAGAGGATGGCGTTCCCGGGGAAAGCTGCCGGTCACCATGCCTGTTTCCAGATGAAGCTTGAGGAGCGCATCCTTGCGCGGCGGCTCGCAATGCCGTTTCTCTAATGCGCTCGCTTGCTTCCGGCTTCACATTGGAGAAGTTACGAGCTTGTTTGAACGGCATAGCGCGAATCGCTTCAGTCACTGCGAAGCGAGCTAATCTTGCTGAAGCCAGATTGCCGGTAGGACTAGATTTGATCCGACCACTGGTCGAGGAAGCATTTGAGTTGCTGAGCCGATGTTGCAAGGCGACCCCCCGGCGTAGCGTCCCCTTAAGCTCCTGGGGCACCTCTCTTTTCGGGCGCCCTAGGTCGCGTGACGCTATTTAGCGAACGTCCAGAGCTGTTAAGTTCCTTCGAGGCTGATCCCGAGTGCCCTGACGCCTGACGATGGGGCCGCTCGAATAACCAGGATGACCAGCCCATCGTTCCCAGGTTCAGACACCAGACCCTACGAAATAGTGAGTGTTGGTATGGGTTGGCCCCGTCGGTCCCAGAGCCAAACGCCAGAGAAATTACCCGCCCCTTGGGATTCTCGGAGTCCCGTTTACTGTCGGGGCATGCGCTCTGTGGGCTGCTCGCCGAGGAGGTTATCCGCTGCTGGTCAGGAAGACCTGTCGAGTACTCATAAATCGAGATTGGTAAGCACCGGTTGTCACCGTCCGCTTTGCCCCCAAAAGCGGACATTCGTCAGCGCATTGAGCATGTCTGCTTTGTGCCAACAGCAGACATCGGATTGCACCAGCACTGGGTGCCGATAGCAGGGGTGTTCGCGCACCAGAATGCCCTGTCGTTCACTCCTGGAGGCATAGGTCTTAAAATCCGAAGCCGGTCCGTGCAAGATTGTTAGTCAGAGCACCACCCTGACAAATCCGCTTAGCGGATCGCTTCCGCTGGCTTGTGGCGACCTCGTTGCCTTCGGTCTGCGCATCAAAGGCCCCGTTTCTACGGTTAAGCGCGGCTGCCATTCTGACGTCGTGGCCGTAGAGGTCGCCGAAGGTCGAAATTGACCCGTCATCATTCACCCTAAGGGTGAAGTAAGAAATGTAGACCGGGATTTTTTGCTGCAAACCAATGTGGTTGTCACCACTGCCGCGAATGGCCGACGCGACGCGCGCCTCGGTCCACCCCTGATCATGCTTTAGCAGCACAAAGGCAAGCTGATCGGGATTCTGCACACGCATGCAACCATGACTCTCGGCCCGATATGGCTGCCCAAAGTAATTCTTCTCTGTAGTGTCATGCATATATACGTCATGCTTATTGGGGAACACGAATTTAACATGACCAAGCACGTTACCCGGTCCCGGCGGCTGATAGATCTCCATATTGCGAATATCGACGCGGCCCCAATCGATTGAACGCGGATCGACCTCTCTGCCCCCATACTTGATGTGCAGGTTGTGGCGTTCGAATATCGCAGTGCTATAACCTCCGCCGAACAAACCTCCTCCTGAGTTTACCCACGGCAAAATCTCCTCCGTTTTGATGGAGGTGGGGACATTCCACACCGGATTGAAAACGACTTCCTGCATCTCATTGGAAAAGATCGGGGTCTGTTTATCGCGCTTGCCCACTACAACACGGGCGGTATGGATGACCTTGCCCTCGTCTACCACGCGCAACATAAACTCAGGCACGTTGACGTTGACGTAATACGGGCCAAGGTCGTTGGGGAGCCAACGCCAACGCTCCATGTTGACGAGGATCGCGCCGATTTTGCCGTTGTTGGCAGCCGTCTTCTTGCTGTTCCTGTCACTGCCCCGCAGCTCCATTAGCTTACGGCGAAGAGCCTCGAACTGCGGCTGATCGGGTTGAAAACTCCGCAAATACATCGCCGGGTCGGTGCGACTAGCAATCGATTGAATAACCTCAGTAGGATCCGGTAGCGCTAGCGTTGGATCGAGGTTCTCGCTCAAATGCTGCGGATCAATTCGTCCGCCCCGTGCATCGCGCGCATAGTCGAGTACGGCGTAGCTGATTTTGATCTCGGTGTCGGCGAGCCAATCGTTGGCCTTGGTATCATAGGCATTGAAACCGTCAGGATTCGGAAGGGCATAGTCCGAGGCGCGAAGGCCATAATCGTCAGCCTGCTTAATTTCGGCGATGATGGCGTTGCCCCGCTGGGTGAGGCCATTCTCATCGACCCAAAGCAAGGCTTGGTCGGATACGGCATAGTATTTGACGAGAGCGTTTTGTTCGGCCTTGCGTGCGCTCGATGGCGAGAACCTGACTTGAAGCCGATCTTCCACGGCAATGCGCACAGATTCAGTTCGCGAAATCAGGCTCGCTGGTCCGTCGGGTTCAGCCGCGAATCCAGGCAAACTCAATGATGCTGTAGCAATCAGCGCTAAGGCTGCATGGTAGCCTAACTGCATTGTCTGATATCCGCCGCAACGCGCAAGGAGGTTCAGATTTATGTAATAAGTCCGCCCCTATCGTTTAACTATTTTAACAATTTAACGTGTGCCTCACGGGGGCGTCTGCTTGCCCTCACATCGCTGCATTAGTAGCATCTGCGCGCTCCCTAAAGGTAAAAACGTGCACTCCGGAGCCAAAGAGAGAAGGGTATCGTGGCAACGGCTGGTCCTCGCCGCGTTCATCACCGCTTGCATCATCCCCCGGGCGTGGGCTCAGCAGGCCGTGTGGAATGCGTTACCCGGCGAGTTCGCTATGCGAACGCTCAAAGGGTACTATCTCTCTGCTATTGATGGCGGCGGTCGAACTACCGAGCCTATCATCGTTACTGGTGCAACATCTGCCGGTCCTTGGGAGAAATTCAGGCTGGCGGTGATGGACCCTCCACCTCCAAACGACAAAAGCATTCAGACGTCTAGCGGCAACTATCTCACTGGGGTGAGCGGCGGAGGCCGAACCGCGGATGTGTTGCACACCGACGCCACCCAAGTAAGGGATTGGGAGCAGTTCCGGATATACGACCTCAGTGAGGGCGGTGTCGCGCCCCAATCTTCCACACTGACGCCACGCAGGTGCGAGCCTGGGAGAAATTCAAGTTTATCGACCAAGGGAACTGTAAATACGCCATCCAAACCGTCAGCGGGTATTACGTCGGCGTATTCAAGGACTCTCACGGATATACTTTATTGAGCATCCCTCGAAGTCAACTTCGGCCCGCGTTTTGATCGAAGAAGTGGCGCGGGGGACACAGCCATACTTACCGAGCAGTGCTATCTACCGTGGTGCGGGGTGGCCGCTCTAGTTCGCTTCGGTGAACGGCGGAGACCACGGTAACCCGCACTCCTGATCAGGGCCCCGGGGACATGCAGTGCCCCGGGGCTTTCTGTTTGAAGGCTAGAGCACCCCAGCCGTGATCAAGCCAACCAGGATGAACGAGAGCAGACAGAACAGCTTCAACGCCATTACATCTGCCTCGTGCTCGGTTTTCGGGGAAACCAAATTCAGTGTGGGGGAAAGGGCCATGTTCTACCCTCCTGTTTGCGAACCTCGCAATCGGTAGAGACCTCAGCCGACGCCTCACTGTGAGGCTGGTCGATACAACTGAGTTGATCGGCCCATCGTTCGCAATATCAATTGGTTAGCTAGTCTCGGTTTGAGGAGTTGAGACACGCATTTCCGCGTCTCACATCGTGTCTCCGAATGGCAGTCTCAAATAGTCTTAGACAAGGTTCATTTGCGCTGGGAAATCGAGCCATGTCGACCACCGGGGGAGATCCGGCGCAGAAAACGGGACTCCGATGTTGTAGGGATCACTCGATAGCTCGTTGTACGGTCCATCCGTACCGGGTTCGAATCCCACCCTCTCCGATCTGCCCCCTTGAGCCACAAGGGATTGCGGGCGATTTCCGAGATTGCCCCCAATTGCCCCCGAACGGTACGCCACAAGCCCCCAGGAGGGGCCAAGGGCGGCAGGAAGGGGGCAGGGCCTTTAGGCCTCCGAAAAGAAAAGGGGCCTGAGAAGGCCCCTGTGACTCTCAGGATGGATTTCGCTATTTGCGAGAAAGAACCTCGACACACACAAGTTCCGGTAGCGGTCCATAGCAATCCGGGACGTGCTGGTCGGGTTAATCTCGACGGCCTTCAGCCGATGCGCAATTGTCGCGGTAACAAGCCCATTATTTTTCGAATTAACCATGATCTTGAACTGAGTTGCACTTGAACTACGCAGGCTTCAAGTTCTGAAGGTCGATGACGGAGGAAACCCATGAAGATTCGTGTTTTGGCTATCGCTTTGGTTCTAGTCGGTGGCTCAGTAGGTCTTGCCCTCGCAGCCGACGTGGAAGCCGCCCAGTCCCGGGCCCAATGTGAGACGGGCGGTGGCGTATGGGACCAACCAATGGACAAGTGCGTTAGGAAGAACTCCCACAGGGCTTGTGATCTGAGCGGCGGGGTCTGGGACGAAGGGACCAGCACCTGCACAGCGAAACAATAGATGAATAGGTAAGCATCACACCGGCGCGCGCTTGCGTTCGGTATTACTGAGACCCGAACCACAATGCCCCGGAGCGTGCGGTGAGATTGGAAACCGCTGCTCCGGGGCATTTGGCCTTTGCCCTTCCAAGAGCCTTTGCCCGTCTCGGATGGCTCCAACTCGCAAAAGATTGGCCGAGTTGAGAATGGCGGTCGCCAGCCCCTCCGGCGTATGACCCGCCGGAACATTTCGACCCTTTAGGGGGAGACGGCGTGGCGCGGGGGCCTTCTATCGGCCCCCGCTTTTTTTGTTAGGGCGTGTACTCATAAATCGAGATTGGTAAGCAGCGGTTGGACACTGTCCGCTTTGCCCCCAAAAGCCGACATTCGTCAGCGCATTGAGCATGTCTGCTTTGTGCCAGCACGCGACATTGCGCAATGAGGCGTCCAGCGTGACAGATCGCTGTCTCTGTTTGCAGCAACAGCGGTCAGCGCCACTCAGGGCAATTCTATCGTGCCCTTATGTTTGCCGCCCTGTAGCGTTTCGGTGAGTTCCTCAAGGGTGTAGGTGCCGCCGCCACTGGCATTCTCATATTTGCCAGTGCCGCCTGTGTTCTTGTAGATGGATTCCTTGAGATGCGAGCCTTCCTCCCAGGTCATATTGACCTTGTCCTCACTACCTTTAAAGGCGTAAGCGCAGGTTCCGCTGCCTTTCCAACTTCCATCAGGCATGTACTCGTACTTCCCTACGCAGTCCGAAGTGAACTTCGGTGCGGCGACATCGTCGGGGATGTTTACGCATCGGCCAACGTAGTCGATCAGCTTGTGTCCTTTCTCAGGCTCCTTCACATCCCACTTGTCGTTCACGCAGGCCATGGCGCTCACATCGTTGATGGTCTGTCCAGCCTCGGTCGCCCTACTGCCAATTAAGAGGAACGCTGCGGTCAAGACAACGAATACGTGCATGAAATTCATGATGTCCTCCCACGCTACTGTATTTGCTCAGAGGCAAATGTAACGCATCATCCCATCAGCCCCCGACAACCAGAGCGAGAGGCAGAAATCCCGACAATTGAAGGCAACGTCCGCTATGGGTCATTAGCGGACATACTGACAAGTCCGCGCCAGGTCCGCTTTACCCCCAATAACGGACGTTGGGCAGGTCCGCATGGTGGATTAGGGAGTGTGCTCATAAACCGACAGCCAAATGTTGATTAGCTCTCCAGGCCGAGAATTGAACAGACAAGGTTCATTCGCAGCCAGGATCAACGCAAATGCTGTTGGCGGGGGGAGGGAGATTGCCCCAGTAAACGGGACTCCGAGAAAACGGGGAGTCCGCATGGCCGTCCCGGTGTCCCGCTGTCCTGGGGTGTCATGTGCATCCTAAACTCCTAGTACGTCTACTAAAAGACCTACAGTAATACTGAGACAGTGGGACAGTGGGACAAGGGTTGGCTACCAAGGGCTAATCTGTCCCAGTGTCCCACTCATACGCGGCGATACACCCATGGCCGCGGGTCGCCTCGAGATAGCCGGACACGCTTCCACCCCCCTTGAGCCTTAAGGCACGCGGCGACCCTGTTATGGTCAACCTGCGTCCACTGCTCGGTAGGCTTGCCGATAGCCTCGCGGAGAATGGCGCTGATTGAGACGTCATCTTTGTCTTCAACGTAGCTGCCGATAGCCTCGGTCCAAGTGTCTTCAGCGTATCGTTCGTCCTGCTCGACCCTGGCTGCACTAACTTCCCTGCAGCCAACAAGCCACCAAGGCTCGCCATCGTTGTAGAGGCTCAGCGCCTCGGCCCAGAGCTGGTCGCGGTCTCGCGTAGCAGCGGCAACGTCAATGCGCCCGCACCTGAGAGGCCAGAAGCGCCGAGCGCCGGTCTCGTCCTTCAGGTACCGCTCGCTGTTAGTTGTGCCGATGCAGATGCACTGCCGCGGTGCAGCGATGACGTGGCGACCATAGCTCGGTCGGTAGCGGTCAACGCGTCGAGAGGCGAACGCCTTGACCCGCTCGATATCGGCCCGCCTCATGCCGGTCAGCTCGGCGATCTCTACGCACCAAACTCCCGCCATCTGCATCTGAGCATCCTTACTGCCTAGCTCGGCGAGATCATCGCTGAACCATGGCGAAAAAATCGCGTCGAGCAGAAATGACTTAAACGTGCCCTGCTCCCCTTCGAGAATTGGAATGTGATCAGCCTTACACCCCGGCTGCATGATGCGCGCAACGGCGGCGAGGAATAGGCAGCGCCCCACTGTGGCATGGTAGGGGGTATCCTCAGCGCCGAGATAGGTGGCAACGAAACTCTCTAGCCGGTTGGCGCCATCCCACCTGAGGCTTGCAAGGTAGTCGCGCACCGGGTGGTAGGGATGCTCCTGGGCCACCGCGCCACGGCGGCCACACGCTCCGTGACGCCTATGCCCTGACGACTGTAGCCACTCTGCGGTCAAAGTGTCATCCCGGTCACTCCAGGCTCGCTGTGGCCACTCGCCATTGGTACGAACCCAGGGCGGAGGACGCAGCGCCATGGCCGTGAGGGCGAATTCGTCTTAGCCAAGCACGCCACCCCACTCAGGGGCCTCGTGCAGCGCAAGGAGCGCATTGCTAACAGAGGCCGAGGGTCTTTAGTGGCGCTGAGGAGGAGCTGAGCGCGCCATGCGCCGCCCTTGTCCCTGAGCTTCGCACGAGCCTCCGCGAGGTCGTCAATGTCGCTCACAGCCACCTCTCTTTTTGCTTCTCGCGCTCGCATAGGCCCTCGACTATCTGAGCCACCCGAGCATCAGGGAGCGGCGGGGCTCACACATGCTGCGGTTCCACCCGAGCAGGAGATCGCGAGCCACATAAGGGTCGAGCAGCGGATTAGCGATCAGGTGACCAGCCAACCGGAGCAGCGTCGTATTGCGCTCGCCGTCGAGCACGCGGGTTGCGGCAATCTTCCGCCACTCCTGAAGCGATGCGGGCCGTCCAAGATGAGAGCGAGCGCGGATGACGCAGAGCAGCCACTCGGGCGGCTCGACCAGCTCAGCTTCTCTCGGCGAGCATTGCTGAAGCCACTCGTACCGCTTGCCACTTTTATGCAAGCAGGCAGGCCCGACGATGTAGCCGCCAATACCCCTGATATCTACGCCAGCGTCTAGCTTGCCACTGCGTATCTCGGGGGTGTTCTCAAACATGACGTGCAGCCCGCCGCCTCCGGTACGCACCTGCTACGTATGGAGCAGGGCGCGAGTTGGCTGATTGGTTAGCCCCTGCCAAGTCTCAAGGCCGCCATGGCGAGCGTCTACGTCAACGACTAGCAGCTCATCGGTGACGATGCCGTAGCCGAGCCAATAGTGCTTCTCGAACCATGAGCGGATGATTCCGGTCTCGACCGTTGCATCCTTGAAACCATGTGGAACGAGCGGAGCGAAGGGATGCTCACGTCGCCATGCGGGCGCTACATTCGACCAGTAGGACGCGATAAGACTGCGCCCAAGGATCGCGAGGCGTTCCGTCCGGTAGCTTTTCCCACTGGCTCTCGTCGGAATCGGGGAGCGAGTAACGATGCCTGACGGGGAAATTATCTTTCACGAACCCCATCTCGGCCTCGACTACGCGACCGTCATGCCACTTGAGCCACCCTCTCATCATCGTATCGACGAGGAGGAGGAAGCGAGCCTCGGCAGGAACATCGTCGCCGTCGCTCCCGAGCGACCAATCGCCTTTTTTGCAGACGAGAAGCTTGCCAACGATGCCGGGGCCACCTTCCGCGGCGAAGGCCGCGTAGGGGTTGGTGACCTCGTAGCGCGCCGCATAATTGTCAGCTCTCTTTGTCACTTCGTTACTCATCACTTTTCCTTTTTCGGTTTGGGGTTACCTTTTGAAAAGCGCTCGCGATCACGCAACACCTCGACGGCACCGATCAAGCGAGCAACATCGGTGGCGACGTAACCAAGCTTGTCGCCGTGCGACTGATCGACCTCAGAGGCAATGGCAGCGACGCGGTTAGAAATTTCGTGGAGGCTGTCCGCAAGAAGATCGAGCAGCGTTCGATCCGCCTCAAGGTCGAGGGCGCGGAGGCGCATATCGCTCGCCCCCCAGCATCTTTTCCAGGCCCACGCGGGGCACGATGAAGCGCTTGCCTACGCGGACAGAAGGAAGGGTACCCGCCCGCGCCCACTCAAAAGCTTGATTGATGCCAATGCCTAAAATGACAGCGGTCTCAGGGACCGTGTAGGTGAGGCGGCGTTCGCCGAGGAGCCGGTCCCGCTCCGATTGGCGCTTCCGCCGCCTGGCTTCTTGTTCAGTCATAACCGCCTATCCTTCATCTAGCGCGCCATTAGACCCGCACATAATCTTCATTACGAGCGGGCTTGCAATTCTTTTGTTCACCCCTTATTAATGCAGAGGTGAATGAAAGGGAGGGTAAGTTATGACCGCACTAAACGTAAAGGCAGGCCGTGACGCGGGAGGCCCCGGCAGCGGGAAAACGCACGCAACTAAGTGTCGCCATACCGCAGCCGCTAAAACGGCAAGTCGAGAAGGCGGCGAAGGCGCATGGATGGTCGATTAGCGCCGAGACCACGTACCGGCTGGAGATGTCCTTCTCCCAAGTAGATGCGATCACCGACGCCGTGCGGGAAACTGTACGGGCCGAGCTGACCCAGCCTCAAGGCACGTGGCCGGGCCTCGTTGATACCGTAGCCGAGACCGAGAAGAAGAGGAGCGGGTAGACATGCGCGGCACCATCACCAAGCGCGGAAAGAATTCCTGGCAGGTCAAATACGACCTGCCCCGCGATCAGGGCAAACGTCGTCAGCGTTACGCGACGGTGACCGGCACCTACAAAGACGCACAGCGCGAACTGACGCGGCTGCTCAGGTCTGCAGACGGCGGAACCCATGTTGATCACACGCGCATGACGCTCGCTGAATATCTCTGTTCATGGTTCGATGGCGGACACGCGCAGTCGCCGAAAACGCTAGAGAGATACCGGGAGCTGAGTGAGTGTCAGATCATCCCGCATCTCGGCGGAACCGGCCTGCAAAAGCTCCGGCCCGAACATTTGCAGCGATGGCACAGAGAGCTGATCGAGAGCGGGCTGGCGGCTCGCACTGTGACCAACGCGCACAAGCTCTTGCACCGCGTCCTGGCCGATGCCGCCACAAACGGCACCCTCGCCCGTAACGTCGCTGAGATTCGCAGGCCTCCCAAGGTCGAGGAGCGCGAGATCGAGATCCTTGCGCCGGAGCAGATCGCGGACGTGCTCGCAAAGCTCGAAGGCCACACGTTGTTTCCCATCGTGTCGCTTGCTCTCGCCACCGGCATGCGCCGCGGCGAGCTGCTCGGCCTCCAGTGGGGCGATATCGACCTCGACCGTGGCGTGCTCCGCGTCGAGCGCAGCCTTGAGGAGACAAAGGCGGGTCTGCGGTTCAAGCCACCCAAGACGAAACGCGGACGGCGCAATATCACCCTGCCCCCTGACGCGGTCGCCATGCTCCGTGCCCACAAGGTCAAGCAGCTGGAGCTTCGTCTCGTCCTCGGACTCGGCAAGATCGAGCCTTCAACTCTCGTCCTCAGTGACGTGGAGGGCGAGCCGCTCAAGCCGCATACCGTCAGCCGCGCATGGCAGCGCGTGGTCGTCGCCAAGGGCTTGCCGCGCGTCTCGTTCCATGCCCTTCGGCATACCCACGCCAGCATGCTGATCCGCGCGAGCGTGGACATTCTCACCATTAGCCGCCGCCTAGGCCATAGCGCGGCGGCGATCACCCTCGACGTTTACGGACATCTAATCGAAGGTGCCGACGCTGCTGCGGCGAAGGCAATAGAAGGGGTGCTGAAATGAAGACACCTCGACCGATGGATCTCGTGGACGACAGCTTTTTGTACTGCTCGAGTGGGTGATCACCCAGACCCTGACGGCGAAGAGCTATCGGGAGCGGTTCCCAGGCCCACACACACCTAAAGAGGTGGCGAGCCTCACACAAGAGGTGCTGCAACGGATCGCAGAGGATTACCCTGAGCGAGCGGGAGCACTCGCAGCAGCCGAGCACAGCATCGTTACCGGCGTCGTCGCCCGTGCCATGGCGCGAGCGAGGCATTGAGGGGGAAGCGCGGGTTGCAATTGGGTTGCAATTCCGGGTTTGTACTCACCAGCCCCCTACTAAGTGTCTGATTTAATGGTCGGAGCGGGGAGATTTGAACTCCCGACCCCCGGTCCCCCAGACCGGTGCGCTAACCGAGCTGCGCTACGCTCCGATGTTGGAAACCAAGCACTTTGGTATGGCCCTGACAAGTACAGATAGTGAATTGCCGCCCGTTTGCTGCGCGCGCGCGGATCGCGGTGCAATGGGTAGGTTCATGCTCACTACGATGGCGAGCGTGGCCGACCTTGAGGCCGGGTTGATCTCAGAGCGGACGAAGGCGGCACTGAAAGCTGCCAAGGCAAGAGGCATGAAGCTAGGGCATCACGGTGCCGAGGGTCTTGCCCCCGGGTTCGAGGCAGAGGCTTGCCAACGTGCATTGAGCCTCGAGCCCGTCATTACGGATTGAAGGCCCATGGCTTGTTGCTGGCGCGGATCGCCGTTGAGTTGAACAAGCGGAAGGTGGCGAGAGGCTGCGAATGTGCTCCTTGCCCAGCCGGTAATCCAGCGCGTTTCGATGCCGTGCTTTGATTAAAATGGAACGCTGGACCTAAGGCGCTGCCAGGAACACCCAATTCTATCGCGGGTTGACGGCGTACGGTCTTAGGCGCGCGAATGGGGAGTCTGCGCGGTCAGACCCGATATGTCGCACGCCGGGAATCACTCATCTTTTGTTGGCAACTCAGCGAGCCATCGTCGTTCCGCCGCTTCTCGCGACGCTTCGGGCGTCGGCCCCCTGCCAAGAACCTCGCGGCGATCATCGAAGATTTTAGTCTCGTAAGCGCGGCCCCAAAACTGAATCCTGTTCAGCCAAGTCCTGTGGACACGCGAAGTTTGCACCTCTGCCATACGCGGTGTCTGACACGGCGATGTGACCTCAATATAGCGGTTCCCCCTGGCAAATTGCCTCAGGCCGCGCAGCGCGCGCCGAAAGAGCGCGTACAAAAACCATGCTAAGGTTCTGCGCCTTCGCATGGCAGTGCAATCTTGGAAGATTCATCAGGCGTCAGGCGTCAATATCCAAGTTCGACGCCAACGCCGGGTCCCCAAAGGCACCAGTCATAGTCGTCACACCCCCAGCTCGGCCAGTAGTAGCCATAGCTCGGTCCGTAGCCGTAAATAGGCCGCGCCATCACAGTAATAGCGGTGATTATGTCGGACCTCTCTGGGGCTATTAAGCGCCGACGAGGCCCCCTCACGCCGCGTGAACGTGTCTTAGCTCAATCGCTGGGCGGGTTAATCTGGTCCGCGACCTCTTTTATTTCCCGCTCCACCTTCAGTAACAGTTCAGAGATTGGCAGGGCGTCCTCTGTGGACTCGATCCCGTCGAGCGCCAAAACCGCAAGCCGTACTCGACGAGCCGTCTCGCCAAGCTTTTCAGAGAGTTCAAGCGCGTCAGTATTCTTCATTGGACGCCTCCTCTCAATGGCGGATGCGTATTGCAGCCCTTCTCCTATCAGCCATCGTATGGAACACGCATTGAAATCCACGGGCGTGGTTATTAGAGAAGACTAGCGTCGAGTTCACCAACAGCAAGCAACCAAGGAGTGCGGTGGTCTGAGCCGACCGAATGCGACGCCTTCATCCCTCTTTGGCAAGCAAGGTTGGCAGCTTGGCGATGTTGCTGGCTATGTGGCGAGTCTCGTCCTCGGTGCTAACGGAACCCTTCGCGCGCAGGAGGGGTTTAGAGCGTCAGGTAGACCTCCTACCCAGGCCCCATTCGGTCTATCTCACCTGCGACGTAGAAGCCCCGGCATCCCCAAACCCCGGGGCTTCTTCTTAGGAGCTCCGAGTCAGCTATGACAGCTTAAAATGCCATTAAGCGCGGTTCATCCTGGCTCAAGGGAGTGAATGTGATGAAATATCAATATCTAATGACATTAATTGTTGCATTGCTCGTTCCGACGGCAGCGTTCGCCAAAGGCGAGTGCCAGGACAACGTGCAAAAGTTCTGCAAGGACGTGGCCGGAGAAAAAGGTGCCGTGGTCGCTTGCCTTCAACAGCACATGGCTGAGCTAAGTGAGGCATGCAAAACCAGACTGAGCCAGCAGCCAAGTTGACCTGCTCCCGCTGATTCTCGACATCCTCCAAGAGTTGCTCCAACCCGCAATAGGGTCGGGTGTTCCTGGCTTCGGCCGCTCCTCCAACTGCACGCCTGGCCGCTTTCCTCTGCCCGCTTGGTAATGGTGTAGCGATGTAGATGCGGTATGGGGCAGCTGCGGCGAATGTCCTGGAGCAAGGGAGTAAGCCTCGCCATGACCCTCAAGCGTCTGTTGGTAGCCGCGCCCGCAGCTCTATTTATTCTAGCCAATTGGCCAGCAAACGCCGGACAGACGATAAACGAGGTGGGCGCTATCGTCTGCACGAACGACAAATGGGAGGAGTCGGAGCCTGACAAAGGTCACAAGTTGGTCGATTACGCTGGTCGATGCGTAGACATCCCCGACGATCCCGCCGCACCGAAGTCCGCGGCGGATTGCGTGGGAAAATACGAGTACATGCCTGAGGAAGGGCAGCGGAACCTGCGCTTACACCTTTAAAGGTGGGGACAAACCGAACGACAACTGGGAGGAGGGTTCGCACCTCAAGGAATACACGTACAAAAATACCGGTGGCACCGGCAAATACGCAGGGGCTAGTGGCGGCGGCACGTACACCCTTGAGGAACTAACAGACACGCTGATGGGCGGCAGATTCAAGGGCCAAATAGTACTACCCTAGAAAGTGGTCTTTCCTTTGTGACGTTGCCCGAAAGCTACAGGCGCGCAGCGCAACGGTCCATAGAATTACGTGGGAAGCCCTGCTAGGCCACTCATAAATCGAGATTGGTAAGCAGTGGTTGGTCAATGTCGCTTTGCACCCATAAGCGGACATTCGTCAGCGCATTGAGCATGTTTGCTAAGTGCCATAAGCAGACAACGAGATTGCGGAGCAATGCCTCGCTTAAATGTGTTCCACTAGCCCTGATGCCAGGGAAGACCCGCCGCCTTCCATCCTCCGACGTAGCCGCGATGCCTCTTATCGTCGAGCGGTCCTTCGAAACCGCCAGCGACGTTATGGCAGGCGCGGTAACCCGCCGCCACCATCGCCTTAGCCGCAGCCAGGCTCCGGCTCCCCGAACGGCAAATGAAGAATAGGTCGTCGTCTAATTGCACACCAAGCGCCTTGAGCTCACCGGCCAAACGCTCAGCGAAGCGCGGGTCCACGGCCTGATCGGGAAAGGTCTGCCACTCGACGAGCACAGCCCGTTTACCTATGGGTCCGAGGTCCGGAATGCCCACATAGGTCCACTCCGCGCGCGTGCGGACATCGACGAGCTGCGAGCGAGGGCTTGACGTGAGGCCACTCCAGGTCGTTTCGACATCGACAGCGTCGACCGCTTTATCGCCGTGCTGCAGGCTCAAATAACAATTCCTAACTGGCTCTCTGTCTGGCTTAGGCGACCTTCCTGGCGGTGGCCTGTTCAACGGGCTTGGATACGTTACGCGCCAGGCCGATACACATCTCACCGAGCTTCGAGATCTCGGCCATGTAACTATCGTACGCCCTTTTGGCGTATTGAGACTGAACCTCGATTGCCTGCTCAACGGACTTCGCGCCGAGGAGCTGCTCCCAAGTACGGATGCCGTCCTCGAATGCGTTCTTCGAGTAGCCGGTTAGCTCAGCAGCAAGGGCCTGGAAACCCTTGTTGACCTCACTGAGCGAACGAACGGCTGCATCAAAGCCCTCCTTGCTCACCTTCTGATACGCTTCACCGATGCTTTCGAATTCTTCAGGCATTGGGGCCTCCCTTAACAATGTTAAGCGGTGCTACCCCCCTTTGCCAGCCGTTAAAACATAATAACATAGCCGTGCGGCAAAAAGTTGGAAGGGCTGCCGATTTCCGTTTGTGGCACTGAGCGGGCGGACATTCCATACGCTGATTAGGCTTGTCCGCTTTTCGGTCGAAACCAGACCTCGCAACGCGATCGGTTGAACGTCCGCTTAGTGCCATTAGCAGACATTCGCCGAGAACATGATCATCCTTCGAAAAGCCCACAACGAGCAGGTCTTTCCCTGTGACACTCCGTACGCCGCGGGTATACCCCACGTCACCGCTCCAAGAGGCTTTTCAGCCGCTCCCACTCACTGCCGAATGCGGTCCAGTCGCCTCGCCGGAGCGCTTGGTCGGCCCTCGACAGGGCCTCGCGCGGTGCGGATGTGGGCGCTTGTGGAACCGCTGTCATCTCTTCCGGGGCCGACGGTCGCTCGCCGAACACGACTTGGAGGGCCTCCGCGAGCGTCGGTTCCATCGCTAGGTGGTTGCCGTCGCTGACAATGACCCGCTTGAGCTGCGGAATGTTCGTCCCTTCGGCGAGCAGAAACACCGGTTCGACGTATAGAAAGGACTGGTTGATCGGAATGACGAGTAGATTGCCGCGGATCACGCGGGAACCGCGCTGGTCCCACAGTGTCAGCTGGCGCGCGATTGTCGTGTCCTGATCGATCGTCGCTTCAATCTGCAGCGGCCCAAGGATGAGGTTATCCTTCGACAGTTTGTAGACGATCATCTCGCCATAACCGGGAAAATCCGACCGGGCAGCGATCCAGGCGATCATATTGTCGCGGTTGCGGGGCGTGACGGGAGTCATGAGCAAGAACCCCAGGCGATTTTCGTCGGGTAGCTTCATCAGGACGTAGTACGGCTCCATCTGAATGGTTTTGCCGCCAAATTTCTCGTACGGCGACGCCCAAACGTCCTCCCTGTTGTAGAACACTTGCGGCACTGTCATGTGATAAGTGTTGAATTTGTCGACCTGGATTTCGAAAAGGTCCTGTGGATAGCGCAGGTGTTGGCGCAGGCCAGGTGACATTTCGTCGAGCGAGTAGAACAGGCCCGGAAAGGCCGCGCGATAAACGCGCAAGATCGGATCCGCCGGATCGACGACGTAGAAGTGCACGTCGCCCTCATAGGCATCGACCACAACCTTCACAGAGTTACGAATGTAACTGAATCCATCGTCGGTCGGCTCGGAATAGGGAAACCCGTCGGCGACGGTATAGGCATCCTGTATCCAGAACAGTCGCCCCTGGTCGACGACGAGATAAGGATCGCGATCAAGCTTCAGGAAAGGCGCACTCCGCGAAACACTCTGCTGGACTGTTCGCCACAATTGGATGCGGCTTTGCGGCGAGAGGTAGGAGGACAGGACGATGTTCGCGTCAAACTGATACCAAGCGAAGAGAACCTTTTTCCAGAAGCTATCCAGCAGCACGCCGCCGTGACCCGTGTAGCTGGTGTAGACGTTCTGATCTCCCTTGGGATAGTCGAACTCCTTCACGCCGGTGGAGACTATTTGATAGCTCGTCATCTCGGTGCCGTAATAGATCTCGGGGCGAGAGACGGTCAGGTCCGGCGACCCCTTCGGCGGCAAGTCCTCGACGATGAAGACGGGCCCACCCTGGTCGTCCTTATCGGCGGCGAGGCACATCGCTAGGCCGTAGCCGTGGGTGTACTGGAGATGCCGGTTGACCCAGCTGCCGCCCTTGCTGGGCAGCTCTACGGACAGTTCGCGCGCTGCCAGCATGACCTGCCGATAATCTCCGTCGATCCAATAGCGATCAACGCCGACGTCGCTGAACGTGTAGTACGTACGAATTTGCTGGAGCTGGCGGAAGGTCTGACTCAGCGGGCGATGGTCCCAGATGCGGATGTTGTCGATCGTCGATTGGTTCTCGTGGATCTGCACCGCGTTGACCTTCGCTTCAGCGGTGTGAAATCGCACATCGACCTTGTCCAAACCATAAGCCACTCGGGTCAGCGCGATATTGTGGCGCAGAAACGGCGTCTCCAATTCGAGCTCGTTTGGCTCGACGATCAGCCTCTGAAAAGCCCAAGGGATCACCTCCAGGGCAGCGAGCAGAATGACCAGATAAAAACCAATTCCAAATACGGCGAAACGCGGCGCGTTTGTCGCTGCGACCCAGACCAGTAGACAAATTAGGCCGAGCGTCGCACTGAGCGCGACCCATAGTCCAACCAGGACGACGTGAACGTCAGTGTACCCAGCGCCAAAGACGGTGCCCGCGGATCGCGTCAGCAGGCCGAAGCGGTCAAGGTAGTAACCCCAGGCCCATGCGGTCAGCAGCAGAACGGCGTTGGCAATAAGATGGCGCAGAACATTTGGATCCGCCACGACGTATCTATTGCCGCCGAATCGGAGACTGCCCATCCGGTAATATGCGAGCCCAAGCATCAATGTGCCGCCTAAGTTGAGGAGGACGAGGCTGGACTGAACGAGGTTGAGGAACGGCAGGACGAACAGGTAGAAGCCAATGTCGCGAGAGTAGATGGGATCAGAGGTCCCGAAATTCTGGGACCAAACCAAGCGCAGAAATCGATCCCACTCGGCGGAGAACATAAAACCGAAAATTGTGGCCGTTGCAGCCGACCCAAGAATGAGAATTGGGGTGAGCCGGCGCGCGTTGGGTTGCGCCACCCCTGTCCTAGAGTGGTTTGGCCAGCTTTGGGGTATGCCGGCGGGACTCCGGCCGCGCAGGAGGCTTTGCAGGTCGGCAAGCCTGGCCAGAACCAGGAGATTGAGCAGCATATAGACAAACACAGGAATGAAGGCGATTGCGAACATCGCGACCTCGGCGAAAAGGAGCCGCCAGAAAACGTCTCCGTAGCCGAGCGCACGGAACCACAGCAGTTCGGCCGTCCAGTCGACGAGGATCAGCAAGACAACAAGAACAGTTCCGCCAAGCAGCGCCAAGCCCACGGGGGAAAGGAACAAGCAACGCGAGGGGCTCGTTAAAGGGGCGCCGGCGGCCCAGGGAATCTTTAGCCTGTCAGTCACGGGTAGCCACGCTGCTCATCTGCCCCTTACGATGGGTCAAACTCGAAGTCGGTACGGGCCGAAGCCACATCGACGAGAGGCAAGTTCGAGCGTTGGATACTGCGATTATAGACCCGGTGACAGGACTGCGCGTGATAGAGTTGGGTGGGGATCGCATCTGAGACAGGGACACTCCGACCCACTATTGCGAGCGCGCTCCATGGGCGGGGTCTCGCCAAGCTCAAGAAAGGGAAAGCTAAGCGGTGAGGCTGCAAAGGCGCTTAAGCCCAATGTAGCCGGAGAGTTTGCGCGTTACGGTCTTTGACGCGGGACGGGCAAAAGGAGCGTCGTGCAATAGCTACGCTTAAGCAGGAGATTGCTGTGACTCAGCGGCGCTTGGGCGCGGCGGGATTGGGGCAATCCGCCGCAGGAACGGAACAGGTCAGCATGCGTTGAGGCGGCAAACGGGGCGGTGTGTGGGCCGTTCCCACCCTTCGCAGGAGACAAAGCCATGTCTAGGGTTTACACCACGTCCGCACTGATCGCGCTCATGCTTGGACTTGCCACCGCGGCCAATGCCGCCCATGGCCCATTCGGCAATATGTGCACCTGGGGTCTAGCCAATCACAAGGACGTACAAACGGATTGTTCCGTCAATGCGACGTTTAAGGGCAAGACCTACTGTTTCAGCAGTACGGACGCTAAGAGCCAGTTCATGAAGGATCCCGGTGGTAATCTGACGAAGGCCGAGTCCTTCTATAAGAGTGAACACAAGGGCTAGCCCGTCGTCCAAGTTTTTTCTTTTTTTGGCTCTGGCGGCGGCCTGCCTGAGCTAAGTAGCGAACTCAGGATGCCCTGCTGTTCGCTCGGCTTGCGCCTTTCGAGGCGTGTGAGGCAAAGCGTTTCAGCTTAGTCGTGTCGCCTCCGCCTACAGCCGCCAGCCTCGATTATCATGGCCAGCCTCCTGCGGATTAACAGGGCATCAGCAGGCCACCCTCGCGGAATGCCCATGTGCGCCTCGGAGACTTCATTTCGGTGGGCCTCAGGTCGACGTTCTCGAAACGCTCGATCGGTGGTATGGCCCTGACTACCGATACATCAAGGCCCGGTGGACTGACGGAGGTCTATACATCCTTCGGCTCGATGAAACTCAGGCCGAGTGGGAGCTTACGATGTTCAAGGGTGCGAGAGCACAGGTGCGCAAAGATCGAGCATGACGGAAGAGCTGAGCGGACGGCGAATTGTAGTGCCTGAAACCCGGGAACTTGGCCAACTGGTCCGTATGTTGGAAGAACACGGCGCAGAGGCCATTCCCTGTCCAATGATCGCCATCCGCGACGCGCCCGACGCGGAACCTGTAGCGGCGTGGCTACGCTGGTTCGTAAAAGGGACCTGTGACGATCTTGTGTTGATGACCGGTGAAGGTCTGCGACGGCTGCTCAGCCTTGCTCGACGCATCGATCTGGAGTCGGCCTTCCTCGATGCGCTCCGCACGACACGCAAGATCGCGCGCGGGCCTAAACCGGTTCGGGCCCTGCGCGAGGCCGGTTTAGATGTCGATATTCCTGCGGCTGAACCCACCACCGACGGTATTATCGCAGCAATGCGTCGGCATGACCTCAGCGGGCGGTCCGTCGGCGTGCAGCTCAATCCTGGCAATCCGAATCGGCGGCTAGTAGATTTCATCGAAGCTGTCGGGGCCGTTCCATATACGGTACTTCCCTATGTCTACGTCTCTGAAGCCGACGATAAGCGGGTGCTCGCTATCATCAACGATATGGCTGCCGGCCAGTTCGACGCGATCGCCTTTACGAGCGCTCCTCAGGTTCGCCGGATTCGCGATGTAGCCCGCGCTACCGGCCGCGACGCAGACCTGCTTGAAGGCTTCGGGCGCATCGTCGTCGCAGCCGTAGGCCCGATCGTCGCGTCAGAGCTTGAGGCGCTTGGCGCGCAAGTGAACGTTACGCCTCCGCACGGCATGTTCTTCATGAAGCCACTCGTAAGAGAACTCGTGGCTGCCTTGACGAAGAATGGAAAAGCAGGCGCGGCTTAGAGCTCTTACATTGGTTCGCACGGCCGAAGATCCGCGCCGACGGGAGTCCGTTATGGGTCATTAGCGGAAATGGTGTCACGTCCCGCGCCATGTCCGTTCTTCCCCTCAAAGCAAACATTCGTCAGCGCATTGAGCATGTCTGCTTCGCGCCATTAGCGGACACTGCGTTGGTCTTCGGCGTAAGAGTAGAACAAGCCCCGCGGCAAGTTAGGGTCGGATTCAGTGAGGTCGGGGCAACGGTCTGGCTCGTCGACGGTTTAACCTCGTGATACTTGGAGGCGGCATGGCCATTAATTTCAATCACACCATCATTTGGGCAAGGGACAACGAAGCGTCGGCGAGGTTCCTGGCCCAGATCTTGGGCCTACCAGCTCCGAAGCGATGGGGGCCGTTCATGGTGGTCATGACCGACAACGGCGCTAACATCGACTTCATGAATGCCGACGGCGAGATTGCGCCACAGCACTATGGCTTCCTCGTCAGCGAATCAGAGTTCGACGAAATCTTTGGTCGGGTTCGCGAACGGGCGCTTCCCTACTGGGCCGATCCCGCGCAGACGGAAGGGGGCGAGATAAATCATCACGACGGTGGACGCGGATTCTATTTCGAGGATCCCAATGGGCACTTCTTGGAGGTCATCACCCGCCCTTATGGCAGTGGCGGCTGGAATCCGTGATGGCGTGCTTTTGTTGAGGTTCCGAGTTCTGGCATCTGGGTGTGCGGGATCGTTGCACTATGTCCCAGGCAGGCCGCCTCCGCCTCACATTTTCTTGAATTCGAGCGAGCCTGCGCTGCGCCGTGAACTAACCGAGATCGCGAGACTCTACGGCGTGACTGAGCCAGATACGCTGCGCGTCGTCCTGGCGAGGCCGCCGTGCATTTATGGGCGCTTCTTTTCGATGTCCGCTTCGGATCAGAGCTAACGTCGGACGAGTATGTCGCTGATGCTTAGGGTTTGTATGGGTGGCCGAGCTGGCGAAAACCGCCATCGACTTTCCTCCGATGCAGGCCCCGGCCAGTTTCAATCTTGAGGCTGTTAAGGCTTAGGTTGATGAGGCGATCAAAAATCACGCCGGGCAATAGCCGAACCTGAAAAGGAATGCGGGCGGTCCGAAGGGGCCGCCCGCTGTTTTTTCTAAGCTTATTCGAAAACAAAATCCCGAAGCGATCCGGGACCAATGGGGACCGGAAAGAAATGCGTTTGCAGGCCTTGTTAGCGAGCTAACGGAGGTGGCCGGACCGACCTTTTTTCATGCGCTCGTAGGGGCGTTCAAGTCGGTTGGTCGGTATCTGTTTAGGGTCAGTAGCTGACGTTCCTACCCGCCCATCAAGTTGGTCCGCCCAGTGCCATCAACGTAACCGGGCAACGTGGGCGCTGGTGCAACGGGCTCCGCTAAGAGAAGCGGGCCAAAGCACCAGTGCCCCAAACTGAGTACGGGCGTTACTTGTTCATCGCCTTCATAACGGCACCTACGATCGCGGTAAGGATCGCGCCGCCGCCCGCGCCGCCAATCGCGTTTCCGAGAAGGCCGCCCAGAGCCCCACCCGCAGCAGGATCGGCACCTGCAGCGCCCCCAAGGAGGCTACCAAGAAGCGTACCTCCGGCGACACCACCGACCGCGCCGCTAATGATTTTGGTCAACTGGCTCATCGCCACCTGCTGCAAGACCGCACCGACAGCTTGACCGCCGAGGACGCCAGTAACAATCTGAACGATAATCGGTAGAATCGCTTCCACGTGGAAATCCCCCCTATAGAGCCAGAACATAATCGTCCCGGCAGTCAAGATAGCGGACGGTCCAATGCGATCCGTCAAGCTCAAAGGTATGACGTCCACCGATCAATAGTAACCCGAACGGTCAGCGGTCGACGCGTGTGACCCCCCATGTCGTGCCCGAGGATGTCTGCTTTGGGTCATTAGCGGACATAGCCGCGCCATGTCCGCTTTACCCCCATTAACGGACGTGGGCGGCACATCCAAGTCAGCATTTGGCTGTCGGTTTATGAGTACACGACCTAATGGGTGTTGTCGTTTGGCAGTGGCACACCCTCTCTCGGGGCGATGAAGCGACGGCTCCGGTAGAGCTGACTTTTGGATTCGGGCATCGAGGCGTCGGCTTCGGTCGGCGCGCGCTTCTTATTTCGGTGTATTCGCATCCAGGAAGTCCAGAACGGTTGCTTCAAGCTGCTCGTTTGTCAATTCCAAAACATTCAGGATGTACTGGCTTGCCTGTGCGACAGAACTGGTAGAAATGGCAACGTAGGCTTCGCCGTTGGCCCTTACCGAAATCGCCAACTTTTTGTCATGTGGAATGCGTTGATGGAATGCGACCTCCATTTTGTCCACTTCCATGCTCACCCCAGTGTGAGCACGTCTCGGATTTTGCACCACAAATAGCTGAACGCCATTCTTGCTAATTTGCTTGTTTATTTCATCGATATAGCTTTCAAGGTGAGACCGTTGTTCTTGCCATTTCTGGATCACCTCGACTCTCACCGATCTTACTTTTTCTGCTTTGGCAAATGCTTCCTCTTCGTCCAACCGCTCCCGCTCGGCGGCTGCCGCGAGCCGCTCTAAGATGCCCTCCAGCCTCTCCTTATTTCCCATGCTTGTCTCTGTGATAGGGTGAACCCGAGATCGCCATCTATCACTTCGCGATCCGTCTTTCTCCTGGGGCCGGGGATTTCCCTGATGATAGACCCTGGCGACGCCCGCAACGGGGGCATTAATGTCGCGAGTCGTGCCTATATGGATCGAGGAGCTGGCTGTTATCCCAGCACCAGCCACGCTGACAGTTGCGTAAGGTTCATTGAAATCGGGGCATCGAGGACCTTTAGCCTTACGGAGGGAGACCGCGACACAGAAAACGGGACTCCGATGTTGGAGCGATGCGGCACCGAGGACGCCCTCTAGGGCACTCGATAAACCGTTGTCGGTTCGAATCACTAGAAACGTATTTTGTTTCAATGATGTGAAGCGACGGGCTGAATTTGCCCCACGATCTCCCCCACGTTTCTGTGTGCCTGTTAGATTGAGGTCTTGCAGAGTGGCATCCGAGGCTCGACGTGGCAACAATATCACACCGAAGTGGATTCTGGAGTTATCCCCCTTATCCAAGCATCCTGTTGTGCTAGTTTGTCGCCTCTAGCTTAACCCCGAGCTAGAGTTTCATTGACCCTGCATTTAGCCCCGAGTGGTCAGTCCCCTCTCGGGGCTTTCCTTTTGGCTCGCGTGTTTTGCATTGCACAGCGCAAGACACACTAACGGCGATGACGTTGTAATACGATCGCGGCGTGGGGATCGGTCCTCTCCACACATGGACGAGCAACCATAGAAGCCCCGGTTTCAGCGCCCGCTTCGCCGGGGCTTCTTCGTTGTCCAGCAAGAAACTCGATTCGTCGCGGATCGGATGCCCTTCGCCGTTTACCTGAGACACGCCAACTCAGCGAAGGGGAACGTATTGCGTCGGACAGCGATAATCCGTCGTGAGCATTTCTAGTAAGGTTGTTGCAGCAGTAACGTCCAACTTGGCAGGATTTGCCTCAATGTACCCGACATAGGATTCTGCAAATTTATTCAGTCCTACCGATGCGGGGCAGAATGAAGGCTTATTATCCGGCAGGGGCGTGCGCTGCGTTGTGATCCAGAGTTGGTAGAGTTCGGCTGCATCGATATATCCGCCGAGGTAGGCTTCACAAAAGGAGTCCACCGTCTTGCAATGAGCAGCCAGTTCGTAGGAACGAACTAGTTGTTGGCTAAAAGCCCTCTCGCCAACCAAAGCCAGCATGATTGCCATAATGACGATCCGCATACACATTGGTCCCTCCTTCCAGAGGCGCGGTTTTAATGCGCCTCTCATAACGAGTCCGCCCGGCATCTTCTCAACGGTCCAAGGCGGCGGAAAGCTGCGGTCGGTCATAAGGCCGTCTCACAACAATTACTGCTTTGCCTTGCGCTTGCGATAGGCCTGCATGCGGCAGGCATTCGAGCAATACGCTTTGTCAGATCGCCCTTGGCCAGCACTGATCGTGAACCATCGTTCGCATTCAACGCAGTTTTGCAAGGACTCGCTGCCGTCGATGGCCGCGCCTAGGCCCATGCAACACAGGGAGTGACCTACGTCGAGAGCGTCGGAATCCGCCGCGTTGAATGGCAGCGATCGCGGCATCGATAGCCTTCTCTTCTTTGCCGACGCTTAGTCCGTTCTCATCGTTCATAACGTTCCCCTCGAGTGGTCCCGCCTCCCTTGATGGTGAAGCTAGTCACATAGAACTTCGCCTTGCCTCCCGAGACACTGACCCCGTGTCCCAAGAAGCAACCTCCACCGAAAGTGAACCCAACGTTGTCCATGTTTTTCAACAGCTTGTTGAAGCCGTCCTTGTTGAAGCCACCGTCGACGTTAGTCCAGTTGCCTTCGTTCACCAGAATGTTGAGCGTAAAGGTACCGTTTATCAGGGTGATGCCGACCGGAGTGCTCCAGTAGCGGCCATCGCTCTTAACCAAGTCGTCGTTCTTGATCTGGAGCATGACGTGCGTACTGGCTGGAGTGTTGCAGGTGTTCGCTCTCTCGAAATGGTAGTTCCACACCACGGCGGGATCGGCCTCGATCTTGCCCTCGACGTGGATCACAGCACCAATGTTGATGGTGCCGGTGTACTTGGTGCTGACGTAGTGAACGGTCGGGCAGTTCGCGTCCTTCTTACTCACGCAGTTGTCGCGGCCCTCTGGAAACGAAAAAACCCACCCTGTGCTCACCGCGGTCGGGTGGGCAGGCATACCGTAGCTGTGCAGAATATCCCAATTACCGGCCTCCATCGACACGTTAGTGACGGCGGTTTCGACTGATCCGCAAGCTGTTAGGCAAAACGCGAGCGCGAGGACGAGGGACCCATAGCCGTCTTGGCAAACCATCTTGACGGACCCTCGGAGCATTAGTGCAAGGTCTCTTTCTCATACACGGGCCATGCGAGATCGGGATGCGTTTCCGATAGCTCGGCAAGGTAAGAAGTAACCGACGCGGCGATGACCTCCAGCCGCGTTTGACGATCAATCGCCAGCCGTTGTTGGCGGACTCTTCGGGCTTGCCGTGAGGGTATTGCCAAGTCGCGATCCAAGCGGATCCTACTTGGCAAACAGCCTTTTTCCGAGGTTTCAGAGCAACGCGCCGTCCCGGCATGGGCATTGTGTAAAGCCCACCGACATATCCGAAACCTTCGAGCGTGCTGGCGTCGAGTTCACCAACGGCAAGCGGTCAGCGGTGAGGTGCACCGACGCTCGCGCCATTCTCGGAGGGAGCAGGGCCGTGTCGCGCGCCACGCCGTGAACGAGATACCTAAACAGGCCGGTATGCAGTTCTGATCAGCAGGCTCAAGCGGTTCGCCAGAAAAAAGCATGAGAAGTAGTACGCACAATGTCACCGAGTGCACCAACGCTCACGATCAACACCGCGAGCAGTTGACGTTGGGGTGTTCCGTCATACGCGTGTTCGCCCCAACCCTCAAAAGGTGTTGGAGCCACGAATAGATGCAACATCGAAATAGCCCGTGTTCGACTTGGGCAAACGACACTAGGCCAACGTCATCGGTGCTATCAGGTTCCGGCGAGACGCACAGCGCCCTCACAGCCGTGTAAGCGTCCGGCCTCCGCGGTTCCTAACCTTTCTCTTTCGGCGGCGGCGGGGTCTTCCGCCAGCAGCACCGCCCGCTTTGCCTCGAAGGCGTTCGAGATGTGCTTGAGAAATATCAGACCAAGCGCGACATGCTTGCAGTCGGACGGTTCGGCGCAGCTGGTCGGCGGCAAGTAACAACTGCGCCTCGAAGCTGAGGTTGGCGCCGTTGCCGTTGGTCTTGAAAGCTTTGGACCGCACGGCGGTCGCGTTCACAGTGCCCCGTCTGCACATTGTTCCCCCCTTTCACTCCAGCGCGGCAAGGCTATCCAAAAAGCGCTGATTCTGGGCGTATTCCGAGGTTCCTAACTGCCGCCCGAATTGCCGCCCGGAATTGTCTAGGCGATCTGCGGCTCTCCGAGAGACAGCCTTAGAAACCGAGCGCTGTATCCGCTTCGCTTCGACGGGAAACCACTAAAAAGACGGCAGCTAACGGTCCCCCAGACCGGTGCGCTAACCGAGCTGCGCTACGCTCCGAAACCAGTGCCGCTCGTGCGCTTGGATATACACGCTCAAGGCGGCGAAACAAGCCGTCCCGTGGGCAAGGCTCTGATCAACCCTTGGCCGAGGTCAGGATGCGGTGGCAGTCCTCAAGCTCCTTGAGGACCGCGCCAAGACCCTCAAAGTCAGTCTCTGCGGCCCGCTCGCCAAGGCCCGGCGGCTTGGTGAATCCCCGGTTCTGAGCAACTTCGCCGGCGACGTCGGGTATCGTCGCGGCCGGCCTCGCCTCCTCTTCAGGGAGAGGTCGCTGCTCCATGACGAAGCGGGGGCCTTGTTCGCGCAGGATCTTCTGCACGCCCCTGATGGTGTAACCGTCGTCATAAAGCAGAAAGCGAATACCGCGCAGGAGCGCCACATCTTCCGGCCGGTAGTAACGACGTCCGCCCCCGCGCTTCATCGGCTTGAGCTGGGCGAATTTTGCTTCCCAGAAACGAAGCACGTGCTTCGGCACTTTCAGCTCATCGGCAACTTCACTAATCGTACGAAAGGCCTCGGGCGATTTGTCCACCGCTTCAAACTCCACGCCTCTAACTCGCAAGCAGCCTCTAAAAATAACACCCGCGTCTATTCAGCCGCCTTTCTCCGGGACAGCGCCTCGTTGATACGCTGCTTCATGATATTGCTCGCCCGGAACACGAGAACTCGCCGCGGCGTAATAGGAACTTCCTGGCCCGTCTTCGGGTTGCGTCCGATGCGCTGACCCTTGTCGCGAATGCCGAAGGAGCCGAACGAGGAGAGCTTGACCGTGTTGCCGCGCTCAAGGCTCGCGACGATCTCGCGCAGCACAAGCTCCACGATCTCGGCGGACTCGTTGCGAGGCAATCCAACCTTCTGGAACACCGCCTCGGCGAGGTCGGCGCGGGTCAATGTCTTCCCGCTCATCGTACGCGTTCTCCCCCAGGGTCGCGCGACAAACCAAGATGCTAATCGACCATTCGCAACGCGGTCAATCGCTGCGGCGATCAAATTCCTGATTTTGCATCATTTTTGAGGGAGGTGTGGCTTTCGCGCGGCAGTTTTCCGCTAGATTCACCAGCGGATTAGCACGGCCCCCCAGGTGAAGCCGCCCCCCATAGCCTCCATCAGCACGAGATCGCCTTGCTTGATGCGCCCGTCGTGGCAAGCCGTACTGAGCGCCAAGGGAATGGACGCGGCGCTGGTGTTGGCGTGCTTATCCACGGTGATCACGATCCGCTCAGGTGCCAACCCAAGCTTACGTGCCGCCCCGTCCAAGATGCGTTTATTGGCTTGGTGTGGCACGAACCAGTCGATGTCGGAGACCTGATAACCGGCCTTCTCCAGGGTGGCGTCGATCACCTCGGCGATCTTGGTCACGGCGTGGCGGAACACCTCTGGACCGTCCATGCGGACATAGCCCACGGTGCCGGTGGTTGAGGGTCCCCCATCGACGTAGAGCTTGTCGCGATAGCGGCCGTCTGAGCGCAGGCATGTGGCAAGCACTCCACGGTCCTTGGTGCCGCCGTTCTGCATCTCAGCTTCGACCACGATCGCCCCGGCGCCATCGCCGAACAGCACGCAGGTGCCGCGGTCGTCCCAGTCGAGGATGCGGGAGAAGGCTTCCGAGCCGATCACCAGGGCCCGGCGGAACTCCCCGCTTTTCAGGTAGTTGTCGGCAGTCGCAAGCGCGAAGACGAAGCCGGAGCAGACGGCCTGCACGTCGAAGGCGGCGCCATGGGTGATGCCAAGATCGGCCTGGATGGTGACCGCGGTCGCCGGGAAGGTCTGGTCCGGGGTCGAGGTGGCAAGAACGATGAGGTCGATCTCCTCCGGCTTCAGGCCGGCGTCGTCGAGCGCGGCGCGCGCCGCCGCCGTTCCCATGGTCGAGGTGAGCTCGCCCTTGGCCGCGATCCGCCGCTCCTTGATGCCGGTGCGCGTGACGATCCACTCATCGGTGGTGTCGACGACCTTGGCCAAATCCTCATTGGTCAAGATGCGCTTCGGCAAATAGCCGCCGCACCCCTTGACCACGGTCCGCAACACGCTCACCGGCAATTACTCCAGAGGGGTCTCACGCCGCACCATCAAGCTCGAGCTCGGAGTGGAAGCGAGCAACATCGGCGGCAAGCCGCTTCACCACGCCGCTCGACGCCATGTCGTAGGCGGTGTCGACGGCGGAGGCGAAGCCCGTTGCGTCGGTCCCGCCGTGGCTCTTCACGACAATGCCGTTCAGCCCGAGGAAAATGCCGCCGTTCAATTGGCGCGGGTCCATCTTCTCCTTGAGGGCACGAAAGGCGCCTTGCGCCAGCGCGGCACCGGCGCGAGCGAGAAACGATCGCCTCATGGCTGCGCGAAAATATTCGCCGATCTGCTTAGCGGTTCCCTCGGCGGTCTTCAAGGCGATGTTGCCGGTGAAGCCGTCGGTGACCACGACGTCCGCAGCGCCGTGGCCGATTTCGTCGCCCTCGACAAAACCGCGAAATTCGATCGGCAGCGGCGTGTCCTTGAGCGCGACATAGGCGGCCTTGATCCCGTCCAGTCCTTTGACCTCCTCCACGCCGATATTGAGGAGGCCAACGGTCGGCCGCTGCATGCCGAACAGCGCCCGCGCCATGGCCGCGCCCATCAAAGCAAATTCGACGAGCTGGCGGGCGTCGGCGCCGACATTGGCGCCGACATCGAGCACGATGCACTCGGCCTCGACGGTGGGCCAGAGCACGGCGATCGCCGGGCGGTCAACACCCTCGATGGTCTTGAGGCAAAACTTGGCCATGGCCATCAGCGCGCCGGTATTGCCGGCGGACACTGCGGCGTCGGCGCGTCCCTCGCGCACCGCCTCGAGGCTCAGCCACATGCTCGAGTGCCGGCGCCCTTTGCGCAGCGCCTGACTCGGCTTCGCATCCATGGCCACCGCAACATCGGTGTGCAGGATCTCGCTTTTGGCGGCGAGTGCTTGATGGTGCTTGAGCTCGGCGTTGATGCGGGGAGCGTCGCCGACCAGGAGGAAGCTGGTGTCAGGATGGCGGACGAGCGCGATCGCCGCGCCCGCGACGATCACGCTCGGTCCATGGTCGCCACCCATGGCGTCGAGCGCTATGGTGACTGGAGCAGCCATGCGACGGTGCCGTACCGAAAGGAAAGACGTTGCTGATCACGGCCTAAGCGGCCGGTCGAGCCCCCTGAAGTGGACCCGAACATACCCAAATGAGACTGAGTGACAACCTGAATTTGACGAGGCCACTATTTCAGGCGCTTGAGCGCGGCGAAGGGGCTTTCATCCGACTCGGTGGCCGTGTCCGCCGCCCCCTCCGACCATTGGAAACTCACCCCGTTCCGCTTCGGGTAGGGATCGAGCGCGGTGGCGAGCGTTTCGTAGAGGACGGATCCAAGATCGATCTTGTTGTCGACGATGGGCTCTGGCCAGTCGAGCGTGCCGTGGCTTGCCGCGTCGTCGACGGTCTCCGCGCGGTCTTCAATCAAATGCAACGGCCAGAATTCGATCTCGACGGGGACCTCGAGCGTGCTCGCCACGGGTTCGAGCGAGACGACGCAAGTCTGTGTCACGGACGCCGCCAGCGTCCCGTGTATGGCTAGGCGCCCCTGCCCCCGCCGCTGAACGCGAAAGGAGAAGCTCAGGCGATCGAGAGCGGCGAGATCGAGCAGAGAGGCGACCGCCTCACGCTCGCCGGGGTTGACCTCGATCGAGCGCTCCTCACCGTCCTTGAGCTCATCGAAGCGCAGCGTCCGGGCAAGCGGCGGCGGTACGATCTCCGGCGCGGGCTCTACGGTCTTGGACATCTTGCTCATGGCTTCTCGTTCGCTTCCGGGAATTCGAGCGCGCCAGTTTGCAAGGACGCCAATGGCTGCAGCTCGAGCTGGTTCACACAGCGCATTAGATAGGAAGCCAAAGCCTTGCTGCTAAGCTCTGGGTTTGCCGTCTCTCTTGGCAGGGACTCCTTGATGGCCTCGGCAAGAGAGGGTTCGCCGGTGGCGAAGGCGGCTTCGTACCCGGCAAGCAGGCTTTGGCTCGAGGCGGCAAGGCCTCGCGTCGATTTCGGGATGCGGACGTCACTCACCCCGAGCTCTCGCAGTACCGTCTCCATGTCCTTGCTGAACCGGTCGACCAGCTCTTGCGCCAAAGCCCTCCCCTCGGAGCCTTCCCGCGTCAGGCCGTGGAGCACGGCGAACAGATGCAGCGACGGCAGTGTGAAGCGGCCCTCCACGGTGTCGGGAACGGTGAAACTCCGGTAGAAAACCGGGAGCCGCGTCTGCGCCACAATCGCGCCATAGAGTTTTTCGTTGTTGCTTGGGCCGGAGCGCCAGCGCAACAGGCGGTCTAGAGGGTTCAAATCAGGGGGCACCTCTCAGCTTTGGTTGGTGGTATTTTGCCGCGTGTGTCGGCACGGGGCAATTGAGGGGTCAGGTCGCTGTGCATCGGGGTGAGCCGATCGGCTTGATGACAAAACGGCTAGGCGCCGCCTGGCTGGCTACGGTGCTCCTCGCCCTGAGCCTTGGCGGCTGCGGCGCTCAGATCGACCGCCATGGCCACGTGTTCATGGATGTCGACTTGGCCCAGATCCAGCCCGGCATGACGAAGCAACAGGTGACGACCGCGCTCGGCTCGCCAGATACGACGAGCTCGATCGGTGGCGACGCCTTCTACTACATCTCGACCACGCAGAAGTCCTATGCCTTCTTCAAGCCCTGGGAGATCGACCGCAAGGTGGTCGCGGTCTATTTCGACGGGCAGGCCACGGTGCAGAACGTCGCCAGATACGGGCTCAAGGACGGCATCGTGGTCAGATACGCGAAGGACGAGACCCCGGCGCGCGGCAAGGACTTGAACGTGCTAGAGCAGATCTTCGGCAACATCTCGCAACGCAAGATGTTCAAGGATCAGCGCCCTGGGGCCGGTCAGCCGGGAAGCATCCCCGGCACTTAGTGCGCGAGCACGGCGAGCAACAATAGCGCCACGATATTGGTGATCTTGATCATCGGGTTCACGGCGGGTCCGGCGGTGTCTTTGTAGGGATCGCCGACGGTATCGCCGGTCACCGCGGCCTTGTGGGCGTCGGAGCCCTTACCGCCATAGTGGCCGTCCTCGATGTATTTCTTGGCGTTGTCCCAGGCGCCGCCGCCGGCGGTCATTGAGATGGCGACGAACAGGCCGGTGACGATCACGCCGAGCAGCATGGCGCCGAGAGCGGAGAAGGCAGCGCTCTTGCCGGCAATGGCGTTGACCACGAAGTAGAACACGACGGGGGTCAGCACCGGGAGCAGGGACGGGACGATCATCTCCTTGATGGCAGCGCGGGTGAGAAGATCGACGGCGCGCTTGTAGTCCGGGCGCTCGGTGCCCTTCATGATGCCGGGCTTCTCCTTGAACTGGCGGCGCACCTCCTCGACGATCGAGCTTGCGGCGCGCCCGACGGCGGTCATGGCGATACCGCCGAACAGATAGGGCAGCAGGCCGCCGAGGAAGAGGCCGACCACCACGTACGGGTTTGACAGGGTGAACACAGGATCGACGCCCTGGAAATACGGGAACTTGTCGGGGTTGGCGGCGAAGAATTTGAGGTCCTCGGTATAAGCCGCAAACAGCACGAGTGCGCCCAGGCCCGCCGAGCCGATGGCGTAGCCTTTGGTCACCGCCTTGGTGGTGTTGCCGACCGCATCGAGCGCGTCGGTGGTCTTGCGGATCTCTTTCGGCATGCCCGACATCTCGGCGATGCCACCGGCATTGTCGGTGACGGGGCCGAAAGCGTCGAGCGCTACGATCATGCCGGCGAGCGCGAGCATGGTGGTGACGGCGATGGCGATCCCGAACAGGCCGGCAAGGCCATAGGCGACGAGGATACCGGCCATGATGACGAGCGCGGGTAGCGCCGTCGCTTCCATCGACACGGCGAGACCTTGGATGACGTTGGTGCCGTGGCCGGTGACGGAGGCTTTGGCGATCGACTGCACCGGACGAAAGTTGGTGCCGGTGTAATATTCGGTGATGACCACGATCAGCGCCGTGATTAGCAAGCCCACAGCCCCGCAGAGAAACAGCGACTTGCCGGTGAAGGTCAGATTGCCAACCGTCATCACCGTGTCCATGCCGACAAGCAAAGAGGTGAGCGGCCAGAGCAGGATCAGCGACAACACGCCTGTCGCGAGCACGCCCTTATAGAGGGCGCCCATGATCGACTGGCTCTTGCCCAGACGCACGAAATAGGTGCCGATGATCGAGGTGATCACGCACAGCGCGCCGATGGCGAGCGGATAGAGCATCATCGGCATGACGCGGTCGCCGCCGGCGAAATAGATCGAGGCGAGCACCATGGTGGCGACCACGGTCACCACATAGGTCTCGAACAAATCTGCAGCCATGCCGGCGCAGTCGCCGACATTGTCGCCGACGTTGTCGGCGATGGTCGCCGGGTTGCGCGGATCGTCTTCCGGGATGCCGGCCTCGACCTTGCCGACCAGGTCGCCGCCGACATCGGCACCCTTGGTGAAGATACCACCGCCGAGACGGGCAAAGATCGAGATCAGCGAAGCGCCGAATCCGAGCGACACCAGCGCATCGACCACCTGACGAGAGGCAGGGTCGTAGCCCATGACCTCCGTCAGGATGAGGAAATAGACGGAGACGCCGAGAAGCGCCAAGCCGGCCACGAGCAGGCCGGTAATGGCGCCGGCGCGGAAGGCGAGGCTCAAGCCGTCGCCGAGGCTCTTGGTCGCGGCTTGCGCCGTGCGCACATTGGCGCGCACCGACACGTTCATGCCGATATAGCCCGCGGCGCCGGACAACAGCGCGCCGATGGCAAAGCCGACGGCCTGGGGCAGGCCGAGCAGGAAGGCCAAGACAAAAAAGATGACGACGCCGACGGTGGCGATCGTGGTGTATTGGCGGGCAAGATAAGCCGCCGCTCCTTCCTGAATCGCCGCCGCGATCTCCTGCATGCGCGGGGAGCCCGGATCGGAGGCGAGCACGGCGCGCGTGGTCTGCACGCCGTAGACGATGGCGAGCACGCCGCAAGCAATAATAAGCATCAGCACGAAGGTCATAACGGAACTGTCCCCGTTCGTTTGGTTGAAATGACAGGAAATGGGGGAACGGCACGCGGCACCATTAGGCAACGCTGCCCATCTCGCCCCCGGGCGTGAACTCGGGCCGGAAAATGCCAAAGTTGAGGCGGCGACGCAACAGAAGCCTAAGTCCTTGGTACAGCTTGATGTGGCGACAAATCAACTTGTCATGCCCGGCCTTGTGCCGGGCATCCACGAATTTTAAGGCAAACGTTCAAAGACGTGGGTGGCCGGGACAAGGCCGGCCATGACGGGCCGCGCTTAGGGGCCGCTTTCAAAATGGGTAAATCCGGTGTGGTCAAGCGGAAGCGGACGCCCCTCCTCGTCCACGACCGTCACCTGCCCGTCGCCCGGCCTGACCTGGCCAATCGCCGTGATTGTGACATGGTGCGCTTCGGCCTCTTTGGCGAAGGCTTGGGCGTGGGAGGCTTCCATGGCAGCCACGATCTCATAGTCGTCGCCGGCGGTGATGAGCTCAGTGAGCAGTTCCGGCACTTTGGCCACAGCTTTGGCGGCAGCGGCGGAGAGCGGCACTTTCTCCGCCTTGATGGTGGCGCCGACACCAGAGGCCTTGCACAGCTTTGCGGTATCGCCGACGAGCCCGTCGGAGACGTCAATCGCCGCGCGCGCGCATTGACGGAGCGGCAGCATCAACGCGTTCCGCGCCGAGGGGCGCCGGTAGCGCTCGGTGAGAAAGACCGCATCCTCATCGGAGAGGCCCCACTTTGCGGCGAGCCGCGGCTCACGCAAGAGCTTCAATCCGAGCGCGGCATCGCCGATGGCGCCGCTCACGCAAAGCCTGTCGCCAGCCATGGCGCCTCGGCGCAACACCGCCTCTCCTTGCGGCAACATCCCAAGTGCGGTGACGGTGATGGCGAGCGGGCCCGGCGTGGCCGACGTATCGCCACCAACAAGGTCGATGCCCGACTCGTCCTGGCCAAGGCGAAGGCCAGAGGCTAAGGCCTCGAGCCAGGCGGACGACGGCCGCTCCGGGAAAGCCACGCTCAGCAAATAGACATAAGGCCGCGCCCCCTTGGCAGCGAGATCGGAGAGACTGACAGCGAGCGCCTTGTAGCCGATCGAGTTGGGCGGATCTTCGGCAAGGAAATGCACGCCTGAGATGATGGTGTCGCAAGTGGCGACGAGCTCTTGCCCTTCCGGAATCGACAGCACGGCGGCGTCGTCGAGCAAGCCGAGCGCCGCGGGATTAGTGGCGAGCGGCGCGAAGTAGCGGGCGATGATGTCGAACTCGCCCTCCCCGCGCTTGCCGCTTCTAGCCATCGCCGGAGCCTTGGCGCGCAAATTCTTCTGGGCGCGCCTCATGGCCGAGCTTGTCGAGGATGCCGTTGACCACCTTCGGCTCCTCGCCGGCGAAGAAGGCGTGGGCCAGGTCTACATATTCGGTGATCACCGCGCGCGCCGGCACGTCCTTGCGCATCAGCATTTCGTAGGCGCCGGCGCGCAGGATCGCGCGGAGAATCGAGTCGACGCGGTTGAGCCGCCAACCTTCCGCCAAATGACGATCGACGAGCGGATCGATGCCGCGCTGCTCGCGCACCACGCCCTCGACGATGTCACGAAAAAATTGCGCCTCTGCGTCGCAATATTGGCTGCCCTCGACCTCTTGGCCCAAGCGGTGGGTTTCGAACTCGGCGATAACGCGGTTTAAATCGATGGCGGTCATGTCCATCTGATAGAGCGCCTGCACGGCGGCAAGGCGTGCCGCGGTGCGCGCCTGGGGATTTCGCGACGATTGCCTTTTTTGGCCCGAGCCGGACATCAGCGCCGGCTCGCCGAGGAGAAATGATGCTCGAGCTGCATCAGGGCGAGACAGGCGCGGGCCGCATCGCCGCCCTTGTTGCGGCCGTCGACGCTCGCCCTGGCCAAGGCCTGCTCGCGGCTGTCGCAGGTGAGAATGCCGTTGCCGAGCGGCACGGCATGCTCGACGGCAAGCGTGTGTAGACCGGCGGCGGATTCTCGCGCCACGATCTCGTAGTGGCTCGTTTCCCCGCGGATCACGCAGCCAAGGGCGATGCAGCCGCGGTGGCGGCCGGCGCGGCCGACGAAGCCATTGGCAAGCGCGAGGCTGAGCGCGAGCGGGATCTCCAGCGACCCTGGCACGGCGATGCGCTCATATTCGATGCGCCGCTCCTCGAGCTCGTCGATGGCGCCGCGGGCAAGCTCATCGGCGATGTCCTCATAGAACCGGGACTCGATAATGAGCACCGAGCGCGGCGATTTGCGGCTCATGACTCAAGGCTCCGGTGGCCGGCGACCTTCAGCCCGTAGCCTTCCAGCCCCACGATCTTGCGGGCCGGAGAATTGCTTAAGAGCACCATCTCGTGGACGCCGAGATCGAGCAGGATCTGCGCGCCGATGCCGTACTCGATGAGGCGCTGCTGCCCGGTCTGCTCCGACTTTTCGTCGCTCTTGAGTCGCGACGAGAGAGCATCGGGCTTGCTCTCGCGGATGAGCACGATCACCCCGCGGCCTTCTCGGCCGATGATGTCCATGGCCTTGTGCACGAGCGTTTCGCGATGGCCGCCGGCGCCTAGGATATCGTCCAGCGTGTTGGTGGCATGGACGCGGGCAAGCACCGGGCCGCCGCTCTGCACATCGCCCTTGACCAGCGCGACATGCTCCGCGGAATCGACCGTGGTAGCGTAGACCTTGACCGCGAACGTGCCGCCATGAGCGCTGTCGATGGTCGTCTCCACCACCACCTTGACCAGATGATCGTAGCGGAGCCGGTAGGCGATCAGGTCGGCGATGGTGGCGATCTTGAGCCCGTGGGCTTGCGCGAAGTCGATGAGATCCGCCAACCGGGCCATGGTGCCGTCGTCGTTCATGATCTCGCAGATCACGCCGGCGGGATAGAGTCCCGCGAGCCGCGCGACATCCACGGCAGCTTCGGTGTGGCCGGCGCGTACCAGCACGCCACCATCCTTGGCGACCAGCGGGAACACGTGGCCCGGCGTCATGATGTCCCGGAAGTCCTTGGTCGGATCTATGGCGACGGAGATAGTATGCGCCCGGTCATGGGCAGAGATGCCGGTGCTTACGCCTTCACGCGCCTCGATGGACACGGTGAACGCCGTGGAATGGCGGGCGCGGTTGGAGCGCGACATCAGCTCAAGATGCAGTTGCTTGGCACGGTCGGCGTTGAGCGAGAGGCAGACCAGTCCGCGGCCATGCTTGGTCATGAAGTTGATGGCGTCTGGTGTCGCCATCTGCGCCGGGATGACGAGGTCGCCCTCGTTCTCCCGCTCCTCGGCGTCGACGAGAATGAACATGTGCCCGTTGCGGGCGTCCTGGATGACCTCCTCGATGGGAGACAGCGCCGGGTGATAGCTCTTGTGGCTCACGATATTCACGGGTCAGCGATCCTGTTCCGATAGGGCGCGGCTGGCGGCGAGTCGGCCGGCCGCGATGCGCTCGACGTAGCGCGCGAGCAAATCCACCTCAAGGTTTACCAGATCGCCGGGTGTGCGGTCTCCCCACGTGGTGTGCGCCAAGGTGTAGGGAATGATGTTCACACCGAAGCGGGTGCCGTCCACCTCGTTTACCGTAAGCGAGACGCCGTCTAGCGCCACCGAGCCCTTCTCGGCGATGAACTGGGCGAATTCGGCCGGAGCCTCGAGTACGAACCTGGCGCTGTCACCGTCAGGCTTTCGCTCCAAGATCCGCGCGAGGCCGTCGATGTGACCCGTCATCAGATGGCCGCCAAGCTCGGAACCCATGGACAAAGGCCGCTCCAGGTTGATGCGGGTCCCTTGCTTCCAACGCCCAAGCGTGGTGCGGGCGGCCGTCTCGTTGGAGACATCGACCTCGAACATGGCGTCGCCGTCCGCGCCTTCGTTGATACGGGTCACCGTCAGGCAGCAGCCATCGCAGGCGACCGATGCACCGAGCGCTAGGCTCGCCGGATCGTAATGGCTTGCGATCTTGAGCTTGGTGCCATAGCGGGCGGCGACCGTGCCTATGTCGGTGACAATGCCGGTGAACATTTGCGCATTCTCTGCCACCAGGTCATGTCGTCGGGCCCGAAGATCCGTTCCTGGGTCAGCGTGAAATGGCCGCTATCGGTAAGCCGATCAAGCCCTTCGCTGACGAAGGGCAGCAGGCCGTCGCTTCCGGCGGGTCTGGAGCCTCGGTAGATGACGGCCTCGTCGACGAGGTCGCCATCAAGGAAGGCATGGGCGACCGACGGGCCACCCTCCACCAGCACGCGCGTGATGCCGCGCTTGGCGAGCTGATCCAGCGCCTCCCTGATCGCGGGGAGGCCGTGCGCATCGATGGTGACCGGAATGATCTCGGCGCCAAGCTCCTGGAGCGCCGCCGCATTGGGCTCCATCTCATCGCGCGCGCAGATGAACCACACCGGCACCATCTCGTCCTCGAACAGACGCGCGTCGGTCGGCGTGCGCAGGCGCCGGTCGAGGATCACCCGCACCGGCGAGCGGCATTCCATGCCGGGCAGCCGGCAAGTGAGGCTCGGATTGTCGGCCATAACCGTACCGCGACCGACCAGGATGGCGTCGGAGCGGGCGCGCAGCAGATGAGCGTGGGCGCGCGCCAGGTCTCCGGTGATCCAGGTCGGCGCGCCTGCTTCGCCGCGCGGAACGCGGCCGTCGCTGCCGACGGCGAGCTTCAAGGTCACCGCCGGACGGCCTTCGGTCACTCTCAGAACATGGCCCAGCGTCACCTCACAGGCTTCGTCGTGCAGCACGCCCTCGGTCACCTCGATGCCGGCGGCGCGCATCCGTGCGAGCCCGTGACCGGCAGTGCGGGGATCGGCATCGCCCATGGCTACCACCACGCGCGCCGGACCTGCGGCGGCAATGGCATCGGCGCAGGCGGCGCCCCTGCCCTCATGGGCGCAGGGCTCCAGAGTCACATAGAGGGTTGCATCGGTGGTGGCGCGCCCGGCTCTCTGCAATGCGACCGCCTCGGCATGGGGACGCCCGCCTGGAGCGGTGACCCCGCGTCCGACGATCTCGCCTGTCGCGCTCACCACCACGCAGCCGACCGACGGGTTCGGCCAGGTGGTGCCGAGTTCCTCGCCTGGCAAGCGCCAAGGCTTGCGCCATATGGTCTTCGTCCTTTGCGGTCATGTGCGGGTGCTAGGGTTCGACGCTAATCGTCGGCGGACGCTGTCTCGTCGGCAGTCTCGCCGCCGGCAAGCTCACCAAGCAAGGCCTCGAAGTCCTTGGCCTCGCGAAAATTCTTGTACACGGAGGCGAAGCGCACATAGGCCACATCGTCGAGCGCTTTCAGCGCCTCCATCACCAATCTGCCGATCGTCTGCGACTGGATGTCGTTCTCACCCATATTTTCGAGGCGCCGAACGATGCCGCTCACCATGCGCTCGATGCGCTCCGGGTCCACGGGGCGCTTGCGGAGTGCGATCTGCACCGAGCGCATCAGCTTGTCGCGGTCGAAGGGCATGCGCCGGCCGCTCCGCTTGACCACGGTCAGCTCGCGGAGCTGCACCCGCTCGAAGGTGGTGAAGCGTCCGCCACAGTCGGCGCAGACGCGACGGCGCCTTATCGTGGTGTGATCCTCGCTAGGCCGCGAGTCCTTCACCTGCGTGTTGGTGCTGCCGCAATACGGGCACCGCATGGGCTACCGCCCTTCCCTGTTTCACCCTCACGCCGACTGCTACCGATAGATCGGAAAGCGCTCGCAAAGCGCGATCGCCCGCTTCTTCACATTCGCCTCGACGGACGAATTGCCCTCATCGCCATTGGTGGCGAGGCCGTCGAGCACCTCGATGATCATGTTGCCGACGGACTGGAACTCGGTGATGCCGAAACCGCGCGTGGTGCCGGCCGGCGAGCCGAGACGAATGCCCGACGTGATCATGGGCTTCTCGGGGTCGAACGGCACGCCATTCTTGTTGCAGGTGATGTTCGCCCGGCCGAGCGCAATCTCGGCGGCCTTGCCGGTGAGCTTCTTGGGCCGCAAGTCGACCAGCATCAGATGGGTGTCGGTGCCGCCGGAGACGAGCGACACGCCGCCCTGGACCAGCGTCTGGCCAAGCGCCTTGGCATTGTCGATGACCGACTGGATGTAGAGCTTGTAGGCCGGCGACAAGGCTTCCTTGAAGGCAACGGCCTTGGCAGCGATGATGTGCATCAACGGGCCGCCCTGGAGGCCGGGGAAGACGGCAGAGTTGATCTTTTTGCCGATCTCCTCGTCGTTGGATAGCACCATGCCGGCGCGCGGGCCGCGCAAAGTCTTGTGCGTGGTGGTGGTGACCACATGGGCATGCGGCAGCGGGCTCGGATGCAGGCCTGCCGCGACCAGCCCGGCGAAATGCGCCATGTCGACCATGAGATAGGCGCCGACCGAGTCGGCGATGGCGCGAAAGCGCGGGAAGTCGATGACGCGTGGATAGGCGGAGCCGCCGGCGATGATCAGCGCGGGCTTGTGCTCCTTGGCGAGCCGCTCGACCTCGTCGTAGTCGATGCGATTGTCGTCCTTGGTCACGCCGTATTGCACGGCGTTGAACCACTTGCCTGACAGGTTCGGCGGCGCGCCATGGGTGAGGTGACCGCCATGGGCGAGCGACATGCCGAGCACCGTGTCACCCGGCTTGACCAGCGCCAGCATCACCGACTGGTTGGCTTGCGATCCAGAATGGGGTTGCACATTGGCGAAGGCGCAATTGAACAGGCGCTTGGCGCGGTCGATGGCGAACTGTTCGACCACATCGACATGTTGGCAGCCGCCGTAATAGCGCTTGCCTGGATAGCCTTCGGCATATTTGTTGGTGAGCAGGGTGCCGGCTGCATCAAGCACGGCCTGCGAGACGATGTTCTCCGAGGCGATCAGCTCGATCTCGTTTTGCTGGCGATGAAGCTCGTTGTCGATGGACTGCGAAATCTCCGGATCCGCTTCTCGCAAATGCTGGGTGAAGAAACCTGAATCGCGTGCCTCGGCACGCCTTGCATCACTTGCCGACATCGCCATCACTCCTCGGAACTTAAGCGCTTCCCACCCTGCCGGTGGATCTTTCCCCGCAGATGCGCATCGGCAAATGCGAGGCTCCACGGCATTTGGTTGCCCTTACCACATGTCGCGCGGGCACGCTAGCAACACCCTAGAAATGGTCGCAAGCATGAATCGGGCAAGAGGACCCGAAGGCCGCCCATGTAACGCCGACAGCTAATAGGCCGATGCGGTCTCGGCGGCGCCGTCGTGGTTGTAGATGTCCGGGCGGAAGTTCACAACGCCATCGGGCGTGGCCCAGGCGCTCACATAGACGAAGTAGACCGGGATTTGCTTGGCGAGCTTGACGTCTGCCTGCTCGCTCGTCTGCTTCATGGCCATTACGCGATCCAGGCCCCAGCTCGGCGTGTCGCGCAGGATCCATGCGACCAGGGTCTCAACCTTGTCGACCCGCACGCAGCCGGAGCTCTCGAACCGCACGTTGCGGCCGAACAGGCTCTTGAGCGGCGTGTCGTGCATGTAGACAAAGTCCTTGTTCGGGAAGTTGATCTTCACGAAGCCAAGGGAATTCTCCTGCCAGGGCAGCTGCCGGTAGTTGTAGCCGTAGACCGCGTCGCCGGACCAGTTGATGGAGCGCGAGTCGAGTGGCGCCCCCGACGCGTCGAACGCCTCCATGTGATAGGCGGCGAGCATGTCCTGGCCGCGCTGGGCGAACTGGCGGGCCTTGGGGACGAGGTCCTTGTAGACGATGCTGCGCGGCACGTACCAATAGGGATTGAAATTGATCTCCTGAATCTTGCTCGACAGCTCCGGCGTCTGCCGCTCGAACTTGCCGACGACGGCGGCATGGCGCTGCGCCACTTGTCCATTCTCTACTGCTTCCACCTGCGCGGCGGGAATGTTCACCATGACGTAGCGGCCGGCGGCCGCTGGGGCCAAGGTTTGCAGCCGCTTCAGATTGGACTGGAGCTGCGCCAGGCGGATGCTTGCCGGAACGTTCATCACGTCGATGGTGGCGCGGTCGATGGCGCCCGTCGGCGGAAGGGCGTGGCGCGACTGGAATCTGCGCACGGCCTGGGTCACGGCCTCATCGTAGTCGTCGGGAACGCTTTGGCCGACGAGATCGCCGCTGGCCTCAAGCCGGCGATGCAGGATCTCGACCTGTTGGCCGGTAGAACCTAGGTGCATGGCGTAAGCCGGCACGGTCGGCCAGCCACCTTGCGCCACGATGGTTTGATAGCGCTGGATTGCGACTTTGGTTGCCTCGATGTTGCGCGTCGACAGCGTGGGCACGCCAACCGCGGGGTTGGTGATCCATTGCCGCGTCGCTTCGGTGCCCTCCTCGGGAGGCAGCTCGTCGCCATGGAAAGCTCCAGACTGCGGCGCTCGTGGTTGGGCAGGTTGAAAGATTCCGCCGCCACCACGACCGCCGAAGATCCCCTGATTGGTGGGGGCTGGTTCAGATTGATAGCTGTCGGCGTTCTGGTTCCGGCCCCCGAGCCAGGTGAAGAGGCCGGCATCGGCGGGGCTGCTGGCAATGAGGAGTCCGGCGGCAAAGCCGAGGGCGACGCAGACCGCGCCCGTCCTTGCCAAACGCATCGATGTCGCCATCTGCCGCTCCCGTCTTGCGCGGCGTCGCGCCTCTATTCGGCTATAGGCGCTTTGCCCCTGTTACTCTCTCTCAAGAGCAAGCAACGCCCCAACCTCTTGCGTCAATTGGCAGTCGCCCGGAAGTTCCAGCGATCGACCGAGCGAATGGCCTCAAGGACAAATTGGTAAGGGCGATGATTCCCCTCTGCAGCCGATCCCACAACTGCACCCTAAAGATGCGGCAGGTAGCGCATTGGTTCAAGGGGTAAACGCCGAATTAGGCGTTTTTGAGCTTGCGGAGCCAAGAAAAACCAACACCGGCGAGGACTTTACCGGGGCTGGACGATGACTTTTATCTGAGAACGAGATCTTAAAGCTGGTAGCGGATCTGATCGGTCCAGAACCGCTCGAGCCGGATCAGAGATTTGTTGAGGGTCTCAAGATCCTCGGTGTCGACGCCGCCGACCTGTTGCAGGGACTTGAGCTGACGGTGGTAGAGCGCGCTCACCACCTTTGAGACCTCCTGCCCCTTGTCGGTAAGGCGAACCCGCACTGAGCGCCGATCGGTGTTCGAGCGCTGGTGGTTGATGTAGCCGGACTCAACCAGCTTCTTCAGATTGTAGGAAACGTTCGAGCCAAGGTAGTAGCCGCGGCTGGTCAATTCTCCAGCCGTCAGCTCGGCGTCGCCGATATTGTAGAGGAGCAACGCCTGGACACTGTTCACATCGGAACGGCCCAAGCGTTCGAACTCATCCTTGATGACATCCAGCAGCAACCGATGCAACCGCTCGATGAGCTTCAAGGAAACCAAATAGCGGTCCTTGAGATCTTCTGGCTGCTCTGTACTCGTACGAGTCCCTATATTAAGGGCCACACTCATCGCCTACCCTCGTTAGTTGTTGTTAATCACCAACTTAACGAGAACTATAGAGATGTCGACCTAAAATCCGCTTAATAAGGACGATTAAGATTGCGTGAAATACCAAGATTAAGTTTCGATTATTTGTAGGTATCTTTTGTCGCAAGACCGCGTTTCCAAAAGAAGTTCGCGTTCTGGAGCCGTCGCAAACAGTCGCTCGATTTCGGCGTCGTCGACTTCTGCGAGCGTTGCCGGGCTCCAGCGGGGCTCAGTGCCTTTGCCCACAATCCTGGACGCGATGCCTTCGCGGTAGTCGGGGCGCGCGATCAATTGTGAGGCAAGGCGAAACTCGAGCCGCAATGCCTCGGCGAGGCTCAGCGTCTTGCCTCGCCGCATCTGGGCAAAGGCGACCTTCAGAGAGGTTGGCGATTTCTTGCGCATCTCGGCCGCGGTCGCCTTGGCCCAGGCTTCGTCCTGACCTTGCTCCTTGTCCAAGCGCCCCAGAATCTCCTCGACCGACGAAGCGCCGAAGATGCGGGTGATGGCGGGGATCAGTCTGACAAGCTCCCCTTCGCCTGGATCGCGATGCAGCCCGTCGAGCAGCCGATCGATCGGGTGGTTGTCGTTGAGAGCGTCTTTGATGACGTGAAAATGCGCGGCCGGAATGTAGTGGGTGATAAGGGCGAGGCGATGGGCATCGGCGGGGCCGATAGCGCGTCCAGTAAGCGCAAGGTAGAGCCCGATGTGATTGTCGAGACGAGAAAGAAAATAGGTGCCGCCGATATCCGGCAGAAACCCAATGCCGACCTGCGGCATGGCCATCCTGTAGCCTTCGCCCGCCACGCAATGGGTGCCGTAGAGCGTGATGCCGACGCCGCCACCGAGCAGGAGACCATTGATGAGGGGAACGTTCGGCCTGACGAATTTCTCCAGTACAAAGACGTAGGTGTAGGCTGCGCGGTAGAATTCGCGGATGGTCTCGAGCGCGCCCTGCTCGATCCACTCGTTGAGGGTCTTTAAGTCGCCGCCGCTCGAGAACACGGTCGGATGCGTCGACTCCATCACCACGCCGTAGATGTGCGGATTGGGAGCCCAGAGTTCTGTATTGGGCGCTCAGCGCGTCGAACATTTCGCGGCTCAGCGCGTTAAGCCGTGAGGGCCTGTTCAGCGTGACGACGCCGGCACGGTCCTGCTCGCTAAATTCTATGCCGAGCGGCTCGCCCACAGTGAGATTTTCCCTTCGCCGGAATTCGTGTATGCCCGTTGAGGGGCGCCCGCGGGCAGCTAGCATCCAATCCCGGAAACCACAAGCCAACGGCTCTTGGATCGTACCGCAATGAGGCTGCAAATCCTTGGCTTTGTCGTGCTTTGCGCGTGCTTGGAGGTCATCTTAGCGGCTGAGACCGGCGCCGCCCCGCCGTTCGCCGATCGCAATCCCCGCATCGCCATGGCGCCGCCATCTGATGCCGCTCCGCCCTTGCCGGAGCGCAATCCTTTGCGGCCGATCGCGCCGGCCCCCGCAAAACCGGAGGAGGCAAAGCCTGTGCTTCCCGGCGAGCAGCCGACGGTGGCTTGGAGCGATGCAGCGATCGAGGCCGCGAAAGCAAAGTGCAAGGAGCTGCTCACCGGGCACCCGCTCGACTACGAAGTTCTGCCCCCAATAAAAGAAGGCATCTGCGGGACGCCGGCGCCGGTGTTGCTGCGTTCGGTTGGCACCGATCCAAAGATCACGATCAATCCGCCGGCAACGCTCAGCTGCCCGATGGCGGACGTGCTCGGTGAGTGGTTGCGCGATACCGTTCAACCTGAGGCCAAGAAGCTGTTCGGCTCGACCGTGGTCAAGATCCAAAACGCCAGCTCCTATGTCTGTCGCAATCGCTACGGAGGCGCCAACACCCCCTTGAGCGAGCATGCGCTTGCCAATGCGTTCGACGTGTCGGAATTCGTGCTCGCCAATGGCGTGCGCATCACGATCTTGGACGATTGGCCGAAGACCCTGGAGCCTCCCACTACGCCCGCTGATAGTTCGTCGTCTGGGACAGTGGCGGGGAACGGAGCGTCGAAGCCCGGGCAACCCAACAACGACTCGGCGAAGGGCGCCACCACCAAGACCATAAATGTCACCGCGGCGAAGGCTGAACCGGCCGCGCTGCCCACACCGCCGCCTGCCGCAACAGAGCCGGAGCAAGACCCCAAAGCTCAATTCGTGCTCTATTTGCACGAGGAGGCCTGCCGCCGCTTCGGCACCGTGCTTGGGCCGGAAGCCAATGCCGCGCACAAGAACCATTTCCATCTCGACATGAAGACGCGGCGCAAGAGCTTCTGCGAGTAGGCGTTGGCGAGGTCAAAACCATAAAGGCTGGAGTTGCTGGCCCGTTGGCACGCCAGGTGCTAGCTTGCCGGCACCGTAAGGTGTTGTGAGATCAATAGGCTCATGTCCTCGCCCAGAGAGAAAACTGTGGCCTTGCGCACCGAGCGCCTCAAGCGCGCACGGGGCAAGACGCCGTCCACACCGGTCCCCGGCTTTCCCGCCACGAGGCTTCGGCGCAACCGCCGCTCCGACTGGTCGCGGCGGCTGGTGCGCGAGACGACGCTGTCGGCCGACGATTTGATCTGGCCGATCTTCCTGATCGAGGGGAAGAATGAGCGCTCGCAAGTTGCGAGCATGCCCGGCGTGGAGCGGCTCTCCATCGACCTTGCAGTCAAGGCCGCCGAGACGGCCGCGGAGCTCAAGCTGCCGGCCTTTGCGCTCTTTCCCAACACCGAAACCTCTCTTCGCGACGAGCAAGGCAGCGAAGCTCTCAATCCGAGCAATCTCGTCTGCCGGGCGATCCGCGCCATCAAGGCGAGCGTCGGCAATATCGGCGTGATCTGTGACGTGGCGCTCGACCCCTATACCAGCCACGGCCATGACGGACTGCTCATCAACGGCGAGATCGACAATGACCGCACCGTCGAGGTTCTGGTGCAGCAGGCGCTGAACCAGGCGGACGCCGGCTGCGATATCCTTGCGCCGTCGGACATGATGGACGGCCGCATCGGTGCGATAAGGGAGGCGCTCGAGGTGAACGGCTTTACCCAGACACAGCTCTTGGCATATGCGGCGAAATACGCCTCGGCGTTCTACGGACCGTTTCGCGACGCTGTGGGGTCAGGCGCGATGCTCCGCGGTGACAAGCTGAGCTACCAGATGGATCCGGCCAATGCCGATGAGGCGCTGCGCGAGGTCGGCCAGGACATCGCCGAGGGCGCCGACATGGTAATGGTGAAGCCGGGGATGCCCTATCTCGATATCGTGCGCCGGGTGAAGGAGGCATTCCACGTGCCTACCTTCGTTTATCAGACCTCCGGCGAATACGCGATGATCGTGGCCGCGGCGGAGCGCGGCTGGATTGACCGGGAGCGGGTGATCCTGGAGAGCTTGATGGCGTTCAAGCGGGCCGGCGCCGACGCCATCCTCAGCTATTTCTCGATCGAGGCGGCGCGGTTGCTGGACGACGGGCGGTGACGCTCAGTTGGTGACCTTGACGCTCTTGAATGCGAGGCGCGCGTTCTTGTCCTTGTCGAAATTGTCGCCGGACAGACCGAAGCGCCAGCCTCCCTTGGGTGCCTGACCGCGAAGATCGCGCACCTTGGTGCCGTTGATGAAGAAGGTCGCGGCATCGCCGCTCGCCTTGACTCTGAGCGTGTTCGACTCCCCCGGTTTCACCTTGATGGCGGTCGAGTCAACGTTCTCGACGATGGTATGCCATTTGCCGTCAAGGCGCCGCGCGATCCAGAACTTGCCGTTGTTCAGAACGCCGAACTGTAGATAGTTCCGGTTGTCCTCGCCCCAGAACAGAAGCCCGGCGCCGAGGATCGCCGAACCGCCATTCGGCCATACCATCTCCGAGCAAATGTCGGCATCGTAGACCATGTAGGTGACGTTGAGATCGGATTGCATGGCGTCGGGCGGAAGCTTAAAGACGAAGCTCCCATCCTTCACCTCGACGTCCTGGTTGATGGCCCAGCCACCGGCGTCGTCGGTGAATTTGTCCTCGAAAATGACTTCGCTACCCTCGCAAGCCGAAGCCTGGGGTAAGCCGGCAAGGCAAAGCATCGCAGCCGTAAGTAAGACTGGGCATTTTGCCATCAGTGGGTCCCTCGCTGGCCTCACGCGCCCACGGGCAAATCCTTATCGTGTCGGCCTAGGCTCGGCAACCGTGGCGGGGAGCGGCGGGCGATTTGCATATGCAAATTTGCGCTTGCTTGGGGGGTCGACAACCACCATCTACGAGTTGAACGCCAACCTTTGAGAGCACCAGAGATGTCAGAGCAGAGAACTCTTCCGCCCCGTTCGGGGACCGACTTCAGCAGCCCGTCGCCGGCCTACGATCCGGTGGCGCAGGCGCAGTCGTTCGACGGGGTGATCGGCAAGCGCTTCGCCGCCTTCCTCATCGACGCCGTGATTATATCACTGTTGTGGCTGCTTGCTGTGTTTGTGGTGGCGATCCTCGGCATCGTGACCCTCGGTCTCGCTTGGCTCCTGTTCGGCGCCATCTTCCCCATCGTCGGCCTTGGCTACAACGCGCTCACCATTGGCGGACCGAATTCTGCGACCATCGGCCAGCGCCTGATGGGGCTCGAATGGCGGACCTGGTTCGGGGGCAAAGTGTCGCCCCTAATCGCGGCCTTCCATGCACTACTGTTCTGGTTCTCCTTCGTGATCTTCTTCCCGATCCTGCTGTGGTGCCTATTCGACCCGCAAAAGCGCTGCCTGCACGACATTTTTGCCGGCGTGGTGGCGACGAACCGGCGCTAAAACCGGCCTCCAGGTCGAGTGGTTAGGGGCTCTCGGCGCAACCCAATCCTTGCTCGTTCCGCATTTGCACTGTGTCCCTTTGATCCACTAAGCTCGGGAAAAGGGGGCAGATTCGATCTGGGTTAGGTCGTGACCGAGCATAAGAGCAACTTCCCGGAGTTTTACATTACGGCGCCGCAGCCCTGCCCGTATCTGCCAGGCAAGCTCGAGCGGAAGCTGTTCACCCATCTCACCCGGGAGAAGCCGGGTTTTCTCATCGACAATCTGCTGAAGGGCGGTTTCCGGCGCAGCCAGAACATCGCCTACATGCCTTATTGCGACGCCTGCTCGGCCTGCGTGCCGGTGCGGATCCTCGTCGACGCTTTTCGCCCGCGCCGCTCGCTGAACCGGATCGCTCGGGCCAACTGCGACGTGATGATGGCGCGCATGGAGCCCTCGCCCAGCGCCGAGCAATACTCTCTGTTCCGCGCCTATATCGACGCGCGGCACGGCGACGGCGGGATGGCGGAGATGTCGGTGCTCGATTATTCGCTGATGGTCGAGGACAGCGTGGTCGAGACGAGCGTCACCGAATATCGCCTCAGGCCAGACCCGGAGACCGGCGACTCGCCGCTGATCGGTGTCTCGCTTTGCGACCGCCTCAGCGACGGCATCTCCATGGTCTACAGCTTCTATGATCCGGACCAGCCGGTGCGCAGTCTTGGCACCTACATGATCCTCGAGCAGGTTGAGTTTGCGCGAAGCCTCAAGCTGCCCTTTGTCTATCTCGGCTATTGGATCGATGGCTCGCGCAAGATGCGCTACAAAAACCGCTTCCAACCGCAGGAGCACCTCACCTCAAAGGGCTGGGTGCGCACTGACGTGACACCGGAAGCCGGCTGCCGGAAGCCAGACGGCTCGTCGCGCTAGCGGGGAAACGCGACTCCCCATCATTCATTCTTCGTCATGGCCGGGCTTGTCCCGGCCATCTACGTCTTTCTCCCGCAACAGATTCGTGTCATGCCCGGCACAAGGCCGGGCATGACCAGGCGAAGATGTAGTCGCCTCAGAACTTAGGTCCGAAGCGCCCAGATTTGGGAACGCCCTTGGGCGGCATGCGTCCGGCCTGAGCGCGCACGCCCCACCAATCCCTGATCTTGGTGAGCGTGAAGCTCCGGCCGGCGGAGTTGACGTAGGACAACCCTTCCTTCTTGGCGAAGGTCTTGGCGTCGGCAAGGCCGCCATCCTTGTAGCGCTGTAGCCGCACGCCCTTGCCGCGCGGCATCTCCGGCAGCTCCTTCAAGGGGAACAGCAGGAGCTTGCGGTTCTCGCCAATGACCGCGACGCTGTCGCCTGCCACCGGCGTGCAGACCGCGGCCTCATCGCCAGCAGCGACGTTCAGCACCTGCTTGCCCTTGCGCGTCGAGGCCAACACCTCGTCCTCCGGCACGATGAAGCCATGGCCGCTCGTGCTGGCGACGAGGAGCTTGCGGCCCGGCGCGTGCTCGAACAGCTCGACCGCGTCAGCCGTCTCCTCGATGTCGATCATCAGTCGGAACGGCTCGCCGTGCCCGCGCCCACTCGGCAGCTTGTCAGGGCCGAGCGTGTAGAAGCGGCCATTGGTGGCGAAGAGCAGCAGCGTGTCCGTGGTCTGCGTGCGCACCGCGCGCTTCAACCGGTCGCCTTCCTTGAAATTAAGGCCGCTGCCGTCGGCGAGATGCCCGCGCATGGCGCGGATCCACCCCTTCTCCGACAGGACGACGGTCACGGGCTCTTTCTCGATCAAAGCCTCGGCGAGATCCTCTGCCATGCCTTCCGGCGCCACCTCGAAGCTCGTGCGGCGGCGGCCGGTTTCCGTCTTCTGGCCGAAGCGCTCCTTCAGCGATTTGATCTGATCGCCGATCGTCTTCCACTGCTTATCCTCTGAGGCAAGCAGCGCCGTCAGCTCCTTGCGCTCCTTGGTGAGAGAATCGTGCTCGCGCCTGATCTCCATCTCCTCGAGCTTGCGCAGAGAGCGGAGCCGCATGTTGAGGATGGCCTCGGCCTGGATCTCGGTGAGCTTGAAGGCGCGCATCAGCGCCGGCTTCGGCTCCTCCTTCTCGCGGATGATTTTGATTACCTTGTCGAGGTTGAGATAGACGATCAAATAACCTTCGAGCACTTCGAGGCGATGATCGATCTTGGCGAGGCGATGCTTGGTGCCGCGGACCAGCACCTTTAGGCGGTGATCGAGCCATTCGCGTAAGACCTGTCTGAGGCTCAGGACATTCGGGATCAGGCCACGGCTCAGCACATTCATGTTGAGAGGCACGCGCGTCTCGAGCTCGGTCAGCTTGAACATCTGCTCCATGAGCAGGACCGGATCGACGGTGCGGCTCTTCGGCTCGAGCACGAGGCGCACGTCCTCGGCGGACTCGTCGCGCACGTCGGCGAGCAGCGGCAGCTTCTTGGCCTGCAGAAGCTCGGCGATGCGGGCGACAAGGCGCGCCTTCGGTACTTGATAGGGGATTTCGGTGACGACGATCTGATAGGTGCCGCGGCCGGTATCTTCCTTGGTCCAGCGCGCGCGCAAGCGGAAGCTGCCCCGCCCGGTCTTGTAGGCGGCGACGATCGACTTGCGCGGCTCGATCAGAACGCCACCGGTTGGCAGGTCAGGGCCCGGAACGAAATCGACCAGCTTGTCTGCAGTGGCGTTGGGAAACTTGATCAGATGCAGCGCCGCGTCGCAGAGCTCGCCGGCATTGTGCGGGGGGATGTTGGTGGCCATGCCGACGGCGATGCCCGCGGCGCCGTTGGCCAGCAGATTGGGGAAATTGCCGGGGAGCACTGAAGGCTCCTGCTCGCGGCCGTCGTAGTTGGGGCGGAAGTCGACGGTGTCCTCGTCGATCCCGTCGAGCAGCTGGGCGGCGATCTCGGTGAGCCGTGCCTCGGTGTAGCGGTCGGCGGCAGGGTTATCGCCGTCGATGTTGCCGAAATTGCCTTGGCCGTCGATAAGCGGATAGCGCACGGCAAAATCCTGCGCGAGGCGCGCCAGGGCGTCGTAAATCGCCTGATTGCCGTGGGGATGGAAGTTGCCCATAGTGTCGCCGACGATCTTGGCGCATTTGCGGAACTCGCCTTGCGGCTCGAGGCGAAGCTGGCGCATTGCATAGAGCAGACGCCGGTGCACCGGCTTCAGCCCATCGCGCACATCGGGCAGCGCCCGGTGCATGATGGTGGAGAGTGCGTAAGCGAGGTAGCGATCTTCCAGGGCCTCGCGCAGATTCACGGGCTCGATCGGGCCCGACGAATCAGGCGGCGCAATTCTTTTTCCCATGTATTGCGCTTACCGCATCCCTTGAGTCTGCTCAAGCTGTGACGACTAAGGTTGTCATCGCCCGGCACTCGCTTCTGGCTTCGCCAGCCCGACCACAAGCTTGATGATCCGGGCGATCCAGTACTTCCGAGCTCCGTGGGTTACTGGATGCCCGCCTTCGCGGGCATGACACCCAGTTGACTGCGCGCCAGAAGCTCGATGAGGCGGGTTCGTGCAGCCGGCGATGCGAGGCCCTGGGGAGCGAGCACGTCGCGCTCGAGGAAATGGCCGGTGAGCGCGAAGCCGGCGAGAATATCGGAGGGCGCGGGCGATGCGTCGTCCTCAAGCAGGAAGCGAGGGAGTTTCAACAGGCGGTCGCAAAAAGGCTGGCCAGCATCGCGCGAGACGGCACGGCCCGACCTAGGCGAGACGTAGATCAAGTCGGCATCTGTCCCTGTTGCGGCGCATTCGCTCAAATCGAGGCCGAAGCCGAGGTCCTGAAGCAGCATCATCTCCCAGCGTACCAGCAGCGCCGGCCAGACATTTGCGTCATCCAACGCCTGCAAGACCTCGAGCGCACCGCGATAAAGCTGCGGATGCGGATCGCGCTCGGGCAGTTGCTTGGCGAGCCCGGTCAGCGAGCCGATGGCGGCGAGCGCAGCCTGATCATCGAGCACGCGGGCAGCGTAGGGCTCGATGAGCTCGAGATTGTAGCCGCCGAGATGGTCGGCGAGCCGCGCCCGCCAGGTGACGCTCAGAACATTGCCGAGCTGCATAAGCGGCCGCATCCGCCGTGACCGCCCTCCCCGCACCAGCCCTAGATGGCGCCCATGCCTGGCAGTGAGGAGCTCGGCCACCGTGTTCGCCTCGCCGAGAGGCTTGGCCGAGATGAGGATGCCCTCGTCGCTGAAGTCCATGCTGGAGCCTATGTCTCAACACTCCCGCGACTCAAGCTCCTCGAGCGCACTCCATCCAGATTGACTCGTCATGCCCGCGAAGGCGGGCATCCAGTACCCGCTGGTGTCGCAAACTATTGAGGGCGGAGGCTACTGGATCCCGATCAAGCCGAGCGATGACGCGCTCTTGGAGGCCGCGTGAAGGCTGGTTCAGCCGCCAGTGTTTGGCGGTGGCGTTCCGCCGGTAGAATTTTGCGGTAATACCGAATTGTCAGGCACGCTGGAGGAGTTGGGCAAGACGGGACTCTGCTGGCGCAGCGTTCCTGGCGCCAACCCCGTGTTTTGCTCCGGCGTCTCCGGCAGCAAGCTCTGCGACTGAAAGCCCGGCTCGCCAATACCGGTCAACGGGCCTGTCGTAAACGTATTGGCAGCCATGACGGAGCTTGCAGCGAACATCAAGCCGCCAGCCATCAAGCCTATGGAGGTGAGTTTCATTTGGTCCTCCTGGTGTTGTTCGACCATGGAGGGCCAACGTGGAAGAGAGACCGACGTTCCGGCGGGGCGACCGAAAGTCTCAGGCGTCCTTGGGGTAGTCGAGGCCCATCTCGCGGTAGCGCTCGGGGTCCTCGCCCCAGCGCTCGCGCACCTTCACGAAGAGGAACAAATGCACCGGCGCGTCGATCATCTCGCCGATCTCCTTTCGCGCGGCCATGGAGATCTCCTTGATGGTCGCGCCGTGAGCGCCAAGCACGATCTTCTTCTGGCTGTCGCGCATCACGTAGATGGTCTGCTCGATGCGGACGCTGTCGTCGGCAAGGTCCTTCCAGTCGGCGGTCTCGACCGTGAGGCTGTAGGGAAGCTCATCATGCAGCCTGAGGAACAGCTTCTCGCGGGTGATCTCGGCGGCGGCCTGACGGAGCGGCGCATCGGTGAGCTGGTCCTCCGGATAGAGCAAAGGGCCTTGCGGCACCGCGGCGGCGAGGTAGGACTTGAGGTCGGGAACGCCGTCGCCGGTGAGCGCCGAGATCATGAAGGTTTGCGCGAAGGCGTGGCGCATGAAGAGGTCCGCGGCGAGATGCAACAGCTCAGGCCGCGCGACAAGGTCGATTTTGTTGAGCACGGCGACAACAGGCCGCTTGACCTCAGAGAGATTGGCGAAGACCGGGTCGAGCGTGCGATCGATGCCGCGCTCGGCGTCGATTACCAGCGCCGCTAGGTCTGCCTCGGCGGCACGGGTCCAGGCTGCCCCGGACATGGCGCGGTCGAGCCGGCGTTTGGGTTGAAAAATGCCGGGCGTGTCGACCAGGATGATCTGGCTCTTTCCCTGAAGCGCGATGGCGAGCACTGGCCCCCGCGTCGTCTGCGCCTTGTGGGTGACGATGGCGACCTTGGCTCCCACCAGCGCATTGATCAGCGTGGATTTACCGCTGTTCGGCGCGCCGATCAGCGCCACGAAGCCGCATCGTGTTTCCGTCGCGGCCTGGTCAGTCATGTTGCGGAGCCTGCCAGACGCCCTCGCGCAGCAGCATGGCGAGCGCCGCCGCCTGCTCCGCCGCGCGCTTGTTCGCGCCGTGCCCACGCTCCGGGGCAACGCCATCGATTTGCACCTCGGAGGTAAAGCGCGGCTTGTGGTCCGGTCCCTCGCGGGAGACTTCGATATAGCGTGGCAGCGGCAAATGCCGTCCTTGCGCCCATTCCTGGAGGATCGATTTTGCGTCCGGCGCGGCGAGATCGAGGCCGCTCAGCTCCGCGGCCCAACAGCGATGCACCACGTCGCGCGCCGGCTCGTAGCCACCGTCGATGAAGATCGCACCGAGCACCGCCTCGCAGGCATTGGCAAGGATGGTCTTCTTCGCGCGCCCACCGCTCTCGGCCTCGCCGCCGCTCATCACGATGAGCTTGCCAAGCTCCCAGCGCTGAGCGACATCGGCACAAGTCTCGGCGCGTACCAGTTGATTGAACCTTCGGGCGAGCTCCCCTTCGCTCGCCTCCGGAAAGCTCGTGGTCAAGAGCTCGGCGATGGCGAGCCCGAGCACGCGGTCGCCCAAGAATTCGAGCCGCTCATTATCCTCGTTCGGCTTGAGCGAGGGCCGCGCGCTCGCATGCGTCAGCGCGAGCTCGACCAGCGAGCGATCGTTAAAGGCATACCCGATCCGTTCAAAGAGATGTTTGAGAGCCGTGTCGCGCCGCTTGGGCAAAGCTCAATGCACCAGTTGCAGAATGCGCGACCAACGAACGTCGGCCGGCCATTTCCAAATCTGCCAGAAGGCGGCGTCCTCGTCGATGGAGAAGAAGATAACCTGAGCGCGACCGACCAGGTTATCGAAGGGCACGTAGCCAACCTCGGAGAGAAAGCGGCTGTCGGTCGAATTATCCCGGTTGTCGCCCATCATGAAGAAGTGCCCCTCGGGCACTTTGTACACTTCGGTATTGTCGCCGATGCCTTCGTTGACGAGATCGAGCACGGGATAGGTCACCCCGTTCGGCAAGGTCTCCATGTAGCGCGCGGTGTGCCGCTCGCGTCCCGACTGGTCGCGCATGACGAAATCGTCGACGCGCTCTTTCTTCACCGCCTCGCCGTTGACGTGCAACACGCCGTGAATCATCTGGATCTCGTCGCCGGGCAAGCCGATAACGCGCTTGATATAGTCGGTCTGGTTGTCGCGCGGCAGCTTGAACACGACCACGTCGCCGCGCTCCGGCTCCTTGGCCCAGATGCGCCCGGAGAACAAATTCGGCCCGAAGGGGAAGGAATACCGGCTGTAGCCGTAGCTGTATTTTGACACGAACAGATAGTCGCCAACGAGCAGCGTCGGGATCATGGAGCCCGACGGGATATTGAAGGGCTGAAATAGAAATATCCGCACGAGAAGCGCAAGGATGAGCGCGTGGATGACCACGCGGACGGTGTCCTTCACCCCGCTTTTCTCCTGCGTTTCTTCTGCCTCGACGCTCATGCGGAAGCTCTCCTCACATGCTGATTTACGCGCGGACCGTCGGCGCCCCTATAGCCCGTCCCCGATTGGGAGGCAAATGGCTCAATCGCGCATGGGCCCGCGGAAAGCCGAGATGATGACGATCGCTTGAGCCATAGGAAAGTCATCGGTAATGGTGAGGTCGATGCGCACCGCGTGTCCCTCCGGCGTGAGGTCGACGAGCGCTTGCAGCGCCCCGCCGGTCAGCTCGAGAGTGGGCCTGCCCGAAGGCAGATTTACGACGCCCATGTCGCGCCAGAACACCCCCTGCCGGAAGCCGGTGCCCAAGGCCTTGGCGCAGGCCTCCTTGGCGGCGAAGCGCTTGGCATAGGAGGCGGCGCGGCCGGCACGGCCGTCGGATTTCCGGCGCTCGATGTCGGTGAACACGCGGGAGAGAAATCGGTCGCCATAGCGCTCGATGGTCCGCTCCACCCGCCTGATGTCGATGATGTCGTTGCCTAGCCCTAGGATCATCACGCCTCACCACTCGCCAACGCCGTGTCGCTTTGCCGCAACGCAGCGCGGCCTTTGTCCATAGCGGTTCGCATGCGGCGCACGCTCTCGCCAAGACCGACAAAGATCGCCTCACCCACGAGGTAATGACCGATATTGAGCTCGACGATCTCCGGCATGCTGGAGATGGTCGCCGCCGTGGCATAATTCAGGCCGTGCCCGGCATGAACTTCGAGGCCGAGGGCATGTGCGGTCCTTGCGCCTTCAACAATGCGCAACCACTCAGCTTCCGCTTCTCGCGCATGGCCTTCGGCAATCGCCTCACACCAGGGCCCGACATGAATCTCGATCGCCGGCGCGCGAATGCGCGCTGCCGCTTCGATTTGGCGGAGTTCGGGCGCAGTAAACAGTGAGACGCGAATGCCGGCGTCGCCAAGCCTGGCGACAAAGGGAGCGAGCAGATTATGTTGGCCGGTAACTTCAAGTCCCCCTTCCGTGGTACGTTCGGTGCGCTTCTCCGGGACAAGGCAGGCTGCGTGCGGCCTGGTCTTGAGCGCAATCGCCAACATCTCGGGCGTCGCCGCCATCTCCATGTTGAGCGGAACGGTTAAATTCGCGGCCAGCCGCGCAATGTCGTCATCGGTGATGTGACGCCGATCCTCGCGGAGATGCGCGGTGATGTTGTCGGCGCCGGCCTCGACCGCGACCACGGCTGCACGGAAGGGGTCAGGATGGTGGCCGCCACGCGCATTCCGCAACGTCGCGATATGGTCGATGTTGATACCGAGCCTGATTGGCGCCGGCGGGGTCATGGCGCTGCTTCCGGTGCGCGGATCGCGTCGCGCCGATGACGCAAGCGGATCTCGCGCCGGCGCCGGTGCTGGTAGGCATCAACCATGGGTCTCACCAGGAAATAGCAGGCGGTCGCCACTGCTAGCCCTACGGGGATGCTACCGAGCGCCATGGGCTTCAGGATCGGCCACAGATGATCGATGGAGGAATGAAAAAGGCCCTGGGAGAGGTCGATCCGCTTTTTGGTCACCTTGCCGCCGAGCAGGAGGTTGCCGACCTCGTAGCTCGCGTACCAAAGGAAGGGATAGGTGAGTGGATTGCCGAGAAAGGTGCCGAGGATCGCGGCGACGATGCTGCCGCCGATGATCCAAGCGATCAGCGCCGCCATGATCAAATGCGTGCCGATATAGGGTGTAACCGCGACAAAAGTGCCGGCGGCGAAGCCAAGCGCGATGGCATGGGGCGTCGCACTGAGACGGCGCAGCCGGTAGACGACGTAGCGGCTCGACCGGCTCCAACTGCGACGGGGCCAGAGATGAACGCGCAGACGCTCTAACAGGCTTTCGGTTTGACGACGCTTGAACAGCATCAACACCTCTTTGCGCCCAATATCAGCCTGGCGTAAGCGTCCGCCGACGGCCAGGGACTTTCCTCAATCTAGGCAAATGTCCCCGGTTCGCCAGGGCTCAGGGTCAACATGCGACGCCGGCGCCTCCTTGCCGATCTACCCGCCGACCCGCTGCGCGCGGCTCACCACGTCCTTGGCCCGAAGTCCGGCGAGGATCTCGTTTAGATGGGTCAAGTCCCACACTTCGAGCTCGATGACCATCTCGGCGTAGTCCGGGACCTGCTTCATAATCTTGATATTGTCGATGTTGCCATCGGCCTCACCGATCACAGCGGCGACCTGAGCGAGGCTGCCGGGCTCGTTCAGAGCCGTGACCGCGATCTTCGCGGGAAAGCGCTGCGGATTGTCCTCGTCGATGTCCCATGTCACGTCGATCCAGCGCTCCGGCTCCTCGTCGAAGGCCTTTAACGCCTCGGCGTGGATCGGATAGATGGTGATGCCCTGGCCAGGGGTGAGAATGCCCACGATGCGGTCGCCGGGCACCGCGCCGTCGGCGGCGAAGCTCACCGGCAAATCGCCACGCAAGCCCCTGATCGGGATGCTGCTCGCGCCGACCGGACGGCTGCGTTCGCTGCTGTTTGAGCCTGGCCAACGGAATTTGAGGCCCATCACCTTGCCAAGACCGAACCAACCCTCCTCGGCGCGCTTGACCTTACGCCGCCGCTTCGGCGCCTCGGCAATGTCTTCCGGCCAGGCTGCCTTGATCACGTCCGCGGACGAGAGCTCGCCGCGACCGACGGCGGCGATCATGTCCTCCGTGGTCTTCTGGGACAGCCTGCCAAGCGCCTGACCGATCACCTCCTCGCTGAGGACCTTGCCGCGCCGGCTGAAGGCACGCTCGAGAATTTCGCGGCCGAGCTTACCGTATTGGGCACGCGCCGCATCGCGCGTCGCACGCCTGATGGCCGAGCGTGCCTTGCCAGTGACGGCAAGGCTTTGCCAAGCCGATGGGGGCGTCTGCACCTCAGAAGTTATGATCTCCACCTCATCGCCGTTTCTGAGCTCGGTGACGAGCGGCATCGGCCGGCCATTGATCTTGCAGCCGACGCAGGTGTTGCCGATGTCGGTGTGCACAGCATAAGCGAAGTCGATTGGGTTGGCGCCGCGCGGCAACGCGATCAGGCGTCCCTTCGGGGTGAAGCAAAACACCTGGTCCTGGAACAGCTCGAGCTTGGTGTGCTCGAGGAACTCCTCTGGGTTGTCGCCTTCGAGCAGCATGTCCACGAGATGCCGCAGCCAACGATAGGCATTGCTTTCGTGGCTCGGCAGCACGCCATTTTGCGGACCGGAGCCGTTGCCAGAATCCTTGTAGAGCGCGTGTGCCGCCACTCCATATTCGGCGACGGAGTGCATGCGCTCGGTGCGGATCTGCAGTTCCGCACGCTGATGGCGCGGCCCGACGATGGTGGTGTGGATCGATTGGTAGTCGTTCTGCTTCGGGCTCGAAATGTAGTCCTTGAAGCGGCCGGGAACCGCGTGCCAGGTAGTGTGCACCACGGCGAGCGCGCGGTAGCAATCGATCACCTCATCCACGACGATGCGAAAGGCATAAATGTCCGAGAGCTGCTCGAGCGAGATCTGCTTGCGCTCCATCTTGCTCCAGATGGCGTAGGGCTTCTTCTCGCGGAAGGCGACGACGGCGGAGACCTTCGCCTCCTCCAGCTTTTTTCGCAGCGCATTTTCGATCTCCTCGATCAGGCCCTGATTGCGGTCATGCAGCATTTTGAGGCGATCGACCACGGCGGCATAGCCTTCCGGATTAAGCCAGCGAAACGCGTGGTCCTCGAGCTCCTCGCGCAACCACTGCATGCCCATGCGCCCGGCAAGCGGCGCATAGATGTCCATGGTCTCCTCGGCGATGATCTTCCGCTTGGCGGGCTTCATGTGCCCGAGCGTGCGCATGTTGTGCAGCCGGTCGGCGAATTTGACGAGCAGCACGCGGATATCGCTCGAGATGGCGAGCAGCAGTTTGCGGAAGTTCTCTGCCTGCTCGGCCTTCTTGGTGACGAGGTCGAGCTTCTTGATCTTGGTCAAGCCGTCGACGAGAGAACCGATCTCGGCGCCGAACAGCGCGTCGATCTCGCTCCGCGTGGCGCCCGTGTCCTCAATGGTGTCGTGCAACAGCGCCGTGGCTATGGTGGCGTCGTCGAGCCGCATCTCGGCGAGGATGGCAGCAACCTCAAGCGGATGAGAGAAAAACGGCGCGCCAGACGCCCGCTTCTGGTTGCCATGCGCCTTCATGGCATAGACATACGCGCGGTTGAGCAACGCCTCGTCGGCGTCGGGCTCGTAGCTCTTCACCCGCTCGACGAGCTCGTATTGGCGGGTCGTCATGGCGTAACTCCGTCATTCCGGCGAAAGCCGGACTCCAGCGCGCGAAGCGCAATCAAAAAAACTGGATACCGGCTTTCGCCGGTATGACGCCCATTCCTATTGGTCTGGGTCAGATCAGCGCGAGCGCGGTCCCGCATTGGAGCCATCTGACGGCGCCTGGCTCGCCATCCTGCGCAACAGCTCCTCCTCGGTCATCTTGTCGATCGCGTTGTCGGTCGACTGATCGTCCTGGCCGAGGATCGGCATTCTCGTGTCCGCAGAGAGCATAGGCACGGCTTCTGCTTCAGGCTCATCCACTTCTACGTATTTCTGCATGGAGTGGATAAAGTCTTCCCTAAGATCGTCGCAAGGGATCTTTGCGTCGCCGATCTCGCGCAGCGCCACCACCGGATTCTTGTCATTGTCGCGATCCACGGTGATCTGGGCGCCGGCAGAGATCGTGCGCGCCCGGTGGCCGGCAAGCAACACGAGCTCGAAGCGATTGGGAACCTTGTCGATGCAATCTTCGACGGTAACGCGAGCCATCAGCAAATCCTTGTGTAGATGATCGGAGGTTTTCCCCTATTTAGGCGGTTCGTGCTGGCCTGGCAAGGCAAAGCAAGGGGTTTGACGCTCAGGACACCCGTTTCAGCACGCTGCCCTGCCCGTGCTTGGGCACGCGGCGCCACAGCTCGCTCGCGCTCAGTTTCAGCACCGGGTGGCGCCAATTGGGCGCGACGTCCAAGAGGGGCTTCAGCACGAACGGCCGCTGATCGAGCTCAGGATGAGGGAGCGCGAGTGGCCGAACGCGCTCGCGCGGTATGCCTTTGCGCCCCCGCGACCAGTTCACCACGCGTCCCTTATAGTCGATGATGTCGAGGTCGAGCGTCCTCGCGCCCCAGGGCCTGCCGCCCCGCCTGCCGGCCTGAGCCTCGATCTGCTTCAACAGCCTTAACAGGGCCGGCGCCGGCAGGCTCGTGGCAATGAGCGCCACCTGATTCAGGTAAGATGGCTGATGTACCGCGCCCATGGCGGCGGTCTCATAAAGGTTAGAGACAGCCTCGACCTTGACGCCCCGCCGTTCGAGCTCGCGAAGTGCCCGGTGCAGGATTTCGGCCAAAGTCCCCCAGTGTCCGGGACAATTGGCACCAAGGCCTATCAGGACTTTGCCGTGCCCATTCGATTGCGCATTCACGCTCGCGTACCTATCTTCCCAAACAGACCAAGCCGCATTGCCTGAAGGCTGATCGTCCTTGCATCCATATTGTTAAAGATAGGACTCACAATGCATTTCTATCCGACCGAGCGCGTCGCGCTTTTCATCGACGGCGCCAATCTTTACGCCACCGCCAAGTCTCTCGGCTTCGACATCGACTACAAGCGGCTGCTGGCGCTGTTCAGCACCAAGGGGCAACTCATCAGGGCGCTCTACTATACGGCGCTCGCCGAGGAGCAGGAGTACTCCTCGATCAGGCCGCTGATCGATTGGCTCGACTATAACGGCTACACCATGGTGACGAAGCCGACCAAGGAGTTCACCGACGCGGCAGGCCGGCGCAAGATCAAGGGCAACATGGACATCGAGCTTGCAGTCGATGCGATGGAGCTGTCGGAGCATCTCGACCATATCGTGTTGTTCTCCGGCGACGGCGATTTCCGCTCGCTGGTCGAGGCGTTGCAGCACAAGGGCAAGCGGGTCAGTGTGGTCTCGACGCTCGCCACCAATCCACCCATGGTCGCCGACGAGCTGCGCCGCCAGGCGGACCAGTTCATCGACCTTGCCCATCTGCAGAACGAGGTCGGCCGAGATCCCGCGGAGCGCGCCCAGCGCGAGCAGCGCCGGAGGTCTGAGCCGCTCGATGAGTTTGATCAAGAAGACCTGATCGAGACCTAAGGCCGCTCGGCCCTCTCGGACAATGGAGGCCTCCATGCAGGTCGAAGTAATCGGCCTTGGTGCCATGGGCAGTGCCATGGCCAACAACCTGCTCAAAGATGCCCCCATCTACAAGACCTATGGCGGATTGATCGCAGAGGAGCGGTACCACCCGGCTGGCTTCAAGGCCGAACTCGGTTATAAGGACATCCGCCTCGCGCTTGCCGCGGCAGAGGCGCTCAAGGTGCCGATGCCCCTTGCCAGTCTCATCGCCACGCGACAACTCGCATTGATCGCGCAAGGTGGAAGTCACCTCGACTGGTCGGCGATGGCCAAGCTCGCCGCGCGAGACGCGGGACTTGCGACCACGCCTCATTCGAGCCAATAGCGGCGCGGAGATGTCGACGCTCAGCCCGGAGCTCGTGTCCGTCGAACCGGAGCCGGACTGCCCCATCTGTCAGCGCCTCGTCGCCTTTCGCGCGACGAACCGCGCGGCGCATCCCGATTGGTTCAACGGCGCCGTCCCGTCCTTCGGCCCGGCGACCGCGCGGCTGCTCATCGTCGGACTTGCGCCAGGGTTGAAGGGCGCGAACCGCACCGGGCGACCGTTTCTCGGTGACCATGCTGGGGAGTTGCTCTACCGCACCCTGCTCAAGGTCGGGCTCGCTCGTGGTCATCACGATGTCGCAGCGCCAGATGCCTTGCACCTTGTGGGCTGCATGATCACCAATGCGGTGCGCTGTGTTCCGCCGGCAAACAAACCGACGCCGAACGAGATCGGGCACTGCCGCCAGTTCCTGAAGGCGCGCGTCGCGGCCCTACCCAACTTGCACGTCATCTTGGCGCTTGGCCGCATTGCCCACGAAAGCACGCTCGATGCGCTCGGGCTCAAGCGGCGCGACTACGCGTTCGCCCATGGTGCGCGCCATGAGCTTGCGACCCGGCTGCTGTTCGACAGCTATCATTGCTCGCGCCAGAACACGAACACCGGCAGGCTGACCACGCCCATGTTCGAGGCGGTACTCGCCGACATTGCCGGCACGCTCGGGAGCGCCGATCGGCGCTGAGAGTGTTGCTGGGGCGCGCCATCTCAGGCATTGTGGACGTAAGGTTGCGGGCACGCCTTGAAGGAGAGGCCCATGGCCGGTTTGGAAATTTCGCCGACCAAGATCGGATATGTGATCGTCAAGGCGCGCGAATGCGCGGCAAAGGTCGCTGCCTGGGACGACGGCGCCACCTCCGATCACGACGCGGAATCGATCCTCGAATCCTTCAGCGACGACGCGACTCGGGCGGAGCTCAAGGGGTTCATCCGCGACATGAACGAGGACGAGCAGGCGAGCCTCGTGGCACTCGCCTGGATCGGCAGAGGTTCATTCGGGCCGGAAGAACTCGACGAGGCGCTCGACACCGCGCGCACCGAGCATGTCAACCGCAGGGAGGATTATCTTCTCGGCATGCCAATGCTTGCTGATTATCTCGAGGAAGGGTTGGACCGGCTCGGTTACTCGGTCGAGGACGCCGAGGAGGACTTTCTCTAAGTCCCGGCGGCAGCCTCATGCTCAAGCCAGCCGAGCACCTCACTAGCATGCGACGCTGGGTCAGCCACTGGATAGCGCACGGCTTCGATCGTTCCAGCGCTCACAACAAGGGTGAGTCTTTTCAGATATTTCTCGCCACCAGTTGTGAAGCTAGGCAAGGCAAGAGCGCTCGACATGCGCCCCTCGGTATCGCTCAGGATCGGGAATGGGATGTTGAGCCGCGTGGTCATCTCGCGCTGATAGTCGCTCGTCTGCCGGCTAAGGCCGAACAGGTTGACATTGCGGCGCGCAAATTCCGGAGCGAGGTCGCGGAAGCCTTCGAGCTCAGGCGTGGACCCATGCGCGCCCGGGATGTCATCCCAATGCGGCGGGTTCGGCAGGCCAGGCCGTCCGGTCCAGGGATAGACGATCAGGACATGCAAGCCCGGCGCGACAGCGAGACAAATCGCTGCGCCGGTCGTTGCCGGGAGGATGACGTGCGGCAGCGCCAATCCTCGCTTGAGGTGACTTTTGTCAGACATATCGTCACCGTCACCTGGCCTCATTCCGGCGTTAGCCGGAATCCAGTCTTATTTTTTGCGCTATGCGCGCTGGATACCGGCTTTCGCTGGTATGACGCACCTCAAACTGATGGACACCGCGGCACTCCTACCCCTTCTCGCGCATCAACCGGCCCTTCTGCCGATCCCAGTCGCGCTTCTTCTCGGTCTCGCGCTTGTCGTGCAGCTTCTTGCCTTTGGCGAGGCCTAGCTCGACCTTGGCGAAGCCGCGCGCGTTGAAATAGAGCTTGAGCGGCACGACCGTCATGCCCTGCCGTTGGATCGCGCCCGTCAACTGGTCGAGCTCGCGTTTGTGCAGCAGGAGCTTGCGCGGCCGCGTCGGCGCGTGGCTATTGCGCCCGCTTTGTGCATATTCGGCGATATGGGCGTTGATCAGATAGAGCGCGCCGCCACCCTCGTCCGACGCGTAGGCGTCGGCAATGTTGGCCTTGCCGGCGCGCAGCGACTTCACCTCGGAGCCGGTGAGCACCAACCCAGCCTCGAGCTTGTCTTCGATCGCGTAGTTGAAGCGGGCCTTGCGGTTCTCGGCGACGAGCTTGCCGCTCTCGCGTTTTTGCGCCATAGGCTCGACCTTGCGGTACTAAACGTAGAACAGGCCGACTTGGGCGAGCGCAGCGTCGACCTTGGCCTTGGAGCTTGCCGTGAGCGGCGCGAGCGGCAGCCGCGTTTCGCCTGAGCAGATCCCGAGCTTCTCCGCGGCGTATTTCACCGGGCCCGGATTTGACTCAACGAACAAGGCGTCGTGCAACGGCATCAGCTGGTCCTGCAGCTTGAGCGCGCGCTTGAAATTGCCGCCGAGGCAGGCGAGCTGAAACTCCGAGCAAAGCGAAGGCGCGATATTGGCCGTCACCGAGATGCATCCCTGGCCGCCATGCGCCATGAAGCCGAGCGCGGTTGCGTCCTCGCCGGACAGCTGGACGAACTCGGCACCGAGTGCCGCGCGCTGCTGACTCACCCGCGCCATGTTGGCGGTTGCGTCCTTGAGACCGGCGATGTTGGGGAGCTTGAACAGCCGCGCCATGGTCTCGACCGACATGTCGACGACGCTGCGGCCGGGAATGTTGTAGATGATGATCGGAATGTCGGCCGCGTCGTTGATCGCCTTGAAATGGAGGTATAGACCCTCCTGCGTCGGCTTGTTGTAATAGGGCGTGACCACCAGCACGCCGTCGGCGCCTACCTCCTTGGCGTGGCGGGTTAGCGTCACGGCTTCCGACGTGCAATTCGATCCGGTGCCCGCGATCACTGGCACGCGTCTGGCCGTCGCCTCGATGCAAAGCTCGATGACGCGCTTGTGCTCCTCATGGGAGAGCGTAGGCGATTCGCCCGTCGTGCCCACCGGGACGACGCCGTGCGTGCCCTGGTCGATCTGCCATTGGACGAGCCGTTGGAAGGCCTTGGTGTCGACCTGGCCGTTCTTGAAGGGCGTGATAAGGGCCGTGATCGAGCCTTGGAAGGGCGGCATGGGCACGTGAGGTTGCTCCTGAGGTCAAGACGGTGAGCTTATGGGCTCAAAGAATGACGGCGGGCAATACCGTTTTTGGATCTGGTCAGCCAGGCAAGCCACTCGACGACGAGGTAGGGTTTTTGCGCTCTTTCGGCAACAATCAGCTCCACATCCCGATTCGCCGGGCTCATCGCTCGGTCGCTAACTAAACCAGTAATCTCATAGTCTTAACGGTCGTTTGCCGGCGATTGCCGAGACCCTCAAGTCATCTTTCCGCCGGATTTTTTCAGACATTGTTGAGTTTGGCAGGCTAGTATAGCGCCTTCGTCGCGGAGCCCCGGCTTAGGGGGAAATCCTCGCTGTTTATCTTCGCGGGATCGCGAACCCGGACCGATCGACGAGAATGAAACGCACAAAAGCGACCGTACCACTCTTTGTATTCTGCGCGTTGCTCGTTCCGCTGCTCCCTGCCCCGGGGTTGCTGGCGGCAAAGACGCATGCCAAGTCGCACGCCAGCAAGTCACACGGCAAGTCCGTAGCCGCGAAGAGCAGCAAGCATGCAAAGACGGCGGTAAAGGTTGCGACGCCGGCCGTGGTGCCTCCTTTGCCGGACCCGAATCCGAACCGGGTGGCGGTCGCGGCTCCGGCCAGTCCCGACACGACGGCGTCTCCAGACGTCACCGGCGCGATCGCCGAGCAGCCGCTGCCCCACGAGGTGCCGGCGGCAACCGCCACCGTGACAGAGGCCAACGTCTCCGACGCGCCCTTGCCGAGTCGCAATCCTCAACGCCCGTTCGCCGCCACGGAGCAGCCGCCCCATGAGGTGCCAGCGGCGTCCGCTGCTGTGCAAGAGGCCAACGTCTCCGGCGCTCCCCTGCCGGATCGCAATCCTCAACGCCCATCCGCAGCTTCAACTGTCGCGGCACCCGACTCATCGGCCCTCGCCCCTGTCCCCATAGTGGTTCCACCCGCCTCGAAACCCGCGCCAACCGGCGCTTATGCCGCCATCCTGAAGCCGCTGCTCGATTATCAACTGAGCGCCTCCGATGCCACCAATCTGAAGGATGCTTTCAGTGCGAGCTTTAGGGGCGACGATGCCAGCTCCCATGCCGCGGTCACGCGCATCAAGGACGGCGCTGCGCGAAAGCTTGCCACCTGGTTCGAATATCGCAACGGTGACTACGATGCCTCGGCCGAGGACATCGAGAGTTTTCGCCTCGCCAATCCAGAGTGGCCTGGCCAGGACGAGCTTCGGGAACGGGCCGAGATTGCTCTCTTCCTGGGCGATGCAAGCCCCGAGAGAGTGCGCGCCTTCTTCAGCAATTCCACGCCGCTCACCGGCGCCGGCAAGGCTGCCCTGGCTAGCGTCTTGATGAAGGAAAATGACGAAGCGGCGGCGCGCGAGCTCGTGGTCTCTGCCTGGCGCGACTACCAGCTCAATCTCCCAGTAGAGAAAAAAATCCTGGCCCGCTTCGGCTCCATGTTGACCGAGGAGGACCATCAGGCCCGCATCGACAAGCTCTTGTTTCCGGACAGCAAGATCACCGCCGATGTGGCGCTCCGCACCTCGAAGCTGCTTCCAGCCGCAGAGCAGAAAAAGGTCGCGGCGCGCATCGCCGTGGTCAAGCGCGGGGCAAATGCCGGCAAGCTGCTGGACGCGCTTCCGGCGAGTGCGACCAACGGCGATATCGGATTGCTCTACAACCGCATCCAGTGGCTCCGGCGCAAGGACCGCGATCAGGAAGCCTGGAAGGCGCTGCTCGCCGCCCCGCAGGAGCCAGACCAGCTGATCGATCTCGAAGGCTGGTGGAGCGAGCGGCGCATCAATTGCCGGCTTGCACTCAATGCCGGGCAACCGCGTATCGCCTACGAAATCGCCGCGGAGCACGGCCCGATCTCCGGCGATGCCTATGTCGAGGCGGAGTTCCTTGCGGGCTGGATCGCGTTGCGGTTCCTGGGCGAGCCTGAGACTGCCCAGAACCACTTGTTGGCGCTCCGCGCCGCGGCCAAGGGCTCCAAGAATCTCGCGCTTGCCGAATATTGGCTCGGCCGCACGGCGCTTGCGCTCGGCGATAACGGTTCGGCCGTGGTGCATTTCCATGCCGCGGCAAAGTACCCGCAATATTTCTATGGCCAGCTTGGGAGGCAGGCCCTCGACGCCAAGCCCGCCAATCTTGCCGTGACGCCGACGCCGAAGCCGACGGACGATGACATTCAGAACTTCCTCGCCAATGATGCAGTACGCGCCATCGGCGTTGCCTTCGCTTCCGGCATGGAGGGCATAACCTCGCAGTTCTTTCTCGCGCTGTCACGCAAGATGACGAGCCCCGGCGAGGTCGTGCTGCTCGCCGAGTTTGCCAAGCAATCGGATAACCCGCAAGTTGCGCTCCGCCTGGCAAAGATCGCCTTCAATCGCGATCTTCCCGTGGGCGACTATGCGCTCCCGATCGGCGTCATTCCGCAATTCAGGAGCCTGCTCGCCGATCGTGTCGATCCGGCGCTGGTCCACGCGCTATCGCGTCAGGAGAGCGAGTTCAACGCCGGCGCCAAAAGTCCGGTGGGCGCGGCCGGCCTGATGCAGTTGATGCCGGGCACCGCCAAGGCAATTGCCAAGGAATACAAGGTGAAGTTCGTGCCGGCGCAGCTCACCGATCCTACCTATAATGTGCAGCTCGGCGAGGCGCATCTGCGCGGTCTGATCGACAGCTATCGCGGCTCCTACTTCCTTGCGCTTGCCGCCTACAATGCCGGCGGTGGCAGAGTGCAGGAGTGGATGAAAGCATTCGGCGACCCGCGCGATGGGCGCACCGATCCCATCGATTGGATCGAGCGCATCCCGTTCTCCGAGACACGGGACTATGTGAAGAAGATCATGGAGACGTTGCAGCTCTATCGATCGAGGCTGTCGGGTAGTGAGAGGGCACTGCAGCTCGTGCAAGACCTCAATCGCGGCAGGGTGGCCGCGCCCAAAGTGCCGATGAAGCAGGCAAAATCCGAATAGCTCGAAGCAGTAGGCTTGCTCGCGCCGAAAATCGGGTGAAGATTAGGCGAAGCGAAACAGCGACCCGCCCTCTCCCTTTGCAACCGCTCCCAAGGCCAATCACGACATGACCGAGCTTAACGGCGAGCTGTGGCGGGACCTCTACTACGCCTCGTTCGACGATTTGCGCCTGCATGTCCGGCACTATCCAGTGGCCGAGGCAAAGGCAAGGTCGGTCGTCTGCCTTCCCGGTCTCGCCCGCAACGGCCGCGACTTCCATTATCTGGCGAGCTATCTTTCGCACCATCCGCAAAGGCCTAGGGCCGTCTATTGCGTCGACTACCGGGGCCGCGGCGGCTCGCAATATGATCGCCACTGGCGCAACTACACACCCTTCATCGAGCTCATCGACGCACTCGATTTCATGACGCTGCAGGATCTGCACGACGCCGCCATCATCGGCACCTCACGCGGCGGCATCATCGCCATGATGATGGCGGCGATCCGGCCCACGGCGATGGGCGTCGTGGTGCTCAACGACATTGGTCCGGTGATGGAGACGACCGGCCTCGCCCGGATCATCGGGTATGTCGGGCGTACCAAGGTGCCCCGCAATTGGGATGACGCAGCGCTGCTGCTCCGCGAGATGAACGAGCGCGCCTTTCCCGCCATCGAGTCATGGCAGTGGGAGGAGATTGCGCGTGCCGTCTTCAACGAAAAGAATGGCCGCCCGGCGCAAAGCTATGACCGGCGGCTGGCGCGCGCCTTCGGCACTATCGATCTCCGCCGGCCGACGCCCGACCTTTGGCCGCAATTCATGGCGCTCAGTCAATTTCCGGCCTTCGTGATCCGCGGCGCCAATTCGGATCTGCTCAGCGCTGAAACTGTGGAGGCGATGGTCGAGCGCCATCCCAATCTGCGCACGCTTACGGTGCCCGGTCAGGGACACGCGCCGGTGCTGAACGAGCCGGAGACGGTCGAGGCGATCGGAACTTTCCTCGCTGCCAACGACTAGTTGGAAGCGTGCGCTCAGTCGCTGCCGTGCTGAGTCTTGAGGTCCGCTGAGGGGAGAGCGCCGGTTGCCGCACCGGTGTCGCTGTTGATGATCTCCTTAATGCGCGGCACGATCGACTCGCCGACATTGCCGGTGACGTCCGCCTCTTTCCATTTGATGCTTTCGGAGGACGAGAACAACTCGGGCAGGTCACGCTTGAGCTGGTAGGACACCATAGTGGCGGTGCCCTTGTCCTTGGCCACGCCCTCGATGGTAACCGCGAGCCCTGAAAGCGCGATCTTGCCGGAGTCGAGGCGGCTCAACGCCTTTAGTGCGGCCTCGACGGCTTCATTCCAGCGCTTCGGCGCACCTGAGGCGAGCTGGAGCTGGTCGTCGAGCATGGGACGCTCGAACAGGCGCCGCGCGAGCTCTTTCAGCTCCTTGCGGCGGTCCTCGCTCGGCACGCTGCCGGTCAGGACCAGCGCATTCGAGCCAAGCGTGGCGCCGAAGACGAATGGGTCGGCGAGCGGCGGCCGGACATGGTCATTCAAGATGGTGAGGCCGGTCGGCACAGGGCCGACAAGCGCCTTCTTTACCTCGGCATAGTCCGGAGCGCTGCGCGCCTCGCCGTCAACCTTTAGTCCGTCATTGAGGAGCCGCGCCGAACCTTGCTTCAGATGCGACAGCTGCTTCAGACCAAAGCTCACCGCGCCAAGCCATTGCTCCCGCGGCGGTCCACCTTCGGCGACCTTAAGGCGATCCTCCACCTCGAGGTCGGCAAAATGGGCCTTGACCATGCCGAGCACCGTCCTGCGGTCGTCTTCCGAAGGGACCAGCCCTCGGAGCCGCAGCATCGAGCCGCTGCGGGACGCCGACCAAACATAGGCCGTCATTGTCGATTGTGCGCCGGCATCAGGGCTCGCATTTGGCGCTGCTCCTGTCTGAGGCGCTTCATTGGCATGCGTGCGGGCGAGCACACCAAGCCCCGCGACCAATGTCAGAGAGAGGACCGTGCCAAGACAGAACCTGGCCGCACGACGCGTGAATACGCGCCTAGCGAGGATGGCGGTGTGCCCGCGCAGCAGGGGTCTCTCCTTTGTGATCTTTGAGCGTGAGAACAAAACTATAGGTCATCAGGTAGGATGGTTCCAGGTCCTTGCCAAAATTGCGTCACCTACTGCACACCGATTTCCGCTTCAGCCCTACACATTGAAATGATGCGCGAGTCCGAGAACACCAATCACGATCAGATAGATCGCTACCACGTAATTCAGCAATCGCGGCATGAGCAGGATCAAAATTCCAGCAATCAAGGCGATAAGCGGATTGACCACCTGCACATCAAAGCTCATCGATTTCCCCCTTGTGAGCTGAACACAAACTCGCCCGATTCGCAGGACCAGGCGGTCGCCAGCATAGTTCATTAAGCACGCGTTGTCCCCTGCCGGAAACAAGGGCGAGAACAAGGCATTGGTCGAAGATAAAGTCTGGGCAGCCTTCTTCAATCCAGCGCCGCAACACATATATCTGTCTTGCCTTTGCCGTTTTTGGCGGCAACAGGTAAGCACGACGTTGCTGGACTCGGCATTCGGCTAATGCACGCGGGGGCAGAGCAGAAGCATGACCGTTGACGAACCTGGTTTCTGGCTCGCCGTAGTTCAAATTATCTGGATCGATATCCTTCTGTCCGGCGACAACGCCGTCGTCATTGCCCTCGCCTGCCGCAAACTGCCGCCGAGCCAGCGCATGTGGGGCATCGTGCTCGGCACTCTCGTCGCCATCACGCTCAGGGTCGCGTTCACCGGCATCGTGACGCAATTGATGACGATGCCCTATGTAAAACTCGTGGGCGGCCTCCTGCTTCTTTGGATCGCCGTGAAGCTCCTTGGCGGTGAGGAGAACGGCAGAACCGGCCAGATCGAAGCGGTCGACAGTCTGTGGCACGCGATCAAGATCGTCGCCATCGCTGACGTAGTGATGAGTCTCGACAATATCGTCGCCGTCGCCGCCGCCGCGCGGGGCAACTATACGTTGCTGATGTTCGGGCTCGCCGTCTCTATCCCGCTAATCATGGCAGGCGCGGCAATGGTCATCGCGCTGCTTGAACGCTTCCCGGTGATCGTTTGGGCTGGTGCGGCGCTGCTCGGTTGGATCGCGGGCGAAATCATTGCCGGCGATCCTCTGTTCGCGCAGCACATCGATCCCACCATTGCGCACAGCGTCAAGCTTGGTGTGGCGACCTCGGGCGCGCTTCTGGTGCTGTTTATCGGGATGCTGCGGCGCCGCCGGACCCGGCGGAGCGCGCCTGACCGGGTCTGAAGATCGCCTGGGAGGCCGCCCTCCGCCCATGGTGACGCAAGGCCGCCGCCGCTATCAGGATCTCGGCAATGTTAGGGACGGTTGCGCGCAAGGAGAATGACTCCTCGACCGTTTTGCGCGCAGCGGATCCGAGGGCTGAGGTCAGACCAAGATTGCCCCGAAAGCGTTCGAGGTTTCCGACCCAATCCTCCTCGGTAATGGCGAAAAAGCCATGAATGAAGCGCGGGCGTTTCCACCCTCCCGAGTTGAGGACAGCGGGGCTCGCATTCGACTGCGCATCCATCACTGACGTTTCACACTCATCCTTGCTGCGCGATCGCGCTCATAAGCCCAAAACCGGCGCGAAGCACCACTCTACACTTCCAAGCAGGCCAAGGCGCGGCTTAGGTGGCGCTAGGCTTTGCCTCGTCGCTCTCCAAGACTGGACGGGAGGGACGTTTGTCGCCTTCAGGGCCGCCAGCGACGTGGTCGGCGACGAAGGCGCCCCGCTCGCCGATCGGCCGGGGCGGTCCGGAGGTCGTGTCTACGGCGGTCTGCAACTCGAGCTCGGCGTTGATCTCGGCGCCAAGCAGCACGATGTAGAAGGAGATGTACAGCCAGAACAAGAGAATGATCACGGCGCCAAGAGACCCGTAGAACCGGTCGTAATGGGCGAAGTTTGCGACGTAGTAGGAGAAGGCGGCGGAGGCCAGCAGCCAAACGGTGGTGGCGAACAGAGAGCCCACCGTGACCCAGTGCCACTTTGCGGCTCGGCGGCACGGCCCATAGCGATAAAGCAGCGAGAGTAGGCACAGCACGAGCAGCGCGAGAAACGGCCAACGGCCGATCTTCACCAAGAGCTCGAAGGCGTGCGAATAACCGAACAGGGCAAACCAGATCGGCACATAGACGATGGCGAGCAACATGATCACGCCGCCAAGGATGCCGGCGAAGGTGAAGGTGAAGGCGCTCAGATAGAATTGAAAGATGGTTCGCCGCTCCGGCTCCTCATAGGCGATATTGAGCGCCGCGAAGAGAGCTTGCGTTCCGGCCGTGGCACTCCAGAAGGCAAGGGCGAGGCTGACCGCAAGGCTCCAACCGAGCGACCGACTGGACGCTTGCACTAGCCGGCGTACTTGCTCGATGACGATGTCGTAGGCCTGTGCCGGAAGCACGTCGGAAAGCATGCCAAATTGCTGCTCAACGGTCGCGGGATTCGCGGTGAGGCCATAAAGGGCGATCAGCGCGGAGAGCGCGGGGAAGATGGCAAACAGCGCGAAGAACGCGCAGCCTGCCGAGACGACAGAGAGGTTATCGCGCCCGCTCTCGGTCCACACCCGCTGGATGACCTGCCACCAGCCACGCAAGGGAATGTGGTAAGGCCGCCTCGCATCGCGGCCATAAGGGTCAGGCTTGCGTCGCATGTCGGGGAGAAGAATCGCAGTATAGCCAGGGACAGGTGAATAGTGCTGCCTTGGCGCTCTTATTTCCAGCCTCTAGGCAGCAAACTGGGGGCGATAACGGCATATTCACAGACATCTTCAATGTTGTGCGGCTTCGCTGTCCGAGAGGCAGCGAAAATTGATGGTGTTGCCGACCGCCGTGGTCACCAACAGCTTCTCCCCCTTCGCATGGCAATACTGACCGGCTTTGTCGACGGCGGCGTCCATCGCCTTGTTCTCTTGCGATGACGCGCCGAGCCCATGGCTTGGGCGAACGCCAATGCTATAGGTCCCTAGTCCGGTCTGCTGGACCTGCCCGACCTGCCCGCTCGACGCGCAGCCCACCGCGAAGACTGCGAGGCAAGCGGCAATCCCGAGAGTGACACGAATATCCCCCATTGAGCGTTCGCTCCGTGATGAGCCCCAGATATCGATGATTTGCCGGGGTCCAATGTCAAGTCACTGACGCCGAGTGTCTGAGTGTCGCCAAGCACCGGCACAAAGCCCGGAAGGGTTCGGCCGGCGCCCCTGCATGGCTCAAGCAGAAAGCCTTATCTTTAAGGCTGCTTGAGCGCGGTTCCCCAAATGCAGGGAATCCAGGTTGAGCCTGGGATCTCGCAGTTCCATCGGCTCTGGGCGAAGAGAATTGCGAGCACGAGCAGCCCAACAATGATCGCCGTTCTAAGCCACTCTCTGCGGTTCATGATGTCCGCGTGTATACAAATATTGACTATCTGACGACATCTAAGCTGACTTGCCTGTTACCGCGCCGGCAGGCGAATGTGGTGACTGGTTGACGAGGCGTTGAGGACCGCTTTACGAGACTGGATTCGGTGCAAATTTATGACAATTGGCTGATTGTAAAGCACTGAGTTTCTTGCAGGGATGGGTGGCCGAGTGGTTGAAGGCACCGGTCTTGAAAATCGCACCACTCCGTCAATCTGGCAGTTTCCCGTCGTCTTCCATAGGTAGCAACACTAGGCTATTGAAGGCCTCCCGCGCCATGTGCTCGGATTCTCCAGATAAACGCGGGCGGCAATTTGGGCGGCAGATTTCTCTGGCTCCAGACGGGGGGCAACTTCGAGGGGCTATCAAGCCAGCCGTCACGAAGCTGCACCCATAGGTGTCAGTGGTGCTGAAGGTAGCTGGGCGTCCATAACCACGGTCCAGATATGCATCGGAGTCCCGTTTTCTGTGTCGCGGATGTCCCCCCGGTTCGGGGTAGGGACCATCCAGATTTACACCGCGGGCGACGAGCCGGAATTCACCATCGTCGACATGCCCGACCCACATGCGATCCGGAAGGCGATCACGAAGGCGCAGAAAACTGCGTAGCGACAAGGACTGAGACGCGACGAGACAAGCCAAGGCGTCATTAGCGGACATACTGACAAGTTCGCGCCATGTCCGCTTTACCCCCAATAACGGACGTTGGGCAGGGCGGCCCTAATCAACATTTGGGTGTCGGTTTATGAGTACACGCCCTATTCCCACCATGCTGTGCTCTCCAGGCCGAGAATTGAACAGACAAGGTTCAATTCGCGGCCAGGATCAACGCAAATGCTGTTGGCGGGGGAGATTGCCCCCACAGTAAACGGGACTCCAAGAAAACGGGGGACCTGGTGACTGCGACCCAGGTTACCGTTGCATCAAGGGGTCAGGCACCGAGGGCGTCTGCCTAGGCCACTGACTGGATTAAGCTCATCCTTGGATATGTCGTAGAGGGCCGTTTGTTTTTTTCATCGGGCTTACAGCCCCCTGGCCGTTTGCCGAACTCTACACTGGCACCCGATTGAACCCGCGAGAGATCGGGTGTTCCTGGGAGTCGGTGCGCCTCACCGCAGCACGCAATCCTGAACGGCAAAAGCGCATTGATCACCGTTTGGGAGCGGTTCACCCGTTGGCCCCGAATAGTTCACTTGGCTGACCCGCCCAAAAACCAATACGACGTTCACCGTACAGCGGTGGTCATTCCCTGATGCATAGGACCAAACCTCAGATTGGCCTTCCATTGCCTTCTGAAGGGGTGCCCCCACGCAGTTCAGAACTCCTTCTTTAGTCATGCCGACAAGCTGGGACTGGGGTTGCTGAGCAGTCTGCCCGCTCTGGGGTTGCTGAGCAGTCTGCTCGCTCTGAAGGGTACACGCAGTAAGAGCCGTGCACGCAATCCATATGAGGAACTTCGTCATCTGGCCCTTCAAGCGACAATGAGCAAAGCGCGCGAGTTCGTCCGCCTTACTGTCATTATGACACTTGATGAGGTTGCGCAGCCCGTTGAGATACCGGACAGCGAATAGAGCGCCTTCAGTCATCGCTCCACAACATCACACTGGTGTACAGCGCGAAAGCCAAGCCAACGTACGCGCTCACTCCCGTCAGATAGGCCCCTATGGGCTAGGGCTAACCAAGCTACGGCGCTTTCCAGCGCCGCAGCCTTGGTTACTGATTTTTGACTTTAGTCTTCGCCAGCTGCCTCATTCGCCAGCCCTACTTTGCAGGCATCGCTAAGATCGGCGAAGTGACCTTTGATGCAAGCCTCAATGCGGCCCTCGCCAGCCTTGGTGTCTGCGCAAAATTGTTTCACGTCAGCCGCACAGGCCTTGGCATTTACAGCCTTGAGCACCACCGCCTGGCAGTCATCGGACAGGTCCTTGAGGTGCGTCTTGAGGCACGCCCTGATCTTGCCTCCCCCAGGTTGCACCCCTGCGCAAAGTGCTTTGGCATCCTTCAAGCAAGCGCCCGTGAGTGCTGCCGACGCCATGGAGCTTGGGAGCAACAACATGGCGGCAAGAACGAGAGGGCTAGTGATAGCGATAAAGCTAGGACGTGTGGTCATGTGAACCTCCGTTAAGTGACAAGAACAAGGCTAGGAGAACGACACTCAGATCCTCTCTGGGCGTTTCAGCAATGCAAAGTTAACGGCTACGAACCTGATCATTCTTTCCTCCGTTGTGAACCTATGCGAAGCCCCGGCGCTTGGGGGGACCGGGGCTTCTAGCTTGCTCCTGGGATAGGCCGCGTGTGGTGTGTAAGGGGGGAGCTGCCTATCCACTGCTGGGCAGCCGGGCTTATCAATCCACGAGTTTACCATTCCGCCGACAGCAACAAGAGCGAGATTGTTGTCGTCTTCGATACCACGGACACGAAAATGGCTAAGGACTTCGCTGCATCGGCCGACCTCAAAGAGGCGATGATAAAGGCTGGGGTTTTGGACACCCCGACAATCTATTTCCTTGAATCGATCGATTGAGGAAGGCCACTGACGAAGAACCTAGGCAGACCACAATTTCGTGAGACGAGTGACGCCGCGCACCACGACTGGAATAAATTCGAAGGTCCCGTCGCGGGATTAGATGCGGCGCTCTCTAGCAACCGCCTCATAGGCCGCGTTGATGGCGGCGATTTTCTTGGTCGCGATGGTCACAAATTCCGGCGGAACGCCGCGCGCGATCATCTTGTCAGGGTGATTGTCGACGACGAGCTTCCGATAGTGAATTTTCAGCGCATGATTGCCGACGTCGGGCGTTACGCCCAAAACCTCATAAGGGTTGCGCTTGGCTGAACTCACGTGGCGCGCTTTGATGTAGCTGAACTCAGTATCGGTGAACCCGAAGCGCTTGGCCACCTCAGCGAGAAACTCCTCCTCGTTGGGATGAAACACCCCGTCGGCTAGTGCGATGTGGAAGAGACCTTCGAGCACATCCTCCAAGAGCTTGCGGTTGTCCTTCAACAGAGAGGCGAGCTGATTGGCATAGACCTCGTAGCCGACGATGTCCTGCTTAGCGAGATTAAAGATGCGTGAGACGTTCTTCATCTCACCTTCCGGTACCTTGAACACCTCCTTGAAGGCTATCACCTCATCGGCAGTGACGAGGCCATCCGCCTTGGCCATCTTGGCGCCGAGCGCAATCACGCCGACGGTAAAGGCAACCTGATGTTCGGGCATACCATCGTTATTGCTGTCGCGGTCGACGAGGTGATCCCCGGCAAAGCCTCTGAGCAGCGCACCGATGGGGTTGCCATCGGCAATATGCGCGCCCGAGGCGAGCCTAGCCGCGGCGCCTGCCAATTTTGTCCAGATCAACCCGAAGCCCTCCACCCTTTGGCTTTTTGACTTATTTTCGCATGCCTTGAGAATTGCCCGCACTCGCGGCTTCTCGTACCTATCACTGATTTTCGCGCGGAAGATACGAGGGAACAAACAACTGACGGGGCCGGGCTTTCCCCTTTTTGATGAATCCTCGTCCCAGCATTGCTAACTTTGCGGGTCAGGTGGCTGTCCCTCAATGGGCGCCTTGTCGCAGTTGCTGCCCTCTGCGCAGGGCTTGCCCTGCATGCCCTAGAAATCGACATTTTTCATCACGACACTCGGCCGTTAAGGGGGATGCGACAGCGCGTGTTGTGTAGCCAGGGCGAAGTCTTGGTCCCGCAACTCGAAAAGATCGGCGCCGCCACGGCCGAGGAAATTCAAATCAATACGCTGGAGGAGCGCATGCGCGAGACCGCCTGCGCGGTTCACCGCCAGCTTCTCATGCCGATGCAATTCTGCGGCTGGTGCAGGGTCTAAGGCGGCGCAAGCTTCTCGCGCTCGCTGAGAGTCTTGTGCGCCAGCGCAGAAGCGTAGGCAAGCGACGCCCCTCCTTGCTAACGGGCGAAGGTTCTGTTGCCGAGAAGGTTTGGAGTGACTCCGACCACCATGATGTTCAGGGAAGGACAGCAACGTGTATGCCATCACCGGAATCACTGGCAAGGTTGGAAGCATTGTTGCACGCACTCTGCTGGCGGCCGGACTACCGGTCAGGGCAGTTGTCCGCGACGCCGACAAGGGCCGGCCATGGGTCGAGAAGGGCTGTGAGGTCGCAGTCGCGTCAATCGCCGATGCCGACGGTCTGACGAAGGCTTTTTCTGGCGTCGACGGGGTGTTTCTCATGACGCCTCCAGACTTCGACCCCGAGCCCGGCTTTCCGAAAACGCACGAAGCAATCGCGGCGATCAAAGCTGCCATTTCCGCCGCACAGCCTGCGAAGGTAGTCTTCCTGTCCACGGTCGGTGCCCAGGTTGCGGAATTCAGTCTGCTGAACAATTCCAAGATAACGGAAGAGGGCCTACGCAACGTGTCGGTGCCCGTAGCCTTTCTGCGCGCCGCCTGGTTCATGGAGAATGCCAGCTGGGATGTGGAAGCGGCGAAGGCCGGGGTCGTTCCCTCTTTCCTGCAACCGCTCGATCATCCAATTCCGATGGTGGCGACCGCCGATATTGGAAGTACGGCAGCGAACCTGCTCCGCGAAAGCTGGACGGGTCTACGCATCGTCGAACTCGAAGGGCCTCGCCGCTATTCCGCGAACGACGTCGCCGTGGGCTTTGCGGAAGCGGTTGGCCATCCCGTGCGGATGGAACCGGTGTCGCGCGACTCGTGGGAGGCGCTGTTCCGCTCACAGGGAATGAAGCATCCGCTGGCCCGCATCCGAATGATCGATGGTTTCAACGAGGGCTGGATCGATTTTGAGGGGAATGGCGCGGAGCACCGCGTCGGTAGGATCCCGCTCGAAACCGTCCTAAAAGTGATGTTGATTAGCTCCCAGGCCGAGAATTGAACAGACAAGGTTCATTCGCGGCCAGAATCAACGCAAATGCTGTTGGCGGGGGGAGATTGCCCCACAGTAAACGGGACTCCGGGAAAACGGGGGTCCGCCATCGACATGACCGATGACGAGCTTGCAGCGATCGTCGCCAAGGCAAGGCTCACCATCGTTAAGTGATGGGCTACTAGCCCAGTGTTAGCCCATGCTGTCAGCGGCTGAGCAATATCAATGACTTAGCTGTCTTGGCCTGTGATCGTGCGGCATGCCATGCATTTTATAGGGTGGTCACGGACAAGGTTCATTTGCGCTGGTGATTTGGCGAAAGCCATCCACCGGGGGGAGATCCGGCGCAGAAAACGGGACTCCGGTGCTGCGAGGGGGTCGCGGGAGCGCCGCTGCCCTGGCCTCCATGGCTCCCGTCACTTCGCAGCGAGAAGTGACGATGGTTCGCCCGCGTCGCGGCTGGCGAGTGCGGCCAGGGCAGACCAATCGAGATCGCCCGCACCTGTGGCCAGCAGCGCTAGGAAGCGGTCGCGGAGGAGGCTCGCAACGGGCATGGGTACCTGTAAGGCTTCCGCCGCTCCAAGGGCCAAATGGATGTCCTTGAACCCCAGCCTCGCCTTGAAACCCGGAGGCGCGTAGCGCTCCTCGGCGATGATCCCTCCATAGGTTTTGTATACAGGCGCTCCGAACAGCGTGTTGGTGAGAATGTCGAGATATCGCGCTCGGTCGATTCCAGCCTTGCTCACAAGGGCGAAGGCCTCGCCGAGAGTTTCGATCACTGCGGCGATCAGGAAATTGCCGCTGAGTTTGACGAGGTTCGCCTTCGGGGGCTCGTCGGCGATGACGAAGGTGTGTTGACCAAGGGCCTTGAACAAGGGCTGGCACGCTTGCACGGTTTTCCGCTCACCGGCGGCCACGATAAAAAGCTTGCCCGCCGCGGCGGCCTCAGGGCGGCCGAACACCGGTGCCGCCACGAAGCGTTGCCTCGCAGCCTGATGCGCGCTCGCGAGCCGCTCGGCGAGCGCGACGCTGATCGTGCTCATGGAGATATGAACGGAGAGAGTCTTAAGCCCCGCTAGGACGCCGTCCGGGCCGAATGCGACGCTTTCGACCGCAGCATCGTCGGCGAGCATGGTGATGACCACGTCGCCGCGCGCAGCCTCCCTGGGCGTCTTGCCAAGCCTAGCGCCTTCAGCGACGAGCGCCTCGGCCTTGGCCGGCGTGCGGTTATAGACGGTAAGGGCGTGTCCGGCCTTGAGCAGATTGGCGGCCATGCCGCTGCCCATGCTGCCAAGCCCGATGAATCCAACCTGCATGACCTTCAGCTCCTCATGACACTCCCACTTGATACTTTGGCGAGCGGGTCTTGGTGAAGCCTGGCGCCCTCATCTGTGCCCTCGCTGTCTGCGGCTAGACACAGTATCGAGTTTATGTCCGCTACGGGTCGCGTCACGTCCGCGTCAAGTCCGTTATTCCCCTCAAAGCGGACATTCATCAGCGCGGTTTGCGCGTCTGCTTTGTGCCATAGAAGTGGACATTAAGCTGTTCACGCAAACCCTCCCCTCTCCTTCAAGCCTTCCGGGCCGTATTGAAGCACTTGAACCTTCTCCAAAGTGACGAGGCCGCTGGTCATCATTTGATCCAGCACAGGCAGGAACTCATTGATCTTGGCTTCTGTGTCAACGATCTCGACCACCATTGGAAGGTCGAAGGAAAGGCGCATAATCTTTGCGGTGTGCAGGCGGCTGGAATGGCCGTAGCCCATAGGACCACGTAGAACCGTGGCTCCGGCAAGATGCATCTCCCGCGCCTTCAACACAATGGCCTCGGAGAGCGACTGCTGCTCGAAACGATCGTTCTCACCAAAAAATATGCGAAGCAGCATGGCGTCTTTGGGTATATGCATCGCCTCCTCCCTGGAGATTTCACTCAGCGCCGCGTGTTGCGTGTTCTGCGACAGCAGAAACTGCGCTCGACACTTCATGCTTGTCCTCGATCCCGTCGGGGAGGAGATGCTGAGGAAGATAAAATGCGTTCGCGATCAGCGTGGGCACGACCGCGCTGCCGATTACGGCGGTGACAAGTCCCGAATATTGAGCTTGGTCGATGATCCCATGCGACAGCCCGAAGAGCGAAGAAATCGTGCCGAACGTCAGCCCGGTAGACATCAGCAAGGTCGTGTACATGCCTTCCTTACGCGGTGAGCCGAAGTAGCGGGTGACCGGATAAACGCCAGCGATCTTGCTGATCAGCTTGGTGACCAGCATAATCAGAAACGCAGCTGGTGCCGCGATCAGCGCAGGAACCGAGACGAACGAACCAGCGCGGATGAAGTAAAAAGGCGTAAGGAAGCCGAAGCATAGCGTGCGCAGCCTGCGGATCAGGATGTGATCCTTGCCAACGCTTCCGGCCAAGATCATGCCGATCAAGTAGGCAGGCAACACTGCTTCGCTCTCGGCCCACGTCGCAAGCGCGCCGAGCCCGAACAGAAGCAGGAGGAGATATTTGGTTTCAAATTCTGATGGGCGACCACCGTATAGCCGAAAGAACTGAGCGGTGATCCATGGCAGGAATACCAAAATTGCGCCACATGTGAGGATGAACACCGCGGTTTTGAACGTGAACGGCGCGAAGATAAGTCCCAGCGCGAGCACGGTGCCGAGATCGGTGATGAAGCATGCGGCCAGCACCACCTTCCCGTAGTCGATGGCGTTAAAGCCGAACTCCAGCATCACCGCGTAGACGACCGCGACCGAGGTTGTGGACATGGCGACACCGGCTAGCCAACTTGGCATGGGCTCCCAGCCAAGCAGATAGCGAGCCGCGAGAGCGCAGCCGATAAACGGCACAAGGAAACTAATAAGTCCGATCGCTCCGGCTTCCTTCCAACGCTCCCGAAAGACCACCGGATCGAGTTCTGTGCCGGCAAGAAAGGTAAGCAGGATTGCTCCAGCCCCAGACAGAAACTTGATCCATGTCTGGTCGGTGCCGAGTACAGCCGCGCCGATGATCGCGCCAATCACAAGCTGTGCGATGGTGCCGACAACAATTTCAGAAAGAGCGGTAGCAATCCGCAGCCAGATCGACAGCAGAGTTGCAAGCAGCGCCAGTCCAAGCCACAGAGCAGCGAGGGCCCAAATTTCCGTCATGCTCAACCGATCCTACGACGCGATGATCGGGCGCAAAAAACCCGCCTCTACGGCGGGCCCACGTCGAACCCCGCCGCAAGGATGTGCGGCAGGAGTTATCAGCCTCTGCGGCAGTTTTGGGGAACTCCATCCCCATCGAGATGTCGGACAAAATTAGACGTTACAGGCCCGCAGTCAACTGCTTAGGCGTGGAGCGAATGGCTGCTCGTCCGCTCTCCTTCGACCAAGCCGACTTACCGATGCAATGTCCGCTTTGGGTCATTAGCCGACATAACGACCCGTTCGCGTCATGTCCGCTTTACCCCTGATAGCGGACATTCAGCGGATGAGCTGGCATGTCCGTTTTGTGCCATAAGCGGACATTCGCGCCCATCCCCTAGGAACAGACCATGGAGCCCCGCTCCTGCGCCACGGTGTGGGATTTAGCGGCCAGTTTCTTCCGAAAATGCCCCCCCAACGGCTCGCCCAGCCACTTCCGCGCAGTTAGCTCCACTATTTGTTCTAGTATCCCCTCCAGTAGGATAGGATAAGCCAATGGCTGCAGATTCTAAGTTGCACCAGACCCACCCAGACATCGTGAAGAGGCTCAAGCGAGCTGAGGGTCACCTTCGCTCGATAGTCGCCATGCTAGAGGAGAGGCGGCCGTGCCTCGACATCGCTCAGCAGCTTCATGCCGTTGAAAAGGCGGTCGCTCAGGCCAAGAAGACCTTGGTGCACGATCACATCGACCATTGCCTGGAACACGCCACAGATGACCGGCGCGAAGGGCGGAGGTCGCTAGAGGAGTTCAAGCTCATCAGCAAGTACCTGTAGCGAGGCAGCAGTTGATCGCGAAAGTTCTGGACTGGTTAGGCTTCCGCTCGCACGACCATCACGATCAAGGGACTCACGGGCACGGACGAGACGATGCACATGGTCATACCCATGGCGTCGTGGACCCGACCATCACCACCACCGGCGCGGGGCATTTGGGCGATCAAGTGGTCGTTCCTGATTCTGGCGGCCACGGCGGCGCTGCAGTTCATCGTCGTATTCGTTTCGGATAGCGTGGCGCTCCTTGCCGACACCATTCACAATATCGGCGACGCCGGCACGGCCATACCGCTCTGGATCGCTTTCGCGCTCGCCCGACGGAAGCCCACACCGACCTTCACCTATGGCTATGGCCGGGTCGAGGATCTCGCCGGCATCGTCATCGTTCTGATCATCCTGTTCAGTGCGCTAGTCGCCGGATATGAGGCGATCGACCGGCTCTTCCACCCACATCCGGTGTTGCAGCTCGGCTGGCTTGTTGCGGCCGGGTTGATCGGCTTTTTGGGCAACGAGGCTGTGGCGGTATTCCGCATCCGCGTCGGCAGGCAGATCAACAGCGCGGCGCTCATCGCCGATGGCTATCATGCCCGGACCGACGGGCTCACCAGCTTAGCGGTCGTCCTCGGCGCTTTCGGGGTGTGGATGGGATTTCCACTCGCCGACCCCATCGTCGGCCTCGTCATCACCGTTGCGATCCTTGGCATCGTCTGGCAGTCGGCGCGAGCCGTGCTGACCAGGATGCTCGATGGCGTCGATCCTCGGATGACAGGCGAACTGCGCCACGCGGCGGAGCACGCAAAGGGCGTCCGGTGGGTGGACTCGGTTCGCGCCAGGTGGCTGGGTCACCGCCTCTACGCCGAGATGACGCTGGCCGTCGATCCGACGCTCTCGCTGTCCGATGCCCGCAAACTGGGCGACGAGATCAGGGACCACGCTCACGGCCACCTTGCCGCATTGGAGAGCCTGCACGTGGAGGTCGTGCCAGCCTCAGGCCGGGAGAGACCTGAGCATCATCCAGAGGCCGAACACCAGCACCAGCACTGAGCCGCCCACCTCCAACACCCTTCCCGCGCAATAACGCCAGCTCTCGGTTCGGGCGAGCACCCCCATGAAACGGTCGCGCGCGAAGGCTGCGGCAAGCGCAATGCCGCCAATGGTGGCGATCATGCCAAGCGCCATTGCTGCTGTCACCGCGAGACCCGCTGCGAGCAGCCCGCGCGCGAGCGCATAGCTCATGATGAAGGTGGTGAGCGGGCAGGGGATCATGCCCGTCACGAAGGCGAGCGTCCTGCCGTCGCGTTCATGCACATGGTGGTCGTGCCGTATCGAGCGCCAGAGCAGGTAGGCGCCAATCAGGGCGACCAGCGCACCGCTTGCGACCTCGAACTGGGGCGTGCGCCCGCCCTGTGCGAAGGCCTTGCTGATGACGGCGAAGCCAAAGAGGACCAGGACAAGCGCGAGCCCGACATGGGTCAGTGTGAGGATGGCGCCGTTGGCGATGCCTTCCCGGAGCTTGCCTGGCTGGCCGAGGTGGTAAGACACCAACACCGTCTTGCCGTGTCCCGGCATCAGCGCGTGCACGGCACCAAAGAGGACAGCGGCCGCCATGGCAGCGAAGATTGCTCGCGTGTCGCCGCTGGCCACGTCGCCAAGACCGCTGGCCATGCCGCTATAGAGCCAGTGCTGGATGGCAACGAGAGCGTTCATGCTGGGATTAGCTTTTCGCGATGCGACCTTGCTTAAGGTATATGGTGCGCGTGCCGAGTTGCTTCGCTTCATCACGGCTGTGCGTCACGTAGAGCAGCGTAAATCCCAAGTCGCCGTGCAATCGTAGGATCTCTTCGCGCAGCTGCTCATTGAGTTCGTCATCAAGCGTAGAAAGCGGCTCGTCCATAAGCAGGATGCGGGGCGCTAGAGCGAGAGCTCTCGCAAGCGCAACGCGCTGTTGCTGTCCACCTGATAGCTCGGCAGGTCGGGCATTCAGATAATCTGCCAAGCCGCACGAGATCGACCATCTCCTGCACGCGTTGTTTGCGCTGGTCGCAGGAAAGACGCTTCGCCTTAAGGCCAAACTCGATATTCTCCGCAACCGTCATATGAGGCCAAAGCGCGAGGTCCTGAAAGACCATGCCGATCCCGCGTTCCTCTGGTTCGCGTAGATTCCTGTGCGCGCTCGCTACGAGCTCCTCATCGATTAGAATTTCGCCTGCATCCGGAAGGATGAGTCCGGCGATAAGATGTAACACCGTAGATTTGCCGCAGCCCGATGGGCCGAACAAGACGACGCGCTCGCCTGTTGCAACCTCCAGAGACACGCTATCGATGACTCGATGGCCATTGTAGTCTTTCGATACCGCACGCAGCTCAATCATGATTCCGAACGTAGCACGTGACGCCGTGACCAAAGAGCGAGCGCGCCGAGTGGAAACAGTGTCACCGCAATCAAAATGACGCAAAGCGCGGCAATCAAGCTCGGTGTGCCGTTGGCCATCAGCGTCAAGATGCGCACCGGCAAGGTGTCCGAGCCCGGCGGATACACCACCGTGGTGACGCCGAGGTCGCGCAAGCAAAATACGTAGCTGATGATCCACATGGTGATTAGGCCACGCTGCGCCAATGGCACCACAATATGCCGCAGCGTCATAAACCAACTTGCGCCGCAAAGCTGAGCGGCCTGTTCCAATGAACGCGGAATACGGTCCAGAATTGCAGACGTCATCCGTGTCGGAAGCACAGCGTATTGCGCGAGATATCCAAGAATGATGATCGCCGGGGTGCGATAGATGAAGTTGCTCATCGGCGTGTTCCACAGGCTGATGAGGCCGATGCCGACGACGGTTCCCGGCAGCGTAAACAGAAACAGCGTCAGTGCATCGACGCCTCGCCATATCGGCAGCGTTCGATTGTGGATGAGGTAGCCGCAAAAGAAGCCAAGCAGGGTCAGCAAGCTTGCTCCGACCACCGCAAAGACGAGGCTGCGTAGGATGCTCCCGCTCGCCCGCGCGAATGCATCGGCGTAAGCGCCCAACGACGATGATTGGGCGATGAACACGGCAAGTGGTAGCGCTACGGTCACAACGTCCCAGACGAAAACGATGCCAAGAAGCGGGATGCGCCAGGGTCCGAGCTTGATTGCTTATGCGCGATCCCCCAAACGTTACGCTTCTAAGCTCTGAGACTTGCTTGTGGAGCATTGCATATTCCAGGGCCAAGATCGCGAGCGTGACGAGGAGCAACGGAATTGCCGCTGCGGTCGCCGCGCTGAAGTCATAGAAAGCGGCGAATTGGGTGAGCGTCTCGACCGGGTACACCGCGGTAACGCAGATAGGTCGGTACACCGACTTCCCCGAGGGTCAGAAGAAAGACCAGGACGGAAGCGAACAGAATCGCTGGCGCAATCAAGGGCAGCGTGATGTGCCAAAGGACCCCTGGCCAGCGACTCACCAGCCGGCCAGCTTCCTCCAGCCGAGGATTCACGGCGCCGATGTAAGCGATCGTCAGCAGGATCACGATGGGAACGAAGGCGGTGAATAGCACTCCGGTGCAGCCGTACAGCCCAAAAAAAGCCGTTGAGAGGGACCTGGACGCGTCTGGCGCCAATGAACTCATCCAACCACCAGATCCGAGCACGCCGAACCAGGCGACCGCAATCACATAGGGAGGGAGCAGGAGCGGCACGGTGAGCAACACTGTGAGGGCGCGGCGAAACGGCAAGTCGGTCTTGCCGAGCAAGATGCCCAAAGGCACGCCGACAATTGTCGCCAAGAACGTGACCCACAGGCACAAGAGGACGCTATGGCCCATCAGCACCCACTGTTGTCTGCCGGACTCCCAGAGCGCTTGGTAGGCCTTCAGGCTGAAGGTTCCGCCCACAAAGACAGCTTCTGATCAACCATCGTGAGAAGCGGCAACAAGCCAATGACGGCAAGCAGCGCCGCCGCCGCCGCCAGGGTCAGGCGTTTCTCCACCCTTCAGCCCCCGCCAACCCAGCTCTTTAGAAACGGCTGGATCGCCTGCAGTTTCGCGGCGACCTCGGCATAGTTCACGTTCATCACCTTGATCGATTCGATCGGCCGCAACTGAGATGGCGGAGTAACGCCCGGGTGCAGTGGAATCTGGGCCGCATCGGAAAGAGCGAGCTTTCGTTCGGTGTCTTTCGAAAGCAGATAGTCGATGAGCTTTTTGCCGGCCTCTGGATGGGGTGCACCGGCGATCAGCACGGCGGCATTGGGCACGATGAAGCAGCCGATCTCGTCGGCACCCTGATCGGGGTAGACCAGATCAACCGGTTGGTGCTGCTTCATCCGATTTACGACGTCATCGCTGTCCACGAGGCTGAAGGCAAACTCGCCGCGTGCGACCAGATCGGCGCTGTCGCCATTGCTAGGGGATATCTTGACTCCGCTGTCGTGCAAGTCCTGCATGAATGTGCGCCCGCGCTCGTCACCCCATAACGCAAAGAGCGCAGCAATTTGGTCGGTCGTGGTGCCGAACAGTGGATTTGCAATCACCGTCCTGCCGCGCCAACGAGGGTCCGTGTACGACAACACTGAGGTCGGTCGCGGGTTGACATCGCTATGTACGATGAAGACGCGTGCCCGCGCCGCAAAGCCGGTCCAGTACCCGTTCGGATCGCGAAATGTCTCCGGAATCCCTGCTGCGTTCGGCGAGATATAAGGTGCCGAGATGTGCTGTTGTCGTAAGACCTCGGCGCGGATCGGCTCGTTGGCCCAGTAAACATCGGCTTGCGGATTGTTCTTCTCGGCGATGAGGCGATTCATCGCCCCCGCGCTTTTGGTTTCCTCTGTGTCATAGACCGCGCGCACCCTTATCCCGGTGTCCTTTTCGAAGTCCTTGAGGATCGGTTCCGAAAAGACCTGGTCATGGCTGACATACACGACCACGATTGGCGCGCCGCCGGAGGAATAGAAGCGCCATAGAGCTATGGCTGCGACGACCACGAGTGCGAGTGCAATCCACGAAGTATACCTCACGTGCGAGTTCCTATGATTAAGAACCACCGTGTCGCACTGCCGGGGTTCTTCTGAGTGCCATCGCTTGGCGTCAGTGGGCTTGGTGACAAGTTCCGTCTCACTTGCCGCCAAATGAAAAATCATCGAAGGCAGTGACGCTGTCCGCCTTGGTCCACACCCCGATGGCACCAGGTTCCTTGAACGTGTCATCGGAGGCTTCAAGTGCGGCCTTACCGTCGAATAGCACCTTGAATCTGTCGCCCTCAAACTCAACGCGCAGCGTGTGCCATTGATTAGAGGTGACTTTCATGTTGACGCTCTTGAACTGGCGACGAGTGCCTTTGACGGTGTGAAAGATCGTCACGTTGTTCTCAAGCGCGTTGGCGCGCGCCACGTAGTAGTTGTCACCGTCCTTCCACCGCCACACGACCCCGCCAGCCTGGTCTTCGCTGCCTGCAAGGGGTTTGAATTTGACCTCCGCATAACCGTCCTTGATCGACACGTCTTTCTTCACGCACCAGGGAAAAGTTCCGCTGCCGGACTGCTTCAGGATGTTCGGTACGCTGGGGGCTGATTGGTCAGCTTCAACCTTCCAAACGGGCGAACCCTTGCCGGTTACACCGCACACCCAATTCGGCGGAAGTGAGCCGGGGGGTGTCTGATCGAAATTCTCGCTGTCGGCGAATGCCGTGCTTGCCGCTGTGATCAGCGCGGCTGTGAAAACTAGAATTCTCATCATTACCTCCAACGCATTTTCGAACCTCTCTGCTGCGCTTTGTCTCATCTCGCGTAGTTTCTTGCGTAGTTGTGCGCACTCAGCTGCGACGGCTTGTGGTTGGCCTGTGCAGAACTTCACCCCTTTGCGACTGCCATTTTGTCGAGTGCCGACCGGAGCCCAGCTGCCAGCTTGTCCGCATCATCGTTAGCCCAGAAATGCACGAAGAAGAGCCGCGGCTGCTCCTCTAGCATGTGGCTATGGATGGCAAACACCTCGATGCCGTTCTGCCGGAGCGCGGTGATCATTGGGTTCAGCTCTTCAGCCGTAACCACGAAATCACCGGCAATTGCAGCTTTGCCACCGCCAGTCGGCTGAAAGTTGATTGCTGTCCCCGTACCCATGGCGGCCGGGGCTGGCATCCCGTTCTCGGTGACTGCATCCCGGCGCGGGATAGAGAATTGATAGACGCCGCCATTCACTTTGCCCTTGGCACCAATCACGTGGTCCAGTTTGTCTGTATCAAGGTCAAGTTTGGTGTTCTGCGCTGCGCTCGCGGCAGGCGGCTCGAAAGGCGTCTTGCTCTCGGCCAGGGCCCCGCGAATGGCGGTCGCCAGCTCGACCGGATCGCCGTGCCCGCGAACATGCATGTAGAAAGTGGCGGGCGTTGCTCGCATCAGGTGGTTGTGCAGGGCGGTGATCTCAATGCCGCTTTGAAGGAGCTTGCTCATGACGGGAGTCACCTCGGTTTCCGTAAGCACAAGATCGCCCATGAGCATTGTGCCGTCCGGTACGGGCTCGAACGCGACCCAACCTCCCAGGGCCAATGCCGGTTTGATTGCGACACCATCAAGGGTAACTTGAAGATCGCTGCGGGGAAGCCCGTACCGATGAACTTCGCCCTGCACCGAGGCCGTCTTGCCCAATGCCGTATCGACCTTGGTCCAGTCAATCTCAGCCGCAAACGATTGACCCGAAAGGGCAAGGGCAAATACGAAAACGCTGATGAAAGCTATCTTGCGCATGGCCAAACTCCTTAACTTTGCTAACCGATTGCACCAGTGAGATACAGGACGATACCCGCCGCGCAGCTCGATGCGAGTGTCGGGATCATGCCAGCTTTAAAGCGGAAGATCGCCACGGCGGCCGCAACTGAAAGCGCGAGCGCCCACGGATCAAGACTGGAAAGAACCGGGGCGTCGAACGCGAATGGGCCGCTCCGCACTGGAACCGTCGCACCGAACACCGTGTGAATTCCGAACCAGACGGCTAGATTTAGAATAACGCCGACAACAGCGGCGGTGATTGCCGAGAGGGCCGCGTTCAAAGCGCGCACCCTTCGCAGTTTTTCCACATACGGCGCGCCAAGAAATATCCAGAGAAAGCATGGCGCGAAGGTAACCCACGTCGCAAGCAGACCGCCGAGAGTCCCGGCGAGAAGCGGCGACAATGCCCCGGGATGCCGGAAGGCCGCCATGAACCCGACGAACTGCAACACCATGATCAGCGGGCCCGGTGTTGTCTCGGCCATGCCGAGGCCGTCGAGCATTTCACCGGGTTTGAGCCAACCGTAGTGATTGACCGCCTGCTGTGCGACGTAAGCGAGCACGGCATAAGCACCGCCAAACGTCACCATCGCCATTTTGGAGAAAAACACCGCGATCTGGCTAAATACGCTGTCAGTTCCGAGCGTGAAGAGAATGACTGCGACCGGCACCAGCCAGAGTGACAGCCATGTGGCGGCAACGGAAAACGCGCGTGCAACTGTCGGCCGCGTGTGATCCGGTATCTCGTCACCAAGAAAACTGTCGCTACCGCTGACTCGGCTGGTGCATGCCGCAGCGAAGGCAGGAGTTCGGGCGCCGTGAAGCTGGCGGCAAAACCCAGTAGCCCGGCGACAGTGATGACAAGGGGAAAGGGTACCGCAAAAAAGAAGATGCCTATGAATGTGGCGGCGGCGAGCGCGACCAGCGCGCCATTATGGAGGGCTCTCTTTCCGACGCGGATTACCGCCTCGATGACGATGGCAAGAACCGCCGCCTTCAATCCGAAGAAAAGCGCCGTTACAATCGGCGTTTGCCCCCAAAGGGCGTAGACGTAGCTCAAGCCCATGATGCAGATGATGCCGGGAAGGATGAAAAGACCCCCGGCGATCAGCCCGCCGGTTGTGCTGTGCATCAGCCAACCGATATAAGTCGCAAGCTGCTGCGCCTCGGGACCGGGCAGGAGCATGCAGTAGTTCAGCGCATGCAGAAATCGCTGCTCCGACACCCAGCGCTTTTCCTCGACGATGATCCGGTGCATCACCGCAATCTGTCCGGCCGGGCCGCCGAAGCTCAGTAGCGCGACTCTTGCCCAGGTTCGCACGGCTTCGCTTAGAGATGGATACGAACATGTCTCCCCACCGCTGTTCCGAAGGGAGCTCGCCAGAGCCTCGTTCATTTCACGCCCTCGGCCTGTTTGTTGGCCAATTATGCGTCTCATCAGTGGCGTCGCGGCACCAACGGTAGAAGGCGTCATAAAGCAACATCCCGGCTTCGAGCTGTTGCAGATCGTCCGCATACATGCGGGAGAGGCCCAGTGACGCCGCAAGTAAACCGGGAGCCTCTGGCGAAAGCTCCGGGCGCGCGGTGTCCGCACCACGGACGATGGTCGCCAGACGAAGCAGGGGCTCGGTGCCTAATCCGAACTCCTCGACCATGGTGTCGAACGTGCAGGTGTCGCCCCGATGGCTCCAGAATACATCCTCGATGTCGAACGGAGCGCCGCCAAAGCGCTCGGCCACAGCGACGACATCCGACGGAGCGACAAACAGAAACATCGCGTGTGGATCGACGAAACGACGAATGAGCCAGGGACAGGCGATCCGGTCGATTTTTGGGCGGGCGCGGGTCACCCACACGGTTCTTCCCTGAGCATCAACGGGGGGAAGCTTGGCCAAGGGAACTAACGGAAGCCTCGCCTGCCTCCATGCTTCAAACCCCCCTTCCAACACTTCCGCAGGAACTCCCTGATCCCTGAGCAAAGCCGCCGCGCCTTGGCTCAAACTCGTGCCTTGTTGGCAGATCACAACGGCGGACTTTCCGCCGTACCCTTCAGGCCGATCCTCCAACTTATTTGAGGCGCAGTGGGTGGAAGACGGAATGAGATACGGATCGGCCTCAAAGTCGTCCTGCCCTCGCACGTCAACCAGCACGGGGCACTTAGGCGTTCCGATAAGTCGAATCAGTTTGTCGATTGAAATTGTATTCGGCGCAGCCATGGCGCGTCCCTTCTCTTAATGGAGCGGAACGCGATGCTTCGGCTTTGCGCCTCGTGGGGAGATCGCGGTCCCCATGGTTGAATAGAGGACCGTCGCCTTCCCGATGTCAAGAATATCTCGGTGTGTGGCGATGAGGCAATGCGTCGTCTAATTGAACTGCGGTTAGTGCAATTGACGCTTTCTTCGGGGCGTTGTCTTGCGGCCGCGATGGTTCCGTGGAGACATGTCGCTCCCGGTCTCAAGGAGCCTACCATGTCCATCAATCACTTCCGTCGCGGTCTAGTGCCCGCCAGTATTCTCTGTTTCCTCGTTGCGCCGCTCGTGACGTCGGTTGCCTACGCGGCCGATGTCACTGTCTTCGCCGCCGCGAGCCTGAAGAACGCGCTCGATGATGTCACCAAACTTTACGAGGCGAAAACCGGAGACAAGGTCGCCATCAGCTATGCCGCTTCCCCGGGCCTCGCCAAGCAAATCGAGGCTGGCGCCCCGGCGGACATCTTCTTTTCGGCGGACCTCGACTGGATGGATTACCTCGCCCAGAAGAATCTCATCAACAACGCTTCGCGGCAGACGCTGCTGGGCAATACGCTCGTGCTCGTCGCACCAAAGGATTCGGTTGTGGTTCTGACGATCGGCAAGGACTTTCCCCTCCTCGAAGCCCTCGGGCCCGACGGCAAGCTGGCGATGGCAAGCGTCGACAGTGTCCCGGCAGGGAAATACGGCAAGGCGGCCCTGACCAGCCTTGGGGTTTGGGACGCAGTATCGCCGCGCGTCGCTCAGGCGGAAAATGTCCGGGCTGCTCTAGCTTTGGTCGCCAGGGGCGAAGCACCGCTCGGAATCGTCTATGGGACGGACGCCAAGTCGGAGCCGGCGGTCAAAGTGGTGGGCGTCTTTCCCGAAGAAAGCCACCCCAAAATCCAGTATCCCGTGGCGTTGCTCACGTCGGCGAAGCCCGAGGCTCGCAAATTCCTCGACTTTCTCGTATCTCCCGAGGCGAAGCCGGTCTTCGAGGCCCAGGGGTTCACCTTTTCGGGCAGGCAAAGTTAGAGGAGCCGAAGGTGAAGAAGATCAGCGCCTGAAACCAGCTCAAGGGCAAAGTGATCGACGTTCGCAAAGGAGCGACGACCATGTCCGCGTCGATATCGGCAAGGGCGTCATTGTCACCTCGTCCATCACCAACAAAGCTGTCGATGACCTTGCTTTGGCGACAGGTGACGAGGTCACTGCCATCATTAAGGCGTCTGACGTGATGATCGCAAAATGAGACGCAGCCTCGACGTGGTCGCTGGCCTGCACCTAGCGTTCATGATGCCTGCAGCGGCGCCGGCTTAGTTAGCTCGACCTATGCTCTCCCAGGGCTGGGTTTACGATGACTGCCCGCCCTTTGCGGATCGACATCGAGAGAGCCGTGGGGGGAAGATGGAGGCCGCCCCAAGGCATCACGCGTAGAAGGGAAGCAAGATGGTCGTAAGCCTGATCCGCTGGCCTAAGCCGAAGTCTGACGCCCCGCGTCGCGACCGATGGGGACATCGCATCGGAGATCCGCATCACAACTTTCTGCGTAGCCGGCAGTGGCTAACCGAGGACACCGAGCAAGATGAAAGCTTCTGACGCGCTACTGCCAAAGGGCTCCGCTTTCACCCGTATCTGCATCGCCAAGATGCTCGGCCGAAACGATGGCCCGGCTGCTTCGGCGGAGATTGCGCGGCAACGATGGGGCTCAGGCTCGCCCCCAAAGCGGACATGGCGCGAGTGATGTTCGTCAGTTGACCTTTTCAATATCTGGCAACCGCCAGCTCTTGTCGAAGATCGCCTTTTCAGGACCGTAGAAGCGGAACCACAGGTACCAATCCTTCCCCGGTGGCGTGTAAATCCAGTTTGCTTCCATTCCGGCCGGCGCCTTCGGGCCAACATAGATGTCCACGGACCCATCGGCATTCTTACGCAACCCTTTGTCTAAAGAGGCGACCGCAAGGCGCGTCGAATTGGGGAAGAATGCCGCAGTCACTTGTTCGTACACGGTTAGGGACCAGAACTCATGCTGAACGAAAAAGCGCCGCCGAATGCCCGTGTCACGAGCCGCACCGCGTCCTCTTCGCTGTCACCAATCAACGCAACGCCTGAGCAACTTTGCCGTCAGTCCGATCAGCAAGTGCATTGATTGCCGGCACATCACCATCACCCGCTTTGGCTAACAGCGCAGCCGCAATCTTGCGCAAGGCTTTGTGATCATCGCCAGCGGCGGCAATCTCCATCATGAGCGCATCGCGGGCGTCTTACTGTTACCGCACTGGCCCTCATCCGTGATCTGCTGACGCTTGCCACCAACTCTCTCCGGCTGGTGCCCATTTGGTCCTCGGACCTGGAATGAGCGGCCATCAAAATAGGCGCCTTTCTCTATTGCGAGCGATTGGTGTTGAATATCGCCAATGACATGAGCCTTGGATTTCAGAACAACGTCTCCGCCTTGAATCGGGCCTTCCACTTTTCCATCCACCACCACGCGTTCGGCTGTAACCGTGCCGGCTACCTCGGCCCCGTGAGAGATCACGAGGGACGTGCCATGAAGTTCGCCGTCAATCTGCCCGTTGACCTCCACTAAGCCCTCCGCGGTTACGCTTCCAACAATCTTCAGTGCCTTAGCAATAACCGTTTTCTCTTTTCTTAATTCAAACATGGATCGCCTCCCACGCGGCGCGCTTCACTCAGTGGAAATAGATCTGGATCGAGAAGGTCGGATTGACACCCGCGGGTGGGGGCGGGAAGGGCGCTGCACTCTGCACCGTGGCGATCGCCGCCTGGTCGAGCTTCGCCTTGCCGCTCGAGCGGGCAATGCGCACGCCCTGGAGTCCTCCGGCAGGGCCGATGCTGAAAGCGACCGTGGCCCTCCCGCCGCCACGGGCCGCGGGCCGGTGACGCCCGATGGCCGCGCGCACTGATGCCGCATAGCGGCCGGAGGTGACTTTGCTTGCAGGATGTGCCGCAGCGGCGCGGCCGAAGCCGAGGCTCATCGGCTTGGCGGTGATCTTGGTTTGCGCCGCGGCGGTCACGGTCTGCTTGGGCTTTTTAACGGGTGCGGTTTTGGGCTGGGCCGGCTCCGGCTTCGCCTCGGTCGCAATGATCTTTGTCTCCGGCGCACGCTTTTGCTTAAGGGGCTTCACGTCCGCTGCGGCTTCCTTGACCTCGCTCTTGGGCGCGACGGCGGGCACGGGCTCAGGTTTTGCTTCCTCGGGCGCGCTCTTGGCGATCTGCGGGGGCTCAGGCTTTGGCGCTGGCTTCACCTCTGATGGCGGCGTCTCGACCTTTGGCTCGGCGGCGATAGCGGGTTTGTTCTCGGGCGCGGGCGGTGCTTGCACCAGCGCGGGAGAGGGCTTCAACTCCACTGGGGGAGTTTCAACTTTCGCTGCTGGCGCAGATTTCTCCTCAGGCTCACCCATGGCGATCGGCGACGGCTCGGGCTGCGGCGCCGGCTTCGACTGCGCGGGCGGCGTCTCGACCTTCGGCTTCGCTGCCTTCTCCGGAGCGGGCGCGCGCGCCGACGGCGCGGGCCCAGCGTTGGGTGCCGCGTCCGCCGGAGACCCGTCGCTGGTGCTTTCCCGCGGAGAGGCGGGGTGGGCAAGATCGTGGTCGCTTGGCTCCGCCGGCGCAACCTCCACCGCGGGCGACGGCGAGTTCCAGGGCCGCGGAGTTGAAGCGGGTGCAGGGGTCGCTGCAGGGCCACTGGTATCGACGCTGATGGTGTGCGGGCTGCTGCTTCCGGGACCTGGCCCCACGATCAGCACGGACTGCAGCGCAGCGGCGCCAAGCAGGATGGCACCGGCGGCGAGCACAAACAGAGCCAGCTTCGGTCGGTCTTTGTGGGTCACGGCAGCCGGGGTTGATTGCAGGACTGCCAACTAAACCAGTTGCGCCGAATTTGACTTACCTGAGCCGTTGACTGCCGCCAACGCTAAATTCGCATTTAGGTTAAGGAGCTTGGGCGCGCGAGTGCCCGAACCGACTCTGCTCACGGCATCTCTCGACTCCGCCCCACGCATGTCCCGCGCATAGGGGAGGCTATGGATCCTAATCCAGGGTATGGCCCCGGCACCCCCACCCCTCTCGTCCAATTTGTACAGCTAGACGCAGCCGCTCCTGTCACTTGATCGCGTGTGAGGGTGCTGTGGGCTGCGTCCGATAGACCTCCGATAAGATTCATTATCAGAAGTAAAAGCTTCTCGGTGCGGCAACAAATATGCTCAACGAGCTAGCCGCTTCCCACCGCATTCTCGGGCAAAGGGTCATCGGGCCGCTTAGGAGGCTGAACAATACGGCGCACAATGACCTCACGTGCTCACGATCGCTCGCCCTGATCGTTCCAGCAGCGACTAGTCGATCAAGCTCGTCAGTTTTAATTTGGGAGATGGCTTCGTCTTCCTTGCTTACCCACTCGCGTGGGTCGTAGATCAGTCGGCGGCATATCCAGGGTCCATCAGGCGGCTCGCGGCCATCGCGGCCTCGCAGAGCAGCCTCAAGCTTATCCAGGCGTGTCGAAAGGCTCATGTCATCTCCTTGACCTAAATGGCACTATTGAATGTGTTGAACCTGCCGGGGCAAGCGCAGCTTCCATTTCGGTAATCCGACGCTCTAGCTCTGACGCCTCATCCCGTCACCGCTATGGATGGTCGCGGCGAGGATCGTGTTTTACATATTTGGTGCCGGGGCTCTGACCGTCTTTGGTGCCTGGTATGGGGTGGTCAGGGACAAGGTTCATTTGCGCAGGGGATTTGGCGAAAGCCATCTACCGGGGGGAGATCCGGCGCAGAAAACGGGACTCCGATGTTTGGAGGGCTCGAACGGCCCACAACATCCAAGAGCTTGCGCGCAAGCACACGATTGAAGCCCTCGACGTGCTTGTCCAAATCATGCTGAACGAAAAAGCGCCGCCGAATGCCCGTGTCGCTGCCGCTAATACCCTGCTTGACCGCGCCTATGGCAAAGCACCCACGTTTAACACCTCGGACACCCAAGTCTTTAAACGGGCCATCGACATGACCGACGATGAGCTAGCTGCCATCCCGGTCGAGCCAAGCTTACCATAGTAAAATCAGATACTTAGTCCCCTGTCATCCGCAACGGATGGTATGCTCACCGGGCCCCGCAAGAAGCCATACAGAGGACAGGACGGCCATCTGATGGATTTATGGGTAGGGTTTATCTTTGTTTCTGTCGGCTGCGCCGTTGGTGCTTGCACCCTCTGGCTTCTCAGAGGGTTCATCCAGGCCTACCTCTGACTCTTTCAGTATCGTATCGCTTAGAGCCAAGCGCATCTTGGCATTCATTTCCATAGCTACGCTAGTGGGGGCGGCCAGCCTTGCCACAATTCGGCGCTCATTGGTGCTGGGCATATCAGCCCAAAAGATAAGGCGCACAGTTTGCCCGTCTATTGCCTCCACTTCGCCTCCAGTTATGAAAATCTGGGCATCGCGTGGATCATGAATGATGCGGGGCTCTTGGGGTTTGTCAGGCATGGTGGATGCTCCTAAGACCCCCAACATTTATGGTTTACAGCCGGGTCAAAAATAAGTCCATTGCAGCCCCCCATGCCTAGGTTTATGGCCCATTACAGCCAAAAATCGTTAGCACGGCCTAACTGATTAACCCAATGCCATGCCGAGACTCGGACCGTTTCATGGTCGATTATTGGCGCCTGCGATGGACCTACGCCGCATACAGCATCGGCAGGGCCATCAGGCCCAAGAACACCCATCGCTGCAAGCCCATGAGAGCCTCCATCTGAGCAACACGGTGCAACATGGTCTTGAGTTTCCAAATATTGTCAATGGCTTACAGGATACGGTCGGATACACAATCCGCTTTTCGTGCACCGTTTGAACGACCAGACAAGGTTCATTTGCGCCAGGAAATCAAGGCGTCGCGACCACCGGGGGGATATCCGCGGTGCAGAAAACGGGACTCCGGTGTTGGAAGGAACGAAGTCGAGGACGTTGGTCCACCGTACAGAGCCGCTGATCTATCCGATGACGAGCTTGCAGCGATCGTGGCAAAGGCCAAGCTGACAGTCGTATAAGGTTCATTGAAATCCCGTCATCGAGGACCTTGAGTCTACCGGGGGGAGATCCGTGGCGCAGAAAACGGGACTCGTGCGCCCACGCTCGCCAAGCCACGACAAACTATCGAGCTCTCACAATAGCTTGAATGGTCGGGTAACAAATGTCTTCCTATGTCGAAAAACTGCTGCCAATTCTGATCTATCCTCTCGGCCTCACGCTCCTTCTGTGCCTGACTGCGATTGCTCTATCGTTTGCGGGTCGAACTCGGGCCCTCAGAATCAGCATTGTGGTCGCAGTAATCCTTCTTTGGCTTGCCTCAACACAGGCCTTCGCCGGTCTGCTCACAGTCATTCTCGTAAAACAGAATCCATCGGTCCCGATTGAAACGATCTCTCCGAAAGACGTTGTCATAGTCCTTGGCGGCGGGCTTGCTCAGCCAGCCCATCTTGGACAAAGCGGCGACCGCGTGATGCAAGCCGCACTCTTATGGCGTGCCGGAAAGGCACACTCGATCATCGTTACTGGTGGCAATTTGCCGTGGGAGCCTGCTTCGACAACCGACGCCGGTTTCGCCGCCGAGCTCCTCCAGGCCTACGGCGTTCCCCCTGATTCGATTATCGTCGAGAGCAATAGCCGCAACACGCATGAGAATGCCATCAATACCGCAGCCATCTGGCGTGAAAGACACTTTCGTTCCGGCCTGCTGGTGACCTCCGCCACTCATCTGCCACGGGCGCTTGCCAGTTTTCGGAAGGCCGGACTTGAGGTGACTCCCTGGGCCGCAGACTTCCGCGGTCACTATCCGCCGTACAGCGTTTTTGATTTTCTGCCTGACGCCTATAGCCTTGATATGACGACAACCGCGATCAAAGAGTGGCTCGGTCTGGCTGTCTACCGCTTGCGCGGTTGGGCTTGAGTCCGGCACTAAACGGGGAAGCAACGGATGTTTGCGTTGAGACAAGGTTCATTGAGGGTCGGCAGCGAGCCGATCCGCATCCACCGGGGTATCCGCGGCGCAGAAAACGGGACTCCGATGTTGAGGAAATCGTCGGCCGAAGCCGACGCCTTTTTGCGCGTCACAGTAGTGCAACAATACGAGGGATACGATTAAGGGCCCAGCATATTGGCGTGTGCGGGCATTACTCCGTGGGCCCCGGTGCGCCGCGGCGGACGCCTAGAGAGGCATTGGAACAATCTGGGCGCGAGCGCAGTAGCTGAGGCTTACTGCGAACTTGGAACGAATGGAGCCAGGATATGTGGAAGGCGCTGATTGCCGGGACTGCGGCAGGTGTGATTGCGGGTTCGAGCCTGCTGTTTGCTCAACAGCCATCCGCTCCAGCCGCAGCGACCCCGACCGGAGAACAGCATGACCAAGACACTGGTTGGCAGCCGTCTGCAGAAGATGACCAAGACACTGGTTCTGCAGAAGACGAGCAAGACAATAGTTGGCAGCCGTCTGCAGAAGATAACCAAGAAAATAGTCCACCTTGGCGGCCATCGGCAGAAGATGTAAGCGCGTTCATGGACGCTCGCATCGCAGCGCTTAAGGCGGGACTCAGGCTTATCCCCGATCAGGAGAAGAACTGGCCCGCATTTAAATCAGCTGTTCGGGATATGGCCAAGGCACGTGCAGAGCGGTGGGCAATGCGTCAGAACCAACAGCCCCCCGCCGACCCCGTCGAATGGCTGCAGCGGCGCGCCGACGCGCTCGGTAAAGCAGCGGCAGGTCTCAAAAAACTCGCCGATGCTGAAGGGCCACTCTATAAAAGTCTCGATGACGCGCAGAAACATCGCTTTGAGGTTCTCGCGCAGGGACTACGACCGCATCGCCACTTCGCCGGGTGGAATAGGTCTGGCTGGAACGGGGGATGGGGTCGCGATCAGAACTGCGGATGGCGACATCCATAGGGACTTCAGCCCCGCGCAGAGCGAACCTGAGCGTTTAGTGAGCTTCACTTAGCCCGTGGAAGGGCCGGGACAATGCACGCCATAGCGTCTAGGAAGCGCCGCTGCTGCCCGTTCACGGCTTACTCGTCCGCTAATAGCTCTTGTAAGGCCTCAAGCGTTGCCGTTACCCGGACGGCGTGATCGGAACCAAATTCAATTTTCGAGCCGATGCCAGAGACAATCACACTCCGAACTTGATCAGGATTGATCAAGACTGTCTCTCCATTTTGGGCTTGTACTGGTATTAGGCGCATTGCCATCCTCCTTTGATGCCCCAATCTCGCAGCACCTATTCTCGTTTACAGTTCCCGTAGTGGGGCGCGCTCGAACCTTGAGCGGTCACTTCTTGGAAGGTTATTCGTCCAGTTGCCCGATCTAGCATGGCCGCAAGGATGGGAATGTTTAGGTCCGGCGACGGGGGGTGAGAGAAAACAAGCGTGTTGCCGTCGTCGATCACTACGCGTTCGTGAAAGTCGCTCACTGTCTGGTGTGAGCGGTCGATCACTTCGCCGCCTGAAATCCTGATCTCGAACGGCTGCGATTCGGTCCCCTCAGCCTTACACAGCCAAACCTCTTCCGCGCACGCAGGCGCGGCAAAAAAGAGTACCCCGAGCGCCGTCACCAACCTCGTCGTCTTACGTTTCAAAGCCTTAGCCTGACCGCGTTTATGTACAATAATTCAGTATCCCATCCACGTCACAGCGCATATTGTCCGGCACGGGGGGCACGGGATGCCACGCTACAACCTCACACCCACAGCGCTTTTGATTGCCGCGCTGCTTTGCGCGAGCGTCGCAAATGCGCAACAACCCGACGCGACTAAATTCGATCAGACGACTTACGAAACTGCCGCAGCGAAGGCGCAGGCAGATTGTGTAGCCCTCTGGGCTGACCACGCACTTGATCCCCTTCGCGATAAAATTACGCGGGGCTCGGATTTCGGACCTTCACACGGCGCAGCGGTTGGTCACTGTCCGCTTTACCCCCAAAAGCGGATGGCGAATGTTTTTCCCACAAAACTTTGGCAGGTGCCTTGAGCATTTGCGATGCCGCCTAGTGACAAGACTAGTATTACTGCACTTAGCTTACATCCCAGGGTCGCCATCCACCAGGTGATCCGGCATCGCGGGCGGCAATCCGGCGGCAATTCACGATTTGTTGCCATCGGGGTAAAAGCTAACTACTTGATCTGCTTGCAGGGATGGGTGGCCGAGTGGTTGAAGGCACCGGTCTTGAAAACCGGCAGGCGCGCAAGCGTCTCGTGGGTTCAAATCCCACCCCATCCGCCAACTATGATACAATTTTGAGTGGCTAATTCTTTTTATCTACCACAAGTCTAGCCCAAAAGCTCACCACCTCCAACCACTTGCAAGGGCGCTATCCGCACCTTAGGCAACCGATTCTAAACCCGATAGCCTGAGCCCCTATTTGTAGTGAGTTGGGGTGTCATTGAGTTGAAGTAATTGCGTCATGGAGCCCCGCAGACCCTGCGCTCGGGGCTTCATTATTATGGGCGCCGGCTTCGGTGAGTTGCTTTCTTTTGTGACGTTGCGCGGAAGTTACAGCGCGCAGGGCACTGGTTGTGCTACTTATAAGTATCTGATGGCCTAATGGTCAGCAGTAGAGTGCCATCTCTCCGTGACCCAAGCCCCGGTACTCCCCGTGCCGGGGCTTATTTTTATTTCTTCTGTCGGCATAGCCCCCCTTCGCACTCAAACTTCGTCTTGGAATCAAATTGGCGAAAATTAGGAGCTTCCGATGCCACTGGATCCAAACGAGTGTCGCCGACAAGCATTGGCCTGCGTGAGGCTGGCGCAGACATCAGCCTCGCTGCGAGTGCGACGGCATTATGCCGAGTTGGCAAAAACGTGGCTGACGCTGGGGGGCGATTTAACTGAACTCGAATCGCAGCTAAAGGGTGAGCCCGAAAAGAAAGCTGGCTAAGGTCGGGGGCTATCCGTCAGCAATCGTGTCTTCTGCCGCAGCGTCACGATCATCTCCGCCTCGTATGCCGCCCGCGCAACTCGGTAATCACCGATAAAAGCGCTCAGCTCCTCGACGTGGGAATCCGCGTCGTCCCACTGCTGTAAGGCCGATCAAATGGGCGCCCTGTTGCCATAAGGTATTGGAGAAAAAAATAACAACGTGGTCAGTAAGCCTTTGTGCATCAGTGAGGCAAAGAGGCTACAGCCAACGTCACGGGTCGTGATAAACTGATTATGTTGGCTTCCTCAACTGCCAACATACGGACGCAGAAATTGAGCCCCGCGCGGTCCCCCCGCCGGGGCTTTCTTCTATTCGCGCGAGAACCCCGAACGACGCCCACATGGCGAAGCCACGACCGATGATCAGGCGCATCGCATAGCTAGCAACATCGCCAAACTGCCAACTTTACTCGCCAAAGGTGAGTGATAGGTTGGCACCGTCCGACAAGAAATTGGCCTATAATCGCATTGTCCGACCGTTCTGATTCGACATGGTGCGCCCGATTTGTCGCCCGTGGAAAAAGCCACACGGAGAAGACCGGCAGGATGGGGGGCGTTCGTCGTCGTCGCGTCGAACGCACCACGCGTTCTTTGCTCTGCGAAAAACCCGGCCTACCTGGGGGGCCAGCCGGGTCTCTCTCAGCACTGGGCTGGTGGCGGCAGCCAGTGAAGTGACTCCGGCGAGAGTCGCCAACCTCGGTTGCCGACACTAATTCAACGCGCGATGGGATCGGGTGTTCCTGGTGTCGAAGGCACTCGGGTGCGCAGCCATTTCACCCAGCCGTGTGAGCAGTTTTCTAATCGAATGCATGAGTTCTTTCCGACGTGATGAGGTTGCCTTGTTTCGGTCGACGCTCCATCTCCCGCCCATTCAGGCATCGGGCCTGGAGGCCCTCAAGCCATCCTCCAAACCTTGCTCGTAAGCCTCGCTGAGAGCTTTGACCAAGGCCGCTTTAAAGCCCTCCGCACGACAATCTTTTGCTGAATATCGACATGTGCTTGGAGCAAGTTACCGGCGACCTCTAGCAACCATGGTGGAGTGGCGTCTTCCATCATTGCCTCTGTCACTGCACCGTCGCCGGCCCCTGATGCGTTGACCGGGCAATCTCCCGCAGCTCGACAACCATTGCCTCAAGCACATCGGGATTTAGGTGCTTGGAGTTCGTCTCCAGGGCGTACTCGATCATCGCCTCGATCTTTGCATCGGAAGCGCCGTTTGCTCGCTCCTCGGCAACGGCCTCTTTGAATGCCTCCAACATCGGCCTTAGCTTGATAAGGACGAATGCTCTTGCCTTAGCGTCCATGGCGTTCCCCCCCTCAATTCACTCGCATCATAGCAGGGTTGTGACTTGGCCTATGGCTTTCGGTTGTCGGCTAGCAGTCGCGTCTTCTGCCGCAGCGTCACGATCCGTCCTGGCCGGCGCTTCACCGCCTCCTCGAATGCCGCCCGCGCTACCCGATAATCACCCGTAAGGGCGATCAGCTCCCTCGACGTTACACCTTCGCCGCCTGGAAGCAGACCGGACTAAGATCCGGCCCCTGACGTTTCACGTCTTTGACGGCGCCTCGCGCATCGTGATCGAGGTGCAAGCGAAGAGGATGCTATCTATCTGTGCAGCGAAATGGGCTGGGAACTGATCTGCGCTTGTGACTAGTGGGCAGTCCGCCGCGTGGTTGGTCGTGAACGCGGCGATGCAGAAGAGACCACCCGCTTGGGTGCCCCCTTTCCCATCTTCTTACTTAGAGCGTCCCGAACCTTTCTCTGACCCTTCGCCTGCATGCTCTTCTTGAGGGCATCCATGATGTTGACGACCTTGGGCGCTTCGCGCTTCTCGGTTTCGATCTCAACTTCGGGTGCACGCTGTTCGATCTTGGCCTGCACGAGCTCGTGCACTGCAAGGGCATATTCGTTCGGCATCTTCTGAGGCTCGAACTTGCCCGAGTGTTCCTCGATCAGGTTCACCGCGAGTTTCACCGCATCGGCCTTGGGCTCCGCGTCGAGCTTGTCGAAAAAGCTCTCAGGCTCGCGCAGTTCGTCGGCGTAGCGAAGAATCACCAGAACCAATCCCTTCTCGTGCGCGGTGATGCCGACCAGATGCTCACGGCCATGCATGATGAGTTGGCCCACGGCGACCTTCTTGCTCTTTGCCAGCGCATCGCGGAGGACGACATAGCCTTCGTCCGCGTCATCACCATCCGGCAGAAGATAGTAGGGTTTCTCGAAATAGCGACTGTCGATCTCGTCCCGATCAACGAACCTTGCCATGTCGATGGTGTGCTTGGCTTCGAGCTTTAACTCGTCGATTTCCTCGGGACCGCGTCGGAGGTGCCGATTGCAGCTGACGCACCTGGCTCTCAAGCACCGTTCGGACGGCGCCTTAAGAGTCGTGGGCATCAGAACAGACCTAAATACCTCAAAACGAAAAGCACGCTAATTGAACCAAAAGCACCCACGTAAATGCCAATAAGAAGGCCTTCATTCAAGCGGTCGTGATCACGTCCGAAAATTGCGATTGTGATCACTGCCAACATGGCTGCTGCGCCAGCGAAGGCAAAAACTATACGAATGATTTCCATCGTCGCGATTGATCGATTTGATCTTCCCGTCAGCGATCCGCCGGCAAACATGATAGGTTCGATGCCCATGGTAGGCACCCAACATTCGCCCAATGACGCGGCTTTCATGAAATTTTGGCAGCGCTATCTGCGCGACCACGCGCGGTTCGGCACGCGCATCCTGCACTTTATTGGTAATTGCTTCGCTGTCGTCGCCTTAGTGTTAGGCTTGGTGATGTTAGATCCTGTTATACCGATTGTTGGCGTCGTGATGGGCTATGTTTTTGCATGGACGGGACATTTCTTGGTTGAGCACAACCGGCCGAGCATGACGGCGCATCCTCTATGGTCCTTTATTTGCGACGTGCGCATGTTTCGGCTGTGGGTAGCTCGTCGATTGGAGGCCGCGGACTCTGTGATTGATGATTCCCAACGCGATTAGAACAGAGGTATCCGAATGCCGAACAGAATGAGCAGGACAAACCAGATATAGATTGCAACGGTCGGGTAGAAGGTGATCCCAAAGCCGAAGGCGCGTAAATAAGGATGCTTGTGGTATCCGACCCAGAACAAGATCCGTCCGAGCACGAACAGTGCCGTTAGGATCGGCAACGCGCGGGCTCCTTCTGGAGGCGAATAGAGGGCGACCACTGCAATTGCCACCAAATAGGCGGTGAACTGTTCGAACGTGTTGAGAATGAATCGCGTGTTGATGTCCAGCGCGGAATTTGGTTTTGCCGTTCGTCCCACCCACATTTCGGGATTGAGGCGCTGTGCGGCAACGATGCAAATGGCGACTACGCCAGCCAACAAGCGAAGGCCGCACATTGGAAGACTAGTGCGATTTTATCGCCTGGGGTGTTCCATTCGGCGGGCACCCAATGCCACGCGAACTTAAACGCAAGAAAGAATTCCAGTGCGAAGATCCAATTCCCGGCCAGCACGTAAAGGAAGGGCCACTCAAACCCGGCATGTCAATGTCGGTAAAGACTATGCGGAGGTCTTTGCGTGACTCTAGGATGGTGATGGCCTCGTCGGCGTTGGATGCTTCGATCGATATGAATCCTGCCGCCTCTACCGAATTGGCCGCATGAAACCCACTAAAAACCTCATCCTCGACAACTAGGACATGCGGTCGTGATGATGGATTTTTTTTTCGAACTCAAAGTTGGCTCCAGGGTCCACGGACGCCGGAAAGCGGGTAGTTCATCGATCCGTGGCCAACGTTGTCGGAAATGCTACGTTCCAGACAAAGCCAAAAATAGCAATTAGGAGGAATCCCCTCGCGGGAGTAGTTTCCTGCATCGCCTGCGAGGATCGGTTGCAGGCGTCTGCGAGAGGTTACGCGCGCTCTTGCCCTTCAAACGAGGAAGAGCCAATGCCTTCCGCCTTTTCACCCATTTCAAAAAAAGCACTCTGGCCGCGCTGCGTATCGGTTCCGGTGGCGTCACATGGCTATTTGGAGAAAAGTAAATTGACCTGGTTATCTAGTGCTCTCCGCCATCCCCTCAAATCGCCATGAGCCAACTCGGCGACTCAACCGACCATCCGGAACCGGTTATCGAACCCAGCAGTGGCGGAGCCACGACTGTCGATATTGCAGCTCGCGCGTTGCATCTGCGAATCCGCCAGCAGGAAATCCTTGCGGAATTGGGCGTCCAGGCCTTGCAAGGGAAGCCGTTTTTCGACCTGCTCAATCAAACGGCACGCCTTACTGCCGAAGGAATGGAGGCGGAGTTTTGCAAGGTGTTGGAGTACATCCCTACGGAAAATCGATTTTTGGTCCGCGCGGGCGTGGGATGGCATGAAGGCATTGTTGGAGTAGCTACCATCGGCGCCGATCTTGAATCACCATCTGGGTTCGCCCTGCGTACCGGTAAGCCGGTAATCTCCAATCACCTTGAAAATGAACAACGCTTCCGAACACCAGAGTTGCTGCTTCAACACGGCATTCGCCGTGCGATGAATGTCATCCTTCAGGGCGATGGTTCGCCATACGGGGTGTTGGAGGTTGACAGCCGCACTGAGGGCGAGTTCAGCGAACACGACATAGCGTTCCTACAGGGAGCCGCGAACATCCTTGGAATGGCCATCGAGCGACAGCGATACGAGCGCAATCTCAAAGCCGCACTGGACCGTCATCAGGTTCTACTCAAAGAAATTAGCCACCGGGTTAAGAATAGTCTGCAAATCGTGTCTAGCATGCTGCACCTGCAGGCAAGTACCGCCGACGATGATGGCCTTACTGCGCAGCATCTCGCCCAAGCATCGAGTCGTGTCTCCGCCATTGGCCGTGCATACGAGCGGCTGGCCTATGATGCGGACTTCGAGAACATCGATCTTGGCGCTTACTTGCAGGCGGTATGTGCGGACGCGGTTAGCGCCAGTTCTAACTGCAAGCTTCACTTCGACGGTATGCGCGGAATTCGGCTCTCCGCCGATCGAGCTATTTCTTTGGCTTTGATCGTGAACGAACTCGTCACAAACGCCCTGAAGTATGCTTTCTCAAATCGCCATGACGGCCACATTTACGTCCGTCTCGTTCGACAAGACGCTAGCACCGCGCTCGTGTCCGTGCGCGACGATGGTATCGGGTTAGCCGCTGACTTTGATCTCACGAAGAGCGAAGGACTAGGAATGCAAATTATTACTGCTCTTGCAAAGCAATTGAGCGCAGTAATTACGCGAACCACTCAAGGCGAAGGAAATGAGTTCGTCGTTTCGGTCCCCTGTGAATAAATTTTAGAAACGTGAGCTCCGACGACGGAGGTCCGCTTTGGGTCATTTTGAGACCTCGGTGCCGCGCTGGCGGATGTCTGCTCGTGGGGTAATTCCAGACATTTTGCAACGACCACTCTCTTCTGCAGACGGTCATGCCGCTTCCCTCAGGCGCGGCTACGTCGATAAAGGCAAGCTGGTAGTTCTGGATAGCCATCTGAGTTGTATTCGAGTAGGTACTCGTTTTTACCGACCTCATGCCAACCCTTGCCACCTCGAATGGATTTTCGCTTCGACTCGAGAAATTCCACGGGATGGAGCCTATGCCGATCATCTTTGGCAGTCACATATTTGGAGGTACTCGGAAGATTTAACGCCCGGCCATGTTCGTTCCGCGGATACTAACTTTCATCGCTGGGTCGAGCCGTTAAATGTCGGTCTTCTCAACAATTATGGCACTCCGTTGCTTGCAGAACGGCTCAGGAGGCTGCTAAGGCCGGCCGTGCAGAAGGAAGCGCCTCAAGAATCGTTTGGCACGCGTTACAGACGAGCTTGTGCGCGGGATCGGCGCTGATGCATAGACCTATTAGATCAATGATTTAGGGTAACAGTGGTGGCAAAAAATTCCCGGGGTCTAATGGGATCCATCAAGCGCGGAATAAGCGAGCAATGTCAGTAACCCGTCCCTGTATTAACCAACAGCAGCCACCGAGTTGTTCGTCTCTCGATGGCGACTATTTTGGACATTCTTTATTCAAACACGCCGCAGCCTCCTGTGACGTTTGAGCGTTCGAACACTTGGTCTTGCATGCCTCAGGCGCTCCAGCTGCGAACAATGGGAGACATGGCACATAGTGCCAACCGTCTCGCTTCAGCTTGCAAAATTGACACGCATTCGCTTCCTGGATCGTCCACCCCAACAAGGTCAACGCCAAAAATAAAGGCGAGGATCATGGTCTTCATGGGAGGTTTCCTTTCAAAAAAAGTTGTAGGCTTAGTTCTTCCTGCTAGTCACGGTTCGCGGAAGGCCAAACGGACTATGGTCTATTTTCATGAGAGGTCATCATACAACCATTTGCCCCTCACTCTTGGTCTAAACTCCGCCACGTCCAGCCGCTCGAGCGAGCCAAATCGTTGAGAGATGAACAGCTCCGTTTTTGGGAGATCCCCACCCCGCGTTTGCTTTGGTTTAATTGCCGATATTGCGATTGGTATCGTGGGTGCTTTGATCGCGAGCTGGTTGCTACCTCATTTGGGCATCCATCTTGGATTTGGAATTGTCCCAACGATCATCGGAGCCACTATCGGCGCCAATAGTCCTGCTGTTGATTCTTATACTGGCCTATCGTCTACTGGCCTATCGTCGCGGTCGCTGGTGATCAATCAGAGGAAAAGTTATGGCTATCGCTAGGAGAAAGCGCGCTGTCCGCCGTGATTGGACGCGTGATGAGATCAAGGAACTTAAGAAGCACTCAAAAGACAAAACGCGCGTGAAAACTGTCTCCAGAGCACTGAAGCGCACCCCGGCTGCCGTGAGACAAAAAGCTCATGCGCTCGGAATTCCGCTAGGCCATCGCCGTTCTAAAAAGAAGTAAGGAATGGCCTCAGGGGTCTTTGGAAATTTGGGGAGGTAAGTGGGACTCCTATGCAAAGGGAACCCATCCTTTTCCAAAATTTAAAATACCCCCGGGGGTCTGGATGGACCCATTGCCGCTTACGCGCCGAGTCTGGTTCGGCGTCGCGCCTAACGCCGATCCCGACCAGCCTTGGCCTTGGCTTGCAAGTCCGCTGGGTGTCTATCCGAACACGGCTTGCCCGGTTGGTCGCGTTCGCTCGCCGTAGAAGTCAATCTCGATAAGGCGTTGGCCGCATTCGTCAAAAATGCCCATGGTCAAGCCGTCAAAACGAGCTAAGCGGCACAGCTTCGGTTCCACCCCCAAGTGCCCGATAGACACCGGCCTTGCTAAGCTTGGTACGCCGCATGATTTCCGGGACGGTCGCCCCATCAGCCCAGCTTTCACCTTCTCAATCACGGGGAGCGTCAGTATCGGCTTCAAAACCTAGTGCCAGCCGCCTTGGCCTTGTTGATTCCATCCCGTTGGCGCTCGCGGCGAATATCGTTCTCGAACTCGGCAATCAGCGCCAAAGCTCGCGCGCCTTGTCGTTTGCTGTCTGCCAGCTCGAGCGAACAGCTCATAGTCCTCGCCCTCGCTGCGCTTCCTCAGGATCAATTGGGGCATCATACGTGGCCTTGCATAGATGGCGACAAACTGAGTCTCTAGCTGGCTCACGACGATCAGATCGCCATCGACTTCAACCTCAAGATCGTGTTCGCTCATCTCGCCCCATGCGGAACTGGCGAGGCCATGAACACAATCGCTAAGGTGGCACTTATAGCGATCATCGTGCTCTTCACCTTCCTGCTAATGTGGGGCTTGTGGACGCAATAAAATTGACGGGCCAGCTATGCACCAAATCCGAGCCATTCTTGCCACGTGCGCGGTTGCGATCTCGATCACGTTGGTGATTTCCGAACAAGCGGTAGGTGTAGAAAGCATGTTTGTATTTGTTCAAGAAGCAAACTCACCCGGCAACGACTACTCGAGGACAGACCATTCCTCTTTTGAAAGGTGCGAACTTAGTTGTGAGAGGGATGTGGCGTGTAACGCCTTTACTTATAATCAGATCAAGGGTGAGTGTTTCCTAAAGAAGGCTCCTGCCCAGTGGACAACGATACGTCTGGGAGCGATCACCGGAATCAAGCTGTCACCGGTTCAGCTGCCGTCTAAAGGCGAGTGAGGGTCCGACGCCTTATCTACCGTGCACAAGCGCCTCATGTTCTTCGCACGGATCAAAGTCTGTCAGTCTGACCAGCTCGCGATAGGCTGACGCGATGAGCGGCCAAGCCATGTCGGTATGATCCTCAGTACCTAGCCACGATACGATGCCAAGCTTGATGCAGAGATCGTGCTTGCAACTTCGTCTGCTAGTGCAGTCTTAAAGGACTTCCCACAATCGAGCATGGCGACCTCGTCGCTTCCCTCCACCGTCGCCTTCGATTGGCGCCCTCCTCCAACTCGCGTGCGCCTTTGTCGTTGGCTGCTCACCAAGCTCGGCCAGCGGCTCGTAGTCTTCGGTTCCTTGGGGTCCGGGTTACAAATCCGTATCCTCAACGCCTCCGCAAAACCGCAAGTCCACTTTAACAACGAACTCGCCTACCAACGGGTCGCTTCCGATGAGGTTGGCTTTCTCCCTTTGCCTGCGGGGCGGCAGGCTTGAGGCTTGCCGCTCGGGACGTGGTCTCCGTCGACCCCAGTCTGGACGATGACGCCGATGATTTTCTGGCACTTTGCGAGTCCTGATTGCAAAGTTTGACCAGCTGAGTGCCGCTTTCCGATGCTCGCGACTGTGCGTACGCAAGCTCGATCCCGATAAGCCTAAGCGATAGCTTCCGTCGCCGCCGCCAGATGTCGCACCGCGCCCCTATCCCATGTCGGCTTTTTTGCTAGTGTTGGCAACCTCTCGGGGGAGTATTGGGCAATGGCATCACGGTCTTGTGGCACCAATCTTGCGCTTCGTGGCATCAGGGTCGCGGCTGCTTCCTTTGCTTTGATCCTTGCGTGCCAAGTCTCCGGATCGCGCGCCGAAGACAAGCAGCCGTCAGCCTGCACCGAGGACGCGATGATCGTGTTCGACGCATCGGGGTCGATGTCCGGCAACCAGACCCTTGGTATCCCGAACTCGCGAGCACGTATCGACGAAGCGCGATCGGCGCTCGCTCAGGTCTTACCGAACGCCACCAAATTTCGCCGTGTGGGCCTCGTGACCTATGGGCCTGGGCCGTACAACCAGTGCAACGTCAAACTCAATCTCAAGCCAACAGCCAACGCGACCTTCCCGGTGATGAGCGCCGTGAACGCCGTCGTTCAGGCCGGGAAGACGCCGCTCACACAGGGGATCGAAGAGGCGGCGGAGGCGCTCGACTTCCGTTCCAAACCTGGGGTTATCATCGTGCTGACCGACGGGGAATAGACTTGCGGAAGGTCACCTTGCGACCTCGCCAAACAGCTCCATGCGGAGGCCTACAAGCTCACAATCCACCTCATCGCGTTCCGCTACGAGGGTTTCTCTTGGACGGGCACGAGCAATGTCCTGGACCTGATGTGCGTCGCCAAAGAGAACGGCGGCCTCTACATCAAGGCCAATGACGAGGATGATCTCGTCGAAGCGCTGGAGAAGACGCTCGATTGCCCGATGACCTCGCAGGCCCCGAGCCTGCCGCAAGCGGCTTTGCCGATCGGTCGTCCCTAGGCCGGCGCTCAGTATCGAGACGATTGGAACCAGCTGCCGGCGAGCCGACACAGCTTGATCACGCCACCCTTGCCCGCGGCGTCGCGGCCTTCGAAGATGACCACCACCTTGAGCTTCTGGAACTGCACCCAATCCTGCAGCTTCACCAATTTGCCCTGCAGGCGCAGCAGCTTCCGGAAATAGATCCGGCGATCGAGGGTCTCCCCTACACGGGCTCCACGAGCTCAGCTCGCAGCTCGCTCAGCCGGCTGTCGTCGAGCTCCAGCTCCAATTCCTCGTCGATGCTGTCGAGCATATCTCGATGGATGCGACTTTGAAAGCTGTCCGGATCGGCGGGATTGAGTGGCGTCGGTCTGCTCCGTGAAGATTATATCAAGCGGGCGCCATCTACGTCTTGCCGCCCGGTTAGGGCAAGAGTGCCACTAGATGAATCGGCAAGTCTTAGTCCTGCTCGCGGTGCACGTCGTGAACGAGCACCCCGAGCTCCCGCGATGGAATGGCGAGCCATTCCGGGCGCTTGACCGTCCGTTTGGTATCCTACGCGGGCCCGTTCGTGGCCATGGGCACCATGGGCTACAAGCACGAGAGCATGGCGGGAAATGGCGAGCGCACCACTGCGATGCTGGCCAAGACGTAAGTGAATCTGAAGCTCATTCCGGGCGTCGACGGATGCCCCGCAATTGGCCAGCTGGTCGCCTACAACCTCGCTGAAATCGTCATCAAGGGCTCATGGATCGGCTCTGGGCGCTTGCATCTCGTGCCCATGTGAACGCCCCGGTTGCCGATCTTCCGGTACGAAGGATCGTCGGCGCACATCACTTTCTCGCCGATCTGACGATGCCCTATGACCGTGTTCTCTACGACTATCTCGACGACCAGTCGTCTAATAGATTAAAAATATTAGAGAATTATGAGGCAGTGGGAAGCGGGCCACCGACGAGCCAGGACACTGTGCGGGTCTTGCCGTCACGAGTGCGAAGCGCGATGGGGGTCACGGCGCGAGGCTGTTCTACCGCCAGCTGCGCGACGGGCTCGACCGTGGCCGCCGTCCAGGACCGAGGCGCTGTCAGTGTCGGAGGCAGAATGGTCGTGGCATCGCCGACGCCTTCGGCAAGCTGCGCCTCGGTGAGGTTGCGCGCTCTTGCGAAATTTGCGCCGCACAGATTGGCACCGGCGAGTTTGACGCGAGCGAAATCAGCGTGATCGAGCACCGCCCCGCTCAAATCGGCATTGGCGAGATTGGTGCCATCGAGCCTTGCGTCGGTGAGATCGGCGTCTGACAGGTCGGCACCTTCGAGATTGGCTCCGGACAGGGTGGCAAAGCGCAAGGACGCCCGGCGCAGCCGCGCCGACGCGAGATTGATGGGGCCACCATTCATCGGGCCCATCTGCCGCTCGCTCACGCTCAAGGAAATTCTGGTGAGATTGGGAACGATTGCAGGGTGCTGACGCCGCCACGCGTTCCACACACGGGGGCCGCGACGCAAAAGGTCCACATGGTCAGAGTCTGCTGACACGCCACTCACGCTACGGGAGACAAACTTAAGACTGCCCATCACCCTAATGCATGCCACGTTTTTCGCAAGTGTCAGCTGCCTGCGTCGCTAAAAATTTGTATCATGCGATGATCGCAAAGCCACACAACGATGAACGCTGATGCAGTCGGGACCGGCGAATACCTCCGGCGGCCCCGTCCGCAGTCTCAGGCGTCACCTACTAGCGCCAGCGGTAGGGGGTGCCGTACCAGCCGTAATAGCGATAGGGCCGAACCGGTAGTACCATGAGGATAATAGCCGTAGTGGCGGTAATAGCAGCCGGCCTTCTCGATCAGAGAGGCCGGCACGGCGGAACCATCGGGTGAAGCAACGGCATGGCCGCGTGGGCCTCCGCGCCTCGTCACCAGCCGGCCGATCGCCATCACCCACGAGGCCGTGAAACAGAAGCTCGGATCGGCGAAATTCTTCTCGGCCACCTATCGCCTGTTCAAGCTCGATGAACTCGAAACCGCCCGTGCAGTCATCTACAAGGGGAGCATGGCCGAGCAGCCAGATGCCTTCGAGCTTGACGGCCATCACCTCATCGAGCGCGGCGGGGTGTTCCGGTATGCGGCAACACTTGGCGCATGCTCGCCGATACGCGGTTTCGCCAGCATTTCGATTTCGTCGGCGACTTCTCCACCCACTACGGGATCTTCCCAGGTTGCCGCACATCGATCCCCTTCGCCACAAGCGAAACACCGAAAGCAAGCAGTGGAGGGTGTTGCTGAGGTCAGGCCGACAAGTCGCCAGGGGGGATCATGGAACAGTTCGACATCGCGCGCCGCTTGATGGCGGAAGCTCTCGGCACAGCTTGTTGGTGGCGGCGGTGATCGGCTCCGGCATCATGGCGGCGAAGCTCGCTGGCGGAAACACCGCCATTGCGCTCCTCTGCAATACGCTTGCGACCGGCGCCATTCTGATCATCACGATCTTCGCGCCAATCTCGGTGCTCACTTCAATCCGGCGGTCAGCCTGGTGATGGCGATCCGAGGTAACTTGGACCGGCGCGAGGCACTTGCTTACATGCTGGTGCAGATCGTGGGCGGATGTCACGGTGCCCTGTTCGCCCATCTGATGTTCGGCCTGGACCCGTTTCAGCTCAGTACTACGGCGCGAACCGGGTTGCCGCAATGGCTCGCCGAGTTCGTCGCCACCTTCGGGCTCCTGATCACCATTCTCGGCTGCGTGCGCTTCCGGCCAGATGCGGTCGCCTTTGCTGTCGGTCTCTACATCACGTCGGCCTATTGGTTCACCGCGTCTACGTCCTTCGCTAATCCCGCCCGTGACCATCGCGTGGTCGCTGAGCGACACCTTCGCCGGCATCGCACCGTGGGACGTACCGGGCTTCATCGTCGCGCAGGTTCTGGGAGCACTTGCGGCAGCCGCGCTCGGCGGCGTGGCTGTTCGCGCGAGCGCGGGCCGCCTAAGAACGAAGAGCCGCCCGATGGCGGCTCTTGTCAGTCAATAGCGCCTATCCCTTAAGTGTCTCCTCATCCACCAATGCGTGCAGTTCAGGAGTGCCCGTCATTGCGCACCCACGTCACTTTGCTGCCGTCGAGCGTAAGTTTGTAGCAATAAGACTGGCCGTCCATCCAACTCGTCCATTTCTGGCAAAGCTGGTCGTTCTCCACCCACCACTTGCCTCGGTCCGAAGCGCCATCGCCGCGCGAGAAACTCGTGGCTACGTGCCCATCGTGCCCTTCATGCGGCCATTGGCCGAATAGACGATGGGCAGCTCGAACCCGGAAATCTTGAGATAAACGGTCTTGCCGCTGATGGCCTGCCGCAGCTCATCGCCTGCAAGCGTAACGGACTGGGCGGAAGCTGAAAGCGCCGGCAAGGCGAGACCCGCCGCGAGCACGAGTGCTCCAATTTTCATGACTTCCCCTTGTTTTCTTGACAACACATGAGGGGAGCGATTGCGGCGTCCAAAAACGGTCAATTTGCGGCGTCCCAGGGGAAGTTGCATGACAAAGTTAAAGCGACTTCGGGATTAGCTTTTGGCCCGTTGCGACTGCTTTGCCGCCCTCGCCTTGTGCCGCCTGCGCAAAGCGATGACGTTGACCCCCTCGACCGCGGCCGAAAATGCCATGGCGAAGTAGATGTATGCGCGTGGAATGTGGAAGTGGAACCCATCGGCGATGAGCGCCGCGCCGATCAGCAGCAGGAAAGACAGGGCCAGCATCTTCGTCGTCGGATGGCGCTCGATGAAGGCCGCCACCGGCTCGGAGGCGAAGTACATCACCAGGATGGCGACCGCCACGGCGGCGATCATTACTTCGACATGATCGGCCATGCCGACGGCGGTGATGATCGAGTCGACCGAGAACACGAGGTCGATCAGCGCGATCTGAATGATCGCCGAGGTGAGTGAGCTAGCAACGCGCGAGCCGCCGGACTCCTCGTCGTGGTCCCCCTCGATGTCCTCATGGATCTCGCGTGTACCCTTGACGAGCAGGAACAGCCCACCGGCGATAAGCACGAGATCGCGCCAGGAGAAATCATAGTCGCCGATGCTGAAGATCGGCGTCGTCAGGTGAATGAACCACGTGATGCCGGCGAGCATGATGACGCGGAACACGAGCGCAAGCGACAGGCCGATGCGCCGGGCCATCAGCCGCTGCTCTGGCGGCATGCGCGCGACCATGACCGAGATGAACACGACGTTGTCGATGCCGAGCACGACCTCCATTGCGCTTAACGCAATGAAGCTCGCCCAGATATGCGGATCGGTCAGCCAGTCGAACAACGGTCATACCAATTGGGGAAGAAGCGCCCCTGCCCCTAGATCAGGGCTCATGGCGTTGAGGTCAAGGGAAGTCCATGCTCAACCAGCGGTCACTTTGCAGTCCGGTCGAGCAGCGCACGAAACGCGCCGACGCCGGAGAGGCCGGCCGCGGTTGCGGCGAGCAGCACCTTGACCCAGAGCGGCGATGGAAACGGATTGGCGACGGCGCCGATCGCGGCGACCGCCCACAGAGCCGTGACGAGCCGCGTGAAGGAGCGCAGCTCCGCGACACGGAAGGGATGCACCGAGAGAATCGGGACGAAGGTGAGCGTGACAAAACCTGCAACGATGGCGAGCCCGACGAACGGCGAGGGCTGGAATGCAAAAAGATAGAGGCAGACGACATTCCAGATGGCGGGAAAGCCGACGAAGTAGCCTTCCTTCGTCTTGCTCTCTTGATCCGCCATGTGGAACAGGCTCGACAGCACGATGGCGATGCCGGCCGGGAGGCGCCACGGTGGCGGAAGGAGGTCGGCTTGGCTCAAAGCAAAGGCCGGGACCATCACATAGGTGAGAAAATCGACGATCTGGTCGAGACGCTCGCCGCTCCAGCGCGGCAGAACCCTGGTGACGCTGACGCGCCGGGCGAGCGGACCGTCAATGCTGTCGACGATCAGGGCCACGCCAAGCCAGATGAACATCCACCGCCAATCGGCCTGCGCCGCGGCGATCAGCGCAAGAAGCGCGAAGGCGGCGCCGGTCGCGGTGAGAAGGTGAACCGCGGCGGCCCCCAAGCGCGCGCTCATGCTGCCTCAAGCACCGTATGTGCAACGCGATTTGCGAAATCGAATGGATTTGAAACGGGAAGAGCGCCGTGTGGCGTCGCCTCGCCCCTAGAAGTGACGCTTGACCTTGCCGAGCACGGTAAGGTCTTCATTGTCATCCGTAGTCGTGCCCTGCTGCAGGTCCATCGCCTGCGGCTCGCTATAGAGTAGCTCGAGGCCGAAATCGAGCTTGGGCAAGATGCTGAAGCCAAACACCTTCGCACCGCTCTTCTCCGTGGTTGGCGCGGGTGCTTGGGCGGGAGCGGGAGTTTGCAGCTGCATCGCCGGAGCCTTGGCGTCCGGCACAACCGGGGAAACTGCGGGAGGCGCTTCGCGGGTCTCCTCGAAGGCGAGCGCTGACCCTGCCCCCAGCAATAAAAAGGCAATCACGCCTGCCGAAAGCGCACCAATCCGCATGGTCTACTCTCCGTATACAAGATGAGCGCGAGGCCGTGCGATTTCAAGCGTGTCGTAACTCCCCATAAAAGCCTGTTAAAATTGAGAAAATCGGATGATTGGGGTCTCTCTGTGGCGCCGCGGTCACAGATTCCCGTATCGAGGCTTGAGGCGCGCAAAAAAAGACGGCCCCGAGGGGCGGTCTTGGCAGTCCCGGGGAAGGGAGGGACGTTGGTTAGAAGTAGAGACGCCCGCCGGTGTAGAACACATCGAAGTGCAAAATCCTGGTCGAGAGCGAGGAACCAGCGATTGACCTCGGAGCCTGTGATCTGCACCGGGGTGCCGATATTGACAAAGGTTCCGGCTTCCGGCTGCCGTTGGCGGGAATGCCGCCGAGATTGCATTGCTGCCTTGGCCAAGGCAATCGTTGACCTTGCCGTAGCCGCGCCAGAAGGCGGTCGGGCTGGGCGCGAAGAAGTTGCGGTCGATACCACACGTCCCAGGCGGTCTTGTCGGGTGCCCGCTCGCCGTAAAAAAGCCGATGGGTTGGCGTCATTGGTCTGAGACGTACTGAAGATGCCGACGCCAAGGAGGCCAGAAGGCTTGTGCATGAGGCCCACGGAGCCAGCCCATTCATCGAAGCTGCGCTCGAAAAAGATTGATGCTCCGTTTGATTATGGGATCGGAATAGCGCCGCTTGCCAAGCTACCACCGCCGTTCTGCAGCGAACAGCCATGTATCGTCCGACTGTGGCTTTCGCGCCGCGGGTTGCAAGCGCCCCGGGGCCAGCGAAAAAGAGGCCGCCCGAGGGCGGCCTTTCAGGTGGGTTTGGGGAAACCTAGTTTGGGAAAGATTGAGCCTTCAGAAGTAGATGCGTCCACCAGTGTAGAAGAGGTCGAAGTCGTCGAGCGGCGCTCCGACATTCTTGAGGTTGCCATTCCGCGATACCGCGGGGTCGCGGGTCACGAGGTCGACCTCGGGGGTCAGGTGCTGGTACACCGCATAGAGGTGCATGTTGGCTAAGTCGATCGCCTGGTCTAAGGCGAGCGACCAGCGGGTGACCTGGGAGCCGGTGATCTCGGTTGGGACATCGACACCGATGATGCTGTTGGCGCCCAGATAGCGGTCGGCAGGTATGCCCCCAAAGTTCTTGCCGTTGTCCGGGAAGGACCCGCCGAGGCTCACCGAGGCGAGACCGTCGTTGATCTGCTCATAGCCGCCCCAGAAGGAAGTCTCGCCGAACTTGCTCAGCCCAAGAAAGTCGAAGTCCCGCTGAATACCTGCTTCAACATCCCAGGCATTCATTTGGGGAGCGCTGGTGCCGGTGTAGAAGCCTGAATGGATGGTGTTGGTGTCGTTCGTCTCCGAGAAGCTGAAGGCGCTGAAGGCAAATAGGCCGGTTGGCTTATGCTTGATGGAGGCAGACCCCGCCCAATCCTGGACGTCGCGCTTGAAGTTCCTGAAATTGTTCGGCGCGGGGAAAGGCGGGTTTGGCCCATTGGCATCGCCGCCGCCGCCAGATTGGTAGCGCTCGTCGGTATTCTCGGAGTAGCCGATGCCTGCGCCGACATCGAATGTCTCGCCCCATTCCTTTTTATAACGCAATGCCGCGCCCCACTCGTCGTCCTCGAAGTAGCCGATCGAAGCGCTGAAACCCGCAAGATCGGGTGACCAATAAGCGACACCGTTCTTCCGGGTGCCACAGACGAAGGCGTTGGCAGAATCGTAGCAGCTTGAAATGTTCTGCCATTTGAGCTTGGAAAGGCCCTCGGCATTGCCAAATCCTTTGGAGCGCAAGAAGAAACCCTGCATCATCCGGTTGTCGGAATGCATGGTGTCTTCAAGCTCGGTGACGTTGGTGTCCTTGGTGATGTTGTAGATCGGCGTGGCCGTGAGACCCATGCGCCCTTCACCATATGTCTTGCTGCTCAGATATATGAAGCTGTGGCGGACGTTCAGCGGTCCGGCGCTGTCGTTGGCATTGTCGTCGTCGAACTGATTTAACTTCGCAGAGTTGGCCCCCGTGGGCTCGACCTCAAGCCGGTAGCCCGCTGCCCAGTCGCCAAAGCCAGTCTTCGCATTGCCCTTAAAGCCGAAGCGCGAGGACTCGTAGTTGTTGTCGACAACGTAGGTATTTTTTTCATGTCCATCATCCCAGAAGAGGACGGCGTGGTTCTCTTGACCATAAAGGGTCACCGACACCTTCTTCTTGTTGCCTTTGCGAACCGTAGTCGCTTCGAGTTCGGCAACGCGCTCTTCTAGATCGGCGCAGCAATCCCCGCCGAGATCGGCAGCCTTGACGGGCCCGTTCGCGAACGAGCCCAAAAGTGCGGTAGCCGCGGTTGCGATCAGCACGCGATAACCCAACTCAGTCCCCCACGCATAATGCAGTGCTCCTGTGATTCTCGTTCGGGCTCACGGCCCATTGTCTCGTGAAACTCTACCGAACGAGTCGTGATTAGCAATATGGGCGAGTTTCTTTGTTGTGGGCCTTGGTAGAACCACTTTTCTGAATGGGCGCCGCTCAAGGATCAAAATGGCTAAATCTGCCATTTCTTCTACCACTGTGACAAAAATACCGCTTCCACAATGCCCTCGGTCGCTGTGGATATAAGCTGTGGAGAGAAGAAGATGGGTGGTATGCGGCTCCTGGGCGTGAGGACTAAACGCCCGCAACTAAATGATCGAATCGGCTAGAGGGCGGTCTTGGTAGAAACAGTCGACACCGACATTGCCGTTGTGGGCGCCGGGCCAGCGGGTCTGGCTGCGGCGCTCGCGCTGGCGCGTGAAGATGCGAGGGTGGCCCTGATCGGGCCGGCCCCTCCCCCACGGAGTCAGCAGTTTCTCGACACCCGCACTGCAGCGCTCCTCGCGAGCTCAGTCGATATGTTGAAGGCACTTGGGGTTTTTGAGGCCCTCCTGCCGCAGGCCGCACCGCTCAAGGCTATCCGCATCATCGATGCCTCGGGGAGCCTGCTGCGTGCGCCGGATCTCGAGTTCAGGGCGAGCGAGCTTGAACTTGAGGCATTCGGCTACAACATCGTCAACAGCGCGCTCGTCGAGGCGCTGTACGCCAGGGCTGTTGCTACGCTGCCTCAGCTGCAACCTTCAAATGTCGAGCGCATCGAGTTCTCGCCGACGAAGGCAATGTTGAGCGGCGAGGACGGTTGGCGGATCGCCACGCGGCTTGTGGTCGGCGCCGACGGACGAAACTCGATCTGCCGCAAAGCTGCCGGCATCCCTGCCTCCGAGCAGCGCTACGGGAAGGCGGCGATCGCCACGAGCTTCACACATCGAGCGCCGCATCAGGGCGTCTCGATCGAGCTGCATCGGCGAGGTGGCTCGATCACGACGGTGCCGCTCACCGACGAGCATGGGTCGAGCGTGATCTGGATTGACGAGACTGCCGAGATAGAGCGGGTGATGCGGCTCGAAGCGACAGGATTCGAGCACGGGTTGCAGCTGCGGCTCGACGGCGTGCTTGGACAGGTCCGCGAGGTAGGCGCACGCGCGCATTTTCCGATTGTCAGGCGGGCGGCAAAGTCGCTCGTCGGGCGCCGCACCGCCCTCGTCGGCGAAGCCGCCCACATTCTTCCTCCCATCGGCGCGCAAGGCTTGAACCTCGGCTTGCGCGATGCGGCGACACTCGCCGACTGTGTGAGTGCGGCGCGCAAGCGTGGCGGCGATCCGGGCAGCGACGATGTCTTGAACGCTTACGACCGGGCCCGCAAGCTCGATGTGCTCACGCGCACTTATGGCATCGATCTGTTGAGCCGTTCCTTGCTCTCGGGCTTTCTGCCGTTGCACGCGGCGCGCGGCATCGTCTCTTATGGGCTGAATGTTCTGCCGCCACTGCGGCGCCTCGTCATGCGCATCGGCATGATGCCGCCGACCGAGCTGCCGAGCCTGATGCGGCCTGGCGCGCATTGATGAGCCTGCCGCATTCCAAGGCCTGGGCCTCCTAGGCTTGACGCCCAGACCTCGATTTGTCACGAGGGTCCATGCGCGCTCCAACCGAGGCACCAGTAAAGCCAATGGCCGATCCTTCCGCCATCCCGCCGCTGCGCGACCTCCAATACCGGCTGGAATATGTTGCCTTGCGCATCCTGATCGGCTTTGTGCGCCTCTTTCCCATCGATCTGGCCGGCTCGATCTCGGCAAAGCTTTGGCGGCTGATTGCTCCCCACAATCGGCGGCACAAACGGGCGCTCGCCAATCTCGAGCGCGCCTTCCCCGACAAGACGCCGCAAGAGCGCGAACAGATCGCACTCCGGATGTGGGCGAATCTCGGCCGCGTCATGGTCGAGACCATGAATATCGACCGCATCCTGAAAGAGTCGGACCGACTACACGTAACCAACGGCCATGTCATCGCGCGCTACAAGGACAAGATGGGGCCGGTGCTTATCGTCACCATGCATATGGGCAATTGGGAGCTCGGCATGTGGCCGATCACGCTCGCCGGGGTCAGCCCCGCCGGAGTCTATCGCCTGGTCAAGAATCCCTATGTCGACCGCTACCTGCGCGCCCAGCGGCAGGACCTCTATCCCGGAGGCCTGTTCGGCAGCCGGCGGGCGCCGGGCAAAGAAGAAGGACAGAAGACCGCGCGGCTGATCATGGACTATGTGCGTCAGGGAGGCCGGCTTGGCTTTATCTCCGACCTCTACGATGCGCAAGGGATCGACGTGCCGTTTTTCGGCTATCCGGCCAAGAGCATGCCGATCGCGGCGATGATCGCGCGCAGGGTCGGCGCGCGCATCTGGATCGGGCGCTGCTTGCGCATCGGCAATCGCGCTTGCTTCGACGTCAATGTGAATGAGTTGCGCATCCCGCGCACCAACAATCAGGCGGAGGACATCCGCAACATTACCGCGGCAATTCAGCGGCATTTCGAGAGCTGGATCCGGGAAAATCCCGATCAGTTCATGTGGTCGAACCGCCGCTGGTCTTGAGCTCATGCATAAGCCTCATTTGGCGTTGACAGCCCCCCGCGCCCACAGTCTTATCGAAGGCGAAGACTTGGGGGAAAGGCATTTCTAGACCATGTCCATCGTCCGCAGCGCCAAGTTTCAGATTGGTCAGGTGGTACGCCATCGGGTCTATCCGTTTCGCGGTGTGATCTTCGATATCGATCCGAGCTTCTCGAACACCGAGGAGTGGTACCGGTCGATTCCGCAGGAGGTGCGGCCGGCCAAGGACCAGCCCTTCTATCACCTGCTCGCCGAGAACGCGGACAGCGAGTACATCGCCTATGTCTCGGAGCAGAATCTCGTCCCGGATATTTCCGATGAGCCGTTGCGCCACCCGCAGGTGTCCGAGCTGTTCGAGGATTTGCACGACGGCATCTTCCGCTTCCGCTTCGTGCAGGAGCACTGAGCGGAGCTAGCGATCGGTTTTGTGACAAATGAAAGGCCGCGAGGAAGGCGCGGCCTTTGCGTTGAGTCCAGAGCCCCGATCGCGCGGCGGTTGCCTATTGCGGCGGCGCTGCCGCCGGCATCTTTGGCGGGGCGACGGTGGCGTTGGGCGCCGCAGTCCCACCGGCTTGATCAGCACCACCGGCCTGACCCTTCTTCTGCTCGGCCTCGGCGGCCTTGTTGGCGAGCTCCATCTGGCGCTGACGGAACTTCTCCATCATCGCGCGCCGGGCTTCCTCGTATTTGGCGTTGTCCACCGGCGGGCCGTCATAGGTCTTGGCGAAGCCGGTTAGAGGCACGGGAAAGGCCATGGTCTTCTGCTGCATGTTCATGGCAGCGACGACCATCTGCTTGCCCTTACGCATCTTGTCAAAGATTTCCTTGGTCAGCTCCATTTGGACCTGACAGCTCGTCGGAAAGCAGACGGCGTATTGCAGAGCGATCGGCTCACCGTCATCGATCTTGATCTGGACGCCGGCGGGCATGATCAGGGAATAGGCGGTCGGCAATCTCACCAGCAAATTCTGCTTGTCCTCGCCTTCGATGCTGCGAACAGCGGCGGCGACCAGCACCATCCCGGTATTGGGCTCCAAGCCTTCATGATTGACGAGGCAAACTTGCTTGTTGTTGGTCTGGTCGTTCTTCAGGCAGAGCTTCACCCACGCGGAGTCTTCCGGACCGCCTTGAGCGCCAGCCGCGGGTGCGCCTGCTGCCGGTGCTGCTGCGGCTGATTTGGGCACGGTGGTCTTCGGCACCGGCTGACCTTCTTGCGCAACCGCAAAATTGATTCCCATCGCCAAAGCAAATGCCGCAAGTAACGCCGATCCAGCCAAGCTGCGGAACGTGTTCGATCGATCCATCGACGAGTTCATAACCGACCTTTCTTGTCTATTGCGGGCCTCGATTGAGCTGGCACTTGAACTCGGCCTTCCCCGCGTCCCTCACCTTAGGGTCAATACCTCAAATGAGGCGTAGACGTGGCTAGTTTGGCGGCCGGATGCGCCGTCTTGCGTCGCCGCGCTCGTTCGACCCTACTCTCCGCAAGGCTGTTACCGCCTCAGGCCTATCGGCCTTGCAGCACCGTGCTACCCTGATAACCATGTTGTAATGCGGAAGCATCTATAGCCACACGCCATCGCCGTTGAAAGCCCCTATTTCACTCTTCATCGCTTGTCTGTTGCTGTTTCCGGCAAACGGCATGTGTGCCCCTGCGCAGGGCATCGCCATGCATGGCGAACCGGCAGAGCCAGCGGGCTTTACCCACTTTTCGTACACCAATCCAGACGCACCCAAGGGAGGGCGCCTTGTCCTGGCGAAGCGGGGCTCCTTCGACAGTCTCAATCCGTTGATCGTCAAGGGCGAGAGCGCCGAAGGCATCCGCGACTATGTCTTTGAAAGCCTGCTCGCGCGCGCCAATGACGAGCCCTTCACCCTCTACGGCCTGATTGCCGAGAGCGTCGACACACCTGACGATCGGAACTCCGTCGAGTTCACGCTCAACCCTGAGGCAAAGTTCTCCGACGGAACCCCGATCACCGTGGACGATGTGATCTTCTCGCATTCGCTATTGCGCGATCACGGACGCCCCAACCATCGCTCCTACTACCAGAAGGTCACGCGCGTGGAGCAAACTGGAGACCGCAAGGTGAAGTTCACCTTCGATGGTAGCGGCGACCGCGAGATGCCGCTGATCATCGGCCTGATGCCGGTGCTGCCGCGCCATCTGATCGATCCGGAGACTTTCGAGAAGACGAGTTTCGTGCCGCCCGTCGGCAGCGGGCCCTATCTCGTCGGCGAAGTGAAGCCCGGAGCGGGCATCACCTTCAGGCGCGATCCGAATTACTGGGGGGCGAAGCTCCCGGTCAATCGGGGCATGTACAATTTCGGCGAGATCCGTTTCGACTACTACCGGGATGCCGGCAGCTTGTTCGAGGCGTTCAAGGCGGGCGCTATCGACGCACGGCCGGAGGACGACCCAACGCGCTGGACGGAGGGCTACGACATCCCGGCGGTGCGCGACGGCCGCATCATCAAGGAGGAATTCCCCATCGCGGTGCCGGCTGGCATGTCGGCGCTGGTGTTCAACACGCGGCGCCCACTGTTCGCCGATCAACAGGTTCGCCAGGCTCTGATCAAGCTGTTCGATTTCGAGTGGATCAATCGCACGCTCTATCATGGCCAATACACGCGGACCGAAAGTTACTTCGAGCGCTCGGATCTCAGCTCGCACGGGCGTCCGGCGGACGAGCAGGAGCGAGCGCTTCTCGCGCCCTTCACGAGCGAGGTCAAGCCCGCGATCATGGACGGCAGCTTTACCTTCCCGGTCAGTGACGGCTCCGGCGAGAACCGCGAAGGTCGGAAAGAAGCGCTCGCGCTGCTCGATCAGAGTGGCTATCGCCTGGAGAACGGCAAGCTCCGCAACAAGGCAACCGGTGAGCCCGTCACCTTCGAGATTCTGGCCACCACCCGGGCCGAGGAGCGGCTGCTGCTGACCTATGCCCGCGCCTTGGAGGGTGTGGGCATCGACGCGCAAATTCGCCTGGTGGACTCGGCCCAATTCCAACGGCGCAAGCTCACCTATGATTTCGACATGATCCAATACGACTGGCCGGTGTCGCTATCGCCCGGCAATGAGCAGTCCTTTCGCTGGGGGAGCGATGCCGCGGTGACCGAGGGGACGTACAATTATCCCGGCATCAAAAGCGCGGGTGTGGATGCCATGATCAAGGCGTTGCTCGAGGCGCATGATAGTGCAGGCTTTGTTGCGGCGGTTCGGGCGCTCGACCGACTGCTGTTGTCCGGCGACTACGTCGTGCCGCTCTTCTATTTGCCGAAGCAATGGCTCGCTTATTGGAACAAGTTCAAGCGTCCGGCCGACACGCCGCTCTACGGCTATCAGCTCGACACCTGGTGGGCTGCGCCTAAGTAGGGTGGGCCAGGCGCCCACCCTAAGCGGCCTTCTTCACATGGCCGGCGATGTCGACGAGCCGCTGGAGCAGGTTGCGCGTGCCTTGCAGCCGCGCCTCCGGCGTCTCCCAATCTGCGTAGTAGATGAGCCGATGGTCAGGTTGTAGCTTCACGCCGGCCCCCTTCTCGCGGATGAAGGCGATCAGGCCTTCCGGATTGGCGAAGCTCTTGTTGCGGAAAGAGATGACGGCGCCCTTTGGCCCGGCGTCGATCTGCTCGACGCCTGCTTTGCGGCAGAGTGCCTTGATCTCAACGATATCGAGCAGGTGCCTCACCTCCTCAGGCAGTGGCCCGAAGCGATCGATCAACTCGGCCGCGAAGGCCTCGATGGCATCGTGGCTCTCCATCGCTGACAGGCGCCGATACAGCCCAAGCCGCACCTGCAGGTCGGGAACGTAGTCCTCAGGAATGAGCACCGAGGTGCCGAGATTGATGCGGGGCGACCATTGGTCCTCGATCACCGCCCCCTCCCCGCCCTTGAGCGCGATCACCGCCTCTTCGAGCATGGACTGATACAGCTCGAAGCCGACCTCACGGATGTGGCCGGATTGCTCCTCGCCAAGCAGGTTGCCGGCGCCTCTGATGTCGAGATCGTGGCTCGCCAGCATGAAGCCGGCGCCGAGCGTATCCAGCGATTGCAGAACCTTCAGCCGCTTCTCGGCGGCTGGCGTCAGCCGGGCATCGGCGGGCATGGTGAAATAGGCATAGGCGCGGACCTTGGAGCGGCCGACGCGCCCCCGCAGCTGATAGAGCTGGGCGAGACCGAACATGTCGGAGTGGTGCACGATCAACGTATTGGCGGTCGGGATATCAAGGCCAGACTCTACGATCGAGGTGGACAGTAGCACGTCGTACTGCCTGTCATAGAAGGCGTTCATCACCGCGTCGAGCTCGCGCGAAGCCATCTGACCGTGAGCGCGGGCGACCTTGAGCTCGGGCACATGCTCCTGCAGGAAGGCGGCAGCGTCGTCGAGGTCGGAGATGCGAGGTACAACGTAAAAGGTTTGGCCGCCGCGATAGCGCTCGCGCAACAGCGCCTCACGCAGGATAACGGGATCGAACGGCGTCACGTAGGTGCGCACCGCGAGACGATCGACCGGCGGGGTCGCAATTACGGACATCTCGCGCACGCCGGACAGTGCCAGCTGGAGCGTGCGCGGAATGGGCGTGGCGGTCAGCGTCAAAACATGGACGTCCTCGCGCAGCTGCTTTAGCCGCTCCTTGTGCTGCACGCCGAAATGCTGCTCCTCGTCGATGACCAGGAGTCCCAGATTGGCAAACTCGATGGCCCTGCCGAGCAACGCGTGGGTGCCGATGACGATGTCGAGGGCGCCGCTCTTTATGCCTCTCTTCACCTCGGCAAGGTCCTTGCCGCCAACGAGGCGCGAGGCTTGCGCGATCTTCACCGGGAGTCCGCGGAAGCGCTCGGTGAAGGTATTGAAGTGCTGGCGGGCGAGCAGCGTAGTCGGCACCACCACGGCGACCTGCTTGCCGGCAAGCACCGCAAGCAGGCTTGCACGCAAGGCCACTTCGGTTTTGCCGAAGCCGACATCGCCGCAGATCAGCCGGTCCATGGGGCGACCGCTCGCGAGATCGTCGAGCACGGCGTTGATGCTCGTGGTCTGATCCTCAGTCTCTTCGTAGGGAAAGCGGGCGGAGAACTCGTCATAGAGACCGTCCGGAGGGGTGATGACCGGCGCCTGGCGCAGCTCGCGCATGGCGGCGACTTTGATCAGCTTCTCGGCGATGTCGCGGATGCGCTTCTTCAACCGGGCCTTGCGCGATTGCCAGCCGACGCCGCCTAGCCTGTCGAGCTGCACGCCGGACTCGTCCGAGCCATAGCGGCTCAGCATCTCGATATTCTCGACCGGCAGATAGAGCTTGTCACCGCCCTGATAGATCACCTCGAGGCAGTCATGCGGCTCGCCGGCGGCCTCGATCGTCGTCAGGCCCACGAAGCGGCCGATGCCGTGATCGGCATGGACCACGAAGTCGCCGACCGCGAGGCTCGAAACTTCGGTGAGCAGGTCGCTGCCGGTCTTGGCGCGGGTGCGGCGCACGAGCCTGTCGCCGAGGAGGTCCTGTTCGCCGATGACGGCAAAGCCTGGCGCCTCGAAGCCGGTCTCGAGCGGCAGCACAGCAAAGGTGGTGGTTGTTTGTGGCGCTGCCAGCACCTCTTGCCAAGTCTCGACGCGCAGCGTGTCGCCAACGCCATGCTCGGCGAGAAGGGTCGCCAGGCGCTCCTTGGCGCCTTTGCTCCAGCACGCGACGAGCACGCGCTTACCTTCGCCTTGAAGCCGGCCGGCATGGGCGACCACGGCGTCAAACACATTGCCCCCTTCGCGCTGCCGCTCCGCGGCGAAGGACCGCCCCTGCCTGCCGCCGAAGGATACGACGGTGGCGTCGCGCGCCGCGTCCGGGTGCTCGAAGGGATCCAGCACGATCCTCTGGCGACCTTGTAGCGCCTCCTGCCACTCGCTGTCGGTGAGAAACAAGCTCTCCGGCGGCACAGGGTTGTAAGGAGGGGCGCCAAACGTCTTGCGCTCCAGAGCCTGTTGTCTCGCCTCGTAATGGTCCTGGACCTGCTCTAGACGCTTGGCGCGGGCGTCGTCATCGAGCGCATCGAAGGTGACAACGGCGTCCGGCAGATAATCGAACAGAGTTTCCAGGCGCTCATGAAACAGCGGCAGCCAGTGTTCCATGCCCTGGTGCTGGCGCCCGGCGGAGATCGACTCATAGAGCGGATCATCGCCGGTGACGGGCCCGAACAGCTCAACATAGCGGGCACGAAAGCGCTTGCGTGCCTCCTCGGTGAGCGGTGCTTCGCTCATAGGGAGAAGCCTTATCTCATCGAGACGCGAATGGGTTCTCTGCGTCTCAGGGTCGAAGGCGCGGATTGACTCTAGAGTGTCACCGAAGAAATCGAGGCGCACGGGCCGCGCTCCCGGCGGATAAAAATCGAGGATGCCGCCCCTCACCGAATATTGGCCAGGGTCGGTCACGGTGCCGGCGCGGCCATAGCCGACATGCTCCATCCGCTCGATCAGCTCGGCCATGCTCACGGCATTGCCGGAAGCGAGCCGTCGCATCGCGCTGGCAAAGAAGTCCTGGGACGGCACTCGCTGCAACACGGCGTTGACGGTGGTAAGCACGATCAGCGGCGTTTCGTTATTGCCGCCCCGGTGATTGGCAAGCTCGGCGAGCGTGGCGACGCGCCTGGCGATGATCTCGGCATTTGGCGCGACACGGTCATAAGGGACGCCGTCCCAGGCAGGGAACCTGAGGCGCTCCACGTCCGGTGCGAAGAATTGCAGCGCGTCCTCCAGGATGGCGAGACGCTGACCGTCGCGGGCGATGTGCAGGATCGGCCTGTGCTCCTTGCCGCCTGCGATGAGTCGCGCAAGCGCAACAAGTACCGCTGCCTCGAGCCCTTCAGGCACGCCGCTGGCAATGACCGAACTGCCCGCAAGCAGCCGCGCGACGGGCAGAGTTTCAAATGTCAGCGTTTCAGCCATGGACAGTCGTTAGCAGCTTTTCATCAGGCCCGGCACGATCCCATGGAAGCAGCGCAAACGACGCATCAGCGCATCCAGCGCGGGCGTCCCCAACGAATTTCCCTCGAACAGGCTCTCAGCGATCTCCGGATCGGGGACCTCGATCAGGCGCTCAAGCACGCCAATCTCAGCGTCGCTCATGGTTCCGATGGTCTGCTCGGCGAAGCGGCCGAGCAGGAAATCCAACTCCTTGCTGCCGCGATGGGTTGCCCGGTAAAGGGCCCGGCGGCGGCGCATGGCAAGTTCAGTGTTGGGCATAGGCGCAAGCGTTAGAGCGGAGCCGGTACGCGCCTGTCAAGTTCGGGCCCAGAGCAGCGAGCCTGGTTGTTACTTGTCATGCCCGCAAAAGCGGGCATCCAGTAGTCACCGGTGCCGCGAATCTGTTGATGCCGGTGGTTACAGGATCGCCTGGTCAAGCCGGGCGATGACAAGGACGGTGAGAGACGCATGCGGCCATCGCTCCTAGCCCCCCTCTTCGCCCCGGCGCGCAGCCTCAAAGGCGTCGGGCCGCGCATTGAAGGCATGCTCAACAAGCTCGTGGCGCCGCGGCATCAGTCTGCTCATGCCCGCATCATCGATCTTATCTGGCATCTGCCACAAGGGGTGATCGACCGGGCGCTGACGCCGCGGATCGCCGATGCCCGGATCGGCGAGCTTGCCACGCTGGAAGTGACCGTGACCGAGCATCGGCGGGGCGGTCCGCGCCGTGACGCCAGAGGCCCCTATCGTGTGCTGGTGGAGGATGCATCGGGCGCGCTCGAGCTCGTCTATTTCAATGCCGATCCTGCCTATCTCAAGCGCCTGTTGCCGGAAGGAAGCCGGCGGCTGATCTCGGGGAAGCTCGAATCCTATAATGGTTGGCTACAGATGCCGCATCCGGATCATGTGATCAGCGCGGACTCGACTGACGGCTCGCAGCGTCTGCCGCTGCTCGAGCCGATATACCCGCTGACCGCAGGCCTCTCCAATTCGAGCTTGCGCAAAGTCATCGACCAGGTTCTCGCGCGCCTGCCCGCCCTTCCCGAATGGACAGACAAGGCCTGGCGCGAGCAGAATGCCTGGCCGAGCTTCGCCGATGCGCTCCGCCGTATGCATTCGCCGGAGGGCGCCGCGGATCTTGAGCTAGCGTCACCGTTCCGGTTGCGCCTTGGCTATGATGAGTTGCTCGCCAATCAGCTTGCGCTTGCCTTAATCAGGCAGCGCTTGCGGCGCAGCGCCGGACGTGCCCTCGCAGGCCCTGGCAAGCTTCGTCAGCGGCTCTTGGCGAAACTCCCCTTCAAGCTGACGGTCGCCCAGCACCGCGTGCTCGGCGAGATCGACACGGATCTCGCCAGTCCGTACCGCATGCTGCGCTTGTTGCAAGGTGATGTCGGCAGCGGCAAGACGGTGGTGGCGCTGCTGGCCATGACGACCGCTGTCGAGGCCGGCGCGCAAGCAGCACTCATGGCGCCGACCGAATTACTCGCCCGTCAGCATCTCAAAACCATTGAGACCTTCGCCGCGCCCGCAGGTTTGCGCATTGCGCTCCTCACCGGGCGTGAGAAGAGCCGCGATCGTGAGACCCTGCTTGCCGCGCTGCGCGAGCGACGCATCGACATTTTGATTGGCACGCATGCTCTGTTTCAGGAGCCGGTAGCGTTCCGTGACCTCGCCCTCGTGGTGATCGACGAGCAGCACAGATTTGGCGTACATCAGCGTCTGGCGTTGCAAGAGAAGGGAGCCGGCCGCGGCGCCGAACTTCTGGTGATGACGGCGACTCCCATTCCGCGCACGCTATTGCTCACGAGCTACGGCGACATGGACGTGTCACGCCTCGACGAGAAGCCGCCGGGGCGAAAGCCGGTGACGACGAGTGTCGTGCCGAGTGAGCGGCAAGAGGAGGTGGTGGACGGCCTCGCCCGTGCCATCGCAGCCGGCGCCCAAGTCTATTGGGTCTGTCCGCTGGTGGCCGAATCCGAGGTGCTGGACATCGCGGCCGCCGAGGAACGCCATGCCGACCTAGAGAAACGCTTCGGGGACAAGGTTGGTCTCGTGCACGGCCGGCTCTCGGGCAAGGAGAAGGACCGCGTCATGTCGGCATTTGCCGCTGGCGATCTCTCCATTCTCGTATCAACCACGGTGATCGAGGTCGGGGTCGATGTGCCGAACGCCAGCATCATGGTCATCGAGCACGCTGAGCGGCTCGGGCTCGCGCAATTGCATCAGCTGCGGGGCCGCGTTGGCCGCGGCGCGGCGCAATCCTCCTGCATCCTCCTCTACCGCAAGCCGCTGTCCGAGGCCGCGCAGACGAGGCTCAATGTGATGAAGAGCACGGAGGACGGTTTCATTATCGCCGAGGAGGATTTGAAGCTTCGCGGCGGCGGCGAGGTGCTCGGCACCCGGCAGAGCGGCTTGCCGGAGTTTCGCGTCGCGCGGCTGCCGGAGGACGAGGCGCTGCTGCAAGCTGCGCGCGACGAGGCGCGGCTCGTGCTCTCCCGCGATCCCGAATTGAGTGGCCCGCGCGCCGAAACGCTCAAGCTGCTGCTCTATCTGTTCGAGCGCGACGATGCCATCAAGCTGATGCGGGCGGGATAGCCAGATTAGGTCACCCGTGCCCTTACAGCCTGGCGATGAAATAGCGGAGAGCCTCCCGGTGGTCTACAATGCAGGGTAGCATAGGTGAAGGTCGGACGCCGCGTGCTCTACGTGGATCAGCTTGGGCACCCTCTACGGCAAGTTCCTGCCGAGCATCCCGGGAGATTGACCGAAACAGAGGGATGGATTCAGTCCGAGAGGGACATCAAACGACCGGCTCTTCCTCGGGCAGGCGCTTTGGCCCCTTGCGCTTGGCAAGCTCGCGCAAACGCTCCTGCTGATCCGGCGCCACCAAACCTGCCGACACCACGAGCTTCGCGGCATCCTCCACGGAGAGATCGAGCGGGATGACCTCGCTTGCCTGGACAAACACGATGAAGCCCGTGGTCGGGTTCGGGCCATTCGGCATAAAGACAGTAATCATCGGATTCCCGTTGCCGATCTTCTCGTCCACCTCGAGCGGCGGCTCGCCGGCAAGAAAGACGATGGCGTAAAGCCCACGGCGCGGAAATTCGATCAGCCCGACGCGCTTGAACGACCCGCCATTCTTGGAGAGCACCGTCTCGAAGATCTGCTTCAAAGTGCGGTAGACGTTGCGCACTATGGGCATACGGGCGAGCATCATCTCGCTGTAGCTGACGAGGGTACGACCGAACAGATTGGCGGTGAGCGCCCCGACCAGCATCACGCCGCTGATGCCGACGATCAGCCCTACGCCCGGCACGCTGAAGGGCAGATAATGCTCAGGCAAATATTGCGGCGGGATGAGCGGCTTCACCCAGGTGTCGACCAGGTTAATGAACCACCACACGACATAGATGGTGATGGCCACCGGACCGACCACGATGAGACCGGTGAGGAAATAACTGCGCAGCCGCGCGCCAAGATGCGACGAGACGGGCTCGTCGGTGGCGGCGACAATCTGCAGGAGCGGCTCGCCGCCCTCGGATGCCGTTGCCTGCGGCGTGGATTTTGGGTCGGTGGTTGTGTTCATGCGTGCTTCGGGCAAGTCAGTGACGCTGATGGACGCCGGGCGGTATTATACGCTTGCTGTATGCGAACCCCGCGACATTCACCCGCACTTTGATGGTCGCGGGTTCAACGCGTCACGCGCAGCTTGGGTCCTCAGGGGTTGACGAGAAAGCAATCGACTCCGCTTCGCTTCAGCGCGTTACAGACCTTAAAGCTTTCGGCCTTGTCCGGAAAGGGCCCGATCTGCAAGCGGTAGAAGGTGCCGAGATTGCCCATGTCGGTCTTTTCAATTTGCGGCCGAAGACCCGCGAGCTGCTGGTTCTGCTTGATGACTTGCTTCCAGAGCCCCTGCGCCTCGGCCTCAGAGCGCGTGGGACTGAGTTGCAGCCGGTAATTGCCGCCACCGGCCGAAGGCACCGGCACAGCCGGACTCGCCGTCGCCACCCGCGTTTCCGGTGCGGCTCCCGCCTCAGCCTGCGTCTGTGTGGTCCAGGCGGTAGTAACAGAAGGAGGTTTCGGCTGGCTGGAGGGTGTGGCGGCTGGAGCCGGCGTTGGAGCCGAGTCACTCGATGAGCCTCTGACCGAGCCCCACCAGCGGGAGAGACGATTACCGCTTGAAGGCTCGCTTGCGGACGCCTCTCCTTGCGTGGTGCTCCAGGAGCCCGGGTTTGCCGCCTCCGCATTATGGCCCGGGAGCGGCGGCAGAGGTGCGGGCGCGGCCGAAGCAATCGTGGTCGCCCGTCCACCCTCTGGGCGCACCTCCGTGGAGAAGGCGCCCATGGAAGAGGCGGGCTCGGCGCCGGCGTTGCCGTTGCTCGCGAGCAGCTTGTCGACCTGGCCGTTACTGTCGTCCTTGCGCGCTGAGGCAAGCTCTGCGTCGGCTTGCGTCTTGAGGCCCGCGGCACGGTAGGCGAGGCTGCGATTGACCAGGGCTGCCGTGCGCTCAGACGCCGACAGCCCAAGCCAGACAGCCGCGCCGAGATCGGCGATGGCGCGGGTGGACTGGCCGAGCTTTTGATAGGCAAGCCCCCGGAAATACAGGGCCTTGGCCGCCTCGGTAGCCGAAACCTTGTCGCCTTGCAGGACCGAGGTCATCTGCCGAACCGTGGCATCGTATTTGCCGGCTGCGTAAGCAGCCGCGCCGCCGCTCAAGCCGCCTTCCTGGGCATACGCAGAGGTCAGGAAACCAAGGCCCCCAAAAGCGATAAGAGTGCTCAGCAGCGCACGGCGGCAGAGGCGCTTGCCTGAAATCGGGTCGCGCTGGAGGGGGCGTGTCCGATGAACCGCCATTTCCTTGCTCAAACAAAGAAATCAGGCAAATCCGAGGCTCGGCAGCCTATTCCACCGTCACGGATTTTGCCAGGTTCCTCGGCTGGTCGACATCGGTACCCATGAATACCGCCGTATAATAGGCGATGAGCTGGACGGGCAAGGCGTAGACCAGCGGTGTCACGAAACGGTGCAGCGGCGGCACCCTTAGATGGGCGCGGATGGCGCAGCCGACACTTGCCGGCTCGGCATCGCTGACCATCACGATCTGGCCCCCGCGCGCCGCCACCTCCTGCATGTTCGAGACGGTCTTTTCGAACAGGTCGTCGCGCGGCGCGATGACGATGACCGGCATGTTCTCATCAATCAGCGCAATCGGTCCATGTTTTAGCTCGCCCGCGGCATAGCCCTCGGCGTGGATGTAGGAAATCTCTTTCAGCTTGAGAGCGCCCTCGAGCGCGATCGGATAACTCTGACCGCGGCCGAGATAAAGCACGTCGCGGGCGCGCGAGAGACTAAGGGCGAGCGTCTCGTAGGGCTTCTCGTCCCTCAGCACCGTCGCCATGTGACGCGGGACTTCGGCGAGCGCCTGCACGAGCTCAGCTTCCAGCGCCTCATCGATATGTCCTCTCGCCTTGCCGGCAATGATGGCGAGACAGGCGAGCGCGGTCAGCTGGCAGGTGAAGGCCTTGGTGGAGGCGACGCCGATCTCCGGCCCTGCCAGCGTCGGAATGATTGCGTCGGATTCCCGCGCGATGGACGATTCCCGCACGTTGACGATAGACAGTGCGCTTTGCCCCTGGCCGCGGCAATGGCGGAGCGTGGCGAGCGTGTCCGCTGTCTCGCCGGACTGCGAGATGAACAAGGCGGCGCCACCAGGTTCCAACCCGCCCTGCCGGTAACGCATCTCCGAGGCGATATCGACGTCGACGGGAAGCCTTGCCCAGCGCTCGAACCAATATTTGGCGACGAGGCCGGCATAGAATGCCGTGCCGCAGGCAGAGATGGCGAGCCGGTTCAATTTGGCAAAGTCGAAAGGCAGCTTCGGCGCATCAATGCGGGCCAAGGACAAATCGACGTTGCTCGCAAGCGTATGGCCGACCACTTCAGGCTGCTCGTGAATCTCCTTCGCCATGAAGTGGCGGTGATTGCCCTTGTCGACGAGGAGCGCCGTGGCGAGCGAGCGGGCGATGGGGCGCTGCACCGCATTGCCGGCCCGATCGCGGACAGCGACCCCTTCGCGGGTCAGCACCGCCCAATCACCATCTTCGAGATAACAGACCTCGTCGGTGAAGGGCGCGAGCGCCAGCGCATCGGAACCCACGAACATCTCGCCCTTGCCGATGCCGATGGCGAGCGGGCTGCCCTGGCGCGCGACGATCATGAGGTCGTTGTAGCCGCGGAAGATCATGGCAAGCGCAAAGGCGCCTTCGAGCCGACGCAGCGTGTGATAGACGGCGCGAACCGGGTCGTTGCCGGCCCTGAGCTCGCGGGTGATGAGATGGGCAATGACCTCGGTGTCGGTGTCGCTGGTGAAAGCGGCGCCCTCGGCCACCAGCTCTTCCTTCAGCTCGCGATAGTTCTCGATGATGCCGTTATGCACGACCGAGACGTCGTCGGTCATGTGGGGATGGGCGTTGGCTTCGGTAGGCTTGCCGTGGGTCGCCCAGCGGGTGTGGCCGATCCCGGTCTCACCAAGAAGCGGTGCCGATTTCAGCCGAGCTTCGAGATTGCGCAGCTTGCCTTCGGCGCGCCGGCGTCCGAGCGTGCCTTTCTCCACGGTGGCTACGCCCGCGGAGTTGTAGCCGCGGTATTCCAGCCGCTTCAACGCAGCGACGAGCTGGCCAGCGACCGGTCCTTTGCCGAGGACGCCAACAATGCCGCACATCCCGCTAACTCCGATTCCCGATGATCACGCCTACCGATCTACGAGGCAAAAGCGGCGGCAATTCATCTGCTGTAACCCTTTATTTCCGCTCCAGCCGCTTGCGGAACCGCGCCGCCCAGCCCGGCCGCTCCTCCTGGGGCCCGCGGGTGAGCGCCAAGGCATCCGCGGGCACATCCTTGGAGATGACGCTGCCAGAGCCGATATAGGCGCCCTCCCCGATCTTGACTGGAGCCACGAGCGAGCTGTTGGAGCCGATGAAGGCGCCGGCCCCGATCTCGGTGCGATGTTTGGCGACCCCGTCATAATTGCAGGTGATGGTGCCCGCTCCGATATTGGCGCGCGCGCCGACGCTGGTATCGCCGATATAGGTGAGGTGGTTGACCTTGGCGCCTTCGGCGATCTCCGACTTCTTGATCTCCACGAAGTTGCCAACCTTAGTGTTCGGCCCGAGGTCCGCACCGGGCCTGAGCCTGGCAAAGGGACCCACCTCGGTATCTGCTCCGATGCGCGCGCCGACGAAATGGCAGAACCCGTGAATGGTCGCCCTGTCCTCGATGACGACGCCAGGACCGAAGATGACGTTCGGCTCGATGACCACGTCCTTGCCGATCTTGGTATCGTGGCTGAGGAACACCGTCTGTGGCGCGACAAGCGTCGCCCCCTCGGCCATGATCTTGTCGCGCAACCGCTGCTGCATGGCGGCTTCGGCTTGAGCTAGCTCGGCCCGGGAATTCACGCCGAGCACTTCGGCGGCCTCGGCGCGCAGCATGCGCGCATCGAGTGCGCCGGCATAGGCAAGCGCCACGGCATCGGTGAGATAGAACTCGCCCTTGGCGTTGGCATTGCCGATGCGCGACAAGAGGTCGGCCAGTGTCTTGCTGCTGCCGAACCCCATGATCCCGGAATTGCATAGAGTGAGAGCGCGCTCCTTGGCGCTCGCATCCTTCTCCTCGCGGATGCCGACAAGCTTCCCGCGCTCGTCGAGCAGCAGCCTGCCGTAGCCTGTCGGGTCTTTCGCCTCGAAGCCGACCACCACGATGTCTGCGCCGTCATCGAGCTCGCGGCGCAGCCGGTCGATAGTCTCGGCGCGCAGCAGCGGCGTATCGCCGTAGAGGACAATCACCGCACCGGCAAAACCAGCGAAGGCATCCTGCGCAGCCTTGACCGCATCTGCGGTTCCCCGCTGCTCGGCCTGCACGAAGACGGGAAGATGGGGATCCACGCTGCGGGCACTATTGCCGACCTCGTCCATTCCAGGCCCCACCACCACGCAGGTCTCATCGACGCGAGCCGCCTTGGCGGCCGCCAGCACATGGACAAGCAGTGGAGCGCCCGCGAGCGCGTGCATCACCTTGGGGATGTCCGACTTCATGCGAGTGCCCTTGCCTGCGGCGAGGACGATGGCGAGAACAGAAGTGTGCGTCATGGGTCGATCGTCACCGGCAGGTGCCAGCAAAAGAGCTAAAGCCCTGGCCGGAATGCTTTACCGGAGACTGGTTTTGCGCGTTGCGGTGTGCAGCCCTAGAAGTGCTGGACGGCATCTGTGTAATACAAACGGACCGGCAGAGCTACCGGGTCTCCTGCCGCAATGAACACGCGGAAATTGACGGGGAAGGCGAAGCGAGTAATCTCTCGCTTCCGAGCCGGCAGCAAGCGGCGGAGCCATATTGCCGGCGCTTTTCGGCGTAGAGTGCAGGGTTTGAGGGAGGCCGCACCGTGGCCGCTAAGGATCGCCGGAGCGGAGGACGCAACTGGGTCCCTGGGCTATTTGCGGCCTTCTGGATATTGCTTGCCGTCTTCTCCGGTGCCTATCTCTTCCGCATCATCACCGAGCCCCAGGTGAACCGTGCTGACTCCGCGGCCACCAACACCGCCGCCAGCTCGGCAAGCTCCGCCGAGGGCGGGCCGGTCGCGGCACCGCCGCCTGGAGCGTCGGCGATGTCCACAGACCAAGCGGAGGCGCTGGTTCAGGCGAATGACGCCAAGGACAAGGAGATCAGCGAGCTAAAGGCCGTCGTGCGCGATTTGTCAGGCCAGGTCGCCGACCTCAGCACGCGGCTTAAGCCGCTCGAAAAGGTGTTGGGTCCGGTAGCGGCGCTACCAAGCTCGACGGCTGTCACCACTTCGCCTCCCTCGCCTTCGCCTGAGCCGATGAAGCCTGCGGCGAAGCCGCCGCAGCCGCAATCACCACCGCCCACCTCCGCGGTTACGGTCGATGAACCTGCTGCCGAAGACCAAAAGCCGGTCAGTCCGGTCAAGCCAGCAGAGAAACCCGCCGTAGAGGCCAGGGCAACGTCCAGCGACGAGGCCTCATCGCCACCTGACGCGGACGCGAGCAGAACGCCGTCGGAGCCGGTCCCCTCGGAAGCACCCAGATCAGGGGCGCCTGACAACTCGACCCAGACCGCAAATCTCAATCCGGCGCCTTCAATCCCGCCAGGGACGACGCGGTTCGGCATCGAGATCGGCAGCGTAGGCAAGCAGGATGAGATCAGGCCGCTTTGGAAGAATTTCCTGACCAATCACGCCGCGCTCGTCGCCGGCCTCCAGGCCCGGCGCGTCATGGCCCCGGACAAAAAATGGCGGCTGATCGCCGGTCCCTTCTCCAGCGCGGCGGAAGCCTCGCAAGCCTGTGGGCTATTCAAGAAGGCCGATATGCCGTGCGCGGCGACGGTGTTCGCCGGCGACGCGTTCTAACGGCTCTCCCACATTACAGCAGCAGTCAGAGCCTAAAGGTCTCTGGTGTTGAACGTGTCGCATTGGTTCAAGTCACCGCTTTGATAGCCGCGCTTGAACCAGCGCACGCGCTGCTCCGATGAGCCGTGGGTGAAGGAATCCGGCACGACATAGCCTTGCGTCTGCCGCTGGATGCGATCGTCGCCAATGGCGCTGGCCGCCCGGAGAGCATCGTCGATGTCGCCTGGCTCGACGATGTTCTTCATCTCTTGCGCCTTGTTGGCCCAGACCCCGGCGAAGCAGTCGGCCTGCAGCTCGACCCGAACTTGCAGAGCATTGCCCTGCGTCTGGCCCATACGCTGCCGCGCGGCCTCGACCTGATCCATGATCCCGAGCAGCTTCTGCACGTGGTGTCCGATCTCGTGCGCAATGACATAGGCCTGGGCGAAGTCGCCGGGAGCCTTAAAGCGATCCTTGAGCTCCCTATAGAAGGAGAGGTCGATATAGACCTTCTCGTCCTCAGGACAATAGAACGGTCCCATGGCCGACATCCCCATGCCGCAGGCAGAGCGAACGCCGCCAGAGAACAAAACCAACTTCGGATCGCTGTAAGTCGCGCCGTATTGCTTGAACAGATTGCCCCACACGTCCTCGGTATCGGCGAGAACCACGGCTACGAACTGTTTCAAGTCGTCCTCGCTCGAGCTCTGCGGATGCTGGATCTGCGGACCCTGTTGGCTAGGCACCGGGAAATTGGTGGTGTCGGGGCGCGATTGCGGCAGGTGGATGTCGGGGATTCCAGTTTCATCGCCGCCAGGCCCTCCACCTTGCAGGATGTCGCGGGGGTCAATGCCGAAGAAGAACATCAGGCCGAGAATGATGAGGATACCGAAAATGCCGATGCCGCCGCCGCGCCCCGCATCCCCGCCGCCGCCAGGGAAGCGCATGCCCCCACCACCGGGGAACGGGAAGCCGAAACCGCCGCCGCCTTCGTCGCGGCGATCCTCAACGTTTTCGCTCTCTCTTTCGCCACGCCACCGCATCTTCAGGTCACCTCGACACGCCTTGGCGAACTTGCCGGAAGGAACCGAACATTCTGCATGGCACGGGCTTGCGCACAAGCGCAAGGCGGTCTCAAGGGGGCTAAGGACTCCCGGGCGATCAACTATGGGGAGTGAGGCGAACCCCCCAAATCCTTGTTGTTAAAAGCGAGATCGACAAGAAAGCGTCGCAAAACTGCCATAGGTCCAGGGCATTCTGTAGGCGCCCGGTTGTATTTCGTCTGGGTGGTAGTGCGTTCTGTGTAATGCGTACGAGCCTCGGCAATCCCCGCGCCGGGGCTCTTCTTTTTTGGGCCCGGCCCAACCCTATTCGGCTGGCGCGAGCCGTCTCTTTTTCGGCACTGCAATTGCGGCGACAAGCGCCTCCTCCTCGGCGCGGCTCGCATGCTTCACGGTGCGGCTGGTGAGATAGGTGTAGACCACCGGGATCACGAACAAAGTGAACAGCGTCCCGACCAAGAGCCCGCCGACAATGACCCAGCCAATATCTTGGCGGCTCTCGGCGCCTGCTCCGGTCGCGAGAGCAAGCGGTACCGCGCCAAGCACCATGGCGCCTGTGGTCATCAGGATCGGCCGCAGCCTGAGCGTGGCGGACTCGATGACGGCCTCGCCGATCGGGTGGCCTTGTGCGCGGAGCTGATTGGCGAACTCGACGATCAGAATGCCGTGCTTGGTGATGAGCCCAATCAGGGTGACGAGACCAACCTGGCTATAGATGTTGAGCGTGCCGCCGCTCCACCACAACGCGAGCAGCGCGCCGGTGACGGAGAGCGGCACAGTGAGCATGATGATGAAAGGATCCTTGAAGCTCTCGAATTGCGCGGCAAGCACCAGATAGATGAAGGCGAGCGCAAGCACGAAGGTGAAATAGATGCTGGAACTCGTCTGCTTGAACTCGCGCGACTGCCCGGAATAGTCGATGCGGGCCGTCGGCGGCAGCACGTCCTTGGCGGCCTTCTCGAGAGAGTCGAGTCCTTCGCTCAGCGTGTAGCCCGGCGCGAGATGCGAGGTGATCATGGCCGAGCGTAGCTGGTTGAAGTGGTTCAGCTCCTTCGGCGCGACCGACTCCTTCACGCTCATCAGATTCGACAACGGGATCATGGTGTCGCCGCGCCCACGCACATAGATGCGGCGCAGATCTTCAGGATTGCGGCGATCGATGTCGGCCACCTTGACGATCACGTCGTATTGCTCGCCTTCGCGCTTGAAGCGCGTGACCTGGCGCCCGCCGAGCAGCGTCTCGAGCGTGCGGCCCAAGGTCTCGACCTCGACGCCAACCGTGGCAGCCTTGTCGCGGTCGATGTCAACTTCAAGCTGCGGCGCGTTGAGCTTGAGATCGGTGTCGACATTGACGAGGCCAGGATTGTCGGCGGCCTTGTCCAGCATCTTGTCGACCATGACCTGCAATTCGTCATAGGGCCTCGCTGTCTCGATCACGAGCTGGATCGGCTTGTCGCGCACACCTTGTCCAAGTGGGGGCGGACTGCTCGGAAAAGCCACGACCCCGGGGATGGCCACCATTTCGGGAGTGATGGCCATAGCGATTTCCTGCTGGGTTCGCTTCCGCTCGCCCCACGGCTTGAGCTTCAGAAAGGTCGTTCCTTGCGAGACCGTGGGCCGGCCGGAAACCACGAAATAGCGCTCGGCCTCCGGGACCTTCGCGAAGATCTCCTCGAGCTTCTTGGCGTAGGTGTCGGTATATTCGATGGTGGCGCCTTCCGGGGCTTGGATGATGCCTACGAGGAAACCCTGGTCCTCGGTGGGTGCGAGCTCCGACTTGAGCGCCGAAAACAGGAAATAGCTGGATCCCGCCACGGCAAGCCCGATGAGCAGGACCAATGTGCGCACGTTCAGTGCCCCGCGCAGAAGGGCACGGTATCCGGTGGTAAGCCCACGCAGGCCCGCCTCGATGACGCGGTAGAGCCAGCCGTGGTTTTCGCCGCGGTGGAGGAGCTTCGAGCACATCATGGGCGACAGCGTCAGCGCTACGAAGCCTGATACGATCACCGCGCCGGCCAAAGTCCAGGCGAACTCGGTGAAGAGCTTGCCGGTGGTGCCGGCCATGAAGCCGATCGGGGCATAGACAGCCGCAAGCGTCAGTGTCATGGCCAGCACGGCGAAGCCAATTTCCTTGCTGCCGATCAGCGCCGCCTCGACCGGCTCCTCGCCGTCTTCGACGTGACGGTAGATGTTCTCCAGCATGACGATGGCGTCGTCGACGACCAACCCGATGGCGAGCACGAGCGCGAGCAAGGTCAGCGTGTTGATGGTGAAGCCGAGCATATACATGATGGCGAAGGCGCCGATCAGCGACACGGGAATAGTGACGAGCGGAACAAGCGTGGCACGGAACGCGCGTAGAAAAAGAAAGATGATCAGCACCACGAGCGCAATGGCTTCGCCGATCGTCTCATACACGTTTTTCACCGACTCGCGGATGAAGATGGATTTGTCGTGAGCGACCTTGGCGATCATGCCTTCGGGCAGGGATGCCAAAATGCCCGGCATGGCCTCCGCCACCTCGTTCGAGACCTCGAGCGGATTGGCGGTCGCCTGCTTCACCACACCGAGCGCAATCGCCGGCTTGCCGTTGAAGCGGACGATGCGGCGCTCATCCAGGGCCCCAAGCTCAGCATGGCCCACATCGGAAAGTCGAACGAGATAGCCCTTTGCGTCCTTGAGGACGAGATCGTCGAATTGCTGCGGCGTCTTGAGGTCGGTCTCCGACAGCACGGTGAATTCGCGCTGGACGCTTTCGATGCGGCCCGCCGGCACGTCGACATTTTGACGCTTAAGCGCGTTCTCGACGTCCTGAGGCGTCAAGCTGTAGGCGGCGAGCCGCTCCGGATCGAGCCAGATGCGCATGGAATATTCGCGCTCGCCGAACATGGTCACATTGGCGACGCCGGCAAGCGTCTGGAGCTGGTCCTTGACGTAGCGTTCGGCATAGTCGGTAATTTCCAGCGCCGAGTGCCGGTCACTGGAGAAGGCGATGTAGAGGATTGGCTGGGCGTCGGCTTCGACTTTCTGGATCACCGGCTCGTCGATCTCGTCGGGCAGGTGCCCCCTCACCCGCGCCGTGCGGTCGCGCACATCCGCGGCAGCGTCGTCAGGATCGCGCTCGAGCTTGAAGCGGATGGTGATCTGACTCTCTTCCTGGCGGCTCATCGAGGTGAGGTAGTCGATGCCTTCGATGCCGGAGAGGGAATCCTCGAGCACCTTGGTGACCTGCGTCTCGACGATGGCCGCGCTCGCCCCCGGATAGCTCGTGGTGACGGTGACCACCGGCGCGTCGATATTGGGATATTCGCGCACGCTTAGGCGGCTGTAACCGACGAGACCGACCAGAGTCACCACGAGGCTCAGGACCGTGGCGAAGACCGGGCGATGAATCGAGACTTCGGAAAGCTTCACGCCTTGGGCTCCTGGGCCGGAACCACGGTCACCGCAGCGCCGTCGCGGATCTTGAGCTGGCCCGCCGTGATCACGAGCTCGCCGGCGGCCACCCCGTCCACCAGCTCGACGCGGCCTTCACGCCTGGTGCCTATCGATACCCTGGCAAGCAACGCCTTACCGTCCACGACCTTGAACACATATTGGTCCTCGCCCTTGGGCACGATGGCGGCCTCAGGCACGGTGAGCGCGTCGGGCTTCACTTCGTGGATCAGAGTCACGCGGGCGAATTGGCCAGGCCGGAGCGTCTGGTCATCGTTGGGTACGCGGGCGCGAATAAAGATGGAGCGGCCTTCGATGTCGACGCGGGGATCGATAGCGTACAGCTCCCCCTTGAAGGTCTGCCCGGGATAGGCATCGACCTTGATCTCGATGTGCTGACCGGTGCGCACGGTAGGCAGATATTTCTCGGGCACTTTGAAGTCGACCTTGATCCGCTCGATGGCATCAAGGCCGACCAGAGGCTGGCCCGGCGTGATGTATTCGCCGACGCTCACCTGCCGCAGGCCGACGATGCCTGCAAAGGGCGCGACGATCCGCGTCTTATCGATATGGGCCTTGGCAAGCTCGGTGCTGGCGTTGGCGAAGGCGAGATTACTGTCGGTCTCTTCCTTCGTGCTCGCACTCGCGATCTTGCGCGAGAACAGCTCGCTCACGCGCTGATTGCTTTGCTCGGCGAGCAGCCGTTTGGCCTCGGCCTGATGCAGCTCAGCCTGATAGACGGAATCGTCGAGCGTGATGAGCGGCGCGCCCTTCTCGACCGGCGTGCCCTCCTTGAAATGAATCTCGTTGATGCGGCCGGCGATCTCCGAGCTGATCACCACGGATTCGTCTGAGCGCAGGCTGCCGACGGCGGTGACCAGCTCGGTCAGCGGTCCCTTGGTCACTTGGGCCGTCTCGACCGGCACGGATTTCTGCGCGGGTTTCTCATCCTTCGCGGCAACCGGCTTGACCGGCTCCGGCGCGAGTTTTGTCGGGCTGGGAGTGTCGCTGTGCATCGCCTGCTCGACCGGGTGCCAGAACACCGGCGAGAGGACCAAGACCGCGAGCAGCACGCCGATCAGCGCGAGACGCCGGCCAAGCGAGAAGCCCTTCTTGCCGCTTGCCTTCTCCATCGAGGCGACCCCTTGCCCAGTGGTTCGCGCTGTCCGTTTCTCGATCGCCGGTCGAAATGCCGCACGAGACGCCAGCGGCAAAGTCCCGACCGAGGTCAAATGACGGACCGCCGCCCCGCTCGTCGCACGTCGCGAAGGTTACTGGCGTGCAACCATGAGGGAACCTGCTCGCGAAGCCTAGGCTCCGAGGCAAAGAATCTATCACCAATTCGGCGGTAAAGAGACCTGGTACGCGGGCGATTGTTGCAGAGCGTTACGAAAGATTGCTTCAGCCCTAATGGGACCGGGCTCGTCGCCGGAGGCGTCTGGACGATCCGAATTGCCGGACCGCCCAGACTTGTCAACGTTGGCTAAAGAGTCGGCGGCTTAGGCTGCTCCGGTGCAGGCATCTCAGGGGCCGGTGCCTCTGGTGCCGGGGCTTCCGGTGCCGGTGGCGCTGCCTCTGGTGGCGCCGCTTCAGGTGGTGGTGCCGGCGGTGCGGCTTCTGGCGCCGGAGCCGGGGCCGGCTTTGGTGCTGGTGGCGGAGCAGGCGTCGGTTCCGGGGCTGGCGTCGGCGCAGGGGCCGGAGCCGGTGCAGGTGCCGGGGCCTCAGCCTTCGGCGGCTCCACCTTGGGGGCCTCGCCCTTGTGCCCGTACATGAAATAGGCAGCAATGACGAGAGCGAGCACGATGCCACCCAAGACGATAGCGAGGAATGTCCTACCGCTGGCTTGGTTGTCGTTTGCCATATCGTTGTTCTCCCTCTCGAGGGTTCGTTGGTCCAGACGGTGCAAGCCTACCGAGTAATGCCCCTTGGGTCGAGGGTTGGTGCCTGCGAATGCGCAATTCGCGACGCCTATGCACAAACCAACGCGGCACTCCGCCAAGCATTAACGGCTTACGTGCTCGCTAGTTGCAGGCGGCGATTGAAGAGCGGCGTGAGCGCGATGGCGAGCACGAAATTCACAATCACCGAATAGAGCGCGGCATAGCCAGGGATCGTTATGCCGAACGCCGATAAGGGATAGACGGAGGTGGTGAAGCCTTGCACCGCCGCCATGTAGGTTCCGACAGCAAGGCCAGCGACCCATCCCACCAAGAGAGCCTGCGCACTGCACCACCGCGTGTAGAGACCGAGCAGGATCGCAGGCAGCAGCTGGATGATCCAGATGCCGCCGAGAAGCTGAAGTTGGATGGCGTAGTCTCGCGGCAATGCAAGGATAAACACCACGGCGCCGACCTTCACGATCAGCGACACGATCTTCGCCATGGTGGCTTCTTCCGCTTGCGTGCAATCCGGGCTGAGGAATTCTTTGTAGAGATTGCGGGTGAAGAGGTTGGCACAGGCGATCGACATGATCGCGGCCGGCACCAGAGCGCCGATGGCGATGCTGGCGAAGGCGATGCCCACGAACCAGGACGGAAAGGAAGCGAGGAACAGCGCGGGCACGGCAAAATTGGGCCCATATTGGGCGAACCCAGCAGCGTAGGCCGGATCCTTATCCACGCCGGCAGCGATGGCCATGTAGCCGAGCAGCGCGATTAGCCCCAGAATGAAGGAATAGGCGGCGAGCAGCGCCGCGTTGCGCCGAATCACGTTGCCGTTCGAGGCGCTCAAGATCCCGGTCATGGAGTGGGGATACAGGAACAGCGCCAGCGCCGAGCCGAGCGCGAGCGTGGCGTAGGCGCTGTAGGAGCCGAGGCTGCCGCCTCCCGGCGGATTGAGGGTGAGCTTGTCCGGAGGCACGCTGGCAAAGATCGCCCCGTATCCGCCGAGCTTTGCCGGAATCACGAAGACCGCGGCGAGCACCGTCATGAAGATGAGCATGTCCTTGACGATAGCGATGAGGGCCGGCGCCCTAAGGCCGCTCGTATAGGTGAAGGCGGCGAGGATGGTGAAGGCGATGACGAGTGGGAGATGGCCCAGTAAGCCGCCCGCCGGGAAGCCGAGCGCGCCGATCACCACCTCCATGCCCACGAGCTGGAGCGCGATATAGGGCATCGTGGCGACGATGCCCGTCACCGCGAGGGCGAGCGCGAGCAAGCGGCTGCCGAAGCGATCGCGGACGAAATCGGCGGCGGTGACATGACCACGCTCGTGCGCGATCGCCCATAGCCGGGGAAACACAAAATAAAGAATCGGATAGATCATGATGGCGTAGGGCACCGCGAAGAAGCCCATCGCGCCTTTGCCAAAGACGAGCGCAGGAACCGCGATGAAGGTGTAGGCAGTGTAGAGATCGCCCCCGAGCAGGAACCAGGTGACCATGGTGCCGAAGCGGCGGCCGCCAAGGCCCCATTCATGCAGCAGGTTGAGGTCGGCTTTGCGCCAGCGCGCCGCAACAAAACCAAGCCAGGTGACGAACAGGAACAACGCGACGAAGACGATCGTGGCGGGGAGATGCAAACTCAAAGGATATCTCCCGGGGCATCCGTCCGGTCCAAGCCAGCTCGGCTCCGATCGAGTGCATGGGTAATGCGGGTCTCGATGAGATAGACCATGAGCACCAGCAGGGCGCCGATCAGGATCCAGGCGAGCTGATACCAATAGAAGAAGGGCACACCGGCGAACGCCGGCTCCAGCCGGTTATAGAAGGGTACCCACAAGACCGCGAAAAACGGGATGAGGAGGAGAAGGCGCGGCCAATAACGCTTCAGGCCACCCTCCGTCGGTTTGCCTGCCATGGCGCGGTTCCCCCCTGCCCGGTCCCCAAAGACGGCCGGAGCTTACTGAAAGCGTCCGGCTTTCGCGATGCCGTAATTTGCGCGGCGCCTTCTGGCAAGACGCCGGCCTTGGCGTTTATGTTGACCTTTGCGGCGACGCACCCATATGGTCGCCCACGGGAGAGCCCGTAGCTCAGCCGGTAGAGCACTTGACTTTTAATCAAGGGGTCATGGGTTCGAATCCCATCGGGCTCACCAAATTAATCAAAGAGTTAGCGCGTTTCAGGTGGTCGAAATCTTCCCAGAAATGCCCATTGGGAATACCATGGGAAGATAGCACTATAGGGGCTCGCAAGTATCGCCCGTGGGGGTCCAAGCCGAGCTGCATTGCTGCTTCCGACGAGCCGCAAAATCGCTAATGAGATTATATACCGGCTCTTCGATTTTACCGTCCTCGAGGAGAGGCACCTCCAGCCCCTCAATCTCTTGCAATGCCCGGCCTGCTATCCCTTGGAGGTCGCCATACATACCGACAGTCAACTTCGATGACTTCCTGGATCTGGGCCTCACGCTTTGCCCACAGGCGCGTCATTGCCCTTTTCTCGCGGTCCAAATCCGCTTGCATGTCGACGAACTTTTCTACGATGGCTTCCACACGATGCCGAAACCTCGGGCCTGTCAGATATTGGTAGACAAGCTCCATTTTCGTGTCCTGACCCGCCTGCGCCTGGCGCGTGTTGGCGACCTCAATCAGTGTTTGCCGAAGTGCTATCGCGAGCGGAATCGCGAAGCGGGAGTCGGTTATCCAGACCCCGTCAATATGTCCGAAGGTGTCAATGTCCTTAGGAAGAGCGCGAGAGACCAGCACGGCAACCTCGGCGTTTGCAGCGCGCTGATCCGCGCGTAGCTTGGCAAGCCAGCCGTCACTCCAGTACTTGGTTCTCTTCAATTCCCAGAGAATTGCCCCGCAGGCCTGACCCATCGGGCCGCAAACCTGCTGAAGCACGTCGCCACCGAACTCGCCTTTCTTGACAGGCTCAATGTTGTCCAATGGGAAATGGATCTGCAGCGTCGCCTCAAGCTCTAGCTCCAACGCCTCATGGCGTTTCGCTGCGCGAGCACCTCCTGAAGTTCTGCGACTTCGTTATCCTTTGCTTCCAGCTCGCACGCCGCAGCACGCTTGGCTTTCTTCGCCTCATCGGCGCCAATCGCCAATCGTTCCGCTTTCAGCTTTTGGGCAACCTGCTCATTGATTGACTTTTTTGCTTCTTCGATTGCCGTTTGCTGGTCGCGAAGAGCGGCTTCGCGCGCGGCAACGTCTCGCTCCTTATCCGCGATCTTTGCCTCGTACTCCTGGCGCGTCGCCTGAATGAGGGGTGCCGCCAGAGACTCGGTTAGCTTGATCTCCGTAGTACAGGACGGACACGCTGGTCAAAGCCGTCAATATGATCAACGACCTCCCCCTCACCGAAGGCGACACGAAGGGCGATCTCTATGAGTATTTGCTCAGCAAGCTAACGACGGCGGGAATCAACGGCCAATTCCGCACCCCTCGGCACATCATCCGTCTGATGGTCGATATGTGAAGCGAACATATTGCTCGACAATCTAAGGGTCTATCTGAGCGTCCACCCTGAGACGCCGGACATTGCGTCGATTTCCCAAGAGGTTTTCAAGCTTACGTCAGCGATCGACAATGATGACGTTTCCGCAATCGAAGCCACCGAAGGAACTCTCAAGCAGCAAATGGAAGCAGTCCCTGGCTGGCCCGATTTCGTTCGTTCTCGTGCCGAGGAGAAAAGGCAAGCTGAGATTAAAGCACTCGGCGAGGCAGTATGCCTCGCGTCAAAGAATCAACGCAAACGAGAAGACACCAATGAATTCTACGATCGGATGATCGAAACGGCAGCCATCGCGGCGGCTGCTTGCGAAAGCGTCCTACGACAGCGGGACATGAACGGTAAGACGTTCTACGAGCCCAATTGAGGTGACGATTCGGGCCGAGAGATTTCAGACACCTTCGATGATGAACCTCGTGCGGTCACCATCGTGAGCAATCGTCCACCAGAACTTCTGCGCCGGCTCGTAACCAGCGTTAGCGAACATGCTCACAATACACTCGATTGCTGTGACCGCCTCTTCGCGTGTTGGATAGGGACGGGGGACAACCCTGCGCTCGATCACGTTGTCGTCAGCGTCGAGGGTGAGCGCTACGATCTGGAAGGCCACTGCAACAACCTATAGCAACTCCTGCACTTTCGGCCTCTTTTTCTTTCCGAAAGGCTCGCCGATGCGATGTCCGCTATTGGCACTTGTCGGACATCCCACCTGCCACCGACGAATGTCCGCTATCGGGGGTAAAGCGGACATT
>CAVUZR010000017.1:0-18381 GCA_963745855.1 uncultured Alphaproteobacteria bacterium | reverse complement strand
CGGGGGCGTATGGCGCATCAAGCCCCAAGCGGCCGACGTAGAAAACTGGATCAAGCCAGGCGCGTTCGGGAGCCGTTCGACGCTCGGTGTTTTGGTCGACAAGAAGGCCAACCTTCTATGGGTCTGCTCCAATGACTTTTCCTCAGCCGGTATCCCCGGCCCCAGCACGGTCCCCGGCAGTTACCTGAAAGGCTTCGATCTTTCCTCGGGCGAAGGCAAGGTGAGTGCGAAACTCCCAGGAAAGGCGACCCTATGCAACGACATGGTGGTTGGCGAGGATGGCTCGCTCTTCGTCACCAACTCGCTCGCCCCGCAAATCCTGAGATTGAAGCCGGGCAGTACTCAACTTGAAGTCTGGCTGGAAAATCCGGCCTTCGAACAACCACCCCAAGGCGGCCCGGGGCTGGACGGCATCGCCTTTGGCGGCGATGGCAATCTTTACGTCAACACCTTCGCCAAGGGCGATTTCTTCCGCGTTGATGTGAAAGACGGGCTCCCAGGCAAAATCACCAAGCTGAAACCGTCGCGACCGTTGAAGCTACCTGACGGCTTGAGATCGACCGGCGGACAGACGTTCGTCATGGCTGAAGGCGGCGGGAGCGTCGATCGAGTTACCGTAAATGGTGACGACGTCGAAATCGCGACGATCAAGGATGGCATTGCCGGACCGACGTCGGTTGTCCCTGTGGGGCAAATCTTGTGGGTGTCAGAAGGTCAGCTGCCTCACCTCTTCGAAGCGGCGAAGAGTGGTCCTCCCCATCTTCCTTTCAGGGTTATCGGCGTGCCCATGAACAAGTGATGTCAGTTCGAACGAGATGGTTCCCAGGGCAGCAAAGGAGTTGCGCAATGATATTTCGACCTTGCGGTTGGAAAGTGATGGCGGCCGCTGGCCTTGGTTCTCTTGCGATCTATTTGGCCAGTTCGGTCCCGGTCCTGAGCGAAGAAGCGAAATGCGTTGAAACCGATGCAGGGCTCAGTTTGCCCAACGGATTCTGCGCGACGATCTTTGCTGACAAGGTTGGTCACGCACGTCAGCTCGTGGTAGCGCCCGACGGCACCGTTTACGTCAACACCTGGAGTGGCCTCTATTACGGAAACGATACTCCACCTGCCGGCGGATTCCTGATTGCCCTCAAGGACACGAAAGGCACAGGCCACGCCGATGTGAATGTCAGATTTGGTCCGACCGTTGCGGAGGGCGCCCACGGCGGTACGGGCATAGTGCTGTACAAGAATTGGCTCTATGCCGAGATCGACGATCGCATCGTTCGCTACGCGTTGAAGGATGGCGAAACGGCGCCTTCAGCAAAGCCCGAGACGATCCTCAGCGGCATGCCGCTTAACGGCGACCACCCCATGCACCCCTTCGCCATCGATGCGCAAGGCAATCTGCTTGTATCGATGGGAGCGGCTACAAATGCCTGCGAGGTGCAGAACCGCATGCCGCACTCTCCCGGCAATGATCCTTGCACCGAGCTCGAGACGCACGCGGGCATCTGGCGCTACGACGCCAACAAAGCGGATCAGGTCTTTTCGTCCAAAGAACGCTATGCCACAGGCATCCGAAACGGCGAGGGTTTCGACTTCGACACTGCGGGCCGCCTTTACGTCACCGAACACGGCCGTGATCAGTTGCACGAGGATTGGCCTGAACTCTACACGGCGCAGCAGGGTGCAGAGCTTCCCGCGGAGCGATTGCTCATGCTCAAGGAGGGCGGCGACTACGGATGGCCGACGTGCTATTTCGACCCCACGCAGAAGAAGCTTGTGCTTTCGCCGGAGTATGGCGGCGACGGCGGCAAAAAGACTAATGACTGCGCAAAATTCGAGCCGCCCGTCGCGGCGTTTCCCGCGCACTGGGCGCCAAACGATCTCAAAATCTACAAGGCCTCGCAGTTCCCTAAGGGATACCAAGGCGGCGCTTTCATCGCCTTCCATGGCTCGTGGAACCGCGCACCTAGTCCGCAAGGCGGATACAATGTCGTCTTCCAACCGCTATCGGACGGCAAGACTTCTGGTGACTACATTGTCTTCGCCGACGGCTTCGCGGGCACGTACAAGGAACCGGGCCGAGCCGCGCACCGACCATCAGGGATAGCGGTGGGACCCGACGGCGCGCTTTACATCACCGACGACAAGGCTGGCCGCATTTGGCGTGTGACCTATATCGGCGACCCGAATGCGACAGGGATCGAGGCCGCACCCGCTCCGGCGGTCGAAGCCAAAGCATCGCCTGAAGCCCTTCCGCCCGAGGGCATTCACCCGGATGCCGGTCTGCCCGTACCCCCAGGAGCAACGAGCGACCAGGTCGCGCTTGGCAAGAAGATCTTCCATGGTGAGGTTGCCGGGGCAACATGCGCCGGGTGTCACGGTGCGGGCGGCATGGGCACCCCGGTTGGCGCCGATCTCACGCTCGGCACCTGGCTCTGGGGCGATGGAAGCCTTCAGAGCATCACCGACACCATCAAGACCGGAGTGCCGACGCCGAAGCAGCATGCAGGCACCATGCCTCCGCTCGGCGGAGTCGCTTTATCGGACAACGACATCGCCGCGGTCGCAGCTTATGTCTGGGCGATCGGACACCAGAAGAAGGGTTAGGTGGTCCCTGGCGCAAGCGCAATTTGAAGCCAGCTTCGGCGCCAAGCGCGCTGCGGATCTACGCGCTTCGCTGCGAGCCGTCGTGGCAAGCGAAATTGGTGCCTACAACTAAATCCGCCGCTGGTAAGCGGCGAGAACACCTCTAGGAGCATCCGGTGAGCACCAGCCTCCTCGATATCGGCCATGTCACCACCTCGCAGGTGGACGGCCTGGAGATACGTTTTACGCGCGGCGGCCAATCGGATGGCGTACCGATCCTCCTGACCAGCCCCTGGCCAGAAAGCATCTACGCCTACCGTGCGATCTGGCCGGAGATCGAAGCGCTTGGCCCGCTGATCGCGATCGACCTGCCGGGCTTCGGCCGGTCTGAAGGCCGCACCGACCTGATGTCGCCCGAGGCGATGGGAGATTTCGTCATCAAGCTCGCGCAATATTTGGGGATCGACCGGATGCACGCGGTTGGACCCGATGTCGGAACCTCCGCGCTATTGTTTGCGGCTGTTCGCAGCCCGGGCCTGTTTGAGAAGTCTCGTGGTGGGAAGTGGCGTAACGAGCACAGAATTGGCAGCCAGCAGCCTCAAGGACATCATCGCGGCGCCGGCAGGCGCATTCGATAATGCGGAAGGTGGCGAAGTCGCTGTGCAGTTTGTCACTCGGTCTGCGGCGATAGCGACGCCGGACGCGGTTCTTGAAGACTACCGGCTTTCCTCCGCCGGCCGCAGGTTTGCGCAAGCCGCGGAATATGTGCGGGCCTATCCACGGGACCTTCCACGGCTGAAAGCGCTTCTCCCCGACATCGCGACCCCCGTGCTTGTTCTTGCAGGTAGGGACGATCCCATCGTTCCACCGTCGAACGGCGAGCTTCTCGTGGACCACCTGCCCCATTGCCGTCTTCAGCTCCTCGAAGGGGGCCATCTTATTTGGGAAGACGCGGCGGGACTCTATGCCGCTAACCTCGTCGAATGGGTCCGCGGAGGGTACCGGGCGGTTTAATTGAAGAGGCGAAATCCAACTCCGCGACCTTCGGCCGGCGGTCCGATTTGGGTCACAGGGAAGTCCGCGGCTCTTCGCCTCTGACCGGCTTCGCTCGCTTCGCTATGTCGAATGGAAGATCGACGTAAGCGGCGCCAGGGTGCAATGGAACGACGGTAGATAGATGCAGACCTTAGCCCTATTGGTGCTCATCGCCGTCGTGCTGATCTTATTGGCAATTGCCATGCTGAACGGCTAAATGGCCGATCGAGCGCAAACGGCGGCAAGCCCGGTGAGCGTAGCAACGAGCCCAAGGCGTGTCTCGCAAAATTGTGAAGACCGGCCGCTCAAGATCGCTTTTGGGATTGAGCCGAGCGGGGGAGGTTTAGTGAAGGACACAAAAAATGCGCCATCCCGTCATCCTCTCCTGCGCCGTCATGCTTGCGCTTATTGCTTGCGGCGGGCTTAGCGAGGCCAATGCAGGGTCTCGCTTATATTACCAGACCCACTCCGAAGGAGCCTATGGGCGACACTATGGATACCCCCGTCCTAATTGCACGATTCCGATAGGAGAATTTCAGAGATTTTGGTCTGGCCAACTCTGGCCACCAAGCATGAGGTGCCGTCCTTACCCCCACTAAGGGTGCGCTCTGGATCGCCCTGAGCGGCCTTTTCTGCCCGTCATGTTAAGCTATTTCCGAGCTGACATCACTTGTTCATGGGCACGCCGATAACCCTGAAAGGAAGATGGGGAGGACCACTCTTCGCCGCTTCGAAGAGGTGAGGCAGAAGGCAATCCCGCCGTGGGATCGCGAAACATCAGACAGGCATGATGCACGAGGTCCGAGGGATGGCGCGGCGTGCCATGCCGCGCCAGATAGGATGGCGCAGCGATCGTGATAATGCGTGTCTCAAGAAGTTTCTCCGCGATCAGGCCGGACGGCTCGGGTTCGCCAAAGCGCACCGCGGCATCGTAGCCCTGTCCGACGAGGTCGCCCAGCGTGTCGCGCACGACCAGCTCCAGTGACAGTTCGGGGTAGCGTGCCATCAGTGCCTCAAGGCGAGGCGCCAGCACCAACCGTGCGAACCACGGATCGACATTCACTCGCACCCGTCCGCGCACCGCCAGCGACGCGTCCGCTACGGTATCTGCCGCATCGCCCAGTTCGCTCAGGAGTGGCGCGACTTGCGCGTGGAAGCGCCGGCCCTCTTCGGTCAGGGTCACGGCGCGCGGCGTCCGTTCGAACAGGCGCACGGCCAACCGCGCCTCCAGCCGCGCCACCGCCCGACTGATCGCCGAGGCGTGAGCCCCAGCGCCTCACCGGCGCGGGCGAAATTGCCGGTTTCCACCACAGCGGCGAGCACCGATACCCCGCTCAGCAATCGTCCATCCAGCGTCATGATGAACTCCCGTCACTATAGAATGGACAAAGTTGCGCTGGATGCAAGATAGCAAACGCATCAAATTGCCGCTTGCAGACAAGCAAAACGGAGATTTCCATGGACATCGAGAAAAAGCGCGTCGTCATCCTTGGCGGCAGTTCGGGCATTGGCCTGGCGACGGCAAAGCTCGCGGGACAAGCAGGGGCGGAACTGGTGATCGTCTCCAGTCGCAAGGCCAGCGTCAACCGCGCGCTGGAAGGTATTGCCGGCAGGCACGCAAGGCCATGCGGTGGACCTCAGCGATGAGGCACGCGTACGCGAGTTGTTCGAAGTGCTCGGCGCTTTCGATCACCTCGTCTACACAGCGGGCGAAAATCTCAGGCTCGGCGCTCTGGAACAGACCAGTATCGATGAGGCGCGGCGCTTTTGGACTGTGCGTTACTGGGGCGCGCTAGCCGCCGTGAAATATGGAAGGCCCAATATTCGCAACGGAGGTTCGATCGTGCTCACCTCAGGGCTCGCGGGCCGCCGCCCGCATCCCGGGTGGACTGTGGCGTCTTCGATCTGCGGCGCCATGGAAGGCCTCACGCGGGCGCTCGCTGTGGAACTCGCTCCTATCCGGGTCAACATCGTCTGCCCCGGCGTGGTCAAAACGCCGCTATGGGACAATATGACAGAAGCCGACCGCACCGCGCTCTACCGGCAGATGGATGATAAGCTCCTGGTTGGACATGTGGGCGAAAGCGAGGAGGTGGCCGAGGCCTATCTCTATCTCATGCGTCAGACCTACGGTACCGGCGAGACGCTGGTGGTGGACGGCGGCGGTGCGCTGGTGTGAAGTTGGCTCTCGACGCAGCTTTGCCTCACGGCGATAACCGATTTACGTGCAGCCAACGCTCAGGCCACCGGCGTGGAGAAGCAGCCCGCAGCACCAGCCGGCTGGACCGAGATGAGACCAGATCCCCTTAATCCGCGGACTTTGGGAGCACCTCAGTTGCTCACCAATGTCTGCTTGGATGTCAGCTTCTGACCCTAATCGGACATTCGATAGGAGGAGCACGGCGCCCGGCGCTGCGAAGGTCGGGAAATTCCGCAAATGGCGGCGACAAGGTCTGGCAAACGATTGCGTCGCCTGCCATATAGTTCAACAACATTATGATGAACCGCCGGACATTGATCGGGGCTGTCGCTGCTAGCGCCGCCCTTCCCTTGCTCAATCGAGTCGCCGGCGCCCAGACATCGCCGAAGACGAAGAATGTCGTCTTCGTTCACGGACTGTTCGCCGACGGCTCCTGCTGGTCGAAGGTCATCGCCCGTCTCCAGCAGAAGGGCGTCAACTGCACCAGCGTGCAGAACCCTCTGACCTCGCTGCATGAGGCGTCGGAGGCCGCGCGGCGGGCGATCGCGGCGCAGCCGGGCCCGACGGTGCTCGTCGGCCACTCCTTCTCCGGAATGATCGTGACGGATGTGGGGGTGGACCCGAAGGTCACCGCCCTTGTCTACGTCGCTGCGCGGGCACCCGATGCGGGCGAGGACTATACGGCGCTGGCGAAGAATTATCCGACGCCCCCGGCCACAGCCGGCATTGTCTTCAACGACGATTGGGGCCAGTTGTCGGAGGAGGCTTTCCTGCACGACTTCGCGGGCGATCTGCCGCCGGAGGAGGCGCGCGTCCTCTACGCGGTTCAGCAGCCGTTCAAGAAATCGCTGACGACGGAAAAGACGACGAATGCCGCGTGGCGCACCAAGCCGACCTTCTATGCCGTGTCCACCCAAGACCGGACGATCAATCCCGACCTGGAGCGCTTCATGGCCAAGCGAATGGGTGCGAAGACGATCGAGATCGAGGCGAGCCACCTAGCGCTGATCTCACATCCCGATGCAATCACGAACCTGATCCTGGAGGCACTCGCCGTCTGAGACAGGTTGTACGCTCGTTGCGCGCGCAGCAGCCGACGATACGGTGAGCTTGCCGATGAGGTGATCAAGTAGCTCGGCTTAGTGCCGCTTCGCCCCCAGAGGCGAAGTAATCCGTGGCGTCAGTGCTTCTGGTTCGGCCCCACCAGTTCGTCGAGCCGCGACAGGAACAGCTCGAGAATTGGCGAGGTGTTTGACTTGCTGTAGCCCACCGCTACATCAATCGTCGGTGCCTCGCCTTCCAGCGGACGGCTGACGACAGACGACGGCAGCAGGTTCTTGGCATAGGCGGGCATCAGCGCCAGCCCGCGGGTGGATGCGACCAGGGACATGGCCATCGCCATATTGTCCACCCCGTGATCCAGTTTGATGTCGAGCCCGGAGCGGCGGAGATAGTCTTCGGTGACGTCGCGCAGCACATGGGCCTTGTTGGAACCGCCGATGAAAATCTCGCCCACGAAATCTTGCGGGCGCACTGTTTCGCGCGCGGTGAGGCGATGGTCGCTCGGCATCAGGACGATGAGCGGCTCCCGGTCCACCACGTGGTACCCGAGGTCGTAGCCCGGCTCCACGCGCAGGAAGGCCAGGTCCAGCCGGCCGCGGGCGAGCGCTTCGGCGAGATCCGGCGAATAGTCGCTGGAGACCGTGACCTGGATGTTCTTCAGTTCGTCGCGTAGCACATGCATCGCCCGCGGCAGCCAGTTCATCTCGTGCCCGGTTTGGAAGCCGATGGCGAACGTCTTCCTTGCCGGTTGCGCCGCCCTGCGTGCCGCTTCGACCGCGGCATCGACCTGCATCAGCGCCAGGCGTGCGTGGTCGAGAAAGGCCCGACCGGCGGCGGTCAATTCGACGCCGTGCACGCTGCGGCTCATCAACTGGACGCCAACCTGATATTCGAGATCGCGGATTTGGCGGCTGAGGGAAGGCTGCGCCGTGTGCAGCCTTTTCTCGGCTGCGAGCGTCAGGCTGCCCTCCTCGGCGACAGCGATGAAATAGCGAAGGTGCCGTAGCTCCATAGCCTTCCATATCTCCTAGGCATGCCTCCAAGCTTACAAAGTCTTTTTCGCGGGCGCCAGGGGTTCCTACTTACCCCACAGCGGAAGGCGCCTTCGGGGAGATACCCGTCGGGCCTTACAGCTTCCCGGCGTTGCTATCCATGCTCCGCCGGCAGGAAGCGCTAAATCATGAGGAACGGAAAATGAGCAACCCAGTGGTCTTGATTACCGGCGCCTTGACCGGTATCGGTCGCGCCGCCGCCGTCGCCTTCGCCAAGAAGGGCGCAAACGTTGTGGTTGCCGGTCGGCGTGATGAGGCCGGCAACGCGCTCGTTAAGGAGCTGCGCTCTTTCGGTTCGGAGGCCGAGTTTATCAACGCCGACGTCCGCAAGGAGGATGACGTCCGCGCTCTGGTCGACAAGACCGTCGCACGGTTTGGTCGTCTCGATGTCGCGGTGAACAATGCTGGCACCGAAGGCCAGGTTGGCCCGATCACGGACCAGACCGCGGAAAGCTATGCCGCGACGTTCGACACGAATGTTCTCGGCGTAATCCTAAGCATGAAGCACGAAGTGCGCGTCATGCAAGGACAGGGCAGCGGTAGCATTATCAACATCTCCTCGACCTACGGGCACGAGGGTGCGGCGGGGGCCTCAATCTATGTCGGCAGCAAGCACGCCGTCGAAGGCATCACCAAGTCGGTGGCGCTCGAGACGGTCAAGTCGGGAATCCGTGTGAACAGCGTGGCGCCTGGTCCTATAGACACCGGCATGTTGACCCGTTTTACGCACACGCCGGAGAACAAGGCCGCTCTGGTGACGACTGTTCCGATGCATCGCCTCGGCCTCTCGGAGGAGGTTGCCAACGCGATCGTCTTCATCGCGTCAGACGAAGCTTCATTCATCACCGGCCATGTCCTCAACGTCGACGGCGGTAAGACCCACTGATCCCGTCCGGGCGCGGAGGTTTTGCTCCGCGCCAGTTCAATCCATTCAACTCGAAGGATCAGCACAGGCAAAATGCTCAATGGCAAGAAGGGTATGTCCGATTATGGCACAAAGCAGACATCGATTTCGACGCTGAACATGTCCGCTTTCGGGGGCAAAGCGGACATCTATGATCGGCGGCGGCACTTCAAATCGTCCGCTTCGTGCGATTACGGTCGGACCGCCGAAGAGCGGATGTGACATGATCTGTCCGGTTCGCTGAACCGGACCTGAGACGGGCGAATCTTCATGATTATGTTGGTGCGGGGGAACTCCCCCGCGTCAGCCTCCAATCCGCTACTCGGCGGCCTCGACGACCCTGCGGCATAATCTGCTGCTGTGCGGTCTCCGCGGCCTTGGCGCGGGTCATCTTGTCGAGCTCGCGCCGAACGCCCGCTTCATAGTCCGGATGCACCTTCTTGAAGTGCGCAAGCTGCCGCTCGGCGATCTCGTGCGGAATGCCCCACATGGCTTCCGCCACATTGAGGAAGAGCCGCGCTTTCTGGCCCGCATCGAACAGATTGAACAGCGCGGTCACCTGCTTGTAGTCGTCATTGCCGTCGCGGTGATTGTAGCGCTCAGCGTCGCCCGAAATCTTCAGCGGCGGCTCGGCATAGCGCTCGTCTTGCGCGGCGCCTTCGAACGAGTTCGGCTCGTAATAGGCGTCGACGTTGCCGGTCTTCTGCTCGAAGAAGCGCATCGGCCCATCCTTGTGATAGTGATGCACCGGGCATCTCGATGCGTTGACCGGCAGCGCCTCGTAATGAGTGCCAAGCCGGTAGCGATGCGCGTCCGCATAGGAGAAGATGCGGGCCTGCAGCATCTTGTCCGGCGACCAGGAGATGCCGGGCACGACGTTTGACGGCGAGAAGGCCGCAAGCTCGATCTCCTGGAAATAATTCTCCGGATTGCGGTTGAGCTCGAAGTAACCCACGTCGATCGGCGGATAGTCCCCATGCGGCCAGACCTTGGTCAGGTCGAAGGGATTGTACCAATGTTTGCCCACGTCCGACTCGGGCATCACCTGCACCTGCATCTTCCAGCGCGGGTAATCGCCAAGCTCGATGGCGTTGAACAGGTCTTCCTGGGTGGACTCGCGCGTGCGGCCGACGATCTCGGCGGCTTCCTTGTTGGTCCAGTGCTTGTGGCCTTGCTGCGTCTTGAAGTGGAACTTCACCCAGTGCCGCTCGCCTTCTGCGTTGATCAGTGAATAGGTGTGCGACCCGTAGCCGTTCATGTGGCGCACCGAGACCGGCAGGCCGCGGTCCGACATCAGGATCGTCACCTGGTGCAGGCTCTCCGGCGACAGCGACCAAAAATCCCACATCGCGGTCGGCGAGCGCATGTTGGTCTTGGGGTGCCGCTTCTGCGTGTGGATGAAGTCCGGGAACTTGTAGGGATCGCGCACGAAGAACACCGGCGTGTTGTTGCCGACGAGGTCCCAATTGCCCTCCTCGGTGTAGAATTTGAGCGCAAAGCCGCGCACGTCACGCTCGGCGTCGGCAGCGCCAAGCTCGCCGGCGACAGTGGAGAAGCGGGCAAGCATGGGGGTCGTGGCGCCTGGCTGTAACGCCTTCGCCTTGGTGTATTTGGAGAGTGTCGCCGGTGATGGTGAGCGTGCCGTGGGCGCCCCAGCCCTTGGCATGTACCGTGCGCTCCGGGATGCGTTCCCGATTCTGGTGTGCCAGCTTCTCGATCAGCTGGTAGTCCTGGATCAGCACCGGTCCGCGCGGACCCGCCGTGATCGAGTTCTGATTGTCGGCGATCGGCGCTCCGGCCGTCGTTGTCAGGGTCGGTTTTTTCGACATTGTTTGGTCCTCATTCACGTGGGGTAGCTGGTTCAGCGCCATTCAGGGCGTGACGACGATCTTTCCCGTCATTTTCGGATGGATTGCGCAGTAATACTCGACCGTACCTGCGGTCGAGAACGTCTGCGAAAACTTGTCATTGGTGTCGAGGGCGCTTGAGTGGAACTTGCCGTCCTTTTCCGTCACCAAATGCGGGATGTCGTCAGCATTGACCCAGGTCACCGTGGTGCCGGCCTTGACCGTCAAGGTTGGCGGGTCGAAGGTGAAGTTGGCGATCTTTATGGTCGCCTCGTCGGCCAGTGCCCGGCCGCCGCTTGTAACCAAGCCCAATCCGAGAATTGCTACAAGACCCGCCAAGGTCAGCACCAGAGCGCGAACCCCGCCCGCTCGGATCGAGCGCGCGGCAAGAAAGTCTGAATGCGATCTGGTCATGTCATCTGCTTCCGTTCCTGATTGAGACGAGATCAGCCGGCAAGCGGCGTGTCGGTGATGGCGAGCGGCTTGTCGCCGGTGCGCACCTCGACGCTTGCAATCCCGAGCATCGAGCGGAGCTGCTCGGCCGGCACCGTCATCGGTCCGGGAGATGGCGCGGTCCCAGGTGCCGGCTGCGGGAACGCAGTCGAGCGTGCCGTATGGAAGGTCATATTGCCTTCGACCTTCTGCACGATTTGGTGAATGTGCCCATTCAGCACCGTCACTGAGCCAAACCGTTTTAAGAGATTGAGCGCCTGCAACCCGTCATCGGTGCCCCAGCCCCAATCGGCATAGACCGTCCAAAGCGGGATATGGGCGAAGACGACGATCGGCGTGCTAGAGGACTTGTCCTTGAGATCGTCGGCGAGCCAAGCGAGCTGGTCGCTCCCCAGTTTCCCGAGCCCGCCAGCCTTGAGATCGACCACGTTGACGAGGCCGATGAAATGCACGCCGTGGTCGTCGAAGCTGTACCAGCCCGCGCCCTTGGTGCCCTTGCCGTAGCGGTCGAGATAAGCCTTGCCCAGGCCCTCGTCGATGACGTCATGCTCGCCGGGAACGTAATGGACATTGAGCTTGGCCTCACCGATCAGCTGGTCGGCATTGTCGAATTCGTCGGGCTTGGAGAGATGGGTGATATCGCCGGTATGGATCATGAAGGCCGGGCGCGTCTTCACTACCAGTTCTTTGACCTTGCCGATGGCCTCGCGAAGCGTGCCGAGCGCATCCGGATTGGCCGGTTTATTGAAGCCGATATGGCTGTCGCTGATCTGCAGGAAGGTGAAGGCTGAAGCCTCTGCGGCAAGCGCATCGCCGATTAGGCCCAAGGATTTCGGCACCCCTCCAGAAAGCGTCCATAAAAGGCCGGTTCCGGCCCAGACCATGCATTCAAGCGCACCCCTGCGGTCCATCTCCGGGCCGCCATTCTGCCAATCTCTGTTGTTCGTCATGACACTCTCCATCGTCGGCTGCTGCCGCGTTGCGAATTAGAACTCAATCACCAAGATGCGGCCTCAAACCGAAACGGCGACCCGGCGAGATGCCGGACCGCCGTCCGAATCTTCCGAGATGAGCGGACCGATTAAGCGCGATCCAGCTCGGCTGGCAGGTAGCTCGTGACCTCCATGCCGGACTCCGTCTCGTCAATTGTAGGCTTTTGCCACTCACGCATTTTGGCTTCTCCTCAATTTTTTGGTTGCAAGGCCAAAGCTTCCGCCGACGCGACCAATACCTCGTTACGTGATCTTGATCGGTCGGCTCCGCACTTCCTTATGATGACCAGCCGTGATAACTTCCAATCTTATTTCCTGATTATCTGGATAAGCAGGCGTTATCGCTAATGGTTACGCTCCGGCAACTCCGTTACCTCGAGGCGCTCGCCGAGACGCTGCATTTCAGAAATGCGGCGGAGGTGTGTGCGGTCAGTCAGCCTGCGCTCTCCATGCAGATCAAGGAACTTGAGGCTGAGCTTCAGGTGAGCCTTGTCGAGAGGCGGAAATCCGGCGTTGCGCTAACCGAGCACGGGACGGAGATCGCCCGACGGGCACGGACCATCCTCGCTTCCGTACGCGATCTGCTCGACCACGCTCAACATGTCGATCGGGTGCTGTCGGGGTCGCTGAAGCTCGGGGCCATTCCGTCCGTCGCCCCTTACCTGCTGCCGGCAGCCTTGCCGGAGCTGCAGCGGCGCTTCCCCGAGCTCAATCTGCAGCTCCGTGAAACTATGACCGAGACTCTGCTGCGTGAGCTTGTGGGCGGCGACCTCGACCTGATACTGATCGCGCTTCCCATCGACGATCCAGAGGTGGAAACCTTCCATCTGTTCGACGACAAGTTCATTCTTGCGCTCCGAGCCAACAAGGACAACAGGCGCATCCGGCACGCGACTGCTAGCATGCTCGCGCATGAGCGCCTTCTCCTGCTTGAGGAGGGCCATTGCCTGCGCGATCAGGCGCTCTCCTATTGCCGTATGCTGACGTCCGAGGCGCGCGACAGCTTCGGCGCAAGTAGCCTCGCCACCATCGTGCAGATGGTCGCCAATGGCTATGGCATCACGCTGCTGCCGGAGATGGCGATCGCAAGGGAGATCCACCATCCAGGGGATATTCGCCTGTTGCGCTTCAACCCGCCTGAGCCTAAGCGCGAGATCGGCCTTGCCTGGCGCAAGACTTCACCGCGCAAGACCGACTTCGTTCAGTTTGCGCAGTTGTTGCGGGATGTCGCGCCGCGACCGGGGAAGCTTTGATCGCTGGGATAGGCGCGCTTTGCGTCCTGCCAGTGTCCGCTTGTGGCACAACGGACGTTCAGCCGATCGCGTAGCGAGCTCTGTTTCGGGCCGAAAAGCGGACATGCCTAATCAGCGTGTGGAATGTCCGCTTATGACCCTAAGCGGACATCGCTCCAATCAATCTGCGGCGAGGCCCGAACGGCATGCCCTCTAAGCCATTAATCTGCTGACGGTCTAATGGGTTTGACACCAGGTGAACCAACTCCGTCGCCGCTACGGCCACGTTCCAGGAGGTAGCATTGGCCCCCTAGGAGGAGAATTTCGCGAGAAATTGTTTGACCGCCGCCCAATTTTCTTCGGCTCCATCTGGGTTCTGGTCTTCTCGGAGCGTCGAGGAGCCATGGACACCCGCGATCTGCGGGACGAATTGGCTTTTTTCGGCCGAGTGCGAGGCATCGAGGATGGATTTGGCCGCCGCAATCTCTTCTGGGTCCTCAGCTGAGGTCACGAATATCGGAATCGAAACCTGCGCCGCTGCCTTCCGGACGGTCGATGAGCCGCCCAGATATTCGCCCGGTGAAAATGCGAGAATAGCCTTGATCTCGTCCATGATGCTCGGCGGCGAGCAAAAACACCAGAGCCGCCGAATAACTACTTCCCCACACGAGGATTGATCCAGTCTGACCCGTGGACTTGGCCCATTGCAATGCTGCTTCTAGATCAAGAAGCGCTTCACCGTAGTCAGTGCTCTTACCAAGATGTTTGACGGTCTCATTGGTCCGCCCCCAAGCGTTACCGCCAGATCGTTGATCGATCGCAAGCGCATTAAATCCGAGCGTCGGCAAGCTCTCGGCCCGATAGTTGCGTATTCCCCGCGATTTGAGCCGGCTTGGTGAAAAAGCAGGATCAACGGCTTTGCCTTCGAGCCTGCTGAATAATAATCCGCAAACACCTGGACGCGATCGCTCGCCGTGAAGGACATCGTCTCCGCTGCGTGGGTGCATGCTGGCGCCATTGCCAAACCAACAGCGAAAAGAAACGTAATGCAAGTAACTCTCACCTCGGCACCATAGCGCTCAGCCAAAGCGCTGCTGCTTCACTCGTTAGCTCTTATAATTGAGAAGCTTCTGGATCGTTCGTTCAATCTCATCGTACTGGCCTTCGCCGGCATGCTCGAAGACGATCGTTCCGTTCCTGGTCGACGATGTACTGCGCCGGCCAGTATTGATTGTGATAGGCTTTCCACGTCGCATATTCGTTGTCTTGCGCAACCGGATATCGTGATGCCGTGGCGCTTGATCGCTGTCTTGGACGTTGCGGTCGACCTTCTCGAACGGAAACTCCGGTGTATGAACGCCGACGACGACTAAGCCCTTGTCCTGGTATGTGTCATACAAGCGCGTGACATAAGGCAGGGTGCGCGCGCAGTTGATGCAGCCATATGTCCAGAAATCGACGAGGACGACCTTGCCGCGCAAATCTGCAAGGTTGAGCGGGCCGGAATTGAGCCAATTGCTGATACCGACAAAGTTTGGCGCGGCCCTTTGAGCCTCGGCCAAGGTAGGCTGGGCTTGGGCGGTTTTTTCTTCGTCCGCATAACTTGCCAGAGCCAATCCCAGCAGACAGGCGGTTGCCAACGCAGTCGCGCCGACTTTCGATCGAATATTCATGGACTTCTCCTCTTACAGGCCGAATTGGCCGTTTGGATAGAACTCGGAAAACCACGCGCTGATGAGCGTGTCGTATTGCAAGTACGTTGCTGCCGCGAAGACGATGATCACCGCGCCAAAGCCCTGCTGCAGACGATGCGAGACGCGGGCGATGCTCCTGACACGGGTGGTGACAAACTGGCCACCATAGGCAATTGCCAGCATGGGCACGGCGGCACCGACGGCATAGACGATGAGCAGCAACGCTGCCCCTTCGATGTGGGGAGCAGTTGCTATCACAGTGAGAATCGACGCGAGCACGGGTCCGGCGCAGGGAGTCCAGACCAGGCCTAAGGTTGTACCTAGGACAAATCCGCCGACGTTTCCGCTTTGGGCTCGGACCGGGATTCGATGGACGCGGTTCAGCAAATCGCCAGCGCGTGCCCCTAGCCATTCGAATGGCCGTGGCCAGAGCATCAGGAAGCCGAAGATGAGTAGAAGCCCGATAGCAACCGTACGAAGTCTATCCGGGTCAATTCCAACGATCTGAGTTATCGCGCTGAACCCGATCGCTACGATCGTAAAGGACGCAACAAAGCCGAGCGCGATGAAAACCGGCCGCGCTTTGCTCGTCTGACCGATGGAAGCGCCGAAAAGGACCGGAAGAACAGGCAACGTACATGGCGCGGCGACCGTGACAATGCCGGCAAGGAGAGCGAATAGAAGGGTCACCATCGGGACCGCCAGTCAATTCGGGCACAGGCCCTGAACCTCGCCACCAACTCAGTGGCTTCGATCGTTATTTCGGGTGGCCTCGGCTATTCATTACGCCGCCGGCGTCACGTCTTCGTGAGCGGCTCGTGCGGCGTCTCCGTCGAGCGATGTCAAGCAAACCGGAAAGCGAGCGAGCTCGCCTGATGGGCGAGCCCGCCACCGCTCGGCAGTGTTCGGCAGGCTACTTGTTCATTTCGTCTTTTTTCATGCTGTCTTTGGCCATCTTGTCCTTGCCCATGGTGTCTTGCTCATCGTGTCCTTGCCCATGGTGTCCTTGCCCATGGTGTCCTTGCCCATGGTGTCCTTGCCCATGGTGTCCTTGCCCATGGTGTCTTTGCCCATGGTGTCTTTGCTCATGGTGTCCTTGCTCATGGTGTCCTCCTGGGCAAAGACGCTGGCTTCAGCGGCGTAAGACGCTGGCGCTACAGCAGCGCCCGCGAGAATGAGTGTGGCCGCGGCGGCGGCGATGGAAGCACCAGATCGACAGGCAAACTTCATGGCGAAAATCCTTCTCTAAGTTGATTGCTGACTACGACGCATCCTTCGTCCAGCATGGAAATGGAGCATCGCGATCTAATTCGCCCGGCGCGTCGCATTCGTTACCCGGCTCTGTTCAATTTCTTTTGAAGTGGGCTCGACGCGGTCCGTGGAAACCACTCGCCGCCTTTTAGCTACCCTGCTTGTGGCGGTTATCGTGCATCGCTCCTTTGGAGCCCGTGTGGGCGGGAGGGCTGTTTTGCTGACACTTGCTGTCGGAGGGGTTTTCTTGGCAATAGGGATAGTTGACGGCGATGAAACCGTGGTTCTCGCCTGAATGTGCCAAGCTCGTGGTCGGCGCGAGCGCGGCAGCGCCAACTAGCGAAGCGGCGGGAACGAGGAGCATTGCGGTTTTGCTAAGCATGAGTGTTCTCCTTACTCAAAACGAGGTGTGACTTGCCTCGCGTGAGAGGTGTCACACGACCACTAGTCATGAACTTTCCTGCAAGTGTCGCAGGCTATGTTCGAAAACGAGAAGACGGACGCCCGCTTTAGAAGAGCGAGCGCCCGTAGGGAGGCGAGTATGGTCACGAACCGGACCACCGATTGGGCCTAGCGGCCCATGGCGTCAGAGTCCGTGGCATAGTTATTATGGAACTGCTCAGCCATGGCCGGTGCAGCGAAAGCGACGACCAGGGCGACGGCGAGGAAGAGCTTCTTCATAGACGAATCTCCTTTAGTTGATGGCCTTCGAATCAAAGCGTTCCAACCGGCTGGCCAGGACGTCCGAGTGAAACATGACGAGTAGTTCGCAGGGCGCGTCGCATTCGTTACCAGCTCCTGTTCAACTTCTTTTGAACTGGAGTGAAGGCCGACAACGCTTAGGAAGGCTATCTGCCTTGTAACAAAAGGCCGCGAAGAGTCGTAAATGGAGCAGCAACGCGCACACGACAGAGATCGGACCTGGGCCGAGTGGATGCGTGCGGCTAACGCCGGCGACGAGATTGCCTATCGTCGTCTGTTAGAGGCACTGGCACCGTTTCTGGGGCAAGTAGTGCGCCGCGGCTTTCGTTCGGGATTTGGGAATTGCGATGTCGAAGATGTCGTACAGGAGACGCTGTTGGCCATCCATCTGAAGCGGCAGACTTGGAATGAGCGCGAAGCAATTACACCGTGGGTAACGGCGATCGCGCGCCATAAGCTGATCGACAGCTTGCGCCGTCGCGGCCGTCATGTCGAATTGCCGATTGATGATTTCCTTGACGTACTGCCGGCCGAGATTCCGACAGAAAGGTTATCGAGCCGAGATGCGGAGCGGCTTCTCTCGGTCCTTAGCGGCCGACAGCGCGATGTGGTGCGCGCCATCTCAATCGAAGGGATGAGTGCGCGAGAAGCCGCGGACCGCTTTAGCATCTCCGAAGGTGCAGTGCGGGTGGCCTTACATCGCGGTTTATCAGCGCTGGCTGTTAGCTGCAGGGATTTGGACCAATGAGGACGGACGAACTGATCAACACGCTTGTCGCGGATCATGCCGTGCAGCCGAGACCGAAGCCAGTTGGACAGGGTCTTGTCATGGCCATCATCGGCGGGCTCGCGATCTCCTCAGCGCTATTTTCGTTAACGTTGGGGGTGCGCCCCGACATCCTGTCTGCTCTGAGTACTTGGCGCTTCGACCTGAAACTCGGCGTTAACTTGGTTTTGGTGATCGCGGCCGCTTGGGTCGCTCTACGCCTATCAAGCCCTACCACAACGCCACTGTCCGCGATGCGAGCACTGCTCGTGCCCGCACTCCTGCTCTTGGCGGCGGTCGTTTATGAACTCGTTACAATTCCAGCCTCGGCGTGGCCATCTCGCGCGATGGGGGTGAACGGGGTGATGTGCCTCGGGAGCATCATCTCTCTTTCGGTTCTTCCTTTGATAGCTACCATCTATGCGCTGCGCCAGGGCGCCCCAACGTCTCCTGCTGTGATGGGGGCGGTGGGAGGGCTGCTCGCAGGCAGTTTGGGGGCAGCGATTTTTGCAATGCACTGCACGAACGACTCGCCGCTGTTTGTGGCGATCTGGTACGCGCTAGCAATCGGTCTCATGTCTATGTTTGGTCTAGTGGTAGGGAGGCATGCGCTG
>CAVUZR010000016.1:0-54537 GCA_963745855.1 uncultured Alphaproteobacteria bacterium | reverse complement strand
TGTTTCTGCCCCGTCGGCTTCCATGGAACTCGTAGCTTGACGTGCGATTCAGCCACGCAACCTCGACTCGGATTCTCCGGCGGCGGGTGTTCATGCCGGTGCAAAGTCATCCTTCTCAATATAGTGCTGCCGGCCTCCATTTCCGGGATAGCCGGTGGTTTCTCAGAGAGATTTCGCTCGCTTGCGCTGAGCGGAAGCACGGGCGGGCACATCGGCTTCGGTGACCAGCTGTTCAAAATACGGAATGGTCTTTGCAAGACCTTCTCTAAGCGCCACAGTAGGACGCCAGCCAAGCACCCTTTCGGCCTCGCTAATGTCCGGGCGCCTTTTTTGGGGATCATCTTGTGGGAGGGGCCGATGAACGATTTTCGAGCGTGAGCCCGTCAACTCTAGGATTAGCTCAGCAAGTTCGCGAATGGTGAACTCCGTAGGATTGCCGAGATTGATTGGACCAATGACCTCGGGACCGGTTTCCATCATTGCGATCAATCCACGGATCAAATCGTCGACATAACAAAACGACCTCGTCTGTTCTCCTTTGCCAAATATTGTTATGTCTTGATTGCGCAGCGCCTGCACAATGAAGCTCGATACTACGCGTCCGTCATTGGGATGAGTACGTGGACCGTAGGTATTGAAGATACGAACGACCTTGATCGGTAGACGGTTCTGGCGCCAATAATCGAAAAATAACGTCTCCGCGCAGCGCTTACCCTCGTCATAGCAAGAGCGCGGACCAATGGGGTTGACGTGGCCCCAATATGATTCTGGCTGCGGGTGTACTCCAGGGTCGCCGTAGACTTCGCTGGTCGAGGCCTGTAAAACCTTTATCTTCAAGCGCTTGGCGAGACCCAGCATATTGATTGAACCGATCACACTCGTCTTGGTCGTTTGCACCGGATCCTTCTGGTAATGGATCGGCGATGCCGGGCAAGCAAGGTTGAAGATTTCGTCCACCTCAACGAATAATGGATGGGTGATGTCGTGACGCAGCAATTCGAAGCGCTTATGCCCGAGTAGGTGCTCAATGTGGTGCCTTGCTCCGGTGAAGAAATTGTCCACGCAAAGCACTTGGCACCCAAACTCCAACAATCGCTCGGAGAGATGAGAGCCAAGAAATCCTGCCCCACCAGAAATGAGAACCCGTCGCTCAAGGTGCATTTTTGCCCCCAACTCACTCAGCCTCGTTGTTGCCGTGATCAACGCTCCCACCCTATCATGACCTGGGATGTGGTTGGCATTGACACTCTCTCGGCTGGATCGGCGCTTTAGCATTCGCCGCCGAGGAGCTCCTTCAACATCGTAGGAAGTTGGAAGGACACCATCAGCACCCCACGCGCCCTTTTTCAGCCATAGTTAAGGTTTGCCTTGAGGCTACGCAGCGCAGCCCTGTCAAGCTGCCTCGGGGGTTCAGCAACATGCGCTATATGGTGGTGCTGCTGGCGGCATTTTCGTTGACCGGTTGCAGCGGCTTTTCGCCCGTCGGCTCTTCGACTAACAAGCCAATGGGCCAGTTTGGAGAGCCGTTGGCCAACGGCAGTTCTGCGCCGAGGCAAGACACCGCACGGGGAAACGGACCCACTCCTGGGGCCGCCCAAACGGCTGCGGTTGTAACGTCAAGGACCGACGGCGAGTACAAAATGGGCCCAGCCGATGTCCTCAATATAACGGTGTTCAACGTTCCAGAGCTTACTAAGACCGTACAGGTCGCCGATACAGGCACGATTAACCTGCCACTCGTTGGCGAGGTGCCGGCGGCGGGAAAAACCGCCCAGCAGCTGGAGCGAGACCTTACGACGAAACTCGGTGCCAAGTATCTGCAAAACCCGCAAGTCACAGTAACGATCAGCGAAAATAACAGCCAGCACGTGACAGTCCAGGGGGCTGTCGAAAAACCAGGTGTCTATCCAATCAAGGGCAAGACAACTCTTCTCGAGTTCGTTGCTCTGGCCGGGGGCTTCAAAGACACTTCCGACTCGACCGTGCTGGTCTTGAGAACTAGCCAAGGCAAACGATCGACCGCGAAGTACGACGTTGCGGATATTCAGAAAGGGCAAGCGCAAGATCCCACTCTGCAATCTGATGATGTCGTTGTCGCCGGCACTTCGGCCATCAAGCAAACATTCAACACCGTCTTGAAAGCTTTGCCCCTCGCTTCGACGGCCAAATCGGGAGCCACTCGATAACAAAAAAATTTCAGGTGGCTACCGCCAGGATGGTGGGACGTGGCTCACCTGGGTTGGCAATCCTGTTCAAGCGTTTCCGACCACACGCCTAAAAAGAGTCGCCTCATGCATTTTGTCAGGATTGAGAGGCACAACTGACTAAGCAGCCAGCAATCTGCCCCACCACCTCATCCATGTACGGCAATTCTTGCCACCAGCACCATTCGTGGCGACATTCGAGCTTATGCTGTTCTTGGTGCAAGACTTGGAAACACCGACGAGGCTCGATACGAGTGCCGGTGCCAGAGAGGTAGAGTCATGAATCAAAGCCAATTCCGTTACAATGCCCTCAATTTTTGCTGCACTTCGTGTTGCTTTTTTTGCTTGCTCTTCATTGGGTTGGCGCGTCCCTCTTCGTTCATGCTGGTCAATCCGTTTAAACAGAACCAGAGTAGGAATGTTGCAGCTAACGCCAGGAGAAAGAGAAGTGCGCGCTGGAACCATGTCTCGGTGTCAAGGATCCAAAGACACAAAAACAAGACTACTAGAGGAGCGTATTCCATCCGCCAGGCGGAGGGCGTGGCTATACGATTCTCGCGCTCCACGGTCTCATTGTCGACGCGCGCTTGCTTTGTTAATGCCGCCCCCTTTTTTTCGTGGCCAGACGAATCGCTGCAATTTCGAGGACTATCTGCAAAAGACGGTGGCGAAGCCCCCGCCTTCCTCAAAGGGGAGACTGAGTTGCTAGTGCGTGAAACACCCCTGCCCTGCCCCGCATTCCGGAAACCCCAAATTGCCGAGCCCGCCAAAAGAATAGCGACGATAATCAGCCCAGTGGTCATTGTCCTGGCTCCGCGTTGGTCCTGCCTACTTGATCTGAATGTTCAAACCGCGGCCTGCTCATGCCTAGTTCGTTCTACATCGTTATGTATTGGTGAAACAGTGGCACGATGCAGGCTCCCACGTCGAAGACGAGCAGTATAGGAGAAAGCGGTCAAACAGCCGACCTGGTCGGATTGTCACGCTAAGGCAAAAGGCGAGAGACCGGAGGGCGTGAGATCGCATTTGTGGTAGACCAGGATTGGGTCAGACGAGTTGGGTCTGGTGCCGGACCGAAAAGGGATTTTGCATTGCGTGTGAGAGGCGCACTTTAAGCCCAATTTAACCAACAGCCATGAAACTCCCATTAGACCAACCTATGGGAGCGACGGGTGGATTTTCTTTATCTCGCACTTCTCGCCGTATTGGCTGTGAACGGGCTGGTGGTGGTTATTGCTTTGTCTCACGCGATGAATAACCGCGAGTGAGACGCGCTCCAGGCCGACCTAATTTTCTCACCTCAATTTCCCGCTGAATGTCTTCCGCATCACGCCGGTCGATATCCCAAGCAAGGAGGCATCTCGCTCGCTGTGGTGCTGTTCAACCATCTTTTGCAATGGAGCCCTCGCATCAATTTTCTATTCTGATCGTCAAGAGCCTCGCGCTTGGCGACCTGTATGAATCCGCGTGGCTGCGCCGGAAGCTCTAAAAAGTCCTGAAACCTGCATCGTTTCCGCTGGCCCACGACTTCGGCCCTTTTTGGTCGAAATTTCCCAATATGGCTTTCCTTCAAGGAACCTCCTGAGTTGTGTAATCTCAGGAGCATCTTAATCACGAGTTCATAAATGACGCTGATTAGCCGCGCGATAACTCCTTCGAATTTGCTGTCGAGCTCGCTGCCGCTTGCGCCCCGGCAACGATGGTATGTGGTACGCACCCAAGCGCAGCGTGAGTTGCAAGCGAGCAAGCAGCTAGAAAATCAAAAGTTTCGGGTATTTCTTCCACGGCATTTGAAAAATCGCCGGCATGCCCGAAGGGTGGAGACCGTCAGCGCACCTTTGTTTCCGCAATACCTCTTCGCGGTTCTTGATCTGACCAAAGATCGTTGGCGTTGCATCAACGGCACGTTGGGGGTCGACCGTGTGTTGATGTGCGCTGGGGAGCCGCAGCCAGTGCCCCACGGGTTAGTGGAGAGCCTCATCCAAGTTGCCGACGCAGATGGCACAATATGCTTCGACTTTCAGCTGCGAGAAGGCCAAACCATCAAGGTCGGGGCTGGCCCGTTCGCTGATCTCATTGGACGTCTCGAGAGACTTGACGACAAAGGGCGAGTGAACGTGCTGCTTGAAATGCTTGGAGGAACGGTTCGCGTAACCCTGCCTCGCCTTTTAGTGCAGCCGATTTAGCTCTTGGGGAACCTTTTCTCCTATTGACGGATAAGAGGCTTACCTGTGATAGGCTGGGGCCTGCATCCGATAAGGGCGAGAGGACTGCAATGAGAGGTCAGCGATTCGGGCGTGTGCCTTGTGCTCTGGCGATTGCGTTCTTGTTCGGAGTTACAAACGCAGCTGCCGATTCGGTAGGCACGGTCACTAAAGTCGTAAATCAAGCACAAATCGGCAGCAATACCGCTGTCTCCGGGATACCCGTCTATATGAATGATCGGCTTCGCACGGGATCCGATTCACGTCTACAAGTAACCTTTCGCGACAACAGCGTGCTGACGCTTGGAGAAAAGGCAAATGTGGTCGTCGACCGCTATGTCTTTGACCCTGAAAAAAGCAAAGGCGAAATCTTGCTAAAGGCAACACAGGGTGCATTCCGTTTCGCCGGAGGCAGGCTTAAGCAAATGAGCGACAGGAAAATCACCGTAAATACCCCGGTTGCGGCGCTGGCCGTGCGCGGCACAGAGTTCTGGGCAGGACCCATCGACCGGCAATATGGTGTGCTGCTGCTGCATGGCAAGGTCGCTGTAAGTAATCGCGCTGGTGCCGTTATGCTCGCCTCGCCAGGTATGGGTACTGATATTGCATTGCAAGGCGGCAAAAGAATAAAGCGTTAAAATCCGACACTTGCTGACAGTGTGAGTGCCCAACTTTTGAGCCTCATGTGACTGCTTCGCCACAGTCCCCTTGAATCCTTCAGGAAAGTTAGCCGGCTACTTGTTAGTTACGGTTTAGATCTCTAACTTTGCGCGACCTGGCAAGAATCAATGTAAGGCATTGAGCCAGAAGTCGCGGGGGGCGCGGCATGCAAAGGGGCGGTATGTTGGCAATCGCCATTGCGGTTGTCGTTTTTCTAGTATTGATCGGGGCGAGCTACGCCGCTGAGCGCACTGTCGGGATGGCGACCAACGTCGTTAGTCCGGCAGAAGTTCAAAATGAGCCGGCCGCCGTCGGCACCCTTGCGCATATGAATGATGAGCTTCGCACGGGCGCTAAGGCGCGCCTGCAAGTCAGTTTTCGCGATAGCACTGAACTTACTCTTGGCGAGAACGCTCGCGTTGTTGTTGATCGCTTCGTCTTCGATCCGGATGCAGGTACTGGCCAAGCCCTGATAAAGACGGGCGTCGGAGCATTTCGTCTGGCTACCGGTAAAATTAGCGAGATGCAAAACAAAAAAATTTCTGTATCCACGCCATACGCTACGATTGGTATCCGTGGGACCGACCTCTGGTGGGGGCCTATCGATGGGCACTTTGGGGTCCTCCTGCTAAGCCAAAGCAAAGTTGAGGTTCGCAACGATGCGGGTTCGGTTTTGATTGATCATGCCGGGTACGGCACCGATATCGATCCGCTGAAGGGTGCCAATGGCGCCCCGTCGCGTCCATACAAATGGGATGCGAGCAAGGTGGCGCGAGCATTGTCGCAGACCAATATTGCTGTTGTTCCGGTGATCAACCCCTTAATTCTGACTTCAGCTATTGTCATTCCGGCGATCGTGATACCACAAATCCAATCAGAGCCGAGCCCGCAACCGCGTACAAACGACGGGCACTAGGGGTCGGAAGCAGCGCCGATCCAACCATGCCGTGGCCGGCAACCCATACGCGTTTGCCTTTGAGGCTGTAGATTGGCTCGCTTTCAGTCATGGCACAGGCGTGGAATTACGAAGCTTAACTGATGGCGTAGCTGATCGTGTATTGGCTAAGCTCGGGTGCGCCCGCCGATGCCACACCCAGGCCGTTTGGACGATAGTCTTCAGATCGGACAGTCTCGGTGTGAAGCCGAGCTCAGAGCGGCTCAGCGAGGCATCGGCAACAAGGACCGGCGGGTCACCTTCGCGCCGAGGTGCATTTGAGACAGATAGATTCTCGCCGGTCTCAGCAGCGATGGCGTCAAGCACTTGCTGCACCGAGTGCCCACTACCGGTGCCAAGATTGAAGGCGCCACCGGGTTTGCCAGTAAGTAGATGTTGCAACGCCGCAACGTGTGCCTCGGCAAGATCCGAGACGTGAATATAGTCTCTGATCGCGGTGCCGTCGGGAGTGGGATAGTCGGTTCCGAACACTGCAAAATCATTGATGTGCCCCTGGATCGCCATCATTGCTCGCGGAATGAGATGGGTTTCCGGATCGCGCAGCTCGCCGAGTTCGCTGTCGGGATCGGCTCCGCTCGCATTAAAATATCTCAGTGCAATTGCGCCAATCTCGTGGGCGCGTTGATAGTCGCAAAGGATGCGTTCAACCATCGCCTTGGAGGCGCCATAAGGGTTTACCGGATTTTGCGGCGTCATTTCGCCGATTGGAATTTCTTCAGGTTCTCCATAGATCGCGCAGGAACTCGAGAAGACCAGCTCGCGACATCCTGCTTCCAGCATTGCGGCTAGCAGCGATAGAGAGCCGCCCACATTGTTCTCGTAATATTTCCGAGGGTTGGTGACCGACTCGCCTACGTAAGCAGACGCCGCAAAGTGCAGCACAGCATCCACGCTGTAGGAGTTGATCGTATCAAGCACTAATGTCGTATCTCTGATATCACCGCGGACTAGAGGTCCCCACCGCACAAAGCCCTCCTGTCCGGTGGAAAGATTGTCGAACACAATAGGGCTATAACCGGCGCGACGCAGCGCCTTACAGGCGTGCGCACCGACATAACCAGCTCCGCCGGTGACCAAGATGGCACCCGAGCTCACTGATGCCCCCCCTCGCTATCGATCATCAGCGAACCCACCGCTCTTCTCCTCAGTTCTGGGGGCGCCACCACCTTGGCCACCAGCTGCTCAAAATAAGGAATGGTCTTGATGAGCCCTTCTCTGAGGGAGATGGCAGGACGCCAGGCAAGCACTCTTTCGGCCTCGCTCATGTCGGGCCGTCTCTTTGCGGATCATCTTGGGGAGTGGCCGATGGACGATTTTGGAGCATGAACCGACACACACGAGACCCTGCTTAGCGCGACGGCCACCGACATTATTGGAAAACTGTAGCTCTTGTCTGTCCCCGAAGCGACTAGGCTGGCGACCTCAGCTACCCTCGGGTACGAGCCACCTGGAGGGTGCCTTGAAGGATCGCCGCAGGACACCAATATATGGCGTCGCTTCAACCTTCTAGCGCTTCCATTGGTTATTCCAGTTCTGGCAATCGTCATTCCGGGCGATATGCCGGACGGTAATATCGATGTCACCTAACTCGTCGAGGCTTTGGCGTGACCCGTGATCCCCGGCATCTGATGTGGGCGGAAGCTTGCGCCCTGCTGGACAGGGCAGAGCAGCTTCACCGGCAATTTTTCGAGCCAACCCGCGAAACGGGGTGTGTCGCTCGCTGGGAACCGCCGATCGATGTTTTCGAGACTGAGAAACAGCTGCGCATCATCGTTGCGCTGCCAGGTGTCGCGCCGGAGGCCGTGCAGGTGCAGACCGAGGGCGGAACGCTCACAGTCTCAGGGCGCCGTCCCCTGCCCTCCGGCGAAGGTAACGCCAAGATCGTGCGGCTGGAGATTCCCTACGGCAGCTTCGAGCGACGCGTCGCGCTGCAACTCGAACGCCTCCGGCTCTCCGAGCGAGAGCTCAAGAACGGATGCCTTGTGCTCACCTTTGTGAAGCTTGGCTAAGCGGACCAACGCCATGAACGACACGACCCAACCTTCCGCGACCGAACAGGCGTCAGCTTCCGAGCTGAAGCTGCCCGATCGCGCTTTGATCATCCTGCCGACGCGCAACGCCGTGCTCTTCCCCGGCGCGGTGGCGCCGCTCGGCCTTGGCCGGCAACAATCCATTGCCGGCGCTCAGGCCGCAGCGCGCGCCGACAAGCCGATCGGCGTTTTGCTCCAGAAAGACGCGTCGATCGAGACGCCTGGGCCCGAGCATCTGCATGGTGTCGGTACGGTGGCCGAGATTTTGCGCTATGTCACGGCGCCAGACGGCAGCCATCATATCGTCGCCCGCGGCACTCGCCGCTTCCGCATCACCGAGTTCCTGCCCGGTTATGCGTTTCTGGTGGCTCGGGCCGATGAGATCGGCGAGGCCGAAGTCTATTCGACCGAGATCGCCGCGCGCATGCATCAGCTAAAGGAGCGGGCGCGCGAGGCGATCTCGCTTCTTCCGGCGATCCCGAAGGAGCTTGCCGACGCCATAGATCAGATCCAGTCACCGGCGGCGCTGGCCGATTTCGTCGCGAATGCATCCGATCTAACGCCGGCCGAAAAGCAGGATCTGCTCGAGACTTTCGACGTCCAGGAGCGCCTCGACAAGCTGTTGCGCATCCTCGCGCAGCAGATCGAAGTCTTGCGCCTGTCCAAGCAGATCGGCGAGCAAACGCAGGAATCTCTGCAAGGCCGTCAACGTGAGCACATCTTGCGCGAGCAGCTCCGCCAGATTCAGAAAGAGCTTGGCGAAGGCGAAGGCGCCGGCGCCGAGATCGCCGAACTGCGCGAAGCCATCGAAAAAGCCAAGATGCCGGAGGAGGCCGAGAAACAGGCGCTGAAGGAGCTTGCGCGGCTTGAGCGCACGCCGGAGGCGAGCGCCGAGCACTCCATGATCCGCAGTTATCTCGATTGGCTGATCGAGCTCCCCTGGGCGAAACTCTCCGAGGAGCGGATCGACATCGCCGAAGCGCGCCGCATCCTCGACGAGGACCATTACGGGCTGCCCAAGATCAAGCAGCGTATCCTTGAGTTTCTGGCGGTGCGCAAGCTGAAGCCCGATGGCAAGAGCCCAATCCTGTGCTTCGTCGGACCTCCCGGCGTGGGCAAGACCTCGCTTGGCCAATCGATTGCGCGCGCCACGAGCCGCAAATTCGTGCGGCTAAGCTTGGGCGGCCTGCATGACGAAGCCGAGATTCGCGGCCATCGGCGCACCTATATCGGCGCGCTGCCCGGCAACGTGATCCAGGCGATCCGCAAAGCTGAGACGCGCAATCCGGTGATGATGCTCGACGAGATGGACAAGCTCGGCCAGGGCTTCCACGGCGATCCGTCCGCGGCCCTGCTCGAGGTACTCGACCCTGAGCAGAATTCGACCTTCCGCGACAATTATCTCGCCGTGCCCTTTGACCTGTCGCGGGTGATGTTCGTCGGCACCGCCAATGTCATCGACACGATCCCAGGGCCGTTGCGCGACCGCATGGAGATCATAGAGCTCCCTGGCTACACCGAGGAGGAGAAGGTCGAGATCGCCAAGCGTTATCTGCTCAAGCGCCAGCTCGAGGCCACCGGCCTTGCGGCTGGGACTTGCGAGATCACCGACGACGCGATCCGCACCATCATTCAGGACTACACGCGCGAGGCTGGCGTGCGCAATCTCGAGCGCGAGATTGGCGCCATCTGCCGCCACGTCGCCACGCGCGTGGCTGAAGGCAAGGTGCAGCGTATGAAGATCGACGCCTCCGATCTGCACGCTATCCTGGGGAGTCGCCGCTTCGAAAGCGAAGTCGCCATGCGCACGAGCGTGCCGGGGGTGTCGACAGGGCTTGCCTGGACGCCGACCGGCGGCGACATTTTGTTTGTCGAATGCGCTCGTGTGCCCGGCAACGGCAAGCTGATCCTCACCGGCCAGCTAGGCGATGTGATGAAGGAAAGCGCGCAGGCGGCTCTCAGTCTGGTCAAGGCGCGGAGCGCCTCGCTTGGCATCGACGCGGCCGTGTTCGAAAAGTCAGACATCCACCTGCACGTGCCCGCGGGCGCCATCCCAAAGGATGGCCCGAGTGCCGGCGTCGCCATGTTCATCGCCATGGTCTCGCTGCTCACCGGCCGCACTGTGAAGAACGACACGGCCATGACCGGCGAGATCTCGCTGCGCGGCCTCGTGCTCCCGGTTGGCGGCATCAAGAACAAGGTGCTGGCGGCGATGCGGGCGGGCATCACCACCGTGCTGCTGCCGGAACGCAACCGCAAAGACTACGAGGACGTGCCGGAAGCGGCGCGCAACGCAATGAATTTCGTCTGGCTATCCACCGTCGACGACGCCATCGCCGCCGCGTTCTAGTCAGACGAACGCAGGCATCAAGCGAGTCCGAGGAAGACGATGATAGCGCGGTCCAACCGCGCAAGGTCTTCTTGATCGAGTTGCCCTACCTGCTTTCCCATCTGGCTCTTGGAAATGGTGGTGATCTTGTCCACCATGACACGGGAGGCGCTGCGCAGCCCATTGCGCCCGGTTGGTGAGACTGGCAAGCGGATCAGCGGCGCGTCGGTGAGATCGGTCGTGAAGGCACAGACTGTGATCGACGCCGTTGCGTCAAAGCGGTCATCCTGCACGATAACCGCGGGGCGAGGCTTCCCGGCATAACCCTCGCCCGCAATCGTCCAAACCTCGCCTCGTTTCATTCCTCACTTAGGTCCGAGACCGCGTCAATAAAGATTTGATCCTCGCGCTCAACCGGACTGCACGCTACTGCACGCGACTGGCGATGGGCCTCAAGACGGAATTCTGCCGTCCGCGTGTCAGGAACCCAGATTTGTACGGGGCGCAGTCCTCGCGCGCGCATACGCTCGCGGTAGCTCTGCACCCTTTCTCGAACTCGCTTAGTTGGCATTTTCAAGGCGCCCTCGCCTCTTTTCTCACTCGCATCTTTGTTTCTGACGAGACGCGCTTCATATCGCGTCGTGCCGTCCTCGCAACACCGATTCGAGCAATGATTCCCGAAACGTGATTTGTCATTGCTACAAACTCGTACGAGAGTGACTGCCATCGGGTTCGTGTGTGGCACGCGTGGTTCGTTGCCCCGGCCCGATGAGTCTAGGTGCGGGTCCGGTGTCTGCGGCGGCGTCCGGTATAATGAGTCTGCGTGCTACATCGTGTGCGAAGAAATTCGCGCCACCGTCGCGGCTGCTCCCCCTGCTGCTCCTCATCCTCGCCAGCGCGATATGGACCGAGACCTCTACTCTTGCCGATGATCGGGAAGCATCCCTGAAGGCGACCCACGGACGGGCGGCCCTGCTGCATGGCCAATATCAAGAGGCCGAAAGGCTGCTCACCGAGGCGCTCGAGGCCACGACGCTCTCCCCGGCGATGCAAGTTCCTGCCCTCGATTATCGCGGCGTGGCGCGCTGGCGACTGCACAAGCTTCATGAGGCAATCGACGACTTCAACGCCGCCCTGAAGCGCGCGCCCGAGGATGCCGCGCTCTACAACAACCGCGGAAACGTGCTGCTCGAGCTGCGCAACAACGCGGAAGCCGCCAAGGATTTCGGACAGGCCATCGCGCTCGCCCCGACCTATGGGCCTGCCTACAATAACCGCGGCAATGCGCGGTTCTTCCTAGGCGACCACTCAGGCGCAATAGCTGATTTCACCAAGGCGGTGGCGTTGATGCCGGCGAGCCCAGTACCCTTCAACGGCCGCGGAAAGGCGCAACTCGCGCTCAAGCGCCCGGCCGGCGCCTTGCGCGACTTCTCGCGGGCGATCGTGCTTAGTGGCCGGTATGGTCAGGCTTACGCCAACCGCGCCGAGGCGCTGGCGGCGCTCCACCGCTATGCCGACGCAATCAACGACTACACTTCGGCGATCAATTTCGGGACGGAAACGGCGGAGGTGTATCTCGGCCGCGCGGCCGCTTACACCTCATTGAACAAGCCGGGGAAGGCGTTCGCCGACTTGGCCATGGCGAGAGAACGCGACCGATCGCTCGCGACGGCAGCGGCCGAACAGACGGGGTCAATCTCGGAGAGCGCCAAGCAATCGCCCACGGCAGATGGTCCTTGCCGCGCGGCAGACCGTCTCGGCGGCGCGACGCGAGAGTTTCCGCAAGTCGCCGACGCCCGGCATTCCGCCGAGCGAAACCCGCTTCTGCTGCGCGCCAGCGACGAGGTCCTGATCGGAAACGCCCAACCGGCCGGTCCCGCCGACGGGATCGGAGGTCCCTGTGATCAGGACGACAAGCAAGCGACCGAGCCGCCGCCGCAGGCAGCCGCCGAACCCTCAAGTGATCGCCCAGTAAGCACCGAACTGGAGGGTTGGACTGTGGTGCTCACGGCAGCGGGCCAGTATGTCGCGACGAATTCGGACTATCCGAAGCTGCGTCTGACGCTTGAGATGTACGGGAGCGGCGAGCCGGAACTCTTGAACTGGCAGCTTCTGCATGACTCGCTCCGCGGCGTCGGACTCATGCACTATTATGCCGGCAGCTCGGCCGAAGGCGACCGCCTGGAATACATCGCAGTGGTCGACATCTGGGCCGGCAGGCTGATCGCCATCGAGCCTGGCCGCTGGGGAGAACGCCAGGCGGAATGGACCTGGACCGATCGCTCGGTCGTGGTGACGGACCCGCAAGGGGTTCCGAGCCGAGTGCAAGTCCGAGACGCGACCAATGATCGCCCAATGCATTTGAGGCGGATCAAACGCGTGAGTCGCCCGGTGCCGCCGAGATTCTCGTACCGGCCACCACGGCGCATGATGCCGTTCCGCTACGGCTTCAACCCCTGGGCGTTCCGCTAGAGCCTCCTGCCCCAATGCGGTCTGTGGCAATTCTGCCGCAGGCGGCAATTCATTGCGCCCAATCCGACACTTAAGCGGCACAAAAATCAGCCCACGGCGTTGGTCTCATGATCATTGCCGGAGCATGAGAGTATGACTGACGTTAAGAGTGAAAGCCGCAATCGGGTCCTTATCGTTGAGGACGAGTTTCTGATTGCGCTCGATCTTGAGGCCGCAATGACTGGCCTCGGGTTCGAAATTTGCGGTCTTGCCCCAAACGGCGAAGAGGCCCGCTCGCTCGCCATGAGCCATCAGCCTGATGTCGTTTTGGTCGATGTCTATCTCGGTGGGGCCCGCGAAGGAATTGAGACGGCAAGATGGCTTCGTGAAGTTTGTGACGTATCTGTCGTGTTTGTGACCGCTCACACCGATAACGCCACCATCGAGCGCATCAAGGAGGCGGTGCCAGGATCGCCGATCCTGTCAAAGCCGGTCTACCGCGAACGGTTGGCGGAAGCCGTGGCCAAAGCCGTTCACTAGTTCCCCAACTTCGAAGGAAGACCGAGGAACACCGCCTTGACGAAGTCCCGATAGAGCAGCATCTGCCGGGCGAGCGCCTGCTTGTCCTTGATTGTCTTTGACAGGATGATTCCGCCATCGGCGATCACGGAGAGCATGTCGGCAAGGTCATCGAGGTCGACACGGGCACGGGGCGGATAGCGCTCAGCGATTAAATCCAGCCGCTGCCGGAACCTCTTTCGCCAATTGAGCACCGCTGCGGCGTTGAGTCCCGCACCTCCTTGTCGAACAGGCGATCCTGATAGCAATAGGACGCGACGAGACACCCGGATGCCGTTGGGCAGTCGGCCATTCGGACATCATTTTGAGGCCGACAGAAAGCCGTGCAGCGGATCCTCGTTCAGCTCGTCGGCACGGGCGCACAGATCGTCGAACAGCGCGTCCTCGCGCTCCACGTAGCGAATGAGCAGGGCCTTGGCGAGCTCGTTCTTGTCCTTAAAAATGATAGAAGAACCCGCTCTTGGTGATCCCGACGGCCGCGATCACCTCCTCGATCGAGGTGCCCGCAAAGCCCTTCTCGAGCACTGCAGCTTCCGCCACCTCGAGGATACGCTCTCTGGTATCGCTGCCCTTGCGCGGTGTCTCCTGCATGGCTCCCGCTCTTCTGCCAGCGGAGCAACTGTACCACGGGTACACTTAAAAGCGCGCTTGCCGGAACGCGTCGATAGCGCCGCCTAAGGACCACGGGAAAAGTCCCGAATTTCCACAGGTCTCAACGCTCCGAGAAGCTGTACCGCTAGTCGTCTGGATTGCCGCGCGCAAACTCCTCATTTTTCCCGCCAACGGCATCGTGCCGATATCCCAAGCAGAAGGAGCGAAGGATCGTGACGAGACGAGCGAAATCCCGAAAGCGGCTGCCGCAGCTTGACGGCGGCCCGTTCCTGACCGATGGCGGGTTGGAGACGACGCTGATCTTTCACGAAGGCTGGGACCTTCCCTGTTTCGCGGCCTTTGTCCTAGCTCGACAGCGATCGGGGCCGGAAAGCGCTCCGCGACTATTTCCGCCGCTATGTCCCGATGGCCATTGAAGCCGGCGCTGGCTTCATCCTGGAAAGCCCAACCTGGCGCGCCAATCCGGACTGGGGGAAGAAGGTTGGCTACAGCCCCGACGCACTTGTGCACGTGAACCGCGCCGCCATCGACCTGATGCACCAAATTCGAGAGCGTTTCGAGACGACGACCTCGCCAATGGTGGTCAGCGGCGCCATCGGCCCGCGCGGCGACGGCTATGATCCGGGCACGCTGATGAGACCCGACGAAGCGGCCTTCTATCATGCCTTCCAGATCGGCCTGTTTCGCGACGCCGGCGCCGACCTCGTTTCCGCCTTCACCATGACCAGCAGCAGCGAGGCACAAGGCGTCGCCCTTGCCGCAAAAGCTGCGAGCATGCCTTGCGTCATCGCCTTCACGCTGGAGACCGATGGCCGCCTGCCCACCGGAGAAAGCCTCGCGCAAGCGATCGAAACCGTCGATGCCGCGACGGGCAACAGCCCGGCCTACTACATGATCAACTGCGCCCACCCCACGCATTTCAATCATGTGCTCGATGCGGATGGAGCGTGGATCAAGCGCATTCGCGGACTGCGCGCCAATTCATCGCGGTGCAGCCATGCCGAGCTCGACAATGCGCCTGAGCTCGACATGGGCAGCCCGCATGAACTCGGCGGCCAATATGCCGATCTCGTCCGCCGCTTTCCTCACATAAATATACTCGGTGGCTGCTGCGGCACCGATCACCGCCATGTGCATTGCATCAGCGTGGCGTGTCGACGCGCGGCCTGAGCATATCGACTTCATGGGAGGTGGTTGATGAAAGGCGGTTCTTCAGTAGGCATCGGGTCGAGTGAGTGCACGGCCCATGAGCGAACATTCTGCAGCTATCTTGGAGCGGCGGAATTCTCGGAGGTCATGGGACATTCGAGCGTCGCCTTGAGCGCCGCAACGAGGTCGTCCTTGTTATCGGCGCTGATATAAAGGCCGTTATTCTCCTGGGCGAGACACTTGGCGTCCAAGATGCTGTTCTCGCCGGTCCAGGAGAAGTCCTTCATGCGAAACCCGATGATATGGACGGTCAATTGCTCCGCGGCAGCGTGCAGCTTTTTGCCGAGATCGCAAGGCGAGGCGCCACAGGTCTCTTCCCCATCGGTAACAACGACGATGACTCCAGGGCTCTTGTGATAATCGAGCACATCGGCCGCCTCTGCCACCGCCGAGGTGAGTGGCGTTCTGCCTGCGGGCGTTAAGTCGTCGAGCGTGCGCATGATGACGCTCGCAGCGTTGACAGTCGGCTTGAGGTCAAGCTTGACGTTACATTGCTGACCGGGGCCTGGACCATAGGTAATGAGGCCGACGCGACGAAGGTGTGCGACAGTCGGCAGAATTTCGGCAAGCGCGGAACGCACCTCGTCGATCCTTGGTTTAAGGGTCGCGATCCCCTGATCGAGATTGCATGCCATGGAGCCAGAGGCATCGAAGACGATCATGGCATCCTCGGTGCAGGCGGAGGCTTGGGTTCAGCATGAACAGGACCGACACCAATAAGAAGGATGGCAAGAACGAGCGCGGCAAGGAGGCCGGCGCCGGTGATGGCGAGAGACGCTAAAATCGTCGTTTTCGAACTTTTCTGGATTATGTGCGGGTTCATAGCCCGCCGAGAATGGATGCCTGCTCAGTTTTGCGCTGTGACTTTTGTCACACCGCAAGGTCAAAACCATGCAATTGGAGACGCTCTCGGCTATTCTTCGCTCATTGATCCAAGTGAAGGCCTTGCGCGAATGGCGCGGTCCCCCGTCACACAAGCTAATTGGTCTCTGGCCGGCATCACGATCTTCGCCGACCTCTCAGGAAAGGCTCTTGAGAGGGTTCAACAATGCTGCTCCTGGCGGCGTTACCAGCCAGGCGAGTCGATCGTCGGTTATCTGGATTCGTCCGACGACGTGTTTTTTATCATTTCGGGAGAGGTCCGGGTCACCATCTATTCGCTGGTAGGCAAGGCGGTGAGCTTTCGCGAGCTCGGTCCGGGCGAAGTGTTTGGCGAATATCCTGCCATCGACCGAGGCCCTCGTTCGGCAAGCGTGGAGGCGCGGAAGACCTCTATCGTAGCTACCTTGCCCGGCGCTGCTTTCAGGGAACTCATAAGGTCAGAACCCGTGGTGGCGCAGGCGCTACTACCACACCTCGTCATGAAAATTCGGGCGTTGACGGCCCGCGTCTATGAGTTCAGCACGCTTGCCGTAAGCAATCGCATCCAGGCCGAATTGCTGAGGCTGGCCAGGCTTGGCGAACGGGGCGGCAAGTCTGCACGCATCGCACCGGCGCCTACCCATACCGAGATCGCGAGCCGCGTCAGCACCCATCGCGAGGCTGTCACGCGCGAGTTCGCCCGCCTGTCGCGCGCCGGTCTCATCGAGCGGGAGCGCAATGCGCTTCTCGTCAAAGACGTCGAGCGGCTCGCCGAAATGGTTCACGCCGCGACTGGCGAATAGCATGATCCTTTACTGGACTATTCGGTAGAAGCATTCGTAGCGGCCCTCATCGCCGAGCTCCCTAAGTTCGGCGTGAACCTTACACTTTATACCGAGCTCCTCCGCGGCCCCTTCGAAGAAGGGAACGAGTTCCGGCCAAGTCAAATGGTGCTCGATGTTGAGCGCCTTGGCGATACGATCATATCGGGAAATACCGAAAACTCTGATCGTCGTCTCACCGGGAAGATATTCGAGGACCTCAAAATTATATTCCGGCGAGGCGGAATGCACGGCGGTGATGAACACGAGCACGGGTGCTCGTGTATCCCTAGGCAAATCGACCCCGAGCTCCAGCGCTTCCCTCGTCTTCAATTGCCCGAGTCTCCGGAACACGGATTTGGAAATGGCGTCGGCTTCCCTCCAGCCAAATCGCTCCCCTATATTTGCAAGCGTCAGTCCGTAGAACGCTGCGGTGACATTGGACAGCTTGAGCGTCATGTCCTCTGCGCTCTTGGGAAAAGTTTTCTCCACCAGGAACGCTTTCACCTCTTCATCCGGATAGACGTCCTTGGCGCGGATACCCTGCATCTCGCCGTAGATCCTGCGCCCGGTGACCGTCATAATCGCCGCGCTGAACTCGTAAACGCGGGTCGACAGCCTGCGGATTGTGCCAACGAGCTGCCGCAGCACGGCGTGCAGAACTAGCGGCTCCCTCTGCAACAGCTCGTGAAACGAAGCGGCCTTGATCGACGCGACGAGGCAGCTCGTGCGAGCCTCTACGCTTGCCGATCGTGGACGGCCATCGATGGCGGGAAGTTCGCCGAACATGTCGCCCGGGCCCAAGTCATTAAAGCTCACCACCTTACCGGCGAGCGAATAGACTATGACGCGCGCCTCCCCTGAGGCGAGAAAGAACACGTCGTCAGAGCGGTCGAGATACTCGACAATCGGTTCCTCCGGCTCGTAGCGCCGCCAGGTGCAGCTCTGCTCGAATGCGTGTAAGGGAGTCCACGGGCAGGCCTTTCAACAAGGCTACTCCCTCGAGACTGTGGTGAGGTTGAGTGATGGAGGATTGCGTCATGCCGAGGCCAGGCGGAATTCAACGCTAGACGATAATAACCTACACGGGGCGCGGGTATAGGCGAAATTTATTCGTCAAATTGCGGGTGTCATATTTGCGAAGGTATCACGCGCTACTCATAAATCGGGCATATTCGTCAAAGAAACCGCTGTTCGATCGAGGTCGAGGAGTCCTTCCCGATCGTGTCGAAATGCTCGCAAATAAAGGCATCTGCCCGGCTCCGGCCGAGCTCGAACAGCCATCCAAGAAAGTCCCGTCCGACATTCAGCTTGCTCGACACGCCGAGACTGCTCAACTCTTCCTCCGCGTCGATGCAGTGAATCAGCATCTTCTTCAGGCGTCCACCGTCGTCGAAGCCTCCATCGACCAGGCGGTTGACGAAGTTGATCGCACGCATCTCCCGCATCAGGCTCGAATTGAAGCTCAGCGTGTTGATGCGATCGAGGATGGCTTGCGCGGTTTGCGGCACTTGCTCGATATGGATCGGGTTCACCATGATCAGGAGCACGTCGGAAGAGGCGCAGTTGTAGATAATGGGAAAGATTGGCGGATTCCCCATATAGCCGCCATCCCAGAAATACTCGCCGTTGATCTCGACCGCCTGGAAGACAGAAGGGATGCAACTTGAAGCGACCACGGCGTCAACCGACATGTCGCGGAGGTTGAATACGTGCAGCCGATTTGTAAATACGTTGCTTGCACAAACGAACAGCTTGACCTTGTCGGATCGGCAAAGCGTATCGAAATCGATCTGCTCGTTTAGAATGTCGCGTAGCGGATGGTAGTTTGCCGGGTTCATCTGGTAGGGCGACAAAACGCGTGACAGGGTGTCCATCATGATCCAGCCGGGCGAATAGTCGAGGCTTCCGGGACTGATCAACTGATCGAGCCAGGACGGCTGCATGACCGACCAGGTTCCCCGTTCGGCAACCGCCTCCCATAATCTTCTGAGCGATTGGCGGGCACCTTCGTTACCGCCGAGCGTCAGCCCGTAGGCGGTGACCACAGCGTTCATCGCCCCGGCACTCGTTCCCACGATTCCCTCAATGACAATGCGTTCGTCCTCAAGAATCCGGTCGAGCGCTCCCCATGCGAAAGCGCCATGTGATCCGCCTCCTTGCAGGGCGAGGCTAATCGTCTTGCGATCGGCGCATTCCTGCGTTTCGCCCACGCTGACCTCCTCGCCGGCCGTCAGGTCCCATTCCGCGAACAACTCGCGCAACTCTGGGATAAATGCTAAGAGTAAAGCAAGCACGTACACAATTACCGCAGCCACAATTGGCATTACTGCGATAAACAGCTTATCAGGCGAACGGTAATCGTGCCGAGCGGAGGTGAATAACTGCACGACTGACTACCGGACGAGCCGATCTTCCTGATAGCAAGAGTGTGCTACCTAAAGGGGCGATCGCGCCGGCAATCCTCCTCCATCGGAGGTTGGGGTATGTACGGAACTGAGAGTAGAAGCAGGGCAAAGCCGGAAGTCGTTGGCGTGCCGGGGTCGACCGCCGCCATTGACGACGACAAGAAGACCAAGAAGCAGCTCGTCGACGAGCTTGCGGCTTTGCGCCAGCGGGTCAGAGATCTCGAAGCGTTCGAGGCCGAGCGCAAGGCTATTGCCACAGAGCTCAAGGGCACGCGTCAGCGCCTGCAATACCTTCTCGCGGTAAGTCCCGCCATCATCTACACCACCAAGGCAACGGGCGATTATGCCTGCACTTTCGTCAGCGAGAATCTCCGCGCGATCATGGGCTATACGCCGCAGGAGATGACCACCGATCCGAAGGGTTGGCCCGATCATCTTCATCCCGACGATGCCCCGAGAGCCTTCGGCGAAATGCTTCCCCTCATCGGCCGGGGCGGCGGATCTGTCGAGTATCGCTTCCGCCACCGCGATGGCCACTACATTTGGATTCAGGATACCTTCAAGGTCGTCTATGACGATGCTGGTCGCCCGCTCGAGCTCGTGGGCGCATGGGCCGACATCACCAAGCGTAAGGAGGCAGAAGAGCTTGCTCTTACCGCCAACGCCGAGATTCAGGAGACCAAGCGTTACCTCACGCGGCTTATTGAGAGCTCGCCGGATGCCATCATTGCTGCTGACAAACAGGGGAACATCGTCCTGTTCAACGAAGGCGCTGAGAGCTTGCTCGGCTATCGTGCCGAAGACGTCATTGGCCGCCCCACCATTGACCTCTACGATAGTGAGGAGCGCGCGAGAGACATCCTGATCGAGATGCGCAAGCGCGGTGGAACTGCGTCCGGCTATGAGAGCGCGCTTAAGACCAAGGACGGGCACAACGTTCCCGTGCTCATTTCGGCATCGGTCCTCCTCGACAAGGATGGCCAGGAAACCGGAATGGTCGGCTTCGCCACCGATCTCCGTGCGCGTAAGCGCGAGGAGGAAGAACTCCGCAAGGCGCACGATGAGTTGGAGAAGGGGGTCGAGGATCGCACCACCGAATTGAAAGCCGCCCGCGAACGGTTGCGTTACCTGATGACGGTCACGCCGGCCATCGTCTATACCAATCAGGCGAGCGACTATACATGCACCTTCGTCAGCGAGAACGTGTCCCGCATCATGGGATTTTCCGCGTGGGAGATGCTCGAAGACAAAGACTTCTGGACTGTACGTCTCCATCCAGAGGATGCCAAGCGCGTCTTCGGGGAAATGGTCCCGCTGATCGATAAAGGCGGAGGGACCATAGAGTATCGCTTCAGGCATCGTGATGGTCACTACATCTGGATCCAGGATACGTTCAGGGTAATCCCTGACGCCCAGGGGCGCCCATCGGAGATTGTTGGGTCATGGGCGGACATCTCCGACCGCAAAGGGGCGGAGGAGGCACTCGGCGAGCGCATGGCCGTCATGAACGACCTCGAAACGCTAGTCGGCGCAAGTCCTGCCATCATCTATACGACGCAAGTGAGTGGCGACTACGCTTGCACCTTCGTGAGCGAGAATTTGAACTCGATCATGGCGTACTCGCCGTGGGAAATGCGCGACGACAAAAAGTTCTGGGTCAAACGCCTTCATCCGGACGATGCAGGCCGGGTCTTCAGCGAGATGGATACGCTGATCCGTCAGGGAGGTGGGGCCTTGGAGTACCGTTTCCGCCATCGCGACGGCCACTATATCTGGATCCAAGACACCTTGACGGTCTCGCGCGACAATGAGGGCAATCCGAGGGAGATCGTGGGATCCTGGGCCGACGTGTCCGATCGAAAGCGCGTTGAGGCCGAACTGAAACGAATGGCGGAACAGGTTGAGCTGCGCAACAAATTCATCCGTGACACTTTCGGTCGGTATCTTACCGATGAGGTGGTGGATACGGTGCTCGAATCCCCGAGCGGACTGCAAATGGGCGGGGAGAAGCGCAAGCTCACCATGATGATGACCGACCTCCGCGGCTTCACCTCTCTATCGGAGCGTCTGCCGGCCGACCGCGTGGTGAAGCTGCTCAATCGCTATCTCGCGGCCATGGTCCCCATCATCAAGCAATATCAGGGCACCATCGATGAGTTCATCGGTGACGCGATCTTCGTTCTTTTCGGCGCTCCGGTTTGGCAGGAGGACGACGCCGAGCGAGCCGTTGCCTGTGCCGTGGCCATGCAGATTGCGATGGACGAGGTCAGTGCGGAGAACCGAAAAGAAGACCTACCGCAGGTGGAGATGGGTATAGGGCTCCATACCGGTCAAGTGGTGGTTGGCAATATCGGCTCGCCTGAACGGATGAAGTACGGCGTGGTCGGAAGCCATGTCAACCTCACCTCGCGGATCCAAGCCTGCACCACCGGCGGCCAAATCCTCGTTTCTGAGACGACCCGTCAAGAGCTGGGCAACAAACTGAAAATCGGCAAGCAGATGGAGGTTCGTGCAAAGGGTATTGAACATCCCGTCGTGCTCTTCGAGGCCTTGGGGGTCGGCGGCAGGCACAAGCTCTCACTTCCCGAGGCGGTGGACACACTCGTTCCCCTTGAGGACGAGATTCCACTGCGCTATGAAGTCGTGGAGTCGAGTCAGGTCGGCGGTGCGATGTCGAAAGGTGTCCTGACCAAAATCTCCTTGAAAGGCGCCGAAGCGCGTCTAGAGAGCACCGTCCCGACCTTGAGCAATCTCAAGATGCATCTCATTGGCAGCGCCGGCGAGCAACTTCCCGGAACTATCTATGGCAAGGTGCTGGGTCCGTTGCGCGGTACAAGTACAGGCGTCTCAATCCGCTTTACCTCCATCTCGCCGGAGATTGACGCTCTACTTCGGAAGCTGACAGCTGACGAGGCTCCAAACTTTCAGGCGTAATTCAAAGTCAGGCGATGTCCGCTGGGGTCAGAAGCTGACATCCCAGTGGCACGTCGCGATATCGGCTTGGTGCCAATAGCGGAAATTCCTTGTCAAAGGCGAATGAGGAACTAGATCGAGCTCAAATCCAGCGACCACTCGCGTTATTGCGGATGGCGAAAAAGAAGAAAGCCCTACGTCGCCAGTGACCTCGGTACCAGGGTTGAAAACCAACTCTCGACATCGAAGAGGATTACGACAACAGGTGCAGCCTGCCGGTGCTGAAGCGGATCGATCAGATTGAGAAAATGATTCAGTTCGTCTCAACGAGAATCGTGGTCAAAAGTCAATGATCTCTACACTAAGGCGTCGGGTATGGAGTGAACTTGGAAATCCGGCGCAATTTGCGGATTGCCCTTTGTGGGTTGTCGATGACCACTCAACGAGCGAAGCGAACCCACCCTTCCGCGACGTGGTCGAGATTCAGTTGGCAGTACGCAGAAAATCTTCACGGCAATGGCGTTCGGGGGAACATACGATAGCGATTATTTCAACGGCAGTGAGGGCGAGCTGGGGGCGTATCTCCTTAAGAAGTAGACCCTACGCCCGAACTAACACCCTCGCCGACTCGATCTGGCAAGCCTGTGTCCCCTATGGGTCATTCGCGGACATCTCAGCGATTAATCGCGATGTCTGTCTTGTGCCAAAAGCGGACATCACGTTGCCTTCACGGCGGCTCCCGCTGAACAGGAAATCCTCCGCGCCATGAGAGGCGCGATGCGGCACCAAGGGTTCACGAGTTCCTGACCCGCGAACCCGCTCCGGTCTTGATCGGCTCCCGATGGCTCTTGCGCGCCGGTAGCGGCGCAGGCTGAGGCTCATAACTCGCCATGTGCTTGAGCCACCCCCAAAAATACGCGGTTGCAGACAGGATGGTGAGCGCGCCCGTGACCCAGATGCACACGGTCACGAACTGCTCAAGCCTGAGGCCGAGGCCAAGCTCCGCCAAGACGAGACTGGCAAGCACGAGCTGGGCGAGGGTATTGGCCTTGCTCACGAGGAGCGGATAGATGGTGACGGGGCGCGACAATATCCACGATAAGAGGAAGGCTCCGACGATAAGGATGTCGCGGCTGACGACGGCGATCACGAGCCAGACCGGCAAATGGTTGGTAAAGCCGAGCGTCACATAGATGCTGACGAGCAGGGCCTTGTCGGCGATCGGGTCGAGATAAGTACCAAGCTCCGTGTGCCAGCCGAAGCGCTTGGCAAGATAGCCGTCGGCCGCGTCGGAGAGGCCCGCAAGCAGAAACAGCACGAAGGCCGCCGCCATCTCATGACTGATGATTAGCCACACGATAAGCGGCACCAGGATAATGCGCGCCAGCGTCAGCGCGTTGGGGATATTCACCAGGGCTCAAACTCCAGTCTCGCCATCCATCAAACACCGCCTGAAGCTACTGAAGTCGTAAGATTTAGCAAATTTTTGATCGCTTGGCTGCACCCTAGGCTCTGGCGCGTCGGAAGCGCACTTGATCCCCGCGCGCCAACACACTGGCCGATGATCTCCACGACACCGCACGGCACATTGCAGATCTTGCATGCGGCCTATGCCGCCACTTATCGGCAGGTGGCGATCAATCATCAGCTTGAGGCATACCGGCATCCCGGACACGATCTTCGAGCATCGGCGCATCCGGAGCTAATTCAGCTAGGAGGTATGCGCCAGGGGGCAGGCGCGGCAACGAGCGAAGAAGCTCGGGATGATCAAGGGTGGCCTTTCTCAACCGATCCGATCAACCTCTACCAGGGAAGGATCGCTCTCCTCTGATGCACCAAGACCGTCATCGGTCGCTGCTGACACCCGAGTCCGCTCATGTTCGACAATGCGGAAGTCCATGACCAGCGGTAGGTGATCCGACGCCGTGCGGACGAGTTGGCTTCGCGGCACCTCGACGCCGAGCACGTCAACCGATCGGCTGCAGAAAATATGGTCAATGCGCAGCATCGGCATGCGCGCGGGAAAGGTTCGTCGCGCCCGCTTGTGCAGCACGAGTTGGGCATCACGTAACCTGGCCGTGAACCTGCGATAGACGACGGACCGGCGCCTGGCATTGAAATCGCCCAGCAGGATAACAGGATCGCGGCAGTCCGGGTGGCCGAGCCAGTTCTCTCCCAGCAGGGTCTTGGCCTGCGCCATACGCTCGTACGCCGGCAAGCCGAGGTGCGTGTTAATGATCTGAATCTCGGTGCCGTTCGCCTCGACCGCCGCCCAGAGGGCCCCGCGCGGCTCGAAGCCGACGCTTCCAGGCAGAGGCCCAGCCTTCACCAGACGCATCGGCAACGCGGTGAGGATGGCATCGCCATAGAGCTCTTCCTCGACCTGGAGCGCCGGATGGAAGTGAAAGCTCATGCCGAGCAGATGAGCGATGGCATGGGCCTGATCAATGCCACCGGTACGAAGGCGCCCGACATCGAGTTCCTGGAGCGCCACCATATCGGGTTGGCAAGCGGCGATCACCTCGGCGATCCGCCGTGGGTCTGCTCGTCCGTCTGCGCCGACGCACCGGTGGACGTTGTAGGTCAGGATGCGCAGCGGAGCTGGCCGTGCACGCTGGTTCCGGCGGTCGAGTGGATTCACAGGCTCCTCTTGGCGCACTCAGGCGTTCAGAATCTGCGCCGTTCCGGCGAACTCCTCCTTGTCGATTTCGCCCGCGCGAAGCGCTGCTGGAGAATGTCGCGGCGGATGTGGCGGCGCCTCCCGTCGCTGGGGTATCATACTCGACTTTTGCGTAAACTTAGAGCACACCCTGCAACGTGGCTCGGACCCCAATAAGTGCCGTGAACATGCCCTGCGCTGCACCGAGCTCAGTCACCGGATGCCTGGTTACGCCACCCGGCGCAGGGAAGGATAGTCGGGTCTCGCGGCTCGATCTCCCGCCATCCGCGTCGGCCGAATCAGATGCCCAATGCTAGTCGCTAAACCATGCGAGAAGCAAACTGACCCTTCAAGCCCACCGGGCTTAAAGGGGGGAAACATGCCGCTCGATCTTTTCAGCACCCAGGGTCATTACTTTCAGTGTCGCGGTCGCAATCGCCTTGATCGCCGCAATTATTCACTACGCTCATCTCGCCGTCCGTTTGTCCACAGCGGGTTCACGCTCCTGTTAGTCGGCTTTTTGGTGCTGGCTGCTGGCAATGTGCTTCGCGGGTGGTAGGCAAAGCGGAGCAGATCACGAAAGGACGCCGGCCGAAGCTGGTGCCCTGGCCGCGAGGAAATCGTCTTCCCGAAAAATTCGAATGGGAGGGTTGGAAGCGGGAAATGAAACACTGGTCAATACTGCTTCTATGCGGACTTCTTGCGTCTGTCCCGATTTCGGGGTTTGAAGCATTGGCGCAAGATTATGCCGGGCCGCTTCTCCCGCACGTTGGAGCGCAGATAACGGCTGCCTTTGCCAAAACGATATGGCCCCGATGCGGAAGCCTAACTCAGCTTCAACGGCGGTGACGCCCGAACTCTTGAGCCTTAACTACTCAAGCACGCGCGGATTGAACACTCGGCGCAATATCCGCATGACCGACCGGCAGAGTTCGCAAACGTACGTGTTGGGCTATGCCGCGAACATGCCGCTGATCATGCCGAACACTACGTCGCTCGGTATCTCGGGAACGTCGCTCGTGGAATTGCGCAATACCGGAAAAACCCAACTCTCACTGATCTACGACGCAAAGCTGTCCCGAATCGACGGACAGCTCACGCTCATCGAAAAGGACATTAGGGTGCCGCTGATCATTGACGACCAAGTGGTTCAGATCCCCGTCGTACATGCTTCCGGCACTTTCACTGGGGTCGGGAGGAGCGGAACTGGTGATTTCTATTTCCTCGATAACAAGAACAACCCAATGATGATCCAAAGCACGATCCAGTTTAGCTTCGAAAAGAATCCGCGTACGGAGAGAATTGTGAGAGTTGCTGCCGGTGCCTCGATGCGGTCTGCGATGGAGCAGTCCTTGAGCACGCTGCGCAGGTATGACCTTTACGGCATACACTTCGACTTCGATAAAGCTAGGATGCGACCAGAGTCCGCTGCGTTGATCAAAGACATCGCTCTTACGCTGACGCACAATCCGACTTGGACCCTTCAGATCAACGGTCATACCGACTCGATCGGAGATCAGGCTTACAATCAAAAACTTTCCTCGGCGCGCGCCAAGGCTGTAGCCGATGGGTTAATTAAGCGAGGCATTGCTGCGCGCCGCCTGCAGACAGCGGGTCTCGGCTCCGCCCAACCGAAGGGTGATAACTCAACGCTACTGCCGCGCGCTCAACCACCGCGTCGAACTGGTGCGCACTGACCGGTAGGCAGTTAGTGGCCATTCTCGGGCGAATAGTCGCCGCTATCGCATGCGGATTCAGCCTTTACAGCAAATGTCCCCATGGATCTCGATTATTCCTAGGCAGTTGATTCTGTCGTCACTTCTTGTAGCCGACGAAATAAACGCCGATGATTGCTCCTGATGCGTCCTTGATCGGCTCATAGCCGCTGATATAGGGCGTCCCAAGAACCGGCGCCTTGCCGTAGTATGCATTGCCCGCTTTGATCAACTCGAGGGCCGGGCCGGTCAGAACACGTCCAATCCCACGCCCACTTCCTATCCGCGTCGACACGTTGGTCGCGACGCGGATGTAATCATTGCCGCTTTTCACGAACAGCGACGCCGCCATCCCTTGTCCGCCTTCCTCCGCAACCGCGTCTACCACGGAAAAGTTGTTGTTCATTTTGGTCGAGCCGAAATACAGAGCAGGAGCATCCCTGCCGCCGACCGCATCATTTCCATCAATGTTTGGCGCTCCTAATTTCGTGGTCTGGTCTTTCAAAGCCGCCATCGATTTCGCGAACTCTTGCATCCTGAGCATTGCCAACACTTGGCATCAGCACCGGAGTTGCAAGCAAGCCAACCGCAAGGACAAACATGCCAATGACATGCGCCTTTTTGAATGACCTAAGGACTATGGATTTCATTGATTCATCCCCCGGATTGAGCGGGGGGCTTCATGCCTGTGCTCTAACCATGGAACAACGGCTCCCGTTTGGAAAGAATATCACTGGACGCGCATCAATGACTATATGGCGAACGTCGTAAATTCTGCGTGTGGCTTCTAGGCGTAGCCACGCTTGCCGCGCGGTGAAAATTGCGACGAGCGAGCGCGGTTGGTGCATAGATGCTGACGCGATAGGCCATGTCGGTTTCGGGTCATTAGCGGAAACTAGAGCGCAGATCGGGACCCCTCCAGAGCAGACATGCTCTGCATCGCGACCGATGTCGTCTAAGTGCCAGAAGCGAACATCTTGCGGCGCGGTTGCTCGCGGTCCCTGGGGGGCATAAGTTTGCCGCCTCTTCCCTCATGGAGGCAGCAATGGCCGACCCAAGAAGCCGACGCAAGCTCGCCGCGATCGTGAAGGACGTGGTCGGCTATTCCCGTCTGATGGCGGCCAACGAGGCCGCCACCGTCGAGACCCTCAAGTCTTACTCAAAGCAGACATTGATGAGCGCGGTTTGCACGTCCGCTTAGTGCCACAGCGGACTTCGCGATGGCGATATTCTGGGCGCTATTCAGGCCCGACGTGGGGGCCCAGAACCTCTTCTGCGGTTGATGCCGATCGTCGGCGAACCAATCCCCTACTTGGTGCGCCCCCTCGGTGTCGATATCATGCCGAAGTTGCGTTTTGTCAGGTTGATAAGAATTTGCCTTGGCGTAAGCAGCCCAACTTTTAAAGTCATCTATCCGCCTTGCGAGGTAGTGAATGTTGTTGCGGATCACGATCGTTGCCGCCCTGGTTCTGGGAAACTGCGCGGAACGGGAGTACGGGGATGCCGCGCCGAGCTTGTCCTTTCAGGGGCCGCTGGCTCGCAAAACTTTATCGTCGGCGGAGATCACACTTGTCCAGAAGGGCATCTCTGAAAGTCTGAAGGACCCTGCGTCTGCCAGTTTGGTCGAAGCTACAGAGCAGGCATGGACTCCGAGGATGAGCTGATCGTTTGTGGCTACGTTAATGGAAAAAGCTTCGTGGGGCTGTTTGCTACGCCAGTAGGCGGTTCGACGGAGTTCTTACCCATCAGGGTTGCCGAGAGTGAAGAGCAGCAGCCGGCTGTGAGAGAATACTGCCGAGCGGATGGCATTTATGTGCCGCGGTAGCCTTTAGTCAGTCGCTCAGCTATCGCCCGCTTCTGCTCTACTGAAAGGACTCGCTTCTCACAGAATGGGCGTGCCCATTTCGGAAAGGCCGCAGTTGTCGAAAGCTGCGGGAACGCTGCTGAGGAATAAGGAACGGCTACCGCCAGACCTTCGCGTTGGGTCACTAGCCGACATAACGGCCCGCTCACTTGTCCGCTTTACCCCCATAGCTGGCATTCGTCGGTGCAGGTGGAAGGTCCGAAAGTGCTATAAGCGGACGCATCCCGTCGGTCTTCGCGCGCGTACAGTCGGCAGGACCAGCGCACTTTTAAACCTTGCACCATGCCAAGGTCGAGTCACCTCGTGACCCTCGATGTCACCCTCGGCCAATGGCCCTTGCTCATGGGTGCACGCATTGTCGAGGGGGTTCCGTTTTGGTCAATTGCTGCCGTACCAGCGCGCCATCGGATTGGTCCGGCTCGTGCCACCGCGATTCCTTCACGGTTGATGGGGCTCACTGCGCTTCGGCTTCTTGACGGAAATTCTGATGATAACCGTGCCTCGGCCCGCGGAAATCGATCCCCACACACTGTTGTTTTAAAAATTCTATTAGTTCCAGCAATGAGTCAGAGACGCCAACAAGTTAGAAAAGAACCTAGGCGATTGCGCCGGCATAGAATTCCCGATCCGTCAGCCATTAGGTGTCCGCGCAGCAGCGAATCGCGTGACCCTTCCGCGCGAACAAGAGAGCTTCTCGTAGCCCTTCAGTGAAGCGAATCACTGAATCCCCTTGGAGATATGAACTCTCGGGGTCGCTGTGCCAACGTCAATTTTCGAATAGGCTGAATGACGGCATCAAATCTCATTTTGATGCTCAAACCGGGGGCCCGGTCTTCGACGCTAACTTGGATTCGATGTAGGCCGGCGACTGCGGCGACGAGCGAAAGTCCGAGGCCCGTCCCCTGGATCTTAGCGCTGCGCTCCAGTCGAAAGAACCGTTGGAAGATCCGGTCGCGGTCTTCTTTCGGGACGCCAAATCCATTGTCGGACACGCTGGCGACTATATGAGAGTGGTCACGAACAAGGGATATTTCGACACGCGCGCCGATCGGCGTGTGTCGAATAGCGTTGTCCACCAGGTTTGCGACCATTTCGGCGAGTAATTCGCGATCGCCCCAGGTCCTTACCGAAGGTTCGATTTCCGCAACAAGCGTCTTGCCTTGGTCTTCTGCCAGATCGCTAAAGGCGTCAGTCACTCTTACGAACAGTTCGGTGAGATCAATTTCACCAAAGCCAGATTGGCGTGAACCACCCTCAATCTGAGCAATGCGCAGAAGCGCAGAAAAGGTTTCCAGAATATTCTTGGCTTCAAGTCGCACGGCATCGATGGCGGTTTCGTAAGAAGGATTGTCTTTGACCTCACTTTGCGCAGCTTCAACCTTTTGCTGTAATCGAGTTAGCGGTGTGCGCAGCGCATGCGCGATATCGTTTGACACCTGAATCATGCTTTCCATTAGGGCCTCAATTCGATCCAACATGTCATTGAGAATAGCTGCGAGGAGATCGAAATTATCGTTGGTGCCACCTAGTGGGATGCGCGATCCGAGATTGCCGCTAACAATCGCCTGTGCCGTAGTCCTTATGGTATCCACGCGCTTCAAAAAACTGTGGCTAAGCAACAATCCACCGGCCACACTCAAAATGAGGAACGCAATAAGCCCCAAGCCGCAGGCTTCGAGCCACGCGCGCCGCACGTCCGCGGTGAATCGGAGGTCCTCGGCGACCGAGAGACGCATGCCATCATCCAACTGGACAGTACGGACGCGAAAAGTCCGCGGGCGCCGCTCACCAGAAAGACCGCTCGCGGCGCTCACATCGCTCCATCCGAGGCTGGTGATGGGCAAAGTTCCCGCGATCCGATTCCCTTGCTTATCGAGCAAGAGATAATCGAAGGCGAGAAGTTCGTCCCTCCTCTGTACCTCTTCGAGGAGTTCCGATGCACCCTCTGCCCGGAAATCCTCACTCAGATTTTCAACTTCACCCTCGATGCGCGTCGTAATCTGCCGTTCTAGCGACGACATAATTGTCCAATAAAATATCGTTCCAAGGATCGCGGCTGAGGCTGCGAATAAAAGCGAATAAATAACGGGGAGCCTAAATTCCGCGCTTCGCACGATTCTAGGGATGGCGCTCAGCCACATTCTAAGGCGCGCAACGAGCCTAGGAATGCGCTCGAATGACATAGCCGCAACCCCGTATCGTGTGAATTAACTCGCGCTCGGCTCCCTTATCGATCTTCGCCCGAAGCCGGCTTATGTGAGTCTCGATAATTTTCGATCTTGGATCGAAGTGAAATTCCCAAACCTGTTCCAGGACCATGGTCCTAGTTACAACCCGTTCCGCGTTTTGCATGAGGTATCGTAGGAGCTTGAACTCGCGCGGTAGAAGGTCAATTTTTTTACTTCCCCGCGTTACCCGACGCTCGACCAAATCCATTTCGAGGTCGGCAACCGTCAAAATACTATCGCGGGCGGCTAGCGGCGGTCTTCGCGTGAGCGCGGCTAGTCGAGCAAGGAGTTCCGAAAACTCGAATGGTTTCGTCAGGTAGTCGTCGCCACCAGCATCGAGGCCTGCAACCCTGTCAGGGACACTAGCTCGTGCCGTCAAAAGAAGTGCAGGTGTTTGCACCCCTGCACCGCGGAGGGTCTTCAGAACTGCAAGTCCCTCTAAGCGCGGTAGCATGCGATCAATCACAAGCGCGTCATATTTGCCTGTCGTCGCGAGGATAAGACCCTCCCGGCCGTCGGCAACGTGCTCACCAAAATGGCCTAGTTTGGCGAGGCCATTCAAAATGTAGGACGCTGCTTCGCAATCGTCTTCGATCAAGAGAATTCGCATGCAAGTCCCCGCCCCAAAAACAGCAATTCGCTACTTTCTGCCTAATCTGATATTAGTTTGAGCGAGCGAGATTTGGGCACTTCCGGAAGTTTACAATTATTTATACCACAGGGCACGGCAGTCGAGTTTGGCCCGTCGTTCCCCGAATTGGAACTTTTAGGCTACTCGTGCGGCTGTGTGCGCGGGTTCGGGGTGAAGCACCCGTCGTGACGCCCCCTCGAAGGGTTTGCGTCTGACAAGTGCCGGTCGGAAGTGGGTCGCCAACGAGACGAAGTGGCGATAGTTTCAAATCTTCAAACCAATAGCCGCGTCGCGACCTCAAATCTTGGTTAGCTGTTTGGCGCCGCGTGTTCTGGTCGGAGGCTAAATCATGGATCGAGCCGACATTGTCGGGGTAATCCTATCCTTGGTGTTTTTCGCGGGACTGTTTTACCTCGCTTACAAAATTTTCCTCTAAACCACGCGCTCAACCATACCCCATAAGGTGTCTGAATATGAATCGCGAACGTTGTGCCTTTGCTCGCCTTGCGGATCGCGAGGGCGGCGGCGACGCTGCCGCGTCCGCTGGAGATAAGCAGATTCGGCCAAGGAGGGGCTAGGCGAACGCCAATGCAGTGTTAGCGAGCGGGTTAGCCCAAAGACGGTGCGCCGAGGGACGCCGTACGTGCTTTACTTCGCACCGAGAGCCTATTGCCTCGGCTAAGCCGACGCACTGATTCTCCATCCCGACAAATCCCTCGGTGATGGCCCAGCATGTTAGATCGTGCAGAGAACTCTTCACGGATCACGCCAATTGAAGCTTCTTAAACAGCGCGGACCATCGGTGCCGCTTGTTTTCGCGATCCACGAATTTCCGCTCGGTGACCCAATTCATTTGGATCACTCTCCTCAAGGGCAAGTGCCCGTGGAACGAGTAATTGCAGCGCCGAAAGACCAACATTGTGCCGAAGTTTGGCGGGATCTCGATGGCCACATCATCCATATCCTCCGCGCTGCGTAAGAGTCGCAGCCTCCCGCCGGCAGGCGCCCATGCCCGATTCATGTACAGCAACACGGTGATGATCTTGCTTTCCGTGTCAGTGTGAATCTTTCCATCTTTCAGCCGACAGTACCCCAGCACCGTAAACATGGTCGGGCGTCCTCCCAACTGAATTGAGAATTTCTCCTCCACGATTTCACGAAATTCTCTTCCATCAAGAGCATGTATGAGCCGGGAAAAATCCGCCCCGCATCTCAGCGCTGACAATGGAAAGCTCCCGGCCTTCCTGATGGATGGGTAGTCGCTAATCAGCCTGTCAGTCCAATCCGCTCTGATGATTCCCGACGCGAGAATGTAATCAAATGGTTCGATCTTAAGTTTTGCTATGCGAAGCCTCTCAAAGTTTAAGACTCTTGCCTCGCTCCGGCTCTCAGTGGTCATCGAATCTGTCATGGCGCTTCCCTCCGTACCCGCGAGCGCACGCAGCAACACTGCGCGCTTAACGCTCAGGGCCTCTGGCGCTATGGCTTCAGACAAAATGAGGATGATCGAAGATGCGGGCGGCGACTTATCTCGCCGTTACCCCATCCTTTGATCTCTAGTGAGCGTTGCTCCGAATTTGCGGCAACGTGAGACCGAAGAGATTGTGTTTATTATAATCTCGTGAAAACTGACCCTCACTGCGGGCCGCGACCCTTTGTCGCGGCAACTTTTGCGACGTTCGCTTGGATGGCGGCCTCGTCCTGGGGAATTTGGCAGGAGTGGCTGATGTGCGCCGTGGGACTTCTGCTGATCTACCTAGCCCTTGCAACGAGGCTGGTCGATAACGCAGAATAGACAAATGCTGACCCTGCTGGGACGGAAGAACGTGAAGCCGAACTGGGGACTGCAGGACACCCGACGCAAAGATAAGATTTCAAATCTTTATACCAGGGAACATCGCGCAATCACGATCCCAGCCAACTTCTGGCTAGTTTGACCCCTCAGGTTGCGGAGGGGCTGCTGAGGGGGACAACTCATTTTACGTGAACCCGAACCACACGGGATCGGCGTAGTCCGTCCCCAAATGGACCTTGAGCTTGGTCGCCCTTCTGTCGAGCGCAGGCCGGCGGTCCCGGCTGTTCCCAAAGTCGCGATCGTAATTCCCACTCTGAATGAGTGGGAGAACATAACCGTTCTCGTTGAGCGGGTAGCTCGCGCACTGGATTGTATCTCCTGGGAAGCGATTTCGTCGACGATGATTCGGCCGATGGGACCATTGATGAAGTGCGCCGTATAGCCCGCAGCGACGCCAGGATCCGTGGCCTCAGACGTATATCTCGGCGAGGCCTGGCAGGCGCCGTACTGGAGGGCATGCGTGCAGTTTGGGAGGTGTCGCGGCCGTCGGCGTGTCGACTCTTCTCTACCAGGCAGGCTCGTCGTGGTGGCTTGCTGGCATCGCGAGCGCAGCAATGGGAGCACTGTGGAACTATGTCGCGACCTCGGCCATCACTTGGCGCGTACCGTGAAATTTGCCGCCCGCCGGTGAATCGATCAGCCCGTTGCCGCTCCTTCGCATCTGAGCGTGCTCGCTTCCCGTGTCATTGAGAGCTTAGCAAGGTCGCCACGCGTGACAGTAAGCAATCTCATTGTCGACGAAGCCACGGTGCCAGCCACGAATTGTTCCTGGCCGCGGATTATTTTTTGCCCGTCTACATTGAGCCCGTCCGTTCGCGCCGTCTTGGCACTCATCGCGGCAACGATGCTTGTGCGCGTGGTGTTTGCGATCAGCCTCGGCCTCGGAATCGACGAAAGCTACACGGTGGCGACTGGGCGTCATCCACAGCTCAGCTATTTCGATCACCCTCCACTTGCTTGGTGGCTTGAATGGGCTGGAGGACGCCTGTTCGGAACGGAAGCCGCTCTCGCGTTGCGCGCTCCATTTATCGCGCTGTTCGTCTTGACCACGTGGCTCATGTTCATTCTTACCCGGCTGTTGTTCGGCGAGAGGGCCGGTCTGTGGGCGGCTGTGACGCTAAATTTTGCGCCTGTACTCGCTTGGACGAGCGGCACATGGGTTCTGCCTGACGGTCCCCTCAACACAGCGCTGTTGGCCGGGACATATAGCGTTTCAGTTGCACTTTTCGCCGCGGGATCCGCGGCGCCGCTCTGGTGGCTCGCGGCCGGAATGTGCGGAGGACTCGCCATGCTGGCGAAGTTACATGGCATATTCCTCTTTTTGGGCGTTGGATTCTTCCTGAGCACGAGTTGGGTCCACCGTCACTGGCTCGCAACACCATGGCCATATTTGGCAGTCGCCGTCGCGGCTGTGATCTTCCTGCCGGTGATCATTTGGAACGCGCAGCACCAATGGGCCTCTTTTGTGTTCCAGGGAGCGAGGGCGCGCCCTCGGGAGTTTGAGCTGTGGGCGCCGCTCGTTACCCTGGGAGGACAGGCCCTGTTCTTGCTTCCTTGGGTATGGCTACCGCTCATCTTGTGCCTCTTTAGGGCGGGTTTCGAGGGTCCGGTGAGGGACCGTCAATGGCTAATGGCTTGCCTGGCGATCGGCCCGATCGCTTTTTTTACGGCCGTCGCGTGGATTGGGACGCACCCCCACCCCCATTGGGCAGCTCCAGGATATTTGATGCTGTTCCCGCTTCTGGGGCACCAAGTGGCCACAGCGATAAAGAGCGGACGTCGCGGCACCCGGATTTGGCTCATTTCAACAGCGGTCTCTATGGCTGTCCTCATCAGCGGGACGGTGGCAATGGCTTGCTTGCCTTGGCCTCCAATTCGCTTGCTCGAAGGTACGACACTCGAAGATCCGCTGGTCGATGCTCTCGATTGGAACAACCTCGAGGTCGAACTCCAGATGCGCCATCTTCTCGGACGGCCAAACCTGTTCGTGGCCGCAACACGCTGGGACGAAGCTGGGAAAATCGGCTATGCGCTGCACGGCAAGATGATTGTGCTCTGCCTCGCTCGCAATCCACGCGGCTTTGGTGTTTTAAGCGATCCCAGGGATCACATCGGCGAAGACGCACTGATCATTGGGCGCGACGTGCGCCCTGTCGTTGCCCAAAGAATCTATGGCGTCTACTTCGACCGTATTGACGAGCTACCACCAATCACAATCATGCACGAAGGTCGACCAGCATTCTGGCTCTCGGTCTATTTGGCTCACAAGCTGCGCGACGCACCAAGCAATGCGGATCTGCTCGATCCCGCAGTGCTCAACTAAAGGCTTGGAGTAGCTATGCGGTACTGGCACGCACTTTTGGATGAACTGTGGAATGAGGAGAACGAGCCCGATCATGATCGCCGCGATCACCGCGGAAGCGATTGGACGGCTCAAGGCAAGTCCACCATGGTTTATAGGTTTGTCGAGGAATAGAGTGCCGCAGTAACTGCCAATCCAGCGGTGAACACGAGGGCTCCACCTTGGTAGCCAAGGCCGCCTGTGTCGGCGATCCAGTCGCCAAGAGCGGTGCCCAATGTCTGGGAAAATGCAATCGCCGCCCAGTAGAAGGCTTCGACCTTGGGCGTGCTGACCGTTTCGACTGAGATAGAGCCCTTGGACCAATACCACGAACAGAGCACGGCCAAGAGACAGGCGAACAAGATCAAAGACCCGCCAGTGTAGCCGATGCCCAAGGAGCGGGTTGCAAAATCGGCCATCGCCGTACCGGCTGTCGTGGAGGCCACGATGGTGGCCCACTAGAGAAGGGGTGAAACTTCTTCGCGACGATCTGGATGACCACGAGCACGATTAAAGCTGAAAGAAAAATCGCGCTTCCGACCAGGTATCCTGCGTTGACCATGACGTCAGCCTTGAGCCAAGTCATAGTGACGGTGTCGCCGCCGGTCTCTCCAAGGGTCGTCGCGAGAATCTTGATGACCCAGAAGCCGAGTGTGACCTCCGGGACCTTGGTTTCGTGGAATTTCACATCACTTCTCATCAGACCAACTGTCACAAATTTCGGGCGAACGCGAACAGACAGGGGACCAACCCGGACTGCTATTCACAGTGGCAGCATAGCGCGGCGTCGGTAGAAACTTCGTTAGGGGTCACGAGTCCGGAATTGGCACAAAGCAGACATGCTCAATGCGCTGACGAATGTCCGCTATCGGGGGTAAAGCGGACATGACGCGAACAGGCCGCTATGTCGGCTCATGACCCAAAGCGGACATGCTCCGGGTCTCTATGGGTTGGAAGACGGCTGCCCGCTTGTAATGACTTGCTTTAAGAGGTCCGGTCTGACGGAAATTTCACCGGTGAATGGCCGACTGTAAGCGGCGATCAGCAATAGCGACAAAGCAATGCCGGTCGCAAACAGGGTCATTGCTATAGCGCAGGCAAGCCGGTTGTCGCTGTGAACCATGGCGATAGCAACCAACATGCAGAGTCCCAGAAGTAGAATCCCTGCCCATTTAACCCTGCCGACAGCAGATTGGCTGACGACAATACGTTGGCGCCTTGCATCCGCCGCGGCATGGATCGCCTTCACCATCTCAGTCTGTGCGATTCGCTGGCTGTCATCGGCAGGCTTTAGGGTCAGCGTGTCATGCAATGCCTCGATCAGAGCCGTTGGCAAGGTCGAGAGGGTCAATCTGTGTCGCGCCATCGCCGGCCATCCTTCGTTCACGGCCACCTCTATGTGACGGTCAATCAGCGCGTAAATACGCGTCTTCTGTTCTTCGGGGAAAGTTCCGGCGAGGAGAACGACAGCACGCAGTGCGCTGGCCTCGGTCGCGACCGCTACCTTTGCTTTATCGAAATTGTTCCAGACCTCGACGGCGATGAAGCCAACCAGCAGGGCGAAAAGGATGCCCAATGGCGGTAGCATTCCGGGCGAGACCGCCTTAAAGGCCCGTGCTCGATCGTTAACCGCGAGCCTGGTCACTACCCAATAAACACTGGCGGCAAGGAGATAAGTGGCCGCAAAGACAACGACCGCCATCCACAGCACAGGAAGATTGAGCAACCAGTCGCTCATTGTGGACCCGCGGCGAGTTCCTTCGCTTAGGATGCTAATCGACGGCACACTAAGCTGCTAGTGGCAAATTGGACTCCCCACGACTCGGACACCACCAACTTCGCTGGCGAACTTCCGGTTCATTGATCAGGCTTAGTGGCGCGCGCACGACGCGGCTCAGGGAACGGGTCTTGGAAACTAATAACCTTGGTTTTGCGGACGACATGACGGTTCTGTGCGTGTCGCTCATTCGCACTCTCCTCGCGAGTGCCAAGCACGAATCCGAGCGCGTTCCACCACCATCCCGGCATCACACCCACCATTTGGACATGACCACCTCGGCAACAGCAACCGCTCAGCCGAAATCATTGCGACACACCGCTTAGCCAGATGCTGTCCGATGGGCGATGTCCGCTTTTGGGGGTAAAGCTGCCGTGAGGAACTCGAAGGCAAGATCCAGGAGCGTTACGGCATAGCCAAGGATCAAGCCCGGAAGACGTAGACGCTTGGTTTACGGCGCAAAACTTTTAATCTGACGCATTGAGGATGCTCTTCGGCCCGGCCTTGTGCCGGGCTTTCTTTTTTGGGCTTGCCCGGCATGGTCGGTGGGGGCCGGAGGAACCATGGGCCGATCACCTCGGTTTTATGCGCCAGGCCGCATAGTGAGGCGTTGGCTGAGCCTCTAGGGATTGCGATGGATCGCAAACAGGAGCGTAGAACATGGCCATTTCCCCCAACACTGGAAAGGTATTTGGCTGCCTGACAACCCAGCGAGATGCCGATGCGATGGCATTGAGGCTGTTCTGCCTGTTCTCGTTCATCCTCGTCGGCTTGACTACGGCTGGGATACTCTAGGAAGGGGAGGCGTCCCAGAAGCGGAACCCGGTGGTCTTCTGCGGCATCCAGCCCCGTTGCGGAACCCGTGCCAGGGCTTTTTCTGTCGTCTCTTGCCGTTGCCTACCAGGGTGCGCCGGCTATTGCTACCGCCTTAGCAAGGTATTCGCGATAGAGTGGTTTTGCGATGACAGGGGCACCGGGCACCTGTTCATGGATGCGTTTTACGGTATCGCGGTCGGTGTATGCGGTGATGAAGACGATCGGTACGCTGCACACTTCCCTAAGCCACCTACCAGCCTCGATGCCTTCGCGACTTCCATCGGTGGCGTCTCAGTACCACCCAACGCAAACGCCTCCATGCCATCGCCTACACCTGCGGACTTGTCGGCGGGTATGGCGGATGGTGGTTCTGGCCACGCAGACACCAGCAACTCGTGTCCTACCCGGGCCGCATGCGTAGCGGACTTGCGTGGTCATCCCGTTCGGCTGATGAAGCGGCGTGAGTGTCATTGCCTGCGCCGACGTTGCGAGGACTAAGGCAAAGGCACCAACAGCGATCAATCTGATCATTGCTTTCCTCCCATATGAACCTTCAGACTTGAAGCATACATTAAACCCAGCAATCGTTGATTCAGTTCAACATGATGGGACTTCCGTCACGCCAAAACAGGAACCTCGACGCGATGGGGGTTGATGGAAATCAAGGTGGCATGTGGACCAAACATTGCTTGGTCCGAAGGGGTCAGCCTTTGTTATGGGATCTGACCCTGCGTGGACCTTGCACTAAAAGGAGAGCTTGAATGATGAGATTTAGAGCTATTGCATTCGGTCTGACGCTAGTCGGATTGATATTCGCGGTGCCAAGTCATTTGCTCGCCTACACGGGCGAGAAACTGGCGAAGGGAGCAAAGGTTAGCATCGAAGATGCTCGCGCCATGCGCTCAAAGCTCAACCGGGAACGATTTCCGACGAAGAACTGGAGCGCGAGGGGGGCGGCAGCCGTCTTCGCTACGCCTTCGATATCAAGAGTGGCGGCGTAAAGTACGAAGTCGGAGTGGATGCGCAAACTGGCAAGGTTCTTGAAAACAAGAAGGAGGGACGTCACCCAGATTAGGCCCCTCGCGTTCGGCTCGGGTTCTTCTCACCGGCAGGTCGCTCGCGGGGGCGCTGCCTCCCCGGAATATCGCTCGCTGTAATTCATGCCGGTTGGGGTGAACGGGTGGTACGCCGGGACAAGCGGGAAGTGCCCCCGGTCACGTCTAAGTGACTAGGGTCACAGAAATTGCTGCTCCAAGGGTGCTATAAAACTGTGGGCGCAAAACCCCCCAATCCCCCAAGGAGAAAAACGATGGTTAGAAGTTACGTCACATCCGCCTTTGCAGGCGCTCTGATGCTTGGTCTGACGACAGCGGCCATGGCGGCAGCCGGTGAGTTCGACAACATGTGCACGGAAGGTCTGGCCCTTCACAAGGACGTAAAGACGGATTGCTCGGTCAACACCGTGATCGACGGCAAGACCTATTGCTTCGGCAATGAGGAGGCCAAGACGATGTTTATGAAGGACCCCAAGGGCAACATGGCGAAGGCTCAGGAGTATTATTCCAGCACACATAAAAAGATGTAGGCTGGCAGGTCATCACGAAGCCGATCCGAAGGCCCTCCATCGGAAGGCGGAGGGCCTTCGCGGAAGCAAACCATGAAAAGCATTCTGTTCGTATCGCTAATGATCCTGCTGATGCCGACGAGCGCCTACGCCGAATTGCCGGGCGACAGCGTCGACGGGAAGCGCTTGCATGACGCTAACTGCATGGGATGCCACGATACTGGCATCTACACCCGCAAGGACCAACTCGTTCAGTCTTTGGATGCGCTGAAAAAGCAATTGGGCGGCTGCAGTCATATGGCAAAAAAAGAATTCTCCGCGACTGAAACCCAGAACATCATCAAGTACCTGAACGATCAGTTTTATCAATTCCGCTAGAAGTGCGCCCCAAGCGAACGAACCCGGTCTTTTAGGGTAGGGACTAAAATGACATGAACACCAGTCGCTGGCAGCGCCAAGTCTGGCCTCGCAGGAGTCGAGTTCGGGATGACCAATGGCAAGGCGCAACGCCGATGCTTTATCTCTCAACACGAAATCGACAAGTGGGCGGCCCACGTCGGAAAATTTGATCAACGCATTGCGTTTGACCTTTTCCGCAAACATGCGGATGAAATCTACGCTGCCGCCGCTCGCCTTTTGGACGAAAGGCCGAACGGTGATCTGACCAATCACCGCAGAAGACCGCCAGTGACGGAACCCGTTGAGTTCACCCGCGCGCGCTATCGCCCGGATCGGATCACAACACTGTTTGTTGGTGAGTCCGCACCAGCGAGCGGGGCTTTCTTCTACCACGGCGACAGCGCGATGCTGCGGTACATGCAACGCGCCACTGAAGCGGCGTTCGGAGTCGGAAGCGGAGTCTTCCTTGATCGGTTCAAAGCGTGGGGTTGGTTTCTCGATGATCTGGTGCTGACTCCCGTGAACAACCTGACCCCAGTGGAGCGCATCGCAAAATGCCGAGCGACACAAGGCAGCCTCGGGGAGCGAATTGCGGAATATCAGCCAGAAGCAATCGTGTCGCTCCTCCTTGGCATCAAAGAGATTGTGGAAGGGGCGGCAATTGAGGCCGGTAGCAGCGCCGCTCGGTATGCCGTCCCATTCCCCGGCATGGGGCAGCAAACGCGCTTTCGTGATGAGATGGCGCGTATCATCCCCATGCTGCCTAAGATTGGCTGACTTGCATCAGGAGGCCGTCACAGGGAAGAGGCCGCATGTGGAAGCCTACGCGGTCAACCGCGCGGTCAATGGTGTCAAGAACGACACGGAAGAGTGCATTGAGCCAGCGCCGTGATGGGAGGTAAAGTGGACATGGCGCGGACTTGTCAGTATGTCCGCTAATGACCCAAAGCGGACGTTCACTGGACGCTGCTTGAAAAGCAAACGGGCGGTCCTTTTGGACCGCCCGCATTTTTGACAGTTCCGCTATTGCCCCTCGTGGTTTTTGATCACCTCATCGACCTGGGCCTTAACAGCCTCTAGATTGAAACTCGCTGGGGCCTGCATCGGAGGAAAGTCGATGGCCGTTTTCACGAGTTCCCCTACCGCACGTTGCACGGAGACGAAGCGCCAGAACTCACGCGCGTAGAAGTCGTTCATGTACCCGCCGCCAAGATTGTTCAACGTCTCAGCGTTTATGGACGGAGTGCGCTCAAACGGGTCCTGGCGGATGTTGTATATGAGCGGCATGTCGGTCGTGGTCTTGGGGCCAGGCCAGCCCAGGGGCTGCTGGTAAAACTGGTACTTGAAATCATCGATGCGAATGGCGCCGAGCTTAGCACCACCAAAATAAAAGAGCTCGTGGCGAGCAGATGGTCCGTTGCCCAGCAGGAGGTCCATTTGATTGTAGCCGTCGAGGTGGTTCTTGTAGGTCTGGTCACCCAGCTTCACCCCCTTCAGGAGTTGGTCGGTGATGTTGGGGTTACCGGCGGAGGCCACGAGGGTGGGGAACCAATCTAGTCCTGAAAAGATGCCGTTCTCGACCATACCTGGCTTGACCTTGCCCGGCCAACGGATGATCGCAGGCACGCGGAAGCCGCCCTCGAAGACGGTGCCCTTTGTGGCGTTGAACGGCGTCATCCCTCCGTCGGGCCAAGTGAACACCTCGGCACCGTTGTCGGTGGTGAAGATCACGATGGTGTTGTCGGCCTCACCGATGTCGTCCAAGTGCTTGAGCAGCGCACCGACACTATCGTCAAGCTGCACCATGCCTGCTTCTTCGAGGCCGTAGTTGGTCTGGCTATTCATGAGGGCCTGGTATTTGGGCGCGAGGAATGTCCAGACGTGCATGCGTGTCGTATTGTGCCAAACGAAGAACGGTTTGCCGTCCTTCTTAGCCTTGTCCATGAAGTCGGTGGACGACTTGACCAACACTTCGTCGAAGGTCGTCATGTCGTACTTAGCCTTCGGCGTGATGTCGTGCATGTTCGGCACGTTGGACATGTCTGGGAAAGGTGCCAAGGGACCCTCATCCACGATCTTCTGTTTGCCGACCTTGCCCCAACGCGGCTGCTCGGTCGGGTCATCCGTGTCGGTCGCCCAGCAGTGGATCAAATCGCGCGGGCCGACTTTGTCACGGTAGGCCTGATCATCCGGGAAGGAATACCAATAGGGATCCGACATCGCGTCGAGGTGATATAGGTAACCGAAGAACTCGTCGAAGCCATGCACACAGGGCAGGTACTTGTTCCAATCGCCCAGGTGGTTTTTGCCGAACTGTCCTGTTTCATACCCCAATGCCTTAAGCGCAGTGGCAAGCGTAACTGCTTGAGCCGGTAAACCCACGTCGGCTCCCGCCTGTCCGACAGTCGTCAAGCCAGTGCGGATCGGCAATTCGCCGGTAATGAAATTCGCGCGGCCCGCCGTGCAACTTGCTTCGGCATAGTAGTCGGTGAAGCGCATGCCTTGCGACGCCAGTTTGTCGAGGTTCGGCGTCTTGCCGGACATGATGCCTTGGTGGTAGGCGCCGATGTTAAACCAGCCGACATCGTCGCCCATGATCACGAGGATGTTCGGCTTTTTCTCCTGAGCTACCGCCGGAGCAGCCGTTAGAACCGCTGCAAGGCCGACGGCGAGGAGCGCCGCCAAGGCGGTCGCCGCGCTGATCCGATTGAGTTTCGTTCTATTGCTTCGTTTAACGCCCGAAGAAATCGGGATTGTACTCATGGGTACCTCCTGTGATGGGATGCCCCCGCCAGCGAAGTTTCGGCCTGCGCCCTGTCGCAATCAAGCGACTTCGCCAGCGGCAAAAAGTGCGAGGGAGATGAATTGCAAGTACAGAAGAAGCCCCAGAGGAACACCTACCGGGGCTTCTTCCCCATGAGTACAGGCCTGGGCCAGCCATGACCCAGGCCACAGAAACACTACCACCCAGGAGGACGCCTACAAAGTAGCAAAAAGCCCGTCGTGCCGAACCACAGCCTGGATGTCCGTTATTGGCACAAAGCAGACATGCTCAATGCGCTGACGAATATCCGCTTCTGGGGGCAAAGCGGACAGTGACCAACCGCTGCTTACCAATCTCGATTTATGAGTACACGGCCTAGAAAGTTCACCCGGCTTAAGCGTTTTACCCTTTCGGACAAGCATCCGAAAGACTATCCTGGCGAATACGTGGCGAGGAAGTTCGTCATCACGGAAGATTTTTACGGGCCCAACAACGAGTCGATTAGCTCACGGTCGTTGAGGGACGTGCGAAACGTCTTGCGAAGCCTGTACAGCGGCTTGATCCAGTTGAAGCGCCTCCCCGACGACGCACCGGATATCGTGGAGGTTTGGTTATGAGTGTTGTCCGTGGCTGTGCCGCAATCTTAAGTCGCGCCGCCGCGCAACAACTAGGGGTCACGGAATAAGTGCTCTAGACAATGCAGAATTTGCGGAAGCCAATTCGCGAGCTACCGTCGCAACCCTTTGCGTTGTAGCGGCGATTTCCGGTGCCGTTGCGTTCGCGGTGGTCTGCTTGTTGAGAAGCTGAACCGTGGCCTCCAACTCGTTGCGTTTTTCTGAAGCTAGATCACGTCCCAGCAAAAGCCAAGCCCGAACATCACAAGGCGCTGCCCTATGGTGATCTCCCCGGCTTTTTATGGTCGAGCTTCGCGAGCGGTCGAACATATCTTCAAGGGCGCTTGAATTTTGCATTCTGACGGCAACGCGAACCTCAGAGGTCATCGGCGCTCAATGGTCCGAGATCGACCTCGACGCCGCGACGTGGACAATCCCCGCTGCCCGCATGAAGGCCAAGCGCGACCATCGCGTGCCGCTGTCGGATCGGGCTGTCGAGATTTTGAGGGAAATCCCTAAGGCGAAAGGCGAGAAAGAACAGGGACTTATTTTCCCAAGCGCCGCCCGCGGCGGCGGCAAGCCGCTCAGCAATATGGCCATGCTGGAATTGCTGCGCGGCATGGCTGGCAAAGGCTACACCGTGCATGGCTTCCGCTCGGCCTTTTCGGATTGGGCGCGCGACCGCACAAGCTATCCGCGAGACGTGATCGAGTTGGCCTTGGCGCACGCCATCAAGGACAAGTCGGAAGCTGCCTATCGGCGCGGCGATGCATTGGACAAGCGCCGCCGCCTGATGAGTGAATGGGCGAAGTTCTGTGAAGCGCCGACGATGGCCACGGCGACGGTGCATAAGATCGGCAAGGCAGTTTGAAGGCGACCTTGCGCGGAAGCCAAAACTGTAGTGCTTAAGAGGGCGCTGCTGATTTGTCGGGGCAGCGCCCTTTCATTATGGGGGGCACATTCGCACAACAGCGCGGGGTGTACTCCAATTCCGGATCGCTCCCGCGCAATACGGGAGCGTAGTATGAGTAAAAAAATCATTCGGCTCAAAGAAGTCGAACAAAAGACCGGCTTCAAAAAATCCAAAATCTACGACGAAATCAGCTTGGGGAGATTCCCGGCACAAGTGGCGCTTGGGCGATATGCGGTCGGCTGGCACGAGGATGAGGTGGATCGTTGGATTGACGGCCTACAGAGGAAAACCCTCGATAGGAGGCCGCGCCGATGACTACTTTCGAAGCGCCCCCATCAGAAGCCGCCCTGCGCGATCTTCGCCAAATATCCCCCTATCCGGGCGACGAAGGCGAATTGATAGGCCGCGACCCCTGCGAAGTGCCTTTGGCAATTCTCTCCATCTATCACATGGAGCGGAATCCGCTGAAAGCCATTCGGGAGCGCTGCCTCGACTGTTGCTGCGGTAGCGCCCCAGAGGTTCGCAAGTGCACTGCCGTCGACTGCCCAAGCTGGCCGTTCCGCATGGGCGCCAATCCATTTCGCCAAAAGCGAACACTGTCAGAGGATCGGCGGCGAGCGGCGGCAGAGCGTTTCGCAAAAATGCGGGAGGCTCGATGAACCATGCTCAACAAAAGATTTGGCGCGGCCCCTGTTGGGAGGCAGGGAACCGCGCCGGAAGGCACTAGGAATAAGCTGGAACGCAGCAGTTCTAAGCCTTCAAAAACAGAGCGGCAAGCGCAACTCTCTCCTGAGCAACAAAAGTTGCTCGCCAAATGGCAGGCAGCAAAAGACCGTTGCGAAGTCAATCGGCAACTAACCGATTGGATCATCGATTTCACGGCACGCCGTAAACGCGCTGAGGTCGCTTTCCTCTATCACGATTGCTCCGTCGATCATCGCGATCTCCAAGCCGAATGGGAGCGATTTAAGCTCTGCATCCGGCTGGCGCGGGAGCGCAGGCCATGAACGCGCGGCAAGAGGAAATCGAGCGCCTTGCGCGGGAAATAGAAGCAGAGGCCGAGGAGGAAAAGGCCAGGACTGCGCGCTTGGCGAAAGCGCAGCCGCCGAAGCCGAAACAAAACGGCGGCTTCCGTAACGCCAATGCCGAACGACAGCGCGCCGAGAACGCACGGCTGGCCGACAAATACATCACCCGCGATGGCAAGCCGCCGGTGGATGATGAAGTGGACCGGCTCTCCGATCTTTCCGACGCCGACTATGAGCAAGAGCGAAAGGTCGGCGGCATCCGCCCTTGGCGTCCGCGTGTCCGCTTTGGACAAGTTCGTCGCGGCAGTCAAAGGCGCCCGCACCGAGGGCTTGGTGCCAGAGCCGGAGCCTTGGGCCGATCCTGTTGTGGGTGCCGACTTGCTCGACCTGATCGCTGACACTGCGCGAGATCATGTCGTCTTGCCGGACGGCGCCGCCGATGCGATCGCGCTGTGGGTAGCGTTTGCCCATAGCCATGATTGCTGGTCGATCTCTCCGCTGTTGGCGATCACGAGCCCGACGCCAGAGTGCGGCAAAACAGTCTTGCTCGATCTGCTCGACGGGCTGGTGCCTAAGGCGCTCCCTGCCTGCAATGTGACTTCCAGTGTTGTGTTCCGGATCATCGAAGAAAGGGCGCCGACCCTTCTGATCGACGAAGCCGACACTTTTCTGCCGGACAATAACGAGTTGCGCGGCATTCTCGACAGCGGCCATCGCCGCTCTAATGCGTTCGTCTTGAGAAATGTCGGCGAAAATCATGAGCCGAAACATTTTAGAACGTGGTCGCCGAAAGTCGTTGCCCTGATCGGCAAGCTACCTCCGACACTCAACTCCCGATCAATCCATATCCGCTTGCGGCGGATGCTGGCGACAGAGAGCGTCATGCCCCTTCGCTTCGATCGGCGCGGACACTTAGTGCCGATCAAGCGGAAGCTGATCCGATGGCGCTCGACAATGAGAAGGCTCTCCGCTCTGCCGATCCGGTCATGCCTGACAGTCTGCGCGGTCGAGCCGCCGACAATTGGAGGCCACTGATTGCCATTGCCGACGCCGCTGGCGGCGAGTGGCCGGAACGAGCTCGTAAGGTCGCCGAGGAGCTATCGGGGAGATGCAGAGCAGGCGATCGGCATCATGCTGTTGGAAGATGCTCACGCCGCCTTCACGGAGAAAAAGGTCGATCGATTCTCCTCCAAGGAACTCTGCGACACCCTAAACGAGCGCGAGGATCGACCATGGCCCGAATTCAAGAATGGAAAGCCGCTTACTCAAAGGCAGCTTGCGAGATTGCTTGAACCCTTCGGTATCATTCCGCACATGCTGATGGGCGGCACCATTTGGATTGAGGAGTTGAAGGGAGGTTGGTTCATCGGCGGATCCGCCGGCAGGGGCACGCTGATCTTCCACGGGCGGCGTTATCCGCTGTCAATCGGGGGCTTGAGCGCCGGGCTAGTCTTTGGCGGTTCGGTGACGAGACTGTACGGCTATGTGAGCAACATCCGAAGCCCATGGGACGTCGCCGGCGTTTATGGGGGCGCTGGCCCTGGGGCCGCGCTCGTAGTCGGGTCGCGGGCGGTCTGCGGCAATCCCGGTGGTAGACCTCGAACGGCCCACAACATCCCCAAGAGCTTGCGCGCAAGCACACGATTGAAGCCCTCGACGTGCTTGTCCAAATCATGTTGAACGAAAAAGCGCCGCCGAATGCCCGTGTCGCTGCCGCTAATACCCTGCTTGACCGCGCTTACGGCAAAGCACCCACGTTTAGCACCTCGGACACCCAAGTCTTTAAACGGGCCATCGACATGACCGACGACGAGCTTGTTGCCATCGTGGCCAAGGCTAGGCTCACAGTGGTGAAGTGAACAATATCAATTGGTTAGCTATGGCCAGGCCTGAGACATGCATTTCTGCGCCTCAGATCATGTCTCCGAATGGCTGTCTCAAATGGTCTTAGACAAGGTAAATTTGCGCTGGGAAATGGCGAGCACGCCGACCACCGGGGGAGATCGCGGCGCGCAGCGCCGCAGTCACATTTAGGGAAGCAACCGCGATCGTAGCCAAGGCCAAGCTGACCGTGGTCAAGTAGCGTGTTAGCCCAAGCGTTAGCCAATACCCATAGAGCCAAAAATAATATCAATGGGTTAGCTGCCGCAGCACCAGATAATTATCTGGTGCTGATCGGACAAGGTTCATTTGGCCAGGGTAATCTGGGCATCGCATCCACCGGGGGGAGATCCGCTGCAGCGCAGAATGGAGGTAATTGGGATGGTAGTCGCATTTAACGCTAGGAGGACGATTCCCTTATGGATGGCGGGGTGGCTCGCGTCATATCCGCGCCAGCGAGTGCATAGGCTCTTGCGGTGGTCTCGTTTAGCGCCGCCTCAACGCGTTGCCGATAGATTGCGAGCTCCTGCGCTCCGGCATCGCGCGGTACGTAGATCGCGTCGCCCACGACGATGCCGAGCTTGGAGAAGGGTAGATTGATGGTCATGCGGTCCCAGGAGTTGACCGCGCGATAGCGCGAGGTGGCGACCGCGAAGGGCACGATGGGCCGGCCAGAGCGGCTTCCGATCATTACGATGCCAAGCCCGCAGTTCCGAGCAGGTCCCGGCGGGATGTCTGCGGTCATGGCGATGCTGAAATCTTCTCTGAGCGAGGCGACAGCGCCATGCGCGGCCTCGGCGCCGCCGCGGTCGCGGCGCCTGGTGCCCGAACCCGCGCCGCGAATCAGACCGAGCCCGAAATAGCGGAGCACCCGGGCTAACGCCTCGCTGTCGTCGTGCCGCGAGATCATCGCTCGGCCTGGAATCACCGGCGGATAAATGCCCGGGAGCAGCAGGAATTGGCCGTGCCAGAGCGCGATGATCGAGGGATGCAGCGCTTGCACGCGCGCCAACCAGTTAGGAGGATCGGAGACGACCGTCGAAGTGTTGATGACGAACTTGATGTAGTTGGTAAGAACTGGAGCTGCGGCTACCTGCAAAGGCCGCCGCACGCGGCGCTTCAGCTGCCGCACCCACGAATTTTCCATATCGACACCAATACGTGGATCTCCCACCTTTTCTTTGGTGAGATCGCGCCAAGCCTTCAAAAGCGGGCGTAACCGCCGCGGGATTCACAAGTCCGCTAAGGCAAAGCGGACATTTGCGCTTAGCCCACGGGGATCGCCTTCGACCTCCAGGCTCTGATCAGACTAATCCTATGTGGCTGGGTGATGCGGCGCTACTGGCCGACCTTAACAAGGCTTAGTCCGCTTTGGGTCATTCGGCGACATGATCGGAGCGTACGTCGATGTCCGAAAAGGGCTCGAAAGCGGGACAAGGATCGACACTCCTTGATGTCGCGGAAGTGCCAAGCGCGCGAACTAGCAGAGGGAAACATGAAAGGCCGATGCCCTAGAAATCCACATTTTTGATGCCCTAGAAATCAACATTTTTTATGACGACACTTTGGTCGTTAAGGGGGGACACCATCCCATTCACTTTGCAGCTGCGTCGTGTAGCCGGTACACGGGTTATTGAAGGACGGTTCTCGTCGATTGAATGAGGGAACAGGAATGATACTGAGACGCGCCGGCCGTTGGCCTCCTCGTCGGAGCGATGTTGATGGCTCCTTCGGTCGCTTCTGCCGCCCCCGCCCTCGTCTTCGAGCCCTATAACGGCACCGTCCTGTACGCCGAGGATCCCGATGCCCAATGGTTCCCGGCATCGCTGACCAAGCTGATGACAGCCTACGTCACCTTCCAGGCGCTGAAAGTGGGCACCGTTTCGCCTGACACTAAGGTCGTCTGCTCGCCGAAGGCGACGACGCAAGCGCCGTCGAAGCTCGGGCTTCCGGTCGGCGGCGCGATCAACCTGGACGTCGCGCTGAAGGTGCTCATCGTGAAGTCAGCCAACGACGTCGCCGTGATGATCGCCGAGACGGTCGCCGGCAGCGAGGAAGCGTTCGTCGCGCGCATGAACGAGGCGGCGCAGCACCTCGGCATGACGCGCACCACCTTCACCAATGTCAACGGCCTCCCTGACGAGCGCCAGGTCACCACGGCCCGCGATCTGGCCAAGCTCGCCCGCGCCATTATTGTCGAGTTTCCTGAGCACGCCGATCTCTTCTCGTTGGTCCAAGTGCAAGTGGGCAAGAAGACCATGCGTACCCATAACAGCCTCCTTGTCAGCTTACCGGGCGCCGACGGCATGAAGACCGGCTTCATTTGCGAATCCGGCTTTAACGTCGTGGCGAGCGCCACTCGTGATCGCCGCAAGCTCGTCGCGGTCGTTCTCGGCGAGCCGTCAGTCGCATCGCGCAACGACCGCACCACCGACCTCCTCGAGAGCGGTTTCAAGCGCTATTTCTGGAAATCGCTGTTCGGCAAGAACCTCGATAGGCTCGCGATCCAAGCCCCGTTGAGCAACAGCCCGACGCATCTGCGCGACAGCGTGTGCGCCGTAGCCATGGCCAAGTCGACAGTTAGGCGGTCGGTCAAGTCTAAAGTTGCACGGACTCGAAGCCCCGGGGTAGCGGCGCCGGCGAGCGCCGTTAGCGCTAGCGAGGCGAATTGAGCGCCTTCACCGACCCCTGCGAAGCGCCGAGGACGCGCGGTAGATGTCTGTCTTCCGAGGACGTTGTTCTCACTTAGGAATGTCCGCTTTGGGTCAAAAGCAGACATCGCGTCCGTTCCGCGCCATGTCCGTTATTCCCCTCAAAGCGGACATTCATACGCGCGGTTTGCAGGTCGGCTAAGTGCCACAAGCAGACCTCGTCGTCTTCCCATGTCCCGTGCTCAAAATCGTGGAACGTGCTTCTGTTGGCCGCTCGCCGACGCCTTCGGCCTCCGCCCGTCGTAAGCGTTTTGCTAACGCGCTATAGTGGTCTGACCTGCCTGGTCCGCCGATGGACTCGGCTAGGAGGGTGCGATGACCACAAATCCCGCCGGGCGCCTGCCGCAATTCATCACCGACGGCGGCATCGAGACACATATCATCTTCAACATGGGTGTGGAGCTGCCACATTTCTCGGCGTTTCCGCTCAACGACAGCGCGGCCGGCCGCGAGGTGATACGTAGCTACTACCGCGACTACCTGTCCGTGGCCCGGGCCGCGGGCCGCAGCTTCCTATTTGCCACCGACAGCTGGCGTGCAAGTCCCGACTGGGCCGACCGGCTCGGCTATGACCGGGCGCTGCTCAAGCAGAACAACGCGACATCGGCGGCACTTTGCGCCGAGCTCGCGGACGAATTCGCCGCCGCCGGTGTGGCGAGCGCCATCGCCGGCATCATCGGTCCCCGCCGCGACGCTTGGCAGTACGATGCCGGCATGACCGTCGCGGAAGCCTTCGACTATCACAGTCCGCAGGTCGAGGCGTTCGCCGGCACGGCGGCAACGTCTCTGCACGCCTACACTCTGACCAATACGCCGGAGGCCATCGGCATCGCCCGCGCCGCACAGCGGGCCGGACTGCCCCTCGTCCTCTCCTTCACGGTCGAGACCGACGGGGCCCTGCCAGGAGGCAAGCCGCTTGGCGTCGCCATTGCCGAGGTCGACGAGGCGACCGGCGGCTATCCGGCCTACTACATGATCAATTGCGCCCATCCGCGTCACTTCGCCCGCGAGCTGAGGAGCGGAGCGCCCTGGGTCGGCCGCATCGGCGGATTGCGGGCCAATGCCTCGGCCAAGAGTTCACGCCGAGCTCGATGCATCCCCGGAGATCGATATCGGCGATATCGCCGAGCTCGCCGGCGATCACGCGGAACTGCTGCCATCGCTGCCCAATCTGCAGCTGATCGGAGGCTGCTGCGGCACCGATCATCGCCATATCGCCGCGATCTGTGCCCGCTGCCTCAACTGACGGCCTGTACCTCGCGATGTGGTGGACATATTCTGAGGCGTCGCATGTCAAAAACACTCAAGCTTCAGGTCATCGAAAAGGCTCGAACTCTCATCGAAGATGAGCGGCACTGGTGCCATGGTGAGCTCGCGAGAGACATGAATGCGTTGTCCATATGCCCAACCGATAGCGAGGCAGAGAGGCGCTGCGCCCTTGGCGCTCTGATAGCCGCGGCTTATCAAATTACCAACGACCTTAGTCGGGCCCACGACCTTGCGATCAGCGCTGTGCGGCCGCTGTATGGGACCGCTACGCTTGTCAACGTCAATGACGTGAGGGGTCATGCGGCTGTGCTCGCATTGTTCGACTAGGCCGGTTCTGATTTGGAACCACCTTTTCCCGATAGCCTTAACTGCACGGCCTTCTGGCTACTACCCAGGAGGCCTTATCTTGTAACATGGCGTAATTCTGCTATATCTGAGGTGTAGCAGCGGCCCCATCTGCTACCTTGAAGGCTAATTAGGTAGCGAAATGAGGCAAAACGTGCTCGCTAACAGCCCACCGACAGCCCCCTACAAGGCCGAGGCGACCAGCAAGGTTGGCACCGGCAAGAAGCTGCTGCCCAGCGTGAATGGCAGCACGATCTGGGCAAGGCTTATGCGGGACACGATGCGCCGCATCTTCGCCCACCTCGGCGGCGAGGAGAACGTCAGCGAGCCGCAGCGCCTGCTGGCAAGACGCGTTGCCACGTTCGAAAGCGAGCTCATCTTTCTCGAGGACGAGTTTGCAAGGCAGCGCAGCGAGGGCGATCAGCCCTCTGTTTCCCTGCTTGACCTCTACTCGCGCATTGCCTCGGCGCAGCGTAGGCACCTGGAGGCCATTGGCTTGCAGCGTGTCCCACGTGAGGAACTGGGCATTGTCGAGATCATGGCCAGGGTGGCCCGCGAGAAGGTTGAAGCGGCATGACGCAGCCCACCCCCACAGAGTTCTTTAGTGGGCTCAAGTGGATTGATGGCCGGCCATTGCTTGACACGATCGAGCCTTACCGCATGGCGATCTTCAACGCGGTTTTGGCTGGCAACTACACGATGGCCCTCTGTGGGCGAGCGAAAAAGAACTGGAAGACTGCAGATCTGATCCTGGCGGCGTTGTATCGCCTATTGGCTTGGCAAGCCCCTGCGGGCAATGACTGCCTGCTGCTGGCCAATGACCTTGATCAAGCTGCGGACGATTTGAACCTGGCATCGAAGATTGTTCGGGCCAACAAGTCGCTTCGTGTTGCGCTAGTTGAGAACAAGCGGCAGTTGGTTCGCCGTGATCGCGGGGGTGCGCTGACGATCCTTCCGGCTGGCGATGCTGTTGGCTCGCACGGCAAGACGTATTGCTTCCTTGGGCTGGATGAGATTCACGGCTATCGCAATTACGATGTTCTGGAGGCATTGGCGCCTGATCCGACGCGGACTGATGTTCTGACTTGGATCACGAGCTATGCCTCGCTCTACGGTGCCGGGACGCCGCTGCACGACCTGATCAAGGTGGGCAAGCGCGGTGCTGATCCGAACATGTACTTCTCCTGGTACAGCGCCGACCATTGCACTGATCCCGAGTTTGCATCGCTGCAAGACGGCGAGCTCAAGGCCAATCCGAGCATCGGCTCTTGGCCAGAGGGGCGTGCCTATCTCGAGGCGCAGAAGACACGTCTGCCCCGGCAAGTAGGTCGGCTCCATTTCCTGCCTGGTCGTCACGCTTCATCCGGGCGGACGATCGATCGCTATCGTGTGAAGCACAAGACCGCGGGGAACCAGTCCGCGGCTTCGGTGCAAAGCGGGGCTCGGCGATTTACGCTGTTGCGTGAAGTCGAGATCGATGCGGACGCCATACAGATCACGGACGTCATTCGCGACGACAGGAACGCCATGTCGGCGGACACGATCTTTTATGAGATCAGGCCGAGCGGCGTTCGCAAGCGGTCCCGCGCCACTTCTCAAAATTCAAGAACGTCGTCACGACGCGGAAGACCTGGTCTGGTCTGAACAGGTAGAGCTGCGGCCAGAATAATAGGGAGCAGACAAGGATGCCGCCCAAGGCGGCAGCGGACATTGCCGCGGCGCGATGCACGAAGGCGCGGTTCAGCGCCACCTTGTGGTCGCTCGGAAACAGCATGAAGCAGCCCAAGAAGACAACGACGACAAAGCCGAGAATTGGGAGTCCGATTATTTTTATCGTTGCGAGCAGGCCTATCGTCACTCCGAGTTTCAGCCACAAAAGCCGGGGCGTTTCCGACGCGGTCAAGGTGACCAGGCTGTAATAGCTCGATGCGATGAGCATCGCGGCGAAGGGGATATCCTTGTGGTTGATGAACATGTAGCCGAACCACATCGGCGTGGTTGCCAGGAACAGAGCAGCGAAGCCGCCGGTCCAGGCCGATGCGAACGTGCTGCCAAATTTGTAGACATAGAGAATCCCGACCACCCCAAACAAAGCGAAGACGAGGTGCCGGGCATCGTAGGAGAGAAAGGGGACGAGCTTCTGCAACAGCAGGGTGAGCACATCCGGAGCAGCGCCGTAGTAATTGGCAACGCTGAAACTGGCGATACGGTTATCGTTGCCGGCGGAACTCAGAAATGCGTATACCCTGCTCGCGCGCTCAAAACCTCTGGCTTCGTCGGTTGTGAAGCCGTAGCTCGCGTAAGTCACCATGACCACGGCGAGAAGAGCCGCGGTGAGGACCGCCATGGCGATCTGATCTGCGCGCCACGCGGTCAAACCGGGCCCCTGACGGAATATTGCCGAAAAGGACGGCGACGCGTTGCTTGGCGGCTTCGATTGCGAGCCGCGGCACTCTTGCCGTTCCCGGCCACGTGCGCGTTCAAGCCTCCCCACAGCTCAACCCCCCGCGCCACTTATGCGTGCGGCTTTTACTCGCGCCATCATCATTGCCCCCAGGTTGGGCATGAAAAGCTATCTGTTGAGTGGAACGCTAGTCGACAACTTTGAGGCGTGGGCGAGAGAGTGACGACTTTTTGGGCAGATCAGTGTTGATTTAGCCACAGGGCTCAATTCAAGCTGTGGTCGATGCGTTGTCCGCTCGCGGAATCGAGATCGAGCCCGATGGCCTTCGCATGAAGCCGAAGCTGCTGCGCCCCCGCTGAAGGCTCTAATCCCAGGTTTCGCCCGCCACGGACGAGCTGTGGGTGCCTTCTGCTACCTTGAAGGCTACCTTTGAGGCGGCGCGCGGCTGCCGGAAATCGTGAAGCAATTGATCTAATTGGAGATTTATTCTACCGCGGGCCATGGTTGCCCTGGTTTACATCAG
>CAVUZR010000015.1:0-16235 GCA_963745855.1 uncultured Alphaproteobacteria bacterium | reverse complement strand
GGATGGCGAATGATGAGGACGGCGGTACCCTTGTTGATAGGCCTGCTCGCGCTCACCTTGGCGGGGTGCGGCGATGAGGCGACTCTGCCGAAGAGGCGGGAGTGGGCCCCATCCCCAAACTCCCCGCGCCAAAGGAGACTGTCCTCCCCACGGTGAGGTTCGCCAAGGCAATAGGCTGGACGGCCGGTCAAAAGCCTACCCCCGCGCCGGACCTCTCCGTCGCCGCCTTCGCCAGTGGGCTTGACCATCCGCGTTGGCTTTACGTACTGCCGAACGGCGACGTGCTTGTCGCCGAGACCAACGCGCCACCGAATTCGGGCCCCGCGCCTGGTATTCAGGGCCTCGTTACGGCGTGGGTCATGCGGCAGATGGGCGCCGGTGTGCCGAGCGCCAATCGCATCACGCTGCTCCGCGATGCCGACGGCGACGGCCTCGCCGAAACCAAATCCACCTTTCTGGAGGGACTCAATTCGCCATTCGGCATGGCTCTGGTCGGCGACACTTTGTACGTCGCCGACACCGACGCCCTGCTGCAATTTCCCTATCGAGAGGGCGACACCAAGGTCACCGCGCCGCCCAAGAAGGTTGCCAACTTACCGGCAGGCCCGATCAATTACCATTGGACCAAGAACGTCATCGCGAGCCCCGACGGCTCCAAGCTCTATGTGACAGTCGGCTCCAACAGCAACGCGGCCGAGAACGGCATGGAGAACGAAAGCGATCGCGCAGCAATTCTCGAGATCGATCGCGCCACCGGGCAGTCCCGCATTTTCGCCTCGGGCATACGCAATCCGAACGGCCTTGCCTGGCAGCCCGAGAGCGGCGAGCTCTGGACCGTGGTCAATGAGCGCGATCTGCTCGGCAGCGACCTCGTTCCGGACTATCTGACCACAGTAAAGGACGGTGGGTTCTACGGCTGGCCATACAGCTATTTCGGCAATCACCTCGATCCGCGTGTGAAGCCGCAGCGGCTGGACCTGGTCGCAAAGGCCATCGTTCCAGACTACGCGCTCGGCGCCCACACAGCCTCGCTCGGACTTGCCTTTTACAGCGGCAAGCTTTTTCCTGCGCGCTACGCCAGCGGCGCCTTCATCGGTCAGCATGGCTCCTGGAACCGCAATCCGTTGAGCGGCTACAAGGTGATCTTCGTGCCGTTCGCCGCGGGGCGCCCCTCCGGCATGCCTGAGGACATTCTTACTGGCTTCATCGATCGAAGTGGAAACGCGCTTGGGCGCCCGGTCGGTGTTGCCGTTGACCGAACCGGCGCAGTGCTCGTCGCCGACGATGTGGGTAACAACATCTGGCGCGTGACGCCGCAAGCTTCGGTGAGTGCAGTAGCGGCCGCGCCCTGATCCTTCTGCGCAGCAGCACTCGGCGAGCTCGTCGATTTCCACGCCTTGCGAAAGTCGCTGACCAAGCAGCTGGTCGCCGCCTATATCGCGTTCACTGGCAAGGAGAAGAAGCTCGGCCTGCTCGGCAAGACCTTCGCCGTCTGGGTTGGTACCTCCTATGCCGAGCCGATGATTGCCCAGCTGATCAACGAGCAGACCTTGATCAGTTACACGACGCGATGTAGTTTGATGCAAAGTTGTTTTGTGAGGACATAATGCGTTCGTTGTCGGATTGGTGGAGAGATCAGGAGCAAAATCCGATCGTCCAAGAGAATGCTAAAGGCTACTGCACTATTATCCGAGGGGGCTAAAGCCTTATGCAGAGGGGCGAGCAATCATCGCTTAAAAAAGATAAGAAAGAAGCCCCGGCGCAAGTGAGCAGCATCGCCCCTACTAGGTAAAGAGATGCTCAGAGAACGCGATGACCGGGTAGCTGGCGCGCATCGAGCTGTGGCGAGAATTACGGAACTAGGTTTGCGTGGTGTTGGCTACTGGGCGCGGACGAGGTTGATTTCCAGTGGAGTGGGGAAGGCACCATAGGTTCATGGTGAATCCTCAGACGCTGCAGGTGGAATATGTCGGCGGCTTCTCGATCTTCGAGTGGGCGGAGAAGCGGCGGAAGAAGCGAGAGGCGGAGATTTAAGCCCGCTGGCGCTGCGCCATTCCTGGTACAGAACTATGACTCCGAGAAGAGTCAAGCCAAGCCCGATAATGCCAATGACAATACGTACTGGGGCGGGAAGCTTATAAACCGAAAAACGGCACTTATCCTGATTGGCCAATTCTTTCCACCTCATCCCAGCCTGTTCACATTCAGCCTTAGTCGTCGGAATTTCGGCAGCAACCACAGGCGTGGCAAATGCGACTGCGAGATTGAGAGCTACTATCCAAGCGATGATCTTCATCCCTCGTCACCGCCGTTTGGGCTCGTTTTCATTTGGTGCGCACTTTGTTTCAATGGGTCATTAAATGTTCGAGGCCGATGGTGCTGGGCCAAATCGGTAAACGCCTCGTCGGCCTAGTGCAAACACACGAGTTTGGCGATGAAAAGACGCGATTGGTGGAACTCCGGCCTGCTGATCTTTGGCCTTCTGATTGTCGCCGTTCTATTTGCGCAGAGTCGCCTGAATTGTGAAATCCCCGGTTCGTCTTGGGTGCCCTGCATTTGGGGCGAGCCGCTGAAGCCACACCAACGAGCTATGACCGACGGTCGTTTTCCACCGCCGTGGTCCGTAGAGAAAATCCCAGCCGGACTTGTTGTGCGGGACGCTAATGGGCAATCGCTGGCATATGTTTATTACCGAGAGAACGATTCCGATGCTCATATGGCGAAGGTGCTGACGCAGGATGAAGCGCGCAGAATCGCCGCCAACATCGCGAAACTAGGAGCGGAGGCCAAATAGAAAAGGAGCGCCGACCGAAGCCGACGCCCCTTCGTAATGTGGCTAAAGCGACCGTGGGCTTACATCTTTTTGGCTGAGCAGGCGCTGGTCTTGGCATCCCACATGCCGCCAGCCTTATGGCAATCGGCCTTGGTCTTTGCGGTGGTCACATCTCCGGCGAAGGCTGGACCTGTGAAGGCAAGTGCGAGGGTCACTGCAAAAATCGAAATAAGAGTTTTCATGGCGTTTTCTCCCTTACGCTAGAACTAGAGCCAACGAAGCTACGAACTCGCTCTCGAACCATATGTTCCAAGGAACAGCCACTCCTGTCGCGGGTTGAGTAAGAGGCCGGTGATCGACTTTGGGCCCTCCCTCACCGGCGTCAGTCCCCCAGAGGGCTGACGGAAGCCCGGCTGTGTGTCGTGAGCGGTCGGACTTCTTACTGCAGAGCGTCCGACCGAAGACGGCCATCAGGGTTCGTCTGTTGTTCCTCAACGAGAATCTTCATCGTCTTTTTTGACGCGAGATCGGAGGCCTTGCGCCGCTCAGGCGACCTTAGCCGCCGCGCCCTCTAAAGCACGGTCGATCGACCGCTTGGCCTCGTCTACTGCGTCCTGAACATGTGGCCTCAAAATATCCAGCGTTGATCGCGGCAAAAACGGAAGCTCAGCGCGGGTAGGGTAGATGCTTACGCACCAGTTAGACCACTGGCGCATGGGCAAAATATCGTAGCCTCTATAGTGGAAGCGCTCTGCCATCGGGTGGTCTCCTTAAACATTCGACCCCCCAATCTAATCCATCAACTTAAGCAATGAGCCGCGTTCTACAAGCCCGCCCAAAAAGGGCGCCGACCTAAGCCGACGCCCTGCTCCCCTAGGCGTGGCAAATATCACAGCGCTAATCCGAGCCGTGACCGATGCTCCTCTCAAGAAGGAGAATGGATCGGCATTCCCCATTTTGTCTTCTGGCCGATGGCAACGCCGCCATCGGCAATCTTCTAAAGGAGACGAAACATGAACCGCAAATCTGTGACGGCTTTTACGATGGACGCAAAGACCCGTGCCATTGTCCTCATCAAATACAAACGATGATTGAGGGATTCAAGAACGCCATCGCGGAGGAAAGGAAGAAAGGCGCAAGCGAGGCTCGCATCGCCGCCATACTTCACTACGTTGAGACAACTTCTTCCGACATCGATCCCGACGCGATGGAATGGATGAGGATCGAACTTGCAGAGGCCACCAAGGCAACAAACCGTGGGCCAGGAACAGTTCAGTGAGAATAAGGACGCAGACGCGGCGGGAAGATAGGAGCGCCGACCGAAGCCGAACCTTTAGAAGCCTGTCGCTATCGAATTCGGTAGAGGCTAAAGTCGCCCCCGTCCACTTACGGGCCTTACAGGGGGGAACAACACAATGCTTCGTCTCTCACCGCCTAAACACGTGACCTTCTTCATCTCTATCGCCGTGGCCATCATCGCCTTGATCATTCACTACGCTAAAATCGACATTCCGCATGTCCATAGCGGCTTCGTGATACTACTCATAGGCTACCTGGTACTCGTTGCGGGGAACGTGCTTGATGGAGTCTAAGCTAGGCAGAGGGGCGCCGACCGAGTTGCCTCGCTGACGGCAGACAGGGAAAAGGCCGCAGCATGTGCTGCGGCCGTTGCCCCAACGCGGATCACTAATTTGCTGGCGGCTACTAACCGCTTCGGTGGTGCCTTAGTAATAGTGAGCGCAAACGTTTCCATTCCATCGCGCACAACGCCTATGATGTCTGCGGTGGACGCCAGCAACGCTCCCAGGCGTTAGCGGTCGCCCGACAACGGCTCGCGCTTTGTCTACGGACAATGACAAACCCTTGTCTTGGGATAGTTGAAGCGATATAGGCGCTGCGCACAGCATTGCTGCTGCCAAAAGAGTGGCTCCAATCACGCTTATCTTTTTCATCTTCTCCTCCGGGACCAACTTCCGATAGGCAAGGGTTGCCTAGTTGCCGAGAGCGGGCCGAACACTTATACCACGGACAAAGGGCAGCAAGCGCGACTAGCTTTGCGCGTCACTTCGTATCTCTTGCACCCCGCCGACCGCCACCACATCCAAGATGAACGAAGGCAAGGCGAAGGGCTAAGGCGATTGAGTCGAGTGTCGAGTGCGAGGTCCTTAATGGTGTCCGTGAAGCCGCTGCCGACGCCTCATCGCACCAAGACCAAGAAGTCCGAGACCGATTAAGCCGAGGGTAGAGGGTTCTGGGACACCATCCGTTCCTGAATAGAGCTGCTGGTTGCTGAAGTTCGCTGGGTCAGCGGCAATCACGTCCCAGTCGATTGGAGCCGGGTCCGCGACGCCATAGCCAAAGGTGAATGATGCGGTCATTCCTGGGCGATTGAGTCAGCAGTCACCATCGAGCAGTTGATATCGTTGCAATAGTCTGCACCGATATGGACTCCTCCAGTACCGACCCAACCAGTTGGACTTGAAACACCAGCGAATGGGTTTGGAACATCGACCTCGAACACCGATAAAGTGGTGTTATTGGTAAAGTCGAGCTTGTAGACCCACGCGCCCGGACCACCTGTCAAGTCGAAGGTCACGTCTATCGGGTTTGCGTACGCTGCACTTGCTATCAAGGTCATTGTTGCTGCTACTGCTAATAGTAGCTTCATGATTGCCCCAGGCGAGGCATGAAACTAGCTGTTGAGCGGAACGCTAGTCGACAACTTTGAGATGCGACCGAGAGGGAGTACCGCGATTTTGGCCACTCGTGGTGAATTAGCCACAGGGCCCCTGAGGGGGAGCGAAAGTTTGCTTTCGGCTGTGGAACGGGCAATGGGGAATGAAAGTTAGGAGCGTCAGATAGACGCCCCAGACCGTAGCTCCCCATCGGGTCTATCTTACCTGTGAGCACATAGAAGCCCCGGCCCCAAACCCCGGGGCTTCTTTCTTAGGAGCCGCCTTTCTACATGCTCATAAAAAGAACCCCCGTCGCGGGGTGAGCGCCAGGGGCCTAAGTCTAGGACGCGAAGGCCAATGCCGTAGCCTTCACGTCTCTATGTATGCGCGAGTCGCTTCCAGGCGCCGAGCGAGCTTTCCCCCGACTGTCTACCGAGCGTTAACCCCCAATACCTACTCTGCCGCTGTGTCCCGGCGATATTGGGTACAAGTCGGGATATTGGGTATGAGTTAGGTACATGGCTATAAATCGCAGATTTTCGGCCACCAATTGCCGGTGTGTCTGACCGGCTAGATATCGTCCGTCTCATCAACTCCAAGGTAACAGCGTCGCGGCGGACGGTCGTCCGTTCAAAGCAACTCGCCGACGCCGCCAGGGACGATCTCGATACCCATAAAGAGTGGCTCGAGCGCCATCGCGAGCAGGCGCGAGAGGATCAGGAGCGGCACCAACGCCGGCTAAAGCGCAAGCATCGGTTTGAGAGCTGGAAACGCTTGGCGATATCGACCGTGTTGTTCCTTCCTCGCCTCTGTGTTGCGGCGTATCGAGGAGTGGCCTCAAGTCTTAGCGCTCTCGATCAACTCTTCTTCGCCGGCTGTGCTTGGATCGTCCAGGGAGCCGGTGCGATCGGCACGGGGCTTATCGTGTTTCTCGCCGACCACCTCGCCTGGACAGGAACGAAGCTTCTCACCCTCGCAGTGTGGGTGACCGCTGGGCTTTGGCTCGGGCTATCTTTGCTTGGCAAAGGCGCGCGCGATGCCGGCGTCTCGGCTTACGCCACCGGCTCGCATGGCCTGTCTTGGCTTGGTCCCAGAGCTTTGAGCTTTGGCAATGCGCTCGCCCGGTTTCTCTCGCTTGGTGCCTCTCGGCTCGCCATCCTGACCAGAGACGTCGGTATTAAGATTGGTCGTGGTATCGAACGGCAGATCGTAACGCTCTCAGCGCGATGGCAGCCGGACAGTGGCCTGCCCGACGCGAGGCGCGCTGATCTTGACCCGCGCCGCCTGCAACAAGCTGCCTTTGTCCGCTTGCGCGCCGAGCACGACCGGCTCCAGAACCGCATCCGCACCTTGGACCAGCAATATACCCAGCGCGCCCCGGTTGGCCGACGCAGCAACGGCACGGAATGGGCTGACGTGCGGCGGCTTGGGCTCAATGCGCGGCGGCTGCTCGAAGTCCAGGAAGGTCAATTGCTTGATCCAGCCGCACGAGATGCGAGCGGCACGCAACTCCCACCGCAAAAGGGGAGGGTGCAGGCGCCTGTCCACCCGCTTCTGTTGGGCCACGCCTTCTACGAGGCGCCAGTGTTACGGGCAGACCGGCGACGCTCCCGACCCTAAACGCTTCAAGCGCTCTCAGCCCTGCGCTTCGCCGCCAGGTCGCTATAGCGCACGATGGTTGCTCTTAGACTTTCCAGTTGTTGGGCGACCACGCACCGCTCGCGGTTGTGAGCAGCGTTGTAGCTCCCAGGGAGGTCGAGCGGCTGCACCAGCACCAGATTGCGGAAGAGGTTCCGCTCGCGCAGGCCGAAGCTCGATTGCAGATGCTCCTGCACCTTCTCTTGCCAGGCATCCCTCCGCGCGTCCCACTCTCGGTATTTGGCGTCGCCGGTCACTACACCATTGAAAATCTTGGCATTTCCTTCATCGAAATCGGCCGACAGGGCGTTAAGCGCCTGCTCGATATTCTCGATCGCCCCCATCTCGGCCCTGATTTTCGTGGCATAATCGAGCAGCCACCAGATAATCATGATGGCGGCAATCGATATCCCGGCAGCGAAGGGCAGGTAGGCGAAAGGTCCGTCGGCATCGAGAAGAATGCCGAATTTCAGCATCCCCACGTCGAGCAGCGTGCCGATGGCGATGGCGAGCGACGGCAGGATATAGCGGCGGGGACCGACCGCGGTTGAGAAGGTCGCCGTCAAATTCTTGAGCGATGCCATGGCTGTCTCCTCATGCGGGAGCGGTCACTATAGGAGCGACGCCAGTCAATGCCGACGCCTATCAACTTTCTCGATCGTCGGAACCAATCGGGCACTTCGGCAGTTGTGGCGGCGGTGTGGCGCATGGGGGGATAAAGATGCCAGACACCTTCCCAAACTCGGTCGATACCCAAGTGCCGCGTAAACTTGCAAATTCAACGATCGGCGAGGACTTGAGGATTACGGGCAACGTCTCGTCGAAAGGCGAGATTCACCTCGACGGTCATGTGATCGGCGATGTGTCTTGCGTCGCTCTGGTTCTCGGGGAGACCGCCAAGCTCGAGGGGAATGTGACTGCCGAGGACGTCGTGGTTCGCGGCACCCTCATTGGCTCGGTCAGAGCGATGCGCGTGACGCTACAATCGATGGCCCATGTCGAGGGGGACCTCTATCATCGCAGCCTTGCGCTAGAGCAGGGCGCATTTTTTGAAGGTAGATCGTGTCGCTCCGACGACCCGTTGGCGCTTGGTGCCGAGGCCTCCGCCAATGGGGTCGCGGCCAAGACATCCGAGCCTACCGAGTTTTCTGAGCATCGCAAGGACAAGCCTACGCATAAATTCAATCGTGTGCTGCCAAAGTCACGCCGCGCCTAAAGTCATGTTCAGGAGGTAAGGATGCTTGGGTCGAAGAACCGCGGAACTGTTATTGCCAAGGGGCTAAAGATTGTCGGAACCGTCACCGCCGAGGGCCTGGTCGAGGTCAACGGTCAGGTCGACGGCGAATTGCATTGCACCTCGCTCATCATTTCGCGGGGCGCTCACGTTTCCGGAACCATCGCCGCCGGCCGCGTCGTCGTGGACGGAAGGGTTGAGGGGCCGATCCAAGGGGGCGACGTCATTCTGAAGTCGCAAGCTCATGTCGTTGGCGACATTCAACACCAATCGCTTTCCATCGAGAGCGGGGCGTTCTTCGACGGCCGCTCGGTGCATGCCCGCGCCAATGGTCAAACTGGGGCCGAACGCCTCGAGAAGAAGTCGGTCCGGCAGATTGCCGGGGGTGCGCGAGACACCGCCCCGGCAGCGGAAAAGGTCGGTTGAGGCTCGCGTCGCGGCCTCATAGGGCAATTTCAGCGAGGGCATAAGCGGCCGCTGGTCAGCGCCGCTTCGCGGTCCGTCGCTTCTGGGACTTAGCCTTGACGGTCTTCTCAGGCTTGGGGATCGGCACGCACCAGGACTGCGCCTCAGCATCGGCCTGCTGTGTATTCACCGTGATTCTCGAAGCGTCGCAGTCAGCCTCGGTTTTGTAGTCGAACTGCACGATCGGCTGCTGGCCGGCGATCACGAACACCAGGCACCACCCCCAGATCGTCACCACGACGTGGACCTCCACGGTGCGCCGCAATTCAACACTCGAACACGCGAGACCGGCATGCACCCATCGATCATGGTGAGGAGCGGTTCAGGCCAGCGATCATGATCTCCGCAAGTTTATTAAAACTTAAACTTATCGGTTCCGAATCAGGGGCGAGCATGAAAATGGTTCGGAGCCATGTCGGTTATCAACGCCCTGTTCTCAACCGCATTCCTGATCCTTGTGGCGGTGTCCGCGGCGGTCACCGGCTCCATGGTCGTGCTTGCGCTGTTCGACTGCGCCTTCCGCAAGGAGAAAAGCCCTGGGGCGGGCGGCGAAAGCCTGCCCGATCAAGGACGTGAAGATCTCGATCAGGGGAACGAAGACGAGGTCGATGACAACTCGCTCGCGCGTATTCACGCCGCACAGATGAGGAAATTTCGCGTGAGCCGAAGCGCGCTATGGGAATAGTTGAGGACCATGCGTGCGGCTCATCGCTGCCGCGGCCGCATGGTCCCCCAGGATCGTCTCAGGCTGCGAAGAATCCGTCTCCGTACCCGGACGCTTGAACCGGCCTGAATCCTTGACCGCGCAACTCATCGAACGCGTTGATACGCTTGGGCACTCATGCCATGGCGCGCCTGCCACGGTCCTGACGACTGCTGCCGCCAAATTGGAGGTTCCTTGGCCCGCACGCCTCAGCTTGGCAAACAGGAAGGCGCGCCCGATCTGGTAGAAGATGTCGGTCTTCTCGTTGCGGATGAGGTCGAGGTAGCTCGCAAACATCGCTGACGGGAGATGCATGGTGATAATCCCGTCAGTCTCCGTGTCGAGCTCGCAGGGCATCCCCGGATCTTTGAATCTGACAAAGGCGAGACTATTGCCGTCGGAATCGGCAAGCGTGATCTGGGCGCGGTTGTTTTGATAGCCCTGCTCGCCGCTGTAGACCAGGACGCTGTACTTCGACACCTTGGACACGAGCGCCTCCTTCGAGTGTGGACGGCGACCGCGCGTCTTCCAATCGATAGGGAAGGACAGAGCACCGTACAGCCTTCGACCGGAGCCTCAGTGCTTCTGGGCGGCTTCCCAAGCCGTCGTCGCGTCCTGCAAGATGGTGTCGAAACGGCCGTCGGTCGTCATCTCAGTTATCCCCTGGCTGAAACCAGGAGCCAAGGAGCGGCAGGGTGACTTCTTGGAGAAGGCGATGAACATTTCAGCCTCGAGGATTGTCGGGCTCAGCGCCTCGACTTGGTCCTTGACCCCATCTTTCGCCGCCTCGGCGAGACCGGAATAATAGCCGGCGATCAGATAGTCGGCGTTTCCGGCCAACAGCTCTTTGAAGGCTGCGTCAATGCCGTCGGCGCGCGCGACCGTCAACTTGTCCTTGATGAAGGCATCGAAATCGGTGCCGTAGCTCTCGCCTTCGTTGGTGACACCCTTTTTGCCGATCAAATCGTCCTGGCCCTTGTAGGCAAATGATTTGCCCTTGGCCACGAAGATGACCACCTCGTCGAACATGAAGGCCGGCTGGACATAGTCGAGATAGCTGGCTCGCTCATCGTTGTAGTAGATGCCGAATATCATGTCAGCCTTGCCGTCGCGCGCCGCCGCCTGGGCCTCGGCCCACGTTCCCATATATTTCGATTCAAGCGGGATCTTGAGGTCTTTGGCGATGGCCCCGACCAGCATTGGCGCGGCGCCGGCGATGTTGTCGCCGTCCTTGTAAGCGATCGCCGGATATTGGGGGTGGCCTGTCGCGGTGATCTTGGTGCAGGCATCTTCAGCGAAGGCGGCAGTGCAAATTAGGCTCAGGGCAACGGATACGCTCAAGCATAGAATTCGTTTCATGATCAGGTTTCCTTGTTCCTGGTCTAGAGCCGGGATCGGTGAGCGTAGCCTGGTCGTCCGAAATGATGAGGCGACGAGTGCGGGGCTCAACCAAATGTCGGATTGAGCAATTCTATCTCTGCTGGCTCAGAGCCCTTTCGCCTTTGCTTTGATCTTGTCCACATCGGCTTGCGAGACTTTTCCAGCCTTGACCAGTGCTTGCACGCAGGCCGGCGACAGGCCGGGCCCCGCCTTGCGCATGCACAGGTTCAAAGCCGCGGATTGCAGCCCGTAGTCTCCGCAGAATTTCTTGTAGTCGTTGACGCAGTAGGTCTGCATGTCCTTGGTTATGTTCCCTGCCTGTGCGAAGGCCGCCGACGGCGCCGAGCCGACGCAACAGAGGATCAAGACAAAGGCGGCAGGCAGTCTTGCACGAGAGCTCGTCATTCAGGGACCCCCCTTTGTGATTTGCAGCCCGGGTTCTAGCACGGTTCTTGGCCCGCGCCACCCACCGTCGAGGTGTGATGAAGACGTGCACGAAGCAAGTCCTCGCGACCGGAAGGCGCGGGAGCATGCAATTTGCATAAAATTGGTGGCGCGCGTCAGGGGCCCGTCTTTACGCTCTTGGCCGCCTTGCAGTTGCAGATGATCACGCCAAGCGCCCGGTCGTCGCATTGAGCGTCGGATTTGCAGCTGTCCGAGGTTTTCATTTCGGCGCAATTGTCCGCGCCGACGCAGGCGCATCGTCGCTCGCCCTCGGGAGTCTCGAAGCAGCTGAAGTTCGCCCATGCGGCTGAGCGCGACAGATCTGACGCCGCCACTATGGTCAGCACGAGAAGGGCTTTCCGCATCTCGCCCTCCATCACTCTGGAGGTATTTAACTCCCAACGAGTGTCTGAGCGCAATGGCCTCGAAAGGCAAAAAGGCGCCGGCCGCAGCCGACGCCCTCTGAGCCCCGCGCCGTCTCAAGTCTAAAGTGAGGCCGGCCGCCGACGCTTCTGGACCCTCTTGCGGTAGGCCCAGAGTCCGACGTCGATTTCCTGCTCGTCGAGGATTCTCTCGCAGATGTCGTGATACTCGGCGAGCAGCCGCCGTAAAGGCGTAATTGGGCGAATGGCGAAACTCGTCTTCATCTCGACCGTCTCTTCCCACTGTTCCACGTACTGCTTCGCTTCGTCTTCGACTCTGATGCGCTCTTCAACGCTCAAAGTCGAAAGTTCGCCGTAACCGAGCTCCCGCGCGGCCAGAGCACACACCTGAGCGAATTTTGCGGATTTTTGCGTATAGAGTAGTTCAAGCTTTGTCATGGCTGCAATCCCCCTTGGATGGCGGTAGCGCCGCTACAGCCGCCGATCGATCCCCTCGATCTCACAACAGGGAATCAGGGATTGGGGTTCCAAGCCCGGCAGACAAAATCGCAAAACGTGATGCAGGCCGAAGCCGGCTCAGTTATCAGGGCAGTGCTCCGAGGAGATGATCTCGCCGTCTTCGCCGCCGATCGTATCAATGAGGAATGTCTTATAATGCTCTGCCAGCATGGCCACGCTGAGCGCGGCAAGCTGCGCCTTGAGCCTGCTTTGGAGCTGTTCGACCGCTTTCTCGAAATCGTCGCCGGCGGCAGCGATTTGCTTCTCGATGAATTCCGCACGCTCCTGTAGATCGCCCCGGATATCGCGCATTGCCCCCCTCCCGCATAGCGCCACGGACCCCAATTCTGCGCCACGAATGGCCGCGCGGCACCCCTCACGGAGGCGATTTCAGTGCATAAAGTTGCAATCTTCTGGAAGGTCAAAGGAGCACATCTCTCGATCGGAGCAAGGTAAACTGCCCCCCCGAGTCACGTTCGATCCCAAGCCCGAGACCTCTAGGAGGGAGCCGCGATGCAACCGAACATAGCCGGACCGTTGAATGCACAATGCGGAAAATGCCTGTACTGGGAACAGCATGAAGCCGCTGCCGCAATGGGAGAGTGCAAGCGTTACCCTCCGCAAGTGGTCATGGTCCGCGACGCCGGCGACGCCCAACTCACTGCCAGCTCGGAGTGGCCGCTCACCCTGAGCGCGGCTTGGTGCGGCGAGTGGATCGACCAGAAATATCGCGCGCCGCAGGCGAGCACTGAGGCTTGACTGAGGCCCAAACAAGAAAGGGCGCCAAGCCTCGGGTGCTTGACGCCCTTTGGAGAGTCACATGAGGTGTCACAATTGACGCTTCGAACTTGCCTCACGTGCCGGCGCTGGCGCATTTTGGCAAAGTGCCACTGCGACACTTTAGTCGGCAGCCCTCACCCGGTCGCACAGAAGGATTTCGCCATGGCTCGATATCTTCTCATTGCGGCTCTCATGATTGCCGTCTCCGCTCCCGCACTCGCCGCCAAGGGATCCCGCGGGGCTCCTGATCGATGCAGGATCGTGAATATCGCGCCGCACTACACTCAGACGAAAATTCGCAAGGGCAAAAGGGTCTATGTCACGCGGGAAATCGCTCGGCAGGACATGGCCATCATCTGCAAAGACTAAGAGCGCCTTTGGCAAGGAATCCTTCGCCCTGCTCGGCGACCGGGTTTGCCTAACCGGCGCTGAGGAGCACCGCCATTGGGGCGAGGAGGATCGTTGCGATGTGCATGTCGTCACCCTCTCATGTCTAAATTCAATAACTCGGTGACCGAGAAAAAAGGGCGATGGCGTGATGACCAATGACTTTCGGCGGATCCTGGGGAACATTACCCGGCCGATCCAAAATCGCGAAAGCCGGCGTTGCTCGAATTACGACTTCTCGTCCTCTTCAATGAGGACCTTCAGGGTTTTTTTTGACGCGAGGATCCGAGCTTCGTCCTTCAACTCGACGGCAGTGGCGGTCACGCCCTCTGGTGAAACGGTCACGACCAGATACGGCATCCCGGACTTCGGGGGATGGTAGATCGCGGTTCTCGGCTTGGTCTTGTTCTTCGCCATGCTCAGACGCCCCTCTACTTTGGCATGCCGGAAAGGCTGCCCTGGCCAACCCCGCTTGACCTGGGCAGCGATCGATGCGTTCTGAGTGCGTACGCAAAGTTTCGTACGACGCGGTTGTGTCATAATCAATCATTGCAATTGCAATTTTTCCAGCAGCCTGTGGCCGCTCCCTTGCACTTTGCCACCTTCCCGAGTCCGCGTGTCAGGGGGGGTTGGCCGCCCGGCGCCAGTAATGCTCCCCCGCCCGCTAAAATGCTAACCTCGGTGCGCACGACCAAAAAAGGGGGAGGAAACCATGCCACTAGACCTTTCAGCGCCGAAGGTCATTACGTTCATTATCTCCGTTATCGTGGCCATCATCGCCGTGGTCATTCATTACGCGCATATTGCGATTCCTCATGTCCACAGCGGTTTCGTGGTCTTGTTGGCCGGTTACCTGATACTCGTCGCCGGAAACGTCCTTCGCGGGATCTGAGCCGGTCCGACGCCAGGAATACCGCCCTGTTGCTGCGGGATTGTAGGCCTCGACGAATGCGATGCCGGGTTTTCGGTTAGTATGGGTACGTGCCGGAACATGTACTAAGAACGGTGCTTATCCTCGGCATTGCGCTTGGATTGGCGTGCTGCGCCACCTCACGTGGCGCACAGCAGGTGCAGAAGGTCGAACCGGGCACGTACAGCATTGGAATAAACCGAGGCAGCACGACACTCCTTTCGTCGAGTGACACCAATACGATTGACGAGGCCGTTGATAAGGCTGGGGAGTATTGTCATTCGAAGGGGCAGAAGCTCTCAGTAAAGACAGCTGCCGATACCTCCATCGTATTCCACTGCGTTCCGGATGATTCAAAGTCCACTGACAAGGACGGGGGCGGCGCGGCCACGAAGCCGGCGCCCCCTTCGGCGCAGTGACGCTGCGACAGCGGACGCCTGCTTGGGCTTGGCCCTCGCGAGCGCAAGGATTAGAGCTTTGGGGGGATCGAATGAAACTGCAATCGTGGCATGCACCTCACCGGCTACATGATGTGCAACATCTGGTGGTCTGCTGACGGCAAGAAGGTCCGGCTATCAGAGGAGGATCTGCGAGCGCTTCACGATTTGCGGAGAACCTGAGGGAGCGCCGGCCTGGTGTCTGCGCACCAACGAGCGACGTTCAAATGTCGAGCACGATCGCGATGAGAGCAAGGAACAGAGACAAACCTAAGACCTGACGCTCGCTTTTGTAAGTCGAGGTGTCAACACGAGGTCTATCTTAAGCGCTGCCGCGGAGGGCATTGGAATCGACTAGAGTGGCCTCACCCGCAACCCACTCCTCAGAGTTTTGCAAGGCTCTGCGACCTTGGGTCTTCCTCCAGGGTTGCCGCTCTGGCCTGTTTTAAATGGCTTTCCAATTGTCATGCTGCTTCCTCACTGTTCTGAGCGCAAAAATTACGCTTAAGTTCAACGGGTGGGATGGTAGCCACGGCTGATGCGGCTATTTGCGGTATCGGAGCCGAACGCTGCACAGGGTTAGGCTAGGTGTCCGAGGCATACCGGGGATTTCACATGCGCCGTTTTGCATTTGGATTCGTGCTGTTGGGCTTGCCGATTTTTCCCAGTTCGGTAATGGCCTTTGACCTGGACAAGAATACGGTCGCAACTCCCGACAGCACTGCGCGGTTGACAGATCCCGATGAAGCGCCGTTGCCCGCACCTCTTCCTTCACTTCATCTCCAAGATGATGGGACTAGAGTTCAAGGCGCGCCCGGTGGCGATCTCCAAATAGCCCCTGGGACGAGCCTTCAGATCACCGGGGGAAGTGGATCTCAGATCTCGCCGGGTCTTCAGATGTCGCCTACAGGAGAGGACATCGGCAACCCAGCCGACAATCAGAGCTTCGCGCGCCCTTGGCTGCGTCATGGAAGTCCTTCCCGGTAGGTGGATGGCCAGGGTTAGGAACCTTGGCGGCGATCTGCTCTCCTTTGGCGGAGCCAGGCAAGAAGCCGGTCAGGCTTTACCGCTGTCGTGACAAGGGAACGATAGATTGGATTTGCGAACTGAACTTGCGGGTGGCAGCCGAGATAAACAGAACGGCTCTAGCAAGCAACAAACGGAAAAACCCTGTCGATCTGATAGGTGGCGAGCGGCAAGGTCACGTGGAATTAGAAAATTAGGGCTACCGTCCTCGACGCTGAAATTGGTTTCCTGATGGACGCTCAACCGGAAACGATCAAAGGCGACGACTACCCACTCAAATACAGACTCAGATGGCTATCCAGAACTACCAGCTTGCCTTTATCGACGTAAGCCGCGCCTGAGGGAAGCGGCATGACCTGCAGAAGAGAGTGGTCGTTGCAAAATGTCTGGAGTTACCCCAAGAGCAGACATCCGCCAGCGAGGCACAGAGGTCTCAGAATGACCCCAAGCAGACATCGCAGCAGCGATGGAGTTTGTCCGCTCAGTGCCATTAGCCAACATC
>CAVUZR010000014.1:0-287345 GCA_963745855.1 uncultured Alphaproteobacteria bacterium | reverse complement strand
TCGACCGAGTTCGAGGCGCTGGTCCGCTTGGGCCGATGGCCGCTACTCGCGTTACTCGTGCTTTTCCTCCTGGCTCTGCTCTATCGCTTCGGACCTTGCCGCGAGAACGCCAAATGGCGTTGGGTCAGCGTCGGATCATTGCTCGCTACAGCGGTGTGGTTGCTCGCATCAGCCGGGTTCTCATTCTATGTGTCTCATTTTGCCCACTACGACAAAACCTATGGTTCGTTGGGAGCGGTTATCATCTTCCTGTTTTGGTTGTACATCTCCTTCTACATCATTCTCCTCGGCGCTGAGATGAATGCTGAACTCGAGCTACAAACCGCAGTCGATACGACTACAGGCAGACCGAAGCCAATGGGCAAGCGTGGAGCTTTTGTTGCCGACCATGTCGCAGGAGGCCCTTTGGGCGACCGACGTCCATCGAGCCCTGTCACGCGCGACCCTTCAGTCGCAAAGGGTGGTGCGACCTAACGGAAAGATCATGTGTCAATGGATACGTGCAATTAATTGCACTTCGCGAACTTCCCGACTGAACGTCTTTGCCCACGTGTCGAGGCGAAGCCGCTTAACGACCTAGCTTTCAGGCTTCGTCGCGGCCGTGCACCTCGGCTGGCGGGGCAGTTGCCTCGACAGCCGTGAAGGGTTCAACAATCGTATATTGGTGCCTGGCTCCTGCCGGGACCAACCAAGAGTCTCCCGCTTTCAGATTTAAGGTCTGGCCTTCCAGATCGAGTTTTGCACTTCCCGAGATTACGTAACCTACGGTTTCGTAGTCTCTCGATGTCGGGCCTTTCAGCTTTCCACCGGGTTCATCAATCCAAAGGCGCATTGACACGCGCTTGCCAGCGACGAGATATTTCTGGCCCATTTCTCCCCGCGGCGAGGAACTGGCCTGCACTTTTTTGCCCGGATATTCCAGACCACCGGCAGATTTTCGATTGGAGCCCCGCGCAGTTTTTCGCTCGGATTGCAAAGATCGGTCTTCCGTTTCGCCGTTGTCTCACGCACGATCGCGCATAGCCCCGAGATCGTCTCGGAATAAGGCGGTCTGTTCTGCGCGCGATAGACCTCGTTAACAGATTTCACAAATTCGAGTATGCGTGTCTTCTGGGGCGCGAAGGCGGGATCGTCGCACGAGAATATTTCTATCTCGCTCGCGGGAACCGTTTGCACGTCCGTTTCCGCATACTTTTGGCATTGCGGGCTCATCCTCGACTTCTTCTGCTCGCGGCTTGGCACGAGCCAGTGCCCCATCAAAGCGCTCGCGTCATCGGCTAAGGCAGGCGAATGAGGGAGGCCAATGGCTACCAATATCAGCGCAAGACCGAGAACCAGCCGTATAGGCGCGACAATCTTAGCCCTCGGACCAGAATAGCCGAGAGCCTTCCCCATCGCTGAAGCTGAGAGGCCAAACGTTTCTCGGATCGGCTTGAGTTCAGCGCCAGTCAACTTGACCTCCGAGGCAGAGCCATCTGGCTTTCTGGGACGCGGCGGCGGCCCTCGACTCGGTTGCACTGGAGCTCGCCGAGGACAACTCTAGACACCTATCTCGCCTGTCATCGTATTGGCTAACGCTTGGGCTAACACGTTACTTGACCACGGTCAGCTTGGCCTTTGCTACGATCGCGGCTAACTCGTCGTCGGTCATGTCCACGGCGCGCTTGAACGTGCCAGAATCATTGGTGTTGAAGGTCGGCGCCTTGCCGTAAGCACGGTTTGGCTCGGCCGGGTTTCTTCGAGCTTGCAACCGGGCAACCCCCGCGCCCCGTCTGTTAGCTGCTGTCGCGTCTCAGCGCATCTAGATCGTCTTCCATAAGTTCCATAATGAGGTGCTCGTCGCCGGGGTGGCCCCAGCGATTGCAGTGGATGCAGCCCACCAGCATCTCACCATAGTGGTCGATTTGGATTAGCGGTCCATTGCAGTAAGGACACATGAGATTAGTGCTCCGCCAAGCCTCTCACTGTGACGTGTCGTAGCATACTGCTTCCTGCCAGATGCTTCATCACCACGGTAGCTTGGGATGGCACCATCGCATATCGGTCAGCCGTGAGGATTTGAACGCGGCCCATGACGTTGTGTGCCGCTCCACTTCCGCGAAGAAGTGTGCGCGTTCATCGCCGGCAAGAGCAATGAATGCCGCTCCAGCATAACTCAGACCTACACCCGTCATGTCTTGCTGCGGCCAGAGCGATAGGGTGCCCGTGCATGTTTGGAGACAATGCCCTCAAGCGCTCGCTCAGCGCAGGCTTTGAAGAGGGCAATGACCTTCACCATCAAACTCTCAGACGTGGGATCGAGGAATATCAGCTATCCGGTCCTTGACTTCCGGTTCTGGCACGAAGCCGACGCGCGAAGTCTGATGCTGAAAATCGCATTCCCCCGTCAATCATTGTTTTGTGGGGTGCCAGTAACGTGGAACAACCTAAGCGCACCCATGAGCGGGCATAAGAAATCGGAAACTATCCGGCAATTCACCGCTCACATAATATGGAGGCGCGGAGGCGAGAATGTCGGCCAGACATCCGATCATTGCGATCACAGGTTCCTCAGGTGCGGGCACGACGACCGTGACGACGACCTTTCAGCAGATCTTTCGCCGCGAGGGTATTAGGGCGGCAATCGTCCACGGGGATGCCTTTCATCGCTACGATCGCGATGAGATGCGAGTGCAGAGGGCCAAGGCGCAGAACAATGGCCAGATGCATTTCAGCCGTTTCGGTCCCGAGGCCAACCTCTTCGAGGAACTTGAGACATTATTCCGCGTCTATGGAGAGAGCGGAACCGGGAAGGTGCGCAATTATCTTCACGACGAAGAGGAGGCCGCACCCTACAATCAGGAGCCCGGGACCTTCACGCCATGGGAGGAGATACCGCCAGACACTGACATGTTATTCTACGAGGGGCTGCATGGAGCAGTCGTCACCGAGACGGTAAACGTTGCGCAGCACGGTGATCTCCTTATCGGTGTCGTGCCGGTCATCAACCTCGAATGGATTCAGAAGCTCCATCGCGACAAGTTAGAGCGCGGCCACACGCAAGAGGCAATAGTCGACACGATCCTTCGCCGCATGCCTGACTACCTGAACTACATCTGTCCTCAGTTCTCACAGACGCACGTCAATTTCCAGCGTGTCCCGACCGTCGACACGTCGAACCCGTTCAGCGCGCGTGACGTCCCAAGCCCGGACGAGAGTATGCTCATCATCCGCTTCAAGAAGCCGAGGGGTATCGACTTCCCCTATCTCCTGGCCGTATTGCCGCAGTCCTTCATGTCTCGAGCGAACACCATTACCTGCCCCGGCAGCAAGATGCCCATCGCGATGCAACTCATCTTCACACCTATGATTTGGGAGCTGATGGACCGAAAAAAACGCGCCTCATAAGTCTTCTGCCTTCCGAGCACCCTCTCGCGTTTGACCTCGCGCCGCCGTTGCGCCTCGGGGCCGGCCCGGCTCGTGCTAGTCTCCACTTAGCTTTGAGCAAGATGGGAGGGACGAATGGCTACTTGGTCACTTTGCGGGAGGCACGCCGGTCCTGACAAATCCCCAACGCCGGTCTTTATCAACCTCGACAACGTGCTCACCGTGGAGCGTCAAGGCGACCTAACAACGGTCGTCATGGTGGGCGGCGAAAAGGTCTGCATTGACACCATGCCGGAGACGCTTATTGGCGCTGTCGCTCCCCCGGGTCCTTTGTAACTCGTGCCGGCTAACGGGGCGCTGCCTCCCAAAATGCCGCTTCTAGTTGACCAGCCAGCTTGTAAAGCGACGCGAGAGGTCACGGTCAGCGGTTATATCCGCCACCTACGGGCCGAAGCGGCTGGCCGGGGCGGTGGCCGGTCGCAGCAAGCTCAAGGCGTTTCGCAATCGTGTGCTCGCCATCCCCCACCGGGTCGAATACCTGTCGGCGCGGCAGACGCTGGCCTTGGCGCAAGAGCTACGCGCCTGCCTCGATGAACTTGCCGATGATGCGGCATAGCGTCATGCTGGCCGCGACTGTGGTCGGTCTGACTGCGCCGGAGGGAACAAAGGCGTTTTCGCCTCACCGACATTTTCAGCGAAACTCGCCCGAGCTAGTTCACATCGATGATAAGTTTCAGGCTCCCCAACGGCGCTGAATTCTCGTTCCCTGTGGAGTGGTGGAATGAAGCTGGAATGCCAGCCTTTGAGCGGCAATCACCGTACTATTTGTGGGACGCGCTTCCCGAACTGTTTGTACGGATCGACGCCATTGAGCCGCCACCCATGGATTATGAGGGGCTTGATCGCATTCGCATGGTGAAGGTGCTTCACGCGATTGTCTCCCGAACTGCGCTGCCACCCGTCGAAGTCGAGGAGCTATCGTTGGGCGATTATCACTATCGACTACACCACGGCGCACATCGCTTCTTTGCGTCGGTCGCTGTTGGCTTCACGCACATTCCCGCCCGGTTGCGCCCCTAAGCCTTCCCATGGCCATGCTGCTTAAGGCAGGTGCAGCCTGCGTTTCACGAAGCTGGAGAAGAGATCGCCGGCCATGGCAAAGGTCGCGACCAGAGTTCCGCCGCGGCCACGGAGGCTGCTTGTTAGGCAATGTCTGCTATTGGCACAAAGCAGACATGCTCAATCCGCTGACGAATGTCTGCTTTCGGGGGCAAAGCGGACAGTGCCTATTTATGAGTGCACGGCCTAGGACACGAAGATGCGAATTTATCTGGGCAAGATCGACGCCGTGCCCGGCAGCGGAGGGCCTGATGGCGGTCAAGGTCGAAGCAAAGGGAGACAAACTTCCCCGGATGCCTCTTTAGGGGTCACGAGATAAGTGCTTTAGACAATGCCGAATTTGCGGAAGCCAATTCGCGAGCTACCGTCGTAACCCTCTGCGTTGTAGCGGCGATTTCCTGTGTCGTTGCGTTCGCGGTGGTCTGCTTGTTGAGAAGCTGAACCGTGGCCTCCAACTCGTTGCGTTTTTCTGAAACCACTGCTTCCTTCGCGTGTGCGAAGGCGAACCTAGCTTCCCAAGCGCCATTCTCGGCCTTTAATCTAGCTATCTTCCGACGATAGGACCCGCTAACGAGAGCCCAAACGGCCAGAGCGATTACGATTGCGCCGCCAATTGCTAGATGCGGCGCATCCCTGATCAACGGCCACTCCTGGTTCCAGAAGGTGAGGTCCATGGTAAACCCCGTCTCTGCGAGGCAACCATTCTAGCCGATCCGGATCGGCGCTGGCAGGGATGGAAAGTTATTGCCGCCATTGAAGCGACGCGCGAATTGATGGCGGACTATATCCGCGAGCAGCCTGTGACACTAAGAAGGGCCGCCCGTTTCCGAGCAGCCCCGTTAAGCGACGATCAGCCGAAGCTTCTTCGGTTCGCCTCCTTGGCACTCCACGCCGTATCCCTGAAATGTTGGCAGGGTGAGACGCGGAAATGCGTGTCTCACGATCAGCCTCTCAGGCCGCACGATGTTGCTCGCTATGCGCCCAGCCTCATGCTCAGTCAGCACTTTCGCTATGTCTGCCGCGTCCTCACGTGAATAGAGGCGAGCGATTGGCCGTTAGCATCAATCACCTTGAACCCGCCCGGAATTGTTCGACTGTCCCCGGTGGAGGGAATCGACGTTCGGCCATTATCCAAGCGAGTTGAATGAGAGTGTTGCAGCTTCTTCGTGCCGAGTGCATTAGCCTTTTACCATCTTGTGGACCGAGGTACGGACTCCGCATTGGTCTATCTGACGGGAGCGAGCATGTACGTTGGCTTGGCTTTCGCGCTGTACGCCAGTGTGATGTTGTGGGGGAGCGATGACTGAAGGCGCTCTATTCGCTGTCCGGTATCTTCTCAACGGTCCATGGTGGTGGGAAGCGGCGCAGGTGCGAACATCCATATCGCGGATGAATGTGATGCGGTGTTTCCTGTTTGCGCTCCGACTAAATGTGGAAATGGTAATGGTGTGAAAGGCCGAGAATGCCAATCACGATCAGGTAGATCGCCACGACGTAGTTGAGCAATCGCGGCATAATCAAAATCAGAATTCCGGCAATCAATGCGACGAGCGGATTAAGGACTTCCACATTTAGGCTCACTGGTTCTCTGCTTGACGAAGCTACCCGGCTCGATGGTCACGGTCCGCAGTGCAGTGACAAGGCTCTGTTGCGTACAACGCTCACGCCGTGCCACGCCCGCGCCAGAGCGTGCCGGGCGGAGGGCAATGCCCCAGAATACCATTTCGCATCAACTCAAATACCACACCAGGCCCAAGCCCTGGGTGATAGCCGTAGACTTCAATATTTTGTGGATTTGGGGCAGTACCGTTCTTGGTGCGACGACCCCGAAGCTGAACCGGAGCGAGTTTTTGACGTTGTTCTAACAGCCAGACCGGCGGAGCACATGAAAGGAGATTGTCATGAAGAAGCTCGCTTCGATGCTTGTTGCTTTGGGTCTCGCAGTGGCATTCACCGCACCGGCCTTTGCTGGGCCCGGAGCGCAACCACTGACCAAGGCGGACTGCCATAAATCAGGCCTCAAGTGGAATGACCAAACCAATGTGTGCGGAAAGGGAAGAATTTAGCTGACGTATTTGCCTTGCGACCCAAGGCGTAATCCCTAGCGCCCCAAACAGGGGCTTCTTCTCTTTGCTGCAAAGAGAGGAGGTGAAACTGATGAGCAAACAGGCACAAAAAACTGGCTCCAGCGCTAAAGCTAACTTGGGCCAGAACGACGCGAAGCTACAGAAGCTCAGCAGTATCCAGCTAAAGCACATGCAGGGAGATAGAGCGGCTGAGCTGGCCCAACGGACAAAATCAATAATGTTATGGGCGACAAATACTGAACCGCGCGTCGCGGTGCGGTAGTTCACAGGTGGACGGCTGTCTGCAGCACCCGCAGCCGTCCGCCTCGCTTGGATCAAAGAGGCCGCTGCTTTTCAAGGAGAAGGACGGATGATTGGAGAGTACCGCAATCCATTGCTCGGTGTACTCCTGGCGGCTGTGCTCGTGGCCCTCGGCGTGCTGGCATATCTATACTACGAACGGACCAAGCCAGTCGCTAAGATCGACCTTCCAGGTGTCTCCGGCGAGATCACCAAGGAAGGCGTGGACATCGAGGTCGGCAAGCAAAAGAACTAACCGCCTAGCCTCGTAACTCACGGCGCTGCGCGGTCCACCACGCTCAGTTGAGCAGTCGCTGAAAGCAGCGGCGAGAGCCACTACCGCTTGGGATGCCTCACCCATCCGAGCCAAGGATGGGCTGCGGGATGATAAGGCTAGAGTATCCCAGCGGTGATCAAGCCAACCAGGATGAACGAGAGCAGGCAGAACAGCTTCAACGCCATTACATCCGCCTCGTGCTCGGTTTTCGGGGAACCCAAATTCAGTGTGGGGGAAAGGGCCATGTTCTACCCTCCTGTTTGCGAACCTCGCAATCGGTAGAGACCTCAGCCGACGCCTCACTGTGAGGCTGGTCGATACAACTGAGTTGATCGGCCCATCGTTCCCCAGCCCGAATACCAGGCGGGAAGAAAACGCCCCGCAAGCAAGTAGCTTACGGGGCCGAGTGAGTTCTCACGCCGAGCGCGCGGGCAACCCTGGAGGGTCAAGCCTCAGCCCACTGATCCGGTGAACAAGTATTTCGGGAGCAAGTCATGAACGAAGCCGCAGCGAAGATCGACGCTCTCAACGAGCTGGGCGCCTCGCTGATCCGCAGCGGAGCGCCGGCCGATGCGGTCCAGAAGTTCATCGACGCCGAACTTGATCGCATTGAGTTCATGCAGGGGAAATGATGAGCGCGTATCTCAAATGGCAGATTCTTTTCCCCAATCGGAGTCCCGTTTTCTGCGCTGGCGGATCTCCCCCGGTGGTCGACATGCCTCGATTTCCTGGCGCAAATGAACCTTGTCCCTAGTTTGTTATCATAGGCTATGGCAATAAGATCAATGAGTTAGCAGGCGCTGGCTAACCACTAGCTAACAGCACCCATCACTTCACGACCGTGAGCCTAGCCTCGGCTACGATGGCGGCGAGCTCGTCATCAGTCATATCGATGGCACGCTTGAACTGGGTGGTGTCGCCAGTGCTAAACGTTGCTGGACGTCCATAAGCACGGTCCAGGATAGCCTGTGAGGCTGATACGCGGGCAGATTTGCACTGCGGCGCTGCGCTGGCGGATCTCCCCCCGGTGGTCCGATGCTCGCAATTGGTCACGAAAATGAACCTTGAGCTAGGCTAACACGCTCAGGCTTCTGCTCTTAGCAATCAGGCGGGCCTAACCCTGCTATGATAATTGGGGGATCCTCGCCGATGTGCCGTTGTCTCGCTATGGTGGGCTTGTTGGCCCTAATCGCGCAGGGATGCACGAAAAAGCCCGAAAGCTATTCGCTCACATCAAAGCCGGGATATTATCCGATGGCATCCTTTCGTAGCGACTATCGAAGTTGGAATTGCCAGCAACTCGCCGATGAAGCCGATCTCCTCAAAGACGCGCTTGCGGTGGCATCCGAGCAGCGCGCAGGAGACAAGGTGGCGCACCTGAAGGCGGAAACCGAGGCGGTTCACGAGGCAAGGACTTTGAAGAAGTGTAGCGCGTAGGTGACAAGCCTCCCTAGCCTCCTAGATACACTTCACAAATCCAAAGTCTTGATCCGGCGCAAGGACGCCCTGTAAGTATTTCCATTATCGCCTATTGGCGGGGAGTGCGCTCCAAACGCCCGAGCAGACACCGGAGGGCCCGGTACCGGCCCATGTTCCGCTACCCCGAAACCGATTACGCATCGCTCCACGTGATGGTCTGGGCCAATCGGAGCAGCCCAACCTCTGCAAGGCGGGCCAATCTAGCACTGAAAGAGTGCGGGCGGCCGAATCCGGTCCCCTCGAACCTCGTCACCATGGCTGGGACTAATCACATACTCAGATTATGAACTTGGCGAGTAGCGCCGCCGCCAAAGCTCCGGCCGCTGCGGTGAGTACGCCCAGAAGATTGGCAGAGGCCTCGTTAAGCCCGGTGGAGTTCCCGTTTTTTGTGTCGCGGATCTCCCCCCGGTGGATGCGTTTATCCCCTGCGCAAATGAACCTTGTCCCTGACCACCCTTCAGGTCCGGCCGCATCATCGGCATGAAGACATTCGGCGCATCCGCCCCGCTCAAGGAACTGCAACGGAAGTTCGGTTTCGAGCCGGAGCGTGTGACGGAGATCGCTAAGGAGCTGGTTGGCAAGGGAAAGAAGAGCTGAGGCGGTTGTCAAGGGAAAGCGCTCGGCGAGCCGCCGCGTTCAAACACACACGAGAGTGCGATGACCAAAACGCCCGCTGTCGTGTTCCTATTCGATGTCGATAACACGCTCATCGACAACGATCGCGTGCAGGCTCATCTTAAAGAGCACTTGGAGCAGGCATACGGGGTCGCCGCTCGCGACAGGTACTGGGAAATCCTTGAGCAATTGCGCCACGAATTGGGATACGTCGATTACCTGGGTGCGTTGGAGCGCTTTCGCATCGAAGCGATGCATCGCCCAGACGTGCTGCGCATGTCGAGCTGGTTGATCGATTACCCGTTCGCCGACCGCTTGTACCGCGGCGCACTGAGCGCGGTGAAGCATGTGCAGCAGTGGGGGGACCACCGTCATCCTCTCGGACGGCGATGCCGTGTTCCAGCCGCGCAAGGTGGAGCGATCCGGCCTTTGGCACGCGTTCGAGAACCGCGTCCTCATCTACATCCACAAGGAGCAGGAACTTGCCGACGTCGAGCGGGTCTTTCCCGCCGATCGCTACGTCCTGATCGACGACAAATTGCGTATCCTGGCGGCGGTGAAGAAAATCTGGGGCGAACGCGTCACCACGGTCTTTCCCAAGCAAGGCTACTACGCGTTTGATCCAAGCGTTCTGGCCGAGTATCCGCCGGCGGACATCGAGCTGGCCAAGATCGGTGATCTCCTCAATTGCGATCTGCCCGCATTGCTTAACAGTCGCGCCGCCTCAGCCGGCGGGAGGACCTGATCAGCCATGGCTGGAGCGAGCGGTCCCGGTAGCCCGAAAGAAGAGTCGCGTTATACCTTCGCTGACGATCGCACAATCCTCGTTGTCACCGGCGTATCGGGCAGCGGGAAGACCACGATCGCAACAGCCCTCGCCCAGCAGCTCGACTGGCCGTTCAAGGAAGGCGACGACCTCCATCCGGCGTCGGATATCACCAAGATGCACTCCGATCATCCGCTCGATGACCGCGACCGGTGGCCCTGGCTCGAGAAGGTCGCAGACTGGATCGAGCGCTGGCGGCAGGCCGGCACGTTCGGCGTGATCACCTGTTCGGCGCTGAGCGCAGCTATCGCAACTTCCTCACCAGCGGGAGACCGGAGGTGCGCGTCGTCTACTTGCACGCCGACCGGGCGGTGATTGCCCCGCGCCTGGCAGCCCGCAAAGGGCATTTCATGGCGACGAGTTTCCTCGACAGCCAGTTCGCGATCCTGGAGGAGCCCGACCCCGACGAGGATCCGATCCGCGTCGACGTGAGTTGGTCGGCGGGTGACATCGTTGCGGAGATCCTGCGCGCGCTTAATCCGCCGGTGTCGGAGAATTCGATCGCCTGTCGTCCCGCAAATCAACGCGGACCTGGAGCCGACCGATCAAAGCGTTGGCCCGCGGCCGAGCGGTGCGAGGCAGACGTCCATCAGATCCGATCTTCCGCTCGCCATCGAGGACTATGCGCTGATCGGCGATTGCATCACCGCCGCCCTTGTCGGTCGCAATGGTTCCATGGATTGGCTGTGCTGGCCGCGTTTCGACGGTAACGCGTGCTTTGCAGCCTTGCTCGGCACGTCCGAGCATGGACGGTGGCAGATCTGCCCCGCCGATCCGGCGCCGCGCATCAGCCGCGCCTACCGCGACGGCAGCGTGGTGCTGGAGACGGTGTTCGATACGGCGGATGGCCGCGTCGCCGTGATCGATTTCATGCCGATCGGCCGGGCCAACTCGTCCGTTATCCGTCTGGTGCAGGGGCAACGGGGCAAGGTGGCGATGCGCCTGCACCTGACGCTGCGGTTCGACTACGGCACCACCGTGCCGTGGGTGACGCAGCTCGAAGACGGGCCTGGCCTGAGCGCCATTGCGGGGCCGAGCCAGGTGGTGCTGCGTTCCCCGGTCGCGTTGCGGGGTAAGAATTTTGCAACCGTCGCCGAGTTCGATGTTGCCGAAGGTGAATGCGTGCCGTTCGTCATGACGCACGGCCCCTCCCATCTGCCGCCGCCCGCCGCGATGGAGTGGCGCGCGGCCTTGCAGCAGACGGAATTGTTCTGGCGCGACTGGTCGACCCGTTGCTGCTACACCGGTCGCCGGAAGGAGGCGGTCCAGCGCTCCTTGTTGACCTTGAAGGCGCTGAGCTACGCGGAGACCGGCGGGATCGTCGCCGCTCCCACCACGTCGCTGCCTGAGCAGCTCGGCGGCGAACGCAACTGGGACTACCGCTACTGCTGGTTGCGCGATGCAACCTTCACCCTGATGGCCTTGTCGGCCGCGGGTTATCGCGAGGAAGCGCAGGCGTGGCGCGCGTGGCTCCAGCGCAGCGTGGCGGGAAGCCCGAACCAGCTCCAGATCATGTATGGCCTGTCGGGCGAGCGGCAGCTCACCGAATGGGAGGTGCCGTGGCTGCCCGGCTATCAGGGTGCCGCGCCGGTGCGCATCGGCAACGCCGCTTTCGTTCAACTCCAGCTCGACGTGTACGGCGAGCTCATGGACGCCATCTACCATGCGCGCAAGGACGCGCTTGCTCCCGTCGAGTTGGCCTGGGCGCAGCAACAGACCTTGATCGAGCATCTGGAACAGATCTGGGAGCAGCCGGACGATGGAATTTGGGAAGTGCGCGGTGGCCGCCGCAACTTTACCTTTTCCAAGATCATGGCCTGGGTTGCTCTGGATCGCACGGTGCGTGACGTAGAGCGATTCAAATTGCACGCACCGCTGGAACGTTGGCGACAAGTTCGCGACCACATGCACGCGACAATCTGCAAGCTTGGGTTCGACAGCACCCGCAACACCTTCACGCAAAGCTTTGGAAGCAGTGAGCTCGACGCGAGTTTGTTATTGATGTCTGTCGTTGGCTTCCTGCCGCCGGACGACCCACGCGTGCGCGGCACCATCGCGGCGATCGAGCAAGAGCTCATGGTCGATGGCCTCGTGCTGCGTTATCGAACTAAGGCAGGCATTGATGGTCTGGCCCCGGGAGAGGGGGTATTTCTCCCGTGCAGCTTTTGGCTTGCCGACAATTACACGCTGCAGAACCGGGACGCCGAAGCATCCGCCTTGTTCGACCGCCTGCTATCGCTTCGCAACGATGTCGGCCTGCTCGCGGAAGAATACGATCCTCAGGCGCAGCGGCAGGTCGGCAATTTTCCGCAGGCGTTTTCTCACCTCGCTCTCATCGGAACTGCCCTAAACCTTCATGATATCGGCCCTGCGCAGCAGCGCTGCGCGTAGCGCAAGTGCGTTTTGCCACGCTTATGACTTGACCATAGATTTCGGCCTCTAGACGAAGGGCGTGCCTCCACACTTCGCGCTCAGACCCATATCCACACTTGAGCGTAGCCTTTCGCGCGGCGCGGCCAAGAGCGACCACGTCATGGAATAGCCGCACCCGCTGGACGTGCCTGCGGAGCCACGCCTGACTTTCCTAGGGCGTGCTTTTACCTCACAAAACGCGGAACAACCCCGAGCGGTCGATACATCGATCCCAGAGGCCATGAACTCAGCAAACAAATGCCATGGCGTCCGATCGGGCGAATGAATGATAACGAACTGGCCGCTGTTTATGCACCCACTGGGTTCTCAATGGGAACTCTTCCATGGCCTCCTTGCTGCCGAAGCAATAGGTCTTGCCTTCAAGTTGCGTATTGATGGAGCAATAAATTGGCCCCTTGAGAAAATAGGTGCTGCTTGCGACTGGTTCACCCAGTCTCAGCGCTGCGGTTTTTCCCATGTCACGATTACGTGGATGTCACGTATGGTCGCGCAACCCTGAGCTGAGGTCTCGATTTGTTGCACTAGTGTGACGAGCAAAAAAGGGACTTCGACCGGCGCGAAGTCGGGCGGCGTCACTGCAGAAACGACGAGTTACTTCAGCGCCGAGAAGGCTGTTGGCGTGAGGATCTGATTGCTGATGCTTGCAACTATGGGCCCATGCTGTTTGTCGGCACGCCATACGGACAGAACCCGCAAATCCTCGTAACCGACGGCATCGGTGGCTCGCCCTACGGACCCGGCACCTCAGCCGGAACCGACGGCTCGCGGCAGCCGGTCGAAGCAGAGCTCACAACCGCACGCAACCTCGGCAGTCGCCTCGCTCGCGTCGCGGGCTGTCTCAAAGACCTCAGAGAAAGTCGTGCGTCAGCGCCATAGCCTGGGAGAACGTTCCCATCCGAGAGGGTTCGACTTACCATTCGTCATTTGCGAACCAAGTAGACCTCATCGGGTGACGCCAGTCGGACATACCGCTTGCCAACGCCTTCCGAACGTCCGCAGATGTGGTGCTCAAGTTTGAGTTCTGCTGGATCCAGCAGCAGTAAGAAGCTCCGTCACGCTGCAATCGCGGCTCTCCCTCGCGGCTCTCTCTCTTCGCGGCTCTCTTTAAAGTCGGCCCCGATTGAATTTTGGCATCATACGCACGTGTACGCGTTGGGTAGCGAGAACACGATCGATCGATCGACGTAGTCCATGCCCGCGTCCATGCCCGCACCGGGGACCTAGGGGCAATTAAACTGCTGCAATGGCTGGGATACGGGCCTGCAACGTCACGATATCATTGAAACGCTCGGTTCGAACTGTATTCAGGAAGGCCAGCCAAGTTGAATAGGATGTCCGGTTGAATTTTCGAACGCTCGAAGAGATCGGCAGCCCGCGAGGCCAGAGAGATCAGGCCTTCCAGCGTCGTTCGGAAGTCTCCCTTGCCATTCTGGTGCTGTTCAATGCGGAGCGCGATCTCTGTCTGGCGCTCCTTTAGCTCGCGCGCTTTTTTGTCGTACTCGTCCTGCGTAATCCGCCGCGATGGACCTCAGCGCCGTCCGCCGACCTCATCGATATGAAGGAGCAAATCGGCGGGATCCTCGTAAACGCGCGTGGCACCGGACTGGCGAAGTTCTTCTGACCCATACCCACCGCTGAGAAGCCCGACGCCGAGCGACCGGCATCGCGCCGCGGCCAGCATGTCCCAGATGCTATCTCCCACGACGATGGCCGTTTCGATCGGAGCTTCCAACCGTTCGGCGGCGGCGAGGAACAGGTCGGGATCGGGTTTGGCATACTTGACCTCATCTCGCGTCACGACGGGTACGAGGGCAGGATCGACGTCGAGGGCGGCCAGATTGACCGCGGCCGTTTCCAGGCGCCCACTGGTTGCGATTGCCCAGAGGACGCCGGCATCGGACAGCCACGACAACAATTCGCGCGCGCCCGGAAGGGGTCTTATGCGGTCTGCGTATTTTCGATACGCAGCGGCATGGGTTTGGCGCAATCTCTCGACCCGCTCGGCATCGAACTCGATCCCGGTTTCGCGAAGAAGCTGATTGGTAAACAGCCCTCCGCTCATGCCGATCTTGCGATGAATGCGCCATACGGAAAGCTCGATACCCTCCGCGTCGAGCGCTTCCTTCCACGCGAGGACATGCTGATACACGCTGTCTACGAGCGTACCGTCGAGATCAAACAGAAAGACCGGCTCGATGCGCTTTGTACTTCGTGTTGTCGACAACATCGTCTTCGTCACCACCGCAAATTGGTCTGAGCAAGCTCGACCAGCTCATCACCACGCGCATTTATGATGTCTTTGACACTGGTCTACTCTTCGAGGAGGTTTTCACTGCCGCCTCGGTAGGCAGCCACGCAGTGAGGAAATCGCCAGTGGTCGCGATCACCTGCATTACATTTTTGAAGCCCTCATCCCACAGCTCGACGCGAAATGGTAGCTCTTCTTCCATTTACGTCTAACAAAGGAGTTCACGATGCAACTGCTCAATCCCTACCTGCACTTCAACGGCCAATGCGAGGAGGCCTTCAATTTCTACGCCAAGGTTCTCGGCGGCGAGATCGTCGCCATGATGCCGCATAAGGGTACACCGGCCGAAGAGCACGTGCCCGCCGAGTGGCGCAACAAGATCATCCATGCGCGATTAATGGTGGGCGACAAACTGCTGATGGGTTCCGACGCCCCGCCCGACCGTTTCGACCAGCCCAAGGGCTTCTCGGTGACCGTGGGCGTCGATACGGCCGCCGAGGCGGAGCGTATCTATAACGCCTTCACCGAGGGCGGGACGGTGCGCATGCCGATGGGAGAAACCTTCTTTGCCGAACGCTTCGGCATGGTCGTGGATCGGTTCGGCACGCCCTGGATGATCCTCTGCGAGAAGGCGGTGTGATCCGCCGCGCCCACACATAGCGAGGAGGATGACCGCCGCAGCCGCCAAAGCCTCGATCCGCGGGAGGCGATTCCTCCAGGGAATATAGCGGCTCCTGAGCACGGCAGTGGGCGAGGGGTCGAAGCTGGCCGGCACATCGGCAGTATTAATGTCTGCTTTTGGCGCATAGCGGACGTGCCACTCGCGCTGACGAATGTCTGCTTTCGGGGGTAAAGCAGACATGACGCGGACATTGCGTGATGTCTGTTTATGACCCAAAGCGGACATGCCGAGCCCAACCGGATCCAGTTTCAAAATTACAGCGCCAGTCAGGCAGGCGGGGTGATGAACTGGCATGCGGAGACCAACTTCGCCGTTACGATCGCAGGCGGATCGATCGGCGGCCTTTGCGCCGGCGTTGCGCTTCGCGGCATCGGCGCTGATGTTCACATCTACGAGCGGGTTGCCGGCCCCATGGAAACGCGCGGTGCCGGGATTGTTGTCCAAGGCGACCTCGTACATCTGCTTCGCCAACACCACGCACCTGACTTGCCGATGACGGCGTGTCGTGTGCGGCGCTACCTCGATCCGGAAGGCGGGGCTGGCACCACGCAAGCAATGCCGCAACAGTTCACATCGTGGGAGGCGATTTACAAAACACTCAGGGCGACTTTCCCCGACGATCGCTATCACATGGGGGCGGCCGTTTCCGATGTCGTGCAGCAGGGCAGTCAGGTGACCGCGACGCTGGACGGCAAACGCACCGTGACGAGCGACCTGTTCCTTGCGGCTGACGGGTCGAACTCGGCGTTGCGTCATCGGTTTGTACCCGATGCGGCGCCAAACTACGCCGGCTACGTCGCTTGGCGGGGAACATTGGACGAGTCCGATACCCCACTACATTTGGTTGCGTTCTTCGACGACGCATTCACCTTCTCTGAGGCGCGGTCGGGTGGCCACATCCTCGTCTATTTCATCCCCGGCGATGGTGAGGATGTCCATCCTGGCCATCGCCGCCTCAACTGGGTGTGGTACGTCCGTGCTGATGAGGCTGAACTTGCGCGCGTCCTCGTCGACAAGGACGGAAAGCATCATCACGCCTCTCTGCCTCAGGGTGTGGTTGCAACAAATGTTGTCGCTGATCTGCGGTCGCGCGCACAGCGCGAGGTCCATCCCAAGCTCGCCGAGTTGGTAGCCGCGACACGCGACCCCTTCATGCAGACTATCGTTGACGTCACCGTCCCCGGGACGGTCTTTGGCCGCGTCATGTTGATCGGCGATGCAGCGTTTGTCGTGCGACCGCACACCGCTGGCGCCGCGGCGAAAGCCGCTTACGACGCCACGGTACTCAGCAAGAGTCTTGCGCGCGCCGGCCAAAATGTCGACGCAGGGTTGAAGGCCGCGGAGAGCTTGCAAATGGAGCGAGGGCAAAGCCTCGTCCAGTATGGTGTCGCCCTCGGTAATCGCTGGGCGAAGGCTCGCTAATTCTGGAAAGGCCTCTTCATGGCGGAAGTTTCCAGCTGCCTCGCGGAGGAAGTCGCGCAGTTCTGCAGCTCAGAGCGGCAGAATATCCTTCTGGCTTTCCCCCGACAATCTTCGGCATGATCTGGAAATCAGTGTATTAACTGGCTCGGAGAGAACGCCCCCGAACCCTTCAGCGGCATTGTAGAGATCGCGCGAAGGCCATGACTGACCGCGAGCTTGTTCTTATCGATCTTGCACTCCAGGGTGGGGGCGGTCGCATGGCGCCTACACCTGGGGAGTGCTCGATCGGCTGCTAGATGAACCCCGGCTCCGGAACTGAAGGCATCTCCGGTACGTCGGCCGGCGCCATGAACGCTGCGGTTCTCGTCGATGGCTACGTCGGAGGCGGAGCAGAGGGTGCTAAAGCCGCTCTCGAGCGCTTCTGGCAGCGTGTCTCCCATGCCGCACGGCTGAGCCCGTTACGCCGAAGCCCCCTCGATATGCTGCTGGGGCGCTGGACGTTGGACAACTCGCCCGTGTTCCTCGCCTTGGACCTCATGGCCCGCATCTTCTCGCCCTATGATCTCAATCCAGGTGGCACTAACCCACTAAGCGAGATCTTGGCCGAATGCGTCGACTTTGAGCGGGTGGCAAAAGCGCCGATCAAGCTCTTCGTGACTGCCACCAATGTGCGGACAGGCCGCGGCCGCGTATTCCGCAATGCCGACCTCACACCAGATGTCCTGCTTGCATCTGCCTGTTTACCGACAATGTTCCAAGCTGTTGAGATCGATGGCGACGCCTATTGGGATGGTGGGTACGCAGGCAACCCCACAATGACGCCTCTCATACGCGAATGTGTGTCGAGCGATACAATTTTGGTTCAGGTCAACCCGGTCGAACGGCCGGGCACGCCACGCAGCGCACGCGATATCCTCAACCGCCTCAATGAAGTCTCCTTCAACGCCACCTTGCTGAAGGAACTGCGCATGATGGCTGTCTTGCATCAGGTGGCAGATCCCGGCGATAGCGAAGGCGCGCGGTGGGCTGGAATGCGTATCCATCGCATCGACAGTGCGATGATGACCGAACTTGGCTATTCCTCCAAGGTTAACGCCGAATGGGATTTTCTATGCATGCTGCGCGATGAAGGCCGCCGCACTGCTGAAACCTTTTTGAATGCCCACGTAGCGGATCTTGGCAAGCGCTCGACGCTCGACCTTGATGCTTTCTTGGAACAGGTCTGATGCTGCATGGGGCTCATCGGCATACTTACAGCCCTCGGGCTGCTGATCTGGCTGGCCTATAAGGGCTGGAGCGTGCTCCTTCTGGCCCCCGCTGCGGCGCTCGTCGCGGCCGCGGCGGCAGGCGAGCCTCTTCTGGCCCACTGGACCCAGACTTTTATGCGAGGCGCAGCGCAATTCCTGGCGCAGTTCTTCCCACTGTTTCTTCTCGGCGCCTTATTCGGAAAGCTTATGGAGGACAGCGGCTCGGTCGAGGTCATCGCCCGCTTCATGACTGAGAAGCTCGGAACAAGTCGTGCCGTGCTCGCTGTGGTTTTGGCAGGGGCAATCGTCACCTATGGCGGCGTCAGCCTCTTCGTCGCCCTTTTTATTCTCGCGCCCATGGCGCAGGGCCTCTTCAAAGCGGCTGACATCCCGCAACGACTGATGCCGGCGACGATCGCTCTCGGCACAATGACGTTCACCATGTCGGCGCTGCCGGGTACCCCTGCTCTTCAGAATGCCATCCCTATGCCATTCTTCGGCACTACCCCCTTTGCGGCTCCGGGCCTTGGCATTATTGCTGCGGCTATAATGCTTACTTTCGGGTTGTGGTGGCTCGGCCGCGCCCAGAGAGCGGCCAGTCGCACGGGCGAAGGCTACGGCAAATACGACCCGCTCCAAACAGCAGCCGACGACTTGCTTGTCCGCGAGCGCGCCACAACGGCGAGTGCATTTGATCCGGCCGAGATCCATCGCGGCCTTCATGCCGATACACCTCCGAGCGTCGGAGCCGCGCTGCTACCGCTGATCGTCGTCATTCTTGTCAATCTGGTTATGAGTCTCGTTGTTCTACCGCGGCTCGACACCAGTTTTCTTGCCGAGGAGCGGTGGGGTGCCACTTCGCTTTCCGCGGTGGGTGGCGTTTGGGCGGTGGTGGTTGCGCTCATTGCAGCAAGCATGACCTTGGTCGCGCTCAATTACCGTCGCCTGCCCTCGTTGCGGGCAAGTATGGATGCCGGCGCAAATGCTTCTGTCCTGCCCGCGTTCAGCGTCGCAAGCCTCGTGGGTTTTGGAGCGGTGGTAGCGGCTCTCCCTGCCTTTGCCCTAGTGCGGGACTGGCTCCTCTCAATCCAGGGCGGTCCGCTCGTCTCGCTCGCAATCGCCACCAATGTTCTGGCCGCGCTGACCGGCTCTGCTTCAGGCGGTCTGACCATTGCGCTCGATGCGTTGGGTGGAACCTATCTTCGTCTCGCTGCCGAACACGGTATCGACCCAGCGCTCCTGCACCGGGTCGCCGTAATGAGTGCCGGTACTCTTGACAGCCTGCCGCATAATGGTGCCGTGGTGACGCTGCTCGCGGTCTGCGGAACAACACACCGCGAGAGCTATTTCGATATTGTTATCGTCGCGATCGTCGGGGCGCTGATCGCACTAACAGCAGTCATTGCGATAGGTTCAATGTTTGGATCGTTTTGAACTCGCTTCGAGGAGCCCGATCGGCACCTGTTCGTTGGCGACGAGTATGCCATGTCTGCTTTTGGCACAAAGCAGACATGCTCAATGCGCTGACGAATGTCCGCTTTTGGGGGTAAAGCGGACATCCCTGATACCCTCACCAATGTCCGCTAATGACCCAAAGCGGACATTGGCACAGCCTGCACCGGGGGCGTTCTCGAAGGTGGGAAGCCGCGACATCATTGGCCAAGGCACTTGGGCAGTGGGCGAGGTTTCAGCAACCGTCGTGATCGCCCGGCCTGCGCACAGCGCCTGAGGTCTCACTTTAACCTGTCGCGAATCTTGACCTGCGACCAGCTCTTCCCGCCGAGCCTTTTTCTGCTCTTCCGGTAGGAAAAGAGTAGCTCCAATCTTTGTGCCGATGTCCTCCACGGCCCCCATCACCTCGTCGCACAGCGCGGCCTGCCACGGATCGGATGGGTAAAGATCCGCGAGCTTGCCAACATAGCGGTTGATTGCATTCGACTGCGCGACGACCTGCCCGTCCCTTTCGAGAACCGGTAAAGCGCCGAACGGGGTTTGCGCCTTGCGACCCTCCCACTCCGCAGGCGGGACGCGATCGTCCTCGAACGGGATCTCGCCGATCGAGAGGGCAAGTCTTGCAGGTTCTCCGCGTCCACCGTGAAAGTCGAAGTAGGTAAGCTTCAGCTTGGACATTGGTCTGGCTCCTTCGTGGAACGCGTTTGCGCCTCGCGACGTCGAGGACATGAGGAGCGTGATGACGCGGCTCATGGTCGGGTCAAAGCTTTGCCATCGGCTGGTACCTTGTCGACTTGGAATGAAGTCAATTCAGCCGAGCCTGATCCAAAGCTTGTCGGCACTGAAATTCGGTATGGCACATAAAAGATCGTTGCCGGCAGGGGAACGAGCCAGACCTCGATCCCATCCGTTTGAGACATGTACTTGATGGCGGAATCGTCAGGCCGGTACCCTGAAATCGGAACGAATTTGACGCGGCAAACCGCGGCAAATCCCGAATATCCATTCGGCGTTTTGTTTTCCACCTTCGTGCGTTGCTTTGGCGTGAGGATGATGTCAAATCGCCGCTCGCCATCGAATACGGGCATGGTTTCTTTACAAACCCTCAAATCCGCGTCGGGTAGGTCTGGACGAGACCGAACAAAGGCTCCAGTCATCGGATCGAGCACCCCCCTAAGTTGCTCCTTGGTGACGGGAATATCGCGGGGATTCGGGTGCCCCTTCGGAGAGATTGAGACCTGCTGGACGGCGCCGCCGCCGAATGAAATGCGCACATCTCCGTGCTTGTCTCCTCCCGAGTAGCTCAACGTGTACATGGATGGTTTGGGTCCAGACTTGCCGACCTTGCCTGAGCTGGCTGTCGCGCCGCGCCAGTCATAGATCAGGCCGCCCAAAACGGAGAAGCGGCCCTCACCGTTCATTTGATACTCGGGGCCCTTCAAGGACATCGTCAGACGAACATCTCCGAAATGAAAGCCGGCGAATTTAACGCGGTAGCTAGCGACGATCTGGGTCGTTCCAGGACGCGCATCGTCCGCGAAAACGCCACTGCTCATAAAAATGCAGATGACCAAGAGAAAATTGAATAAGGCGGGTGGCCGAAAGACCATGGTCGGATGGCCCTGCATTACGCCAACGAGCGAGCCAGTTGCGAATATTTCCGTTCAATGCCGCCGCTAATAAGGCGGCAGGGGAGAGTGGTTTTGGCGCATGTTCCACTGCTCTCCCCATGCTCACCCTGGGTGAGAGTTGGTCAGGGGATCGCACCTTGGCGGCGGGGAAGCTCGGGAAGCCAGCTGGGTTGCCTGTCTCGCTGACGGCAACCCCTTACTGCGTCACATTCGTCCTATAGCGTCCCGAACTCCGTGGAGTTTTCGATATGACGGCTAGCGCGCTCGCTTGGGGCGTGGATGTAGAGATTGGTAGATCTTGCCGGCGGCTTTAGTGTGGATTCGCCGTCTGTCGGCGGAAGGGGAATTTCGTACGACACCGGTTGCGTGTGATCGCTCAACATTTTGTCGAGATTGTAGGTCTTGTTGTAGAGCATCATGCCACGCACGAAATTGGTCTGGCCGCGCATCAGCAGCTGTAGAGCCTCGCTACCGGCAAGCAGCGCACTGCGCCAATTGAAGTGCTTGCGGAAAAGGACGCGCTGCGTCTCAAGCAGCTCCCGGTAGAACACCGGCAGCGGTAGCTCGGTTGGGAGTACCGCGTGCTGAATATCGAACAGCCGGTAGTCGCGCGTGCAAAGGTGTCGCTCCTCGGTCACCCAGCTCTCCGTGCCTGGATACGGCGTGTTGATGCTGATATTGACTATCTCTGGCACCTCCATGCACCACTCGCGAATGGTGGCAAAGCGTTCCTCGCCCCAGTCGGGATCGGCGATGATGTTGATCGCCACCTCGATGCCGAGCGAGCGGGCGAACTCCAGCGCCTCGAGGTTCTTGCTGACCGACACGCGCTTGCGGAACTTGCGCAGGCCCTCCTCGTCGATCGCCTCGATGCCGAGGAACATGTATTCGAGCCCGATCGATTTCCAGAATCGAAACACCTCCTTGTTGCGCAAGAGGACGTCGCCGCGCGTCTCGAGATAATACTTCTTGCGAATGCCCTTCCGGGCAATCGCCTCACCGATGGCGAAGCCGTGCTTGGCGTGAATGAAGGCAACGTCGTCGACGATGAACACGCCCGGCTCACGAATGGACATGAGATCTTCGACCACGCGTTCCGGGCTGACCAGTCGATAGCTGCGGCCATAGAATGTCCACGCGCTGCAGAACGAGCAGTCCCATGGGCAGCCGCGCGAGAACTCGATCGAAGCGGCGGGATCGAGAATACCGATGAAATATTTGCGGCGGTGGCGCAAGAGATCGCGATTAGGCGTGAGGTCGTCAAGGTGATGGACGAAGCGCGGCGGCGGCCCCTCGCCGTCAGCGGCGACAACACCGGGTGATTTGGCGACAGCCGCGCGGTCTCCCGCGACGGCTTCCATGAGGGTGACAATTCCCGCCTCGCCTTCGCCCTTGAGCACGCAGTCGATCGCGCCCTCGCCATGATCAATGATGGCGCGCGCGGTGAACGAGGCGCTGTGCCCGCCGACGCAGATGAAGCTGCGCGGAAGCACCGCCTTGGTCTCCTTGGCGAGATCGATGATTTCAGGGACGTTGGCGAGATAGTTGCATGAGAAGGCGATGAAATCCGGCCGCCATTGCGCGATCAGGCGGTGATAGTCGTCGTGGTCCTCGACCTGCAGGTCGATAAGCTTAACCGTCATGCCCCGCGCGGCGTGCTGCTTCGGCCACCAGTTCAAGGCCGAGCGGCTCGAGCCGCAGAAACACCTTGGTGTAGAGCAGCGGACCAGGGTGAACGAATAGCGCTTTCATTATGTCCCTCGGCGCCGAGAGGCACGTTAGCACTAAAACTTTGCGGGCACAGCCTGCGGGCATGACATGCGCGGCGGCGCATAAGCAAACCTGGATCCAGAGCGCGCGGTGCCACCGACGAGTTCCAGGCCCGACCACCTACGGTGCCTGGTGCAGAACGGGCTGATCCCGGACATTGATTGCTGGTTCCTCCGACGCTCCACGTCGGGAGCAGCGACGTCCGCTAATGGCACAAAGCAGACATGCTCAATGCGCTGACGAATGTCCGCTTTGGGGGCAAGGCGGACATTGACCAACCGCTGCTTACCAATCTCGGTTTATGCAGTACACGGCCTAGTTCCTTTGCTCGTCGCGACGAAGGAGCCTTTGCCCGCCTTGGATGGCTCCAACTCGCAAAAGATTGGCCGAGTTGAGAATGGCGGCCATCAGCCCCTCCGGGTATGACGCCGAAGATTTCGACCCTAGGTAGTGATCCCTGGATGGTGGTGGAATGCAATGGGACTGGTGCTTGGTACGGGCCTGGGTATGTCGCTGGCGGCATTCACAGAATATTTCGCTTAATGCCAAATCCATCTTCCCTGAAGGCTCTCAAATCCATCCCGCTTGAAGCTCTCGCTAATCGAGCCGAAAACCGCTGACCCCTGCCAACATTTCAGGGATACGGCGTTTGAGTGCCAAGGAGGCGAGCCGAAGAAGCTTCGGCTGATCGTCGCGGCCCTCCTTGGTGTCTCACAGGCTGCTTGCGGATATAGTCCGCCATCAATTCGCGCGTCGCTTCAATGGCGGCAATAACTTTCCATCCCTGCCAGCGCCGATCCGGATCGGCTAGAATGGTTGCCTCGCAGAGACGGGGTTTACCATGGACCTCACCTTCTGGAACCAGGAGTGGCCGTTGATCAGGGATGCGCCGCATCTAGCAATTGGTGGGGCTAAGGCCTGAGACATTGCATTTCTGCGTCTCGGATCGTGTCTCCGAATGGCTGTCTCAAATAGTCTTAGACAAGGTTCATTGGTGCTGAGAAATCGAGGCATTGCGACCACCGGGGGGATCCAACTGGCTCAGTGCACCAAAGGCAAGTCCTAACTGCCGCGAAACTGCATAGGTCTGCCCCGCCCTTGGCCACAATGCCATCCCAAGCAACAGCCTAACAGAATTGTGTGCTCTCAGCTGGCCTTCTGTGCTTGGGCCTCATCTGCCCATGGCGAAACAAACTTGAACTCAAACACTCGCGTGCTCGCGATCCGGTCGAGTGGTCTTTCGCACCCAACACAGAGACGCCTCTCGCGCTCATTGGACGGATGAGGCTTAGCCGTAACTTCGTACTCCGCACCGCAGGCGCATCTTAGTCGCATGACACGAAGATGCTACTCTCAGCGAAAACCGCAAGCCGTCCGGCACGCCTTATCCCCCATGACTTAGCTACGACGTTACCCAGTTCGCTCTAGCACCGCGTTGATCGTCACTTTAAGCAGGGCTAGTTGAAGGGAATTGCTTCGGGACGGCTTCGCTCCGGCTCCCAGTCGAACGCCCATGCCACCACCTACATTGAGGCCCGCGACCATCGACGACGCCACCGCACGCCCTCCAACATCGGAGTCCCGTTTTCTGCGCCGCGATATCCCCCGGTGGACGTTTTCTGAAACGCCTGGCGCAAATGAACCTTGTCCCTGACCACCCTATAAAATCGTAGCGGATATGCTGTGCGTGAAGGCTTATAATGTGCAGCGCATTGCTAATACATTGATATCGTTTGGCTCATGCCAGAATGGGCTAACGCTAGGCTAATAGCCCATCACTTAACTATGGTGAGCCTAGCCTTGGCCACGATGGCAGCCAGCTCGTCATCCGTCATATCGATGGCCCGCTTGAACTGGGTGGTGTCAGTGGTGCTGAAGGTGGCTGGGCGTCCATGGATCGTATATGTCCGGTCGGGGGTTTTGAGAGGTCATTGCTCCCTCCCTGTGTTGCAGGCGGGAGTCTTTCATGCTCTCAGCCACCGGTGCCCGTTGTTGCTCGTACCGGTGATTGGTTACCATACACCTTTCAGACGACTACATTGAGGCGCTTGTTCAATGCTCCGCCGCTCGTCCCCAATTATCTGAGCCCAATGTCAGCGGCTCAGGCCCGGCGTTCCGATCTAATCCAAGCCCGCCCGCTAATGCGCTGGCTTATGCTCCCGCCAGGGATACCACCCGTCGCACGGAACACACTTGCAGTGGCCATGACGGTCACACATGTGGGTCATTCCGATGTCGCACTCCCCAGGCAACCCAGGTAGCCAACAACCTGCCTTTTCTACCAAGGAATAAGTTTGTTCCGGGGTGAGCGGTTGTCGCACTGGTCAGCGTCGTAGCCTCGGCATTCCAGGCTAAAATTCCTGCCAGCAAAAGCGCGACTGCGCCTGTGATCCCAATAGCTAACTTGCGCATATCAACCCCCGTCTGTCATGAAATCGCGTAAGGTGTTTAGTCTATCAAGTCACTGAGGCGGCAATTAGGAGATGACCCGCCGAGCATCCCTCGAAGTCAACTTCGGCTCGCCGTTTTGATCGAAGAAGTGGCGCAGGGGACACAGCCATAGCTTTCCAAGCAGTGCTATCGACCGTGAGGCGGGGTGGCCGCTCTAGTTCGCTTCGGTGAACGGCGGAGACCACGGTAACCCGCACTTCTAATCAGAGCCCCGGGGGACATGCAGTGCCCCGGGGCTTTCTGTTTGAAGGCTAAAGCACCCCAGCCGTGATCAAGCCAATTTTCGGGGAACCCAAATTCAGTGTGGGGGAAAGGGCCATGTTCTACCCTCCGTTTTGATCCGAGCGTCACAATCCCCAGTACTCCAGCCGACTTCTTGCGGCTGCTCAAACCACAACGGCGATGACCGTCCCCGCGTTCCCTAGCTATCTCTGTTTCGACTGTCTTCCTCCACCGCCGCCGCGTGCCATTTTTCGAGCTCTGTGACAGTTCTGCCACCAATTCCGGGCGGTGATGTGATTGCATTCTAGGGCTGACGACTTGCCTCGAAAGGCAAGTGCCATATGAGTGGGTGATTAGTCTGGTAATGCGTACAACCCCCGACCGCCAGGTCGAGCGCAGGCAGCACCGATCATCCCCCTAATATAGAATTCGGCTTGGGCCCCGCCGCAAGCCGAGGACAACCACCTTTAACCCCTGCCTTGAGCCGTTCGGATCCAGTCCCCCGAACGGCTCTTTTCTTGTTAGGGGAAATACCGTGTCGGGGTGTGTGCAGGGGGGATATGCTCGTCTCACCAGCAGAGGAGAGGACATGCGCAAAGTAACCAGCGCAGTCGTATCGTCATTAGCCTTGCTCTCAAATTCAGCTGCACTCTCGTTGAACAGTAGCGTTTCGACTTGCCTCAACATGGGGGCGAGGATCGAAGCCGGGTTGCTCGTCAGTGATGGCGATTTGATCGCTGCCGCACTAGCTTGCGAGCGTGGGAGGGCGACCCCAGGTAGCGCGATCACCCTGATGAAGATCGATGTCGCGCACGGTACTATTGAAGAGGAATTTCGTCGGCGAGGCGCTTCTCGTTGGATGACGGGACGCTAGGAAGCTTGGCCGGACTATCGTGAGGGACGGACCGGCATTTGGATAGACGCCATACTCACGGGAACTGATTGGCACCAATCGAAGAAATACGCAGCGCTGGCCGACAAAGCAGTTCGCGTCAGAGAAGCCATTCAATTGGAATTGGGAAAGGTCGACAGGCAAAGAGACCATGCATCCCCGTCGCTGCTCGCCGAGGTCAACTCTTTGATGCTCGACTTGAGGAAAGCGGGGATTCCTGTGCCCTTTGCACCAAAGGGTACGTCAGTCTCGGCGGTGCCTTAGGTTTAGCTGAGGCTCGGACTATTAATCGTTGCCGCCGCAAGCGCCAGGGCCCCAATTTCTCTGATACGAGAGGCATGGGTCCCCATAAGGATCGGCGGGATAGCCACGGTTCCATCCGCCAAGCGCATTTGCCAGACGCTCGGAGCGAGGGAGGGGCAGGACCCACGACGGAGTGGGGTAAGCATTATAAGCGTGATTAGCCCGCACCTTGCCTGAACCAGCGAAAGCGGGGCTTGAGCAAGCAGCCGCAAGCGCGACGACGAGAATGAATCTAATCATGGCGTTAGGTCCTTCGGTTGCAGGTCCTTAGATGTAGATTGCCGTCATAGCCACCGCCATCGCGGAGAGCGCCACGATTGCGTGATATATCAAAAAGGGCGTTGGCCGAAGCCGACGTGCCATCTCTTCGTCACTTCTTATAGCCGACGAAGTAAGCTCCGATGACTGCACCGGAGGCATCTTTGATCGGCTCATATCCAGCGACGTACGTCGTGCCGAAGATGGTCGCGTCTCCGTAGTACGGCTCCCCAGCCGCAAGCGGGCCCTTTCCCTTTTTTGCGCTCCGTTTTATGCGACTGGAGTGGAATGCTCCCGACCGTCGCCGCTTCGGCTGCTGCTGCCCGTGCTCTCGGTTATCGTGGCCTTGCTGATTTGATCCAGGCCGAGCAGCTCTCCCCATCGCACATTGCTACCATCTTCGAACCAGCGCATCTAAGACCGCCGCTCGAGATTGCGCGCTGATCATCCTGGCGGGTGCTGTCGCTCGCTATCGCGCCAAGCCTCAAGGATGGGACGGACATCTCGAGGAGCAGCGCGCGCTCGAGGCACTTGCAAGCGAAGTAAATCCAACCGCCGCCTTCGGCAAGACTAGCAAGGAGGCAGCAAAGCTCGTAGCGCGCCACTGGCAGGCCATCGCCCACGTCGCTGCCTAACCCTTAGCCCCATCAATCTCATGCGCTGCGGCCTACTCGGGCGAGCGCCTCCGAAGTGACGAGAACGAGGCCAGCGTCATCTACGCTTGTACCCGCGTCGTAAGCATCGCTTGCGACCTGTTCAATAAGCTCGCGATAGGCCTCGAAGACCTTTTCGTCGGTGCCATCAAAGTGAACACGGTTGGCAAGATCTCGCAGGGCCTCGGAACTCACCCTGCAAAGCACTGGGCGCTCCCCGTCCGACATCCAGAACTTGACACCATCGTCGGCGGTCAAATCGTCAATATGCCTCTCGAGAGGCATCGAGCTGCTCCTTCCATTTGAATTGGTGCGTCCACGAAGCCCCAACATAGGCTTGAGCCCTTTCGCCCGCCACGTATGCTCAGTGCTAAAGCAGCGGCGGCTTATAGCAGCCCGCTGACAGGCGTAGATTTTTCCTATCTCGACACCTAACCTCGTCACAACGCCAGTCACGGGCGCGCCCTGCAAGCCCCAAGCGCCGCGTAGGTGCTTATAAGGAGCTTATACGGGCTTGGTGCCCTTCCTGGTGGATAACTCGCAAAGCCTTGGGAAATATGGTGGGCGGTACTGGACTCGAACCAGCGACCCCTGCGATGTGAACACAGTGCTCTACCAGCTGAGCTAACCGCCCGCTCTTGGCCTCGAAGCCGGATTTAGCGATTGGGAGGCGAGCAAGTCAAGGAACGGGGGCGAGAGCCGCCCCCAAGGGCTCGAAGATGGCGGAAAAGCACGCCGCCCTTCGCGTCCCCAAGCGTTACTTGGTCTTGGCCACGATCTTGTTGACGTCGGCAAGCGTCGCGGTCGCCCCGGTGAGGTTTCCTTCCGTGCACTGCGCGTCCGCCTGATCGAGAAGCTCGTTTGCCTTCTCGGTGTCCTCCTCGCTCAAGGTATTGGCGTCGATTTTGTTCTGTACGGCCTCCTCCGCGGCCGCGAGCTGCTGGGTGCACTGATCGTCACCTTCGGCAGGCTCGTCAACGGCGTAGGCGGCGCCCCCCATCAGGCAGGCCAGGCTCGCGCCGATCACGACACGTCTCAGCATCGTCTATCTCCCTTGGAAAGTTTGCAGGCGAATGAACTAGAGGCAGGTGAAAGGTGGCTTTCGACTGTGGCTCTACGTTGAGAGCAGTCCGGTCGAAATTGGGCAAATCTGTGGCATGCGACGGTGCGCTTAGCGATGCCGGCCTTCGGCCGGCGAAGCGCCGAGGAGAGAGGTGGCCTTGGGCACGAGCTGGTCGAATGGTCGATGGTCGCGTCCGGAGCAAGCTCGTGCAGGGCCTCCGGCGCATAGCCGTAACTCACCAGGATCGAAGGCACGCGGGCCCTCTTAGCGGTGCTGATACCCACGTGGCTGTCTCCCACCATGATGGCGTGGGACGGCTCGGCGCCGGCAAGCGCGATCACATGGGCGACGTGGCCTGGTCCGGCTTGGACACGGCGAACGTGTTGTGGCCCGCAACGCTGTGGAAGTAATATTGAAGGCCAAGCGCCTCGAGCAGCTTGCGCGAGTGATATTCGCGCTTGTTCGTGCACACCGCGAGCCTTGCCCCCGCCTTGGCCAGCATCTCGAGCGAAGCAACCGCGCCGGGGAAGGGACGGCTCTCGGCGGCATCGCCTCGTAGTGCACCAGAAACTCGGCCAGCATCTCGTCGATGTCTTCGGCGGCGCCGGCGCGGCGCAAGGCTTCCTCGATCATCACGCGAGCGCCCAACCCGACGGCGGAGCGGATGGTCGCCTGCGAGATCACGACGGGTGAGCGCGTCGTTCAAGGCCTTGGTGAGGTCCGGTGCCGTGTCGACCAACGTGCCGTCGAGATCGAAAACGATCGTCGCATCTCTCAAATTGGCGCGCGACACTTCAAATCCTCGGTTGGCTTGCACGTTGACCGGGGGAGGCCGGCCCGGCATATCTCATCATTGGCGTTCCAAGGCTAGGCCCAACTTCACCCCAAAGGGGCATCTTCCTGATGAAACTCGGCGATTCCTCTTTGCTCAAGGAAAGTGCTGCCTTGCGCGCGCTCGATCTTGTCTGCGACGGGATGTGGCTTGGACTCGGCACGGGCTCGACCGCGGCGCGCTTCGTCGAGACGCTTGGCGTCAAGGTGGCGGCGGGCCTCAAGGTGCTCTGCGTGCCGACCTCGGAAGCGACGCGGGCGCAGGCCGAGCGGCTCGGCATTCCACTGACCACCCTCGATGAGACGCCGCATCTGCATCTCACGGTCGACGGCGCCGACGAGATCGACGATCAGCTTCGGCTGATCAAGGGCGGGGGCGGGGCGCTGTTGCGCGAAAAGATCGTGGCGACCGCGTCCGACCAGATGGTGGTGATCGCCGACGACAGCAAATTGGTGAAGACGCTTGGGCGGTTTCCGCTCCCCGTGGAAGTGGTGCCCTTCGGCTTTGCCGCCACCCGCCGCACGGTCGAGGCCATGGCGAACCAAGCTGGATGCCAGGGCGAGATCACTCAGCGCTTGAGCAAGGAGGGAGCGCCTTTCCTCACCGATCAGGGCAATTTCATCCTCGACTGCGCCTTCGGCAACATTCAAGAGCCGGAAGTCCTCGCCTTTGCGCTGAAGCGCGTTCCCGGCGTGGTCGAGCACGGGCTGTTCCTCGGGGTAGCCGATTTGGCTATCGTGGCGACGGCGGACGGGGTGCAACTCCTGCAGCGGACTCCCTCAGGTGGATAGTTACGACTACGATCTCTTCGTGATCGGCGGCGGCTCCGGCGGCGTGCGCGCCGGCAGGCTGGCGGCCGAGCTCGGCGCCAAAGTGGCCATCGCCGAGGAGTATCGCGTCGGCGGCACCTGTGTGATCCGCGGCTGCGTGCCGAAGAAGCTGCTCGTCTATGGCAGCCGCTATAGGAGCGCCTTTGCTGACGCGCGCGGCTTCGGCTGGGCCAGCGAGAGTCTGCGCTTCGACTGGCCGACCCTGATCGGCAATGTCAGGCGCGAGGTGGACCGGCTGAACGGCGTCTATACGCGGACGCTGGAGAAGTCCGGCGTGCACCTCATCCTCGACCGCGCCGTGCTCGAGGACCGAAACACGGTGAAGCTCGCCAAGGGCGATGCGCCGGTCCGCGCCAAGACGATCCTGATTGCCACCGGCGGCCATCCGATGATCCCCAAGCTGCCCGGCTCGGAGCATTTCATCAGCTCGAACGAGTGCTTTCAGCTCGAGCAGCTGCCACTGAGCATCATCATCGTCGGCGCCGGCTATATCGGCATGGAGTTCGCATCGATCTTTGCCGGGCTCCGTGTCAAGGTCACCGTGCTTCATCGCGGCGACCAGGTGTTGCGCAATTTCGATGCAGATCTGCGCGACGGCCTCGCTGAGTCCATGCGAAAGCACGGCATCGACATCCGGATCAATACCGACATCGCGCGCATCGACAAGGAGGCGGAAGGCTACCGCGTCCACTGCAAGAACGGGGACAGTCTCCGGGCTGGCCTGGTTATGGCAGCGACGGGACGGCTTCCGAACACAATGGGCCTTGGCCTCGACAGGGCTGGCGTCGATCTCGGCTGGAACGGCCATGTGGTGGTCGACGAGTTCTCGCGGTCCTCCGCCGACAACATCTATGCCGTAGGTGACGTCACCGATCGGGTGAACCTGACGCCGGTCGCGATCCACGAAGCTACTGCCTTCGCCGACACCGTATTCAACGACATGGCCACCCCGGTTGATCACACCATGATCCCTACCGCCGTGTTTTCCGATCCGGAGATCGGCACCGTGGGCCTCTCGGAGGAGTCGGCGCGCGAGATGGGCCACGTGGTCGACATCTACAAGATCGCCTTCCGGCCGCTGAAATACACGCTCGCCGGACGCGAGGAGAAAATGCTGTTGAAGCTCGTGGTCGACATGGAGTCGGATAAGGTGCTCGGCTGCCACATCCTCGGGCCCGACGCCGCCGAGATTGTGCAGATGGCGGCGATTACGCTGAAGATGGGCGCGACCAAGGCGCAGTTCGACGCGACCATGGCGCTCCATCCAAGCGCGGCCGAGGAGCTTGTGACGTTGCGTCACAAATGGGAGGCGCCAACTCCCATGGCGGGGTCAGATGCGGCGGCTTGAGGATAAGATCGCGCTGGTGACCGGCGCCGGCGCCGGCATCGGCCGCGCCATCGCCGAGACCTTTGCCCGCGAAGGCGCGAACGTGGTGGTGGCCGATCGCGACGGCGAGGCGGCGCGCGAAACCGCCGAGACCATCGTCAAGAGCAACGGTGCGGCACAGGCCGAGACCGTAGATGTCACCGACACGGAGCAAGTGAAGGCGCTGATGCAGCGGCTGGCCGCAACGTTCGGCCGGCTCGATGTGCTGGTGAACAATGCCGGCGTCGGTGAGCGGAGCGATTTCCGCCATATCGACGATGCCGCCTGGGACAAGGTGTGGAAGACCAATGTCGACGGCACGGTGCGTTGCGCGCGCGAGGCCTTCGATCTCCTCAAAGCCTCCGGCAAGGCCTCGGTGATCAACCTTTCGTCGGTGATGGCCACCAAGCATACCCGGCAGATGTCGGTCTACTCGGCGACCAAGGGCGCGGTGTCCGCACTGTCGCGGAGCCTCGCCGTCGAATACGCGCCCTACGGCATCCGCGTGAACGCGCTTTGCCCTGGCTATGTGGAAACGGCGCTGATCGGCCGCTACATGCAGAAGCCGATGATCGCCAAGGCGCTGCTTACCCAGACGCCGCTCCGCCGCTTCGGCACGCCTCAAGACATCGCCAACGCGGCGCTGTTCCTTGCCTCTGACGAGGCCGCATACATCACCGGCGCTGGTCTCCATGTTGATGGTGGGATGAACGTCACGCTGTAGGCATCATCATCATCGTGTCGTCGATGATGCCGTCGACCACGGCGAGGAGCGCCGCCTGCTCTGTCCCGCCAAGCCCCTTCACCGCCTCGAAACGGGCGAGCTGCCGGTCGGCGCTCGTCCCGTCCTTAATGATGACGCGCGCCCGGCCTACCTCCGCGGTGCAGCCGAAATGATCGGCGTCCTCGGCGATCAGCTCGAGCAGCTCCTCCATCAGTTCAGGAAAGGGCACGACCGCACCCTTGCCGAAATCGACCATGCCCTCCCCGGTGCCGTAGCGCTGCGCGCGCCAGCGGTTCTCGCGCACGAGGAAGGGCGGGTAGTAGCGCCAGCGCTGATTCTGCCGGCGCAAGCGATAGAGCATGCGCAAGATGCAACGGAATAGCGCCGCGATGGTGAGGCCGTCGGCGAGCAGCGGACAGACATCGGTAATGCGCATCTCAAGGGTGGGAAAGCGCCCTGAGGGCCGCAAGTCCCACCAGATCTTGGTCGCGTCCTCGATCAGCCCGGCATTGACCAGAACTTCGATGGAACGGACATATTCGCTGTAGCTGCCGAATTGATGCGGCATGCCGGTGCGGGGCAGCTCGTCGAACACGGACAACCGGTAGGACTTTAGCCCGGTCACTTGCCCCTCCCAGAATGGCGAGGAGGTGGAGAGAGCGAGCAAATGCGGTAGGAAGTACGCGGCTTGGCCGAGCAGGTCGATGCGCAGCTCATCGTCCTCGATGCCGACATGCACATGCATGCCGCAGATCACCAGCCGGCGCGCCACCTGCTGCAAATCTTCGGCGAGCACGTTGTAGCGCTCCTTGTCGGTGTGCTGCTGACTCCGCCATTTCGCAAAGGGATGCGTGGAGGAGGCGATCGGCGCGAGGCCGAACTCATCGGCGATGGCGCCCACGGTCGTGCGCAGCCTGACCAGTTCATCGCGCGCCTCCTGCATGGTATGGCAGATGCTCGTGCCGACTTCGATCTGCGAGCGCAAGAATTCAGGGCTCACCTGACTGCCGTAATCGAGCAACGCTTCTTGGCATTTGGCGAGCAGGGCAGGTGGAGGTTCCGGCGCGAGGTCGCGGCTGTCCTTGTCGACGAGGAGGTATTCCTCCTCGATGCCGAGGGTGAAGCTTGGTTCGTGAATGGCCATATTCGCGCAATGTGGCACAGTTGGATGACAGCGTGTACCCGCTTTGCCGTCTATTGGATGATGCCGCCGAGAAGTACCCCCACAGCATAAGCGATGATGGCCGCCGACATGCCGATGGCGAAGGTTTCGAGTTCCTGCGCGCCACCATGGTGCCGGCGACCAGCGGCTGCGCAACGAGCCGATGGAGAAGAAGGTCATTCCGGTCATGATGGTCGAGGCCTCGATGGTGGCTGGAAGCCCGAAGACGAAGGGCACGAGCGGGATCGAGCCGCAGACGATGAAGGCGAGAAACGTCAACAGTGCCGCCTTTCCGGGCGAGCGGATGATCGGCGGGAGGCCGTGCTCCTCGGTCATCATTGTCTCGATCCAGCGCTCTCGCTTCTGTGTGATCACCTCCACGGCGGTGTCGAGCGCCTCGCCCTCGAAGCCCTTGGCCCGAAAGATCTGACGGACCTCCTCGCGCTCGCCCTCTGGCGCGATCTCGACATGGCGCTCCTCCATGTTGCGTACGTGCTCGTATTCTTCGATCTCGGCCTTGGTGCCGGAGAAATTGGCGGCGGCCATAGAGAAGCCGTCGGCGAGAAGGTTGGCAACGCCGAGAATGAGCAGCGCCCTGGTGGAAAGCGCGGCCCCCACCACGCCGGCGACCACGGCGAAAGTGGTCACCGTGCCGTCGATGCCGCCATACACCCAGTCGCGCAGATAGCTGACGCGCGGCCCTTCTTTGAGCCGCTTGGCGATTTCGCGCGGGTGGTGGTCATGCTCGAGATGGCGGGGATCCACGGGGCGGCTCCTTGGATGTCGCGGCGTTGTGGCATGGGAGGGAGGGGTGAGCAATGGCCGTCATCGCTACTGCGAAGCGTTATCCTTTAGCAACCACGGTCCGCTAGCCAGGCGCGAGCGAAGCGCCTATATAGCGTCAGCCTTTCCAAGGGAGAGATTTTGATGGCCCCGCGATGGAGCCCAGACAGTTGGCGCTCTAAGTTGATCGAGCAGGTTCCGGTCTATCCCGACCTTAAGAAGCTTGCCGAGGTCGAGCAGCAGCTTGCCACGTTTCCGCCGCTCGTCTTCGCCGGCGAAGCGCGGGAGCTGAAGGCGAAGCTTGCCCGCGTGGCCGCTGGCGAAGCCTTCCTGCTCCAGGGCGGCGACTGCGCCGAGACCTTCGCCGAGCATCGCGCCGACGCAATCCGCGATTTCTTCCGCGTGTTACTGCAGATGGCCGTGGTGCTGACCTATGCCGGCGGCTCGCAGGTTGTGAAGCTCGGCCGCATCGCCGGGCAATTCGCCAAGCCGCGCTCGGCGCCGACCGAAGTGCAAAACGGCGAGGAACTGCCGAGCTATCGTGGCGACATCATCAATGGCATCGAGTTCACCGAGGAAGCGCGCGTGCCGGACCCGCAGCGCATGCTGATGGCGTATCGGCAGTCTGCCGCCACGCTCAATCTGCTGCGCGCCTTCGCGCAAGGCGGCTACGCCAATCTCGACCACGTGCACCGGTGGAATCTCGGCTTCGTCAAGGACAGCCCCGCCGGGCACCGCTACCAGGAGCTCGCCGGCCACATCGCCGAGTCTTTGCGTTTCATGCGCGCTTGCGGGCTGACGCCGGAGCGCACGCCCGAGCTTCGCACGACGAGCCTGTACACAAGCCACGAGGCGCTGATGCTGGGCTACGAGCAGGCAATGACCCGCGTGGATTCGACCTCCGGAGACTGGTACGCGACCTCAGGTCATTTCCTCTGGGTGGGCGACCGCACCCGCAGCCTCGATCAGGCGCATATCGAGTTCCTGCGCGGGATCAAGAACCCCGTCGGCGCCAAATGCGGACCGAGCCTCGCGCCAGACGAGCTGTTGCGCCTGATCGATGCGCTGAGCCCGGCGAACGAGCCCGGGCGCCTCACCCTGATCTGCCGCTTCGGCGCCGACAAGGTCGCCAAGCTCCTGCCGCCACTGATCCGCGCCGTCGAGCGCGAGGGCAAGAGCGTGGTGTGGACCTGCGATCCCATGCATGGCAACACCATCAAAGCCGCCGGCGGCTACAAGACGCGGCCCTTCGATCTGATCATGCGCGAGGTAGAGGCCTATTTCGACATTCATCGCAGCGAAGGCAGCCATGCCGGCGGCGTCCATGTCGAGATGACCGGGCAAAACGTCACCGAATGTGTGGGCGGGTCGAAGGCCGTGACCGAGACCGACCTCTCCGACCGCTACCACACCCATTGCGATCCGAGGCTCAACGCCGATCAGTCTCTCGAGCTTGCCTTCATCGTTTCAGAGAGGCTGAAGCGCGAGCGCGAAGACCGGCCAGAGCCGGAGATCTCCATCGCGGCGGGAGAGTAGGTGGGAGCGCAAGGCGCCACACCGCTGGACAGGTCCGTGTCTGCCGCTAAGTTCCGCTGATGTCGAACGAGATCAAGGTCAGCCCCAAGCTTGACAGCTTCAAGCTTGCGCTTGCGCAGTTGAACCCCGTTGTGGGCGATCTCGACGGCAATGTGAAGAAGGCGCGCGCCGCGCGCACCGAGGCCGCGACTAAGGGGGCCGACCTCATCGCTTTCACCGAGCTTTATCTTACCGGCTACCCAATCGAGGATCTGGTGTTGAAGCCGGCCTTACAGGCGGCGGCGCGCGAGGCCTGCGAGGCCTTCGCCCGCGACACGAGCGATAGTGGTCCTGCGGTGCTCGTCGGGTTGCCTTGGGCGAATGGACCGTTCGTATACAATGCCGTGGCGTATCTGGATCATGGCTGCATCGAGGCCGTCCGGCTCAAATACAATCTCCCCAATTATGGGGTGTTCGACGAGAAGCGGGTGTTTGCACCAGGTCCACTCCCGGAACCGATCTTGGTGCATGGGGTTTCGATCGGCGTGCCCGTTTGCGAGGACATCTGGGGCGAGGAGGCCTGTCAGGCGCTAGCCAAGGCTGGTGCGGGGCTTCTCATCGTGCCGAACGGTTCCCCCTATTGGATGGACAAGCAGGATCAGCGCTACTCGATCGCGCGGGGGCGCGTGGCCGAGACCGGCTTGCCTCTTGCCTACGTCAATCAGGTTGGCGGCCAGGACGAACTCGTGTTCGACGGCGCGTCCTTCGTGCTCAATTCTGACGGCAGTCTCGCGGTGCAGATGCCGGTGTGGGAGGAGGCGGTAACCGTCACCGAATGGCACCGCGAGGGGAAGAGCTGGCGCTGCCTGCCTCAGCCTCTTGCCGAGATCGAGCATGGGGATGCTGCCAACTATCTCGCCTGCGTCACTGGCCTGCGCGACTATGTGGAGAAGAACGGCTTTCCCGGCGTGGTGCTTGGTCTTTCCGGCGGCATCGACTCCGCGCTTTGCGTCGCCATGGCCGTCGATGCACTCGGCGCCAAGCGCGTGCACGGCATCATGCTGCCCTACATCTACACCAGCAATGAAAGCCTGAATGACGCTGCGCAGACTGCTGAGGCGCTCGGCATCCGCTACGACATCGTGCCGATTCACCAGGCTGTGGAAGGTTTGACCAAGAGTCTCGTGCCGATCACCGACGGCAGCGACTCCGGCACTGCGGAGGAGAACTTGCAGTCGCGCGCCCGCGGCACGCTGCTCATGGGTCTCTCCAACAAATTCGGGCAGATGGTGATCACCACCGGCAACAAGTCGGAAGTGTCGGTCGGCTACACCACCCTTTATGGCGACATGAATGGCGGGTTCAATCCGATCAAGGATTTGTACAAGACGCAGGTCTATGCGCTTGCCCGCTATCGCAATCGCGAGCGGCCGAAAGGCTGTCTTGGGCCCAAGGGACGCGTCATTCCGGAGAATGTTCTCGCCAAAGCGCCGACCGCGGAACTCAAGCACAATCAACGCGATCAGGACACACTACCGCCCTATGACGTGCTCGACGACATTCTCAATTGCCTGGTCGAGCTGGAGATGCCTGCGGGCGAGATCATCGCGCGCGGTCATGCGCCGGAACTTGTGAAGAAGGTCGAGCGCATGCTCTATCTCGCCGAATATAAGCGGCGGCAGGCGGCGCCAGGTGTAAAGATCACAGCCAAGAATTTCGGCCGCGACCGCCGCTATCCGATCACCAACAAGTTTCGTGAGAAGCCTTAGCATGACGGTCACCGTCCGCTTCGCGCCAAGTCCAACAGGACGCATTCACGCCGGCAATTTCCGCACCGCGCTTCTGAATTGGATGTTCGCGCAGCAGCGGGAAGGGCGCCTTCTGCTCCGGCTCGACGACACCGACCGCGAACGTTCCACGCAAGAATTCGCAGACGGCATCCGCGAGGACCTGACATGGCTCGGACTCGACTGGGATCATGAGGTGAAACAGTCCGACCGCTTCGCGTTCTATGACTGCGCAGTCGAAAAGCTAAAACAGAACGGAAGGCTCTATCCGGCCTATGAGACGCAAGACGAGCTGGAGCTGAAGCGCAAGCGCCAGCTCGCGCGGGGAAAGCCGCCGGTCTACGATCGCGCCGCGCTCATCCTCTCCGAAGCTGACCGGGCCAAGCTCGAAGCGGAAGGGAGCAAGCCACATTGGCGCTTCAAGCTCGAGACCCGCGAGGTGGTTTGGAACGACCTTATTCGCGGCGAGCAGCATGTGGATGCCGCGTCGTTGTCGGACCCGGTGCTCGTCCGCGCCGACGGCACCTATCTCTACACGCTGCCGAGCGTGGTCGACGACATCGGCCTTAGCATCACCCACGTGGTGCGCGGCGAGGATCACGTCGCCAATACCGCGCCGCAGATTCAGCTCTTCGAGGCGCTTGGCGCCGAGCCTCCCGCCTTTGGCCATCATAACCTCTTGGTCGGGGCAGAGGGACAGGCGCTGTCCAAGCGCGACCGGTCGCTTTCCATTCAGGGCATGCGCGAGGAGGGACTGGAGCCGCTCGCCGTGGCGAGCTATGCCGCCACGATCGGCACCTCGGATCCGATCGCGCCGCATCCGAGCCTACACGAGCTCGTGGCTCGGTTCTCCTTCGGGAAATTGTCGCGCGCGCCGGCGCGCTTCGATGTGGAGGAGTTGCGCGGGCTCAATGCGAAGCTGTTGCATGCGCTTCCCTACGAGGCGGTTGCGCCCAGGCTGCGCGACATGGACATTGGTGGCGACGAGGCGTTTTGGCTCGCGGTGCGGTCCAACCTCGCGGTCCTGTCCGACGCTGGGGCCTGGTGGCAGGTGGTGAACGGGCCGCTTGAGCCGGTTATTGCCGATGCTGCGCTATGCGAAAAGGCGGCGGCGCTTCTACCCCCGGAGCCGTGGGACGCCTCGACCTGGGAGCGCTGGGCCACCGACGTAAAGCGGGCGACCGGGATAAAGGGTAAGGCGCTGTTTCAGCCGTTGCGGCTCGCGCTCACCGGGCGCGAACATGGGCCTGAGCTCAAGCTGCTGTTGCCGCTGATCGGGCAGGCTCGCTCTCTCGCGCGGCTCGCAGGCAAGACTGCTTAATCGTTGAAGCTATTGCGGCGCAGGTGCGGGTGTGCGCTTGGCAACGCTCGACTGCTGCGGCGGTGCTTCCTCTGCCGCCGGTGCATCGGCCGGTGGCGCCGGAGCCGCCGCTTGCGGCTGCGGGGCGGTCTTCGGTGTTGCGCCGGTCACGTCGAGATTGAGCTGCGCCGGCGGCTGCGCAGCCGGAGCCGCTGCCTGCGCGGCACGTGGTGCGCCCTTCTTCTTGCCGGGTTTGCCGGGCGCAGGTGTGGCTTCCGCTTTTTTGTTCGCCGCCTCGATCTCGGTCGGATTGTATTCGGCCTCCTTGCAGGAGCAGCCCTTCACATACTGCTTGCGATATTTGAAAGCTGCCGGAAGATCCGAATAAGTGGTGCCATTGAGAGAGATCGCCTGGTCGATTTCTTGGCCGGGATTGCGGTAGACATAGAGTTCGGCGGGCGCCGCGCAGCTCGATTGGCAGACCGTCGCGTCCTGCGATAGGCGGTTGGCATAGGTCTGATAGCTGATCGGGAAGAAGAAGCCGTCGCAGGTCCGCACGCACACTGAACGGTAGCGGCCATTTGGATCGATGCTGCGGTACACCGGCTGCTCGGGTTGCGCGGGCTGCTCCTCGTCACCGCCCGGGCCGAACCAGCCGAACAATCCGCCGCCGCTGTCGCGACGCGCCTGCTGAGGCATCGGCTTGCCGCCGCTGCAGCCATTCCGGGCGAGCGCGTCCATAAGCTCCGCCTGGCGCCGGCGATTGCCGCCGCCGTTCGCAATTGCGTCACGCTGCCCTTGGAGCTGGTCGAGCTGGCGCTGTGCGTCTTCCACGCGATCATTCATCTTGAGACAGTTGGGCGTCCGCGAGAGGCTTCGGCCGAAGATCAAGAAGCTCTGAAAGCAACCGGCATCCTCCATGGCTGCCTTCGTGCCCTGATAGACGCGTGTCGTATCCTGAATTTGTTTGTTGATGGCGGGAAGTGCTGAGCTTGCGCCGCCGCCGCTTTGCGCACTCGCGAGTTCCTGCTGGAGCTGCATGCAGCGGATCTGCTGGTCGCTATCCTGCGCGCGCGTGTCACCAGCCATGCCGGCGACGGTTGCGGCGCACAGAGCAAAAATCGCCACGCTGCTGTTGCCGCCGATGCGGCGTGCAGGCAAGGCGGGCGAAGGCTCGTGATTGGCGCTCAAGTGTTGGCGTTTCCAAATGAATCCGGCCCCGAAAAGGCCCTTACGGTCCGGGCCCTGGGCCTTGGTCATTATGCCCGGCCAAGCTTAGGGGTCAATGCGGCATGAATAAGATCACGAGCTTGACGCAAGTCATGTTTGCGGCCATAAGCGGGCCACCATGGCGCAAGAACAACGCATCCTTATCATTTTCTGCGGCATGATTCCGGTCTAGCAAAGAGCTGGCCCGGTCGTTCTTCCCTTTACCTTTCTCCTCCTCACAAGAACCGAACGCCGGCCGGCCGTAAGGCAAAGAGGCTAGTCGTGGCGCTCAGACTCTACAACACGCTCACCCGCAAGAAGGAGCTATTCCAGCCCCTCGATCCAGGCAATGTGCGCATGTATGTGTGCGGGCCGACGGTTTACGACTTCGCCCATATCGGCAATGCGCGGCCGGTCATCGTATTCGACGTGCTGTTCCGCCTATTGCGGCATCTCTACGGCCCAGAGCACGTCACCTATGTGCGGAACATCACCGACGTCGACGACAAGATAAATGCGCGCGCGGCGGGGGAATATCCGGACCTTCCGCTGAACGAGGCGATCAGGCGTGTCACCGAGACGACCGAGAAGCAGTTCCATGACGATGTGGCGGCGCTTGGCGGCCTGCCGCCGACCGTCGAGCCGCGGGCGACGGAGCACGTCGCCGCCATGACGGCGATGATCGACATGTTGGTGAAGAGCGGCGCAGCCTATGTCGCCGAGGACCATGTGCTCTTCCATGTCGCGGCGATGCCGGATTACGGCAAGCTGTCGGGCCGTTCGCTCGACGAGATGATCGCCGGCGCCCGTGTCGAGGTGGCGCCGTACAAGCGCGACCCGATGGACTTCGTGTTGTGGAAGCCGTCGAAGCCAGGCGAGCCGTCCTGGCCCTCGCCTGCGGGGATCGCTGCACCAGGGCGTCCTGGTTGGCATATCGAGTGCTCTGCCATGTCGTGGAAGCATCTCGGCGAGACCTTCGACATCCACGGCGGCGGCATCGACCTCGTCTTCCCTCACCACGAGAACGAGATCGCGCAGTCGCGTTCAGCCTTCCATACATCCGTGATGGCGAACTACTGGCTGCATAACGGCTTCCTCCAGGTCGAAGGGGAGAAGATGGCGAAGAGCCTCGGCAACTTCGTCACTATTCATGAACTGCTGACGGATTGGGGTGGGTATGAGTGGCCGGGAGAGGCACTGCGCTTCAATATGCTGAAGACACATTATCGCCAGCCTCTCGACTGGACATACAGCAGTCTGGATGAAGCCCACGGAATTCTCTGGGATTGGTATGGTGAATTGAAGGGAGTGCTACCAGATCAGACCATTCCAGATCGCTTAGTCGAGTCCCTAAACGACGATCTGAATACTCCAGCTGTGATTTCGACTCTGCATGAGCTTCGGCGAAAGGGCGAGTTTCGAGCGCTTCTAGCTGCGCTTAACTTTCTGGGTTTTTCGGGCGTTCGGGACAAGATAGAGCGGGTGCCAAATTTCAATCTCGATGACGAAGATGCGGTGGGGCTGACAGTGAGAACGATGATCGGCGCTCTGGCAGGTACTGCGCGTGAGAAGGTCATCGAGGATTTCATACTCACGCGATCAGTTCTTCGTAAGAAGAAGGACTTTGTTAGGGCCGACCGTATCCGCGATGAGCTGGCCGCTGCGGGAATCATTTTGAAAGACGCGAAGGATCCAACGACCGGTGAACTGGTCACCACCTGGGAGGTCGTGCGATGAGTCCTTCCAATCGCTTACACCCTCATGCTGAGGAGCGTCCGCAAGGACGCATCTCGAAGCATGAAGCCAAAATAATGGCCTCACACTTAGAGACGGCGCGTTCCGCGCCTCCTCAGGGTGAGGCGTGCGAGGTCGCGCGATGACCCGCGAGCGACTTTGTCTCTACGACACCACGCTCAGGGACGGCGCCCAGACCCATGGCGTCGATTTCTCGCTCGAGGACAAGGCGCTGATCGCGCAGCAGCTCGACGTGCTCGGCATCGACTATATCGAGGCGGGGTATCCCGGCGCCAATCCGATCGACACCAAGCTATTCGCCGCGCCCCAGAAACTCCGCTTCGCCGCGCTGACTGCCTTCGGCATGACCAAGCGGCCGGGCCGCTCGATCTCGAATGATCCCGGCTTCCAGGCGATGCTCGCTGCCAAGGCGACGGCGATCTGCCTCGTCGGCAAGACCTGGGACTTTCATGTCGACGTCGCGCTCGGCATCACGCCGGAGGAAAATCTTCAAGGCATCAAAGAATCCGTCGCGGCGGTCGTGGAGTCGGGGCGCGAGGCGCTGCTCGATTGCGAGCATTTCTTCGACGGCTACAAGGCGAACCCAGACTATGCGCTCGCCTGCGCCAAGGCGGCTTATGAGGACGGCGCCCGCTGGATCGTGCTCTGCGACACCAATGGCGGCACGCTGCCCGAAGAGATCGAGGCGATCGTGGCCGAGGTGGTGAAGCACATACCCGGGGATCATGTCGGCATCCATGTGCATAATGACACCGACAATGGCGTGGCGAATTCGCTTGCCGCGGTCCGCGCCGGCGCGCGCCAGATCCAGGGCACGCTGAACGGCCTCGGCGAGCGCTGCGGCAATGCCAACCTAACCTCCATCATCCCGACGCTGATGCTGAAGCCCGACTACGCCGAGCGTTTCGAGACGGGTGTGACGCCGGAGAAGCTCCGCACTCTCACCCACGCCTCGCGCATCCTCGATGAGCTCCTCAATCGCGCGCCCGACCGCCGTGCGCCTTATGTCGGCGAGTCAGCCTTCGCCCATAAGGGTGGCATCCATGTTTCTGCGGTGCAGAAGGACCCGCGCACCTACGAGCACGTGCCGCCAGAGGCCGTGGGCAACCAGCGCAGGCTGCTCGTTTCCGACCAGGGCGGCCGGTCCAACATCCTCGCCGAGCTGGACCGCATCGGCATCGCCGTCCCGAAAGACGATCCGCGCGTCACGCGGCTGCTCGACGCGGTGAAGGAGCGAGAGGCCAAGGGCTACGCCTATGAAGCGGCGGAGGCGTCCTTCGAGCTGCTCGCCCGCCGCACGCTCGGCAATGTGCCGCAATTCTTCGATGTCGACTCGTTCCGCGTCATGGTCGAGCGCCGCCACAATGCCGCCGGCGACCTCGTCACTGTGTCGGAGGCGACGGTGAAGGTACGTATCGACGGCGAGACCATGCTGTCGGTGGGCGAGGGCAACGGTCCGGTCAACGCGCTCGACACGGCTCTGCGCAAGGACCTCGGCCGCTATCAGAGATATATCTCCGATCTCGAGCTCGTGGACTACAAGGTGCGTATCCTCACAGGCGGCACCGACGCCGTGACGCGGGTTTTGATCGAGAGCAGGGACGGGGAGGGGAACCGCTGGTTCACGGTCGGAGTGTCCCCGAATATCGTCGACGCCTCCTTCGAGGCACTGCTCGAACTCGATCAACTACAAGCTAATCCGCGACGGCGCCGTCGCGCCGTGATCAATGGAGGTCAATCCATGGGGAACCAGCGGGACGGTCGTGAGCGTCTTGCGTGTTGCTGCTGTGGCAATTTGAAGGTTACGGCACGCGGCGAGCCCGTCGATGTCTATTTGTGCAGTTGCACCGACTGCCAGCGCGGCACCAGCAGCGCGTTCTCCTACGCTGCCATATTTCCCGTGTCCGCTGTGAGCATTGCTGGCGAGAGGCGGGAGTACAGGCAGCAAGGCGACTCCGGACGCTGCGTCGACAGCTTTTTCTGCCCGACTTGTGGCACGGCCGTTCTGTTCCGCGCCGAAGGCCTGCCGGGAACTCTTGGTGTTCCGGTCGGCTGCTTTGCCGACCCGAGCTTCGCTCGACCGTCGAAGCTCTTCTGGGCCTCGCGACAGCATCACTGGCTCGAGCTTCCTGCAAGCATCGCTGTAATCGATACTCAACCAGGTTGAGCGGTCATCAGAACTTCGCGGTGACCTTGGCTTCGGCCTCCGCCTCAGCCTCTTCGCCGCGCGGAACAAGGGCGCGGGTGATGGCGGGAATGATCGCGTCCACCCGATCGACAACTTCGAGATGAAGCTCGAGCCCGTGTCGGATGAAGTCCTCTTGTTGCATGCGCACGAACAGCGACAGCAGCGGGTCCCAGAAGCCGTCGATATTGGCGAGCACGATGGGTTTCTGATGCTGCTCGAGCTGCGACCAAGTGAGCTGCTCGACGAACTCCTCGAGCGTGCCAAGCCCGCCAGGCAGCGCCACGAAGGCATCCGACTTTACGAACATCAGGTGCTTTCGCTGATGCATGTTGTCGACCACGACGAGTTCGTGCGCCTCGAGCAGCATGTGCTCGCGCGCGCTCAAGAAGGCTGGGATGATTCCGGTCACGCGGCCGCCATGGCGGATCACGGACCTGGCGGTCTCTCCCATGAGGCCGAGGCTGCCGCCGCCATAGACAAGACCGATCTCCTCGGCCGCCAAGATGCGGCCAAAGTCGCGCGCGGCTTGCACAAAGGCGGGGTTGTGGCCGGGGCCCGAGCCGCAATAGACGCAGATATTCCGAAGGTTACCCGCTTTTTGCATGGAACCCATGTGCCATTGGCCGATTTGAAACGTCAAGGAAGCCTACACCCTTCGCAGTGGCAGCTTCTTGATTGGAGCGTTAGGGTGCGGCATGAGCGTTGCTCGGAGGACTTGGCCCTCGGTCCTCGCTAGGGAATAACGACAACAGGGGCGCGTTTCGCCAAGGGATCAAACGCATATGGGCAGCAGGTTTGTAGCGTTGGTAGCAGTGATCGGCGTCGTCGCCCTCGCTGCGGCAGGTATTTATCTCTACCGGCATCACGGCCACACGCCTCGGGTCGAGGACAAGGTGGCGACCGGTGAGAAGCCGGCGCCCGAGCCGCAAAAGCCGGCAGAGTCCAAGCCTCCCGAGTCAAAGCCAGCGGAATCAGCGCCCGCGAAGCCTATCGCCGTGCCGAGCTTCGACATCGTCCGCATCGAGCCTACCGGCGAAGGCGTCATGGCCGGCCGCGCCGAGCCAGGCTGGACGATCGGTATCGAGAGCGGGGGAAGCAAGATCGCCGAGACCAAGGCCGACGATGAGGGCGCCTGGAGCGTCGTGCTCGACAAGCCGCTTGCCTCCGGCGACCACACGCTCGCGCTTCGGGCCACGTCGCCCGACGGCATGCAAGCGCTGACCGCGCAGGCGCCGGTGCAAATTGCCGTCGCGCAGAAGGAGCCCTCGCCGGCTGAGCCGCCGAAGCAGGAAACCGCCCCCGCCGCCCCGGAACAGCCTAAGGCCGCCGAAGCCGCGCCAGAAGCGCCCAAGTCTGAGGAGCCAAGGGCGGTCGAGGGGCAGCCAGAGCCGGTCGTTCCCGACGAGAGCGCTCCACCTCCCGAACGGGCGAAGCCGCCGGTCAAAATTGGCAAGCTCGACTATCAGGACGCCGGCGCGGACAGCGGAAAGATCTCTATTTCCGGCGTCGGCAATCCGAATATCAAGGTTTTTCTCTTCTTCGACGAGCAGCCGCTCGGCCAAGTGACCATCGGCGGCGACGGCACCTGGGCGATCGAGATCGATAAGAAGCTCGGGGAGGGCGAGCACACCGTCAGAGCCGACACCTACGACGACAAGACTGGCATGGTCGCCGGACGCGCCTCGGTCCGCGTAGGGCGCGAGCCGGAAGCCGCCAAGCAACAGGCAGCCCTGCCCGCGCCAGAGTCGGGGCCCGCTCCTGAATCCGCGCCCGCGCCTGAAGCGGCGCCAGCGGAGCCCGCGGTTACGGCAGAGGGGCAGCCCTCCGCCCAACCGGAGAAGGTCTATCCGGATGGCGCACCGGAGGCCGAGGCTGCTTCGTCTGAGCCGTCCACGTCCGCCGTCAACACCGAGCCGCCGTCCCTGTCCGCGCAGCCTCAGCCGGTTATTTCCCCGGAAGAGGCGACGTCGGACATCGCCAAGGGGGAACCCGCTCCGGCGGAGCCAGCCCAGCCCGAAGTCTCAGAGCAGCAACCGGCTGCGCCACAGGTCGAACCGGCTCAGCCCGAAGCGCCACCACCGCCCGCACCGCCGAAGCCTGCCGTCGTGTTCAAGAGCGTGGACTACCAGGACCAGGATACCGGTGCGGAAACGGGGAAGGTTGCGCTCGCCGGCACCGGAGAGCCCGGCGCGCACGTTCTCCTCTTCTTCGACGAGACGCCGCTCGGCGAAGTGGTCGTCGGGGATGACGGCACGTGGGGGTTCGAAGCTGAGAAGAAACTCGAGACCGGCGAGCATAGGTTCCGCGCCGACCGGGTGGAGGGCGGAGTGGTCGTCGGCCGCGCGTCTGTCGGCCTCGTGCGCATGGAGAAGCCGAAGGAGCCGCCCAAGGAGCAGGTTGCAACGCAGGCTGCGCCTGCACCGGAGGCCGCGCCACCGGCGCAGACTGAATCGCAGGTCGCCGCCGCCGAGGCGGCTAAGCCCGCGGTAACCGGCGAGAAACAGGTGCATCATAAGCGGCACAGGCCGCGCGTCTACACGGTGCGCCGTGGCGACACGCTGTGGGAAATCGCTGAATCCTATTACGGCGGAGGCTGGCATTATCGGGCGATCGTGCGCGACAACAAACGCGACATCAAAAATCCGCACTGGATCTACCCGAAGCAGAAATTCCACATTCCTTCGGGTAAATAATCTCCGTTTGGGGAAATAGGCTCGCGCCAATGCGCCAATCCAGGCAGCGTGCTTGAGGCAGCCCCGTCCCGGTACTATATGCTTGGGGGCTAGGGGTAGTGCTTCCACACTGCCCCTTTTTGCCGTGTGGACACGCCAAGGATCAAACGGACTTCATGCAAGACCTGCCGCAAACAAGGAGCGACGCGCTGATGGCCGCGCGGACCGGGCACCTCACGGTCTTGCGCGAGCTTGCCCCCTATATCTGGCCGGCAGGCCGTCCCCATCTCCGCATGCGCGTGGTTATGGCCCTGGTGGCGCTTATTATCGCCAAGGCCATCACGCTTATGGTGCCGATTGCCTACAAGGCAATTGTCGACCTTCTCACCGATGAGGCGACGGGCAAACAGATCACCGCGGTCGGCCTTGCCGCGAGCCCCGTCCTCCTCATCGTCGCCTATGGCGTCGGCCGGGTGCTAATGGTGCTGTTTGCCCAGTTCCGCGATGTCTGGTTCACCGTGGTCGCCCAGCACGCGGTGCGCGAGCTTGCCAATCGCACCTTCAGTCATCTGCACGCGCTCTCCTTGCGCTTTCATCTCGAGCGCCGCACCGGAGGACTGAACAGGGTGATCGAGCGCGGCGTGACCGGCGTCGACACTATCGTGCGCATGGCGGTGCTCAATTCCATTCCGACGGCGGTCGAGCTCCTGATGATCTCCGGCCTCGTCGCCTATTACTTTGGCTGGATCTACGTGCTGGTCGTGCTGGCGACGGTCGGCCTCTATGTCGCCTTCACCTTCTGGGCGAGCGAGCGGCGCATCGCCATCCGCCGCGACATGAACGATTCCGACACCGAGGCCCACGCCAAGGCCGTCGACAGCCTGCTGAACTACGAGACGGTGAAATATTTCGGAAACGAGGCGCACGAGGGCCGCCGCTTCGATTCCTCCATGGCGCGTTACGAGCAGGCGGCGATCCGAACCTACACCTCGCTTGGCGTGCTCAATACCGGGCAGGCGGTCATCTTCACCGTAGGCACCGTCGTCTGCATGCTGCTCGCGGCGCGCGACGTGGCGTCCGGCGCGCTCACGATCGGCGGATTTGTAATGATCAACGCCATCCTCATGCAGCTCTATCTGCCGCTCAATTTCATGGGCATGGTGTATCGCGAGATCAAGCAGGGCCTCATCGACATCGAGACGATGTTCGCGCTGCTGCACGAGCCGCCCGAAATCGTCGATAGACTTGGCGCCAAGCCGCTGCGCGTCACCAAGGGCGAGATCAAATTCGAAAACGTGTCCTTCGCCTACGATCCGGAACGGCAGATCCTGAAGCACGTCAGCTTCGAGGTGCCGGCGGGGAGGATGGTGGCCATTGTCGGTCCCTCTGGCGCCGGCAAGTCGACGATCTCGCGCATCCTGTTTCGCTTCTACGAGGTGAGCGGCGGTCGCGTCCTAATTGACGGGCAGAATATCAGCGACGTGACGCAAAGCTCGCTCCGCGCCGCCATCGGCATGGTCCCCCAGGACACCGTGCTGTTCAACGACACCATTTTCTACAACATCCGCTATGGGCGCCCAGAGGCCAGCGACCGCGAGGTGCGCGAGGCGGCGAAACTTGCCCAGGTCCACGACTTCATCATGACGCTGCCGCAAGGCTACAACTCGCTCGTGGGCGAGCGGGGATTGAAGCTCTCTGGCGGCGAGAAGCAACGCGTGGCCATCGCCCGCACCATCCTCAAATCTCCGCCCATCCTCATGCTCGACGAGGCGACCTCGGCGCTCGACAGCCACACTGAGAAGGAGATCCAGGACGCGCTGGAGCGGGTCGCGCGCGAGCGCACGTCGCTCGTCATCGCCCATCGTCTCTCCACCGTGGTCCACGCCGACAACATCATCGTGCTCGACCATGGTGAGATTGTCGAGCAGGGCACGCACCAGGAGCTTCTCGCCCGCGGCGGCATTTACGCAAGCCTCTGGACGCGCCAGCGCGAGGCCGATCAAGCGCGCGAGCGCCTGGCCCAGGTGATCGACAACGAGCTCGATCCTCCTTCGAGAGCCGCCGAGCGGCTCGAGGATGAGGCCCTTGCCGGCAATTGAGATTTGATCTGACACCATTATGAGCGATCGCCACTCCATTCTCGACAGCATCACCAGCGCCTTCGTGCCCATTCACCGCGAAGGTCATAAGTTCATTCTCGGCTTCGCCGTGGCGGCACTCATCCTGTTCATCCTCGCGCGGCCGCTCGGCTGGCTCGGGATCATCGTCACATTGGCCTGCGCCTATTTCTACCGTGATCCTGAGCGGGTGACGCCGGCGCGCTCTGGTCTCGCGGTGAGCTCCGGCGACGGCAAGATCGTGACCGTCGGTACGGTGGCGCCGCCGAAGGAGCTTGCGCTCGGCGAGGTGCTGCTCACCCGCGTCTCGGTGTTTCTATCGGTGCTCGACGTGCATGTGGTGCGGGCGCCGGTGGCGGGCCGCGTAGTGCACAGTGCCTATGTGCCGGGAAAGTTCCTCAATGCCGAGCTCGACAAAGCGAGCGAGGAGAATGAGCGCCGCGCGATGGTGATCGAAACGCCTGGGGGCGAGAAGATCGGCGTCGTGCTGATCGCGGGCCTCATCGCGCGGCGGATCGTGACATTTGTAGGCGAAGGGACTAGCGTTGCGGCAGGCGAGCGCATCGGGCTCATCCGCTTCGGCAGTCGGGTCGATGTGTATTTGCCGGCGAACGCTGAAGTTCTCGTGGCGACCGGTCAGACGGCGATTGGCGGCGAGACGGTCTTGGCCGAGCTTCCGGGTGCCCGCATGCGCGCCGATGGGCCTTAGGACAGTGGAGTCGTCCCATGTTCCCTCCCTTCGATCCTGAGAAAGACGACCGCAAGCCGCGAGCCCGCATGTTCGCCCGCGGCCAAGTGCCGACCCGCGTGCTCATTCCAAACATCTTTACCCTGCTTGGGCTCTGCGCCGGCTTGACCGCGATCCGCATGGCCATCGAGCATCGCTGGGACTTGGCCGTGGCGGCGCTCGTGTTCGCTGCCTTTCTCGACGGCATCGACGGGCGCGTCGCGCGGCTGCTGAAGGCGCAGTCGCGCTTCGGCGCCGAGCTCGATTCGCTCGCCGACTTCGTCAATTTCGGCGTGGCGCCCGCCATCATCATCTTCAACTGGGCGCTCGACGATCTCCGCAGCATGGGGTGGATCGTGGTGCTGATCTATGCGGTGTGCGCCGCGCTCCGGCTTGCACGCTTCAATGTGGCGCTGGAGCGGACAGACCTACCAGCTTGGAAGGGTAGCTATTTCGTTGGCGTGCCTGCCCCGGCCGGCGCCATCACCCTGCTGCTGCCGATCTACGCCCAGGACCTCGGCTTGCATCTGCCGACACTGACGCCGCTCGTGCTCATCTACACGCTTGCCATCGCCCTTCTCATGGTGAGCCGTGTGCCCACCTTCTCCGGCAAGATGATCGGCCAGAAGATCGAGCGCGAGTATGTGCTGCCGGTGTTCGTGATTGCGGCGCTGTTCATTGGCTGCCTGTTGACCTACCCATCGCTGACGCTCGCCGTGGGCTCGGTCCTTTATCTCGCGATGATCCCGGTCAGCGCCTATCGCTATTTCCAGGTCGAGCGAAAGATGGAGCTGATCGCCAAGGGGCAGAACGGCAAGGGCGCATCGGAGCCCGCCGCCATCGAGCCCCCGGCCTTTCCACACTAGATGTGCGCGTCGCTTTCGCCGGGAGCCAGCATGCCGGTGATGTCGTAAATGAGCCCATCGGGGGCAAGCAGCCGCCCCAGACGCTCGCGGCCGAGCGCCACGATCTCGCGATGCTTCACCGCGAGCACCACCGCTTGGAAGCGCTCATCCGGTAATTTGTCGACGATGTGGAGACCGTATTCGTGCATCGCTTCGTCGCGCTCGGCGACCGGATCGTACACCACCACGTTCAGGAAGCTGCCGAGCTCGCGCACGAGGTCGGCGATCTTGGTGTTGCGAGTGTCCGGGATGTTCTCCTTGAAGGTGAAACCCATGACTAGCACCTTGGCGTCGTCCATCTTCAGTTTGCGGTGAAGCATCGCCTTGACGATATCGCGGGCGACGAAGCCGGCCATGCCGTCATTGATGCGGCGACCGGCCAAGATCATCTCCGGGTGAAAGCCGATCGACTGCGCCTTGTGGGTCAAATAATAGGGGTCGACGCCGATGCAGTGGCCGCCGACCAGGCCTGGCCGATAAGCGTGGAAATTCCATTTGGTGCCGGCTGCTCCAAGCACCTCACGTGTGTCGAGCCCGAGGTCCTTGAACAGCATGGCAAGCTCGTTGACGAGCGCGATATTCACATCGCGCTGAATGTTCTCGATGACCTTGGCGGCTTCGGCGACCCTGATCGAGCTGACCTTGTGGGTACCGGCGGTCACGACGCTGCCATAGACCTTGTCCACAAGATTTGCGGCTTCCGGTGTCGAGCCTGAGGTGACCTTGACGACGCTCGGCAGCCGGTGCTGTAGATCCCCGGGATTGATGCGCTCCGGCGAATAGCCGGCGAAGAAATCGCGATTGAAGGTAAGGCCCGACGCCTTCGCCAGGATTGGCACGCAGACCTCTTCCGTGGCGCCGGGATAAACCGTCGAACTCGTAGACCACCACGTCGCCCGGAGAGAGCACGCGACCGACCGTCTCGCTTGCCCGTATCAGCGCGGTTAGGTCTGGGCGCTTTGCCTCATCGATAGGCGTCGGCACGGTGACGATGTAGAAATTGCAGTCGCGCAGCGCCTCGGTGTCGGTGGTAAAGGAGATGGTGCGGGCCGCTGCGAATTCCTCGTCGGTCACCTCGCCGGTGCGGTCGCCGCCTTTTACCAGCTCTAAAACCCGGCGCCTGTTAACATCGAAACCAGTGACGGGAAAGTGGCGCGCCATGTAGACGGCGAGCGGCAGCCCGACATATCCAAGTCCGATGATGCCGACGCGCACATTATCAAGCTCAGCCGGCTTGACCTTGGCTGCCGCAGCGCCCGCTCTCGTGTTGAACTGGTCGTTCATAGGTCGATCTCGTCCCTCAAATCGAGCGAGTGGCTTAGCATTTTGACCCGATTTGCGCAAAGTTCAGGCTCTATCTACCGGCGGGCCGCAAAATTTGTCCTGCTCCGCCTAAGATGCTAAGGCCAAGGCCGCAGGAACGGCAGGGGCGCCACGCGCATGAAGCATAGACTTTCAACCTATCTGCGCCAGCTCGAGGCGGAAAGCATCCAGGTCATGCGCGAGGTCGCGGCGGAGTTTCACCATCCCGTCATGCTCTATTCGATCGGCAAGGACTCCTCGGTCATGGTGCATCTCGCCATGAAGGCGTTCTATCCGGCGAAGCCGCCGTTCCCGCTCCTGCATGTCGACACCACCTGGAAGTTTCGCGAGATGATCGCCTTCCGCGACCGAGAGGCGCGGCGGCTCGGCATCGATCTCATGGTGCATAAGAACGAGCAGGGCGTACGCGACGGCATCTCGCCCATCACGCATGGCAGCGCGCTCTACACCGACATCATGAAGACGCAAAGCCTGAAGCAGGCGCTTGATGTGCACCAATTCGACGCGGCCTTCGGCGGCGCACGGCGCGACGAGGAGAAGTCGCGCGCCAAGGAGCGGGTGTTCTCCTTCCGCAACGCCGCCCACAATTGGGACCCGAAGCGGCAGCGCCCGGAGCTATGGCATCTTGCCAACACGCAAGTGAAGCCCGGCGAGAGCATGCGGGTGTTTCCGCTGTCGAATTGGACCGAGCTGGACGTGTGGACCTACATCTATCTCGAGGACATTCCGGTGGTGCCGCTCTATTTCGCCGCTGAGCGGCCGGTGGTCGAGCGTGGCGGCATGCTGATCATGGTCGACGACGACCGCCTGCCGATGGATGCTGGGGAGAAGCCAAAGATGCGGCGCGTGCGCTTTCGCACGCTTGGCTGCTATCCGCTGTCCGGCGCCATCGAGTCTAATGCCAAGACGGTGCCGGAGATTATCGAAGAGCTGGTCGCTGCACGCTCATCGGAGCGCCAGGGCCGCGTCATCGACCACGATCAGGCTAGGTCGATGGAGAAGAAGAAGCAGGAAGGGTATTTCTGATGCCGCGATTGAGTGTCGTCGACAGCGAGTGCGACAACGTCGAAGCACGACTCAAGGCGCGTCTTGTTGCCGAGGAGAATCGCGGCTTGCTCCGCTTCCTCACCTGCGGCAGCGTCGATGACGGCAAGAGCACGCTGATCGGGCGTCTGCTCTACGACTCGGCCCAGATCTACGAGGATCAGCTCAAAAGCGCCGAACGCGACTCCAAGCGTGCCGGCGGCAACGAGCCTCGACCTTGCGCTGCTGGTCGACGGTTTGCAGGCCGAGCGCGAGCAGAAGATCACTATCGACGTCGCCTACCGCTATTTCTCCACGCCGCGCCGCAAATTCATTGTCGCCGATACGCCGGGCCATGTGCAGTACACGCGCAACATGGCGACCGGGGCGTCGAACTGCGATTTCGCCGTGCTGCTGCTGGATGCGCGCGCTGGCGTGCTCACCCAGACAAAACGGCACACCTGCATCGTTTCACTGCTCGGCATTCGCAAGCTTGCGCTCGCCGTCAACAAGATGGACCTCGTCGATTTCGATCAGGTACGCTTCGACGCGATTGCCGAGGACTTCAAGAGCTTCGCCGCGCCGCTTGGCTTCGAGCTTGTCACCTACATCCCGGTGTCGGCGCTCAAGGGCGACAATATCCTCACCCCGAGCCCTCATATGCACTGGTATCGCGGCCCCACGCTGCTCGGGCACCTCGAGACGGTGGATGTGTCGCGGGAAGAGAAAGAAGAGCCGTTCCGCTTCCCAGTGCAATGGGTGAACCGGCCGCATCTCGATTTTCGCGGCTACGCCGGCATGGTGGCGAGCGGTAAGGTCAAGCCAGGCGACGAGGTGGTCATCCAGCCGTCCGGCAAGCGCGTGCATGTCGCACGCATCGTCACCGCCGACGGCGACCTTAACATTGCCCACCGCGGCGAGGCGGTGACGCTCACCTTTGCCGAGGAAGTCGACGCCAGTCGTGGCGACATCATCTCCGGCGCCGAGGGAGCGCCGGCGATAGCCGATCAGATCGCGGCCCGCGTCGTCTGGTTCGACGAGGAGCCGATGCTGCCCGGCCGCACCTACGCGATCAAATGCGGCTGCCAGACCACCACGGCCACCATCTCGAGCCTGAAATACAAGCTCAACGTCGACAATCTCGACCATGTGGCCGGCAAGACGCTCGAGCTGAACGAAGTCGGGCTCTGCAACTTGAGCACCGGCAAGGCGTTGGTGTTCGACCCTTACGCCGAGAATGCCGGGACCGGGAGCTTCATCCTGATCGACCGCTTTACGAACAACACGGTCGCCGCCGGCATGATCGAGTTTGGCCTGAGGCGCGCGACCAACATCCAATGGCAGGCGCTCTCCATCGACAAGGACGCGCGTTCGCGGCTGAAAGGCCAGCAGCCTTGCGTGCTCTGGTTCACCGGGCTGTCTGGCTCCGGCAAGTCGGCCATCGCCAATATGCTAGAGAAGAGGCTCCACGCGCTTGGCCGACACACCTATGTGCTCGACGGCGACAATATTCGCCACGGTCTCAACAAGGATCTCGGCTTCACCGATGCCGACCGGGTGGAGAACATCCGCCGCGTGGCCGAGACGGCGAAGCTGTTCGTGGAAGCCGGCCTGATCGTCATGGTGTCGTTCATCTCGCCCTTCCGCTCGGAGCGGCGCATGGCGCGGGAGCTGTTCCAGAAAGGCGAGTTCGTCGAGGTCTATGTCGATACGCCGCTCGACGTCTGCGAGGCGCGCGATCCGAAGGGGCTTTACCGCAGGGCGCGCGCAGGCCTGATCAGCCATTTCACCGGCATCGATTCAGATTACGAAGTGCCGGAGCGCCCGGAGCTGACACTCAATACGAGCAAGACAGCCGTGGATGCGCTCACCGAGACCCTGCTTGCCGAGCTCAGACGGCGTCACGTCATCTAGAGAAGTTGGGCCGCAGCCGCCGATCCCCCCGATTTGGTCCCTCGGCTAGCGGCTGCGGCCCACCTCAAGCTAGTCCGAGAGACTAGCGAGGATCTTCAGGCGCTCGGCGGCCTTTGCACTGCCGGTCTCCGAGGCCCGTTCGTACCAACCCACGGCGCGCGTCTTGTCCGGGCCCACGCCCAGCGCGCCGATCTCCGTCAAATACTCAGCGTCGAAAGTGCGCGCGAGCTGATAGGCCGCGTCACTTTCGCCATGCTCGGCAAGATGCATGAGCAGGAGCCGCGCCCCGGCGATGTCGCCTTCGCCAAGCAGGCGCATGGCTCGCGCCATGAGGGGAGAAGGCTGCACCGCGACGGGCTGTTGCTCCGGTGCGGTCACCAGCGCGGTGTTGAGCAGTGTTCCCGAGGCGCCGGAGGCGGACGCCAAGGTAGGCCCGACAGACGCCTCTACGCGAAACATGAAGCGCCGCCGGGCCTGGAGGGCGCTACTGGCGCCTAACGCGTAAACCTCGATGGGATAATCGCCGCCCGGCGCATTGCCGATCGACAGGGTCAGACGGTCCATGTCCTTGTCCTTCACGAGCCAAGCACCGCTCGGGTTGCGCTGACCGGCGGAAAGCGAGGCCTCGTTCGGAAGTCCGCGGACGAGGACGTAGCGCGCCTGCCGTTGCGAAAGCAGCGGTGCAAGCTCCAAGGTCTGGCCTTGGTATAGGACGGCCAGCTGCGGCGTGGTGCTGGCCGCCGAGAGGACCGCAGCGGCCGGTTCAGGCGAAGGGCTCGGTTCATGCTCGGCAACCGGCGTCGGCTCGGTGAAAGACGCAGCCTTGGCGAGGATGAGCTTCGGCACCGCAGCCTCTTGCGGCTGCCGCCAATCGACGGAGCTCGCAGCCTTGGTTATGGGCTCGGCGTCGGCCGGGGCAGGCTTGGCGAACCTTGCGAGGGCCGCAATGCCAATAACGGTCAGCACGAAGGAGGCGGCGACGCATCCCGCCACGAGCAGGCTTGCTTGGCGCTGGCGCCGGCGGAAGTCGTGGACGAGGGTTTGCATATGCGCTTGCGGGGCGGCCTTTGGCTCCAGCGGCAAGCCCGCGGCAAAAGCCTCCGAGTCGCTCAAGTCGTAGCCGCTGCCGATTTCGGCACGCACGGCGAGCGCAAGGTCCTCGAGAAAGACTCCGAGCTCCTCGTCGTCCGGGGCCAAGGTCCTGAGCCGCGCCGCCAGCGAGCGGGGCAGCGTCATGGCGACGCGCTTCGGGAATTGCGACTCGATCTGCGGAAATGCGGTGGGGTGAATTGCATCCCAACGCACTCCGGGAATCGATCCTGGACTCATCGTCTCGAATTGAGAGCGAGTATGCGGTTGACGCAACGATCGCAAACCAGGCTCTGCCGTGCAGGGCGTGGCGGAACCGATCATGGTCGTACTCCATGTTACTGACCGAGCGGCTTGGCCGTTCGGCTCACGCGCCCCGTTTTCCCCTCCCTCAAAAAAATAGCAGCGCGCTAGTGCCCCCTAGCGCGCTGCCACTCGATGAACTGCTTGAATAACGCTTCCCTCTGATCTTGACCCGCGGGCAGACCTGACTGAACTACGCCAGCTTCGATCTTTGCCTGTGGGCCCTTCGGCGCGCTTCCGGCCGAATGCTGTGCAAGCCATGCTGTGGCGGCCGGGTTCCGGGTCCATCCGGGGAGGCTCGCCGCGAGATTGATCTCGCGCCATTTGGGATGCTGGCCGTTCTGCTTGAGCTCGCCGAAGCGCGAGAACAGCGTGTCGACCAGGCGCGCCACGCGGTCGGCGTGGCCGTCATCGTCTTTGTCCGCAGCTGTGACCAGCACGAGGCCGGTTGCCACTGACGGGATCTCGGTCTCCGTTTCGATCAGGTTCGGATAGTCGTCGTGATCGAACCCGGTCGGCAGATAGGCATCTTCGAGGTTCCCGCCAAAATCGATCGGCAAGAGATGCAGTCCCTTGCCTGAGGGAATATCGGCGATGACGGGCACGGGCTTGGCGCCGACAATGACGTCGGCGGCGATCGCGCCTTGTGTCAGCTCAATGATGGCGGCGCGGCTATCGAGCGCGACGGGCTCAATGCCGATCTTGAGGGCCTTGAACAGAATTGTCGTGGTCACCGCCGAGCTGCCGCCAGCAGGACCGAAATTCACCTTCTTGCCGGCGAGATCGGTGAGGCTCTTGATATCGTCTCGCGCCAGCACATGCACCTCTTGCGGGCAAAACCGTGCGACCACCTGGAGTCTGTCGACGAGGTTGGGCACGGCGCCTTGCGCCTTGGCCTCGGCGAGCACGTCGGTCGAGACGAAGCCCGCATCGATGTGAGGATCATTCAAGAGTCGCGAAATATTCTGAAGGCCGCTATCGCCAGGCACTGGGGCGACGCGGAGGGGGGCTTGTGAGGCGAAGAGCTTAGCCATTTCCGCCGCTAGCTCGGTTTCCGATCCGGCGTCGTCGCCTGCGATCACACCGAGCCAATCTGTATTCGACTTGGGATCTAGGTCCTTGCGGGTGCCCACGGTCGAGTAGCCGGACGCGACCACACCAATAAGGGCGATAAACACCAATGGCAGTCGACGCGACGCCATAAACCCCGTCCCTCTTTGCGGCAGGAAGAGCTGGCAAAGCCCCGAGCGCCTCAACCGTCGAGGATGTGGACGGGCAACGCATGAAATCGACACCCCCCCTGCATCCCGAAGGCCGGCAGCCAAACTCCTGTCGGCATCCTTCTCGTGTCTTGCGAGAACCCCGTTCGGGGCAAAACATTCACTTTTTGTTGAATATGAGCGTAGTCCGCGAGTGGGGCGCCACTTCGGCCTGATTGCGGCGAAGCCGAGGCTTTGAGCTTGACACGTGTCCCCCGGGCGACAGTGCGAACGAAAGGCGAAAAGGAGGGACTATCGGTCGGCGAGCAGGGAAAGAAGGGGCTCGTCAGGCGCGAAGTCGCGCGCGAGCTCGCCCATCATGTGTGCATAGAGGCGATGAGCGATACGATTCCAACCAAGCCGCGCCGCAACGGCGCTTGGCAGGATGAACCGCGCATAGATCGACAAGAGCCGCAGGGCGCGTTCGTTCTGCGGCAGCCGCTTCAAGATCGACGGCGCCAACCGATAGTAGGTGGCGATGGCGTCGCTGCCGCCGGGGAGCGCGGGAAGCACCTGGTCGCGATAGTGCCGGAGCGTGCGGAGCTCGAAGCAATCGTCGTCGAGGCCAAGGACCTCGCAACAGGCGGTGGTGAGGAAGCACCCTTGGCTCGGCGCCGTGCACTTCTTGTCGTCCAGATCTTGCGCCAAGGAGTCTTTGCGCTGCACCGCCCAGTCGAGAGCCTTGCGCAAATCTTCGCAGTTCAATTTGAAGCTGCATTGCTTGGCGTCGCCAAGCTTCACCACCATCTCGACCGACTTGGCCGAGCGGAACAGCGCACCGGTGGAGAGCGGTAGGATGATGCTCACCTTGTCGTCGCGAATGTCGGTGCACACTCCGCAGAGCGGCTCGTCGACTACAGTGGTGCCGTCCTCGGTCTTCGCGATGATGCGATTATCGGGCTTGATGAGAAAGTCCTTCGGCAGCGGCGTGCCTTCCGGATCGCCGAAGAGCACGAGCTTGGTATCGTAGCTCGCCGCCACCTGAATATCGGCGCGGAGATCGCAGGTGTCGGACTCAGCGAAGGTGACCTGGCCGATGCGGGCGCCGGCTTGCGTGTTGGTCGCCACGCCTTTCCAGTCGCCGAATGGCTGCAGCTGAAAGCATTCCGGTATTTTGGCGGCAAGCGCGTGCGGGACGAGCGGAACGAGGCGCGAGGTCCCGATCGCAGCGGCAAGCAGGCCAAGCATCCGGCGACGCGTGTTCAGCAACATAGGCCGACCTCTTTGAGCGAACGCGCGGTGCGCACCCGCGGAAACGGTCAAAGCCTGTTTCATGCCATGCGGGCTTTGTCAAACCGGCCGATGGGCCTGGGTACGAGGGGTTAGTCGGCGTCCTCTTCGCCTTCGACCCAAGCCTTCACGTTGCCCAAGGCATGCGGCCCTTGGCAATGCGGGCAATCCAGCGGAACCGAGGAGGGAAGACGCTCGAAGCTCTCGGCTTCGACGCCGACTCCGGTTGAAACCTCTTCTCCCGTAGCGGGGCAGATGAACTTCAGGACACCCATTGGAGCCCTGCTAAGGGGTCAGAGGATCGGCGTGCCGGCGTGGGTCGACCTGGGCGCCAAAGTATCGCTCTCTCGGCGGGGTGGCAAACTCCGTATGCGGCCTATTGCGACTTCAAGCAGCCGCCGCAGCGACGTCGCCTTTGAGCGCCGCCTCGAACAGCTTGCGGCTGCCCTCCTTGGTCAGCGGAAACGGGTTGCCACCGGCGGTCGGATCTTCCAGCGACATTTCAACGATCGTCTCAACGCGGCTACCGTCCACGCCAAGGTCGCCGAGGTCGTGCGGGACGCCGGTTGTCTTGCGCAAGTCGAGGACTGCATTGAGGAACCCGTCGAACCCGCCAGCGATGCCGAGAAAGCCGGCGAGGCGATTGATCTTCGCCTCGATCGCCTTGCGGTTGAACACGAGCACATAGGGCATGAACACGCCGTTGGTGGTGCCGTGATGGGTGTTGTAGAGCGCGCCGACCGGATGAGAGAGCGCGTGGATCGCGCCGAGTCCCTTCTGAAACGCCGTTGCCCCCATCGCTGCCGCGCTCATCATGTGCGCGCGGGCCTCGAGGTCGTTGCCGTTGGCAACCGCCTTTGGTAGGTTGGTGAAGATGAGCCGCATGCCCTCAACCGCGATGCCTTCGGCCATCGGATGGTAGCTCGGCGCGCAATAGGCCTCGAGGCAGTGGGCGAGCGCGTCCATGCCGGTGCCGGCGGTGATGGAGGGCGGCATGCCGGCTGTCACCTCCGGATCGCAGATCACCACACGCGGCATCATCTTGGGATGGAAGATGACTTTCTTGGTGTGCGTTGACTCCTGGGTGATAACCCCGGCGCGCCCAACTTCCGATCCTGTCCCTGCCGTTGTTGGGACGGCGATAATCGGCGCGATCTTGTCCGGATCGGCGCGTGTCCACCAGTCGCCGATATCCTCGAAATCCCACAGCGGCCGGGTCTGCCCCGCCATGAAGGCGATGACCTTTCCAGTATCGAGACCTGAGCCGCCGCCAAAAGCGACGATGCCGTCATGCTTGCCGGCGCGGTAGGCGGCGATCCCGGATTCGACATTCGACTCAACCGGGTTCGACTGCACGTCGGCGAACAGCGCCACGGGAAGCCCTGCTTCCTTCAAGAGGGTCATTGCTCTCGTTGTGATGGGGAGTTTCGCAAGGCCAGCATCGGTGACGAGGAGCGGGCGGGTAATTCCCGCGGCCCGGCAGGCATCGGCAAGCTCCTTGATGCGCCCGGCGCCCAAGCGAATGGCGGTGGGATAGCTCCAGTTGGCGGTGGGTACGCTCATGTCCTGTTTCCGATCGGGAGGGGTCGTCAGACGTCGCGGAGGTGAAAGCTCTTGGGCTGGGTCAGGGCGTCGAATCCGTATTTCGACAGCGCCGCACCGCGTCCGGTATCCTTGACGCCGGTCCAGGTGAGGTGCGGGTCGAGATAATCGCAGCGGTTCATATAGACCATGCCGGTCTCGATCAGGCTCCCGAGCTCGGCGGCACGATTGGTATCGCGCGTCCAGATTGAGGCCGTCAGTCCGTAGGGGCTGTCGTTCATCAGCGTCACGGCCTCGTCGTCGTCGTGCACTTTCATGATACCGACTACCGGTCCGAAGCTCTCCTCCCGCATCACCTCCATCTGGTGATTGACGTTGGTGAGCACTTCCGGCGCGAGGTAGGGCGAGCCAGGGCGGTCGCCGTCCACCTTCATATTGATGAGTGCCGTCGCGCCTTTGCGACGGGCTTCCGCGATTTGGCCGCGCACCGTGTCGGCGAAGGAACTACGCGCCATCGGCCCGAGCGTGGTCGACTGATCGAGCGGATTGCCGACCACATATTTCCGGGTGAGATCGGCGAAGCCCTCGACGAAATCGTCGAAGACGGCAGCGTCGACATAGATGCGCTCCACCCCGCAGCAGCATTGGCCGGAATTGTAGAAGGCCCCGTCGACCAGATTTTCGATTGCATGGTCGAGCTTGGCGTCGGCGCGCACATAGGCTGGATCCTTGCCGCCAAGCTCGAGCCCGATCGAGGCGAAGGTGCCGGCAGTTGCGCGCTCGATGGCACGGCCGCCGGCAACCGAGCCGGTGAAATTGATGTGGTCGATCTGGCCGGATCCGATGAGCTTCTCCGTCTGCTCGTGCGACATGACCAGATTGTGGAACAGACCCTTGGGCAGACCGGCCCGCTTGAACGCCTCGGCGACGCGCTCACCGACGAGCAGAGTTTGTGCGGCATGCTTGAGGATGATGGCATTGCCGGCGAGGAGGCCTGGCACGATGGTGTTGATGGCGGTGAGATAGGGATAGTTCCACGGCGCGATGACTATCACCACGCCGACCGGTTCGCGCGCGATATAGCGCCGGAAGCCGTTCTTGGCCGGCGGGTAGTAAGGCTTGAGCGCCTCCTCGGCCAGCGCCGCCACAGCGCGAACGCGTTCCTCGGCGGCGGCCTTCTCGCCGCCATAGCGGACCGGCCTTCCCATCTGCCAGGCAAGCTCGACGGCAATCTCGTCGTTCATCGCGAGCAGCGCGTCGAGGAAGCCGAGCATGTAGCGCGCGCGCTCTGCCACCGGAACCTTCCGCCACTCGGGCAGCGCGGCGCGGGCCGCCCTGACCGAGGCATCGATATCGGCGTCACGGGCGATCGGCCGCTCGGCATAGGCCGAGCCGTCGACCGGGGAGATGATTTTCACGGTTTCAGTCATGGTTACACTATCCGCTTCAATGCGAGTGATCGGAAGGGAGACGGAGAATTGGATTTAGCGGTGGAGGTCGCCATTTAATTTCCGGCCGCTCGACATTGCCAGACGCCATGTTGGCCCAATTCGAGTCGGCTGGCTCGGTCAGATCGGTTCCGCGCATGACCGTAATCGTGCCCTCGCCCAGCCAAACAAAGGGTGCCGTCGGGGACGCTTCGGCTCCGGTCCCGATGGTGGAAGCATTCCTGGGCTATTATCGGAGTTGCTCATCATTCCTCGTGCCGTTCTCGGTTGACGGTAGGGCGCATATCGGGTCTTCCGGGCGTCAATACCGCTCGAAGCCACGCTTGAGCTCCCAATCGGTGATCCGGCGGTCATATTCGAACTGCTCCCATTTTGCGGTATGCAGATAGTGGTCGATGACGTTGTCGCCAAAGGCGTCGCGCAGCATTTTTGAGCCATCCATCAAATCTGTTGCCTCGCGCAGCGTCTTCGGCACCTCGCGCAGCGCCTTGCCCTGATAGGCATCGCCGACATAAGCGCCCTCCAGCTCAAGCTTCTGCTCGACGCCGGCGAGTCCGGCGGCGAGCAGCGCGGCAAAGGCGAGATAAGGATTGAGATCGGCGCCACCCATGCGGCACTCGATGCGAATGGCTTTGCTTTCGGCGCCACACAGCCGGAAGCCCGCGGTGCGGTTGTCCAGCGACCAGATCGCCTTGGTCGGCGCGAAGGTGCCGGCCTGAAAGCGCTTGTAGGAATTTATGTAGGGGGCGAGGAACCAGGTGATCTCGCGTGCGTAAGCAAGCTGCCCCGCCACGAAGTGGCGCATCAAGGGCGACATACCGTGCTCGCCTTTCGGATCGAGGAACAACGGCGTCTTGCCGGCGGCATCCCAGAGCGAGGCGTGGATGTGGCTCGATGAGCCGGCAAGGTCATAGCGCCATTTGGACATGAAGGTGATCGCCTTTCCGAAGGACAGCGCAATTTCCTTGCAGGCGTTCTTGAGGATGACATGCCAGTCGGCCATGGTGAGTGCGTCGGCATAACGGACGTTGATCTCTTCCTGGCCCGGCCCCCACTCGCCCTTCGAATTCTCCACCGGAATGCCTGCGGCCTGCAGGCCCTTGCGGATCGCCCGCATCACCTCTTCCTCCTTGGTGGTCTGGAAGACGTGATAGTCCTGGATGTAGGTGCCGGTGGTCTTGAGATCGCGCCAGCCTTTCGCTTCCACCGACTCGTAGGTCTCGTCGAACAGATAGAACTCGAGCTCGGAGGCAAGGTAGGCCGACATGCCCATGGCGGCGAGCCGCGCGACTTGATTGCGCAGCATCCCGCGCGGACTGTGTGGGATCGGGTCGTGATGGTGATGGTCGACCACGTCGCACAGGACGAGCGCCGTTGCGGGCAGCCATGGAATGCGCCTAAGCGTGGCAAGGTCGGGCTTCATAACGAAGTCGCCGTAGCCCTTCTCCCAATTGGCGGCCGCGTAGCCCGGCACCGGCTCCATATCGATATCATTGGCGAGCAGGTAGTCGCAGCCGTGCGTCTCTTCATGGGCGCCGTCGAGGAAATACTCGGCCTGGAAGCGTTTGCCGATGAGCCGACCCTGCATGTCGGGGAAGCAGACGATGACCGTGTCAATCTCACTGGCGCCCACGGCATCTTGCAGGTCTTCCATGGTTAGCATGCCAGACATGGGAAAAGAGCCTTGGTTACGAAAGGAAGGACCGGTCCGTCGACAGCCCGGCAACTGAAGCCTGGTCCTGCGCCTACACCGAGGTTGCACCCTCGCGGTGCTTCACCGCGAATTCTTCCTCGGGCGAGAGGACAAGCGTCTTTCGTCCATAGGCCGCGAAATAGAGGATTGCAAGCCCATACCAGATCGCCACGCCGATGATGCCGGTGCGGTACAAAGGATCGGCAAGCTGGAAGACGATGGTTACGAGCGCGATGATCACAGTGAGCGCCGCCCCGGCCACGCCGACCGGGCTGCGAAAGGGGCGCTCGATGCTGGGGAAGCTGCGGCGGAGCTGAATGAAGGTGAGCCCTTGGAGCAAATAGGAGAACATTGCTCCGAACACCGCCATGTTGAGCAGCACGCCGCCGATGAACGATCCCGCCGCCTGGCCGCCCATGGTGAACCATACGACGAGCATTACGGCGAGGCCGAGCAAGCCGCCGGCAACGAGCGCGATGTTCGGTGTCTTATGCTCGCCGTGGGTGACCGACAGGAAGTGCGGGAAGTAGCCTGCCCGCGATAGCGAATAGATCTGCCGCCCGTAGCCGAAAATGATGGCGTGGAAGCTCGCTACCAGGCCGGTCACTGCAGCGAGCGCCAATGCCTTCGCCGCCTCGGTTGCGAAAATAGCGCGGAAACCGTCGAGGATCGGTTCGCCGGACGTGCCAAGTGCAAATGCGCCGTGGACGGTCGTGGTCACCCCGGCGGCGTCGGTCACCTGACGCTCGATCGGGATCGCCGGGTTGAACAGGAGGATCAGGAAGCCGAGCGCGATCAGGGTAAACATGCCGAGCATGATGCCTTTCGGCATGTCGCGCTTCGGGTCGGCCGATTCTTCCGCCGCGAGCGGAAGCTGCTCGATTGCCAAGAACAGCCACACGGCAAACGGCATCGCGGCGAGAATGCCGTGCAGTCCGAAGGGGAGGAAGGGTCCGTGACCCCCCGGCAGCTCGACCGCCGCTCCGCTCGTGGGATCGGCGCCGATGTTCAACGCATATTTGCCGAAGTCGAAGAACGGGATGGCGCTGAAGAAAAAGAAGATGAGGATGCCGATAGCGAGCAGGGTCATGATGATGGTGACCATGAATGACAGCTCGACGCCGCGGATGTTGAGCCCGACAAAGACGATATAGCCGACAATCCACCAGGCGGGCTGGAACGCGGCGGGCGTCTCGAAGATCGCGGTGAGATAGGTGCCGATGAAGTAAACGATCACCGCTGGCGTCAGCACGTATTCGATGTTCTCGGCGACGCCGGTGATGAAGCCGCCCCAAGGCCCGAAGGCGGTACGGGCAAAGGAATAGGCGCCCCCGGTATGCGGCAGCGCCGGGCTCATCTCGGCGATGGAATAGGTGAGGCCGAGATACATTATGGTGATGATAATGGTGCCGAAGAACATGCCGCCCCAGCCGCCGACGGCGAAGCCCAAATTCCAACCGGAGAAATCTCCCGAGATGACCGCGGCCACGCCGAGCGCCCACAGCGAAACGACGCCGGCGTGACGCCTCAGCTCGCGCTGATCGAAATAGTCCTGGCTGGTAATTTGATAGGAAACCCCGCCTTCGTGCTGCTTCTCAGCCATAGAGCGATCTCCTCGATGAACCGGCACCCGGTGCCAAGGGCAAGGTTTACACCACGGCGGATTGAGAAGGGTTACTTATCACCGGTAACGGCACGGGGGTGGGCAAACGACCAAGCAATATAGCCGGCGACCTTGGGGCAGTTCCCGGCTAAGCCGACACCACTCGAAGCTCTGTGTTACATCGTGTTCCGTCGATCTCTCATAACGATTGTCCCAGTGGTAGTTGAGGGATAAGAATTTGTTGTGATCGGTGATAATTTCGTAGCGATCAGACCCAGACCTTCTCGTATTTTTGTGTTCCAAGGGAGTGCTCCTTGACCATCGCTCTGCTAAATAATACCCCAAACGTCTCTGATTGCGCCTCCATATTGTTCTGGAGGGTAGGCACTATGGCGACCTGGCTTTGCCTAAGCATCCAAACGAGGCGCCAACACTCAATGACTCATGGCCATCCGAGGGACCTGTTTCCCAGCTGGTTTCACCCTCGAAGGACGCCTTAAACTTATAGCAATAGTCCCTCCTCTGGGCGAGGCGAACGCTGATAGTCCGCGGGAGGGCTGCTGCAATCATCGGCTTGTAAGATCTTACGATTATGTAACGGGCATGCCGTTGTTGGGCGAACGCGCGGGCTGCAACCATCAATTGGCGCGCGATATCCGGGTCCGCATCTCGCGTACGGCATTTCAGCAAAAGCTGCACCGAGGCTCAAATCGTCGGCATCACCGGTCACACGATGCGCGCGGTGCAGTCGATTCTCGACGCTCATTATTTACATCGCGACCCAGCGCTAGCCGAAGAAGCAATCAGGAAGCTCGAAGCGAGAACAAACTCTCCCAAACGAGCTCCCAACTAGGCTTGCGCGTACTGAGTAGAAATCGAGGAAAAGTGCAATGCGATCAATTGGCTGGGGGACTTGGATTCGAACCAAGACTGGCGGAGTCAGAAGTCCGCTGTCCTACCGTTAGACGATCCCCCAGTATTTCCCAACTATATCAACGAGATCACTTTTGCAAAGTCGTCGGATTTTTGCAATCTCGATGGTCATTTGAGCTTGCTTCGTTCTAGCTGCAGGATGGCCGCCTTGGCAAGCTGCCGCTGGTTAGCGAAGCGAAGATAGCGACGCACGATTGGCTGCGACATTCCAGTCACCGACTCGATCATGGCGTCGTCGCAACCTGCTTCGCGTAGTTTTTCACAGCTCGATGCGCGGAGGCCGTGGAAGGTGAAGCCCTCGGCTCGGATGCGCTTTGCAGGCGTGTCGTTCATCAGCCGGGTCCACGCCGCGCGGAAGCGCTGCGTGTCGTACTGCTCGGCCTTGGGCGTCTGCACGAAGAACCAGGGTGCCGTGACGTTCCAGGATCTCATCTCGCTCGCCAAGTCGGCGTGCAGCGGAACCCATAGGCTCTTGCCCGTCTTCTGCTGGATGACATTGATGCCCTGGCCGTCGATGTCTTTCTTCGACATGCGAAGCACGTCGGCCTGGCGCTGGCCGGTGTAGCGAGCAAGCCAGACGGCGTGGCCGAGATCCTCGCGGGCGTGCGAACTCGATTAAGTCGAAGGCCCAACCCGGCCATGGACGAGCTCCGCCTTCATCGATCACCAGCTTCGGCACAGAGATGCAGGGGTTGGTCTCGGAGAACTCGCGTGGGATGCCCCAGTTGATCAGCGTCTTGAGAACGCCAAGCAGATGGTTGGCGGCCACCGGCGCCGATGCGAACGTATCGCGGAGTGCGATGACGTGCTTCGGCCGGACGCCGTTGACCAGGAGCTGGCCCCACGCCCTTGAGACCATGTCGAGGTAGCGCTGATAGTCGATCTGCGTGGCCTGGGCCAGCCGGCGGAACTCCGGCGACATCCGGTAGGCGGTGATCAGTGTCGAAGGTGCGACCCGAAGGCGTCTCTGAGCCTGCTGCAGCCTTGTAGGCTTGCCAGAACTCTATGGTATGGGGATTGTTGGGAAGGGCGATACGTGGCCCAGCGATTTTAGTTCCGCGACCAATCTGGACCCGACCATAGGCGGTGACGCGCATGACGTTGGGCGGGAGCTCAATCGTTCGCTGCTTTCGCACGCCCGACCCTTTGGATGTAGTCGTCCTCGACGCATTTTCACGCGAAGATGCCACTCGACACGCCGGCCGAAGGACTGCACGTCAGGATCCGGCGCTCGAAGACGGATCAGGAAGGCACTGCTCGCGCTTGCTGACTGGCGGGTGCGGCCCTTGATCAGGCCCCACGCACGATGCCTGGGCGATTGGAAAAGTGTTGCCGCACGATGGCCACGCTGGCCGTCAAGCTGCGCCTATCGCCGCAAAGTCGGACTGATCCGAAAACGATCATGCGGGGCGATCGCCGGTCAATCAGTGCGCGAAACTGGCGTGTCGTTGGAAGACCTTGCCGCGATCCGTGACGGTGCGCGAGGCTGGACGTGCAGGGGGTAGAAACCGTTCAAGACTACTCAGGGACGTGGTGTCACCCTGACGCTGCTAATTTCGTTTATATGCTAGCCTCCGGTGCGTTCTCAAGCAATCGGAGGGGCTGATGCCCACGATCTACATTTCCGATAGCGGCGACGACAAGAACGATGGTCTCTCGCTTCGGACGGCTATCTATTCATTGGAACGGGCGGAGAAACTCGGTGGCGACATGAATGACTGTAGTTGGCATTTCGGGCCGCGAGCATGGAAGCGGATCAAAAAGGAGCTTTCAGACAAGGATAAGCCCCCGATGTAGGTCTGCCTTTAAGGGTGCGCCGGTGCGCCGCGTGGCAGTAACGATGGACCGCAGGTGTTGGTGGGGGCTAGGAGGCGGCGGCGGCGCGTTTTTGGTTTGATTTCATCGGCGATAATTTCAAGAACCGCCCCTAACCCGTCCAACCCGTCTGCCTGCTCTCTTAGTGATCGAGTTAGTTCAAGTAATTCGGCGTTTTCGAGGAGCACGAACTTCAGGGCAGCATTGAGCCTTTCATTCTCCTCCCTCTCATGCCTTAGCCCAGCATTAAGTTTTTCATTATCTTTGCACCCATGCTTTACCGCAGCATTTAGCTTTTCATTCGCAGCATTGAGCCTTCGATTTTCCTCAATCTCATGCCTCAGCGCAGCATTAAGTTTTTCATTATCTTTACACTCATACTTTACTGCAGCATTGAGTTTTTCATTTGCAGCATTGAGCCTTTCATTATCCTCAATCTCATGTTTAAGCTCAGCACTAATTTTTCCATTAGCCTCCATCTCAGCTTCAAGTTGCTGTCGGAACCCTCGATTGATCGCATAAGAGACGGAGAGTTCAGCTTCAAGGTTCTTGACGTGGGAGCCGGAATGCTGGTGTTGAAGAGCTAGTTCGAGAATTCTCTCGCGCGCCGAGGAAAGGTCTAGCTTATCGGCTTTATAGGCTAGTTCAGTAATCGCAGCCCGGGTCTCTGGTGCCTCAGCGGCGTCTACAGAGCGTTTTGTAATGCGTCCCTCAAGCCATTCCATCGGGAATCTCTCGCGCTGCGAAGTTGGCTGAAGCATGAATGCTTCTAGCCCCATGCCTTGTCTGGTGGATGAAGGTAACGAGGAAGTAATCACGCTGCGGTTATTGCAACGACGTCTTCATCTCGTGGCTCTATATTGGCATCCAACAATTTCACTGTCAATTAGCTTTCAATTGAAGCGCCCCGCTAGACCAATTGAGGAATGTTCCTCACTGCCAACGGCTTGCATTTGCGAGCTATCGTTTCCTCATAGCTTTCGCTTTCGAAATATTTCCCACTGGAAGCAAAGCCTTTTCGCATGGTGTCTGAGCATCCATGCGACGACCTATATCTTGTGGCTAGATCTCCGCACCGACGCTAGGCACGGCCACGTCCGCGCATGAGGGTGGGCTGATGGCACCGTTTCATGGTCTGCCCCGGCCGGTCCCATTCATGGTCTACCCCTCACCCAGGTGATCAACTCCGCGAAAAAATCATGATGCTAAAATCGTCGCAGTAAGCGCGTACCAGTTCGCCGGTGTTGTAATGGTGAAGCTTGACGAACAAGCCGGTTACCAAACGCAAATGCGCTTCCCATCGATCTGCCAAGGCGACGTAGTTTACATTGCTGGCAGTGATCGCGAGATCGAGGTCGCTATCGGGGCGTGCGGTCTCCTTGGCGCGACTGCCAAAGATGCGGACCGCTTCTATTTGTGGCGTGCCTTCGGCCCACTCCCGGATGATGCAACGGATCTCGGGTAAGTCCATACACCCCCCTATCGCAGGCACAAGCGCACGAAGCAGCTCCGATGGACTTCCGATAAGATCTATTATCGGAAGCAAACAGCTCTCTGTGGGGCAACAAATCGCGCAGTGCCGAGTGCTGACGAGTTAGGCGCTTCCCACTATGTTCTCAGGCAAGGGATCATCTGGCCGCTCAGGAGGCTGAACAATACGGCGCACAAACCAACTCACGCGCTCACGATCGATCATGGCTTCGATGCGTTCGACCTTGCCGACAATTGCAAACCGTCCCGCCTCATAACTGACAATGGTCAACCCCGTGCCACATCAAAATCGCTGTTAGCAGTCCAATCTTGGACATTGATGCGCCCCCTAGGAGATGTTGGACCAAACATCAACAAGCCGCATTAGCTCTGCCTCAAGTACCGCCGACATGCGGCGTGCATCTTCCTCTCGCAGGTTGCGCATGGCATCGCCAACCCGTGGTCTGCGTCTTGGCGCGATCTCGATAAAGCAATCCGTGGTGCGCTTGGCGATCTCGCGGGCCAATTCGATCTTGGTCATATCAAAAAATTACTATGCGGCGCTTATGAAAGCGCCTCCCTTTCCCTCTCGAATTTATATGGGCCAATGCGCATGTTCCACTCGACCAAACACGGTGTGTTCACAGGGAATGTGGCGCACGAACTAAATGGAGGTCTTCCCATGGCTCCTAGAGGATTGTTTGACAGACCGATTACTGACACTGAGGAAGCTGTTAAGGGCGAAACAACACGAGCTTTGGTATTCGGCCTGGTGGCCGCACTCGTCATCGCTCTGATGGTGCTAGTTGGTATGAGCGGCGAAAACGCTGCCTCTCATTTGGCACAGCTGAGCATCGGCACACCTGGCACGCATATCTTCTGATCTTCGTGCGCAGGGTGTCGGTCCCTCCCCACGCATTGCGGGAGAGTCATGGTACCGTTTCACGGTGTACCCCCGGTACCCCCACCCCCCGTTCAACTCATTCGTTGCACCGCTAGACGCAGCCGCTCCGGGCGTCGGCTTCGGTCGGCGCCCTTTACCATATTGGTATCATCATCATTGCTGGTGGCAGGGGCAGCTCCTAGAATTCTGCCATGCTTGATACCAAGCTTCCAGGTACCAATCCCGACCACGAAGAGCGACTCTCGCGCAGAGATTTCCTGCTCGGCATTGCCGTCGCGAGTGCTGCCGCATTGCCCGTGCTGTCAGCGCCAGCTCGCGCCGCAGTCTCAATGCTGCACACCGGCTTGGATCCCGAGCTTGTCAAACCCGAAAGCGAAATTGTCCGTGTGCGACGAGGCGGCGGCAGAGGTGGCGGCAGAGGTGGCGGCGGTCGCGGACATGGCGGTCGCGGTCGCGGGCATGGCGGTCGCGGACATGGTCACAGACATGGTCATGGACATGGTCATCGGCATGGGCATGGTCGCGGACATGGTCACGGACATGGTCATCGGCATGGACATAATGGTCGTTGGCACAACGGTCGTTGGTACGCTGGCAATGGCCGCTACTGGCACGGTCGCTGGTACGCTTATGGCGTCGGCTCCTGTTGGCGTTTCACACCCACTGGTTGGATTTGGATTTGCGGTTACTGAGCAGAGGTCAAAGAAGCGCGTCAGCTACGGTCGGCGCTCCTTTTCTATTTAACCTCCGCTCCAAGCAGCCTAGGTAGTTTGGCGATGTTGGCGGCGATTGTCCGCGCTTCATCCTCCGTCAGCACCTTCGCCATATGAGCATCGGAATCGTTCTCTCGGTAATAAACATATGCCAGCGATTGCCCATTAGCGTCCCGCACAACAAGTCCGGCTGGGATTTTCTCGACGGACCACGGCGGTGGAAAACGAGGGTCGGTCATAGCTCGTTGGTGTGACTTCAGCGGCACGCCCCAAATACAGGGCACCCAAGACGAACCGGGGATTTCACAATTTAGGCGACTCTGCGCAAATAGAACGGCGACAATCAGAAGGCCAAAGATCAGCAGGCCGGAGTTCCACCAATCGCGTCTTTTCATCACCAAACTCGCGTATTTGTACTAGGCCGACGAGGCGTTTACCGATTTGCCCCAGCACCATCGGCCTCGAACATTTAAGGACACATTGAAACAAAGTGCACGCCAGTACCAGCGAATGAAAACAAGCCCAAACGGCGGTGACGAAGGATGAAGATCATCGCTTCGATAGTAGCTCTCAATCTCGCGGTCACATTTGCCACGCCTGTGGTTGCTGCCGAAATTTCGACGACTAAGGCTGAATGTGAACAGGCTGGGATGAGATGGAAGGACTGCCGTTCTGCTAATGCGCGCAAGCTTCCCGACCCAATACGTATTGTCCTTGGCATTATCGGGCTTGGCTTGACTCTTCTCGGAGTCATAATTCTGTACCAAGAATGGCGCAGCGCCAGCGGGCCTAAATCGCCGCCTCTCGCTTCTTCCGCCGCTTCTCCGCCCACTCGAAGATCGAGAAGCCGCCGACATATTCCACCTGCAGCGTCTGAGGATTCACCATGAACCTATGGTGCCTTCCCCACTCCGCAGGAAATCAACCTCGTCCGCGCCCAGTAGCCAACACCGCGCAAACCTAGTTCCGTAATTATCGCTACAGCTCGACTCCGCAGCCACGATAATGGTGCGCGGCTTGCCAGTGTTGGCATCCAACATGGTCACCTCGCCGATGCTGTCCTTCGCAAGCAGAACACGCGCAAGATCACACTCGGCATCACGACTGTTGGACACAATCACCTCATCGTCCAGGATCACGTCGTAGAGATAGCAGTGCTCGCGCTGGCCACCGTCTCTCTGTGGTCGCTGTGCAACGAGAGATACCCAAGCTCGCTGCGGTGGCTTTCTTTGGCAAACCGGTAATCGAACTTTGTCAATCGTTATGCCCTGAAGTTTTGGCAGTGGTGAGCAGCTAGTTTCACCAAGGCTGTCTGGGGCAGCGTGGCAGGGCCATAGCCTCCTCGCTGGCGGGTCCGTCGAGGCGATAAGTAGCAGGCAAGCCGAGACGCACCGAGGGCAACGTCGCCATTGGCAATGAAGGCAAGTATCCGAAAGGTTTTCGGCGCGGCATTCTAACTCATGCGGCACACAGCCCTGCGCCATTTTGCTCTGTGGATTGAGCAATTTTTTCGTCACATCGCGCAGTCAGTATTCGCTGATGACCAAAGTAAGAACGTCGCGCACCCGTCGGACTTGGGCCGAGAAATTGATGCTTTGGAAGCGTGCCTATCGAACCAAGATTTCGGATGGGCACGATGAAGCAATCGGCCGTGGTTCGACTCCGGAAACAGCAATAGAAACTGCCTAGAGGAACTGGGTTGCCGAAGCTCAACGCGAATATGAGGTCGCGCGAAGATCATCGCGGCGTTGCCCCCGAGGCAGCGTCGCGCGGGAAAATCTGACCGACCGATTGCTTGTCTTCCCCTCACATCGGACTGATAGCGACCACGCTCTCGGTGTCCAATAATCGGCCCAAGAGGTGTAGTGATGGCCACGTTGAATTTTATGTGCCCCGCGACGGGCAGTGTGGTGGATACCGGAATTGATCTGGACGCAGCGAGTTTCGCTGGTCTACCCCGCGACAGCACTGAGCTTGGCTGCCCGCATTGCAACATGCCTCACCTCCTTGCTGGAGTATCGGCGTGGCTTGGCGAACTCCAACCTGAATACGAGTAAGCCGGGACAGGGGTCGGACTTCGGCTCACGTATGAATGCCGCAGGCTGTCCGACCGCGTCTGTCCCGACCTTGATTCACCATCCGTTAGAAATTGCACGAGATACTTTCCCTTTCGGGGGAAATGTTGATGAAGGCGCTCGCACTTGTCCTTGCCGCAGCTTTCGCGCTCGGGGCCTCTGGCTGTGTGAGCAACCAGCAGCCTATTGGTGATGCCAAGGTAGTTGGTGGGATCGTTCCTAAAACGCGCCTCATCATGGCAAGGCTGGATTAGGGAAGCCGGAGCACGATTGTCGCTAGCTCTGGCCCTCGCACTCACTGGCTGCACGACAATGCAAGAAGCGTCACGGGCGGCGCTGCTGGTGGCGGGCGGCGCAATAATGACGCCGATGATGACTCGCTAACAAAACGCACCCGCTCGACGTTGCTTCACGATCAATTAGCGAATGACATGACAGTGTCGCGCGGGGGGAACGAATTGAATGTTGACCTTACTAGCACCTGCGCCTTCGCTCATTTCTGTAGCGCTGCTTTCCAGATTTTTCAGCGCGGGCGCGGCCATCGCTGGGCGCGAGTTGCGGTATGTCCACGTGGCCGAATTGATCATCTTCGAGGTGCTGAGCCCGCAGCGCGTCGCCTCGATGTTTAAACTGTCCGCTTGCAAAACGTCGAAGGTCGATGCCGCTTTCGTCCTGCTCTGCGGAAGCATCAGCCGGTGTCGAGCGGCTCCCGATGTCTGGAGCGCTGAGCCCGAAAACTCGCTATGCTGCCCTCTCGTCGGCAATGACTTCACGCTGATCAGCGACCGGGCGGCGCGTTTCGTCAAACAGCGCTGGTCTGAGATCGAGGCGATGGCCGTCGGCGCGTAAGCGTTCCACCGCGCGGAGGGGGATCTCGCGAGTCGGTGCGGGGATGCTTCGGGCGGGTCGTTGTCTCTTTCAGCATCGGGCAGAGAATGTAGCCTACCCCTTCTCAAGTCGAGGCCCGAAGATCGAGAGGTCATATCTTACTGTCCCGAAGTGGCGGGCGTCGGCTTCGGTCGGCGCTTTAGCTACACGGCCTTTCGCCAACGCATCAGGCCCAGGCCAAAGAGACCGGTGCCTAGGAGCAATAGGGTCGCAGGCTCGGGGATGCCCGAGACCCGCACCACCGAGATGTCGTCGAACAAATCGGCTGATGGATCGTTGCGGGCGCCGATCAACAGAGTCGCCGGGCCGCCGACCGAAGAAACAAGGAAGCTGAACTCCGTGTACCCGAAGGAGAGTGGATTGACCAGGTTGATGCCCACGACGCCATCGAAGTTGACACTGAAGTCGCGTGTGGGGATGCCGCCGCTGCTCGCGAACCAGGCATCAACCTCGTAGGTGCCGGGGGACCGTCGCCAGTACCTGGTTAAGAGTGGCGTCCGCCCCGACCGACGGCGAAACGACGCCGAAATTGCCGGTATGCGCAGCGAAGTCTGTCACCTGCAACTCCCGAGTGCCACCCGGGGTCCAACCGGTGAAGTCGCCGGTTTCGAAGCCGCAATTGGCAACAAGGTTGCCCGCTATGGAGTTCGCATAGGCTAGGGGTCGCCATAGCCGCGGAACCAAAACCGGAGAGAATGCTGCTCATCCCCGCGACCGCAGCAAATGCAGCAAATATTGTGATTTTGAACATGTTACGCATGGTTCCCTCCCGCGTACCGACGCATTAGGCACGAGAAGCTACGACCGATGGGTGCGCTAAATAGACTCAGGCAATGCGTTTTCAGCAGACTGTTGCGCTATCGCAACGCTCCCAGGTAGGCCAGAATAGAGCTTCCAGGCTTAGGTCCACACCGCCGAGGCGTCGGCTTCGGTCGGCGTTCTTTCATATATCTCTGCCAATGCGTCGATTTCCTCCACCATGGACAGTTGAGGCCCTAGAGGGCGGCTTCAAGGTCATAGACTTAAACGGTCAGACCTTAGCTTATGTGTATGGCCACGCCGATTCACGCCATGCCGGAATCGCCAAGTCGCTGACGCTCGATGAAGCTAGGCGCATCGCCAGCAACATCGCCAAGCTGCCAGACTTACTGGGGAAGGTGCGGCCTGACGATAATATCCAAGCCGTGGGCAATCTCTCGGATGAACGACATGTGGCCGAAGACACCGCCCAAGGGCGAGCTATAGCCCCTGCCCAGAACGTGCCCAAGGGGAGACGCCCAGGAGGTCGGTCATTCTGACCAGCTCTGCCACCGACTTTGCGCGCAACTTTCGCATCGCCTTGGCGCGATGCACCTTGACCGTAACCTCGCTCACCCCCAAGTCGGCAGCGATTTGCTTGTTCAGTCCTCCCGCTGTCACCCGTGCCACCACGTCCCGCTCGCGGGCACTCAGCGATTTAAAGCTTTCCCGCAAAGTTGAATTTGATTGTTCCTTGGCGCGGCGCGCCCGATCCTGTTCCAGCGCCGTCGAAACCGCATCCAGCAAATCCTGGTTGCGAAAGGGCTTGGTGAGAAATTCGACCGCTCCCGCCTTCATCGCGCGAACGGCCATGGGGATGTCTCCATGACCGGTGAGGAAAATGATTGGATGTGGAGATTTTGGCTTTCGCCAGTTCCTCCTGAACTCTGAGGCCGCTCATTCCGGGCAACCGCACATCGAGCACGAGGCAACTACTCGTCGTGTTTGGATTGCGATTTTCGAGAAAGCTGCTGCCAGAGGCGAAAAGCTCGACGTGCAAGCCGACCGACTCGAAAAGCTCCTTGAGGGTCGCCCGCAGAGACGCGTCATTATCAATTACGAAGACGCATGACCCGCTATTGGAGTTCTTCGTGACCCCGGATGGTGCTTGATGCAGGTCAAAACGCATACGCAACACCACTAGAACGCCCACCGAGAACAGCCCCGGCTACATTGGCGCGCCTACGCGAAAAATATGGGAGGCAGGGGAACTAGGGACGCGCGCTAAACCAATCTACCATCGCGCGGCTATGTGACATAACGATTACTAATCATTAAGATTACTTAAGGCGGAGATATGCCCTAGCGATAGGAAGCGATTGGGCTTGTACCCTGCCAGCTTTATTGAGAGCCTTCCGCCACCTCGTCCTCCTCGAACCGGGCGGAAATCTTAGCCGCTGGGTCATGGCCAGTCAGCTTTGCGGGGCAGGCTATGGATCCTAATTAAGGTAAGCCCCCACCCCACACCCCGCCGTTCTAGTTGCACAGCGTGGCGCCCTCAGGTGATTCGAAATGTCTGCCGCGCGCCTGAGCGTGTCTTTGGAATAATCCCTCCAGGTAGTTCGACGATCGGGATCGCCATACTTCGACAGGTTGTAGTAGGCCCATAAGCCGGAGTTATATGCTGCAAGAGCCGTTCGCAGAAGATCGTCCTTGCTGAGGTTTGGTTTGCCAACGAACGGCTTGCCACCCACCCGAAGCGACTTACCCTGCCCACTTCGAATGGTTGTTGTTTGCTGTGAAGTACGAGAGCCCCCTTGTGGATTCCTGCGAGCGGATCTTTCCATAAGCCAGAGTTGCACCACTCAGGAAAGCTTCTGTCGTCGATTTGCACGAGGCCGTAACCGTGGCCTCCATCTCCGATGATGTTGCGCATGTTCGTTTCGCGCGAAGCAATTGCCATCAAAACCTCGGGAGGAAATTGGTACGTTGCCGCTGCGCTTTTAAAAGTCTTGATCCAACCGTTTTTCTTGGCACGCTCAAATTGCCTTTTGAGGTCGTTCTCTGTCCAATTGGCCATTTCTCACCCGGCATCCAAAATCCTCAATTCACCAGTGCCCAATCAATTCCGCAAGTTGGGATGATGGGCCAATACCTCGGTCAGCTCTTTGTGCTCCGGTCGGCCATCGCTGACGAAGCCCGCTATTAACAGCCGCAGCAGCCTGCCATTGTCGGCCCTGAGCGCATCAATGACCTCGCGAAGCGCCTCTTTTTTATCAAGGTCCTTCGCGACCGGTTTGCTCATATTCTCGCGGCCTGTTCCTAAAGATTGCTAACAGCGCATATATAATCGTTTACTTCAATTCGGCCCTTCAGAGCGCAACTTCGTCGTTGATCGGCTCGATGCATTCTTCCGTGTCGTTCTTCACGCTATTCTGAGCGCGTCGGCTCCGGTCGGCGCCTCCAACCAGCGTGGAAGCATGAACCACACAGTCAGCATCGTCGCGCTTTTGCTTCTGTGCGGCTGCCCGGACAACGTGGAAAAGGACCTCGCCGCCTGCAAGCTCCAGGCAATCCAGATTTATGAACCCGGCGTGAGCGAATTGAAGTGGGACGAGCCAATCCTGTCTTACATCGGTATCTGCATGACCGCCGAAGGCTACACCAGAGTCGACAGTCAGCCGTGTTCCCTGCCGGCGGGTATTCCGTTTATCTCCTGCTGGCGTCCGAAGCATTGGTGGTAGACGGAAAGGCCATAACGATGAGTGACCTTGAAGAAGCCAAGGAACTGTTTATGACGCTCACGAAACAAGCCGGCGTCACCGAAGACGCCAGCCTACAACGCGCGATCGTGATCCTGCTCAGGGACTATATCGAGCGCGCCAAGAAGGCGAAGCAGGAGGCGGACGATTAAGAGAGGCATCGGCTTCGGTCGGCGCCCTTTTCTAGTGTCTTGTGGCAATCTCGCTACAGTAGAAGACGCGCTAAGGTGCTACCTTATTGGATTGTTCCCCAGACTTTAGCCCCGTATTGCGTACCCCGCTTCCCCGGGGCTTCTTTTTGTGTCGGCTTCGGTCGGCGCCATTCTTGTTTGGCCGTACAAACTTATGGTCAAACCACGCGCTTGAGTTTTGTTGCTTGTGAGAGCATGGGCAACGCGAAGGTTCCATCCGGCAGAGGGCAGATACGTTTTTCCTCAACAATTCTCATGAGCGTGGCCTCCACATCTTGAGCGGCGCTCTGGGCATCGGGGAAATAACCCTCCTTCATGGCCATGTTGCAGAGATCATCCTTGGAGAGCGGGCCGATCTCAATCAGCTTGCGCTCGAGAAATTCTACGAGTGAAGGCTGCGACGCTGTTGGGCTTACCACTGATGCGGCGCCCATCTCCGCTTGCTCTAACTCAATAAGCTTAGCCAGCATTGCAATCGACGATTTCAAGTTGGCGACTACCGCACCACGTTCGTTTTGGAGTTGCTTGATCTTATCCTCGCAATGGGCATGAGCGGCGTTGATCCGCCTTTCCATCACTGCAACACGCTCCATTAAGTCGCTTCGAATGTCGCGCATAAATCCCCCTCCCATTCTCGGCCAACTTAGCGGCAATTACTAAGCCGCACTGCCAGCGCGTTTCACCGCCTCATGTAGTTCGTCGCAACTTCTGACCCACCCCAGATCGCGAGCCCTTTCATTGGCGGCCTGCCAAGCTAGGGTTCGGAACTCCTTGAAAGTGATGGAAGCTTCTGAGTCTTCCTCGTACTCATCCATTGCCAGCCAAGGAGCGTCTTGCTTCCGAAATTTCGCCCTGAGGCAGGTGCCTCGCAGGGCAACAAGAATGTAAGGGTCGTGCACGTCTACCCTAAGATTCGAGCGGATCATCGTTAGTCTCCTCCGTACCCGGCCATCGGCGGGAGAGGGGGCACGTGTTTGGGCGTTTGTTTGTGATTCATGGTGGTGGTGGCGGTCAGCGGGGTGTCGCGCGATATAGGCCAGCGTGGTGTGAGGCGTAGCTAGCCCGCTTTAATAGCGCGACTTCCCGCTCTCTTGATCCTTCAACAACCGCTTCGGCTTCCGCTGAAAAATCACGGCCCAATAGTCTAACCGTGTCGAGATGAGCAGACCTTGCCGGCTCTCCGTCAGCACCGTTAGCGAAACTGTCAAGGAAACTGGCGAGCGCCAGCTTGACCCCGATACCTACAAGTCCCTCCGACGGTGTGGTTGCAATTGTCCGCTGGAGCATTTCCACCCGCTTGTGCCGGCGCTCTTCGTCCCCTTGGTCAGTCGCTGCCATTTCGGCATCGAGAGCGTGTAGCCACTCCCGCCACCATCTCAGCAACTCAACATCATCCTTCGTGGTAAAATGCGATTTTCTGGGCATCGGACCCCCCTCTACGCAATACGCACAGGTCCGGACCGCATCACACCGGAACTTCGGAGGGGAAGGCGTGGCCAGAAGCCTTCCCCCCGTTCCCCCGTCAGGCGGCGCTGTTCTTCGCGCGACCCGGTGAACAGGAAAAATAGGGATAACGAACCAGGCGAATCTTAGGCGATTTCAAGGCATAAGAAAATAAAGCTACTATGTTGCACAAAGGGTACCGCCGGCATTGGTAATAAAAGCGTTATGGCGTTTTATGAGCCGGACAACGGTCGCTGCGCAGTCAATGCGGTGATTTATGACAAAACGGACGCCTACACCGGTATGACCACTGCGGCGCGCGTTCCTAGATCTGGAGCGGAACCTTTCGAGCTATTCATAAGTTTTGCGAGGAGCATTTCCTGATTTCAGGCTGGAGAGTTCACATGAGCAGTAGATCTCGATTGACTGACAGCCACCATTCAACTTTGCACGCGTTTTTCCTCGCAGCCAAAGAGAGTGGATACACCGAATTTAAACTCCGATTGGTCACCAGCCCAAAGGGTAGGGTTGAATTTTGTCTCAGCCCGCGAGAGCACTCTGAAATGAGTGCAAAATTCGAAGTAAGAGGCAACATGGTTCGTGCAGCCGCCGGCGATGTGAGCGTCGTCGCTGCCGACGACACGGATTTTGGCATCTATGGAGGCACGCGTTCAGGGGAGGCACCCCTTTTCGGGTTTCACCGTCCCCATAGGTTTAGATACGGGCGAACAGTCCGCACGCTGGCATTTTGTTGAATCGCTGCCCCGGTTCTCCCCGAGCACAGCCGCTACGTTGTGGATAAGTTCGTTCTGAGCTCATGTTGCAATCGCGTAACGAGGCTAGTGCCCTTCGGTTGAAGCTTCGCGGAACTGCGGGGCACGCGCTGTTGCGATGCATTGCAAGCAGATTGTGGCGCACGGTTGCCATCTTGACTCTGACACGGCATCCAATCGAATCGTGGGTGACTTTTGCAGGGGGGTCCAGTGGCCAATCCCGTGGCTTGTCGGAGGCGTGCGCGTCAATGCAAGCTTATCGCGCGGGCGGTAAGATCGGGCGAGGTGAAACAGGCACTTCTGAGCATTGCGAAAGCGTGGGCAAAGCTTGCGTCAGAGGTTGACGCCTATGAGGCTTCTGAACTGCGAGCGCCCATTGATTTTCTCAGTATATTTCGGCGCACTCAATTTCTGAAAAACGGCTGATCTAGGCTCTGCCGACGAATAGGCATTGGCTTCTGTCGGCGGCCCTTATGCTGTGATAGGGACCCAGGCATGGGGGTGGGCTGATGGAACCGTTTATGGTGTACTCCCCGGGCCGCCCCACCCCTCTTTCAATTCAGTCGTTGTAAAGCCACGCGCGTCCTTCCTACGCCGCGGACCGAATGCTCGCCGTCTCCAATTGTGAACATTCAGAGGCCAAAGCTGAGACACGCAAAACCGCGTTCCAAATCATGTCTCAGATTCATTGTCTCACAACGTCTAGAGTTTGTTTGGGGATGAAGCAGCACCTATTTCGCATCAGGTTCGACAATTTCTGCGCGTGATTGTGTGGACCAGCCGCACACCGTCCTCTTCGCTGTCACCAATCAAGGCCTGAGCAACTTTGCCGTCAGTCCGATCAGCAAGCGAGTTGATTGCTGGTACGTCACCGTTAGCCGCTTTGGCTAATAGCGCAGCCGCAATCTTGCGCAGGGCTTTATGATCATCGCCGGCAGCTTTGATTTCCATCATGAGTGCATCACGAAAAGGCTTAACTTTTCGTGCGCCACCATATTTGTTGCCCTTCTCAAATGGCATGTGAACTCTTAGCTGGGCCCCTGCGCGGCTTAGTTAAGCCTCCCTGGTTTCGAGCGCATTGCATTATGAGGGTTGAGGAGCGGCTTCCACCAAACCGCGGCGGAGTTGAACCCCATCTGCCTCGATGCTGCGGAGCAGAGCTCACCTTGCGTATTCAGCGCGCGTCATGTGTTGTAGTCGTGCGGCCGCTCGCACGGCGTCGTTAAAGCCACGCGGCGCCTTCACCCGGAAGTCCTCGGGGAAGATCCCGCGACCATCTTCGATCGGCGGTCGATATGCTTCGTGGAATCATGCAAGCAATCCTATGAGGGTTCGCCATCTCGATTTCTCGCGCCCGATAGCTGGGCTCCGATCATCGCGAGTAACGTTGGCGCTACGAGTTCGCCCTTACGTCGGCAACACGTATGTTCAGAACGTTAGGGGATTGGCAGGCGATTGGTAGGTCGTTTTCGCCGTTTCTGCCGTGTTGAAGTCGCTTATCGGAGTGATCCGTTCAGCATGGCCACCCTCAATCAAATAGTAGCGATTCATAGTTAACAAGGCTGCGTAGCCACAGCGGCACGGACCTTAGTGATTGAGTATGCGCGTTATCATTGCACTCGCCGTCTTGGCGGTCTCCCTTTCAGTGGCGGCTGCTCTCGCCCCTACCAAGAGGTCTACGCAAAGCCCATACCGTCGCCCCCCGGCACCCGACGAAGGTGAAGTCGGTGAAAAGGCCACTTGCCAGGAACTTGCCAGAACTGACAAAGACGAGGTCAGTGAAACCGCCTCCGCTACCGCGCCAGAAGTCTACACAAACTCGGTCCCCGATTCCGCCGAGCGGCAGTCCGGCCGCTCCGGTCCTTCCTGCCACCGCCAAGCATTACATCGTGCTGGATACCGTCGGCAATTGCGCCGTGGTTGACGCAAGGCCCGGTGATGGCCTTACGATCATCGGCGATAAGGTGGCTACGCCTCATTGGAATCCGCCAACAGGGCATTGAAGGATGCTAAGGCTAAATGCAAGACGTAGTTGGGACAGGAGCAGACGCCAAGTTCAAAGCCGCTCGGGCAAAAGCAGAGAAGCTCGGCGGAGTCCACAAGCTCACCAGCGAGGACATCGACGGCCTAAGCCCCGAACAACTCAAGCAACTTAGGGGGAACTGAGAACTCCGCTGATCGTCAGCGTTACCCAGCGAACCCTGCAAGTGACGAATTTGTCGCTTGTTCTGCCGAACATAGTTCCGGCCATAACGTTCCGCCCTGAGCATGGGGCGGATCCGTCTCGAGCCCCTGGCTAGGTGGTAATATGAAATACTCCTGCCGCCTACCGGAGTATATCCGGAAGCCTGGAACGCAGGGGCACGGGGCTGCGATATGAAAGCGTTACAAGCGCTGTGCTTGATCTCATTTGCGTTGCTCGTCGCGGCGCCTCAGCCCGGTAAGGCGGCCTCGGCGGCGGAGATCAATGACGAGGTCAACGCAACCCTTCGTAGCTTTGACAAGCAGAATCCGAGTGCTCGGGAGCTTGGCCGGAAGGCTGCGGGTTTTCTGGTGTTTCCCTCCGTCATCAAGGCAGGCCTCGGATTTGGCGGGGAATACGGAGAGGGGGTGCTCATCGTCAAAGGGAACCCCGCCGGGTACTACAACATTATCTCGGCCTCATTCGGCTTTCAACTCGGAGTCCAATCTCGTTCCGTCATCATCATGTTCATGACAGAGGAGGCCCTGGCTGCATTCCAGCGCGCCTATGGCTGGAAGGTCGGAGTCGATGGGTCGATCGCAATCGTAACGCTTGGCACCGGCGGCTCTATCGACACCGACACCCTCACCAGCCCCGTCATAGCCTTCATCCTCGACCCGGAAGGACTGATGTACAATTTGAGTCTTGAGGGCTCGAAGATCAGCCGCATTACGCGATGACTTTCGCGATTCCTCGTCAAAGGCATAGCTCCGCTTTCCGCTACCCTTCCTTTAAGTAGGCGCGGTTTGAGATGCGTGTTTTGCAATATGCTCGTTCGTTCTCGGCCCGTTGCGGCTTTATCCGACAGCGCTTGCAAAAGCCAAGTCTTTGGATTGCCAAAGCTAACGGTGATAAACGCCTAACCTACCGTTAGACGATCCCCCAGTATTCTACTGTTAAATCAAGTACGTACATTGCAAATGTTGACCTAATTTTAAAGTTAGGACCGCGTCCGGACGCTCTTCTAACCGCTGCTGCGTTCCCTTTGCAAGGCGCTTCTGGTCGGCGCGTCCGTTCATCGCCTGCGACACGCTTGTGATGCTTTCGATCCCGCATCACGGCAGCCGAACTCAGGCAACGTCTCGCACTCGACACGCAAGGCGAACCGCTCCGGTCTTCCGGTGCGGTCGCCAGATCGGCATGCGGTGGAATCCACAGCACCGTTGCCGGTCTTCTGCTGCACAATAGATTATCGTCGGCCGAAGGCTGCAGACTTCGCGCGAGGCCTTGGAATCAGGCCCTCGCGCTCAGCGAGCTTCCGCGCGGCCTTTTTTCCCCTGCGGATGCCCTCACGCTTCTCGCGCACTTTTCTCTCCGACGGCTTCTCATAGGCTCGCCGCCGCTTTATTTCGCGAAAGAGCCCTTCGCGTTGAAGCTTCTTCTTCAGTACTCTCAGGGCCTGTTCGACATTGTTGTCGCGAACGAAAACTTTCAGAGCGGGTTCCCTTCTAAGAGATATGTCTTTGTCTAAGTCTTGCTTCGATGCCGTCGCTTCGAACGCGACGGAGGTGCTAGGGCTGCCGCCTCGTTATCCGCGGCTTCCTTGGCCAGGCGGAGCTCGCGTAAATGCGCCGTCTTTGTGGCTACCGCTTCGGACTCGCGCTCTTGCTCCCACTTCAAATTCGCCTCTCGTTTTCTTGATTGATTCAACAGCGCCTCTGCGCTTCGCCGGGCGGGGGAGAATGGGGTAAAAATTTTGCTCACTCAACTTGTGCCTTTGCGAAGTCGTTTCAGCGGGTAGGCTTCGCTCTCGTAGAGCTGCCGAATGGCGGGGCCATCGAATCTGTCCTCGTCGACCTCAAGGTAGGCGCCGAGAAGCAGCTCCGGGGGGAGTTCCTCCATGGCAAATCGTATGGCTTCCGCGGCCGACTTGAATCGCTTGTAGCCGATCGGACCTTTGCTGAGGCTTCGGCGCCGCGGTGGAAAGAGTTCTGCCTCGGCCTTGTAGTTGACGGTAGCCATGGCCTCACCTCCTGTTTACGACTTGAACTGTTGTCTCGTGACGTGTGGACCAGGAAGCTAACGGTGGCCTCCAGCTTTCGACGGACGCCGCTTGCTGCGAACATCAACTCGTTGGACGTGTGCCGAGCGTCGAAGCTCAGGCGACAGCCGACTAGGAGAGCTCGACTTTTGCGGCGCCCGCGTGCGTCGTCCCTCGATCTCAAAGGAGACCTTGTCGCCATCTTTCAGGGCGGCGGCACCGGTGTGCGCAAGCGCAGAGCCGTGCACGAACACGTCCTTCTCGCCCTTGTCCGGCGTGATGAAGCCGAAGCCGCGTGTCTGGTTGAAGAATTTTACTGTGCCGTCGATGCGCATGGCGCCAGTGCTTTCCCGTGGCTTTCGTTTGAACGGGCCTTGTGGCGCCTTCGGCCACTCGGTGTCTTGATATTCGGGAAAGAGACGTGCGCGTAGTCGGCGCGATGTCTTGCCGTCGGTCGAAGCCCGCACCCCATCATAGGGCGTGCCGTTATGCTTTATATGGGCGCTGGTAGCTTGTTTAGCAAGCTCAATCCCCGAACGGCGTCGAGAGTTCTGTTTTGGAATCAAGTCATGCAATCCATGATGATGGCCGACGATCAAGCCTGATAGGGACGCCGACATGGCTGATCTGAAGCAGTAATGCGGAGCGCCGAAGATAAGCCTCGACGTCAGCAGTGAAAGGGCGCATGGTTTTTTGCGTGCGTGGGTGACCCTCCTGCGAGCACAGCTGCCGGTCAAGCGGGCCTACTCTTGCGAGTGTGGCTTACTTCCAGGAGCACTCTCAGTGAAGCGGAGCTCACGCACCACTTCCTAAATTTTAGTCTTCCTAAACTTTCGTCGCTCAGCCAAGCGCGCAGGGAAACTCGCCTTGATCCGCACCAAGCGGGGGGCAGGAGTGACTCGTTGGCCGCCTCGGCAGGACAACTTGCGAGCTTGCCGCGGCCAATTGCGTCTTGATCCTCGACCGCCAGCAAGCTAGGCCGAGCCATGCAATCTAACGCCCCAAATCATTTGCGCATGGCCGCAGCAGCGTTGGCGGTTGCTTGCGCAGCCACCGTCATCGTGTCGACTCCCCCAGCCCTCGCCGCGGAGTTTAAGGCCGGCGCAATCACCATCGAGCAACCCTGGTCGCGCGCAACGCCAGGCGGGGCGAAGGTCGCCTCCGGCTTCCTCACCATCGAAAATTCCGGCGACAGTGGAGACCGTCTCGTTTCAGTCACGGCGGACATTGCGGGTCGCACCGAGATCCACCAGATGAGCATGATCGGAGGCGTCATGCAGATGCGCCAGCTGACCGATGGATTGCCAATTCCGGCGAAGGGATCAGTGGCGCTCGAGCCGAGCTCCTATCACCTCATGTTCGTGGATCTGAGCAAGCCGTTGCCAGAGGGTGAGACATTCTCGGGCAAGCTCACTTTCGAAAAGGCCGGGACCATGGACGTGACCTTCGAGGTGAGGGGCATTGGCGCCGCCGCGCCGGACGAGGGCGCTGGGCACCATCACTAAAGGGCTTCTGTTAACCATGCCTTAACCTAGTTGCACGCGGCGGCTCGGGTTTATGGTAAATTGTTTCTTACTGATGGTGAGTGCGCTGGGAGGAGTGCCCCCCGTATCCTTACAGCTCGGCAAGCAGCTTTGCCGGCACTCATTAGCAGATGATAGCGGCCTATCCCTCGGCCCCCCAAGCCGCAAGCCGCTAAAGCTCGGGCCGGAGCTTTGTCTCCGGCCCCTCTTTTTTTGTGCTTGCCGCCACTCGTTTTAGCTCTGCTTGGACGCGGTCAGCAGGTTAAGGCCGTGTTAAGCCTGCGCGGGGCACCGTCACTTCCGGCCTGGCAGGCCCAGGCGATAGTTGATCGAGACCACCACCGTGGGAACGCCAAGGGGCCGCCCGCCCGTGGCGAACTTGCTTCCGTCATAGTCAACGGTTTCCCGTCAACGTTTCCGCCGCCGTGAATCCAGACGATGACCGTGTTTAACCCCCCGAAGAATGGTTTCCCGGTCGCGAAAACGTTGAGATAGAGGCAGTCCTCGTCGATGGTCGCACCCGGCGAACGCGCCAAGCCCAGTCACCTGAGGGCAGGAGTTGGCACATTCCGTGGCATCGAGCAGGCCGTGACGCCCGGGAGGTGCCGGCGGCCTCCACCGCAAAGCGCCAACCGGGGCGCCGCATAGGCCGAACAAGGGGCGGGAACGCCCTACCTTATCGCCGGGTTGAATCAATGCCGGCGATCCCAGTCCACGCACCGGGGCTCAGAGGTTTGGAGAGCTGACCCTTCTGCCGAATAGCCGACACCACTCTGTCACAATCTGTAGCGTTATCGTCACATCATGAGATGCGCCGACCGAAGCCGACGATGGATTGAACCGACGTTCGGTCATTATTCCAGCTTACAGGAGGGGATGAGACTGTTGCAGCTTCTTGGCGTCCTGCTCTTCGTGCCGAGTGGATTCGCCTTCTATATTCTCGTTGATCGAGGCACGGACTCTCCGTTGGTTTATCTGGCCGGAATGAGCCTGTACGTTGGCTTGGCTCTCGCGCTTTATGCGACTGTAGTCCTGTGGGGGAGCGATGATTGAAGGCGATATCGAGGGGCCGGCGCTAGGAACACCAGATCCTATCGCGGGTTGAATCCTCGCCAGAGGCCAAGCAATGAAGCCTTCACAACTGCCAACTCTTGTCATTTTGGCGTTGGTAGCCGTAGTGCACGCGCTGAGGATGCTAATGGGTTGGAGCGTCATCCAATATTCCCATGTGAGTGAGTGTGGTCGCTGCGGGATTGGCAGTCGGAGGGGATCGCTTCAAGACGACACACCAAATTGACGTCGATGACCCCCGACCTTCACATCGAAGTTCTGCATAACGAGATCACCGTCACGATGCCCAGAACGAGTTACTCGGTCACATACTACAAACCGAAACACTCTCGGATACTTCTAGCGAAGCGCCCGTCGAGCATAGACGATCAGCGGACTACCTTGACGCTATCGGAGTTCCTTGGCGGTGCCTGGTGGGCCACCAACGACAAGGCGCGCGAGCTTGTTGGATTGCGTAGCGCTTAGAGGTTATTTTCCGGGTGGGCGCATTTGCGATGAGATCTTCCGTTCCCTTTTCGTGGCAGTAGTCGCACATCCGATTGTCCTCGTGAGTCACTGCGTTTTTGCATTCACCCGGTTCATGGCCGTGGTTTCGACCTTGGCGCTAGCACCGATCTTGGGACATCTCGTACCTCGCGGCATACTGGCTTGCCTTGGCGGCAAGGCGCCTTCCTCACGACCTAACGAGATCCAGCGCGCCGCAGCCTCTAGCCAGTGCAGGCGCCGGCCAATGTCCTCGACTACGATTGCTTTGCGACAGCAAGCCTCGGCTTGTCTGCGGAAGAATTCTGCCTTGCTGGGCGACATGCCTAATTCACTGCGGCGGTTCCCCGCCGTTATAAGCGTTAGAGCCCGTGTAAAGCGGCTCATTTCGCTCAGTGGGATAGTGGTGATAGAGGCGATAGAGGGAACAACCTGAGGTGAGGATGCTCCTCATTTGCGCAGACGCCACGCGGTCCTGGAGAGATGGTGGCGAGGGCGCGAACACGTTAAAGGCGGCGGCGTGTTGCATTGGCAGCAAGGGGAGCGTGCAAACGGACAAGTGACATCGTATTTTCGGTCCATCTATGTCGCAGATGTGCCAATAGCGGAACTCGTTCAAATATGGCTAAGGCTCGCGCATGCTGCGTAGAGAGTGACGAAGTAGTAGAAAACGTAGAGCACGTAGGTCTGTCCGTTGCCGGTGTAGATCTTCCGTGTCGCGTCAGCGAGAGTGCCTGTGCGGGCGGCGAGGCCATTCCAGAAATCCAAGGCCAAAGGCGGCGTCATCTTCACGAAGAGCCGCTTGCAGAATGTGTAGAAGCCGAGCGGGCGCTGTTGCCAGTCGGCGAACTGCTCACTCTTCCAATGTGCGTGCCGTAGCAGCCACAAGACGCCGAGTAACAGGGCGCATGCGGCGACAGCGGCGACCATGGTCGGCACCGGGTTCCAGTAGCCGTAGATCATTTCCAGCGACATGCCTTCCCAAACCAGCGTCGAGGCGAAATAGGGATCGATCGCCTCGGAGATCGGAACGATCAACAGCTTTGGGAAAAACGACATCACAAGTATGCCGAGGATCAGAAGGTACTGAGAAACGAGGAGCGCGGGTGGTGCCTCTGAGGCTCCCGGACGCGTGGATTTCGGAGTATCGAGGAAGATTGTTTGGAGAAAGCGCGCCATGTAGAGAAAGCCGACGAAGGTCGCGAGCACACCAAATGCGATCGGCCCATACCATCCTTTCTCCATCATCGCGCTCAGCAGGAGCCACTTGCCGCCGAACCCAGCAAGCGGAGGCAGCCCGGACATGGCGACAATGGCAATTGTCGCGGCGGCGAAGGTGAGAGGCATCGACCGCGCAAGCCCGCCGAGATCGGCGAATGTCCTGGCGCCCGTGCGGAGGATGATCGCAGCTGCAACGAGGAATAGGATCCCCTTCGTCATGAGGTGATTGGCGGTGAGATAGAGCGCGGTGACCCAGCCGAGATGACTCATCAGCGCGATGGCCGTCACGATGTATCCGAGCTGGCTCATGCTGGAATAGGCCAGCATACGCTTCACGTTATCCTGCTGTAACGCGAGCATGGCGCCCACAAGCGCCGTGAGCATGCCAATCCAGCCGACGACATGGGCTAAACTCAAGTCAGCCTCTGAGCGTATAGCCGCATAGGCGCCTACCAAGAGGCCGAAGATCGCCATCTTGCTCACGACAGCGGACAGCAACGCGGAAAGGTCGTCATCAGCCTCGGCGTAGGCGCCGGGCAGCCAGACATGCACGCCGATGGCCCCCGCCTTAATGAGGAAACCGATGGCCAGCAGGACAAAGAGCGAGCCGCCATCGCGACCGGCTGCGAGCAAGGCTGCAAGTGCGGCGCTTCCCGTCACGGCGTTAGCCATGGCGAAACCGGCGACAAGAATATAGCCCGCGGCAATGGAGAAGAGCAGATAGCGAAAGGCATCCGGAACGGCCTCACGCCTCCGCGCAATCAAGAAATACGAAGAAAGGGTCACGAGCTCGAAGAGATAGAAGAACTCGAGGCTGGTCGAGGCACGCGGCAATGCGATCAACGAAAGCAGCATCAAGGCGAGCAAGGGATGGAAGCCTGGTCTTGGATCGGCGCGATAGAGACAGGCGATCGCCAGTGCCAGGCACCCTGCGTAGAGGAGCCAGGCGAACAAGAAGCCGATGCCGGATAAGTCGCCGATGAGTTCGTGTCCAACGGCCGCCAGAACGGCGAGCGTCAGCACGCCTTTGAGGCGGCCGGGAAGACCATCCAGCACATAGAATGCGAGTCCGGCGATAAGCGGAAGGGCAAGCCATGACTCGGTGAATCCTGAGAGCCTCGCCGCGCCAAAGCCGCACGCAACAAGTAGCAAAGCGACTGCGAACACGGGCAACAAGGCGATGCCATCGCCCTGCGATTTGCCGGGTTCGCCACCGGCATGGAGGCTCCGGCCGAACCAGCGGAAAAGGAAGGCGACTTCGAGCAAGGACCCAAGCAAGATCGGCGCGATCCACACCCATGTGTCGTGGGCGGCGAGGGCGAGCATCAACTGCCACTTGGCCCAAAAACCCGGGAATGGCGGCATTCCAGCAAGCGCGCAGACAAGGACGCCAAAGGCGATCAGTGCATCCTGGCGTCCCGCGACCGCCGACCATTGTCCAAGGTCCTTCTTGCCCACATAGCCGGCGAGCCAGAACAGTCCTGCCTTGGCGAGGAAGTGATTTATGAACAGGCCTCCGACGACCAGCGGGATCGCCGCTTCGCTGTCCGCGAGGTGCAGCAGCGCGAGCGCTGCAGACAGCAATCCCATCTGCCCCACGGAGGAGTAGCCAAGCAGGCGTTGCGCGTCGGTTTGCTTAAGCCCGATCAGGTTCGAGACGACGAAGGTCGACACGCCGAGCGCGGCGATGACCGCCGCGTAGCGCTCGAATAGTGGGAAGAGATTGTAGAGGGCAAAGAAGACCCCGGCCGAGACCCCGGAGGCGACGAGAGCGGCGACGGGACCCGGCGCCGTCTGATAGACATCGAGACCCCAGCCGTTCGCAGGGAAGGGTTTCAGCTCGAGCAGCAGGCACCCGAGCAGAAGCATCAGTGCGGCGAAGCCGATCGGCCCGGTGATGGCGTCGCGGTTGGCGATCAACTCGTCGATGTTCAACATGCCGCTCGCCGCGTACAGGAACATCGTGCCGAGCAGAAAGAACGTCGAAGCGACGACGGTCGCCATGACGAATTTGAACGCGGCCGATTGAGCCTCCGAAGAGGCGCCGAGTGAGAGCAGGCCATAGGTCGCAATCGATACGATCTCAAGAAACACGAAGAGATTGAACAGATCGCGAGTCATCACCATGCCCTGGATGCCCATGATGATGAGCAGGTAAAGGAGCATGACCGCGTATTTCTCGCGCACGAAATAGAGTGCGCCAAGAAGGCCAAGTAAGCCGACGCTCGTGGCGGAAAGGGCCTCGGCGAGCCCCATGCGCAGGTTGATCGAATAGGGCGGGATCGAGCCCCCGGTAGTGATCTTGATCGGCTCGGCGCCGTGGTAGAGCTGAACTGCGCAAACGGCCGAGATTGCGGCCATGGCCGCCAATGCCGAGACGAAGGCTGCGAACACCCACCTCTTTCCAAGCAGATTCGACGAGAGGGAGCAGGAATCCGCCGCCGAGACCTAAAATGAAAATGTTTAGCGGGTGGGCGAGACTGCCTACCATTTCGAATCCGTGAAGGTGTCGATCGAGAGCGTCTTCTTGGCCTCGAACAGGCGGATGGCGTAGGCCAGCATGACGCTTGTCACGGCGAATCCGATGACGATGGCCGTGACCGCCAACGCCGAGGGGATTGGATCGACCGATCTTGAGGAGGCGTCGGCAAGACTGAGACCGGCATCGATTATGGGAGCCGTCCCGTTGGCGACGTATCCGATGGCAATGATGACGATGTGACTGCCGGTTCCCATCAGGGAGAAGCCGATGATGATGTGCAGGATGTCGCGGTGGGTCAGCATGCCCCAGACGCCGATCAGGATGAGCATCAGTCCCGTTGCGAGAACGATGGTGGAGATCGTCACCTGCCTCTCATGCTCTGAACCGCTCGATGATCACGCTGAGCTCGCAGCCCACCTTGGCGCCGAGCAGGACTGAAAGGATAGGAATCGCACCCGCGCTGAAGAAAGCGCCGAATTCGCCGAGTGGCAGGATCCTGTTGTCGAGAAATCCTCCGGCGAGAACGATACCTGCGATCCCGACAAGCACGATCAGAAGGCCGGCCAGAGACTCTATGGCGCTGAGACGCGCGAGTTTGACCCGGAATTCGGGTTTCGCCAACACCAAGAGCAGGACGCAGGACGCCGTGACCGCGCCGCCCTGAAATCCGCCGCCCGGCCCAAGATGCCCGTGCATGACGATATAGGCAGCAAAGATCGCGATGAGCGGAACCAGGATATCTGCGCCGTTCTGCACGATTTCGGTCGAAGTGGTCGCCTCGGCCTTGTCGTTCTCCGGCGCCTCGCCGCGCTCCGCATCGCGCGCGCCCAACAATAGCCCAATGCTTGCCGCGACCATGAACAGAACCGCGACCTCGCCGAGCGTGTCGAAGGCGCGATAGGTCAACAAAATCCCCGTAATCACGTTGGGTGCCCCGAGCTCACGCGGGACGAGACCGACATAAGCCTCGGCGAGCGACGGCAGGAACGCGCGCTCGCTATAATTGAAGACGATGGTCGCAAAGATGATGCCGAGCAGTCCGACAACGAGGACGATAGCGCCCCGCCGCATCACGCATCGCTCCGACGGTCGTTCGTGCCCGTCGCCGCGTCGATGGTTTGCATGGCGCGTCCAAGAATCGTCTGCGCTGCGCGGGCAAGGGCATGAGAGGAAATTGGATTCGTCATCAGCACGAAATAGACCACGATCAGGAGCTTCAGGCCCCACTCGGGGTGATAGAAGGCGATCCCAACGAGGACCAGCGTATTGCCGAGCGTCGAAGCCTTGGTGCCGGCCTGAATGCGGGTGAACGCATCCGGCATGCGAAACATGCCGAGCCCGGCCGAGAACAGGAAGACTGCTCCGATCAGAATGACGATGCTGCCGATCAGTTCCGTCATCGGTCCCTCGACCTTGTGGTTTTGTGCACCGCGTAAAGGAAGATGAGCAGTGACAGGCCGGAGCCGATCGAGGCCTCCGTCATGGCGACGTCAGGTGCGCCGAGCAGCACAAAGCAGACGGCGGCAAAGAGGCTCGCGAGACCGGCGCTGACGATGGCGGCCAGGAGGCTCTTGAGCCGTACCGCGAGCAGTCCGCTCGCGAGAATGCCGGCGCAAAGGAGATAGACGAGAAGATCCAGCATGAGAGCCTAGAGACCCCGCTCGAGATACCGTGCGACCGCAACGACGCCGAGGAAGCTCAGCACGCCATACACGAGTGCAGCATCGAGATAGATGAAGCGGTCCGCGACCAGCGCATAGAGCGAGATGATGGAGATGCAAACTATGGTGAGCATGTCGATTGCCGCGATGCGATCGATCACCGTCGGGCCGAGGATCAGTCGGAGGACGCCGAGGCCGACGCCACAGAAGATGAGAACGGCGGCGGCGATCAGGATGTGGTCAGCCAAATGCCTTCTCCAGGTGAGCCTCGAAGGGGCCCAAAACGGTCTCGGTGACCTTTTTGGGATCAATGGCTCTCATGTCGAGACAATGAACCAAGAGCTCATCTTCTCCGATATCGAGAACCAGCGACCCCGGTGTGAGGCTGATCGAGTTTGCCAAAGCGAGGCGGCCGATCGGCGACTTCAGGTTGGTCTTCACCTTCACGACCCCGGGCTCGACGCTCAATCGGGGCGCATAGACGTATCGCATCATGTTGATATTGGCGCGGACCAGCTCGACCACGAAGACCCCGGTGTAAATGATAAAGTGATAGAGGCGCGTGGGAGAGAAGCGTATGCCGCGCCAGATCGCGAACCTTCGCGCGAACATGTAGGCCAGCGCCGCCGCGATCAGGGCGCCGGTGATCACGGATTCAAGTGCGAGCGACGAGCTGATTGCGATCCAGACGAACGTGAGGAGGGCCCAAAGCCAAAAGAAGCCGTCTGACGCTTTTGTCTCACGCTTGCGCATTGGCGGGCACTTCCTGCGTCTTTGCCCCCGACCCCGTCCCAAACCAGGCCACATAGGCGGTAGGCAGGAATATTAAAGTGAGCAGGGTTGCCACCAGCAGCCCTCCCATGATCGAAACGGCCATCGGACCCCAGAATACCGTCGGGGCGATCGGTATCATGCCGAGCACCGTGGAAATTGCGGTCAGGAGGATCGGCCGCAGGCGGGCGCTGCCAGCGTCGATCGCAGCCTGCATCACGTCCTTTCCTTGCGCCCTCTCCGCATCGATCTGACCAATCAGGATGACGGCATTCTTGGTAATAATGCCAAGCAGCGCCAGGATTCCGAGTATGGCCACGAAACCGAGCGGCCGCCCCGAAAGCAGGAGCGCGCCGACAACACCGATCACGCCGAGCGGCGCCACGCTGAGCGCAAGAAAGAGGCGCGAAAAGCTCTTCAGCTGGAACATCAGGACCGTGACCATGATCAGCAGCATCAAAGGCACGACCGCGAGCACCGACGCTTGTGATTTTTTGCTCTCCTCGACCGTTCCTCCAACCGCGATCGAGTAGGAGGGTTGAAGCGATTTGGCCAAGCTCTCCACACTCGGGGCGAGCGAGGTCACCACCGTCTCAGGCAGGACTCCGGGCATGACGTCGGCCTGCACTGTAAGTGTTGGAATTCGGTCGCGCCTCCAGACGACGGGAGCGGATTGCGTGTATTCGAACGAGGCGAACTGGCTGAGAGGAACCGTGCGCCCGTTAGGTAGGGGAACGGGCAACTGGCGCAAGGTGGCGAGAGAGGCTCGTTCCTCGTCCGTCGAGCGAACAACCACGTCAACCAAATAGATGTCGTCGCGAACTTGCGAGATCGAGATTCCGGAGACAACCGTGTTGAGAACGCTCGCCAGCGTATCCGAACTCAAGCCGAGAAGCCGTGCCTGGTCCTGGTCGATCTGAATGCGCACCTCGCGCGCCGGTTCGATCCAATCGAAATTGACGTTCTTGGCGCGCGGGTCTGTGGCCACGACCTGCGCGAGCTTGAGGGCGATCTCGCGAACTTGAACGATGTCAGGCCCGCTGACGCGATACTGCACCGGCCATCCCACGGGTGGACCGAGTTCGAGTGGATAGACACGGGACACGACGGCCGGGAAGTCTTCGGCGAGAATCTTCTCGAGTTTGACCTTGAGGCGCTCTCGCGCCGGCACATCCTTCGCAACGACGACGGCCTGACCAAAGAAATCGCTGGGCAACTGCACGTCGAGAGGGAGATAGAAGCGGATGGCGCCTTGGCCCACATAGGTGCTCCACCGCTCGACGTCCGGATCGCCCTTGAGAACCTTGTCGAATTGCTCCGCCGCGGTCTTGGTCGCGTGGATGGACGCGTTCTGCGGCAAGGTCAGATCGACAAGGAGCTCGGGCCGGTCGGAGGACGGAAAGAACTGATTGGGAATCAGCGGAACTGCGAAAAGGGAAGCCACAAACAACGCCAGCGTGACAGGAATCGTGAGCCATCTCGCACGGATCGCGCCCGTGAGCAGGCCACGATAGGCCCGCAGAAAGAACCCTTCCTTCTTCTCGGTAGATTTCGGTGGAGACAAAATGAGGACGCCGAGGAGCGGCGCAAAGATCACCGCGACGAACCAGGACACGATGAGGGCCATCGCCACGACGGCGAAGAGCGAAAAGGTGTACTCGCCGGCCGAGCTTGCGGCGAAACCGACGGGAACAAATCCGGCGATGGTGACGAGCGTGCCGGCCAGCATGGCGAAGGCATAGGTTCGGAAAGCAAACGTTGCGGCGTCAACGATGTCATCGCCCTGCGCGAGCCTAGAGAGCGTCGCATCGGTCGTCGTCATCGCGTCGTCGACAAGCAAGGCGAGCGCGATGATGAGTGCCCCGAGAGAAATGCGTTGCATGTCGATTCCGGTGATCTCCATCAGCGAGAAGACGATGGCAAGCGTCAACGGAATGGCGAGCGCAATGACCAAGCCGGGGCGAATGCCGAGACTGATGAAACTCACCGCGAGGATGATTGCCACTGCCTGCCAGAGCGAGGTCATGAATTCGGAGATCGCGCTCTCGACCGTGACGGCCTGATCGGCGACGAGGACGGGCTCAACTCCCACCGGCAGATTGGCTATTATTTTCTCAATTTCTTTCGTTACGTTGTTGCCGAGGCCGAGAATGTCGCCGCCTTCGCGCATTGCGATGGCGAGGCCTATCGCAGGCTCGCCGTTTACCCTGAATTGCGGCTGTGGAGGGTCGACATAGCCCCGGTGGATGCGGGCGATGTCGCTCAAGCGAAGCATTCGCCCGCCTATTGCGAAGTTGACGTTGGATATATCCTGTTCTGAGCTGAAGGCGCCCGAAACTCTCATTGAAACGAACTCGTTGCCCGTCTGAATGACACCTGCGGGTCTGACGATGTTTTGCGCCTGCAGAGCGGCGATCAATGCGCCGCGGTCAATGCCCAGACTGGCGAGCTCCTGCACCGAGAAGTCGATGAAGATCTGCTCGTCTTGCGCCCCAAGGATCTCGATCTTGGAGACATCCGGCACGCTGAGGAGTTGCGAGCGGGCGTCCTCGACATAGTCCCGGAGCTCGCGCGGCGTAAAGCCGTCAGCGGTGAATCCGTAGATGATCCCGAACGTGTCGCCGAACTCGTCATTGAAGAAGGGACCGCGCACGCCGGACGGCAGTGTATGCCGCATATCGGCGATGCTCTTGCGCACGTGATACCAGGTATCGGCCACCTGTTGCGCGGACGTGCTGCCCTTCAGGTTGACGAAGATTGTGGTTGCGCCGGGCGTGGTGAAGCTGCGGAGAAAGTCGAGGTGCGGTGTCTCCTCCAGCGTGCGCTCCAGCCTTTCCGTGATCTGATTGAGGGTTTCCTCGGTGGTCGCGCCCGGCCACACAGCTTTGACCACCATCGTCTTGATGATGAAACTCGGGTCCTCGTCTCGGCCAAGGCGGAAATACGACAGGACGCCCGCCGCCACCGCGACAATCATGAGATAGGCGACGAGCGAGCGATGATTGAGCGCCCACTCCGACAGGTTCAGCTGCTTCATGAACCCGACCCGAGTATGCGGACCTTTTGTCCGGGGCGCAGCGCCTGCACCCCGGCCGTGACCACGACATCTCCGGTGTCGAGTCCGTCCGCTACGGTAACGGTCGCGGGATCGAAGCGCTCCAGCTCGACATTCCTTATCTCGACGGTCGATGACTTGGGATCGACGATCCAGACGGCAGGGTTGCCGTTGAACTCAGTCAATGCGGATGAGGGGATTGCGATCATCGGGACTGCGTCGGTCTCAAGCGTGCCGGTCACCGTCGCGCCCAGCCGCATTGCGTCGGGAGGATCGGCGAGGCCCACCTTCACCTGAAATGTACGCGTGACGGGATCGGCTTGAGGGGAGACTTCTCGGGCCCGGCCCGTAGCTGTCACGGTCGCGTCATCGGCGAGCCGGACTTTGATGACGGGGTCGGGCGGGGCCGCGCGCAGCACTTGGGCGGGAATATCGAAAACGGCGTCACGTCCGCCCTGGCGAGCGAGCCTCACGATCATCTGGCCCGCCTGCACGACTTCACCTGGCTCCGCGCCGACCGCTGTCACGACGCCTTCGGCATCTGCCTTGAGCTCCGTAAAGCTCACCTGGTCGTGCGCGGCTTCAAGTTGCGCCTTGGCGGATTCAACATTCGCCTCGGCCGTCCGCAAATCTCGCTCCGCTTGATCGAAATTTGCGCGCGTCGTCCATCCTTGCCTGAGGAGCGTCTCCTGCCGCTCGAAATGATTGCTGACCTGGTTCTTCTTTGCCTCCGCCGCGCTGAAGTTGGCCTTTGCCACGCGAAGTGCATTGAGCTCATTCAAGGCCTCGAGTTCGACCGAGTGTCTGCCCAGGCTCCACGCGATCACCCACACTGACGGTCCGCTCGATCATGCGCCCCGAGATTCTGAACCCGAGCGCTGCCTCGTCGAGCGCCTCGACGCGGCCAGTCACCACGACCGGGACGCCGGCCTCGCTCTTCTCCACCGTCGCGGTTCTAACCGGCCTCGGTTGAGGCTCTGCGACCACCGCCTCCTCTTTGCAGGATGCGAGCGTCGTTGCGAGCAAACCCGTGAGCAGGACTGAACTCAACCGGCGCGCGAGCGATTGTGGCAAGCCGACATGTCTTGGCAAAGTGACCCCTCCAAACTGGCCCCCTAAGCCCGGCTGGACCAACTCCATAATATCAGTTGCGACGAAGCGCTGTGCAAAATGATCTCAGGTCGCCACGACAAGAGCTGTCAGAACGAACCCAATGTTGATCCGAGAATGATGACGGCCGCAAGTGCGACCAATGCTCCGACGATCGCGACCACAAACAGATCCATGTAGGCATCGCGGTGGGATACGCCGCAGACGGCAAGTAGGGTCACCACCGCGCCGTTGTGGGGCAGGCTGTCGAGCGTGCCGGCGCTCATCACGGCGACTCGGTGAAGGAGAGCCGGGTCGATTTCTTGCTCTGACGCGAGGCGAAGATAGGTCTCGCCTAATGCGTCGAGGGCAATGCTCAAGCCGCCGGAAGCTGATCCGGTCAAAGCCGAGAGAATGTTTGTTGCAACTGCCAAGGAGACGAGCGGTCCCCCGCCGATCGAAAGCACCCAATCCCGCACCACGGCGAATGCAGGCAATGCAGCGACGACGGCGCCGAATCCAACCAGACTTGCGACGCTGAGGGCCGGGAGTACCGAGGCATTAGCCCCGGCGTCCATCGTATCCCGCAACGACCGCAGACGGCGATAGTTCAGCGCCACCACAACGGCGATGGCCGCCGCCAGCGCGACCACGACGGCCCAGACGCCTCCCACGGCGGAGAGCGACGTTGCTCCGAAGCGCTCTTCGGCGAGGAAACTGGTGTCGAGGGCCGGCAGCACGAAAAGGCTCATGGCGAGATTGACCAAGATCACGACGACGAGCGGGAGGAACGCTACCCAGGTAGGCGGAAGCTCCTTGATGTGACCGCCGTGCGGGATTTCGGCGGGATCGAACTCGCTTGCGGTTGTCGCGCGCTCGCGCACCGGCAATTGATCGGCAGCGACGGCGGGTGTCACGGAAGCTCCGAAACCTTCTCCCGCGCGCCGAGCGCTTGCCTCCGCCCGGCCCAGCCACCACAAGCCGAAGCTCAGCATGATCACCGCCGCAATAAACCCGAGACCCGGCGCGGCGAAAGGCGTCGTGCCGAAGAAGGGCATCGGGATCGCGTTCTGCAGGGCCGGGGTGCCGGGAAGTGCCGACATCGTAAAGGTCAGCGTGCCAAGCCCAATGGCGGCGACCATCAGGCGCCGCGGGATGTCCGCCGCTCTGAACATCGCCTCTGCCATCGGTGCGATAACGAAGAAAGCAACGAAGAGGCTAACGCCGCCATAGGTGACGATGGCGCCGGCGAGCACGACGGCCAGAATGGCGCGCCCCGCACCCAGCTTCTTGGTCATAAAGCTGGCGATCGCCTCGACCGAGCCGCTGTCCTCCATGAGCTTTCCGAACAAGGCCCCGAGCAGAAACAGCGGGAAGAACTGCGCAAGGAACTGGGCCCCGCCAACCATGAAAACCTGGGTCCAGTGCGCGAGGAGCGGCTCTCGCGCGGCCGCTGCCGCCACGAGCGCCGCAGCGGGCGCAAGTAGCAGAATGCTCCAGCCCCGATAGGCAAACCAGATCAGCAGTCCAAGGGCGACGACGATGCCAAGAAGTCCCATATTCTCTCAGACCTTCGACAAGGGTCTCACAGACCTTCCAACAACCGGTCGAGGTCGATCGAAGAACGCTTCCCGAGATTGTCGGCATTCTCGGCGAGAAAAGTTTCGGCGGCGCGGTGCCCCTCGTCCCGCAGCATGCTGAGGAACGCCCATTCGGCGTTGAGTTTGGAGGAGTAGCCGAGCTCCGTCATGATCGGGTTGCCAACCATGTGAACGCGCATTCCGGCCCAGAGCGCGCCTTCGGTCGTTCCCGGATCAGCCACTTGGCGCATGAGCGCAATCATTTTGAGCTCTTTCAGCGTGACGGCATTGAAGGACACTTCGTTGACACGGTCGAGGATTTCGCGCGCCCCGCGGGGCGGCCCAGGGCGCTCGAGGGGATTTATCGGAACGAGGATCGTGTCCCGCGACGTGCATTCACGGATCAGAGGCGTAATGGTGGGATTCCCGGCAAAACCCCCGTCCCAATAAGCCTCACCGTCGATCTCGATGGCTTGGAAGAGCGTCGGCAGACAAGCGGAGGCCAAGAGTACGTCGGGCGTGAGGTCGCCATTTCGGAACACATGTCCCCGGCCGGTGCGGACATTGGTGGCGGTCACGAACAACTTGATTGGACTATTTGCTACCCTGCTGAAGTCGACACATTCGGCGAGGATGTCGCGTAGCGGATTCACTCCTCCGGGATTGAGGTCGTAGGGCGAGAACAAGCGGGCCATCAGATCCATGGCGATGAAGGTGGGCGAGGAGTCGAGGGTCCAGCGGCCCATCAAAATATCCAGCGGCCCACGCCGAAAAGGGCTGAGCAACGCGGCATCTGACACTTTCCTCCAAAATCCCTCCAACGCGGCCCGCGCGCCGTTGCCACCGCCTTGCATGGAGCCATCGGCGAGCACCACGGCGTTCATGGCTCCGGCAGACGTGCCCGAGATGCCATCGATGCGAAGCCATGGCTCTTCCAACAGCCGATCGAGCACGCCCCAGGTGAACGCTCCGTGCGCACCACCACCTTGCAGCGCTAAGTCTATGAGAATGGGGTCGCGATTTACCAAGTCCGGTTCTCGATCACTATCACATCTGCCCATGCGCGCTTCAGTTCGACGACCCAGCTCCGCGGACGCATACTGCCGCGAAACCCCCCAAACGGCTGCAAGCGGTTCGAGGTGAGGGCCGGCGGCCGCTCAGTCCGTCGATGTCGGCAAATGTTCGCCGATGCTTCGCATGCGCTCACCCCCCATGTTTGCCACAAGTGGTACTCTAATGGACCCATTCTTTCATAGGCTCGCTTTCCCACACACGCACTTTTTCGGCTGTGCACGCCGGAATTTCGTTACCTGCGCATGCACGTCTTGACAAGCAGACCGTCTGCTGAGTTGCCGCAGCACAACTTAGAAGGCACCGCGCCGGGGTGGATCAAGCGGGACAGTCCAAAAGGATATCGGCTTCGCCGTCGCAGCTCCCTTCAGTCGAGGCATCCTGCGAGGTAGCACAAGCGTCGATGTCTGCTTTGGGTCATGAGCAGACCGCGTCATGTCTGTCATACCCCTCAAAGTCACATTCATCAGCGCGGTTTGGATGTCCGCTTAGTGCCAATACCGGACGTTCTTGGTATGCGCTGCTAGCGCCAGCCGCACACGCGGCGTCCCCTGTGCCACCAGCACCGCCAGTGCCCGCAATGGCGATGGCGACGACGCGAATGCACGTGAACAGTTACTCTAGCCCCCTCGACGAGGTCTAGGGGCTTCACGGCACCAGCCTTGATGACATCCAGAGGCAAGGATTTCCTACGTGGCGGTACCATCGCCGCCATCGGCTTGACCATCACGCCCATTGGTAAGCAGCGGTTAGTCACTGTCCGCTTTGCCCCCAAAAGCCGACATTCTCCAGCGCATTGGGCATGTCTGCTTTGTGCCAAAAACGGACGTGGGTCGCTGGCAGCCGAACCTGACATCGTCCGGCCGAGGCCGACGCCCCCATTCTCGCCGCATATTGGATGATCGCGCCTCGCTGCGGCTCTATCACTGCCCAATTGTCAGAGCAGACAACTTGAGGGCTCTGTGGCGAAATCCCGATCATGCAAAATCCGCTAATCATCGGATGTATCGTCTTCCTGATACTGTTGGCAGGCGCATTCGCCAGCTGGACGATCAGACAACGCCTGCCAGAGCATCACCTGACAGACGACACAAAAAGCCTTGTCTCGGTATCCATGGCGGTGGTTGCCACGGTTTCGGCGCTGGTGCTTGGGCTGCTGATCTCGAACGCTAACACCTCGTTCCGTGCGCTCGGGGGCGACGTGACCACGCTATCGGCGCAAATCCTCCAACTCGACAACATACTGCGCCGATACGGGCCGGACACATATCCAGCTCGGGAGATACTGCGACAGTATGCCGAACAGAAAACTGCCGATCTGTTTCCCGACGAAGGGGCAGACGTTCGCCTCGACAACCCGTCGACATACGAACTGCTCCAGCGGCTCGAAGATTCGATGCTTGAATTGAAGCATTCAAATCCCCGCGACCAATGGTGGCTGGATCAGGCTATGACGCTTGCCGGCAAGATTGGCGACACGCGATGGCTGCTGGTCCAGCAGCTTGGGCAGGGAACGCCAAAAGCATTCCTCGCTCTCTTGATCTTCTGGCTGACCTTACTGTTCGCCAGTTTTGGTTTGTTCGCGCCGCGTAACTTAATATCAGTGGTGACCCTGACGCTATGCGCACTAGCTGTAGCCGGCGCCGTTGGAATGATCCTCGAATTGGAGAAGGGATTCGGAGGACTGATCCACATCTCGCCACAGCCGATGCGCCAGGCCGCCAAGGCTTTGGAAACCCAATCAGCTTTGGACACCCAATCAAATGATACGGCGGGGCTCGGTCAAACAGGTCAAATAAGGTGAGCAGGTCACGCCTTTGGGATTGGCAGGATCGAGCGACAATGGCCACTACTTTCACCCCTTCCACGGCGCCTCGCGAGAGGAGTTTTGCTTGGACCGTGTTCTCGATGTCCGCTTCGGATCAAAAGCGGACATCATAAGGAGTGTCAGGGGTTACTTTACCTCCAAGAGCGGACATGCTCAGCTTAGCCGACGCTTCCGCCGAGAGGCGGCCTAGGGCTTGCGGGTGAGAAATCTGAGGGCTCCGGGCAGAAGAGTCTTATTGGGCCAGTGCGAACACATTTCGCCGAACGCTTGATAACGGCATCCTGTCTTAACCCCGCACTTTCTGGCCGTTTGCCGTGAACTCGGCCTTCTATGGCGCCCCCTGAATTGCGGCAAATATCCTTGGCCCGCTAGTCAAGCGGCGTTCCCAAGCGTAGGATACCCGTGCGCATACTCGCAATTGGTCAAAAATTTGCCGGAAGGTATGGGAGGACTCCACCATGTCACGCGCTAAGCAGGCTTCAAAGCGGAAGAGTCGAGCATGCGCCGTGCCGTTGTTAGGAGTCGCCGGGTTGTCGTTGTCGCTGGCGAGCGGCTCCGCGGCGACCGGGGTGCCCGCAACGGATATGCCGACGCAGAACACCGCAGCTAGCCACGAAATAACTTTCGGTGAAGAAGAGATCGCTGATGTCAGCCTGGCGACTTTCTATGTCTTCGACAAGGAAAACGGAACATCGAAACCCGGCGTACAAGTTGCCTGGAGAGGCTGCCACGGCTGCAGAGGCTGCAGAGGCTGCCACAGAGGCTGCGGAGGCTGCCGCTGCGGAGGTTGCGGTGGCTGCGTCGGGATTTGGTGGGGAGGTTGCGGCGGCTGCGGCTGTGGAGGCTGCTGGGGGTGGGGATTCAGATGGGGCTATTGAATAGGTCCCCCCATGACTGGACTTGACTCGGCCGTGTCTTGTTTTGTAGCGCTGCGAACGCCGGTGCGAGTCGAGAAGTGTTGGCGTGCGTGCTAAGCGGCGTGCTTTTCGCAATTCGGAGGATGCGTCCCCAGCGATGGGGACCCACCCTAGTAGCGGGAAGCGCAAAGGTGAGCGTGCCGAGCAAATGCCGGGCATTCGCGGGGCCGGCTCAACGCAGTATAAGAGCAAAGACATTCCGCGGTTCGCGCCGAACTTCACTGTCTATGTGCTGCCGCCCGATGTCGTCTGCCTCTATTCCGAGGACCGGAAGTTCTTTCTTTACGGAGAACTTTACTGTTCGCTCGCATTCGCAATTGAAGCTGGAAGCAGTTTTCAGGAACTCGTTCGCGGGCTGGAGCACGATTTTCCGCCAGACAAAGTCCGTGAAGCCCTAGAGCGGCTGGTCGACCGCCGCTTCATAGTTCCGTCATCGCGTTCTTCCTTAGACGCCAAAGCAGCTTATTGGGCAAGTCTCGGCTTGTCGCCGGAGACGGCGAAGAGAAATCTCCAGAGAGTTTGTGTGCGCATTCAAGCGATCGACGTGCAGGGTGCAACGGAACTCGGCGCTGCTCTAAGGGAGCTGGGCGTTCGAGTCGTAAAGCGCCCTGCCGACCTCACGGTCACGTTGGTGAACGATTATCTCGAAGACCGGCTGGCCGAACTGAACCGGCAGCATTTGTCGGAAAAAACGCCATGGCTACTCGTCCAACCCTCCGGCATTTTTCCCTTAGTGGGGCCCGTGTTCAGCCCAGGTAAAAGCGCCTGTTGGACCTGTCTTGTCGAGCGGATGATACGAAACCGAGAAGTCAAGGCGCTTCTTGACCGGAGACACGCCCGCTGTGTCGCGGTTTCGCCTCTCGTCCGAGATACGTTCGGACAGAGTGCCATTCAACTTGCGGCAGTCGAGATCGCAAAAGCGATCGCCACCGACTTTCGCACGAAATTGAGCGATCACATTATTAGCCTCGACCTGTTGGGCTCGACCATCGTGAAGCACTACGTGGCCGCGCGGCCGCAATGTCCCGCCTGCGGCCGGAAGGAGCTCCGCGACCCGAGCCGCGCACCGGCGCCAATCGAGCTTGGCGCCGGCGGCAAGTTAGTCATGACGAGCGGTGGATACCGAGCCATTTCCTCAGCGGCCACGGTGGCGCGTCATCGAAAGCACGTGAGCTCGCTCACTGGCGTTGTCTCGCGTCTGGAACGGATCCAGGCCGATTTGCCCATGAACACAAACTGGTTTGCTACCCACAATTTTGCCGCTCGCCCCGAAACGGTCGGCGAGCTTAAGGCAGGGTTGAGTGGCGGCAGCTTCGGCAAGGGCAGTACTGTCGACCAGGGGGAAGCAAGCGCGCTCATGGAGGCGATTGAGCGCTATTCAGGGAGTTTTCAGGGCGACGAGATCAAAGTGACACGCCGGTTCACGGATTTCCCGGCGGGTGATGCCATTCTTCCGAATGACGTCAGGCTGTTCAGCGATGCGCAGTACAGGGAGATGTGGCCGCCGACAAACGGGTCGGATGCGACGCCGGCTACGTTGCCGCTATTCGATCCATCAGCCGAGATCGAATGGTCACCGCTCTGGTCTCTACGCGACAAACGCTTCAAATATCTTCCGACCGGCCTGTTATATTTCTTCTACAAAGGCCCGGGCGACGAGATCCCCGCGGATTCCAACGGCTGCGCAGCAGGCAATACGCTCGAGGAAGCAATTGTGCAGGGATTCCTCGAGTTGGTGGAACGGGATTCATACGCCATCTGGTGGTACAACCGATTGCAGCGGGCTGGATTGGACCTGAGCCAGTTCGACGACGCCTATATCCGCGATCTGCAAATCCAGCTTGCCGAAACTGGACGCCGGCTTTGGGTGCTCGACGTTACGAGCGATCTTGGGATTCCAAGCTTTGTGGCGGTAACGCATTGGACGGAAAACTCGCGGGAACAGGTCGAGTTTGGTTCCGGCGCGCATTTCGATACGCGAATCGCGGTCCTGCGCGCGATGACTGAGCTGAACCAATTTCTATCCATCGGTCTCATGGGGGGCAGGGATACGGGGAAATGCGGCCATGACGACTATGAATTGAGGCTGGGAGACCATCCTTATTTGACGCCGAGCGGCAACCAACTGATTCGACCGGACTTCAGCTCGAAGTTCGGCCGTCTCGACAAGCGCGAGCAAGTGATTGCTTGCGTGCGCCTCGCCAAGCGAGAGGGTCTCGATTTCCTCGTTCTCGACCAGACCCGCCCCGACATCGAAGTCCCGGTTGTCAGGGTAATTGTTCCGGGATTGCGGCACTTCTATCGCCGCTTCGCGCCTGGCCGGCTTTACAACGTCCCCGTAAAGCTTGGATTGCGAGACCGGCCACTACAGGAAGACGAATTCAATCCGCTCCACCCCCGGACCTGAGGGTCCTACAGGCTTGGGCACCCCGGAAGTAAAAAGAAGGCGGCGGGCGGCGCGGGCAACTTTGTCCGTCCGACTCGCTTCTCACGTCACGCTCGAAGAGCGCTCGGACGGAGAACTCGCCGCCTGCTTTTGTGGTCATTCGGTCAACCTAGGAAAGTTCGACGCTGGTGCTGTGAGTCGGGCGCAGACGCTGCGCATTGGTCTGCCATTTAGTTCGTTCTCGTCCGGCGGTGGAAACCTCGACAAGGAGATTCAACTGCTGGCGCAGCGATTGGCTAAGCACGGCCTATTGGAGTACCGCCTCGGGCGCCTGCGAAAGGGCGATGACCTTGTCATCATTGAACCGCAACTTCCCGATTATTGGCCGCAAACGCCGCCCCTTCACGACAGCGACACTCTGGTCTTGTCGCGGTTCGCCTACATGCGAAGGCGCGGCAACGAGATGGTGCTCGAATCGCCTCGCGCTGGTGCGTTATTCAGAATTTGCAATCCGAAGCTTGCGACCGCCTTGGCCCTACTTTCTACACCGCACCACATTAAACAACTCCGTCGGAAGGACGGTTTTCCCGGCGTTGAGCTTCTTGCCCTGCTGGTTGATTGCCAAATCCTTTTCAAGACGGAGGCCCCTGGCGACAATGGCCTCCGACCGAGCGAGGGTGACGCCGAGCTCGTTCTTTGGGATTTTCATGATCTTCTTTTCCACTCGCGCAGCACGGAAGGCCGGCACGCCAACCCACTGGGCGGACTTTATCCATATGCGGGACTCATTTCTCCGTTACCGGCGATCCGACCACGATGGCCTGGAAAGAAAATCGATTTGCGCAGATTCCCGGCCGCCCCAGTCTCTCCTATCGCAACGCTCCTGCGTCAACGTCACTCGACGCGCGGCTTCGATGATCAGCGACCGATCACGCTCGCGGAGGTTGCGCGGTTTCTCGACGACACCGCGCGTGTCCAGTCCAGAATGCAAAATAGGCTCGAGCTCGGCGATGGCGGTCCAGTGATCACCTACGCCCTCCGACCGTATCCGTCGGCGGGCGCGGCTTACGAGCTTGAACTCTATCTGTCGGTCAACAAGTGTGAAGGGCTTGCAAGAGGATTCTATCACTACGACGCCGGCGGGCATGCGCTGGTGCCAATTAACGTTCATAGGAATGAGGCCGAAGCCCTCTTGATGGGATCCGCGTTTGCCATGGGCGTGCCCGTTGCGCCCCAGATCTTGATCACGATCACTGCTCGCTTCGCCCGGATTTCGTGGAAGTACAGCTCGATCGCATATTCACTCATTCTGAAGGACGTCGGCACATTGATTCAAACATTCTATCTGATGGCGACTGACATGGGACTCGGCGGATGTGCGATCGGAAGCGTCAACATCGACCTGTTCGCCAAGGTGACGGGGATCGAATTCAACGTTGAGGGCCCGGTCGGTCAATTTGCTATTGGTCGCCGCACGAAACCAGAAGAACCACGAGGCTCGATATGAGGGGTCTCAGTTACAGGATGTCGGGTTATTGGCGGACTTCAGACATTCAACGCTGTGTCCACCATGTCCGCTTGGTGCCAGCAACGGACATCCACCGTCGGTCCACGGAAAAGGCCGTTGCGGCGAGAGTGCCCGCTGACTGACCAATCTAACGGCCATACGCTTTTTGCCCCCGCAGGACTAATACCGTCGTCAAAAGCCTATGCGGTTTGCGCCAATAGCCGACTCTCCCCACTTTTAGCCAGCAAGCCACGATCCCTGCATGCAAGCTTGAAGGTCGCACTATCCCTGCGCAATCGCCCAGACGTAGGCGGCGACCGCGGCGACGTCGTTGTCCGACAAAGCGATCCCGCCGAGCGAAGGCATTGTGCCTGTGGCTGCGGTACCCCGCTTTCGATGATATTCGTGATGCTCTGAAGGCTTCCGTCGCCCAAAGCCAAGTGCCGAGCGTGAGATCAGCGCTAACCGGCGTGCCAATGCCGCCCGCGCCCTGACACCCGGCGCAGGTTGCCCCGGCAACTTCGTCGTGAAAGATCTTCTTGCCAAGCGCGACCTGGTCGCTCGTTGCTCCTGGCGGTACCGGCAGGCCGGCATCGGAGTGAATGCCTTCAGGCGGCACAGCTTCATGCGAAGCCTTGGCTTCGACCGCCGGAGTGGGCGCGGCCTAAATTTCTGTCATGTTCGGGTCAAACCTTGTGGGTGTCGGAAGGTCAGCTGCCTCATCTCTTCGAACCTTCCGGCCTTGGTCATTGCACTCATTGCTTTACTGGTCGGTTTGTTACCTTTGTTGGTGTTCCTCGTGATTGTTGTGATCGCCTGGACCCGCAGGAAAAAGGTGGGCCGCTGGTAAGTGGTGAAACGAACGGCCGCACGCTTCTCTGGAACTACGAAGCTGGTAGTAACGTTAAGAGCACAGTCGGCGAGCGACCCCAATACTCCGCCGACCCCGTCTAGTTCAGCCCGGCCGGCCACCTATCAGCGGTCGGGCTTTCTTTATTGCAGCGTCGGCTTCGGCGGAGTCCTTAAGGTCCCAAGGTCACGACCGACATGCCGCATATACAGCATGTTGTTAAGGCGGGCGGTCCGAAATGGCCGCCCGTTTGCTTTTCAAGCTTGTCCGTGAATGTCCGCTTTGGGTCAATGGCGGACGTCGCAACAGCGCACATGATGGTCCGCTTTGTGCCATAAACGGACCTTGAGTTTCGCTTATTTGGTGCAACCGACGATCGGCTTTTGGCAAGGAGAAACTCGGTTAGCCGAAACGGAGGCGGGCGCGGCAGCCGAGCGAGCGGCCGCACGATTTTGGTGCGACATTCCGCGCCTTTTGCGATGCAACAATTTTATTGCCTTTTATTGTGCACCGCACCATATAGACTATACCTGCATACCACCCCCACCGAGAAAGGGCTTCAAGATGACTGAGCAGTTTAAGATTGGTGAACAGTTTCAGAAGGTAGGTAAGGAAGGCTTCGATGCGGTCGTGCGCGCCTACGGTCAGACGAACAAGGGCTTTCAGGCTATTGCCGCCGAGGTTACCGATTATTCCAAAACTGCGTTTGAGGACGCGACCCGCGCATTTCAGCAACTGGTAAGTGCTAAGTCGGCTGAGCAGGCGTTCGAAATCCAGTCTCAGTACACCAAGAAGGCTTACGACGCCTACATTGCCGAAATGTCGAAGCTCGGCCAGATGTGGGTCGACCTGGCTCGTGAGGCCTACAAGCCAGTCGAGCGAGTCGTTGTCAAATAGGTCGCCAAGGCCTTCACACCGCGAATGCACAGATGGAAGCACTAGAGCGCAAGTACCTGCGCTCTTTCAGCTCAATGTTATGAATGTCAAGTGAAGCTTCCAGTGATGCGGACAACCCTATGCAACACCAAGAGGCAGTACCATGACCAAGTCCTCAGTCCGAAAAGCTGCTGCCGAGAAGGCGCCCGCTCCAGATCGCAAGACCGCTCGCAAAGTTCGTGCCGGGAAGGCGCGCGGTAAAGTGCGCAAGACCGCTCCCAAAGCTGTCGCCGAGAAGGCGCGCGGTACATATCGCGAGACCGCCGCTAAATTCGAGGAATTCACTCGCCATGCGCAAATGCCAGAGTCTATTAGCGCTCTCGCCGAGAAGAGCGTAGCTCAGACGCGCGAGCTTTATGAGCACTCTCTCGAAGCGGTACTAGAGAATTGGGAGAGATTCGTCGACGCGGCTGGTCAGGGCGCTGTGGCGCTCAACCATAAGGCTATCGACATTGCTCGGCGCAATATCAATACCGGCTTCGGTTTTGCGGCGAGTTTGGCCGGGGCGAAGAACCTTGCTGAGGTTATGGAATTGCAGGCAGCCTATTGGCGCAAGCAACTCAGTGAACTGGCGGCCCAAGCCGGAGAAATGCGCACGCTGTCCACTAAGGTGACTGCTGATGTGGCAGCGCCGATCAAGGCGCAAGTAACGCGCGGCATAAAAGGTCTCCACAAGGCGACCTAGATTTTGCTCAACTGCCGCTGTTCGCGAGGCAAGACGGAAGGCTCAGGCTGAACGTCCGCTTCGGGCGTTGGCTTCTTGGCGCCATCTATCAGTGTCGTAGGGCTTATTATCGGGCGTTGCGCTACGCTGGTGAGCTCACGCCTGCCTTGTAATCCGAGAGGCAGAAATGACGATCACGAACCCAGTTCCGGAAGACAAGGCGCGCGAGGCATATCGCAAGAGCAGCGACCGGTTTGAGGAATTGCTCGAAATCCCCTTCCCGCAAGCTACACGCGAATTTGCTGAGAAGACAATTGATCAGACGCGGGAAGCCTATGGGCGCTCCAACAGGACTCTCGAAGCTGCAGTGCGGACTGTAGAGAAGTCTATTGACGCAACATGCCAGAGCGCCGCAGCGCTAAGGCGTAACGTCATCGACATCGCCCACAGGAATCTAATTTTGAGTTTCGGCCTGGCCAAGACCTTGGCAGGTGCTAGCAACCTCTCTGAGCTCGTGAAGCTGCAGGCGACCTATTGGCTGAAGCAATTCGATGCATTCACGACCCAAGCCTATGAAGCTCAGAATCGGCTGATTGGGCTTTACGCGCCCGCGCCCAAGACGGCAGAGCCGCCGCTCGAGTATCCATCCGTAACAAGACCTCCAAGAAGGCACCTTCTAATGCTCAAGAGGCGCCGAATAAGAAGCATAGCCCCGCAGCGCGAGATCGCGCCGAGGGACAAAGACGCGACACGCAGGAACTTGGGGAACCACCAGTTGCTGCGTCGACCGTTCGTCCGCTTGATGAAAGACAATCCAAGGCCCAAAAAAGGGTGCTCCGGGAGACGAGCCTACTCAGCAAAGCCATCTGGCCGAAATCAAATTTGGCGTGCTTGATGGGAACGCTGTTCGCTTTACTAGCCTTGAAGCTTGGTGGTTGGTAGATGGCGCTTGGCGCCCGATCTCTCCGGATGAAGTTCTCTTGAATGCGGCTGTGATGAGGGAGGCCCAATTCAATCAGTTGTTCCAAAAATTGCCTAGGTTGCCAAGCAATGCCTTCAAGTCTGACAATCAAGATTGATGGGGCTTTAAGTTAGGCCCAATGTCCGCTTGTTGTCTCGCTTCAGACCTCGCACCGACGGCGCAACTTGGTCCGCTCAGTGTCACAAGCGGACATTTCGATGGCACCCTCCCAGTGACCCCTGAGATAGATCTGAGACCGCAGGGCCTTATCCCAGAGCGGCGCACCCAAAGAAATTCTCAATCGAGCACAACGTTACGGATAGGCTGGCCGGGGAAGACGTCGCCACCAGTCATGCCGAAAAGGAAAATGTCAGCGCCCCCTCATTGGCGCCCCATACGCAGACCCCCACAGGCCGGCAACCCCCGCCGACTGCAGCGCGAACGGATTGGCCCCTGTCGAACCATCGACAGCCTCACCGTAGAGGTCGAAGGTTTTGCTCATGGTCTGCGTCAGAATGGAGATGCGATCCATGGCACGCGCGAGCACTGGGTCGACTTCGTAGTCCTCGCGTCGAACCTCGATGCCATGGCAGAAAGAACACGTCGCGGGATCGGCCTGTAAGGCACGCGAGCGGCATCTTCGGCGTAACCGGGAAGGCCTTTGCGAAGGGTTGCTTCCTCGATGAAGATGCGCACGGTGAGAGCTGCAAGCATTCCAGGCAAAACAAGAAGACCGAGCCACAGTCCAACTTCTCCTAGGCCACACGAAGATCGAGAGTACGCTCCGTTATCTAGGGATCGAAGTGGACGATGCGGTGGCAGTTGCCGAACAAATCGATGTCTGAAAACGGAGGCAGAGCAGACATGCTCTGCCTCCTAATTCACGGCTGTTTGTGCCATGTGTGGACGGCTCCGGGTTGGCAAGTCAAAACCTCACGTCGCTTTGGCTGGCCGGTGCAGCCATCATGTGCCGGTGGAGGAGCCATCCACAGCATCAAAAACAGACTTCTTTCCTTACCTATCATGGTGCGTCGTCACTGCGGTGACTTACGCCGCGTGAAGGAGACGATATAGGCCGGCGACCGCACCGTGAAGATGGGATCGTCGGAGGGTCCGGCAATTCCGTCCGTGACATTGCCGGGAAGGAAGACGCCCGCATCGCAGGTCTGTTGTGGCGCGATCGCCATGATGCTGACCTTGCCGAGCGGCGTGGTGGGACGGTTGTCCTCGTCGTCCCATCGAAGCGTCGGATTGCTGGTCTGGTCGCCTTTCTTGCCCATGATCGCGACGTAGTCGAACACGACCGGACCCTTGGCCAAGCGTTCTTTGAGCTCGTCGGCGTAGAAGTCGGGACCCTTCGCCTTTGCCTCGTCGGGGGTGAGCCCGAGCTCGCCGGCCTCGGGGATCAGCTTGTATTTCACGAGCATCTGCTCGCTCGCCGCGTTGGTGAGGGTGAAGGCGTGCACCCCCCAATAGCCGACGCCGGCATAGCTCGCCGGCACGGGATGCGACATGAGCCAGGCATTCTGCCGCGTCGATTCGGGATGGGTCGCGAAGAAGGCGTTGAGCTTGTCCTTGTCGCCGGTCGCTATGGTCTTCAAGAACTCCACGAACAGCTCGGGTGTCTTTACAAAGAACAAGGGCACCGAGATGGTGACGATATCGGTGCTCGCGCCGTTGCGGAGATCAAACTTGACAGCGAGCCCACGCACATTGTCCTGAGCGTTGTCGGGGCGCATTCGGGTTGCCGCCGCCGAGCGAGAAGCGGGCGCGAATGGGCACCTCTTTGGCGAAGTGCGCGGCCTTTGACAGCTTCGGCGCCTCCGCCGAGGGGACGAAGCTTCCTGTCAGGCAAATGCCTTTGGTGTGCGCAGTGCGGTCGCCCGCGTGCTTGCCAAACAATCCGTTCAACGCGTCGACGAGGTCGGCGGGGGTAGCCTGTTGGGCAATGCCCGCTACCGTGCTTCCACACAGACCTAACACGACGAGCGCGCTTAGCGCGCCCGATCTCATGCCAACGCTCCTCATCTCTCGGTCCTCCGTTAAACTACTTCCATACTATTGCAGTCGTGACCAGCCGAGATGATAGATTGATGCCTCGCAGGAGAGAGGGCGACCTACCCCAAGGGGTCAAAGAAGAGCACGCAATGTCGGCTCTGGGTCATGGAAGCGCTGCTTCGTCGTGAATTAATGGAAATCGCTAGCTTTAATGGCTTGGATGAGCAAATCGTTCAAAAATTCTTTCCGATGGTGGGTTCGATCTCCAAGCCAGGAATCGGCATAAGTCTGTTAGTGAGCCAGATTGCCGGGGTTGGAATGCCTATGCTGACTTAAATGCTTATGACAAAGACTTTGAGTGTTATCGTATTTCGCAAAGAACGCCCATTCACCTTGATGGTGTTCAATGTGGGCGACGTGACTTGCAGGCGCCGATTTCCCTTCGGTGGCACATTTTCGACAATTGGGTTCCTCGACGAGCCTGTGCCTTTTAATGGTCTTCCAGATTGGTGACTTGTACCACGCGCGCCATGGACACTCCCCTTTGCGTCTGTTGTGCTCGATATGATCTGAGAGATTGATGTTGTGCCGATCCAAAACAGCCCACCTCCTTTTTCCCTGGTCTCTGGATGTTGAACTGAGTCGTGAGCTGAGAGGCCAAAAATTAGTCGGCTTCAGCCGTGTTGAGCCCCGTCAGGGTGCAAGCCAGCCTAGCGCCTTCGCTTTGGCGTGGGCGGCCTTCCAGGCTTCCGTGAGGAACTTCAACGCCTTTGCATCGGGATCGCCTCGCATCGAGCAAAGCGCTTCCAGCACAGGCTCATTAAGCACTCGACGGTATGTCACGCAAAGTCCGGTTCCTGGCTTGGTGACGATAATGTCCTGGTGACGCACTTCGACAGACAGATCGTTCATGTTGCTGCTCAGAATCGTGTTGACCCATCAATCCGACGACACATCGGCAAGCCACATGTAGGCGGCGTTTCCCGCACGTACTTGGGATTACGTGCCAAAGATTTGTTCCCATCGGTCAGTTGAAGACTGAGCGCTGAGGTGGTTACAAGGGGAAGGACGAGAGCCGCGACTTTGGACTTATCGAAATTGCCGCTACTGGGAGCGACGTCCTAGCGACCGATCGAGTGGTCCGCTTTGTGCCATGAGCCGAAATCGGAGTGATGAGCGTGCGGGGCCAGGGCATCGCTGAGGAGGAGTTAGCGCGCCCAAGCACCCAACCAACCGCTACCGCACCGCTCCCCGCCGAGCGGGGTTCAAGTTGGTGGCGCGCAGCTAATGGCCCAGCAAAGCCTAAGTAAGACGTGCCGAATCCTTGTTGGAAATTACCCACGGCTCGTGCCGCGAAAATGTCAACGCGATGCTTGTCGAACTGCTCTGGGTGCGATGCCGGTCCAACGCTTGAAAGCGTGTGTGAACGCGCTGACGTCCTGGTAGCCAAGTAGCCAAGCGATCTCCGAAATCGACAATGTTTCGTCAGCCAGATGACGTTTAGCAAGATCGGACTTTAAACGCTGCAAGATGTTGGCGAATGTCAACCCCTCCGACGAAAGTCGCCGTGCAAGTGTCCGCTGGCTTACGCCCAGTTTGCGAGCGATTTCGCCCACTCGTGCCTTGCCGTGTGGCAAGTGCAGAGCAATGACGTTCTCGACATTCAATCCGACTGAACTCTGTTTCGTTGACCGCGCGGTCAGTGCTTGCTCGCAATATTTTATCAATAGGTCATTGAGGTAGGGATCGGCATCGACCACCATCATCTGTTGGATTGACGTCGGAAATGCCAGTTCATCGACCGCTGCGCCGAATGTCACGTCGCCGCCGAAGAAGGTTCTGAGCTCTGAGGCATCGTCTTTGCGTCGGTGGGTGAAGCTCACCCGGCTGGGCCGCACGTGGCGGTTGGTCAACTGTCGGCATATGCGAACGAGCGTCACCATCGAGAACTCGATCTGATGGCGATCTGAATGCCGCGCAACGCCGGCATATGCGAAATTGATTCTTATGCCTTTTCCCTCACGCAACCTCAGTGTAATACCTTCATTGACGATCGCGCTGTAGCGCACTCCTCGCTGCAAAGCCTCACCCAGCGTGTCAGACGACGCCAGTACGTAATAAAACAGCCCGCCCATTCGAAGATCGAAATTCTGAGCGAGGTGAAATCCGAGACATTCGTCCTTGAGTGTTGTTGCGGCGAGCTCGAGAAACCTAATCTGACTTTTGACGGCGAGGCGGGCGCAGGGGTCATCGACCTGCTGATGCGTGAGGCCAGCCTCACGCAACAACAACTCCACTTCGACCCCTTCCTGCCTGGCACGCCCGCAGGCAAGCCGAGTGATGATACCCATGGCACTCGGGAATGTGTCGAGGTCATTGCCGTTGGAATCGCGCACGCGTCGGCAATCCCTAATCGAGTCCAATTCTGCGGTTCCTCCACGACGTGGAGGAACAAATCTTTGGCACATTGTAACAAGTTTCACGCTAAGGTTGTCTATAAACGCTTATGGAGCAGACAGCACACTTGCATCCATATCGCGAAAGCACCTGGAAGCGAAACACCTGCTGAGGAGGAGGACGTCAATGGCTTGCCCCTCGAGGTTCGCTGCCGCCGCCTTGCACTCGCGGGCTCGGTGCATCCAAGGCTAGGATCCGCACTTTGTGGTCAAGATACTTCGCATAGCATGCTCCAATGTGTTCACGCGAACTGAGCCTTCGCTCCGCAGAGGTCCTGCCCGCTAGTTCGTCATTAGTTCGGCGTCATGCCTTTCCCAGTCAGTTCTTTGATCGCTTGCTCGTTCTTTGACAGATGCGTCAATCCCATGCCGCGCAGCACATTCGGCGCCTTGGTGAATTGGACGTTGTCGTAACTGACAATCTCTATGCAGTTGCCCCACGGGTCGAGAAAGTCGAGAAATGGGCCGGGCAGCGGCTTCCATCGGCCAGCGCCTTGCGGACGGCATCCTTGTCGTCGACAACAAGCCCAAAGTGACGTCCTTCGTCAGCAGGTTGAGCTCGGCCTTTCTGCCGTGCGAGGAATTGGTCGCCCAAATCGATAAAGGCCGAAGTGCCGGTTTTGCCCCGAAGCTTGAAGTCGAACAGTTGCCTGTAGAAGACTAGAGCCACTTCGATATCACCGACTTCCAGAGCTACGTGATTCAAACCAACGGCGCGCGCTTTTCTTTCTTCAGCCATGGCATTCTCCATAAGTTCGTGATGAACCCAATCCTCCTGCTTAGGTTGGCGCAAACTCCTCAAGCCGGCCGGCGAGTTGATTCAGCTCCCACTTCCGCGCCAGTGCGGCAGCTTTGCTCCAGTTTGGTGTCTGGCTGCGAAGGCTCGGCAGTGGGGCCTTCTGGTTCATCGTCGCAATCGATCGGAAAATCCGCAAGTCTTCAGCCTGTTTGGGAAAACGACCAGCGGTAAGCGCTGCTTCGAGAGTGCCATATTGCTGCAGTAGCCTTGCCGCGCCCGTGGGGCCAACGCCCGAAGCTCCTGGTAACTTATCAGAGGGATCGCCGCGCAAGGCGATGAAGTCCGGAACTTGCGCAGGCTCGACTCCGTACCGTGCCCGCACTGCGGCAGGATCGACACCCGCCATCTCACCTGCGCGGACAGGATAAAGGATGGTGGTGCGATTCGAGGCGAGCTGAAACGTGTCGCGATCTCCGCTTGCAATGAGCACGCTGCCGCCGTGCTTTTCCTCGGCTGCGGCTGCCGCCGCAAGAAAGTCGTCGGCCTCGAAGCCCGGCGCTTTTGCATTCTGAAAGCCGCATGCCGAGACAAAATCCGGCAGCACATGAAGCTGCTCAAGCAAGGCATCATCGAATTCGCGTCCACTTTGGTACGCGGGAAATTTCTTATGCCGGTAAGTAGCAACCTCCAGCGTGTCCCACGCCACTAGCACGGCGCGCGGCTGTTCCTCGCGGTAGAGACGCAGCAGAAGATTTGCAAAACCGAGGATCGCGCCAGCGGGCTTAAGGCCGCGCCGAAGAATCGTTTTCGGTAAGGCGTGGTATGAGCGATGTGTGAATGAATCCCCGTCGATCACCAACAGCGGTCGGCGGGAGAGGTGGATTGTACGAGGGGCGGCTCGCGTGGTCTTGGTTCGCGCCAGTTTTGCGGCGCTTCGAGTCGGTTCCCGGCTCGCTGCCCGCGCATCGCGAAGCATGATCCATGCGGGAGCATGATCGCTCGCGTTCTCGGCGCCACGGACCTCACGATCTACCCCGGACCTTATAAGGCGCTTTGCGGCTTTCGGGTTGAGCAGCAAATGATCGATTCGCAGACCGGCGTCGCGCTGCCACCGATTTCGCATGTAATCCCAGAACGTGTACATCGGCGCAGTTGGATGCAGCGTGCGGATGGCGTCGATCCAGCCCTGATTGAGAAGGCGCCTGAACAGGGCGCGGGGCTCTGGCTGTATGAGCGCATTCTTCGCGTACGATTTCGTTGGATAGATATCCGCATCGGTCGGCACGACGTTGTAATCGCCCGCCAGCACGACGGGGGCGTCAAGGGTATACAGCCCGGCGGCGTGCGCCAGCAGGCGTTCCATCCATGCCAGCTTGTATTTGAACTTTGGACCCGGCTGCGGGTTGCCGTTCGGCGCATAGAGCGTAGCGATCAGAACACCGTTGACGGCGGCCTCGATATACCGGCTTTGCGTATCTGTGGGATCGCCGGGTAGCGCACCGCGTGTGATGACAGGCTCGCAGCCGCGCGCAAGGATTGCAACGCCGTTCCATGACTTCTGTCCGCGCCAGACCGCGCCGTAACCGGCCTTTTCGATCGCTGCGACCGGAAATTCTGAATCTGTCGCCTTCAGCTCCTGAAGGCAGGCCACGTCAGGCCGCGCCGCTCTGAGCCAATCGAGGAGATTTGCGACCCTCTTGTTGACGTTGTTGATGTTGAAGGTGACGATTTTCATTCTGGGGCACGGAGAAGAATGGCTCGATCCGGTTCCCGGGGCTGAGCTGGCAGCGCTGCCTGACAGGCGGCATGACGAGATGGTCGCGCTGGTCCTTTCTGATGTTAGGCGCAGGATCGGAAAGCACCACACATCTGATCAGTGGATCGGTTTACGAACTCGTCAAAAATCCCACCCTGCGGAACTGGCTTGAGAACCCTTCTGCTAGAAACAGTCGCCTCTAGATGCCGCCGCTTGCAATTAATTGCAGGCCACGCTGCGCATTTCTCGTTAGGCACTGGTCTCTGTCGTGCACTTAACTGCACAGGGGTTTGTGCGACAGGCCAACGCTGCACCAGCATCCCCGAGCGCGTGACAAACACCGCTTGGTGGGACTCGCGTAAGGATGACTGAAGTTCTGAATCTACATTTTCGGTATCGGCAGACATTCCAGGACCTCGACTGACTGGCCCGGGAAGATCGTAAAATGCGGATGATTTGCAAACAGCTCAGCGGCGGCTTCGTGCGATTCGGCCTGGACAATCGTATATGCCGTGATTTCGTTCTTGGTGTCCGAAATACCCTTGGTGTCTATGCGCTTGGTCTTGCCAAGCGGGGAGCCAAGGTCGACGATCGACGCTTCATTGTCCTTCGCCCATTTCATCCATCCCTCTATGCCTGCCTTCTCCCGCTCCTTCCTCTTCTCGTCGTCTGTCGCCTTCCACTCTGCCAGTCCTTCGGCGGAGCCAAGATATATCGCCACAAATTTCTTCATCCGTAATTCCTCCTTCTATAAAATCGACGCAGTACTCACTTTATACGCCGATTCCGTGACCGCACCCTGTGCACCGCACGATCGCCGCATTGACTCTGCGCCTTTGACTTGGAATCTAGGCGCGTGCTTTAACGCGATCCGGCTATTTATACGGACTGCCGCCAGTTGAATTTGAGTTGAGTTTCGAGGAGGGCTTCCACGAGGTTCGCGAGTGGCTAGATCGACCCTCGACTAGGAAAGAACTTGAACGTTTGCCAAGAGTCCAGATCGAAGCATAAAGCGACGGCAGCAAGAGCGTGTAAGGAACCACACGCAAGGAGCCGCCAAATGTCCGAGGTAATTCTGGAGTTGGACGTTGCTCCATCGATGCATGCCGTAACGTCCGCGCGGGTCAGGCGGCAGCTCCGCAGCCACGACGAGATACGTCGCACACTGAACAATCACATCTTCCCAGTTCTAGGCGAAAAAGAGTTCGAGAAGCTGAGCCAAGCTAACAGTTGTATAGGTTTATTGAAATCAGGGCATCGAGGACCTTTAGCCTACCGGGGGGAGACCGCGACACAGAAAACGGGACTCCGATGTTGGAGGGATGCGGCATGAACACCGTCTGGCGCACTCGATAAACCGTTGAACGGTCCCTCCGTACCGGGTTCGACCTATTGGTTTTCCGTATGTTGCTGTTGAATTAGCCAGTTTGTTCCGCAATTTGTTCCACAAATGAAATTGCATTGGCTCATCGAAAGACGGGTGGGCGGGCATGGTCCCGTGAGACTTCTCCAACAGTCTGACTTTTGCCGCACTTATCGATTCTGCTCTGAAGCGGAACGTCGATTCTAGCGTGCGGGAAAATTGGGGGAAGACGCACTAACGGGGGGGGAAGCTCGGCGGTTCCGAGCTTCTCTTTTTCCGCATTTGGGCGCATTGGGGGGTTAGTGGTTAGATGCGCCGATCAGCCTTCCTGAAACATTGCCGCTCCCTAAGCGTTGCTGTTCTGGGAGCGATGCTCGCTTTTCCTGCGAGCGCCCAGACCGCATCCGAGTCCCAAGCTTCAAGCACCGACACAGCCAGCTCCGAATCCCAAGCTCCAAGCACAGGCACACCAGGCGCCGAGACCCAGTCCGAGTCACAGGGTGCGCCCACTAGCTCCAATCCGGCGATCCCGGAGCCTAATTCGGCGTCCACAACCACCCAGCCACGCAAGACAGTGGTTCCCGATATTCCAATCGTTGTGAGCAAGCCAACGCAGACCATGACCGTCACAGTCGATGGGCGTATGGAGCTAAATGCATTATTCGCGGGAGTGGGACAACGCGGGTATGCCCCATGCGATCTTTTTCACGCAACGGGGACACAGCATTCATGGTTCGGACCATCCCGGCCTTGGCACCGCAGTGTCTCATGGATGCGTTCGTCTGACCCTTTCAAACGCAGCCACTCTCTATCAACTCGTCAAGTCGGTAGGCATGGCGAAGACGAAGGTTGTCGTCAGTGGACGTGATCCTCCTGGATATACAGTTCCAACTATGCCGCCGAGACAGCCGGTTGGGCTTTTTGGGGGATTCTTCCGTTTTTAGTGGGACCGTCAGCGGACAGCCGCCCCTTCGTTTGCCGCTGGCTCTACAGCGCAACCGCTGACCAAGGGAAAGACTGCAAGAAGTCGGGCCTGAAGTGGAACGAGCAATCCAATGTGTGTGGGTCTTGCCCGTGCCGCAAGCCATAATGAGTTGACCGCGCTCGAGTCCCAAACAACAAGCTCTAACGCGCGGGCGAGAACGGCCCCAATCATACTACCGTCGGCTTTAGTCATTTACGACGGCGGCTATCTACGAGCAATCTCGTCTTCTGTCGCAGCGTTGCAATCCTGCCCGACCTTCGCGCAAAACGTGGACAGCGTTAAGCTGGTCGCGCTCGATCAGTGCAGCCGGTCAATACAATGCGTATCTAGGTACAGGCACAGTCACCTCAGAACAGGACCAAAACAGATGAACGGACGCTTTCAGAATCCAGGAGCTTGCGCGCAAGCACGCGCCTGATGCCTCCAGACGCTTGCCGAGATCGCAGAGAAGGGCGCGCCAGGCGCTCGCGTATCTGCAGCCATTGCTCTGCTCGATCGCGCTTATGGCAAGCCACCGCAGTTCAACACTGGCGACACCGGCAACTTCCGGAAGGCCATAGACATGACTGATGACGAGCTCGCAGCCATCGTAGGTCGAGCGAAGCTGACAGTTGTATAAGGTTCATTGAAATCGAACATAGACGCCCTTGACGCTACCGGGGGGATATCCCGCCACAGAACATGGGACTCCAATGCGAGGACTAACCGACCCACTTCGCACAAAGAAGTCGACCACCACCGCTCATGTTCTCCTCCTTAGTGACGCGCCTCGGCTGGCCCCAAGCTTTTACTGAATCTACTCGAAGTCGTTGAGCACCCATTTCTTGTCGAGGAAGTCCTGCTCGACTCCGTATATGCGGAAATAGACAGCCTTCGCCGGCTGCTCCCTTGTGACCGCGACCGCCGAGACTTGCTGGGTTAGATGGCATGAACCCATGATGTGTGTCATGGGCGCGCTCGTTTTTGTTTGGTTCGACAAGGTTCGTTTGCGCTGGAGATCGGCGAGCACGCCGACCACCGGGGGGAGATCGCGGCGCGCAGCGCCGCAGTCACATTTGCAATGAAGCTCTTTGTCCGTGGTATAGGTGTTCGGCCCGCTCTGACCCCAGTCAACGTGATGCGGTCGGCGGCTAGGCAACCCTTGCCGATCGGAAGTTGGTCCTGCGATTTTTGCTGCGTGATAAAATTTGGACAATGCCTGGCGTCAGCGATGTAACCCGCGCTCTTCGTGGAGCCGCTGAAGTTGCGGGGTCGGCAAATTGCGCACTGTAACTGTCGCCGAGTTTTTCAAAATCGGCCAGCCTCAAAAGAAGGGGGGTAAGGGCAGGGGTATGCCGACCTTCGGGTACTTGGCTTTTGCCAGAACGAGGCCCCCACACCTTGTTCCCGCGAGACATCGGAACGGGCCGCGAAAAATTATTATGCAATTTTTGTGAGGGCCTCCTTGGGCTCGAATGCGGGTGGATCATGTCTCTGCGGATTTCATACCGCTAGTCTACCCGGAAAGCTGCCTCGCCAGACAAACGGTTGTAGCCTACAGCTTCGACTTAGGCTTGGCGTCTGCGCCTTCGCTGAGCCTCGATCGTTGAATCGTGCTTGCTGACGAAACAGGCGTGGATGATGGAGCGTCCCTGAATGAGCCGTGCCATTCGCTTCTACAAAACCGGCGGTCCGGAGGTGCTGGTGTGGGAGGAAGTCGAGGTCGGCAAGCCGGGCCCTGGCGAGGCCCGCGTCCGACACGTTGCGGTCGGCGTCAACTTTATCGACATCTACATCCGCCGGGGCCTGTACCCCGCGACATTGCCGAGCGGCGTCGGCACCGAGGCTGCCGGGCGGGTCGAGGAAATCGGTCCTGGCGTGACCGAAGTCAAGGTCGGCGATCGCGTGGCATATACTGGCGGCCCGCTCGGAGCTTATTCAGAGGAGCGCGTCATGCCGGCCCACCGTCTTGTGGTGCTGCCCGACGGCATTTCCGAAATCCAAGCGGCAGCAATGATGCTCAAAGGTCTAACCGCGCAGTACCTTATCCGCCAGATATTCAAGGTGATGCACGGCGACACCATCTTGTTCCATGCGGCGGCGGGCGGGGTCGGCCTCATCGCCTGTCAATGGGCGAAATCCTTGGGTGCGATCGTCATCGGCACCGTGGGCAGCGAGTCGAAAGCGCAGATTGCCAAGGCGCACGGCTGCGACCATCCGATCGTCTATACGCACGAAGATTTCGTCGCGGCCGTCAACGATGTCACCCATCACGAAAAGCTGCCGGTAGTTTACGACTCTGTCGGCAAGTCATGAGGTCGCTCGATTGCCTTGCACCCAAGGGAATGATGGTGAGCTTCGGTCAGTCTTCGGGTCCAGTTGGTCCCGTCGATCTCATGATCTTCGGGCAGAAGGGCTCGCAATTCTTCACGCGACCGAGTCTCAATACCTATGCGGCGAAGCGTAGCGATCTGTGGCGACGGCAGAGGATCTATTCGACGTCGTGCTCTCGGGTGCAGTGAAGATCGAGATCAACCAGAGCCATCCGTTAAAAGACGCCGCGCAGGCACATCGCGACCTGGAATCGCGAAAGACTGTCGGCTCGACCGTGTTGACCGTCTAGGACCCAACCGGAATCGTCGGTGGCAAGTGGTAGGGCTTTTAGTATCAGACTGATCAGTCGAGCTGAGTCCTTGTGTAGCCGTTTTGTGATCTGGGGAACTTGCAGCTTGTGCCCTGCCGGCGCAGGCTTATGTCCCCGAGCGGGTACATCTTCATAGAATTTTGAGTTTTCCAGACCAACATTCCCGTTCGGGAACATTGGTGAGCTTCCGCCATGGACAGCAAGGACAGTGCGGTCAACCGCCGGGCTTCGGAGGCAGCTTTCACCTTTGGGGCCCTGATCCGCAGCCGCCGGAAAGTGCTGAAGATGCGCCAGGATCAACTTGCGCTGGCAACGGGTGTCGGCCGCAGGTTTTTGATCGATTTAGAAGCCGGCAAGCCTTCCTGCCAGCTCGGACGAAGCCTCCTGGTGGCTGAGGCCTTGGGGCTCAGGTCGGCCGATGGTCCAGTGCTCGGTGGTCCACCTAAAACCGCGACCACCCCTGAACTGCCCGATCTGCCCCAAGAGGAGCCGGATGGCCAACCTACCAGTGTACTTTGAGCAACGCCGCGTTGGCGCGATAGATGTCGATAAGAACGGACCACGTTTCTCGTATGATCCCGACTGGATCGCTTTGCGGGGCGCGTTTCCGATCTCGGTAACAATGCCGTTCAGGTCCGAGCGCGTTGCTTCCGATACCTTCCTGCCCTGGGCAGCGAACTTACTGCCGGAGAGCGAGCAGTTGCGCACTCTCGGACAAATTCTCGGGATGGCGCGGAGCGATGTCATCGGTCTGCTCTCCGCGATCGGCGGCGATACTGCGGGCGCACTTTCGATTGGTCAGCCGGGGAGAACTGCTTCGGTTCAGTGGCGGCCAATTGGTAAGTCGGATGATCTTGAGAGAGTCATGAACGCATTGCCGAACAAGCCTTTCCTTGTCGGTGATGAAGGCGTGTCGATGTCACTCGCGGGCGTTCAGACGAAACTTGCGGTCGCCGTCGATGATGCGGGCCGCATCTGTATCCCTATGAACGGCTCTCCATCGACACACATTCTCAAGCCGGACTCGGCACGCCTTCGGGGCAGCGTTCAGAACGAAGCGTTTTGCCTGACCTTGGCCAGACGTTTGAAAATCCCCACGCCGAATATCACGACGGGGCGGGCCGGCAAGCGAACCTATTTGCTCCTGCAGCGATATGACCGAACTGTTGTTGGCGGTCGTTGGCGTCGCCTGCACCAGGAAGACTATTGCCAGGCACTCGGGAAACCGCCATCGGCCAAGTACGAATCCTATCAGACTGGTATTCCTGGACCTACATTGAATGACATGTTTGATATAACGCGACGGCACATGTCCCCGACCGACATAGTGCGTTTGCTCGATATGGTCGTGTTCAATATTTTGGCCTGCAACACTGACGCTCACGCTAAGAATTACTCGATCATTATTCGAGGCAACGGCGTCTCGCTCGCGCCGATGTACGACGTCATGTGCGGCGAAGTGTGGGAGAACATCTCGAAGAATCTCGCCCATAAGATCGCCGGCAAAAATCGGGGTGACTACCTCAAGGGGAGGGACTGGCAACTGTTCGCCCGAGAGTGTGGCCTCAATCCCAGGCAAGTTGTCGAGCGCGTCAGCACGTTAGCAGCATCGGCTATCGCGGAAGCAGGCGCGGCTGAATGCGAGGTAGCCGGCATGCCAGCGGGTGAACACCCAATTCTGAACCAGACTCGACAGGCCGTTGAGCGGCGCGCTCATTTGCTCCTGGAACAGTTACAGGAGATAGGAGAGGGGCCTGTTATCGACGCGGCGACGACCGCAGCGCTGCTCGCGTAGCGGGAGTAGGGAGAGGTACCCCGGCGCCCGGCGCTCAGCCTGCGCAGCGGGACCTATGGCACGTTTGCCAGAGTATCTTCAGAACCAAGAACGTGCTGACAACGACATCAAGCGCGTTTGCTATAGCATGTGCCTAAAGATCAAGGAATTAAAGGACGAGATAACGGTTGTTCCCGATCATGGCGGCGGCATGGGAGCAACCGCTCAACTGACAGAGCTAAAGAGTGAACTAAAACCTGCCATTCCGGTGAAACTATCTGTCACGCCCGAATATATCGTCTGTCTCGAGGACGGTGAGAAGTTCAAATCACTGAGGCGCCACCTTCGGGCTCACTATGACCTTTCGCCGGAGGAGTATCGCGAGAAATGGGGCCTGCCGCACGACTATCCCATGGTCGCTCCGAATTATGCCGCAGTCCACTCCGCTCTCGCGAAAAAAATGAGGAGTGGACGAAGATAGCGACGCTAGTCGTTCCCCGTGTCCAATAGTGGCTTCGAGAACGCCTCCGGACTCTGACATTTTCGGCAAGAACCATTTCGTGTTGCCAGTCGTTTAGTCTGTGCTGCGCGAGGTTAGGACAGCATTGGAGGCCACCATGAAATGGGTCCTCGTCCTTATGACTATATCGTTCCTGGCGCCCACCACAGCTCTCGCCAGCAAGGGCCCATGTACTGACGATAGATTGAGGTTTTGCAGCGTGACCGCTGACCCGGGCGCCATCCGCGTCTGCCTTCTGCAGCACAAGGATGAGCTAAGCGGAGCTTGCGAGGCAAGGCTGCAAGAGGAACCGAGCACCGCAGATCAGAGAGGAAGCAGCAACTAGCGGTGCGGGGAAGCGGACGCGATGTCAGCTTATGGCACCTCGCGGAGTTGCTGCCCTTGTTCTTGCGGTTGCGGCCTACGGCTTGGTAAGTCGTTGGCGGCTTTGCGGCGACGTAGCCCTCGGGCCTAAATTATCGCAGCGAGCTCAGCACTGGCGCCGACAATCAGCGCTATGCTCACTATCAAAATACAGAAGCTAATCGCAACAGAGCGCATCCCCCTCGTCGTCCTGATTATAGGAGAGGGCACGAACCCACCCCCCGGCGAGTTCGTACCCCCTTCAGCTCTACCCATTCCCTCACTGGGTGCCCTCTCGGTGAACCCCGAATCAAATCCCTAAATTTCTAATAAAGTCTAAAGTTTTGCCCTTCGATCTAGCCGCCCCTTAGGGAGGGACCTCATGGCAGGATCGCGCAACGGTTCAGCCGTGGCTTATTTGCCGATTTGTATCCCGGCATTCATGCTCGGTGGCCGCGTTGGATCGAACCCATAATTTTTTGGGAGTGTGACGACATGCAAGTGCTGATGGTTACCCTTACAGCAATGACGCTACTGCTGGTCACCGGACGGACCGAGGCAGAAAAATTGGGCGGCGAGGGTGAGCCCAAGGGTGACGAATTCCTGCGGCAGAAGAAGTCTAAGGTCGCCAAGGACTATTATGTCGTGCCTACAGGCCAGAGCCATCACTGCTCGATTGTCGCTGGCGAGTGGGAGAAAAAGCCTGCGGGTGCGCTCGGCGCTTTCCCATATGCAAGTGCAGACTATGCGAAGGCAGCGCTCAAAACATTTCCCGAATGCAAGGGTGGGGAGCCGGACGAGGAGACGGACAAAAAACATCGGAAAAAATGAAACCACCGTTAGCCCGTCTAGTCCGAGCAATAGGAGGGGTCATTGGCGGCTTTGTCAGTTAGCCCCCTTGGCCCCATGGCCGCACAGGGAGTGTGTCGCTTGTTCTTCAATAACCTCGGCGATATTCTCTTAGGGCCGCCCCTCCTCGCGCGGGTGCGAGGGCCCCACGGAGCGGCTAGGAGCGCGAAGGTGATGTAGGCGGTGGTCGAGATCGAAATTCGCGCCAACAAGGCTGGTGTGCTCAGGTGTCTAACGGGTTACAAATCTGTATCTCTGCGGGCCACGACTTTCGGACTACGCTGCTCGGTATTATGGAGTGGTCGGTCCTTGACTTGGCCCTTGGGGTGGCGGGCGTCGTCGCGCTGATGTGCTTGGCCTATCTGGTTCTCGTTTGAGCCCCCCCTTAGCCCTCACTTACGCTGGAACTAATGCCCCATCGCGGAAGGTAGTGTCGCTTGATGGCCGAGCCTTCCTTCTGCGGCGAGTAAACGACGTCGAGTAATCAGCAGCGCCAGTCCTCGCTCAAGTTCCGAACCAGTGGCGAGTTCGGCACCGTCATCCTGCTGCTCTCGCACCCAAGCGTCCAACCGGTCGGAAGCCAATGCCTCACGCAAGGTTAGATGGCCCATTATCCTCCTCCCAAAAACAAATGGGAGCTTTGGCCAGTCAGCCCGAAGCTCCCCTCCATTTGCTAAAAGTTACATCATGAATTGGGAAAATTTGCGGCGTCCCGGTATCCTTGTTGTAACCAGCATCAACTGCGGGAAGTCCGGAACCTTTGGTCTTGTGCTCCGGTGCTGGTCCCGACAAAACCTCCCGATATTTCGGTGGTTTATAGCAAAACCTTCCACCACTGCTTGCGCTTGGTCCCGCCATGTGGTATCAGGATACCACACATTTAAAGGTGCAGTAGTGGCGTCAACCAATACCAACGGCATTGCCCCTAAGCGGGGGTTGGTCGGCCTTCTCGGCCGGACCCCGTCTCGGACTGACACCAGCGGCATCCCGTTTCATGAACTTATTGGCCGAGCGTTGGCCGACGCCTCCGGCGAGGAGTACCAGCCCCCGGCGGTCGCCGAACTTGAGGACTTGCTCGGCTCCGACAGTTTCAAGCAGCTGAGGGAAAATCCCCGCATCAAGCAGGCCGTCCAGGTTTGGGCGAACAGCAGCGCTGAGGACAGGGCCGCGGTGACCAAATCCCTGGCAACTCTGATTGCCGATGAAGTTGGACAGCCAAGTCTGGAAAAACGCATCGCATGGGAATGACCGACATGCAGCAAGTCCATGACGAGATGGTTGCCGAGGCACCTCCAGAGGCTCCCAGAAAGTCATCCGGCTACCGCCGCCTGCAAGTTAGACACCGCAATCTGCTCGCTGAGCATGAAGTGCTGAAAGCTGATCTAGCGGAACGCGATCAGATCGAGTCCGAGTTGCAGGCGTCAATCGACCGCCTGCTGGAGCAGCACAAAAGGATCATGCAGGAACAATCCTGATCGGCTTGCCTTGCAAACGATGACCGCGGCAATCGCTCAATTGCAAGGCCGGTTGGCGTCAATCGTTCTGAGGACCACGTTATGAACGATTTCTCGACGGGTGGTGGTGGCGGAGCCGTTGGTGGCCCTACGGAGGCACCAGTCTCGATACCGGACACCCAGCCAGCATCAGCGCCTGTATCGCTAGATGAGGCCATCGACGTAGGCCGCCATACCGCGCTCACCCAACTCGCCAAGTCCGAGGACGTCAGCGAGTACGCCCAGGAAAGGGCTGACGAAGCCGCCGTCATCGATCGTGGTGAGGAACGACGATTGAAGGCGCGGATGTAGCCGAGCGCATGAATCAAATCGAGGCGCTGGTCATGCAGTACCGAGACACCGTTGCCTCATCACCGCCAAGGCTCGTTGGCCGGGACGTAAACTAGATGGTGAACGGATCTGGAGGGGTTGATGCGCTGGCGCAAGCCACGGCTCATCGGCGCAATGGTGGACGGCAACAAGCCGTTCGATGAGGAAGCCATGGCCGAGTTGTTGAAGCCTTTCGACGTGCAGCCCGAAGACACCGTCGTGGTGGTCAAGCGGTTTGTTCACGTCGAAGGACTACCGCGCGTCTCAGCTACAACCTGAAAGGAGACTGTCATGAGTTCGAAGACATCAAAAGAAACCGCCCTGCGTGAAGGACAGCCACTCATCGCGGAACAACCCGATCCGCACCGGCCGCACGGGCACGCAGTCGCACAGCAAGGATCATGACCCGCTAGTGAAGAGCGGCAAGTCTGGTAAGGGACGCTAACGAGAAAGGGCGACGAAAGGACCTCTCTAGCCTTGAGCTGTCCGTGTGGGCCGGATTCGGCTGCCGGGGTTAAATTGCGCTGAGGGATAGATGCTTGGGCTAAGGCTCAAACCAGGTCCGAAGCCTTCGCGGTCAGAGGCAATTCGCCGGCTTATTGAGATCGTCCTGAAAGGAAAGCGGCCATGACACTGCCGGCCGAAGTCAAAAAAGCCTTTCACATTTCGAAGCAGCTATTTGCCGAGCCGGGAATGATGGAGCGTGTCGAGAAACTTCAGTTCGAGGCTTGTCGATTAGCGGGCAAGCGCCTGTCCATGATGCCGGCGCTTCGTTTTCTTGCTGGAAGGGGCAACAAAGAGGCAAAGGGTTTTCTGGACGCGCTTGAATATGAACACGCGAAGCCTGTGCCGAACGTGGCAGAGGGAAGATGACTAAGGGCAACCCTGGCAATTTTCAATAGTCGCAGGCCGTGGAGCGAGCGCTTGAGGGCGCTATCAGCAAGGCGTTTGGAAAGCCATCTTCTCCCCCACGAAACTAGTTGCGCCGAAGTCTAGCTCTCAGCCACGATCGCCGGCACGCCAGCCCCAAGCGGCCTGGCGTTAAGAATGCAACCAGCAACCGACCATCCAAGCAGTGCCGAGTAGGAGCGCGTCGGGGGTCGATGCGTGCCGATTTCGAAATGACCTCCGGGCTGTTTCAAGCTCGGCCCGTCAGCCTCCGGCTGACCGCGCGAGTCACTTATCATGCGGCAGCGGCATCCATGCCGGCAGCGCGACATCAGCGCGGTAGAATTGAGGCAGCTTGGTGCCGAGCGATTCCATGTCCTTGATCTCGGCGTCCCTCAGCTGGGCCTGCGTGATCAGCGTGGGCGGTACAATGATGTTGCGGCCCGGGTCTTCGCCTGCCATCAGCATCGCCAGAGCGCGTACCGATACGCGGCCGACCACCTCCGGATTGGTGGCGGCGGTCGCAGCCCAACTACTCCCTGGCTCGCGCATCGCGACGATATCCGGAGTAGAAATATCGGCCGAGTAGATCTTGATTTGTGATGAGAGCTTCGCCTCGTCGACGGCCATCTTCACGCCGCGGGCAAATTCGTCGTAAGGAGCAAATATCACGGTGATGTCCGGATGCGCCGCCAACGCCAGGCGCGCCTGCGCGGCGACCGATCCGGCGATCGGGTTATCCATGGTGCCGAACGTCGCTACTTCCTGAATGCCCGGATACTTTACCTTGAATGCTTTCCAGGTCTCATTGCGGCGGTCGAACGGGGCGATGCCGGCGACGTAGACGAAGCCGGCTTTGAAGCTTTCGCCGTTATCCCGGATTACTTGCTCGAGGACGAGGCGGGCGAGGTCCCGGTCGGACTGCTCTATCTGCGGGATCTTGTCGTTCTCGACGTTAACGTCGAAGGCGACCACTTTGACACCAGCATCCACCGCGCGCCGTGCGGCCCCTTTCAAGGGGTCGGTTGGGCCATGCTGTATGATGATGCCGTCGACACCAAGCGCGATCGCCTGGTCGACCATTTCGGCTTGGCGCTCGGCGTCCTGGCGGCTGTCGAACACCTGCAAGTCGACGCCGAGTGCCTCCGCCTGCTCTTTGGCGCCGGCGAGATAGGATTCAAAGAAATCGCCGGTCGAAAGGTAGCGAACCAGCGCCATTCTGACGCTGCCCGGTTTATCGAACGGGGCCGGCAGGCCAACGGCACGGGCTGTAGAACCTAACGCCCCCGCCCCGAAGGCTGCGAGAGTGAGCTTGCTGAAAGTCCTGCGCGATATGCTCATGTCTGCCCTCCCTTTACGCTAACGGCTGGTCCCAACGGGGCTTGGCTTGCGATGACCTGCTGCGGTGAGGTTGACGGATGATCCGATTGCCAACATCAAGCTGTTGGAAGATCCGGGCAAAAACTTGGTCGTCATCATGAAAGACGGCAACGTCTATAAGAAACGGACGCTGTGCGGACACAACTTTCTTCGCCTGCTAAGTCTCCGCAGGTCACCATATAACTAACTGATTTTGTATCTTATTTGGCGCGCCTGGAAGGGCTCGAACCTCCAACCCCCAGATTCGAAGTCTGGGATTCAAACTTTGCTGTGGTGTCCGGCAGATTGAAAAATTAGCCAATTACCGACACACTTCGTTCCATATGTTTCCCATACGTTCTTGCTGTTTCCTGTCGGTGTCGTTACTATGTCCTTACTGGTAGCCCCCAGTAGAGCCCGAACGTTAGGCCGTGGCGGACCATGGAGGATGCGCTATGGCCAAGGGACACATCACGAAACGCTCTGTAGATGCCGCCAAGGCCCGCTCCGCTGATAGCTATCTGTGGGATGACGAGCTGGCTGGCTTTGGCCTCAAGGTCACGCCTGCGGGCCGCAAGGTGTACCTCGTGCAGTATCAGCTAGGAGGACGCCAAGGACGGACGCGGCGCGTCACCATCGGGCAGCACGGCCAAGTGACCCCCACCTTTGCTCGGACTGAAGCAAGGCGCCTGCTTGGGGAGATTGCTGCTGGGCGCGACCCCGCAAACGACCGTGACAAGACAAGAACCGACAAGTCACTAGGCGTCGTGCTCGATCAGTTTATGGTCGAGTACGTTAGGCCGAAGTTAAAGGCGAGAACTGCGCAAGAGTATCAGCGAAGTGCCAAGCTCCACATTTTGCCACGCTTAGGGCGCCGATCGATCGGCGAAGTCAGCCGAGCGGATGTAGCTCGTTTGCACTACGAGCTAAAAAACAAGCCTTACCAAGCAAACCGCACGTTAGCTTTGCTCTCCAAATTCTTCAGATGGGCCGAGGCGCACGGGCTCAGACCAGACGGCTCTAATCCCTGTCGGCACGTTCAGAAGTACCGCGAGGCGAGGCGGGAACGCTTTCTAAGCGAAGCTGAGCTAGCGCGTCTAGGCGACGCCCTGCGCGAGGCAGATAAGGACAAGAGCTGTTCCCCGTGGGTAATCGCTGCAATTCGCTTACTCGCATTCACCGGAGCACGGCGAAACGAAATCCTCACGCTGCGCTGGGAGCACTTCAGCGAAGAACACGAAAGCCTGTTTCTTCCCGACAGCAAGACAGGCCGGAAGGCTATCCACCTGAATGCACCTGCACTCGCACTGCTGCAAACCATTCGCCGCCTTGAGGGCAATCCTTACGTGATCTGCGGGGAGCGGCCAGGGCGGCACCTTGTGAACATCGAAAAGCCCTGGCGACGCATCCGTGGGGCCGCCAAGCTCGATGACGTGAGGCTGCATGACTTGCGCCATTCGTTTGCCAGCGTCGCCGCGTCTGGCGGGCAGAGCCTGATCGTCATCGGCAAGATGCTGGGTCACTCCCAGCCAGCCACCACGGCACGCTACGCGCATTTAGCCGACGATCCGCTGAAAGCGGCGAGCAATGCCGTGGGCAGGCATATTGCGTCAGCGATGGACCGCGGCACGAGCGGTGAGCTAGTGGATTTGACGAAGTCCCGAGGCGCACGGCGCAAACCTTGATGACTGCCAAGGTGCTCACGGCTTGTGTTCGGCAAGCGCGGCTAGGCTGATCCCCAAAAGTCGGGTTTCCGCACTCGACCCGCCGCGCAACCGATCCCCTGCGGAGTACTTGCGGAGGTGCAATGCTATGATCCCGGCGGATGACGACAATATCGCGCTAGCAGAAGCCTTCCGGCATTATTCGCGGTGGTCTGTGGGGGACACTCCGCCTTTCCCAGTAGGACAGGACAGGGAAGTAACGGATGCATGGTGGGCAGATACCGGACCGCGCCTGTCGGAAGCGTTGTCATCGTTCAAGACAGCGCTGGAACGCGAAGAGCTAACGGTCAAGGTCTTCGATGCTCAAGGGAACATGCCGTTTGCAATCAAGCCAGCCGAATGGCGCGATCATCGGCCATTCGCTGATTTTCTCAGTTCGATTGATGCCGGAGTAATCAAAGAGCCGGAAGGCGACAGCTTGGCGAAATATAACGGCCTCGCTCCTTATGTCGCGCGCGAGGAGTTCAATGCCTGGTTTGCGAAGCAGAAGGGTCTGGCCGCTGAACGAAGAAAGCGGCGACGTGGCGCTCCCACGACCAAGCGGGAAATCGCAAAAGCTGCGTTACGCGCGCGCTACCCGAACGGAGTCCCGCCGCGGGAACTTTCTAACACGCCGGTCGCCGAGCAAATAAAGCATGACCTGGCGGCCAACGGTGGGCCGACTGTTTCGTCGCGCACCATAGACAACGCGCGGCATGATTTAGAGGTAGACAAAGCGCGGAATGATTTGGAGGGCGCGCAAAAATAATTCCTGCGAATTCCTGCCTTTAATTCAGTTTTTTGCGGCTCGATTTGCCGCCTCACTCGCCACTTGCGCGGACGTTCCGCGATATTGCGAGAAAGGCGAGCAGATGACCGAGCTCTGTATGAGAACACCCGCAGCGGCCCTTTACTTGGGCATTGCGGAAAGCACCCTCAACAAAATGCGTCTGACCGGATACGGCCCACCATTCGTGAAGGTGGGGCCGAGGGCGGTTGCCTACCGCAAGGCCGACCTCGATGCTTGGCTCCAGGACCGATGCGCCGGTCAACATCGGACACGACGGCACCGCCGACGGCGGCGCCGTCGTCGGCCCGGCCTCTGAGACCGCGTGGAGGCCGCGTAGATGGCTGACACCCTAAAATGCCCCGATATACCCGAGGGGGAACAACTCGCCTCGCAAGCCTTTGATTTGCAAGGCGATTTAGAAGCGGATCTTGCCACCCATACCCATCTAGTCCGCCGCTTCCAATGGGACCAGATTAACGAGGTGACTTGGAAGCTGGCCGACACTGCCGGATTTTCCGACACGCCCATGTCGCATGGACAGTGGCAAGGCTACCGGACGCGGAAGGCGGTCGCGTGGCTCGTTGGGTTGGGCGGCGGTCAATGACTGGCTCGTTGCGGCGACCGATCAGCCGGGCCGATGACGATTGCCAAGGCTAAGAAGATGGCGCTGGCAATGGCGCTCGATCATGGCATTGGCAAACGACTGCTTGATCCGATCGGAAATCTCAACAAGCTGCAAGCGTGGCTGCTCGCTGCCAACCTCGAAAATTGGGAGGCTCGATCCACATGACAACGGCCCCGGTCTGGGGAGCTCGGGGCCGCTGCAATTCAGAGGATGAACACAAACGGAAGCTGATTTTCGATAACTGCGCCTCTGCTTCGAAAGCGTCAAGCCCCACTGGAATCGCCACGATCAGCAAATTGCGATCGTCGCAACTGCGCGTCTTGCTCTCGCAATGGCGTGATAAGCGCCGCGGTGAAATCCGCGAGGCCACGGCCACTATCCCCGAACTTTTCTTTTCGACTAGCGCTGGCCTCATGCTCGATATCGAGCATTTGCCCGCCCTGATCGAAGGCTTGCGCGCGGCAGAGGCGGCGGCTCGTAGGCGGGGATGGCTGCGATGAGCAACCGCACCGATAGACGTTTTCGGCTCAAGATGCTGCTAGCCTTCGCTGTATGGAAACGGCGCGACCTATCTCCCGCGATGAGGCTCGTTTTCTCAGTGCTTCTGATCGGCCATCACAACGTCGAAACCGGCAAGTGCAATCCATCCTATCAAACTTTGGCCGGCGAATGCGGCATGACGCGCCGCGCTGTGATCCGCATTGCCGGCAAATTGAAAGAAAAGGATTGCTCGCCATCAAGGTGAGCGTGGGGCGCAAACACACAAACAGCTTTAGCTTCCCATCACTCGAAATGGTGACTCCCCGGTCACCATTTAAGGATCGAAAAATGGTGACCGAAAAACCAGAAATGGTGACTCAATTGACAAGAAATGGTGACCCAGGAGTCACCCAGAACATAAAGGAACATAAAGAACATAGCGAAGCCTCGCCTTCGCCGCGTGAGGGTGCGGCTTCGGCTTCGCTGAAAAAAGAAAATGGCCAGCAAGGAAACAGGCAGGATCGAGAGTTCAGCCCAGAAACGCGAGCCAAATTGGAGCGCATGGGTGTGAAGCTGACTAAGCCCTCCGCCTAGCTAAGTCGGCTGCTTGATCGAAAAGGCGGCAATCGACTGAGAGATCGAGCCGACAGCCAGCAGCCGTTTCTACTCCCCGTTCCAACTATCCGGGGCATAATGGCGTGCTGTACTGGATCACGGCTGGCGAACCGCAGCACATTTGGCAAACAGCAGCGGAGGAGCCAAAACGTTGAAACCAAAATGCGTGCTGGTGGCGGTCACCTTTTTAGCACTGATGAGCGTGACCCCGGCTTTGCTTACGGTCGGGGTCGTGAAAGCAGGTAGCGAGCGATGATCAGGCCACATAGAAACAACTAAGTGAAAACAATGTTGGACAGACCACAGAATAAGCACCTCAAGCCGGTCAAGCCTGGCGAAGTTCGCAATCCCGCTGGCCGTCCCAAAGGCTCACGCAACAAGCTGAGCGATGCTTTCTTGCAAGCACTTGCCGATGATTTCGAGGCGCACGGCAAAGGGGTTGTCGAAAAGGTACGCACGGAACGCCCGCAGGACTATCTCAAGATAGTCGCTAGCGTCATGCCGAAGCGAATGGAAGTCGAGGATGTTGGTCCACCGTGCAGGGCTGCTGATCTATCCGATGACGAGCTTGCAGCGATCGTCGCCAAGGCAAGGCTCACCATCGTTAAGTGATGGGCTATTAGCCCCGTGTTAGCCCATGCTGGCAGCAGCCTAACGATATCAAGGACTTAGCTCTCTGCTCACATGATAGAACGACGCGAGCACATGCATGCCATGCATTTTATAGGGTGGTCAGGGACAAGGTTCATTTGCGCAGGGGATTTGAGAAAACGCATCCACCGGGGGGATATCGCGGCGCAGAAAACGGGACTTCTGTGCTGCGAGGGCGATGCTTTCTTGCAAGCACTTGCCGATGATTTCGAGGCGCACGGCAAAGGGGTTGTCGAAAAGGTACGCACGGAACGCCCGCAGGACTATCTCAAGATAGTCGCTAGCGTCATGCCGAAACGAATGGAAGTCGAGGATGTTGGTCCACCGTGCAGAGCCGCTGATCTATCAGATGATGAGCTTGCCGCCAACGGGGCTAGGGCCAAGCTGACAGTCGTATAAGGTTCATTGAAATCCCGTCATCGAGGACCTTAAGCCCACGGGGGGAGGTCCGCGCCATAGAAAACGGGACTCCGATGCAAGCCCGCCGCCGCCATGGCAGCCATTGCAGCCTGCAGCCATGTACTTGCGATGGCCTTCCTCAACGACGCTGGCGAAGTCTCGGTAGGGCTTTTCAGACTGCGCGCCTACACGGCACGCGCGCAGGCCGAGCTACGGGTCTTGAGGCGCACAGCTGCAGCTCGCGCTAATGATCAAATAGTGAGAGCACCCTTCTGCATGGCGAGGACGACAGCCTGAACCCTATTCTTAGCGTCGAGCCTTTTCATCGCTTGCTCGATGTGCCAATCGACGGTTCGGTCTGAGAGATGGAGCATGTCTCCGATCACTTCAGATGACATGCCTTTGCCAACTCCAACCAAAATCTCCCGCTCCCTTTTGCTCAATCGCGATTGAGTAGGCTCTTCAGGAGGAGCAACGAGGTCTTTCAGGCGATAGAAGCCTGCAATGCAGATGACCTGAATGGTGAAGCGATGCTTGTGCAGCTCGGAGCGGCTGTTCGTGGCGCTGCCAAACCAGCCCACTCCAATCGCGCCCTTCGGGCCTGGAACGGGAACTACGATCGCCTCTGGAACACCATCCTCCCTAGCCCGCTTAAATCTCTTGTCGTCGCAGGTCTCGTGAGGAGTGTCGTACCAAAAGAAGGGTTCTAGGACCTCCTTACAATGCCGGAACACCGGGCTTGCTTGAAGCTCGCCTTTATGCACATGCCGAGCAACCTTCCCTTTCTCAACTCTTGCCCCCAATAACCACTTTTCGAGTGGCAGGCCCTCGTAGGTAAAGCGGAATACGCCGAAGTCTTCGACGCCGATCTCTCGCAAGTCCCGGTGCATGTGGTCGAGAACGTCATCGACTGTGGGCTCACACAGCAGCTCGTTGATGACCTTCGGGAGATGAGTTTTTAGAACCTTCACGGCTTCACTTCCCGCATTTCTACGAGTTGACGAAGCGGGTGAGCTGAGGATCATTATAACCCAAATGCTTATTTTCTGCAGTGTGCGAAATGGCGAGGCCCAATGCCGCTTGCCCCGTGGGTGAATTCGACTTCCTGGCCTTTTTGCCGTCCGGTGAATTCGATATAGTTCGGCACAGGAGGCCGCGACAACAGGGAGGGAGGGACAACTCCATGTCATCGCACTCAATCCACACACAATCGAATAGTGCTCTGCACGATGCCCCTCACGCTTCCGCGACCGTCGGACTTTTCGATCAAGCCATGGTCACCGCAGTGGTGATCGCAATTGCCTACATTGCCTCGATCATGGTCGGGTGGCTGTAGACCAAGTGTTTTACCGAATTGACCTTTGTGGTGATCGGCACGGATCGGGACCTCGCGGCTTGAAGCGGATCGTCAAATCGCAGGACATTGGCTTCCAAGCCGGCATGATCCGCCGCTGGCATTGAGCCGATCCGCATCCACCGGGGGAGACTTCGCGCACCTTTATTGAACCCCTGAATGCCAGAATTTGTCGGGTCGAATATGAGCCTCGCAGCTGACAACACGCTCGAAGCCGTACGCACTGTCTATTCAGGAGCCGAGGGCGAACTGTGGGAACTGCTTATGGGTCAGCAGATCCACATCGGAGGCTTCAAGGCCTCCGTGGATTTGGCCGAGCGCGCCCAAATCGGGACCGGGCAGCAGGGTGTGGACCTGTGTTGCTGTAATGGGGCCGGCATGCGCTTTCTCGTTCGATTTCGCGGTGTCACTGCCATGACCGGCGTGGACGCAACGGAAGCGGTCATAGAGCGCGGCAAAAAGCGCTGCGCCGCTGATGGAGTGAGCGAACAGATCCGCTTCATTCATGGAGACGCGTGTACCACCGGACTACCTGATGGTGCCGCAGACTTTATCTGGGGTGAGGACGCTTGGTGCTACGTCTTCGAGAAGGCTCGGCTGATTTCGGAAGCCGTTCGCCTCGTTAAGCCTGGCGGCACGATCGCTTTCACCGACTGGATCAGCGGAACGGTACCGATGACCGCAGAGGAGTTTGATCGGTTTCTCCGTTTCATGAGCTTCCCGAACGTGCAAGACGTGGAAGGCTATCGCGGTCTTCTAGAGGGAGCGGGTTGCACGGTCATGACCGCGGAGGATACCGGGCGTTTCCCCCTTATGTCGACCTCTATCTCGAAATGGTCGACAAACAACTGACGTGCACTGCGCATCCTCGACTTCAATGCCGACGCGCTCGGCTCGATTGGTGCCGAGACGCAGTTCCTGCGGGAATTGGCGCACGCTGGTAAAATCGCGCAAGGGCGATTTATAGCTCGTAAGCGATAATCTTGAATAACGTCGATGTCCGCTTTGGGTCATTAGCGGACATCGGCCAGCCGATCAGGGATGTCCGCTTTGCCCCCGAAAGCAGACATGTTCGGCGTCGAAATCGATGTCTGCTTTGTGCCATTAGCAGACCTTAACGCCCCCTCCTATCAAACCCCCCTGAGCTCAATTTGCGTATAGATTGATGGCAGGGCGGTGCGAAGAAACTATGCCCCTAGTAGAAACTCACACGGATCTGCACCGGCGACACGTCCTCTGCGGCGGCGGCTCCTTCGTATTTGCCACAATGATTGCCTCTCTGCTTGGAGACTCGAAGCCGGTGCGCGCGCAGACGATCACCGGCAGCGTTCCCGAAGTGGACCGCGTATCTGTTCGCGTCGTCGTTGACAGTTACCAGTTCGCCGTCGCAGCAGGTAAGAAGATGGGCTCTGTCGATGTCCAGCACTTTGGCTGGGGCTTGAGTGGCGACAAGCCACCCGACAGGACTTTAATCAGCGAGTTCGGCCTGTCGATGCATGCCGAATCCAAACGCGGTCGTCAGACACGCAACCTTTTAATGGATTTTGGTTTCACGCCTCAAGCCCTCAACAACAACGCGAGTTTGTTGACCGTTGACCCAAGCGAGCTGGATGCCCTCGTGCTCAGTCATGGCCACTATGACCACTTTGGCGGCCTCGTCGGGTTCTTGCAGCAGAACAAGGAAACGCTGAAAGCCAAGCTTCCGTTTTATGTTGGCGGAGAGGAGTGCTTCTGTTCACGCGAATGGGTTGGCCCACCAGTTCCGGGCAATTTTGGCGCGCTCGACCGCCAAACCTTGGAGCAGGCTAACCTGACTGTGACCTACGCTGAAGGGCCGCCGCTCGTTGCCGACCACGCCTTCACTACGGGACAGATTGGGTTGCGGAGTTTCGAGAAGGTGCTCTCGCCGAGTACCATGAAAGTAGGGACTGCGCATGGGATCGGTTGCTATCCTGACAAGCTACCAAAAGAAGAGCAAACCAAGTCGATCCTCCCCGACCAATTCCAGCATGAACTCGCAACAGCGTACAACCTCAAGGGACGCGGACTTGTCATTCTAACCGCATGCAGCCACCGCGGCGTCGTCAATACCATCAAGCAGGCCCAGGCGGCCTCGGGGGTTACCAAAGTGCATGCAGTGATCGGCGGATTCCACCTTGCTCCCTACAAGGAGGAGTATGTGCGCCAGACCATCGCAGCGCTTAATGAGATGGACGTCGACTACGTCATCCCGCTGCACTGCTCCGGCGAGGTGTTTTACGAACTTGCAAAGGCTGAAATGCCAACCAAGCTGCTGCGCTCCTATACAGGAACCCGCTTCGTATTCGAGGGTAGCGGAGCCTAAGAATGCTTCAAACCTTGGTGGGCTAGGGCACGTAGAAATGATGGTTTTGAAGTCATTTGCTGACGCGACGACGATTTGCACGTCCGCTATGGGTCATTAGCGGACATCGGCCAGCCGATCCGCGATGTCCGCTTTACCCCCAGAAGCAGACATGCTCATCGTCTGCATCAATGTCTGCTAAGTGCCATAAGCGGACGCGCTGCCCTGTGGGCGATCCACCAGTCAAACCTACATGATAAACACAACCCCCCAGGGTCCGCCTGAGGGGCGCGTTTCTTGAGATAGTGGCATTATGCGAGCCTTCTCAATGATATCCAGTCTACTTGGTAAGGTTAGAGGCATAGCGCGTGTTGCTGTCGACGAGCGCAAGGGACTCAGCATCGTCACCGCACTGCAGATTGAGCGACTTGACCGACTCGTTGTCGGTGCTATCGATATGAACAATCTCGCGCGGATTTAGACTGACCCGAACGCGCGCCGCCGTGGTCATGCCGGTGTAGGCGTCGGTTTTGTCAAAGACCACCGCATGGACAGCGCATTGACCGTTGTCCGGCTCATAAAACGCTATGACGCGTTTATTACCAACCGTGGTGAGAATGGGCTCGTGAGGACCGACCGGCCCTAAATTCTGAGCCATCTCATCGGCGCGGGCGGGGGTGCCTGAAACGGTGACGGCTAAGAGTGCGCCGGCGGCTGCGAATTTCAAAAAGTTGCGAGAGAGCGGGAACATCGTGGAATCTCCTTTGGAGTGGCCGCTCAAGATCATCTTGAGCATGGTGGAGATTCTAGCTGCTGGCGCAGATTCCCGCTGTGGCAATTGGCACTAATCAGAATATTTAATGCAATGAAATCAGTGTCTTGATCAGGCGATTGGAAAACCCGATCGTGAACGGGACAACTCCCGAGTCATGGCTCGCCGGTTACGTCCTGAATCATTGCAGCTAGGCGCTCGATGTCAGTGACCAAGCAGGGCATCGCCGCTTTCCGTACGCATCGGAGTCCCGTTTCTGCGCTGGCGGATCCCCCCGGGTGTTCGACATGCCTCGATTTCCCAGCGCCACCTTGTCTAAGACTATTTGAGCATTCGGAGACACGATCTGAGACGCAGAAATGCATGTCTCAGGCCTTAGCCCCAATAAGTACACAACTTGAGACTGGGCTGGCCAAGCTAACCAATTGATATTATTCACTTCACCACCGTGAGCCTGGCCTTGGCTACGATGGCAGCAAGCTCATCATCAGTCATGTCGATGGCCCGCTTGAACTGGGTGGTGTCCTGAGTGCTGAAGGTAGGCGCCTTGCCGTATGCCCTGTCTAGAATGGCTTGCGAGCTGATACACGGGCTGCATGGGGTGCTTGTGTGTTGCGGTGAAAAATACGATGCCGATATCTCATACGGCGAAGCGCTGATCCCTCCCGACTTCAACTGGCTCACCACTTTCGTTTCCGGGCTGATCCATTCGATATCCATCACCCTTGCGCTTAGTGTCGCCTTCTATGCGCTGGTCCGCGCAATAGGCTGGGTCATTTGGGGCTTTGCAGCTTCGCAGCGCTCACACCTTTTCCTGTAGCCTCTGCCTATGCGCCGCTTCCCACCACCATGGACGGTTGAGAAGATACCGGGCGGGTTCAAGGTGATTGACGCAAATAGCCAATCGCTCGCCTACGTCTATTCGCGTGAGACAAAGGACGCGGCTGACATAGCGAAGTGCTGACAGACGATGAGGCACGGCGATAGCGGCAAACATCGCCAAGCTGCCAGCCTTACTCGGTAAAGTTGGCGAAGACTGACTTGCCACTAGGCGAAGAAATCAGCAGCTTCAGTAACCCCATCTGCAAGCGGCGAACCACCACCACCAGCAGCCTCCGCAGCCTCCGCATCGCTGGTGTGCGGCTTCTGCATTTAGGATTCCTCAATTGGGGGGAGAGTACAAACTTCACAACGAGATCAGTCTGCACGGAGATCGCAGATGCTCAAACGCGGTCGCATACTCACTGAGGACGAGGCTCGCGCCAAAGTCCAACTCTGGAACAACAAAGCCATCCACCGCGAGGCTGAAGAGAAGCGGTCGCGCTGTCCTGCCGTGGCGTCCGACAATGGCGTCACGACCGTGGGCGACGGCGTAAAGCGCCTCTAAGCGCCTTTGGTGCTGCGGGCTCGTATATTTCAGCGAGCCGGGAGGAACCGCCTCACACCTCGGCGCTCTCGGACTTCCAGAGAGGCGACAACAGAGCATCGTACATGTAGCCCTTCACACCAGGACCAAGCCTTTGCAGGGCCACTTCCGCTCCATTGGAGAACCGCAGACCGTCGTGATGTGGGCCGCCCTCCAAGCAAGTGAAGGTGACATCTTCATTTGCCGATACGCAGAGCGATCTTTGTACAACCTCAGGGATGCCTTCGAGCCTCAGTTTCGTGTCATACGCCATGCACACGGCGGTTGAGGGATCGCCGGGCGCAATGAAGCCAATGCTGTAGCTCTCAAATCGATGCGTCTCATACCTCTCGCCGAGCCGCGCTGGCCGACTACGATACGCTTCCAGGGAGTAATCACACATGGTGCCTCCATCGAGTAGTTCTATCGCTCCGAACGCATGGCAAGGGCGTGGGTTGAGCCGGTCGAAAAATTTAATCTTCGGGCTGGCTGTGGCGGAGTAGTGTGAGGAAACGGTAATGGGCAGAGAAAGCGAAGCAAGGCGACAGGACAAGCTCAGCGCAATCAACCGCGAGCTAGGAGCAATGTCCGATTGGGAACTTGAGCGCGGCCTCGCATCATCCCTCTTCTTCGATCACGACCAAAGGAATGTGGCTAACCGCATCCTTAGGGAACGATATGCCGGATCTGAACGAGGTATCGCTTTGTGGATACTAATCATCGCGGCAGGGGCGGGGCTGGTTGCATTGCTTGAATAGGCGGCGAGACCCGCACCGGACGGACTACGTGCGAAGGTGCTCAAACCCTCCGAAGACGCTCACACAAAAAGCATGAGCACCTTCGCAAGCAACGGACATCGTCAGGAGTTGATCACCGAGCTCTTTGCATTGATGGAAACGCGGCGTGACCGGTTGAGCGAGTTATCGGGCTCTCAAAGTGAGCCAGCAAAGCGGATACCTCAGCCATGGCCTTCGTATTTGAAGGAGACTTTGACCTTGGTGCGGTAGAGCTCAACCTTGCCGTCACGGAGAACCATGTCCTTCGCCACGACTTCCGCTACGCGCAGCTCGCGCAGATGTTGTCCGGCCTGCTCGATCACGTTCTTGGCGGCGTCTTCCCAGCTTTCGGTACTGGTGCCGATGAGTTCGATAACGTCATAAACGCTCTCGGGATGGATAACCTTGTGACTACTCTCGGGCATGAGCGAATTTCCTCCTCCACCAACACGCTGCCCCCGAGCACCGATCCTACGCCTAAGATGACATTCTGTCCGGCTGAAACGACGCCGCTCAATCGCAAGCGGGCTCCTTTATCAGCGCGAAGGTGCTCAACTACACCGAAGATGCTCATAGAAAAAGCATGAGCATGTTCGAGATCGATGAGCATCTTCAGGTGCTGACGCTCGCGTCACCTCTATGCACAACGCTAGGCCAGTGGCCCAGAGGGCGTGCTTTGATTAGAAGCCCCGCTAGGAACACCCGATTTTCTCGCAGGCGGATTGGCTCCTTCTTCACTTCTATTCGGCCCGCTTCTACGACTCAGGAAGGCACCCTACAAACTCGAAAGAGGGCGAGGGGGTTCCCTCCACCACGGCTGGTAGGCTTTATGGGCTGTAGGAGTCACGGTGGAGTCCCAATCGCGGGGTGGAGGCCCGCCCGCACCTTGTTCAGTGCTAGACTAGCCGCCCCTCGGAGGAAGGACCTCATGGCCGGATCGGAAAGGGATAGCCGCGGCTTCCACCGGCTGGGGGTTTTGTTGGCTGCTCTCGCGCTGCTGATTGGTGGCACGTGGTCGGTAATTTACGCGCTCAACGAGGCCGCCTCGGCGTCATCCGAGAATCCTCCGCCGAAATCATCTGGCGCCACTCCATCGAGCGGTAAAAACCTCACAATTGACGGCGTTGACATTTCTCCAGTTCTAACGCCCGACCAGCAGAACGAAAAGTTGGATCGCATGGCCCTACCCTCTTGGAGGACCAAATTTGCTGAGCGGCTGGCTAAAGGCCTAACGATCGGCCTCGCCGTCTCGCTGGCCGTCTATGGCATTGTCCGCGCGATAGGTTGGGTCATTGGCGGCTTTGCCGCATAACCCCACAATCCACCCCAGCTCGCGCGCCCTTGTCGTTGGCCGCCTGCCATGCTTGCGCGAGCAGTTCGTGGTCGTCAGTGATCTTGCTGCCCATGGCTTGCCATTAGCCCGTGAATTTCTGGGCTACCGGGACAAGGCCGAACAAAGCGCTGCTGGCGTGAACACAGGTAGAGGAGATGACCGACGAATTTCACTACCGGTGCCGTATCATCAGGGCGACCCCTCACCGTTCGTCAGGTGGTTGGACGCATGACGGCGTTGTGGAACACCATCTTGGTCATGCCGTCGATGCTCACAAGTTCTGCGCGCCCGGTAAGTCAAGGGCGCGAGGAAGCCGTGACGGTGGATCCTAGTCTACGGGCAACGAATAATAAGGCGCCGTGAGTAGTCCCTTCACTCTTAAACGATCCATCCAAGATCGCGTGCCTTCGCCACGGCTGCCTGAATTGCTTGTGCACGAAACTCGGTTATCGCGGTTGTGGATGGGGTGCGTGTAGCGGAACTGCGGGTCACAACGAGGCGTGGCTCGTCAACAGATTTTCGGTATGCAAGAAGTAAGAGCGTGCCAGGCTTGGTGACGACAATCTCGTCACCGTCAAGCACCACGACGAGCTCAGACAAATAGAAGGGCGCCGACCGAAGCCGACGCCTAAAGCAAACAGCGGCCCCCAGAAGGTGCGCCCTGGGAGCCGCCTAGCTGCTCATGGTCCGCTCAGTCTGAACGGAGACGCCAAGGGTATCTCGCCAATCATTGCGGAGCGGTTAAGCCCTAACAGGATGCCTTCACCACGGCGGAGGTGCTGTTCCTAGACCCTGCTGCGCGATGGCGGTCATGGGGTGAGGTTGAGACGCCACAGGTTGCGGCATAGGGTTGCAGACAAGCGAAGCAACGCCTGTTGCGTTGACACAAGGTTCACTGAGGGCGGGCAGCGAGCCGATCCGCATCCACCGGGGGGATATCCGTGGCGCAGAAAACGGGACTCCGTTGTTGGAGTGGGGATATCGCGGCGCAGAAAACGGGACTCCGATGTTCGTAGTACTGCGTAACCAAAGAAGGCTTGATCCGCCGCATCCGAGAGTTTTGCGGCGAAGTCGATATTGCCGCTCTCGCCACAATCAAGGCTTTGCCTGAGTGGCGCCCCGACCGCGAACAGCAGAGCGAGCCACCTGAGGATGGCTGTCTTTGCGAGGAACCAAGCTTAACTCGAAATTAACCATACCGCGACCATAGCGAGCCTACGCAAAACTAGAGTAAGGGCAGAGGGAAGTTATGAGTGACCCCATCCTTTTTTGGACGCTGTTTGCAGTGATTGCCGCGAACATCATCCTACTCGCCGCCGCCTTTGTCATGGCGGATCGGGAAGCCAGGAGGTTCCCCACCGAAGGCGAGCAAACTTAGCTAGTTATTGCGACAGCACTAACTGACAAAGCCGCCAACGACCCACCCTATCGCACGGACAATGCCGTAGGCCGCAACCGCAAGAACAAGGGCGGCACACGCAAAAATAAGTATCGGAGGAAATAGCAACTCGGAGCCGAAGCTGGAAAGCCAACTGAAGGAAGGCACAACTCTTACCTCACCGAACTTTATAATTTCGTGCGGATCGTTCACAGTCTGCGAGCATCCAAGGGCCCGGAGGTCGATTATCGCCTCACCAGTCTCGTCCAGCTCAGTCAAACCGAGATCCCAAAATCGCTTCTCCTCCCTGTGCCGAAAATGGTGTGCACACACAAGAGCTTTATGGTGGCGCCAGTCCTGGTTCGCGACTTCGCCAGCCGAAACCACCCAGTAGTAACCGCCGACGAGCACGATTATGGCAGCCAGGAATAGCCCTAGCCGGTGAAAGCCACGGCTGACCCGTTTCGATGCTGCCATGAGGTCCCTCCCTAAGGGGCGGCTAGATCGAAGGGCAAAACTTTAGACTTTATTAGAAATTTAGGGATTTGATTCGGGGTTCACCGAGAGGGCACCCAGTGAGGGAATGGGTAGAGCTGAAGGGGGTACGAACTCGCCGGGGGGTGGGTTCGTGCCCTCTCCTATAATCAGGACGACGAGGGGGATGCGCTCTGTTGCGATTAGCTTCTGTATTTTGATAGTGAGCATAGCGCTGATTGTCGGCGCCAGTGCTGAGCTCGCTGCGATAATTTAGGCCCGAGGGCTACGTCGCCGCAAAGCCGCCAACGACTTACCAAGCCGTAGGCCGCAACCGCAAGAACAAGGGCAGCAACTCCGCGAGGTGCCATAAGCTGACATCGCGTCCGCTTCCCCGCACCGCTAGTTGCTGCTTCCTCTCTGATCTGCGGTGCTCGGTTCCTCTTGCAGCCTTGCCTCGCAAGCTCCGCTTAGCTCATCCTTGTGCTGCAGAAGGCAGACGCGGATGGCGCCCGGGTCAGCGGTCACGCTGCAAAACCTCAATCTATCGTCAGTACATGGGCCCTTGCTGGCGAGAGCTGTGGTGGGCGCCAGGAACGATATAGTCATAAGGACGAGGACCCATTTCATGGTGGCCTCCAATGCTGTCCTAACCTCGCGCAGCACAGACTAAACGACTGGCAACACGAAATGGTTCTTGCCAAAAAGGCAATGGCCGAGAGGCCTAGATGTCCCTGGAACTCGCTCCCCCGGCCCTCAAATGCCGTCATGATCGAAGGGCCGGCAAGGGGTAAGTCTGCACCATGGTGCCAATTTGTCAGGCGCACGCTCCAAGCCTTTTTCGCTATAGACTTGGAAGCACCAAGGCGGATCGGCATAAACAGAAACCCCGCAGACTGGCAGGCCTGCGGGGTTTCAGGGGAATTGTGGTGTAACCTGGGGGTTTAGACCACTGGCGGATAGGGCTCGACGACTAGGGCGAATTTCGGTCGGTAGTATTGATTCCATGAAAACTTCGGGCATGAGAGAGAAATACCCCCAGGATTTTCGGGCCGAGGTCCGGGCTACAGAAAGCTAATGCGGTGGTTTCATTTTTTCCGATGTTTTTTGTCCGTCTCCTCGTCCGGCTCCCCACCCTTGCATTCGGGAAATGTTTTGAGCGCTGCCTTCGCATAGTCTGCACTTGCATATGGGAAAGCGCCGAGCGCACCCGCAGGCTTTTTCTCCCACTCGCCAGCGACAATCGAGCACTGATGGCTCTGGCCTGTAGGCACGACATAATAGTCCTTGGCGACCTTAGGCTTCTTCTGCCGCAGGAATTCGTCACCCTTGGGCTCACCCTCGCCCTTTAATGCCTCGGCCCGTCCGGTGACCAGCAGTAGTGTCATTACTGTAAGGGTAACCATCAGCACTCGCATGTCGTCGAAGCCCTGCTTATCCGGGATGCTTCTTTGAGTAGTAAGCCTGCGCCTTAGCCATATTGCCCGAAGGGTCTGCCATGAACTGGGTCATGGCCTCCTTGCTGCCGAAGCAATAGGTCTTGCCTTGGAGCTGGGCATTGATGGAGCAATCGGTTTGTATGTCCTTACCGAGGGCGAGGCCCATCGTACACATGTTGCCGTACTCGCCGGTCAGTGCCATAGCCGCCGTTGCCATACCAAGCAAGAAAGCGCCCGCAACGGCGGACGTGATGTACGCTCTTACCATCGTCGTACCTCCTAGGGGGTTTGAGGGCCTTTGATCTTACACCTTGGGAGCGGGACTTACCTGATCACTTAGAGGTGAGCCTGACTGGACTTAAAAATGGTGAGCAACAAGGTCTGTCCCCACTGCGGTTCCCCGTTAATGAAGATCGACCACTACGGTGAAGTGCTGATCGGCTGCGTCCACTGCAACTACTGGGGACGCCCCGGCGATAAGAGGCCCATCATGGAAATGCTGGAGGATGATCTTGAAGCGCTGCGGGCGCGTGTGCGGCAACAGCATCCACCGCATTAGCGGGTCGGGAAAAACAGAAAGCCCCGGCCAAGGTGGATCGACCGGGGCTTCCCTAACCAAAGGGGTGATCGCAGGGAAACGATCACCAAAGCTGACTTAGCACAACCCCGGCCCATTACGCCACGGCTCTGGCATCCGCATTAGCGGGAAGCCCCGATATCAGTACCGCCATCCTTATAAGCTTTTGATTTTCCTTTGCCGTAAGGCTGACATTGACCGGCTAGGTAACCCATAGGTAACGAGACAAGGTTCAATTCGCGGCCAGGATCAACGCAAATGCTGTTGGCGGGGGGAGATTTGCCCCCACGGTAAACGGGACTCCGAGAAATGCCCGTGTCGCTGCCGCTAATACCCTGATTGATCGCGCCTATGGCAAAGCACCCACGTTTAGCACCTCGGACACCCAAGTCTTTAAACGGGCCATCGACATGACCGACGATGAGCTAGCAGCCATTCAGGTCGAGCCAAGTTTACCATAGTAAAATCAGATACTTAGTCCGCTATCCTTGCTCAATAGAGGCTGAGACACGCATTTCCGCGTCTCACATCATGTCTCCGAATGGCATTCTCAGAATGTCTGAGACAAGGTTCATTTGCGCCAGGCAATCGAGGCATGCGACCCACCGGGGGAGATCCGCCAGCGCAACGCCGCAGTCACATTTGCAAAAGCGTGGTTACGGACGCCCAGCCACCTTCAGCACCACTGACACGACCCAGTTCAAGCGAGCCATCGATATGACCGACGATGAGCTTGCGGCCATCGTGGCCAAGGCTAGGCTCACGGTCGTGAAGTGAGTGCAACATGGCTGCGACATGGCGATAAAGGCATAACCACATCAATTGGTTAGATAGGACGGGCAGATAAGTTATCCGCTATGCCATTCGCTGAAATCATCGGCGACAAGGTTCATTTCACTCAGGAAATCAGGAAAAGCCTTCTACCGGGGGGAGATCCGCCAGCTCAGCGCCGCAGTCCCATTTAGACAGACAATTGATGCATCGACGATGCAAGGGGGCCTAGGCCGCCCACTATTGCCGCCCTATCATCGGCATATGCCAGTCTGGAGGAAGCGGTGCGGCATCACGATATGTCGTTGGTGGCGGGGTGACTCAGAAATCCCGACCCATGATGGGCCGAGGCGTACGAAAGATGCAAGGATGATGCGGAAATCCAAATACGCGCTGTGGACGCTCCTGCTGTTTGCCGTGCTCGCGGCCGGTTCGACGATGGTGAGCCTGGCGCGCAGCCAGTCAGCCTCGGTCGCCAACTCGGAGATCTACAAGCAGCTTGATCTTTTCGGCGAGGTCTTAGAGCGCGTGCGCTCCGACTATGTCGAGAAGCCCGATGACGACAAGCTGATCGAGGCGGCAATCAATGGCATGCTGATGGCCCTCGATCCGCATTCCTCCTATCTCAATCCGAAGCAATTCCGCGATATGCAGGTGCAGACCCAGGGCGAGTTCGGCGGGCTCGGGCTTGAAGTGACGATGGAGAACGGCTTGATCAAAGTCGTCTCTCCCATAGAGGATACGCCAGCGGCCAAAGCGGGACTCCAGAGCGGTGATCTCATCACTGCTCTCGACAAGGAGCAGATCAAGGGCCTCACCCTGCAGGAAGCCGTCGAAAAGATGCGCGGGCCGGTGAAAGCTCCAATTACGCTTACCATCCTGCGCAAGGGCGTGGACGAACCGTTCGATGTGAAGATGATCCGCGACCTGATCCACATCAATCCAGTGAAGTACGACGCCGAAGATGATGTGGGCTATATCAGGATCACCACGTTCAATGAGGAGGCCACGGCGAATTTGCAGAAGGCGGTCGCGGACTTGAAGAAGAAAATCGGTCCGATGCTCAAGGGCTACATCATCGACCTCCGCAACGATCCGGGCGGTCTGCTCGACCAGGCGATCTCGGTCTCAGATGCCTTCCTCGACGAGGGTGCCATCGTCATCATCAAGGGCCGCAACCTCAAACAGACCCAGCGGTCGAATGCGACACCCGGCGACGTCACCGACGGGAAAAAGCTCGTGGTGCTGATCAATGGCGGCTCGGCCTCGGCCTCGGAGATAGTGGCGGGTGCGCTGCAAGACCACCACAGGGCAACCATTGTCGGCACTCGATCCTTCGGCAAGGGCTCGGTGCAGACCGTCATCCCGCTTCCCTCCAAGGGTGCGCTGCGGCTGACCACCGCACGCTACTACACGCCTTCGGGGCGCTCAATTCAGGCAAAAGGCATCGAGCCCGAGGTGGTGGTCGAGGAGGAAGTTCCCGATGACCTGAAGAAGGCGGCCCAGAACGCGGAGAGCGAAGCCAATCTACGGGGCCACCTCAAGGGCGAGGAGGAGGAGGACAATAGCAAAGACAAAAAGGAGGGTGGCAGCTCGTCCTACGTGCCTCAGGAGAAGGATAAGGACACTCAGCTGAAATATGGTCTCGATCTCTTGCGTGGCATCAGATCGGTGGACACCGACAACAACAGGAAGACCGAGGCCAATTAGGAGTTGCGGCTGCACACGTAACGCTGGGACCCAAGTCGATGAGGCAATTAAGAGACAGTCCGGGCAATAGCTGAATTGTCAAACGACGCGGGCAGTCCGAAAAAGCGGCCCGCTTGCTTCCGCGTTTGTCCGAATGAGGGGGCGCGGCATGTCCGCTTTGGGTCACTAGCCGACATAACGGCCCGGTCGCGTCATGTCCGCTTTACCCCCAGAAGCGGACATGCTCATCGTCGGCATCAATGTCTGCTTTGTGCCAAAAACAGACATTGAAAGGGGATCCGCCCCCCGGGGCGCCACTTCGATACGATGTTATCCGTAACGCTCGCCCCAGCCATAGAGGGCCTTGAGCACGGGGCCAAGCGCCTTGCCCTTCTCGGTGAGGTAGTACTCATAGCGGGGCGGGTGGATCTCGTATAGGCGCGTAGCGATCACGCCCTCGCTCTCAAGTGTCTTCAGCCGCGCCGACAGCGTGTTCGGCGCCACGCCCGCCAGTCCCTGCTCCAGCTCTTGAAACCGTAGCGCTCCTTTGCGGAACAGGTCGCGTAGCACGAGCAGAGTCCACTTCTCGCCGATCACGTCGAGTGCCCGGGCGACTGGACAGTCTTTTTGGCCATATCCGTTTGCCATAAACGTTACATAACCGCGTCCCTTGAAGAATTCAAGTCACTAGCTATTGACAAGTGACTTGCCTATTCATAGTTAGTGTGCGCAACCCATCAGTAGGAGCGTGTCATGACCATTCCCACCTATCTTCCCTATTTCGTGCTGACCGGTACGGCAGCCACCCTCATTGCCATCCTCTATGGCCTGAACCGGGCGCTTGCGGACGCGGATTGGCCGACGCCGGATCGCAAGCGAACGCTTCTCGTATCAGCCGTCATTCTCATTGGTTGGCTCGCCGTGGCGATCGTGCTCGGTGCAATGGGCGTCTACCACGTGAACGCGAGCGAAGTTCCCACGATCCAATATGGGATTGTGCTGCCGATCCTGATCGGCGCCCTCATGATCTGGCAGTCGGAAGCGGCAAAGCGCATCATCGACGCCGTGCCGCAAGAATGGCTCGTCGGCGTGCAGCTCTATCGTGCGCTTGGAGTGATCTTCCTCATCCTCTACGCCACGGGCAAGCTGCCTAGCCTCTTTGCCTGGCCAGCCGGAATCGGCGACATCGCCATCGGCCTCCTCGCACCCGTCGTGGGGCTTGCCTATGCGCGAGCGCCACGCAAGGCCGCCAGCCTTGTCGCAGCGTGGAACGTGTTTGGGCTTCTCGACCTCATGATCGCGGTCGGGACCGGATTCATGACCGCGCCGTCGTTGCTCCAGCCCTTCGAGGTTCAGCCTACAAGCGAACTGATGAGCGTTCTCCCCATGGTGTTGATCCCCGTTTACCTCGTGCCGTTGTCGATCGTGTTACACCTTGCCTCGCTCGCGAAGCTACGCCGCGAGGCCGGTGCATCTCAAGGCCACGGCAGAGTTGCCGACGCTCGGGCGTAATTCTTGATGCTTGGCCGCCCGTCCCCGCAGCCATTGCACCCCTGATCCTTAAGGAACTCAGGCCATGAGTACAGCACTATCGGCTCTTCTAATCTTTATCTGTGTCGGCTTAGCCGTATGGCTGTTCTCCTTCATCATGGAAGCGACAAGGCCGGTGCCGCAAGCGCCGCGGAAACTGCGTTGGGCTCCCGACATTCCCGTCGAGTATGTGGAGGTCGGCGGCAACACGCTTCGCTACATCAAGACCGGCACCGGCCCCGTTGTCGTCCTTCTCCACACGCTGCGAACCCAACTAGACCTCTTCGAGAAAGTGGTACCGAAGCTTGCGAAACACTTCACGGTGTACGCACTGGACTATCCAGGCCACGGCTATTCGGACATTCCGAAGGCTCGCTATGACGCTGCGTTTTTCACCGAAGCAGTCGAAGGCTTCATCTCGAAACTCAATCTTCGCGACGTCACCCTTGCCGGCATATCGATCGGGGGAGCCATCGCTCTGATCATTGCCGCTCAACGCAATCCGCGCGTGGCGCGAGTCATCGCCATCAATCCCTACGATTACGCCAAGGGCCGCGGCATGGCACGCAGTTCCATCTTCGGTTGGTTCGTCACCTACGCATCGCTGCTTCCAGTGATTGGCGAAACGGTGATGCGGCTCAGGAATTCTCTCATCATGGGAGCGGTTCTCCGTGGCGGCGTTGCCGACCCGAACAGCATTCCGCAGGCTCTTCTGAAGGAAATGTACTTGGTGGGGAATCGCTCGGGGCATTACCGGGCCTTCCTGAGCCTGCTGCGCAACGCGGCAAGCTGGGAGACGGCGACCAAGGATTACGGCCGTATCGAGGTTCCAGTGCTGCTTATCTGGGGAGACCGCGACTGGGCGCGACCCTCCGAACGCGAGCATGACCGCACGTTGATACCAAATACGCAAATGACGACGTTTAAGCGCGCCGGGCACTTCTTGTCGCTCGATAGGCCGCAAGAACTGGATGACATGATTGTCCGCTTTGCGGCGGCCTAAACTGTCGGAATGGGTCATTCTGCGACATGAGTGCCGCGCTCGCGGATGTCTGCTCGTGGGGCAGTTCCAGACGTTTCTACTGAGGCGCTTGGCGGAGTCGCCCAAAGCCACAGAGCGCGTCAAGGACGGGCGAAACGAGCTAGCGACTCCAGGTCGATTTAATGGCCGACCGCTTTCGAGCCTTTCTCGGGTCGGCGTGCCCGCGGGGACCGGGCGAACGCCGTCACTAACCCTCACTCGCTTCGGCGCGCGATGCACTCGCGCTAGGACTCATGGCGACGACGCGAGAAGCCGGATCCCGTGGTCGGCGTAATAGCGGTTTAGGGTATTCGGTGCACCGGAGGTGTCGGCGAGCGCTACATAGGTGTCAGGTCGGATCAGATAGATAGCGTCACGTGCCAGTCCGGCCGCCTCATGCTCCGGTCGCCAGTCGAAGACGTGTAGCGGCACATCATGACCTGCGCACCAGGCGGCGAGCTCGGCGCTCGCCGTCCCATAAACGTGGATCTGCCAGGTCATGGCCGAGAGGGTTTCGAAATTGTCCTTCGCCGTCGATCGGCACCCACGGCAGTCGATCGCCGCCGTGGACATGACCAGCCGCGCCTCGGCTGAGCGGACCACCGCGATAGTTCAAGGTGATCTGTGAGACTGTGCGGAAAAGATACTCGCGCGCCATTTCGAACTGGGTGACCCATGGGATTAGGACGGGCGCGACGCGGGTGCGCAGTATATCGGCGATGCGACCTTCGGCGGTGACGAAGCTGAACACGCGATCAGTGGTCGCGACTAGCCGTCGAGCGAAGCCGATCCGCTCGGCCTCGTAACTGTCGAGCAGCTTGTCGGGCGCACGGCCGGCCAGGACTGCCGCCAGCTTCCAGGCGAGATTGATGGCGTCGCCGATCCCGGTATTCATGCCCTGGCCGCCGGCCGGACTGTGAATGTGCGCAGCGTCGCCCAGCAAAAAGGCGCGGCCCATTCGGAAATGCGCCGTGACCCGGTGATGCACATGATAGGTCGAGAACCAATTCACCTTATTGACCTGGACCTTGAGGTTATTGATCGCGCGATCGCTGACATCCTCGAATTTAAGCGTATCGGCGCGGTCGGCGCGCTTGTCGCGTACGGTCCCGATCAGGCGCACTCGGCCCTGCTCCGCCAACGGGAAGACGGCCAGGAAATCGGCTTCGTCGAGATCGACATGTAGCTCGCCATTAACTGCGGGACCGGCGGCTTCGACATCAGCTACGTAGAAGACCTGCCGATAGGTGCCGCCAGGAAAGCCAGTTCCGATCGTCTCGCGCACGATCGAACGGGCGCCGTCGCAGCCGGCGATGTAGCTCGCCTCGCAGACCTCTTCATGGCCCTCGGGCCTGCGAAGTCTGGCAGTGACGCGATCGCCTACCTCAGTGAAGTCGACCAGTTCGGTCCGGCGTTCGACTCGGACGCCTAACCCCTCCAGTCGCGTGATTAGCAGTCGTTCGTGCTCGTCCTGGGGAAAGATCTGCAAGAAACTATAGGGCGTTAGGTGCGAGCCGATAGTCTCGAAGGACAGGCGCGCCTTGGGCTCACCCTTCACCCACAGATTGACGGCGGGAACCTTGTGGCCGCGTGCCACAATGGCTTCAGCGAGGTCGAGCTGCCGGTAAAGTTCAAGTGTCCGCGCCTGGATCGCCAGTGCCCGTGAGGTCGTGCCGGCTTCGGCCGTCTTGTCGATGATGCGCACCTTGACGCCGAGTTTGGTGAGCCAGAGCGCCAGGACTAGGCCTGTGGGGCCGGCGCCGATAATCAGAACGTCGCATCCCAATTTCGTCCTCCGAGTCCAAGTTCCAGCCGATGACATCAAACACGAAGCGCCGAGCGGGCCGCTAGGCTTACCTCGGTGAGCGTGCTTAGCTCATTCCCCAGTGACTTAAACTAGGCGGGTACAATAATCTTGCCGATAGGCCAGAGCGCGAGCCCAGCAAGCTTTAGATGCGCCCAGGCGAAAGGGATGCCAACGATCGTAACAGCGAGCGTGATCGCAGTGACGAGGTGCCCGAGTGCCAGCCACCAGCCGGCAAGGACTAACCACAGGAGATTGCCGAGCAGACCGAGTGGTCCAGTGCCAATATCCTGGCTACCGGAATATTCGGCGCGTGACACTGCCTTCTGGCCGAAGGGTAGCAGTGTGTAGGAGGCAATGTTAAATGCCGCCCGTGTCCACGGAAGGCCGATGATGGTGATCGCCATGATAACGCCAGCGATCACCCAGCCGATCGCCATCCATAGGCCGCCAAATACGATCCATAACAGGTTAAGTAGGAAGGAGGTGGGGGACATAAAATTACCCGAGGGGCGGCTGAATGAATGAGCCTTCACTAACAGGTTCTGAGTGGAAGCTGGGGTCGATCGCATCGGACGTTCGACTATCGACCGTCGGCGCCGATCCTTGTTTGGTTTGACGACGTTCGCGGGGCTGCAGTTCCTCCGCGCGAGGAGCGCAGAGTGTCCCGAAAGAATGTGAACCAATACCAGATAAGTGCGATCGGAACCGCGATGTCATAGAGAGCATCGAGTCCCGGAATCGGCTCGACGGGAACGGCGACCGCTCCCGCCGCTAGCGTCGCCGCAAGGCGATAGCTCAACGCGGTCAGTATTCGCTTCAGAGGATTGTCGTCGGGCATCTTAGAGATGACCACGATGAGCACGATGCACAGCGCGAACATTACGGCGACAAAGATTAGTAGGTCTCGGATGATTTCCATGATCGTGGCCAGCATCTCCGGCATCTAGGCAGCCTTAGGTCCATGACGGTCAACATAGCGCAGCATCCTCGCTTCCAGGCAAAGGCTGTCTAGCTCTTCTTGCGCGGATGGGCTGTGAATCCATTCGTACGCTTCCGTAAAACCTGGCTCGAACTGGAGCTCAAACGCAATTGGGCGCCATCCAATGAACGTGCCGGACCTCGCCAACTCGCGAGCCCGGGCTTGGATGCGCTGAATCTCCTTGCTCATAATCACCTCGCCGACTCTTGTGCTCTGGGCGAAATATAGGATGCCAGCACCAAAGACGAGGGGAGCAAAGATTGCAAAGCGTTAAAGTGAAAGGACTGAGCAGCGGCGCCCGCGCTGAATCGGCCCCGCTGGTTTGGGCTCCGAGCTTGTCTCCTTCATCTTCAGTATCACCCTGCTTGCGTTGACGATCAATCTCGCCGCTGGCGCGGTGACCGCCTAGCGGTACTGACTTTCTCATTGCTGCCCGAGCGCCTGAGGCGCCTTCTGCTCAATGGACCAGGAAGGGCCTGCTCGGCCTCAATCTCGAGTTCCGTCTCGTGTCGCCGTATGAAGACAAGCCCGATGATCACGACTAGCACGCCGACTACCAGAAGACCGATCCCGACTGGTCTCCTAAACGTCTCCACCTCTCGTCCGAGGTAAAAGGCAGCCAACCCATACAATGTCGCCCACAAGATGCCGCCGGCAGCATTGAAAAGGAGAAAGCGTGGCCAGCTGATTTGGTTGACACCAGCCAATAAGGCAGCCAACGACCGGAGTACCGCAATAAAGCGTCCAAAGAAGACAATCTTCCCGCCATAACGCTGGAACAGATATTCGCCCGAGCTTGATCCTGTTCTCGGTCAGTCTGATGTAGCCGCCGTAGCGAAGCAGGAGCCGAAAACCAATTTCTCGGCCGATCCAAAACCCCAGATTGTCGCCCAGGATCGCGCCGGCCGAAGCGCAGGCGATGATGATCCAAATGTTCAGCGCCTGGGTCTTGCCGGCGTAGAGCGCTGCCGCAATAAGGGTTGCTTCTCCAGGGAGTGGAAGGCCCATACTCTCCAGGCCGACGACCACTACAATCCCCAAGTAGCCGTACTCCTGAATAAAGTTCATGCCCGCCTGGCCCTGCGTCTGGTCTAGTTGCCAAATTCCACAGCCAGTTCGGAGGCCTACCCGCTTAAGCGGCCTACTTACCTGGCCAAGCGTCTGAAATTCGCAAACCCCGTACGGGATGACATTCCATGGACGCTTTAGAGTCCAAAGAGAAGATCGAACAAGCGGCAGAAAATGAGCGCCTGCGCCAAATCGTTTAGCGCTGCCCTGTAGCGACTCGGAGTCGGCTTAGTGGCCGAGCCGCTTGCGGGTCCTAGGGTCAGCCTGCCCCGGCCAGCAGCCACGCATGGCGATCTTCCCGCGCGATCCACGTTGGCTCATCACGCTCCCCCGCAAAGCCAATTGTGAACAAAACGAGAATTGTGGTTCAGTGAACTGTACTGTCCTCAAATAAGTTCGCGGGCCATGACTTTCGGCTATTTCGACAAGCTCAATACTGAACAACGACGGGCTGTCGAACATGGCATCTTTGAGAGAGACACAGCCCCCCGCGAGCCGCTCCTCGTCATCGCTGGGGCCGGATCAGGAAAAACCAACACGCTGGCTTATCGGGTCGCCCATCTCATTGTGAATGGTGCCGATCCGCGACGCATCCTTCTCATCACCTTTTCGCGGCGGGCCGCCAGCGAAATGACGCGACGGGTGGAAAGGATTGCGCGACAGGTCAGCAGCGCGGGGGGGATAACGAGATCTCTGATTTGTGCCGGTACCTTCCATGGCATCGGTGCGCGGCTCCTAAGGGAGTATGCGAATCAGATCGGCCTTGATCCGACCTTTACCATTCACGATCGGGAAGACAGCGCGGATCTGATGAACCTTGCGCGCCACAAACTTGGGCTCTCGAAGACTGAGAGCCGCTTTCCGGCAAAAGGAACCTGCCTTGCCATCTATTCGCGGTGCGTCAACGCAGAGTTACCTATTGAAGACGTCCTGCAAACGTCGTTTCCGTGGTGTTCGTCGTGGAATGCGGAACTCAAGCAACTTTTTGCTTCCTATGTGGAGGCCAAACAGCAGCAGAACGTACTCGATTACGACGATCTCCTTCTTTATTGGGCTCAAGCGGTTAGCGACCCGGTGTTGGCCGATGATATTGGTGGCCGGTTTGATCACGTCCTTGTCGACGAGTATCAGGACACGAACCGGCTACAGGCATCGATCTTAATGGCGCTGAAGCCTGCCGGTCGTGGGCTGACCGTCGTTGGCGATGATGCACAGAGCATCTATTCATTTCGGGCAGCGACGGTGCGGAACATCCTCGGACTTTCCTGACCAATTCAGTCCGCCGGCTGAGATCGTGACACTCGACCAGAATTATCGCTCGACGCAACCGATTCTGGCAGCGGCGAATGCCGTCATCGGACTCGCGAGTGAGGGCTTCACCAAGAACCTCTGGACCGACCGTTCATCAGGCGAGCTGCCGCGGCTGGTCAGCGTGCGCGACGAGTCGGAGCAGACCCGTTACATCGTCGAACGAGTGCTTGAGAACCGCGAGGGCGGTTCCCTCCTCAAGGATCAAGCAGTGCTGTTTCGAGCATCCCACCACAGCGGACCACTCGAAATGGAGCTTACTCGCTGCAATGTCCCCTTTGTGAAGTTTGGCGGTCTTCGATTCCTCGACGCAGCACATGTCAAAGACTTGCTGGCGATCCTGCGCTTCATCGAGAACCCGCGCGACAGAGTGACTGGATTCCGCCTGTTGCTTCTTCTCCCGGGCATCGGGCCGAATTCAGCGCAGCATGTCCTGGATCATATTGCAGAGGCGGCAGACCCAATCCATGGCTTAACCACAGCGCAGCCTCCTCCCCGCGCTGGCGACGATTGGCGTTCGTTCGTCGACATGATTGCAGAGCTTCATTTCGGCAAGGCGGGCTGGCCGGCTGAGCTGGAGCGCGCCCGCCTTTGGTACGATCCGCATCTCGAGCGCATTCATGAGGATGCCATGATGCGACGTGCCGATCTCGTCCAGCTCGAGCAGATTGCTAGTGGCTATCCCTCGCGCGAGAGATTTCTTACCGAACTCACGCTCGATCCCCCTGAGGCCACAAGCGATCAAGCAGGGATCCCGCACCTTGATGAGGATTGTCTGATCCTGTCGACGATTCACTCAGCCAAGGGTCAGGAGTGGAAGTCTGTCTTTGTGCTCAACGTGGTCGACGGATGCATTCCCTCTGATCTCGGCGTGGGAACGTCGGCTGAGGTCGAGGAAGGGAGACGTCTGTTTTATGTAGCCATGACCCGGGCAAAAGATGACCTGCATCTGGTTGTCCCTCAGTGCTTCTTCGCCCATGGCCAGAATGCTCAGGGCGACCGTCACGTCTATGCCTCACGCACACGCTTCATTCCGGACGACCTGTTGCCCCTTTTTGAGAGCACGACGTGGCCGGTTGCCCTCGGAGCAGAAGTACCCGACTTCCGGCCTGCAGCCCAAGGCCTGCGCATCGATGTTGGCGCCCGCATGCGCCGCATGTGGCGTGTTCCGTCTGGAAGTTTGAAGGTACCATCGTGAGCTTTGCCTCGCGCTCAGCAGCTCACTTTTATGTTGAGGCCTGCTTAGACAACGGCGCCCATACGTCGAAGGCATCGGCGGCGCGATCTAGGAGCGAAGGATCGTCATTGTCTGGTGAGTTCACGCGCGAGGAGATCGGCCACATGGTCATTGGCGCGGGTGGATAGCTGAAGAGCAACTGGCGTGGATCAGGTTCCGGACCAAGCCAGCGATCGTAAGTGGCAGGGTCAAGAATCGCGGGCATCCGGTGGTGGATCTGACGCACCAATGCATTGGATGGCACCGTGATGATGGCAAAGCTGCGTTCCCACTCTCCTGTGTTGGGATTGCGCCAGTTCTCCCAAATTCCAGCTAGCCCGAACGGCGAGCCATCCTTCATGGCGATGGCATATGGCTGCTTGGCCCGTGCGCCTCTGATGGCCCGCCACTCGAAGAAGCCGTCGATTGGCACGATGCAGCGTCGCCGAGCGTACGCGTCCCGAAACGTGGGCAGCCTCGAGACGCTTTCAGCCTTGGCGTTGATGGGCTTCCGTCCACCTCTGGGGTCACTGCACGAGTAGGGGATCAGGCCCCACTTGATGAGGTCGAGCGAGCGCTCGCCGGTCTTGTGGTTCTGACGAATGACCAGCAGCTCTTGGCTCGGTGCAGCATTGTAGCGCGGCCGGACGTTGCCCATCCGGCTATCGCTTACATTGAGGCCTTCCACAATGGCGAGGCGAAGAGGTCCAGAGCTCTGGACGATACGACCACACATGGCTCGAAAGTAATGTCGGCACCGCGCGAGCGCTAGGTTGAGGCGATAAAGCGCCTCGGTCAGTTCTGCTCCTGAGCCTCAGCTAGCGGGTATACCGATGGCCGTGGATGCGATGAAGGCGGGAGCAGTTGACTTTTCAACCAAGCCTTTCCGTAGGTCTTCACGGCCCTTGAACAGGATAGGGCCCGCCGCACGGAGCAACAATTACACTCAACTTTACGGAAGAATTTCGAGTCGCTAAGTGCCCGCCAGCGAGAAGTGATCGCAAGGGTGGCAGCCGGAGACCTGAACAAGCAAATAGCCACCGAGCTTGGATTGAGCGAGGTTACGGTGAAGGTGCACCGTGCCCATGCCTTGTGAAAAATGGGCGCAAAGACATTGGCAGACCTGGTAAGAATGATTGACCAAATCAGCTTAGCCGGTATCGGCTTACTCGCTTGCCGTATCTGCATGTTTATTCAGGAAGCGATGGGGCCCGACTTCCCAATATCCGTTTAGGGTCATTAGCGGACATACTGACAAGTCCGCGCCATGTCCATTGAGTTCGGCGATCTCGCTTTGCCTGCAGCAGGCCGTCATCGAGGTCGGATGGCTGCTCGGGAATGGTGAAGACCAGGGCTGGCTCAGCCTTCGCTTTCGCCAATCCTTGTAAATCGCCCGCAACCAATCCATGGGTGGCGAAGTAGACGACGCGGTAGTGCTCGAGCTTGGACTGCTTGACCTTGTGTTTTTAGCTGTAAGTCACAGTTCATTGCTAAAGCACACTGCCCGACGTATTCTGGCGAACGGAGAAATACCACATCCGAATTGGAGTCGTCTGTGAACCAAGTACAAGTCGAGCACAAAAGCTATCAGATGCCGCCGCAGGATGGGTTTACCGTCGCACACTTTCTCACCGTCGCCGACATCGAACGATCGGCTCGATTTTACGAAACGGTCTTCGGAGGTCGCATTCTGAGCAGAGGCGACAGCAGCGGCGCGCCGGGGTACATCCAGATCGCGAACACGTGGCTCATTGTCAACGTCGGGGGCGGTCCGACACCCGACAAACCATCGGTAACGCTCAGCGTCCCCGCCGACCCCGATTCGGTCAGCAGCTTTATGAATATCCGCGTTGCAGATATTCAAGCGTGTTATGAACTATGGCGAAATCGAGGAGCCGAGTTTATCACAGAGCCAAAGGACAAGTACGGCGAGACGCGCTGCTACATTCGCGATCCTGATGGTTATATTATAGAAGTTGGGCAAAGCAAGCCGGGCTTCGCTTACGGCTAAACGGCACGACACATGAAAGCATCTGTGGCGACCGCGTACACTCCGGCGACGTGAGGTTCCGGAGGACGGATCCTCATCGGCCGCCGCGGTCGGCGAGGGCACCCAAGTCGTGGCAGCGCAGTACACCTACTTGGCTGGCACAAACCAAATCTGGAACCAGTCCTGCAGTCCCGGCCAAAACCCATGACTTCACCCAAGCCTATGAACTGCCGGTGGCAAAGGTGCTGTTCCCTATGATCACAGAAGTGATTGAAGCCTCGCGTTCGCTGCCGAAGGGCTGACGCCTATCCCCGTGGAGCCTTCGCATTCAGGCTCGGGCCCTCGGATTGCCTTTGGGGTTGTTTCCAATCCTTCACGTCATGAGCCGCATAATCATCCTTCGGTGCCGAGATCGTGCTTAGGTCCACGAAATCGCTTCCCCGTCCTTACTATGTCGTTACTAGCAAATGTTACCCGCGCGATCCGGCGAGCTAAATCATTGATTTAATGGCGCGCCTGGAAGGGCTCGAACCTCCAACCCCCAGATTCGAAGTCTGGTGCTCTATCCGTTGAGCTACAGGCGCAAGCCTTCCGCCTTAATAGCAGTAGTCCCAGTAGCCTTGCATCTGCGCCGGATCGGCCCAGTACTAGCAGAGATTCGGCGCCGGCGGTCCGGCTGCATAGGCGCCCGCTGCTAGCACCGCTCCGAGCGCCACCCCACCGACGACGGTCCCGTAATAAGGCCGCTTGTACCATTTGTGGTAGGGCCGACCACCACGACCCTCTTGTTGTTCCAGTTCTTGTTGTTCCAGTTCTTGTCGTTGTGCCAGTTCTTATTCTTGTTCTTGTCGCCAACGACGATCGCGCCGTCGGTCGTGGCGGTCTCGCTCGGCATCGCCTGCCTGGCCGTGCCGGAAGCGTTGGTGTCGCTTGGCACACCGGCCGCAACCGGACCGATGGGCATGCCAAAGCCAACAGCTAGGCCGAGTAAAAGCGCGGCAATGGCAAAGCGTCGCGAATTCAGTTTGTCATACCCCCTTGATGTTTTCTCCGAGTTAGATGCATGTCGACGAGGGGACCGCACCCCGTTACAGAGTTTGAGCTACCAGCGAGCAAGGCGAGATTGTGATCGCCGAAGACGGCTCGGTTGAGCCGAGGGGCCTTCCTGCCCCGGGTCGTTGTACCCAGGGTAAACGAACCTGTCCGGAATTCTACTTTACCCGCTCTAAGACCTTGCTACAGTAGACATATCGAATTAGTGCCGCGGCCGAGCGTGTACGAGCCTCAGTGAGGCGGCGCCGCGGACATAAGGACTGAACATCGTGACTGGGCCGAGCGGTAACGCCCGCGCGGCTGCCACGGCTCTGCCGGACGTGATGTCCGCACGGAGCAAGACCGACGACTGCGGGGACGGTGGCGGACCGGCACAAGTCGTGGCCCGAGCGCTGCTTGAAGCGCCGGTTGAGGGCCTATTGGGGGCAGCCCAGGGCAAAAGCGACGCGGGTGCGCACACCCGGCGCGCCGGAGTTCCGGTTTACGGCGCACTCGATCTCGGCACCAACAATTGCCGGCTCCTGGTGGCGAGACCCTCGCGCCGCGGCTTCCTCGTCATCGACGCCTTCTCGCGCATCATTCGCCTTGGCGAAGGCGTGCTGCGCTTCGGCTGCCTCTCCGACATGGCGATGAACCGCACGATCGAGGCATTGAAGATCTGCGCCGACAAGATGCGGCGAAGAAACGTGTCCCGCTCGCGCCTGATCGCCACCGAAGCGTGCAGGATCGCGACCAATAGCAGCGAGTTCATCGACCGCGTGCGCCACGACACCGGTCTTGCCATCGAGATCGTGAGCCGCGAGACCGAGGCGAAGCTTGCCGTCTCTGGCTGCGCGTCGCTGATCGACCGCAACTGCGACTGGGCGCTCGTATTCGATATCGGCGGGGGCAGCTCTGAGCTCATCTGGCTCGACTTGACCCGCATGGACAGCCCCGGGCGCCACTCGATCTACGACCGGCTAGAGGTGCAAAGCTGCATCGCCGGCTGGACGTCCTTGCCTATCGGGGTGGTGAATCTCGCAGAGCGCCATGGCGGGCGCGAGGTCGGTCGCGAGAACTATGAGGCGATGGTGAGCGATGTCATGCGCGCGCTTACCGACTTCGAAGGCGCCCACCGGTTCCGCAACCGAATTGCCAATGGCTGCGCGCATTTCCTCGGCACCTCCGGAACGGTCACCACCATCGCCGGAATTCATCTCCGCCTTCCGGCCTACGATCGCAGCCGCGTCGATGGCTGCTGGCTCGGCGCCCACGATGTGCGCCGCGTATCTAACGCCCTGATCGACATGAGCTATGCAGAGCGCGTGGAGCAGCCTTGCATCGGCCAGGAGCGCGCCGACCTCGTGTTGGCCGGCTGCGCCATCCTCGAGGCGTTGCTCCGTGTGTGGCCATGCCAGCGCCTGCGCGTGGCCGATCGGGGCTTGCGCGAGGGTATCCTCGCAACTCTCATGGCCGAGGACGGGCGCGGCTCCACGCCGCGCCACCGCAATTGCGCTCCGGCGCAGAGCGGGCCGGGCGCACGCTAGATATCCACGCTGGCTCCGGTGACCTGCTCTTGTGCCGTGGGGAGGGGACACACGGGCGCGGAGAGGCTCGCGCCGGCGCTTCTCGGCATCCTCAGGAAGATGAAGGCCGACGCTGCGGAAATGAGCCCGACCACGACGAAGGCCGTGGTGAAATCGCTCGACTGCACGACCATGTCTGCGCGCCCGTGGCGCTGGATCTCGAGCACCAGCGCGCCGACGGCGACGCCGGCCGACATCGAGAGTTGCTGCGCCACGCTGGCAAAGCTCGTCGCGGCGCTCATCGCCCGTGGTTCGATATCGGCGTAGGCGAGCGTATTGATGCTGGTGAATTGCAGCGACTTGAAGAAGCCGCCGACCAGCAGCACGACGAGGATCAGGCCATGCGGCGTTATTGGCGTGAACAACCCCGGGATGCCGATGAAGAAGGCGCTGAGGACCGCGTTGACTACGAGCACCTGCTTGAAGCCGAAGCGGCGTAGGATCGGCGCCGCCGTGGTCTTCATGGCGATGGCGCCCACGGCGGTCGAGAAGGTTAGCATGCCTGACTGGAAGGGCGTCAGGCCGAAGCCGAGCTGGAGTAGGAGCGGCAGCAGAAAGGGCGTGGCGCCGATGCCCACGCGGAAGATGAAGCCGCCAGCGACGCTGGCGAAGAACGTATCGATCTGGAGCAGGCTGAGATCGAGCAGGGGAGCGGCCGCGGTGCGCGCGTGACGGACATAGAGCCAGCAGCCGATGATACCGGCCGCAAGCAGCGAGGCCACGATCGCCGGCGGAAAGAGACCCTGGCCGATGGTCGTGAAGCCAAAGGCGAGACCCGAGAGACCGATGCCGGACAAAATGAAGCCTTTGACGTCGAGAGGCGGCAGCACCTCCTCGCGAAAATTCTGGATGTAGTATGTCGCAAGAATCACGCCCAGGATTCCGATGGGAATGTTGATCCAGAAGATCCAGCGCCACGAGGTGAAGGTGGTGATGAAGCCACCGAGCGGCGGCCCGATCACCGGACCCATCAGGGCAGGTATGGTGAGCCAGGCGAGCGCCGAGATCAGCTCAGCCTTCGGCACTGTGCGCAAAATGACGAGCCGTCCCACCGGCACCATCATGGCGCCGCCGATGCCCTGAAGGATGCGGAACAGCACGAAGTCGAAAAGCGAATGGGCGAAGCCGCATGCGGCGGAGCCCAGGGTAAACACCACGATCGCTGCCCTGAACACGGTACGGGCGCCAAAGCGGTCGGCGGCCCAGCCGCTCAGGGGAATGAACACAGCAAGGGATAGCAGGTAGGAAGTGAGCGCGAGTTTCAGCGCGATCGGGTCTTCGCCAAGGTCGCGGGCGATGGCCGGCAACGACGTCGCAATCACCGTCGAGTCCATGGTCTCCATGAAGAGAGCGACCGCGACGATGAGGGTGACGAAGTAGCGAGGCATGTGGCAGGTGTTAGAGGGACAATACGTCGGACATGGGGCTTGGAACCCCATAGGGTCAAGGCGTTGGGCCTATGCGCCTGATTAACAAATGGTAAGAGCGGTCAAAGGCGGGAGCGGGGAGCGGGGCGGCGGCAGCCGCAAGCTCGCCGTCAAGCTGCGCACGGCCAAGGGGCGAAAGATTGCCTCGACCCGCTGGCTCTCCCGACAGCTCAACGATCCTTACGTCGAGGAGGCGACGCGCCGGGGCTACCGATCGCGCGCGGCGTTCAAGCTCATCGAGATGGACGACAAGTACCGGTTTTTGAAGCCTGGCGTCATCGTGGTGGATCTGGGCGCTGCCCCCGGAGGCTGGAGCCAGATCGCGGCGGAGCGTGTGGGCTCGGTCGAGGGAAAGGGGCAGGTGCTCGCCGTCGATCTCGCGGCCATCGAGCCGCTTCCCGGCATCGAGGTGTTGGCGCTCGATGTGAGCGGGGAGGGAGCGGCCGCTGCGCTCGGCGCGCACCTCAAGGGAGGCCGTGCCGATGTGGTGCTCTCCGACATGGCGTCGCCCGCCACCGGCCATCGCGCCACCGACCACTTACGTGTGGTGGCGCTGGTCGAGGCTGGGCTCGACCTTGCTGATTTCGTGCTGAAGCCTGGCGGCACGTTTCTCGCCAAGGTGTTTCAGGGCGGCGCTGGGAATGAGCTCGTGGCGCGGCTCAAGCGCTCCTTCGCCAAGGTGCAGCACGTGAAGCCGAAAGCGAGTCGGCCCGAGTCGCCCGAGGTCTATGTGCTCGCCAGTGGGTTTCGTGGCGCGCAATGAAAAGGGCCCCCGCGGATCGCGGAGGCCCTTCGAGGTCAAGCGCTGTTGGGCGAGTTAGTAGTAGCCCACGCACGCGTTGTAGCGAGACCACCAATAGGGGCTCCCGGTGGCAAGTGCCTGCCGGCGAAGCCACCAGCAATCGCCGCTATAGGCGTAGTAGTCGGGGCCATAGACCCAGACCCACACGCCATTCCGGAAGACCCGGCGACGGAAGCGGTCATGGTCGTGGTTGTTATCGTGGCGCTCGGCAAAGCGACGATTGCGGTCGCCGTGCTCACGGTCACGGTTGAAGGCTTGGGTGTTTCCACGACGCATGTCGCCCTTCGGGCCCGAGCGATTGAAACCGCGGTTCGCGTATCGGGGGCCGCTATTCACGCGGCCGCTATAGTCGCGGGCGCCGCTCCGGCTGACGAAGTTGCCACCGCCGACGTGCGGAGCGCCGCCCATCTTCGGACCGCCGCCGCCACCAAACCGACCGCCTCCACCACCGGAGAAGGCCTGGCCGCCGCCGCCACCTCCGACGTGGCCGCCGCCACCGCCGCCACCTCCGCCGCCGCCACCGCTAAATCCGCCGCCGCCGCCACCGCCGTGGCCGACGAGTATGACGGAGCCATTCGAGCTGCCGAGGACATTCTTCAGATTGATCGGCACGGATGTTGCCGACGCCGGACTTTGAACGGCGGGCAGGAAAAGCAAACCGCCCGCTAAGGCGGCCATAGCCGCCAGGGGTGCTCTCATGACTGATCTCCTTATGCATTTGGGGCGGGGCCGGCGGCTCATCCGGCCGGCCATACGCCGCTTTCATGAATAATGCGAGCGTGACGCCCACGGTTCCAGCCCGGAAAAAACACGATTTCGTGTGCGGCTCTCAGGCGCAGTATTCGACGTCGTCTCGATAGAGGTCGTAGGCAGCCTTGGATTCCATGACGAGGGCGACATCGCCGATCAGCGGCTCGTCGAACACTGCGCGGCGGAGCAGATGAAATCCCATTTTCATGCCGAAGGCGATGCCACCGGCGGTGATGATGCGCCCGGCATCGACCACGCGGGCACGGGAGATGCGCGCCTCCGGCGCGATCTCGGCGAGTCGGTCGATCGGCACCTTGCCAAACTTCGACGCTTCGAGCCGATCCGGCTCCTTGCGGTTGGTTGCGGGTTTGCCGTCGAGCAGCCCCATGGCGCCGTAGATCCATGAGCCCGTGCAGACGCTCGTGAGCAGCGTCTTCTCCGGCAGTGCCCGGATGAACTTGCAGCGGCCCGTTGTGCATTTCCTGGCGCGTGCCGAAGTCTCCGGGATGAGAAACGCGTCCATGTCCGGCCGGTCGAGAAAGCTGTAGTTGGGCAGCACGGTGAAGCTCGCTTGCGTCTGCACCGCGCGCATGGCGTCGGCGATGAGAAAGGCGTCAAGCTCGGGATCGAAACGCCGCGCGACCGAGAGCACGCCCGTAAGGCGCAGCATAGTCCACGATCTCAGCATCCTTCAACACGTAGATGCCGAGGCGGAAGCCTGGGATCTGCGGATCGGTGCGATGGGTGGTCATGGCTCAAGTCCTGTAGCGGCAGCGTGCAGCCGAGCATTTTCTGCCTCGAGCGCGGCGATGCGATCTTGCAGGGCGACGACCACTCCGGCGACATCCTCGGCAAATAGCATCTGCGGAATGTGTTGCGGGCAATTGGCGTCCCACGCCTCAACGGTGAACAGAATTGCGGCTTCCGCACGCGCCTTGTAGCCCTTCGGAAACAGCTTCGCGATCAACTCTGCATCGTCCTCGATCACGCGCGCGGTTCCCCAGATCTTCACCCGCTGCCGGTTCTCATAGTCCATGAGGAAGAGAAGAGCGCGCGGATTCTCGGCCAGATTGCCGGTGCTGATATAGTGTCGGTTGCCGCTGAAATCGGCAAAGGCGAGCGTCTTGTCGTCGATGACGCGCAGGAAGCCGGGCGGTCCGCCTCGATGCTGGATATAAGGCTGGCCATCGTTGTTCGCCGTCGCCAGATAGAACGACCGTATCCCGGCAATGAAGCCTGCGAGGTTGGGGTCGATCGTGGTGGCGAACCCGCCCTTCGTCTCCATGCGCGCGTAGCCTTTGCGCGAGCCGCGCCGCTCCTGCACGGCCTTGACCGAAGGCGTAAACGCGATGTCGGATGAAGGTATCACGTATCGTCTCCGCTTTGGCTAAAGCCTGTCCGCCGCGACGGTGCGGATGCGCTGCCAGTTGGAATCGGCCTTGGCGATGTTGCCGGCGATGTCCTTGGACGACTCGGCCTGGATATCTCCGTTGAGGTTCAAATAGAGCCTGCCGTCGCCGATCTTCCAAAAGCGCGGATCGCCATCGAACTTCTTGCCGAGTGCCGTGCCGGAGGCGCAGAAGCCGACATAGGCGTTCGTATTTGGAAAGATTGGCCTTGAACGTGCCGAGATTTGCCTGGGTCGCGAACCGTACGTTCCGCCGTGATGCGCCAGTGCATGGCATCCGAGCCGAAGATCGGCTTGCCCTCTGTGAAGAAGGCGACGACATCGTAGCCATGAGCGGCGAGGCCCGGCCCGGCCAGCGTAGCACCTTTCCAGACGTTGATTTCATCGGCGGCTCTGGCGGAAGCCGTTGGGGCCATTGCCGCCAGCAGCGGCAGCAGGACTGACTTCCACATCGAGGATTCTCCTCTCGGTTCGAGTGTTCACAGACCTTATGTGCGCCCTTCCCATTTCTGGCAGTAGCTAGTAGGAATGGAACTTATTCTTCCATTTTTTGGGAGAGCGATTTGGATCGGCTTGGGGCCATCACTGTGTTTGTCGCCGTCGCCGAAGCTGGCAGCCTATCGGCGGCGGCTCGACATCTGCGCATGCCCCTGACCACGGTCAGCCGCCAGCTCGCGGCGCTCGAGGAGCAGGTCGGGGTGCGTCTCATGACCCGCACCACGCGGCATCTCGCGCTCACCGAGCCAGGCCGTCACTATCTCGAATCCTGCCGTCGCATCCTCGCCGAGCTTGAAGCGGTGGAGCTCGCCCTTGCCGGGCAGCACAGCGAGCCGCGGGGAGAGATCGCGATCACCGCACCGGCGATGTTCGGAGTTCTCCATGTCGTCCCCGTCGTGGTCGCGTTTCTCGATGCCCTCCCGGGCGTCACCGACCGGCTGCTCCTCGTCGATCGGGTCGTCGATCTGATCGAAGAGGGGCTCGACGTCTCGGTGCGCATCGGGGCGCTTCCCGACTCGTCGCTGATGGCGACGCGGATCGGAAGCATTCGCCTCGTGACCTGCGCGAGCCCGGCCTATCTTGCCCAGCGCGGCACGCCCGCAGCCCCGCAGGAGCTCGCTCGCCATGACTGCATCAGCTTTGGGTCGTTCGCGCCCGCCGAGCGGTGGATCTATGCCGGCGCCGCGAGGCCACAACGGGTCGCCGTGCATGCGCGCTTGGTGGTCAATACTGCGGACGCGGCAATCGACGCGGCGCGGGCCGGGCTTGGCATCACCAAGGTGCTCTCCTACCAGGCCCAAGCGAGCGTCGCCGAGGGAGCATTTGCGCCTCATCCTCGAAGATTTCGAGCCGGAGCCTATTCCCGTGAGCCTGCTGCATCGCGAGGACCGGCTGCGGCAGGTCAAGGTGCAAAGCTTCATCGCCTTCGCCGCGCCGCGGCTCCGCGCAGGGCTGAAGGGCCGTTCGGCCCGCTCTGGTTAAGAAGGGCCGATGCTTGGCTTCCCAAAAGCCAGGCAAGCTGCTAAAGGAAGCCGCCAACCGGTGGGACCGGTTCCCACCAGCGATGAGGTTGGCCGATGCCCGAAGGGCACTCTCCAGAGAACAGCAAATTTCCGCTTAATTCCGAGGTCGCGCTGACCTTCGACGACGTGCTCATCAGGCCGGCCGCCTCCGACGTGCTGCCGAGCAAGGTCGATGTCAGCTCGCGCGTCACCAGGGCCATTGGCGTGCATATCCCCATTCTGTCGGCGGCCATGGACACGGTCACCGAGGCGAAGCTTGCCATCGCCATGGCACAGTCTGGCGGCATCGGGGTCATTCACCGCAATCTCGATCCGGAGGCGCAGGCCGCCCAGGTGGCGCAGGTCAAGAAGTTCGAATCCGGCATGGTGGTCAACCCAGTCACCATCCATCCCAGCGCGAGCCTCGCCGACGCTCTGAAGTTGATGTCCGACCATCAGATCTCCGGCATCCCGGTGGTGGAGCCAGCCCGGAACGGGGGGCGCGACGGCAAGCTCGTTGGCATCCTCACCAACCGCGACGTGCGCTTCGCCACCAATCCGCACCAGCCGGTCCACGAGCTGATGACCAAGGAGCGACTGGTCACAGTCAGCGAGACCGTCGGCATGGAGGAAGCCAAGCGCCTGCTGCACACCCATCGCATCGAGAAGCTGCTCGTGGTCGATGACGCGTATCGCTGCATCGGCCTCATCACCGTGAAGGACATCGAGAAGGCGAGGATGCACCCCCATGCCTGCAAGGACGAGCAGGGGCGTCTGCGCGTGGCGGCGGCGACGAGTGTGGGGGATGAAGGCTTTGCCCGTACCGAACGGCTAATCGATGCCGGCGCCGATCTCATCGTAGTCGACACTGCGCATGGGCATCAGGCGCGCGTGCTCGAGGCCATCGGCAGGATCAAGCGGCAGTCCAATGCCGTGCAGGTGGCCGCTGGCAATGTGGCGACGGCCGAAGGAACGAGAGCTCTCATCGATGCCGGCGCCGACGCGGTGAAGGTCGGTATCGGACCTGGCTCGATCTGCACCACGCGCATTGTCGCCGGCGTCGGCGTGCCGCAGCTCACCGCCCTGCTCGAAGCCGTGGAGGTCGCGAAGAAGCACGACGTGCCTGTGATCTGCGACGGCGGCATCAAATATTCCGGCGATCTCGCCAAGGCGCTCGCCGCCGGCGCCGATTGCGTGATGATCGGCTCGCTGCTCGCTGGCACCGACGAGAGCCCTGGCGAGGTCTATTTGTACCAGGGGCGGTCCTACAAGGCGTACCGCGGCATGGGTGCGGTCGGCGCCATGGCGCGCGGCTCGGCCGACCGCTACTTCCAGCAGGACATCAAAGATGCGCTGAAGCTCGTGCCGGAAGGGGTCGAGGGGCAGGTTCCCTATAAGGGGCCGCTAGCAAGCGTGCTGCACCAGCTGATCGGCGGCTTGCGCGCGTCCATGGGCTATACGGGCGCCCGCAATCTCGCCGAGTTCGCCGAGCGCGCCGAGTTCATCCGCATCTCGCCGGCGTCGTTGCGCGAGAGTCACGTGCACGACGTGACCATCACCCGGGAATCGCCGAACTACCCACGTGAGTCGTAGAACCTCACCCTTTCAAGACGGGCCTTTGAGGAGCAGCCTCCTCATGCTGAGGAGCGCGCCGATAGATGCGCGTCTCGAAGCATGAGGCCTCAGGAATAGTCACAGGCTGCGCTACTCCACGCCGAGCTTCTTGATCTGATTGATGATGTCCGGCTCGAGCTGCACGGCGAGCGAGATATCGGCGCTGCCGTCGGTGGGCTGGCCCTTGCGGCTCTTCACAAGGCCGCGCCCCACCAGGGCCGACGCGTCATTCTGATGGATGGAGAGTGCCTTGGAGAAGTCGTCCATGGCATGGTCAAGGTCATTCTTCAGCACATAGACCCAGCCCCGGTTGACATAGGCCTTGGCGTCGTCCGGCGTGCGTTTGATCACCTCGCCATAGTCCGCCGCGGCGTTGTCATAGTCCTTCTTCTGCCGGTAGAGCCCGGCACGTTCCGAATAGCCCGGCGTCGAGTTTGGATCGAGCTTGACCTTCTGGTTGAGTTCGGTGATGGCGCGATCGAGATCGCCCTGGTCGCCGAAGATCATGCCGCGCAGCATGTAGAAATCGCCGCGCGCCGCATCGAGTGAGATGGCCTGATCGATATCGGCGACGGCCTTGTCGAAGTCCCGCTTGGCGCGGTAGGCCGCCGACCGCATGAAATAGAGGTTGGGCTCCTTCGGGTCGAGGCGCAGCGCCTCGTTCATCTCGTTGACGGCGCCGTCGAAATCCTTGGTGGCGGACAGGCCGATGGCGCGGTTGCCATGGGCAGCGACGATTTTGTCGGTGTCGGTCGAGCCGGAGGCGATGAAGGCGGCGCAGGCATCGAGCACGTCCTTGATCGAGCCCTTGCCGGTGAAGCAGGGATTTTGCTCAAAGCTCGCGGCGGACGGCGGGGAAGACGTCCCGGCGGCTGCTGGGCTATCCGGGACCAGGACCGGCGGCTTCGCCTGATCGGTCGGCGCCGGCGCGTCTTCGGCAAACACTGGGGCAGTCAGGCCCATTCCGAGCGCAAGTGTAGCCGCCATGATCGCGGCCCGCGACGCCACCAGCTTACCCCTGAGCACAAGCATTGCTTCCTCCATAGATCAAAGAATTTCCGAGATTTGGGCCCCTTAAACCTTCACCTGGGTCTTGCGTCAATTGAACTTCGCTTCATGAAGTGAACGATGAAGCGAATGTCCGCGGCCGTTCACCAATCTCTGAGTTCGAGAGTATAAGAGCGCTCCAGGCCGCCGTGAGAGGCCGACCGAAAGGGGGAATGGGAGGCTTCAATGTCCATGCAGGCCACGCTGATGCCGGTGTTTGCGCAGGTCGCGCTCACCTTCGTGCTGTTGTTCTGGATGCAGTTCTTGCGCATGCGGGCGATCAGCCGGGGCCAGGTCCCGGCCCACTCCATCGCGCTCCGCGAGCCGAATTGGCCGCCGCGGGTGACCCAGATCGGCAACGCCTATCACAACCAGCTCGAGACGCCGCTCCTCTTCTACGTGCTGATCCTGCTCGCCATCATGACGCAGACGGCGGATTCCATCCTCTTTGTGCTCAGCTGGCTGTTCGTCGCCTCCCGCTTCGTGCACGCCTACATCCACCTGACCAGCAACCGCATTGACCGGCGCGCCCCGGTCTTCCTGGTCGGCGCGATCGGGCTTGCGCTGATGTGGATCATCGTCGCCGCCCGCCTCACCATCGCCGCGGCTTAATGACCCCAGGGGCTCGCGCCAGCGCTGCCGTCGATGTTCTCGCCGATATCGCGGACCGCAAGCGGCCGGCGGCCGTCGCGCTCAAGGATTGGGGGCTTGGCCACCGCTTCGCCGGATCAGGCGACCGGGCGGCAATCGGCAATCTGGTGTTCGATACGCTGCGCAAGCGCGCCTCAAGCGCTTATGCCATGGCAGACGACAGCCCGCGGGCGCTCGTGCTGCGGACGCTTGTTTCGAGCTGGGGCATGAACCCTGAGACAATAGCAGCGCTTGCCGACGGCAGCCGCTTCGCGCCGGCCCCACTCACACAAGACGAGCTTGCCGGTCTCAAGCGCGAGATCCCGGCGGACGCCCCCGCTCACATCCGCGGCGACTATCCGGATTGGCTCGACCCGCTGTTCACCCGCGCTTTCGGCGCGCAGGCGGTGGAGGAGGGGATAGGACTCGCCACACGCGCGCCGGTTGATCTCCGCGTCAACACGCTGAAGGCGACGCGGGACAAGGTGCTACACGCGCTCCGCCGCTCCGTTGCCGCCCCCACGCCGCATTCGCCGCTTGGCGTGCGCATCGCGGCAGGTATCGGTCCAAGCCGCGGCCCGCACGTCGAGGCCGAGCCAGCGCATGGCAAAGGCTGGTACGAGGTGCAGGACGAGGGGTCGCAGGTGGCGACGCACCTTTCGGGCGCTCGCCCCAAACAGCAGATCCTCGACCTCTGCGCCGGGGCCGGCGGCAAGACGCTCGCGCTCGCCGCCGCCATGGACAACACTGGCCAGCTCTACGCCTATGACGCCGATCGAATGCGGCTCCGCCCGATCTTCGAGCGTTTGAAGAGGGCAGGGGTGCGCAACGCCCAGGTGCTGTCGCCGGGCGATGTGGCGGCCCTCACCGGCCTCGAAGGCAAGATGGATCGGGTTATCGTCGATGCGCCCTGCACCGGCTGCGGCGTCTGGCGGCGGCGCCCCGACGCCAAATGGCGGCTGTCGCCGCAGATGCTCGAGGCAAGGCTGGGCGAGCAGCGCGCTGTGCTCGATCAGGCCGCGGCTCTGGTGAAGCCCGGAGGCAGTCTCGCCTACATCACCTGCACGGTGCTGCCGTCAGAGAACCGCGACCAGGTCGACGCCTTCATCGCCCGCTTTCGCGAATTCAGCGTCGTGCCCTGGCCGGGGCTATGGGAGGCGGCCGGGCTCTCTGCAGCACCGCCGCAATCGGCGGACGGCTCCACCGAATCGTTGCTGATGACGCCTCAGAGCTTCGGCACCGACGGCTTTTATGTTGCGGTGCTCCAGCGTCGGTGACGGTCGTGCCACGCCGAGAAAAAAGTTTGGGACGCGACTTCATTACCTCTTGAAATCGATCAAGGAGTCGCTGAAATAACTCGCGCTTTTTGACGGGCATGAGACTTGGCGATTGGCGCCAAGGACCGTCCGCGTAAAGCCGGAGGGATTTCAGTCCGATGAATTTGATTCCCGGCGAGCCTGAAGAGCCGCCCAGTTGCCACACGGCAACAACAGCACTCCTCACCAAACCTCATCGTCGCATTAACTCATCCTTGCCCGTCACGGTCGACGGCTTTGGCGCGCTCTCCGCGCGCCTGGAGCGCTTTCCGGTCGGGCCGGTCACGCGCGCCTTCCGCAAGCGCTACTTCCCAGAGGTGGAGCTCGCCGAGTGGAACGACTGGCGCTGGCAGACACGCCGGCGCATCCGCACGCTCATCGAGGTGGAGCGGCTGTTCGTGCTGTCCGACGACGAGCGCGATGCGGTCGCCCGGCATCAAGGATCGCTGCCGCTCGGCATCACACCTTATTACGCGAGCCTGATGAGTCGCGAGGACTCCTTCAAGTCGCTGCGACGCACACATATCCCGGTCGGCACCGAATATCTGAAGACGTCGGGCGAGGCCGACGACCCGCTCGGCGAGGATGGCCATACCGCGGCGCCAGGCCTCGTGCATCGCTATCCGGACCGGGTGCTATTCCTGGCCACCGGCTTCTGCTCGACCTATTGCCGCTACTGCACGCGCTCCCGCATGGTCGGCGAGCCTGGCGGCGACTATTCCTTCAGCCGCCCGCAATGGGAGGAGGCGCTCGAATACATCGCGGCGCACCCCGAGATTCGGGACGTGCTGATCTCCGGCGGCGATCCGCTAACGCTCTCCGATGAGCGGCTCGACTATCTGCTCGGGCGGCTACGCGCCATCCGTCATGTGGAGTTCGTGCGGCTCGGCACCAAGGTACCGGTGGTGCTGCCCATGCGCGTCACGCGCTCGCTGGTGCGGGTCCTGAAGAAGCACCATCCGCTGTGGATGAGCCTGCACTTCACCCATCCTGCGGAGCTGACGCCGGAAGTTACCGAGGCCTGCACGCGGCTTGCCGACGCCGGCATTCCGCTCGGCAGCCAGACGGTGCTGCTCAGGGACATCAATGACAGCGTCGACACGCTGAAGACCCTGTATCACGGCCTGCTGATGCGGCGCGTGCGGCCTTACTACCTTTATCAATGCGACCCGATCTCGGGATCCTCGCATTTCCGCACGAGCGTCGATAAGGGCCTGGAGATCATGCAAGGCTTGCGCGGCCATACCACCGGCTATGCGGTGCCGACCTACGTAATCGACGCGCCAGGAGGCGGCGGCAAGATTCCGCTGCTGCCTGACTATGTGCAAGGCCGCGACGGCGACGACCTGATCTTGAAGAACTTCGAAGGCAAGACCTATCGCTACACCGACCCCGATGGGACGGTGGGAGCAGATCGGACGGCAAGCGCCGAAAGCCTGTGATGCGTATCGCTCTCGTCTACGATCTGCGCGACGACTATCGCGCGCTCGGCTTCTCCGAGGAGGAGGTGGCTGAGTTTGACAACATCGACACCATCGATCAGCTCGATGGCGCGTTGCAGGCGCTCGGTTGCGAGATCATCCGCGTCGGCCGGGGTCAGGTGCTTGCGGCGCGGCTCGCCGCCGGCGAGCGGTTTGACCTCGTGTTCTCGATTGCGGAGGGCGTTAAGGGGCGCTCGCGCGAGGCGCAGGTGCCTGCGCTCTGCGAATTGTTCGACCAGCCTTATCTGCTCTCTGATCCGCTCACCAGCGCAGTCTGCCACGACAAGGCCGTGGCCAAGCGGCTGGTGCGCGATGCCGGCGTGCAGATGCCGGCCTTCATGGTTGCGACTTCCGATGCCAGCGAGCTCGTCGGCTGGAGCGAGTTTCCTGCCTTCGTCAAGCCAATCGCGGAAGGCACCGGCAAAGGCTGCGAGTCTGCCTCGGTGGTGCACAAGCGCGAGGAGCTTGCCGCAGCGGCAGCTAAGCTGCTCAAGCGCTACCGCCAGCCGGTGCTGGTAGAGACCTATTTGCCAGGCCGCGAGTTCACCGTGGGTATCGTCGGCAATGGCAAGGATGCGACCGTGCTCGGCGTCTGCGAGATCCTGCTGAAAGAGGATGCCGAGGCCAATATCTACTCAATGCATAATAAAGAGCTTTGCGAGGAGCTGGTGGTCTACCAACGCGCCGACGACGCGGAGGCGCGTCTTGCCGGTGAGCGTGCTCTCGCGGCCTATCATGCGCTCGAATGCCGGGACGCCGCCCGCATCGATTTCCGCTCCAACGCTGCTGCCGAGCCTTTTTTCCTCGAGGCCAACCCCCTCGCCGGGCTGCACCCGCATCACTCGGACCTTCCGATTCTCGCCGCGCAGAACGGTGTGCCGTATATCGAGCTGATCGGCATGATCCTCGATGCCGGGCTCGCGCGGTACGGCCTTGCGCGGTCTATCCAAGAGCGGTCACGGAGACGCGCCTGATGGCGCTCACCGCGAGCAGCTTCATCCCTGTCGTGCATGCCGCGACGAAAGACCGTCCAGACGAGATCGATACGCTGGTAAGCGCCGAGGCCGTGGCCGGCGCGCTCGCCGAGCTCGGCTTTGCCACCGACATCGTTGCCGTCGATCTCGACCTCAACCACTTCCACGCCTTGAAGCGGCGGAATCCGCGTCTCGTTTTCAATTTGGTGGATGCGGTGCGGGGCGACGGAAGGCTCGCGGCGGTGATCCCGTCGCTGCTCGATGCGGTCGGGCTTTCCTTCACCGGCGCCCATTCTGACGCCTGGCTCGAAACTCTGTCGAAGGTGGCGACCAAGCTAAAGCTTGAGCGCGCAGGCTTGCCCACGCCCGGCTTCTCTGTGGATGGCACAGCGCTCGATCCCGATGCGCAGTTCATCGTCAAGGCAGTATGGGAGCACGGCTCGCTCGGGCTTGACGAAAGCTCGGTGGTGAACGGCGCCGACGTGGCGGCGGCGCTCGCCGAGCGCGTGCAGCGCTTCGGGACGGAGCATTTCGCGGAAAGCTTTGTCGAGGGACGCGAGTTCAATCTCTCTGTGCTGGAGGAGCGCGGTCGGGCGCGCGTTCTACCCGTCGCAGAGATCCTGTTCGAGGGTTGGCCCGAGGGGACCCTGCGCATCGTCGGATACGACGCCAAATGGACCTCGGACAGCGAGGCCTATATCGGCACGCCCCGGTGCTTCGACCTGGACGAAAACGAGCCACAACTTGCTTCTAGGCTACGCGAGCTTGCGCTGTCCTGCTGGGACCAGTTCAACCTTGCCGGCTACGCCCGCGTCGATTTCCGCGTCGATGCCGACGGCAAGCCCTGGATCCTCGAGGTTAACGTCAATCCCTGCCTCAACCCCGATGCCGGCTTTGCCGCTGCGGCGGCTCGCTCCGGCCTCTCTTATCCCGATCTCATCGGCAGAATTATCGATGCTGTGCCGCGAGCCTTGCAAGCAATCGCCTGACATGCTTCGCATGTGACATGTTGCGCATCCGCAAAGTGGCCGACGGCACCACAGCGCCGAACCGCGCCGCGATCGAGGCGGCGCAGAAGATCATGCGCGAGCAGTTCCCGGCGATGCCGGACTACGACATCGTCAAGCTCCCCGAGCAGCTCGCCAATCCGCTCAAGCATCGCTTCGTCGCGCGCCTGTTCGTGGCCGAGAATGCGCGCGACCAGACGCTCGGTGTGGCGCTTCTGCTGCACGCGCCGGACATCGGCTTCTCCTATCTCGAGATTATCTCCACCGCGCTTGGCCGCACGGGTAGGGGGATCGGCGCCACGCTCTATGAACGGGTGCGCGAGGAGGCGCGGGCGCTTGGCACCCAGCTCTATTTCGAAAGCATGCCCGACGATCCGGCGCTCAGCCCCAACCCCGAGATCAGGGCCAACAACGCGAACCGGCTGAAATTCTACGAGCGCTACGGTGCGCGCCCGATCATCAATACCGCCTATGAGACGCCGGTGACGCCCGGCACCACCGACCCGCCATACCTGATGCTCGATCCGCTCGGCTCCAATGATCTCCCGAGCCGCGACCAGGTGCGAAGGATCGTGCGCGCCATCCTTGAGCGGAAATACGGGCTCGGCGCCGCCTATGTGCAGATGGTGGTCGACTCGATTCAAGACGATCCGATCCGCCTGCGCGAGCCCCGCTACACCAAGCGTAAGGTCCCGCAAAAGGCGGACGTCCTTGCGCTGGACGAGCCGCGCATCGCGCTCGTGCTCAACGACGACCACACAATCCACCATGTGCAGGAGCGGGGCTATGTCGAGGCGCCGGTGCGCATCCGTTCGATCATGGCAGAGCTCACCGCCTCCGGTCTGTTCGAGCGCGTGCCGACCAAGCGCTTCTCCGACCGCTATATCCGCGCGGTGCATGACGGGAGGCTCGTGGACTATATCCGCAAGGCCTGCCTCATCGCCGGCCCGAAGAAGTCGATCTACCCTTACGTGTTCCCGACGCGGAACCCGGCCCGCGCGCCGAAGGACGAGACGGTGCTCGCCGGCTATTACTGCATCGACACCTTCACGCCCCTCAACCTCAATGCTTATCTCGCCGCGCGCTCGGCGGTCGATTGCGCGCTGACCGCGGCGGAGAAGGTGCTGGAAGGTGCCGATCTCGCTTACGCTCTGGTGCGCCCGCCAGGCCACCACGCCGAGACGCGCACCTTCGGCGGCTTCTGCTATTTCAACAATGGGGCGATCGCCGCCAATCTCTTGTCGCGCTACGGCCGCGTCGCTATGCTCGACATCGATTACCACCATGGTAACGGCCAGCAGGAGATCTTCTACACACGCTCCGACGTGCTGACCGTCTCCATCCACGGCCATCCGAGCTTCGCCTATCCTTACTTCTCAGGCTTCCGCGACGAGACTGGGATCGGGTCCGGTGCCGGCTACAATCTCAATTTGCCGCTGCCTGAGCACATCACGCCCGAGCAGCACCGAACCGCGGTGACTGAGGGGTTGCGCCGCATCCGCCGTTTCGCTCCAGCCTTTCTCGTGGTGTGTGCGGGCTTCGACACCGCGCGTGGCGATCCGACCGGCACCTGGTCCAATCGCGCCAAAGATTTCGAGCAGCTCGGCCACATGATTGGGGAGCAAGGCTACTCCACCCTCATTGTGCAAGAGGGCGGCTACCGCGTGCGCACGCTCGGCACCAATGTGCGCAATTTCTTCGCCGGCCTCGTCACCGGCCATTCTGCGGCGCGCCAGGTTACACCGGCGCTCGCGCGGAGCACCGGCCAACGTGCTGCGGCGAAAGATGGTCTCGAGTGGCGGAGCGCGGTGATGGCCGATGATGTGGGGCGGGTGCGTTCGCTCGCCGCCTCGACCGGGTTCTTCAACGCGGCGGAGGTCGACGTCGCCGCCGATCTCGTCACCGAGCGCCTCGCCAAGGGCATCCGCTCGGGCTACCATTTCATTCTCGCAGAGCGCGGCAGCGGGCTCGTGGCCTACGCCTGCTACGGCCCGATCGAGGGGACGCAAGGCTCCTTCGACCTGTTCTGGATTGCCGTGGCGCCGGAGGTGCAGGGCAAGGGGTTGGGTCCCCAAGTGTTCGCCCGCGCCGAGACCGCCATGCGCAAAGCCGGCGCCAAGCGCATCTATGTGGATACGTCCTCCTCTGACCGATACGCGCCGACGCGTGGCTTTTATCAGCGCATGGGCTTCGCTGAGGATGCACGCCTGCCCGATTTCTACGGCCCTGGCGACAGCAAGGTCATCTATGTGAAAGAGCTTGCCGCCGACCCGGCGCCTCGCCAAGGACTCCATGGTTAAGTTTGGGGAGCGATAGCGTCGAGCCGCGATTGACATCCATCGCTGAGCCCTGATGCCGTCACCTCGATCCTCGTGTCGCGCGCCGACATGAAGATCTATGTGCTGCAGAATGCCGGCCTCGTCGCCGAGGGCGACGCGGTCATCAAGGACACGTCGGAGCCGATAGGCTCCAACGTATTCGTGTGGCAGGGCGGCGATGCCAACGGCTCGACCTGGGAGGGCGTGAGCTTCCACGCCGAGCCATCGATCCCCACGGCACCGAACACCACGTGCTTCAGCGCATAGACGGCGCGCCGGAGGTGATGGATGCGATCAGGGCGCGCATCAAGCCTGGGACGGTGCTGGTCACCACCGACCTTGCGGGCACGCCCGACCCGCGCAGCGGCACCGGCTTCACGGTGATGGACCCGCCGACGAGTTGAGCCGGCTCAGGCAGGCGCGGCCTCGATAACAGAGAGTCCTGAGCTTGTGGCGTGCACTTCCGACAGCGCTAGGTTTGCTTCGGCGAGCAGCCGCTCGAACTCCTGAAGCGTGCGCACGCGGCCGCCATTGATGACCATCATATGTAGGTCGATCATGACGGAGACTGGGTCAGTGGTCCGCTCCGGGAGAGGCCGCTCAATGACGGCAACCCTTGCGCATTCCGGCATTGCATTGCGGACATTGCGCAGGATGGCGAGAGCCTCGGCGTCGTCCCATTGCTGGAGCACGTTCTTCAGCAGATAGAGATCGGCCTGGATCGGGATAGCGTTGAAGTAATCGCCCGCCACCAAGGCGATGCGCTCGCGAAAGCGGAATTGATCGAACAATTGCAGGAAGGGCTTTGCCATCTCGATCATATGCGGCTTCTCGAACAAGACGCCGGTAAGATGCGGAAACCCGATCAGGAGAGGCGCGAGTAGCGCGCCGCAGCCACCGCCGATATCGGCGACTTTCCTGACCTCCGTCGCGCATTCGAGCGCTTCGAGGATCGAGGCTCCTTGCGCGAATGTCTGGTGGGCCAAATAGGATTCGAACAGCCTGCCCTGCTCTCTATGTTCGCGCCGCCAGTCCCACACGCTCTTGCCGAACACATGATCGAAGGACGGGTTCCCTGTCTTGAGGCAGAAGACGAGATCGGCCCATGGTCCCCAATATTGCTCGACCACGATCGCCACCTTCTCGCCGAGCCGCGACGGCGAGCCTGATGCGAGAGACTGCCCCAACGGTCCGAGCGCGAAGGTGCGATCTGAGCGCTCCTCGCAGATGCCGAGGGTCGCGAGCCCCCGCAGGAAGCGGAGAAGATGCGGCGAAGACAGACTGAGCTCTGCTGCGAGCTCGTCCGCGGTCCAGCTGCGCGAGCCCATTGTCTCCGGCAGGCCCAGCTTCACCGCGGCGTAGGCGAGCGCCGCGCCGTGGTAGGCTTCGATCTGAGACCGCAGACGGTCTTCGCCGTCTTGCTCAGAGCCCATGTCGCGTCCCCCCGGTTCCGCCCTTATCGGGTTGCACAATAACTTATCCCCGGTTCCGCAGCCGCAGTTATCCTGATCGCACTTCGTTCACGGAGGGGCGCCAATCGCGAGGCGTCGTGAGGCGGGACGAGGTCTGGTCGCAAACCAGGCACTCGGGCGGCTCCGGTGCTCCCCCCGGGACCACTATGGGTCCCCCGCGATGAGCTGGCCGACGACCGAACGTTTGCGACTCTCGGCGAAAGCGGGGCCCGGACGATCGCCAAATCGCCCAAATGAGCATGCGCTTGCCGCTGCTGCTTGAGCGCAATTGCCTTGCGCTAACGCTTCGCTGCGGATGATGGCGCGTCGAGAGACGCCAGCGCGTCCTCGGACGCGAGCCAAATGGACTTGCGCCTTTCGGCGCGCCATCCCCTCGCAGCGAGGGGAAGATCAGCAAAGCCCGGACGCTGAGATGCGTCCGGCAACGAGTGCGCATGCCCTAGTTTTGGAGCAAGACGATCGACTTTTGTCTTCATCCCTCCCCTTGACGGGGAGCGTGGCGAGCCCGGCTTCAGCCGGGATCGCCGGGTGGGGTGAGACGCTTGGCCCCCACCCCGACGCCGCCGGAAAGGGCGTCGTCGGACCTCCCCGCAAGGGGAGGTATGGAAGCTGGTGACACTAAGAAGGAGGTTAGCTCCAGGGCCATTGCCAACTCGGCCAGCTTCCGCTAACCAACGCCATGACGGACCACCCGGATAAAATCCTCATCGTCGATTTCGGGGCGCAATACACCCAGCTCATCGCGCGGCGGGTGCGGGAGGCCTGCGTCTATTCGGAAATCGTGCCCTTCGACAAGGCGGAAGCCGCGCTTGCGCCGGTGCTGCCCAAGGCGATCATCCTCTCCGGAGGACCGGCATCCGTGCATGAGGCCGGTACGCCGCAACTCTCGCCCGCGCTCATCAAGTCCGGCGTGCCCATCCTCGGCATCTGCTACGGCGAGCAGGCTCTCGTTGCTGCCCTTGGCGGCCAGGTGGAAGGCGGCCACACCCGCGAATTCGGCCGCGCCGCGCTCGAGATCACCGCCGACACGCCGCTGTTTCGTGGCGTGTGGCGGCCGGGCGAGCGACCTCCGGTGTGGATGAGCCATGGCGACCGCGTGACCTCCCTGCCGCAAGGCTTCCGCGCCGTGGCAGTGTCGAACGGCGCGCCGTTCGCGGCCATTGCCGACGATGCGCGCAAACTCTACGGCGTGCAGTTCCACCCCGAAGTGGTGCACACGCCGGACGGCGCCAAGCTTATCGCTAATTTCGTGCACGCAATAGCCGGCTGCCCGGGCGATTGGTCCATGGCGCAGTTTCGTGCAACCGAAGTGGCGCGGATCAGGAAGCAGGTGGGGCTGCAGGGCCGCGTGATCTGCGGGCTCTCTGGCGGTGTCGATTCGGCGGTGGCGGCACTCCTCATTCACGAGGCGATCGGCGATCAACTCACCTGCATCTTCGTCGATCACGGGCTGTTGCGCGAGAACGAGGCGCGCGAGGTGGTCGACCTTTTCCGCGGCCACTACAACATTCCACTCGTGGCGGTCGATGCCGGCGCGCGCTTCCTCGCAGCGCTTCGCGGCGTCACAGATCCTGAGGAGAAGCGCAAGACCATCGGGCGCCTGTTCATCGAGGTGTTCGAGGATGAGGCCGACAGACTCGGCCAGGTCGACTTCCTCGCGCAAGGCACGCTCTATCCGGACGTGATCGAGAGCGTGTCCTTCTCAGGCGGTCCGTCGGCCACCATCAAGTCCCATCACAATGTCGGCGGCTTGCCTGAGCGCATGCGGCTCAAGCTGATCGAGCCGTTGCGCGAGCTGTTCAAGGATGAAGTTCGCGCGCTCGGCCGCGAGCTCGGGCTGCCGTCCGCCTTCGTCAATCGCCATCCCTTCCCGGGTCCGGGGCTTGCCATCCGCGTTCCAGGCGAAGTGACCGAGGAGAAGCTCGCCATCCTCCGCCGCGCCGACGCCATCTATCTCGACGAGATCCGGAAGGCCGGGCTCTACGACACGATCTGGCAGGCTTTCGCCGTGCTGCTTCCGGTGCGCACGGTGGGCGTTATGGGGGATGCACGCACCTACGACTATGTCTGCGCGTTGCGCGCCGTCACCTCTACCGACGGCATGACCGCGGATTATTACGATTTCTCTCACGACTTCCTGGGAGGCGCGGCGCGACGCATCATCAATGAGGCGCGCGGCATCAACCGCGTCGTCTACGACATCACCTCCAAGCCGCCCGGCACCATCGAGTGGGAGTAGGCGTTATCTCGATGATGTCCGTCACAACACAGACGCAGGTAGGCGCGAGTCTGGCACAGACTCACATGAGATTGGAGAAGGCGCCATGTTGAAAAAAATCCTGATTGCACTTGTGGCGATTATCGCCCTCTTCTTGATCGTCGTCGCGCTGCAGCCCTCCGAATTCAGCGTGGAGCGGACCGCGACCATGGCCGCTCCACCGGAGACTGTGTTCGAGCAGGTCAACGACTTTCACAAATGGGAGGCGTGGTCGCCCTGGGCGAAGCTCGATCCCGACGCCAAGATCGCATTCGAAGGGCCGCCGTCAGGCGCCGGCACCATCATGACCTGGGATGGAAATAACAAGGTCGGCCAAGGAAAGATGACGCTCACCGAGAGCCAGCCAAACGACCTCGTCAAGATCAAGGTCGATTTCGTGAAGCCGATGGAGGGCAGCAACGAGTCGACCTTCACGTTCAAGCCAGACGGCGATAAGACCGCGGTCGGCTGGACCGTCGCGGGTCATCAGAGCTTCATTGCCAAGGCCTTTTGCCTGGTGATGAACGGCAAGAAGATGATGGCCGACGCCATGGACCAGGGCCTCGCCAACATGAAATCGGTGGCAGAGGGCGCGAGCAAGACGTAGCTTCGTTGGGTCAGGCGCAATTAAACGGGTCCAGCCATGAATTTTGACGCCCAGCAGTTCTATCTCTCTGCAGAGGGCCGGCCGAACCGACAGCAATGGTGGCTCAGGTTGATCCCATCCATTCTTGTCGACATCAAACGCTGGCATGACCGCGACAAATCGGGATGGTGGATGCCTATCCTGTTCGTGCCGATCATCGGTGCCATTTGGCTGTTCCTTGCCGGGACGCCGGGGCCGAACCGGTTCGGCGGGCCGGTGATGGACTAAGCGATCGCGGCCCATGACACTGCTCATCCTCGGCATCATCGTCTTCCTCGGTGTGCATCTGCTCCCCACCTTCCCCGACATGCGCGACAGATTGATCGGCCGGTTGGGCGAGAACGGTTACAGGGCGATGTTCTCCACACTCTCGATGCTCGGCTTCGTGCTTATCGTCTGGGGTTTTGCGCGCGCACCGGTCATCCAGGTCTGGTCGCCGCCGAACTGGACGCGCTACGTGGCCATGGTGCTAATGGTGCCAGTGTTCATCCTGCTCGTCGCGGCGTACGTGCCGGGCGAGATCAAGGCGAAGGTCGAGCATCCGTTTCTCGTCGCCATCAAGACCTGGGCGCTCGCTCATCTCATCGCCAATGGCGACCTTGCCGCCATCATCCTGTTCGGCTCGTTTCTCGCCTACGCCGTGTTTGACCGCATCACGCTAAAGCGCCGGCCGGAGACCGACCTCGTCACGGTTGCCGAGACTGGGCCGGCGCGCAACGACCTGATCGCAGTCGTGGGCGGTCTCATCCTCTATGTCGTGTTCCTAGTCTGGCTCCACCCGCTCTTGATCGGCACCTCGCCTTTGCCGTAAACCCTGGAAATGGGTTGGGAAACGGGGTCGCCATTAGCAGTATTTTGCGCTGCAAAAATCCCTATATATTTGCCATAAGGGTCCCCTTTTCGGTGGTTTGTCCTGGAGTGAACTGACGTGGCTGATGAATTCGCCTTCAAGCGGGTGACCGCACCGGATATCGCCAAACGCAAGGGCGGGTCTCCAATCGTGGTGCTCACCGCCTATCACGCGCATACCGCCCGCATCATCGACCCTCATGTCGACATGCTGCTTGTCGGTGACTCGCTCGGCATGGTGATGCACGGCTACGAGACCACGGTGCCGGTGCCGCTCGAGCTGATGATCATGCACGCGCAGGCCGTGGTGCGCGGTTCCTCCCGCGCACTCGTGGTCGTGGACATGCCGTTCGGCTCCTATGAGGAGAGCCCTCCCGTCGCGTTCCGCAGCGCCGCGCGGGTGATGAAGGAAACCGGCTGCGGCGCCATCAAGCTTGAAGGCGGCGCGCATATGGCGGAGACGATCCGCTATCTCACCGATCGCGGCATCCCGGTGATGAGCCATATCGGCATGACGCCGCAAGCCGTGAACACGATCGGGAGCTTCAAGCCGCGCGGACGGTTCCGCTCCGAATGGGCGGCGTTCGAGGAGGATGCACGCGCGGTCGCGGAGGCTGGCGCTTTCGCCGTTGTGCTCGAGGCGCTCGCCGAGCTGCTCGCCGCGCGCATCACCAAGCAGATTTCCATTCCCACCATCGGCATTGGGGCCTCCGCCGAATGCGACGGCCAGATCCTCGTGCTTGAGGACATGCTGGGCTTAAGCCCTCGGGTGCCGAAATTCGTCAAGGAATACGCCCAGATCGGCGATGCCATTGAGGCCGCGGTGAAGGCCTTTGCCGGCGAGGTTCGCGGCCGCGTCTTTCCGTCCGACGCCTACACTTATCCGATGTGTGACGAGCCGGCGCCAGTCACGAAAAAGCCAAAAATGACAGGCAGTTAGCCGCCCAAAAGCATCGTTATTGCTTAAGCCTGATGGCTCGCGCGCACGGGTGGATTGGCTTGCGCGAGCGGCACGCCTTCACTATACGGCGGAGAGGGAGGAGCGGACCGGCGTCTGCTTCCAGAACCTGTCCATGTCGTCACCATAAAAGAGTTCGCCGCCAATGAGCGACCGTGATTTTTTTCGCGAGGTGGACGAGGCCGTCCGCCAAGACCGCTACAAAGAGCTGTGGGACAAATACGGCGTCTATGCGCTGGCTGTGGCGGTGTTGATCGTTGCTGGCGTCGCGGGCTTCAAGGTCTGGTCCTTCTGGCAGGAGCGCCAGGCGCAAGCGGCCGGCACCGAATTCAGCCAATCCGTCACGCAGCTCGATAGCGGCGACGCCACCAAGGCGCGCACCGCTCTCAATGCCTTGGCCGAGACTGGGCCGGCGGGCTATCGCGTCTTGTCGCGCTTCCAGCTCGCCGCCGCCGAGGCGCAAGCCGGCGATACCGACAAGGCAGTGGCCCTCTACGATGCGCTTGCCAACGATGCCGAGACGGACACCATTCTGAAGGGGCTCGCCACAATCCAGGCGGCGACGCTCAGGCTCGATACCGCCGACTATGTGGAGATGGAGCGGCGCCTGAAGGGGTTGATCGACCAGGGAAGCCCTTGGAGGTATTCGGCTCGCGAGTTGCTCGGGCTTTCGGCCTACCGGCAGAACAACATCCCGGGCGCCGAAAAGCAATTCAGCGAGCTCGTCGCCGATCAGGCAACGCCGCAGAACTTGCGCGAGCGTGCGGACATGATGCTGGCACTGATCGTGGGGGTGCCGCAAGCGTTGAGCACCACGGCGAAGTAGCGCTTAAACGAAGGTGGCTCGAAATTGGGCCCGGTTCGTACACGGGGAAGTGGCCGCCAGTTATGGCGCGTGGGCCTTGCGGTGTTGCTCGCCGCGAGCGTCGCCGGCTGCTCGGCTGGTATGCCGTCGCTGTCGAGCATTCGGAACCCCTTCAAGAAAAATAAAGAGATACTGCCGGGCGAGCGCGTCCCGGTCATCACCGACCCGGCCTCCGAAGCAGTTGACCCTACGGCGGCCGGGAAGCCCATCGCCTTGCCTGCGCCGGTTGCCAATGCCGCCTGGTCTGAGCCCGGTGGCAGCGCAGGCAACAGCCTCGGCCATCTCGCGCTTGGAGACCGCTTGACCAAGGTGTGGCGGGTCGACGTGGGAACCGGCTCCTCTTCGAGCGGGCGCTTGAGCGCGATCCCGCTCGTCGCCGATGGCAAGGTCTACACCCTCGATGCCGGCGGCACCGTGTCGGCGTTCTCGGCGTCGGGTGGGGGCAGGGTGTGGGCGACGAGCCTGACGCCGAAGAATGAAAAGCGGGCAGAAGGGTTCGGTGGCGGGATCGCGCTCGATAGCGGGAGGCTGTATGTCACCACTGGCTATGGCACGGTGGTCGGCATCGACCCGGCAAAGGGCAGCCTGCTGTGGACGCAGAAGGTCGGCGAGCCGGTGCGCAGCTCGCCAACCGCGGCCGGTGGCAAGGTTTATTTCATGTCGACCGACAGCGTGTTGCATTGCCTCGACGGCAACGATGGGCAGGAGCTATGGACGGCGAAGGGAGTGCCTGAGCCGGCCACGCTGCTGTCGAATGTGAGCCCGGCGGTCGGGCAAGGCCTGGTCGTCGCGGCCTTTCCATCTGGCGACGTTACGGCCTTCGGTCTCGGCAATGGACAGCCGGCCTGGAAAGAATCGCTTTCCCGCACCAGCGAGACGAGCGCGGGCGGCATTCTTGCCGATCCCGCTCGCCCGGTGATCGACCATGGCGTCGTGTTCGTGGTCGGCCATGGCGGCAAGATGATCGCGGTGTCGGAAGCTGGCGGCGAACGGCTGTGGAGCCGGAATGTGACCAGCACGCAGATGCCGTGGCCGGCCGGCGATACGGTCTACGTCGTCGATGTTACCGGCAAGCTCATGGCGTTGTCGCGCACCGACGGCAAGATCCGCTGGCTGACGCAACTCCCCGGAAACGCGCGCTGGAACGGGCCGGTGCTGGCCGGCGGCAAGCTATGGCTCGTCTCGACGGACGGCTCGCTAGTGGGCGCCGACGCGCGCAGCGGCCAGGTTTCGAGCACCACCGCGCTAGGCGAAAAGGTGTTTGTCTCCCCGGTTGTGGCTGGCGGCCGCATGTATATTCTGGCCGACAACGCCACGCTGATCGCTCTCAATTAGCCAGTTAGAGCGGCCAGCTTTTTCGCACGCTCCGGTCCCGCCGCATGCCCTTCACCATCGCCATCGTCGGACGGCCGAATGTCGGCAAGTCGACGCTGTTCAACCGGCTCGCCGGCAAGCGCCTGGCGCTCGTCGATGATAAGCCTGGGTTGACTCGCGACCGGCGCGAGGCGGACGCGGAGCTTGGCAGGAGCGCTGTCCGGCTGATCGACACCGCCGGGCTCGAGCATGGCGATGCGGGCCTGACCCCGCGCATGCGCGAGCAGACAGTGGCCGCCATCAGGCAGGCGGACCTCGTGGTGTTCCTGATCGATGCGCGGGCGGGTATCGTTGCCGGCGACGAGATCTTCGCCGAGCTCGTGCGCGCATCCGGCAAGCCGGTGATCCTTGCCGCCAACAAATGCGAGGGGCGCGCTGCGGAGCCCGGCGTGTACGAAGCCTACTCGCTTGGACTCGGCGAGCCCCTGCCGATCTCTGCGGAGCACGGCATCGGCGTCGGCGAGCTCAGCGAGACGATAGAGCAGGTTGCCCGTGCGCAGGGCGATGGTGCCGAGACCGTCGCCAGGGATGCCGAGGAGGGAGAGGGGGTCTCCCATCCCTTGCGCATAGCGGTAGTGGGACGCCCCAATGTCGGCAAGTCTACTCTCGTCAATGCGATCCTCGGCGAGAACCGCATGATCACCGGGCCGGAGGCCGGCATCACGCGTGACGCTATCGCCGTGGAGCTTTCCTGGCGGGGGCGGGTGCTCAGGCTGTTCGACACCGCCGGGCTCAGGCGGAAGATGCGGGTGGAGGGGAGTGCCGAGGAGCTTGCCGTCGGGGATGCGCTTAAGGCCATCAGATTCGCCGAGGTGGTTGTGTTGCTGCTCGATGCGGAGCGGCCCTTCGAGAAGCAGGAGTTGCAGATCGCCGATCTCATCGTGAAAGAAGGACGGGCGCTGGTCATCGCCGTGAACAAGTGGGATTTGGTGCGCGGGCCGCAAGCGAGACTCGCCGAGTTGAAGGAGATCTGCGAGCGTCTTCTGCCGCAAATGAAGGGCGTGGCGTTCGTTCCAGTCTCAGCGCTAACCGGCAAGGGGCTCCCTGCACTCATGAGCGCCGTGCTTGCCGCTGACGCGCTGTGGAACAAGCGGCTCCCCACCCATGCTTTGAACCAATGGCTCAGAGCGGCCGTCGATGCGCATTCTCCGCCGGCGGTCTCGGGGCGGCGCATCAAGCCCAGATACATCACCCAGAGCAATGCGCGGCCGCCGACCTTCGTGCTGTTCTGCTCGCGGCCAAAGGCGCTGCCGGACTCCTATGTGCGCTATCTCGTGAATTCCTTGCGGGAGTCCTTTGACATGCCCGGCGTGCCGATCAGGCTGCATCTGCGCAAGGGCGACAACCCTTTCGCCAAGGGCGCGTGAGCACCGATGAGCGATGGCGTCCCCGAAGTCTATTTCTACCATCTGGAGCGGCGGACCTTGGAAGAGGTGCTGCCCACCTTGCTAGAGCGCTCGCTCGAGCGAGGATGGCGCGCGGCGGTGCAGGCCGCGAGCGAGGAGCGCGTCGAGGCGCTCGATACGCTGCTATGGATCTATCGCGAGGAGAGCTTCCTCGCCCATGGCACCGCGCGAGACGGTCAGCCTGGCGCTCATCCGATCTATCTCACGTCCGGCGACGACAATCCCAACGAGGCGCAGGTCCGCTTCCTGGTTGACGGCGCGGAGCTTGAGGACGCCGCGCCCTATGACCGCGTGGTCTATGTGTTCGATGGACACGATGAGGACGCCGTGAGCCAGGCGCGGGCGGAGTGGCAAAAGGCCAAGGCGCAAGGCTTCAGCGTGAGCTACTGGCAGCAGGATTTGCAAGGCCGCTGGCAGCAAAAGGCATGACAGCGCCTTGTCGCTGTCAGGGGTGGCGGTTATAAGCCCTCAAAACATTCAAAGCCTTCAGGGGAACCCCGCGACATGGCCATCGAGCGTACTCTCTCCATCATCAAGCCAGACGTCACCGAGCGTAACCTCACCGGGCAGATCATCGCAAGGCTCGAGGCTGCGGGCCTCAGGGTAATCGCGCAGAAGCGCATCTGGTGGGGAAAGAAGGACGCCAAGAAGTTCTACGAGGTGCATAAGGGCCAGCCCTATTACAAGGACCTGATCGTCTTTATGACCTCTGGCCCGATCGTGGTGCAGGTGCTGGAAGGCGAGAATGCCATCGCCAGAAACCGCGAGGTGATGGGCGCGACCAATCCCGTCGATGCCGCTCCCGGCACCATCCGCAAGGATTTCGCCGTGAACCATCAAAAGAACTCGGTGCACGGCTCCGACAGCCCGGAAACGGCGAAGAAGGAAATCTCCTTCTGTTTCAAGAAGAGCGAGATCGTGGGCTAGCTCGGATATCGGAGCACGCTCTCATGCGCAGATTTCGAGTTGCTCCGCGGGCATTCGCCTACATCACTGCATATACCGTGCTTTCCTTCCTGTCGCCTCGGCGACGACGTCGGAAAATAGGGCCCGGCCGCGGAGCGCACCGCGCAGGAGTTGGAGTGCGTGCGGGTAGAGCCGCTTGCTTTGCACGACTTCCTGAAGCGCATGCCGCTGCGGCCTTCGACCGCAACCTTTGCGCCGTGTTGCCGCGAACTGCGTGCTAAAAGCGGAAGAGGGGCTGCTCAACTGGAGTGTTGCAATGAGCCTGATCGACACCCGTGGTCACCAGATGTTCCCCATGCTCGATGCGGATCAGGTGGAGAAGGCCAAGCGTTTTGCCAGCGGCCCGGCGCGTGAATTTGCTCCCGCTGAGAACGTCTTCGATGTCGGCGAGCTGCATGCGCCGGCCTGCCTCGTGCTCGAGGGCTCGATCGATGTCGGTCGCGCGACGGCCTCGATCGCGAGGCACCCATCACCACGCATCATGCGCGGCGGTTCTCCGGCGAGTTGAGTCAGCTTGGCGGGCGGGCGTCACTCGCTTGTGGTCGCGCCGGGGCGGAAGGCTGGATCGCGCTTCGCTTCGATGCCGCGCATGTGCGAGCGCTCATGATCGGCTCCGCCGAGATTGGCGAAACCTTGATGCGTGCCTTCATTCTGCGTCGCGTCGGGCTGATCGAGGAAGGCGAGAAGGGCGGCCGTGTCGGCTCGGTGCTCGTCGGCATCCCGGGCACTGTAGAGCTTGGGCGGCTCGAAGGCTTCCTCCGGCGCAACGGATATCCCTATCAGCTGCTTGATGCCGGACGGGCGCGTGGTGATGGAGCGCTTTGGCGTGTTGCCGAATGAGCTGCGGGTGATGCTTTGCCCGAACGGTACGCTGCTCAAACGGCCAAGCAATGAGGAGGCGGGCGCCTGCCTCGGTCTCATTCCCGACCCCGACCCTGGCAAGGTCTACGACATGGCGGTGGTCGGGGCTGGACCTGCCGGTCTCGCCGCCGCGGTTTACGGCGCATCAGAGGGGCTTTCGGTGCTGGTGCTTGACGAGCGAGCATTTGGCGGACACGCCGGAGCGTCGGTGCGAATCGAGAATTATTTCGGCTTCCCGACAGGAATCGACGGCATGAAGCTGACCGTTCGCGGCTTCAATCAGGCCCTGAAGTTTGGCGCCGAGATCGCCATCCGGTGGAAGTAGCGAAGCTCGATTATGGCGGCGTGGTAAAAGGATCCCACGGTTTACTCAAGCTCGAGCTGAAGAACGGAAAGGTGGTGCGGGCGAAGAACGTAGTCATCGCCTCAGGCGCGCGCTACCGCCGACCGCCGATTTCGAACCTCGACATGTTCGAGGGCACCGGAGTGTCCTATTGGGCCTCGCCGGGAAGCGAAACTTTGTGAGGGGGAGGAGGTGGCGCTGGTCGGCCGTGGAAACTCGGCGGGACAGGCCGTGGTGTTCCTCGCGCCAAAGGTGAAGAACCTGCGTCTGGTGGTGCGGGGCGAGGGCCTGGAAGCGTCGATGTCGCAATATCTCATCGAGCGCATCGGCATGCTTCCCAATGTCGAGCTGCATACCCACACCGAAGTCGTCGCCTTGGAAGGTGACGAAGCGAGCGACCTCACTGGCGCAACGTTCCGCGACCGAAGAACCGGGGACGCGAAAACCTGCCCGCTCCGCCATTTGTTTCTGTTCATTGGCGCGGATCCGAATGCCTAATGGCTCGAGGATCGCGTTCAAGTCGACGACAGCGGCTTCGTGGTAACCGGTGCCAACCTCATCGATGGCGCGGGCAGGGCGGAGGCAAGCCTTGCCGCTCGAGACGAGTTGGCCCGGCGTCTTCGCCATCGGCGATGTGCGGGCAGGCTCGACCAAGCGCGTCTCCGCAGCGGTCGGCGAGGGCGCCGTCGTCGTGGCCCAGATTCACAGCCTATTGGCGACGGATTGAGCGCTAGGCTAATTCGCGGATCTTGAAGGGCAGTCCGCCCTTGGGGCAGAGCGTCACGGTGGCATGGATCTTCGCCGGTTGCGGACCAACATACTCGGGCGTGAATTTCCGCAACAGCTGCACGAGGGCGAGCGTGTTCTCGATCTGCGACAGCGCGCCGCCGATGCAGGCGCGCTTGCCCGCGGCGAAGGGCAGGTATGAGTACTTCACCCGCTTCTTCGAGCGCTCCGGCGCGAAGCGCTCTGGATCGAACTTCTCGGGCTCCTCCCAATATTTCGGGCTGTGATGGGCGATATAGGTGAGGATCACCACCTTGTCTCCGGCCTTGATCTTGTGACCGCCGATCTCGTCGTCGCCGGCGGCGATGCGGATTAGCGCCCAGATCGGCGGGAAGAGCCGCATGGTCTCCTGGATCACCATGCGCGTGTAGCTCAGCTGCTGCACCTCGTTCCACTCTGGATCGCGCTCGCCGCACACGCGATGCGCCTCCTCGCGAATGTGCTCGAGCGCCTCGGGGTGCATCGACAGCAGATACAGCGACCAGGCGAGCGTGAGCGCGGTGGTTTCGGTGCCGGCCCACAGATATTGCTTCATCTCGTCGATCACCTGCTGGTGATCGAACTCGGGGAAGTTTGGATCGGCCTCGGCCGCCTCGATCATCCTGAGCAGCGTCTTCTCGCGATGCTCGAGGACATTGGCGCCGACCACGGTGTCGGGGATCGAGCCCCAAACCTTCATGGCCTTGGCCGCCTCCTCCTCGCTCATCTCCTCAAGCTGTCCGCGCACGTTCTTCAGGCGGATCGACTTGTGGTTCATCACATCGGTGTAAGTCTTCACCTGGCTGAACACGAAATGCGGATTGAACGGCATCTCGCGGTCGAACAGCGCCTTGCACACCATGTCGGCGGCGAGCGTCCAGGTCTCCTCCACCATCTCGATTGTCTCGCCGGTCTTGGCGAATTTCTGCCAGCGCCCCATCTTGGCGCGAATAGCGTCCATCAGATAGGGGAAGTACACCTCGAACATGTTGGGGTGGAAGGCAGGCTGCTGGGGGCCGCGGATCTTCTGCCAGAGCGAGCCGTCGACCGTGATCATGCTCTTGCCGAAGATCGGCCGGAGCCCGTCGAAATATTTGGTGTAGTTGTCGGCGTTCGACACCAGCACGCGCTCGGCGTGCGCCGGCTCGCTCAGCAGCACAACGCGCTGGTTCTTTAGGTTGATGGGGATGACGCCCCCATATTTGTCGCTCAGCGCCATGAGAACCTGCATCGGGTTCTCCTGGTTCAGGAGCGGCGTGAGCTTGAACCAGATGCTCTGCTCTTCGCCGAGCCCATGTGCTGGAGAATAGGCGACGTTCATATCGGCCATTTTCCCCCTGATCCCATGAATGACGAGGCAGGCGGCCATTCGGCCAGCTTGAAGCCGCACCAGATGTGGATTGGCTGGCCGCGGGAAGCGGCCGATTGCCTCTGACTAAGCCCAGTACCTAGCATCCGATGCTCGCCATTGTCCATCATTGGCGCCCAAATTCTGGCTGCATCTTGTCGTGCGACAACCAGCCACGTCTAGACCATGATTGAAGGGCCGTTAATGATTTCAATCAAAGTACTCGGTGGCGGAGGGACGCTCAATTGAGTGGCGGCGAGAAAAGCGGCACTTGCGCCTGGTCATTGTTATTCAACACAAGCTCCGCATTGACAGAGACCGCGCCTGAAGCAACGAGCGCAAGCGCATGAGGATAAAGGTGATGCTCGGCTTCGAGCACCCGCGCTGCCAAGGTGTCGGCGGAGTCCTCGCCTAGCACGGGAACGGCGGCCTGGGCCACAATGGGGCCTTCGTCCATCTCGACGCGGACAAAATGCACGGTGCAGCCGCTGATCTTGCAGCCTGCGGCGATGACGCGCTCATGCGTATGCAGACCTCTGAACGCCGGCAGCAGCGAGGGGTGGATGTTAAGGTGGCGGTCGCGCCAGCACTCGACGAAGCCGGGTGTGTGCAACCGCATGAATCCCGCGTTGCAGAGGATCTCGACGCCTCCGTTGTTGAGCGCCGCGTCAAGCGCGGCATCGAAATCTTCGCGGCTGGGGAAGTCCTTGTGGTCGAGGGTGAGTGTGGGGATCAGCGCGGCTTCGGCGCGCAGCAGCCCTTGCGCTTGCGGCACATTTGAAATGACAAGCACGATCTCCGCCGGATAGTCGCGCGTCTTGCAGGCATTGATGAGGGCCTGAAGGTTCGACCCCCGGCCTGAGATGAGAACGCCGACGCGCTTCCTAGTCATGGCGTCAAGCTGCCGAGGACGCGCAGGCCGTCCTGCCCTTGGCGCAAGTCGAGACGTCCAAAGTGCCAGGGGCTCTCGCCGGCCTGGCGCAACGCGGCTTCGACCGCGTCGGCCTCATCGTACGCCACAACGATCACCATGCCGACGCCGCAGTTGAAGGTCCGGAGCATCTCAGCATCGTCGAGCACGGCTTCGGACTGTAGCCAGCTGAAGACCGACGGAAGATCGAAGGAGCTGAGATTGATCTCGGCCGTAAGCTGATCGGGCAGCACGCGCGGGATGTTCTCCGTCAAGCCGCCACCGGTGATATGAGCAAGCGCCTTGATCGCCTTGGTCGCGCGCATGGTTTGCAGCAAGGGGCGTACATAGATGCGTGTCGGCGTCAACAATGCTTCGCCGAGCGTCTTTCCTGCGGCAAAGGGCGCTGGGCTGTTCCAGCCAAGCCCAGACCGCTCGACCACGCGCCGGACCAGCGAGAAGCCGTTGGCATGCACGCCTGAGGAGGGAAGGGCAAGGATCGCGTCGCCGGCTTCGAGATCGGCGCGCGGCAGAAGCTCGGTGCGCTCGACGGCGCCTACGGCGAATCCGGCAAGGTCGTAGTCGCCTTCGGTGTAAAGCCCGGGCATCTCGGCGGTCTCGCCGCCGATCAACGCGCAACCCGTCTCGCGGCAACCGTCGGCAATGCCGGCAATGACACGCTCGGCCACGCCAATATCGAGCTTGCCGCATGCGAAATAGTCGAGAAAGAACAGCGGCTCGGCGCCCTGCACCACGAGGTCATTGACGTTCATGGCGACGAGATCGAGGCCGATGCCGTCGTGTTGGCCGGTCTCGATGGCGAGCTTAAGCTTGGTGCCGACGCCGTCGGTGGCGGCGACGAGGAGCGGGTCCTTGAAGCCACATGGCTTGAGGTCGAACAGGCCGCCAAACCCGCCAATGCCGCCCAGAAGTCCCGTGCGGGCGGTCTTGGCGGCAAGCGGGCCGATCGCCTTGACCAAGGCGTTGCCTGCATCGATGTTGACACCGGCGTCGCGGTAGGTCAGGGGGACCTTGTCCTTGGACTTTGTGGGCACGCCTCGCCACTCGGGAGCAGATGTGGGATTTAAGGGCACCGGCATATCAAGCGGCTACCATGCGCCCGTCAAGGCCGGTGCCGACCTCGGCTGGTTGTGCGGCCCCGGCGCGGTCACATTTGCACGCTGTATCGGCATCTGCTGAGATGGGCTCGGCCTTGCTGATTGGCCAATCGTAGCTGTCGGATAAGATTGGTATGAATAACGGCGCGCTTTGTGGACGATTGATCCTCGGTCTTTGCCTTGCGCTCGGGGCATCTGTCCCATTCGCTCAAGCCGACGACGACACGCCCTTCACGGTCTCCAAGATCGCCGTCGATGTCAGCGCCAAGAATGCCGTCGCCGCCAAGGCCAACGCGATGACCGAAGCCGAGAAGCGCGGCCTCAATACGGTGTTGCGGCGCGTCGTTCCCTTCAGTTTCTATCCGAAGCTGCCGGATCTGCAGCCCGAGCAGATCGAAGGCCTGGTCAAAGGCATCTCCATCCGCAAGGAGCAATATTCCACGACGCGCTACATCGCGACGCTGGACGTGATCTTCAATGAGCAGGGCGTGAAGCAGCTCGTCGCCAATCTCGGGATTCCGTTGAGCGAGGAGCGGGCGCCGATGATCTCTATCCTGCCGCTCGTGATCGAAGGCAATCAGGTAAAGAGTGCGGCCAACGATAGCTGGCGGCAGGTGTGGCTCGATCTCGACCTCGGTCATGGGCTCACCCCCGCCAGTGTGCTCCAGCCGCGCCCTGGACTCGAGGCAGGAACCGTGCGCGCGGTGCTTGCCGGGGATGCCGGCTCCCTTGCCTCGGTGCAGGGTGACTATGGCACCGCGCCTCTCATCATCGCGGTAGGGCAGGTCGACGGCGGACAGTTCATCACGCGTCTTGCCGGAACTGATGGCGTCGGCCGCATCAATTACGGGCGGAGCGACGCTTTGAACGGCACCTCGCCAAAGGCCGTGGCGAAGGACGCCGCTTCCTTCGCCTATGCCGTCATCGAGGACCGCTGGAAGGCGACGCGAGCTCCCCTTGAGGCGGTCGAACGCGCGCGTTACGAGCCTGGCATGCCGCCTAAGACCGCGCCCCAAGGAGAGCCGGGGCGCCTGGTGACGGCAGTCGTGCAATTTGGTGGCCTCAAGGAGTGGCAACAGATCAGGGGGCGGCTGGTGCAGGTTCCGGGCGTTCGCGATCTCGAGGTCAACTCGCTTTCGGCGCGGACGGCATCCATCACCTTCGACTACGCCGGGTCCCTCGGCCGCCTGCAGAAGGTGCTTGCCGATAGCGGTTTTTCCTTCGAGAACGGCGAGGAAAACTTCGTCCTCAAGTTCCGCTGAACCCGGTGCTTCGGCGCGGGTCATGAATCTGCTATCTCTTAGGACTTGAATAGGTTCAGTCGGCGTTTAAAAAGTCCGGCGTAGGAGCGAAGCACCCGTGAATATCCCGAACACGCTGACCTTGGCGCGCATCGTGCTCGTGCCCTTGGTCGTATGGCAGATCATCACCCACCAGATGACGGCGGCGTTCGTGCTGTTCCTACTCGCAGGCGTCTCCGATGCAGCTGATGGCTGCCTCGCCAAGCGCTTCCAATGGCGCACCGAGCTTGGCGCCTATCTCGACCCGATCGCCGACAAGCTGCTCCTGATGAGCATCTACGTCACCCTCGGCTTCTCCAATACTCTGCCGGCCTGGCTGGTGATCGCGGTGGTCAGCCGCGACATCCTCATCATCGGCGCCTTCCTGCTCTCATGGGTGCTGTCGCGGCCGGTTCCTATCCATCCGCTGCTGGTGAGCAAGGCCAATACCTTCGCTCAGATCGTGCTGGCTGGCCTGGTGCTTGCCGAGCTTGGACTCGGACTGGGGCTTGAGAAGCTGGTGGCGGTCCTCGTTCCGGTGACGGGCGCGCTCACCATTTTCTCCGCCGGCGCCTATTTCTTTGGCTGGCTCGCGCATATGGCGAGCTACGAGCCCGTCCCCGTTCCACTGCCATCGCGCCAAGGCACATCGGTTCAACTGAAAGGCTCGGAGCAGTCGCGGGTCAGGGCCTCGTGACGGTCAAGCAACTCAGTCTCGATCTGCCGCACCGCGCGGCACTCGGCGCGGAAGACTTCCTGGTCAGTGAGTGCAACCTCGGCGCCATCCGCCTGATCAACTCCTGGCCGGACTGGCAGGACAACGCCCAACTCCTCATCGGACCTGAGGCAAGCGGCAAGACGCATCTTGCCCGGGTGTGGCAGGCGCGCTCTGGGGCAGAAACGTTTTCTCCCGCGGGTCTCGGCGTCAGCTCCCGCTCCCTTGAAACCATGATGGAGGGGACACCACTCGTCGTCGAAGACATCGATCGCGCGGGTCATGACGAAAAGGCGCTGTTTCATTTGCTGAACCTCGCGAGGGAGAAGCGGCTCTTCGTGTTGCTCTCCGCCCGCGAGGCGCCGAACCGTTTCGACTATAAACTTCCCGACCTCCGCTCGCGGCTGAACGCCTTGCCGGTGGTGCGGATCGGCGTACCCGACGATGCCTTGCTCAAGACCGTGATACTCAAGCATTTCGCCGACCGTCAGCTCGCCATCGATCCGAAGGTGCTCGATTTTCTCGCGCTCCGCATCGAACGCTCGCTGGCCGCGGCGGCGGCGGCGGTGGCGGCAATAGACCGGGCGGCGCTCGGATCTGGTCGCAAGATCAGCCGCCAGCTCGTGGCGGAGGCGCTGGGCACGGGGGTGTCGTCCGAATGACCGTGAATTGGCCATCCCCGTAACGCAAGTGATACAGTTCTTGGGATAACATTCGGCATTCGCGCCGCAGTGCGGCCCGCGAGTTTGAATTTACGAGGTTTTTTATGACCTTACCGGAACAGTTGCAGCCGGACGATGCGAGCGCCGGGATTGCCGCATTCGGGCCTAGCCGGTTCTTTAACCGTGAGCTGTCCTGGCTGCATTTCAACCGGCGCGTTCTCGAGGAAGCCCAGAACGAGCGCCACCCGCTGCTTGAGCGCCTCCGCTTCCTGTCCATCTCGGCATCGAACCTCGATGAGTTCTACATGGTGCGCGTGGCGGGTTTGCGCGGCCAGGTCGTCGCCGGCATCGAGACGCCAAGCGAGGATGGACTGACGCCGGCGGAGCAGCTCGACCGCATCACCCATTTCGTCGCCGAGTTGACCGACGAGCAGCAGGAAAGCTGGGTGCGGCTCGAGGGGCTGCTGGCGGAAGCCGGCATCAATGTGCTCCAGGCCGATCAGCTCACCGACACCGAGCGCACCTGGCTCGAGGATCATTTCCTCAGCCACATCTTTCCCGTGCTCACGCCGATCGCGGTCGATCCCGCGCATCCTTTCCCCTTCATCCCCAATTTCGGCTTCACGCTTGGGCTTGACCTCCTGCGCGAGGGGTCATTGCGCACCATGCACGCGCTCATGCCGATTCCGTCGCAGCTCAACCGCTTCATCCAACTGCCTTCGGGCGGGAGCGGCGCCGCGATCAGGTTCATCAGGCTCGAGACCGTGGTTGGGATTTTCGTGGCGCGCCTGTTCCCCGGCTACCGGGTGCGGAGCCAGGGCGCGTTCCGCGTGCTGCGCGACAGCGAGGTCGAGGTGCAGGAAGAGGCCGAGGATCTGGTGCGGCTGTTCGAATCTGCCTTGAAGAAGAGGCGCCGCGGCTCGGTGATCAGGCTTGAGATCGAGGCATCGATGCCGCCGCGCCTCCAGCGCTTCGTCATGAAGGAGCTCAAGGTCTCTGCGCGCGAGAGCTTCGTGCAGAAAGGCCTGATCGGCGTTACCGACACGAGTTCAGCTCATTGCCGCCGACCGGCCCGACCTCAAATTCCAAGCCTATATAAGCCGCTTCCCGGAGCGCATCCGCGAGCATAACGGCGATTGCTTTGCCGCCATCCGCGAGAAGGACATTATCGTCCATCATCCATACGAGTCTTTCGATGTGGTGCTCCAATTCCTGAAGCAGGCGACCGCCGACCCTGACGTGGTGGCGATCAAATGGACACTCTACCGCACCAGCAAGACCTCGCCGATCATCGAGGCGCTGAAGGATGCGGTGGAGGCCGGCAAGTCGGTTACCGCCGTGATTGAGCTGAAGGCCCGCTTCGACGAGGAAGCCAACATCAAATGGGCACGAGATCTGGAAAGTGCCGGCGTGCAGGTCGTCTATGGCTTCATCGAGCTAAAGACCCACGCCAAGCTCAGCCTGATCGTACGGCGCGAAGGCGGCGAGCTCGTCACCTATTGCCATGTCGGCACCGGCAACTATCACCCGGTCACCGCCAAGATCTATACCGACCTCTCCTTCTTCACCGCCGACCGCACCATCGGCCATGATTTGTCACGCATCTTCAATTTTGTCACCGGTTATGCGGAGCCTGCCGAGCTCGAAGCCATGGCGGTCTCGCCGCATGGCATCAGGGCGCGCATCTTGGATCACATTCGTGAGGAGATGTATCACGCCAAGGCGGGACGCCCGGCGGCGATCTGGATGAAGATGAATTCGCTGGTCGATGCCGAGATCATCGACGCGCTCTACGAGGCAAGCCAGGCCGGCGTCGAGATCGATCTCGTGGTGCGTGGCATCTGCTGCTTGCGTCCGGGCGTGCCGCATCTCTCCGAGACGATCCACGTGAAGAGTATCGTCGGGCGCTTCCTTGAGCATTCTCGTATCTATTGCTTCGGTGCCGGTCACGGCCTGCCGAGCCGCAACGCTACGGTTTATATCAGCTCGGCCGACATGATGCCGCGCAACCTCGACCGGCGCGTGGAGGCCATGATGCCGATCAAGAACCCGACGGTGCACGAGCAAATCCTCGACCAGATCATGGTCGCGAACCTCAAGGACAACGTGCAGAGCTGGCGCGTCAGACCGGATGGAAGCTCGGAGCGAATCCGGATAGGTAAGGGTCAGGAGCCGTTCAGCGCACAGGATTATTTCATGACCAATCCGAGCCTCTCTGGGCGTGGCACCTCGCTCAAGGAGAACATGCCGCCGCGGTTTGCGCGCCTGGTCGAGTCAGAGTGACGTGCGGCGAGCTGTCCCCGCCATGGCCCGCAGAAATGAACTCAACCCCGTCGCCGTGGTCGACATCGGATCGAACTCAGTCCGGCTCGTGGTCTATGAGGGCGCCACGCGGGCGCCGACGCCGCTGTTCAACGAAAAGGTGCTATGCGGTCTTGGCCGCTCGCTCGCCACCACTGGGCGGCTTGGCGCCGAAGCCGTGGCTCGCGCGCTCCGGGCGCTTCGACGATTTCGAGCGCTGATCGACCAGATGGGCGTGACCAGGGTCGAGGCCATCGCTACGGCGGCGGCGCGCGAAGCTGAGAACGGTCCTGACTTTATTGCCCAGGCCGAGCGCATCATCGACGTGCCGATCAGGGTGCTTTCCGGCACCAAGGAGGCCGAGCTCGCCGCGGTGGGCGTCATTGCCGGCATTCACGATGCCGACGGCTTCGTCGGGGATCTCGGCGGCGGCAGCCTCGAGCTGATCGATGTGCGCAAGGGCAGACTCGGCAACGCCGCGACGCTGCCGCTTGGCGGCTTACGGCTGATCGATGCGTCCGGCGGCAACCTGAAAAGGGCGCGCGAAATTGTCGATGCCGAGCTCGCCAGGGTCGATTGGCTGGACGAGGGCAAGGACCGCGATTTCCACGCCATCGGCGGAACGTGGCGGGCGCTGGCACGCTTGCATATGGCTCAGACCAACTATCCGCTGAACGTCATGCACAATTATCGGATCGAGGCAGCAGACGCGCTCAAATTTGCCAGCCTGCTCGATCAGCAATCGCAAAGCTCGCTCGCCGGCATTCGCGACATTTCCGGCGCCCGGCGCGAGACCATCCCGTATGGCTCTCTGGTGCTCGAGCGGCTGCTCAGGGTGGTAAAGCCTCGCGCCGTGGTGATCTCGGTGTTCGGCATCCGCGAAGGCTTGCTTTGCACCATGCTGAGCGAGGAGGAACGCCGTAAGGACCCGCTGCTCGCCGCCTGTGAGGACCTGGCAAGGCGGCGCTCGCGCTCGATCGACTCGGCCTACGAGCTTTGCTTCTGGACCGACGCATTGTTCCGTGCTCCGGGACCCGTCGAGACGCCGGAGCAAAGGAGATTACGCCACGCCGCCTGTCTCCTCTCCGACATCGGCTGGCACGCGCACCCAGACTATCGCGGCATTCAGAGCCTGAACCTCGCTGCCCACGGCAATTTCGTCGGCGTCGATCATCCCGGCCGGGCGTTCCTCGCGCTCACCGTCTATTACCGCAATGAAGGCACCCTCAAAGACGAGCTCAGCCAAAGCCTGCTCGAGCTCGTCGACAAGGACATGCTGAAGCGCGCGCGCATTCTCGGCGCTGCGTTCCGCGCGGCCCATATGGTCTCGGCTTCGATGCCTGGGGTGCTCACCAACACGCCGATCAGCTATGAAGGCAATCGGCTGGTATGGACCTTGCCGGAGCCCTATTCCAATCTCGAAGGGGAGCGGGTGGATCGGAGATTCAAGGTGCTCGCGGACCTGCTCGACCGGGACGCGGAAATCCGCGTCGGGCCGTCCTTCCAGCTCGCGGCGAGCTGAGCGTCGACTTGCTGGACGAAGCCGCTTTTCCCAAATCATTGTGCTATGAGGGAAGGTGCCAGCTTTTGGAGTTCCCCGGAGCACGCCATCAACGCTAAGCACTCAAGAATGGCAGATGATCTCTATTCAGTTCTCGGCGTGGCGCGCACTGCGAAGGCTGAGGATATCGCCAAGGCCTACCGCAAGCTTGCCAAGAAGCTGCATCCGGACCTCAATCCGGGGGACAAGGCGGCTGAAGACAAGTTCAAGCAGGTCACCGCCGCCTACGACATTCTCGGCGATACCGAGAAGCGGCGCCGCTACGATCTCGGTGAGATCGACGCGAGCGGGCAGGAGCGTCCGCAGCGGCGCTACTATCGCGAATATGCCGGCGGCGAGGACGGCGAGCGCTACCGATCGACCACCGGTTACGAAGATCTCGGCGGCTTCTCCGATCTGTTCGGGGATCTGTTCGGCAGGGGGGGAGGCGCGCGCCCCGCCGGCGGTCAGCGCTTTGCCATGCGCGGGCAGGACGCCCAATACCGGCTCGAGATCGATTTCCTCGAGGCTGTGAACGGCGCCAAGAAGCGCATCACGCTCCCCGATGGCGGGACGCTAGACGTGACCATTCCTGCCGGCGTCGAGGAAGGCCAGGTGATGCGGCTCAAGGGCAAAGGCATGCCGGGCATGGGCGGCGCCGAAGCGGGGGATGCGCTGGTCGAAATCCTGGTCAGGCCGCACCCGGTGTTCAAGCGCGAGGGCGACGATATCCTCGTCGAAGTGCCGATCACCTTCGACGAGGCCGTGCTTGGCGGCAAGGTCGCGGTGCCAACCATCACCGGCATTGTGTCGGCCACGATTCCGGCCGGCACCAATACCGGCAAGACGCTTCGACTTAAGGGCCGCGGCATTACGCGCAAGAACGGCAAGCATGGCGATGAGTTGGTCAGGCTCACCGTAATGATGCCGGACCGCATCGACGACGACTTGAAGACTTTCGCGGAACAGTGGCGCGACAAGCACCGTTATGATCCGCGGCGGAAGTTGAGAGAGCAGGCCTGATGCTGACTGAGCGCGACATCGTTGCCCGCGTGCAGCATTTGACCGTGACGCGGCTCCGGGTTTGGGTGAGGCAGGGGTGGATCAGGCCAGCCGCCAGGGCCGAGCAGGGTTTCTCGGAAGCCGACATGGCCCGCGCCGCTCTGATCCGCGACCTAGAGGATAAGCTCGGCTTCGATGAGGATCAGGTTCCGGTGCTGCTCAATCTGATCGATCAGATCCACGGGCTCCGTGCCGAGTTGAAGACCATGCTCGACGCGCTTGAGGACTTGCCGGAAGACCTGCGCGCGACGGTCAAGATGCGCATCACCAAGAATACACCGAAGAAATCGCGCTGATGGCCCGCTACGCTCTTGGGGTGATTGGTTTTCTGGCCACGGTGGGTCTCTTGACCTTTGCCAGCGTGCGTTTCGGTCTCGGCAGGCTTCCCGGCGACATCGTGATCGACCGCGGGAGTTTCTATTTCTATCTGCCGATCACCACCTCAATCCTCGTGAGCCTGCTGCTTTCGCTGTTCCTTTGGCTGGTCAACCGGTAGCACCGCCACCTCGCCCTTCTTGATGACGAGGGCAAGCTCGCCGCGCTTCAAAGCGAGCGCGTCGTCGCCGAACAGCTTCCGCCGCCAGCCCCTCAACACCGGCACGTCGATCTCGTCCGAGCGGGCGATCTCTTCCAGCTCGTCACTGGTCGCGATCAGCTTCGGCGCCACGCCATGACGCCCGGCGGTCGCCTTGAGCAGCACGCGCAACAGGTCGACCACGGCCTGTGCCTCTGGGGGCATCGGCTCGCCCCGCTCGATCGGCGGGATGGTCTTCGGATCGCGCTCGAGCCCCTTGGACACCGCCTCGAGCACGGCGCGTCCGCGCATGGAGCGGGCAAATCCGTTATGCAGGGTGCGCAGCGATCCAAGATCCTCAGGTGTGCGCGGCGCTTGGCTGGCGATGTCATAAAGCGCTTCGTCCTTCAGGATGCGGGCGCGGGGCACGTCCTGGGTTTGCGCCTCGCGCTCGCGCCAGGCGGCAAGCTCTATGAGCACGGCGAGAGACTTCGGCGTCTTGATGCGCATCTTGAGCCGTTTCCAGGCGTGCTCGGGATGGAGCTCGTAGGTTGCAGGGTCGGTGAGGACCGCCATCTCCTCGTTCAGCCAGCTTGCGCGCTCTGAGCGGTCAAGTTGGCTCTGGAGCTTGGGGTAGAGGTCGCGCAGATGCTCAACGTCACCGAGCGCGTAGGTAAGTTGCCGGTCAGAGAGGGGGCGGCGGCTCCAGTCGGTGAAGCGCGAGCTCTTATCCAAGTTGCGACTTAACAGCCGCTTCACCAGCATGGAGTAGCTCACCGCTTCGCCGAAGCCGCACACCATGGCGGCAACCTGGGTATCGAAGATTGGATGCGGGATCACGCGCGCTAGATGGTGAACGATCTCAACGTCCTGCCGTGCCGAATGAAAAACCTTGAGTACCTGCTCGTTGACCATCAGGTCGAAGAACGGTTTGAGGTCGATGCCGGGGGTGAGGCTATCCACCAAGATCTCGGTGCCGTCCGCCGCCATCTGGATGAGGCAGAGCTTCGGCCAGAAGGTCTGCTCGCGCATAAACTCGGTGTCCACCGCCACAAAAGGGGCAGCGCCAAGCCGCGCGCAGGCCTCGGCCAGGTCCTCGGTACGGGTGATGAGATGCATCAGCTGCGATATAGCTTAAGGCACGGCTTAAGGCCAAGAGTGCCGATCGAAACAGACGCACTTACTCCGCACTTTTTTTCTAGGCGCTCATGGGCGAAGGGGAGGCGATGGGCCGCAGCGAACCTAAGTCGGATCGCTCAAACTGTGCCTGGTTAAGCGCACTTTCTTGCTCCATCGCGTGCTCGATCGTGGGTGAAGCGCCATTCGTCGCCTGGGACATGTGCGCGACCGTAGAGACGATCGAGAACAGGGTCACGAGTCCCGTCAGCGCCCAAGCCTCAAGGGGCAAATGCGTCTTTGCCGGAAGGGTCTCAACAATCCTGAGCATGAATAATCTCCCTCATTCCGCCGTTGGGCAACCAACGTAAAGCGCCGCGCTTTGTTCCGGCGTTGCCGCTCGCCTTGACAAGCCGGGGCGTCCCATGCGCTGTTCCCGGCGCAATCCTGACACCTCAATTCTGTCCTCCGAGTGATGCATCCCTATCGCACCAAGACCTGCGGCGAGCTGCGCAAAGAAAATGTCGGCATCACCGTCCGGATCTCCGGCTGGGTGCACCGCGTACGCGATCATGGGGGCCTGCTGTTCATCGATCTTCGCGATCATTACGGCATCACCCAATGCGTGGTTGATCCGGCTTCGCCGGCCTTCGCCGAGGCAGAGAAGCTAAAACCCGAATGGGTGGTGCGGGTCGATGGCGAGGTCGTGGCCCGATCCGCCGAGACGATCAACCCTCCTCTGCCGACCGGAGAGGTCGAGGTCAAGGCCAAGGCGATCGAGGTGTTGTCGGAGGCGAATGAGCTGCCATTGCCGGTGTTCGGCGAGCCCGACTATCCGGAAGAGACGCGGCTCAAATACCGCTTCCTCGACCTTCGCCGCGAAAGCCTGCATCGCAACATCATGACGCGGCAGGCGATCATCTGGTCATTGCGCAACCGCATGCGCGATGCCGGCTTCTTCGAGTTTCAGACGCCGATTCTTACCGCCTCATCGCCCGAAGGCGCGCGCGACTATCTCGTGCCGAGCCGGGTGCATCCGGGGAAGTTCTATGCGCTGCCCCAGGCGCCTCAACAGTTCAAGCAGCTGATCATGATCGCTGGCTTCGACCGCTATTTCCAGATCGCGGCCTGCTTCCGCGACGAGGACGCCCGCGCCGACCGTTCGCCGGGGGAGTTTTACCAGCTCGATCTTGAGATGAGCTTCGTCACGCAAGACGACGTGTTCGACACCGTCGAGCCGATCATGCGCGGGCTGTTCGAGGAATTCGGCGGCCTCAAGGCGGTGACGCCGAAATTCCTGCGCATCGCCTACGCCGAGGCGATGCGGAAGTATGGCACCGACAAGCCCGACCTCCGCAACCCCATCGAGATGCAGGACGTGACCGAGCATTTCCGCGGTTCCGGCTTCAAGATATTCGCCGGCATGATCGACATGGACGTACACACACGCATCTGGGCCTTGCCGGCGCCGGGCGCCGGATCACGCGCCTTCTGCGACCGCATGAATGCCTGGGCGATCGCCGAAGGCCAGAGGGGCATGGGCTATATTAGCTTCGAGAAGGCAGGCGGAGCCGCAGAGGCCGATCCTGCCGGCAAGGGCCCCATCGCCAACAATCTCGGGCCGGCGCGCACCAAGGCGATCCGTGCGCGGCTTGAGCTGAAGGGTGGCGATGCCGCGTTCTTTATCGCCGGCCTGCCCAAGGAGTTCGTGGACTTCGCCGGACGGGCGCGCACCAAGCTTGGCACAGAGCTGGGTCTCATCGCGCAAGACCGCTTCGAGTTCTGTTGGGTCGTGGACTTCCCCATGTATGAGTGGAACGAGGAGGAGGAGAAGATCGACTTCTCGCACAATCCGTTCTCCATGCCACAAGGCGGGCTCGAAGCGCTTACCACCAAGGATCCGCTCGACATCCTCGCCTACCAATACGACCTCGTGTGCAACGGCGTGGAGCTCTCGTCAGGCGCCATTCGCAACCACAAGCCTGAGATCATGGAGAAGGCCTTCGCCATCGCCGGCTATCCGAAGGATGTGCTCGAGCAGCGCTTCGGCGGGATGCTGCGCGCTCTCCAATATGGCGCGCCGCCCCATGGCGGCATCGCGCCTGGCATCGATCGCATCGTGATGCTGCTCTGCGGTGAAGAGAATTTGCGGCAGGTGGTGATGTTCCCGATGAACCAGCAGGCCGAAGATTTGCTCATGGGTGCCCCTTCGGAAGTCGGCGACAAACAGCTAAAAGAGCTGCATATCCGGCTCGCCCTGCCGCCCAAGAAGCAGTAAACACGTCTCTCAACCAAAACCCAAGATTACCGCGGCTCTGGCCATGTAGGCAGTTGCCGGAAGATCGATTCATTTCTTATGCTTGGGCGCGGCAGTCGGCCCCTCTCACCAGAGCCGCGCTGCACGCCAATGGAGGGTGACATGGTCGATGGTCTGATGCGCGGCTTCATACTTGCGGGGCTTCTAATCGGTATGGCCACTGGCGCCGAGGCAGCATCGAAGCAAGCGACCGAGAGCAAGCTCAACACCGATGCGTTCCTTGCGGCCTGCATCGCCGATCCGGTCGTCACCGACGAGCCGGGACTTGAAGCGGGCAGCAAGGTCACGGCGCAAATGTATTGCGAGTGCGTCGTCGGAAAGTATCACGATAAGAAAATGAGCCAGGCCGAGGTCGACATGATGACCAAGATGCACAAGGACGAGATCACCGACGAGGACGCGACAAGCTTTCCAAAGCTCGAAGATTTGATGGCGAAGAATGAAGGCTTCGAGGATGAGTGCAAAGTGAGCCTCGGCATGCCGAAGAGCCAAGACGACAATGAAGAAGCGCCCACGAACGAGGAAGACATCCCGCAGGACGAATAAGCGCGGCCGGTCCTCATCCTGAGGAGGCCAAGAAGCGGCCTCTCGAAGGAGACGCGCTCTTCGAGCTCCTCAGCATGAGGATGTCCTTGTCTATTGCGGGAACACATCGTAGCGCCGCCAGAAGTCCACCGTCGCGTTTCTGAGCGTGAAATAACAGTTGAAGCCGCAAGGCACCCAGGTTCCGCCCGGGAGCCGCACCTCATCGCCGCGCGGGCCGCGCCGCACGGCGCCCGATATGCTGTCGGATGGGTTGTACTGGCTTGGGGTCGTGATGTGCAGATAGGCGGAATTGGCCGGAGCGTGCCGCCATCTGTCCGCTGCCGCCGGCTCTACGAGCGCGACGATGAGGGTGCTTGCGCAGATGGCGCCAGAGATGATGCGCCTTCGCTTCATGATCGCGCTCCGTTCGTGATGATGTGTTTCCCCCCAGGCGGTCGCCGTGCTGTTGCGTTGAACATAAGACGCGGATCGTAGGTCGACTCGAGATCCGGAAGCAGAGCGCGCGACTCGCCGAGATAGAGCTTGAGCCGTTGATCCAAAGGCGCGGCAAGTTGATCGGCCTTGAGAAAGGCCTCGGCGAGCGCCTGATCGATGGATTTCGCCTGGTTCAACAGTGTCTCTGAAGGCAGCGGATCGGGAGCTCAACTTCGCATTGTTACAGGCAATGCCTGGCCGCCTAATCGATACGAATGGGGCTGATTTCGGCCATTTGATTCGCGGAGGCCAATACCCGCAAGACAGATATATGAAAGGCTCTGGCCCTCTCGTCCGGTCTGAATTGTTGGCCCGTAGCCCACGTTGTGTGACCGGGCAAACCGCTCGAAGGAGTGGCGCCTTCCCTCGCAGTTTCGATCAGCCGATTTGGAATTCTGATCGACACCAGCGTTCCTCGTCCCTAGGCTGAGGGAAGACGACCGGTCGCCACAAAAGCCGGCGCCTGGGAGCCTAAGGGAGGATCGGAATGAACGAGCAGCTGAAGCGAACCACGTTTTTCGGCGCATGTCCGCATGACTGCCCGGATACCTGCGCCATGATCTACGAGGTCGCTGACGGCAAGCTGGTCGAGGTCCGTGGCAACAAGGACCACCCGATGACGCGGGGCGGGCTTTGCGTGAAGCTCAAGGACTTCCACGACCACCACGCGAACCCCGACCGGCTGATGTATCCGCTTCGGCGGAGCGGCCCGAAAGGCTCCAAGCTGTTCGAGCGCATCAGCTGGGACGAGGCGATCGCCGAGATCGGCCGGCGCTGGCGCGACGTCGTCGCCAAACATGGTAGCCAGGCCATCATGCCCTACAGCTACCTCGGCAATATGGGTCTGGTGCAGGGCATCAACTCTGGCGACCCGTTCTTCAACCGCCTTGGCTCGACGGTCAACGAGAAGACGTTCTGCGCCTCCGGTTCCTCGACTGCGTGGCTGATGACGGTCGGCCCGACCGGCGGCGTCGACCCCGAGAGCTTCGTGCATTCCAGGTTCATCGTGATCTGGGCGTGCAACTCGATCTCGACCAATCTGCATCATTGGCCGTTCGTGCTGGAAGCGCAGAAGCGCGGAGCCAAGATCGTGGTCATCGACGCCTACCGGTCGCGCACGGCCAAGGCCGCCGATTGGCATATCAGCCCCAAGCCCGGCACCGACGGCGCCCTTGCCATGGGCTTCATCAATTCGATCATCCAGCAAGGCTTGATCGACCAGGACTATGTCGACAATCACTCACTCGGATTTACCGAACTGAAAGCGCGCGCCGCAGAGTTCACGCCTGACTATGTGGAGAAGGTCACCGGCGTCAAAGCCGCCGACGTCGAAAAATTCGCAAGGGAATTTGCCACGGTCCAGCCGAGCGTGATCCGTCTCGGCGTTGCCCTTGAGCGCTCTGCCGGCGGCGGCCAGGCGATCCGCGCGGTGTGCTCGTTGCCGGCGCTGGTCGGGTCATGGCGGCATGTCGGCGGTGGTTTGTTGCAGATGCCCCTCTGGGATTTTCCGGTCGATTGGATGAAGGTGTCGCGCGGCGATTGGATCAAGCCGGGAACGCGCGCCGTCAACAACCTGCAGCTCGGTAGAGCGCTGACCGGCGAGATGAAGCTCGATCCGCCGATCAAGAGCCTGTTCGTCTATTGCACCAACCCGGTGTCACAGGCCCCGGAGACGAACAAGATCGTGCAAGGCTTGCAGCGAGAGGACCTGTTCACCGTGGTCGCCGAGCATTTCCTCACCGACACGGCGAAATATGCCGACGTCGTTCTGCCGGCCGCCATGGCCGGAGAGGCCGAGGACATGATGTGGTCCTGGGGCCATTTCTACTTCACCTACAATCAGAAGGCAGTCGATCCGCCGGGCGAGTGCCTGTCGACCTCCGAGATGTGGCGGCGCCTCGCGAAGGAAATGGGCTTCGACGATCCGGTCTTCAAAATGACCGACAGCGAGCTCGCCGCCTATTACGTCAACTGGGACGATCCCAAGATGGCCGGCGTCGACATGGACTATTTCAAGAGCCGCGGGTTCTTCAAGATCGACGTCGGCTCGGCCGACACGCGCGCGCCGCACAGAAACGGGAAGTTCCCGACGCCGTCAGGCAAGGTCGAGTTCCTGCTCAAGGACGCCAAGAACTTCGTCGCGGGTCCGTTCCGCATGATGTATGACGGGGACCAATGCGGCGAGCCGGTCGATCCACTGCCCGGTTACGTGCCGATGCGCGAGAGCCCGGAGACGAGCCCGGCGCAGGCGAAGCTCTACTCCCTCAACATCATCTCACCGAAGAGCCACGGCTTCCTCAACTCGTGCTACGCAAACGAGCCGCACAAGATCAAAGGGCAGGGCGATCAGTTCGTGCTGATCTCGCCGGCCGATGCCGCCAAGCGCAGCATCCGCGAAGGCGATCCGGTGCGGGTGTTCAACGCACGCGGCGATTTCGAGGGCGTGGCACGAGTCACCGACGACGTGAACCCCGGTATCGTGGTGGCAACGCTCGGCTACTGGCGTTCGCTCAACCGCTCGGACGGATCGGTCAACTCGATCTCGTCGGATGCCCATTCGGGCTTGGGCCGGGCGCCGACCTTCTCCGACAATCTGGTCGAGGTCACCCGCGTGAATTGACGAGGGCCTGCGTCCGCCGCGCAGCTGAGCGCGCCTAAGGATTCTGTTCCCGGCCCGCGAGCCTAAGATAGTGGAGCCCGAACCGGGGCCTCAACGCGCATGGCCGAGTTCCCAATCGTCCTATTACGTGCGTAAATCGGCCGCGAGTGCTATTTTCGCACGAATGCAGTAAGCAGACAAACGCATTGGCAACTTCCTGCCAATACATGCGTTATCGCACCATCTCCCGCCGAGGAGTCACACACCATGGACAAGACCGTGAAGGACCGCCGCAAGGCGCCACTGGAGACCCCCACCGATCTTGGCGCCAATGCGCGCCGCGACATTGCGGGCGCGCTAAATGCGCTGCTTGCCGACACATTTGCGCTTTATCTCAAGACCAAGAACTTCCATTGGCACGTCAGCGGACCGCACTTTCGCGACTATCATCTGCTGTTCGATGAGCAAGCTGACCAGATCTTCGCCACCACTGACGACATCGCCGAGCGGGTGCGCAAAGTTGGAGGGCTCACGGCCCACTCGATCGGCGAGATCGCGCGTCTGCAGCGCATCCCGGATAACGACGCAGACTATGTCGATCCGCTCGACATGCTGGCCGAATTAAGATCCGACAACCAGGCGATGATTGCTGCAATGCGCGAGACCCACGAGCTTTGCGACGAGGAGAACGACGTGGCGACAGCAAGCCTGATCGAGGTGTGGATCGACCAAGCAGAGCGGCGCGTGTGGTTTCTTTACGAGGCGGGGCGCCGCGGGGCCCCCGGCCATTAGGCAAAGGGGCTTTCCTTCGCTTCTCGTTATCCCTCGCATTCGGTCACGGATTCACGATACGAGTGAGCCGGTCTTCGGTAGCGGCACGGTTCTAGGAGCCGACGGCCTTTAGTCGGGATCCTGACCATGTCCTCGTCGCATCGCACGCGAACAAGGTTCCAGCGCTTCGTCGAGTCCGAAGCTGCAGGCGGTCATGTGTTGATGGCAAGCGCCTCGCTCGGCCTCGCCGCGGCGAACTCGCCGCTCGCCGACAGCCTAGGAGCCTTTCCCACCATAAAGCCAATCGAAGTCGACCAGCAGAGCTTCGGGGCGCCGCTGCCTGAGCACGAAGTTCCGTGCCAACGCGACCGGCCCGCGAAGATGGTAGAGGCGGCCATTGCGTGCCGCTTGGCGCTGCACCTGGCCGGCGCGGTCGCGGCGGAGCGCCTCGTATCGGGGGAAGGCAACCATCGGGTCGCCGTCGCACGCCTTGAGGCTTGCCGCGAGAGTCACGGCATCCTCGATGGCAAGGGCTGCGCCTTGGGCGAGATACGGCAGCACGGGATGAGCGGCATCGCCGATGAGCGTCATGCGCCCGTCCGACCAGCGGCGCAAAGGTTCGAGCCGGAACAGTGACCAGCAGCGCCAGGTCTCAACCATCCTTAGCAAGTTCTGCGCAGGGCTCGCCCAGTGATCGAAGGCAGGGAGCAGGACGTCTGGCTCGGCGCGCCGGTTCCATCCCTGCTTGGCGGTGCCGCCTTCGAACACGGCGACGACGTTCAAATCCTTCCCGCCGCGCACCGGATAGTGGACAAGATGAGACCGTGGCCCGAGCCAGAGCCCGACCTCTGACGCATCAAACGGCGCCGGAGCCTGATCGCGAGGGAGAATTGCACGCCAGGCGGTCGCGCCGGAGAAGCGCAAGTCGGCGCGGGGAGCGATGCGCAGCCTGAGGCGCGACCAGAGGCCATCGGCGGCGATAAGACTCCCGTCCTCAACCTTCGTCCCCTCCGCCCCAGTTGCGACCACGCGATCTGCGAGCATCTCAACCTCGGTCACTTCGAAATCGTCTCTGAGCTCGATGGAGTTCGAGCCGCCGGCACGTGGCAAGCAAACAAGCATGGAGATCGGCACGGTGCAGGGTGAGGTAAGGCGCGCCGTACTGCTTCTCCGCGACGACGCCGAGCGGCATGGATGCAAGAGCTGTCCCCGAAATGCCATCGTAAAGGCGAAGCGCATCGGGTCTGAAGGCAACCGCCTCGACAGCGTCGATGGCGCCGAGCTCCGCAAGCGCGCGCGTCGCATTGGGGCCAAGCTGGATGCCGGCGCCAGTCTCGTCGGCGAAGACCGAGCGCTCGAGAAGCGTGGCGCTCATGCCGTTGCGCGAAAGCGCGATGGCCGTGGTGAGGCCACCGATGCCGCCGCCCACGACGAGCACGCGAGCCTGCGGCCGTAACGTTGTCATGCGGGGGCGCTCAAGCCTCCGGTGCGCCGGGTGGCGCGGTCGCCACGAACACGCAGGTCTGAGGATCGCTCTCGGTGGCTTTGAGGGCTGGATCGTAGTGGTACAGCGTCGAGCAATAGGGACAGACCAGATCCGCCCCATCGCCCATATCGAGATAGACGTGCGGATGGTCGAAGGGCGGCGTGGCGCCCATGCATTGGAATTCCTTGACGCCGATCTTGATGCGGTCGACGCCTTTGTCGTTTACGAAATGAGGCACTAGCGTTTGAGCCATGGCAGTCCGTCATATGGTGGTGAAGGGTTGGGTTGCGCGTGAGCATAGTCGGCGAACGTTCGGAGCGATAGAGCAATGCCGAGCTTCCAATCTGACGGCGTGCGCATCGCCTATTGGGACGAGGGGAAGGGGGAGCCGATCCTGCTGATCCACGGCTTTGCGTCGAATGTTGCAACCAATTGGATCGATCCGGGTTGGGTCCGAGCCCTCGTGGCCGGCGGCCGCCGTGTGATCGGCTTTGACAATCGCGGCCATGGGCAAAGCGAGAAGCTGTACGAGCCGGAGCGTTATGGTGCCCCGATCATGGCCGAGGACGCGCGCAACCTGCTTGATCATCTCGGCATCGAGCGCGCCGATGTCCTGGGCTATTCCATGGGGGCGCGCATCGCCGCCTTCCTGGTGCTCAAGCATCCGGCTCGTGTCCGCAGCGCTGTCTTCGCTGGACTCGGCATCAATATGGTGCGCGGCATGGTGGGCACCGGGCCTCTCGCCAAGGCGCTCGAGGCACGAAGCATCGATGAGGTCACCAATGATACGGCACGAAGCTTCAGAGCGTTTGCCGAGCACACGCGAAGCGATCTTGCCGCGCTCGCCGCCTGCATGCGCGGCCCGCGCGAGAAGATCACGCCGGAGCTTCTCGCCGGCATCAGGGTCCCAGTGCTCGTCGCAGTCGGCACCGAGGACGTGATCGGGGGGTCTGGCGCCGAGCTTGCTGCGCTCATCCCGGGCGCCAGGCTGCTCAATATCGCGGGACGCGATCACATGAAGGCGGTCGGCGATGCAACCTTCAAGCAGGGTGTGCTCGACTTTTTAACCCAGCGGCCCTAGTCTTGTGCCAGTGAAGCAGCGTTGATTCCCAGCTTTTCCAATGGTTTCATGGTGACTAGGTAGCGCCATAGGTAGCGGTTGGGGCGCGCACAGCGCGTTCGTGGCGCGCGAAAGACAAAAAGGCAGTGTGAGGTAGCGGGAAGGCGTAGGGCTTCCGGGGCCCCCCGATGGGGGCGGGCTGGATGGTACCTTTTTATGGTGCACCTCCGGCACCCCACCCCCGCTGTTCTGGACTTGCTTGCGCGACAGGAGCCGGGATCCCACCCTCTCCGTTCTGCCCCGTTGGGGGGGCAAGGGGTTGCTGGCTTTTTTTGATTTTCCCCACGCTCTTCCCCACACCGTTTGGGTTGCTGTGGTTTCCCGCGACCAGGGCGGCTCGCCTACGGCCAGGAGGTACGGCCTGAGTCCACTAGGGCGACGCCTTTTTTTCCCGGCCATCGTAGCGGCTTCACGAAATGATCCTATTTTTGCGCCAAACTCACGTTTAACGCACAAACGTATATGACACTTACACCCAAGCATTTCCGCCAATTTGTGTCCTTGTTTGTTAGCCCAAAGCAGCTTATGTTAGCCCCTGTGTTAGCCCCTGTGTTAGTGTTAGCCCCTGTGTTAGCCCCTGTGTTAGCCCCTGTGTTAGCCCATTTAGTTAGCCGGGGGGTTGCCCGATGCCGAGACGAACACTCACCGACAAGTCGATTGCTGTGCTCAAGGTTGCCAAGCGCACGACGATTGCTGATCCGAAACTTGCAGGCCATTATCTCCGCGTCACGCCGGCGGGGGCGAAGACGTTCGTGGCGGTTGCTCGTGACCCGCGCGGGACTCAGGTGTGGCACACGATTGGCAGCGCCAAACTCCACACGCTTGACGAAGCCCGCGAGATTGCCCGCACCGCCATGAAGGCCATCAAGCTTGGCACCGACCGAGCGGGACCACAGAGCTTCCAATCAGTCGCAGAGGAATGGTTGAAGCGCCACGTTGACGCGAAGGGCATCATCACCTCGAAGGAGAAGCGGCGCTACCTCGATAAGCACATCCTGCCAGCATGGGGTGGGCGCGATTTCACCTCGATCAAGCGCATTGACGTTGCCAAGCTGCTCGACACCATCGAGGACAAAGGGCCGACCGCAGCGGGTCCGTCGGCACCATCACCGCCGTCGGCTTGTCATTGTCGCCAATACCGGCGAGGTGAACTGGCGATCCCCCGGTGGTCTGTTGCGCCATTTTCCCTGGTGAAATGAACCTTGTCCGATCGTTCGGTGAACACTTGTCACAGGACATGCAAGCAATATCAATTGGTTAACTTGGCGTAGGTAGCCCCTAGGTAGCAGATGATCACTTCACCACGGTCAGCTTGGCCTTGGGTACGATCGCGGCTAACTCGTCATCGGTCATGTCCACGGCGCGCTTGAACGTGCCAGAATCATTGGTGTTGAAGGTCGGCGCCTTGCCATAAGCTCGCGGGCGGTGAATCCGTCGCCCAACCCGGAAGAAAACTCCCTCCCGGAGAGATCACAAAGTCACGTCCCACGCGATTCTACGCCACTATCCAACTTGATCCATCGCGGCCAGTGCCGCAAGTCGGGCAGATCGCACAGTCAATCTTGAGCGAACTCGAAAGGGCTGCCGGCGCAATCGTGCGCCTTCGATTAGACATCGAGGCTGAGGCCGCAGTTGGTTTTGCGGAGGATGTGGAGGCGGTGGTGCGAGACAATGCGACGACGCTGCGCTTCGGGACGGCGGTCTTCGAGAAGGAGTAAGGACATCCTGCGTGCTGAGGGGAAGCGACAATGGCCGACAAGAAAGTAGTGTTCGTGGCATTTGCGATTGAGGATGCTCGCATACGTGACCTCATCAAAGGCCAATCGCTTCATACCGACTGTCCATTCGAATACGTCGACATGTCAGTGAAGGAACCCTACGACGAGAACTGGAAAGAGCGGGTCCGCGCCCGCATCCTCAGATCGGACGGTGTAATCGCAATTGTCAGCAAGAATTCCCTCAGTTCCACTGGACAGAAATGGGAACTCCAGTGTGCCAAAGAGGAGAGAAAACCACTGCGGGGCTTCTGGGCCTACAAAGAAGACCGAACGAAGTTGGATGGTGTGAACACCGTGGTGTGGACCTGGCCTAGTGTCGAAGCCTTCATAAATTCCCTCTAAGGGCTCGCCATTTTGCGCCGACTATCTACTCGACGAATAGCCGTACGGCCCGCCCTATATGGCACACACTCCAAAGAAGTTTATGCCTTGCCCGAAGACCAGCGCCTCATGGTCCTTCTCGATCCCGAGGCGCGTCGCGCGTGCTGCCGCCCGAGACGCTGCTCAAGGATTGTCAGAATATCTTGGTTCGCCATGGCCTGCGTGAAAGCTTCTGGGGCGGGCAGAGTTGGCTAAACCCGGCTTGATAGGACTTTCGCGGGTCTGAGCCACGGTCTTCTCGGCCATGGCTCGCACGGCCTCAGGAACAGAGGTATCGGGGTTCGTCAATGGGAGCGCTAGATCATCCCTAGGATGATCGCTGCAACGAGCGCGAATGATGCCAAAGCCCAGATGGCAGTCACGGTACCGGTAAGCTCCATTGTATCGGGGTTCGTCACGTCGCGGTAATTTTTGCGCCGTTGCCCGGCAGCGGCTTGGTGATTGGAAGTAGCATTCATCATAGTGCCTATTGGTACATCGCAGTCATGCGCGCCGGACTAGCGGATATGTGTCGCTCTCGTACAGATGGCGAATTCCGTTCGCATCGAACCTCTCCTCGGCGACTTCAAGATAGGCACCGCGAAGAAGATCCGGTGCGAGCTCCTCAACCGCAAAACGGATGGCTTCGGCGGCGGAGGTGAACCGCTTGTAGCCCACGGACCCGCCCCTATTGAATTTCCGACGTACTAGGGGAAACAGCTCCGCTTCCGTCCTGTAATCAAATCCCGCCATCGCTCTGGACCCTCTGCTTGTAATAAGCATATGGCCCTTGACTGAGGGTATTACAAGCGTAGCGCGCTAAATCGTCGTACTTGCTCGCAAAAGTTGCACGCTCCGTGGCCTAAGCAGAGCTAGAAAGTCCGCTTTGGGTCATTACCGGACATGGGCGAGCGGATCAGTGATGTCTGCTTTGCCCCCAATAACGGACATTCGTCGGTGCAGGTGAAATGTCCGCTTAGTGCCATAAGCAGACATTCACCACGTTAGTCGTGAGCATTAAAAAGTTATCTGGATTTGGAATCAGGCTCGGCATTAACAGCAATATTCGCACCTGCAAGCTGTTCTATGCTGCGCGTCACATGCGCCTTGATTGGCGCGGCCATGTCGGTTGCCACCTTGGTAGATAACGCGCGGACCTCTTCGGCTTGCGAGCGCGTTGCCAGCAATGCTTACGACGCCGGGGAACGCTCCGATGATCAGGGCCGAGTCCTCGTCACCTCAGAAGCGCTCGGGCGGGCTTGGGCGCGTGGTGAACACGTCGCGGACAGTCGTCGGTGGCCGATCATCCGTGGACAGGGGCCGCCGGAAACGCCTTGGCGTTCTCGTCGGAAGTATGAAACCAGAGGCGCATCTCATCCTTCGTCACGGTTTTACCCCCAACGCACAGAACCAAGTGTCTCTCTCCACCACGTTCGCATTCGTGAAGCCAGCGACCATAAGTGCTTCTGTCAACCCCTTGTTCGGCTGCCCCGAATAGGGCGTAAAGCCAAGCGCAACTCTGGCGCCGGACTTCATGACCCGTCGCATTTCTCGCAAACCAACGGCAGGCTCCGGCCAGACTTGCATGGAGTTAATCGCCAGCGCCTTATCAAAGCTGTTGCCATCGAATGGCAAGCTAATCACGGAGCCACGCCGCAGGTCGACACAACCGTTCTGGATGGTGGTCGTGTTCCGAGCGCGAGCTTGCTCGACCATCTCACGCGACGGATCAATCCCCGCGACATGCCCTGCTGACGCCCGCTTCGACAGGCGTTGAATAACCACTCCGGGGCCGAAGCCCACTTCCAAAACGTTATCGTTCGGTCCGACGTCAAGGAGGTCGGTAACCCAGGCGCCGCAACCCGCATTGGTGCGCGCCATGATGATGCCGCCCAACCTCCCCAGGATGCCTTGAGGGCGGCCAAACGTGCGCATCAAAATGTTTCGCATGACCTCATCGATTGCCAGCTGGAAAGCAATTCACCGTAGTTGCCGAACACGAACTGCATTGACGATTTAATCAGCCAATGGAACACGGTAGCCGGCAGCGCACCGAGGAGCACGTCGCTTTCGGCGGTGCTTTCCGCGGGAAACGAACTGCCAGCCATAAGGCAAGTTGTGGTCAAGACGCAGGTCTCACCGGGGCCGACCTCGTAGAGCAGAATTGCGCGACCCGACTCGGAGTTTTTGAAAACTCGCGTCCGACCTTCGATGCACATGACATAAGCTTGGCAGGGCTGGCCCTGGTAGTAGGCGACATCGCCTTTACTGAGCCGCTTGAACTGAATGGCCGCCAGCATTTCGGCCTGATGCTCGGCATCGAGCTTAGTACGCTCCGGAAAGTGCCCAGCCAACGCCTGGTCAGATCTTAGTCGCGCAATTCTCAATCGTCGCTGCGTTGCAAAGGCCGTGCAGCGGACGGCTCGCGTCGCCTTTCGCATCCTGTTATAGGGCCAATCTTAACCCGCCGTCCTGGTCACGCCAATTGAACGAGCAGTCGGCCTTGATGAGAGCGTCGGCGGCGAGGCCGATCGGCCCGGACTGGGTCGCGCACGGGTAGGAATACCGAACGATACAGTAACTCACGCCGCGATCGCCGCAATTGTAGGCTGGGGCGGGATCGCTGGCAGCCACGTGCGCCGTCGCTAAGACGAAGATCGCACCGAGGACAATCACTGTGAAGGCGTTGCGGGCTTGGTCGGCGGCAGCTTGAGGATTGAAGGTAGCGGCCATGACAGTGCCTCTTGGGGTTACATCGCACGCAGGCGATGTTTCGCAGGCTGGAGCCGCGAATCCTGAGGCTCTGAGAGCGCTCGACTGCTGAGAATTTCGGGAAAGGGGGCGTGCACGTAATTGGCACGGTAGTCTCTACCGTCAGCGCCTCGGGTCCGGCGTGCCAGTAACAGATATATGGGCAATGACTGAGGGCATTACAATCTTAGCGCGCTAAATTGTCATCCTCGCCCGCAAACGTTGCAACACCCCCTCTCGCCAAAGCAGAGCCGAGAAAGTCCGCTTTGGGTCATTAGCCGACATAACGGCCCGTTCGCATCGTGTCCGCTTTACCCACGACAGCGGACATTCGTCAGTGCAGGTGGGATGTCCGAAAAGTCCCAAAAGCAGACATTAAGTCTGCCGATGTGCCAGCCGGCTTCGACCCCTCGATCACGACCGTCAGCGGCCGGTTTATTTCTGGAGGAATCGCCCTCCCGCGGATCGAGGCTTTGGCGGCTGCGACGGTCTAGAGGCTTTCCTCCTCGCTATGTGTGGGCGCGGCGGATCACGCCGCCTTCTCGCAAAGGATCATCCAGGGCGTGCCGAACCGATCCGCGACCATGCCGAAGCGTTCGGCAAAGAAGGTCTCTCCCATAGGCATGCGCACCGTCCCGCCCTCGGCGAAGGCGTTAAAGATGCGCTCCGCCTCGGCGGCCGTATCGACGCCCACGGTCACCGAGAAGCCCTTGGGCTGATCGAAACGGTCGGGCGGGGCGTCGGAGGCCATCAGCAGCTTGTCGCCCACCATCAACCGCGCATGGATGATCTTGTTGCGCCACTCGGCGGGCACGTGCTCCTCGGCCGGTGTGCCTTTATGCGGCATCATGGCGACGATCTCGCCGCCGAGAACCTTGGCGTAGAAATTGAAGGCCTCCTCGCATTGGCCGTTGAAGTGCAGGTACGGATTGAGCAGTTTCATCGTGGACTCCTTTGTTAGACGTAAATGGAAGAAGAGCTACCATTTCGCGTCGAGCTGTGGGATGAGGGCTTCAAAAATGTAATGCAGGTGATCGCGACCACTGGCGATTTCCTCACTGCGTGGCTGCCTACGAGGCGGCAGTGAAAACCTCCTCGAAGAGTAGACCAGTGTCAAAGACATCATAAATGGGCGTGGTGATGAGCTGGTTGAGCTTGCTCAGACCAATTTGCGGCGGTGACGAAGACGATGTTGTCGACAACACAAAGTACAAAGCGCATCGAGCCGGTCTTTCTGTTTGATCTCGACGGTACGCTTGTAGACAGCGTGTATCAGCATGTCCTCGCGTGGAAGGAAGCGCTCGACGCGGAGGGTATCGAGCTTTCCGTATGGCGCATTCATCGCAAGATCGGCATGAGCGGAGGGCTGTTTACCAATCAGCTTCTTCGCGAAACCGGGATCGAGTTCGATGCCGAGCGGGTCGAGAGATTGCGCCAAACCCATGCCACTGCGTATCGAAAATACGCAGACCGCATAAGACCCCTTCCAGGCGCGCGCGAATTGTTGTCGTGGCTGTCCGATGCCGGCGTCCTCTGGGCAATCGCAACCAGTGGGCGCCTGGAAACGGCCGCGGTCAATCTGGCCGCCCTCGACGTCGATCCTGCCCTCGTACCCGTAGTAACGCGGGACCAGGTCAAGTATGCCAAACCCGATCCCGACCTGTTCCTCGCCGCCGCCGAACGGTTGGAAGCTCCGATCGAAACGGCCGTCGTCGTGGGAGATAGCATCTGGGACATGCTGGCCGCGGCGCGATGCCGGTCGCTCGGCGTCGGGCTTCTCAGCGGTGGGTATGGGTCAGAAGAACTTCGCCAGTCCGGTGCCACGCGCGTTTACGAGGATCCCGCCGATTTGCTCCTTCATATCGATGAGGTCGGCGGACGGCGCTGAGGTCCATCGCGGCGGGACGAGGCTCTCCACGGCGTGCCGCAAAGATCAGGAGTTGAAGTCATGGAATATCGGCTTCTGGGCCATTCAGGCGTTAAAGTCTCGGTCCTCAGTCTCGGAACAATGACCTTTGGCGGCAAAGGCAATTTTGCGAAGACGGGACCGACGGATGTGTCCGGCGCCCGCCATCAGATCGACCTCTGCCTTGATGCTGGGATCAACCTCTTCGATACGGCTGATGTCTATTCCGCGGGTTTATCCGAGGAAATTCTGGGTCAGGCTTTGGAAGGCCGGCGTGTCGACGTGTTGATCGCAACCAAAGCCCGCTTCGCGATGGGAAACAATCCGAACAATGTCGGATCTTCGCGCTTGCACTTGATCGAGGCGCTCGAAGCCAGTCTGAAGCGGCTAAAAACTGATTACATCGATCTCTATCAGCTCCACGAATGGGATGGGCAAACGCCGCTAGAGGAAACGCTTGAGACCCTCGATACGCTCGTGCGGTCCGGCAAGGTGCGTTATGTCGGCGTATCCAATTTCTCTGGCTGGCATCTCATGAAGACCATTGGAACAGCCGAATCACAGCGGTTTATACGGCCAGTCAGTCAGCAAATTCATTACACGCTCCAGGCGCGCGAAGCCGAATACGAACTCGTGCCGATTTCGCTCGATCAGGGCCTCGGCATTTTGGTCTGGAGTTCCTCTAGCGGGCGGCCTTCTTTCCGGAAAATACCGCCGCGGACATAAGCCGCCTCAAGGCACCCGCCAGCTTGCGGACTGGGGCGAACCGCCGGTGCGCGATCAGGAAACGCTTTATGACATAGTCGAGGTGCTTATCGGTATCGCCGAGACACACGGGGTCTCAGCTGCACAGGTTGCCCTTGCATGGCTGGTCGGTAGGCCGGGAGTTTCCTCGGTTGTGATTGGAGCGCGTACCGATGTGCAACTTCAGGACAATCTCGGAGCCGCGGATCTCGTGCTCACTCCCGCGGAACGCTCGCAACTCGACACGGTGAGCAGACCGCCGCTTCTCTATCCATATTGGCATCAGGCCAACACGGCATCCGACCGGCTTTCACCAGCCGATCTCTCGTTACTTGGTCCGCATCTTGAGCAATGAGGCGAGAGCCCATTTTTAGACATTGTTCCGCTGAAGGGCACCTGGTTCGTAGAACCGTTCGGTCGGACGGCTCCATTAGGCGCGTATACAATCTGTGAGTAAGAATGAGCGGAAGCTCTCGAGCTTCGGTAGACGTGTACTGCCGTCTTGTGCGGACACGCGCGTGCTTGCGCGTTCAAGCATCGGGGCCTACGATTGAGTGTGGCCAACGCGGCGCATTAGCAAACCGTCGCCTTCAGCCTCTCGGCCACGTCTCCACGCGATTCAAGTGCTTAGCATGGTCAGGCTGCACCTCATGACGTGGTTGACCTCCCACGCCGTCTGTTTGAAGCAGGAGAGCTCCTTAGTGCTTGCAGGGTCTCAAGCTCTGCGGGGCGCTCGGCGCTGCCGGGCGCGAACGCCTTGTCCGGGCCGCCGAAGGTCTTCTCGATATAATTCTTGAAGTACGTCTCCATGAACGGGAAGGCGCGCGCGAGCCGCGTGAAGTCGCGCTGCGAGATCCATAACACCACCGAGTTCTCGAGCGCCACGACGAGTCCGGTGCGGAGCGATGAGCGAACCAGCACACGCTCGCCAAAATGCTGGCCAGGCCCGAACACGCGCTCGAAATGCTCGCCGGTGTCGGGATTGTCGATGGTGAGCTTGAGCGTGCCTTTGACCACGGTATAGAAGCCGTCGATCAGCATGCCGGGCTCGAGCACCTTGTCGCCCTTGCGGTAATGGATATAGCGCGTGCCGGGCATCGAGGATTGCACGAGCACGATATTGGGCGGCACGAACACGTTCAGGATCCAGTTCACCAGCACGCGCACCTTGGTGGTAAATCCCGGCAGGAAGGAGAGGTAGAAGCCGCGCCACAAGAGCCAGGCGAGCGTGCCGGAGAGCTTGATGCCGTAGACCTCAGCCACGGCCTTGCTCATGCCGAGCGAGGCGAGCGACCCTTTCGACGTGTAGGCGAAAGGCTTGAGCTCCGTGGCCTCCACCTTGGCAATCAGATTGTCGGCGAGCTGCCGACCTTCGCGCACGGCGAACTGCGCGGTCTGCGGGGCGTAATCCAAGGGCTCATCGGAAGGTTGTTCGACCAGCGGAATCAGGGCCGCGTCGCCCGCCGCCCAGACGCCGTCATGCTCGGCGACGCGCATGAAGCGGTCGGTCTTGATGCGGCCCCACTGCATGTCGAGGTTGAGCGACTCGACCAGCCGATGGGGCCCATTGCCGATGGTGGCGACGATGGTTCGGGTCGGGATGATGCTGCCGTCGGCCAGCTCGACCCCGGTCGACGTCGCCGACTTGGTGCCGATTCCGGTCTTGACCTCGATGCCATGCATCCGTAGGCGCTGCGTCGCATATTCGGCGAGATCGGCCGGGAAGGTGGGGAGGATGCGGTCGGCATATTCGATGAGGTAGACGCGGATCTCCTCAGGCTTGACGTTCGGATAGTATTTCAGCGCGCGGTGGATCAGATCGTTGACCTCGGCCACCGTCTCCACACCGGTGAAGCCGGCGCCCACTACCACGAAGGTGAGCAGCTCACGCTTCAGGTCCGGCTCCGTCGCCACATCCGCCATCTCCAGGCAGCTGATCACATGCGTGCGCAGGCGGTGCGCGTCGGAGATGTTCTTCATGGTGAGCGCGTGCTCAGGAAGTCCCGGGAAGCGGTTCAGGTCCACGCTCATGCCGAGCGCGATGATGAGCTCATCGTAGGGAAGGTCGACCGGGACGCGGCGGAAGCCCTGCACTACGGTCACCGTCTTCTTGTCGAAGTCGATGCCCATGACGTCGGCCTGGCGAATCTGAGTATGGCGAAGCAGGAGGCGCAACGGCGCCACCGCGTCGGAGGAATGGATGGTGGCGGCAGCGACCTCGGGGAGGAGCGGCTGAAAGACGAAGTAGTTATTGTTGTTGATCAGCTCGATATCGAATTTGCTGCGGCCGCGCCGCGCCAGCTCCTTGGCGGCAAACACGCCACCAAAGCCGCCGCCAATAACGAGAATTTTCTTCTTTTCCACGGCCGAAAACACCTGCCGTTGTGGCATTTGCAGGCATACCTACGCCGATAGGGACGCCCGTCAAGTCGCCCCGGCGCCAAAACGTTCCGCGAACTCGATGCTTGCCCGGGTTTCCGCGATATTCATGAATTCAGCTATTAGGTTCATGCGTATTACCCTAATCGCGTGCGCCTACACGAACTAGAAGTCCGCTTTTGGCACAAAGCAGACATGCTCAATGCGCTGGCGATTGTCCGCTTTTGGGGGCAAAGCAGACATGGACCAACCGCTGCTTACCAATCTCGATTTATGAGTACACGGCCTAATTGAAGTCGCACACGACTCCGCCGACCGGACGTCCCGGGCATCCTCGCCTCGCGCGTCCTTGAAGTCCTCGACAGTGAACTTTCGCAGGGCGATGGCCTGGTCGGTGGTCAGGTTGCTCATAATCCGCATGAAGGTGAAGAGGTTGGAGAAGCCTAGCGCTGCGTACTGGCCCTCAGGGAGCCGATCTGTGGCGAGGTAGCACCCTCGGCGAACGTCGCCGGGACGAGCCGCCCCGCCTTTTAGGAGCGGGCCCAATCAATGCCAGCGGGGAAGCCGGAATGGTGCTTCCGTGCCGAACGATCGTTCACGAAAGAAATTTCCATTGCGATTCGGGTTTCGGAGCGGGGCAAGACTCCTGCTTTCCGAACCAACGATAGCGGTTCCGCCCAACAACATCATAAACCCAATTGCGGACCGACCGTGGTACGATGCGGAGACCGTGGGATGCTGACCATGGCCAGCCGAGCAGACGCATGGTCTCCAGCCAGGCGTCGCTTCTTTCATAGGTCTTGCCGCCTTCGATTAGAAAGAATGTGCTGAGATCCGTTGTGAGATTGTACTTCGCGGCAAGCCTCCTTCCTGCCTCACTCTGAAGTGAAGCGAATCGGAAGGAGTCGTTGTGGTCGCGTGCAAGAACGAATCTCACTGATGCGTTGCAGAGATTGCATACGCCATCGTACAGGATGATTACGCTTCCTTCGCTCGGCGCGGATTCGCTCAATTCACTGAAACCCCAGGGTCGAAGCCAGAGGGGGCGCACGAGGGCTCGCCATGGGGTAATGGCGAGCAGTACTTAAACGAGATCACTCATTGCGCTCCCGGCAAGGATCATGGCGTTTGCACACCAGCCTCGCCAGAGGCTGCGGCTCCGGGTGCCGCCCCGCCCTCTCCGAGCGTGGCGGGAGGTTCGGTCGGGGTACTCGCCTCGGGCGCGACTTTCGGCGTGCTGGCCGGCGCGGTGGGTCCCTCGCCGGGACGTGTCGAGCCTTCGCCTGCCTTGCCCGTGGCATCGTTGAAATATTTGAAGAAGTCCGAATTGGGGCTCAGCAAGAGCCGCGTATCGCTGGACTTGAGCGCCGCATCATATGCCTGCATAGAGCGATAGAAGGCGAAAAAGTCCGCATCCTGGTTAAAGGCCTTGGCATAAATGCGGTTCCGCTCGGCATCTCCGTCGCCGCGGATCCGTTCCGACTCTCCGGTGGCGTCGGCCTTAATCACGGTCACCTCGCGGTCGGCCGTGCCGCGGATACGCGTCGACGCCCCCCCGCCTTCGGCGCGGAACTCGGCAGCCTGTCTCTGCCGCTCGGTCTGCATGCGCCGATAGATCGCCTGCATGTTGACCTCCGGCAGGTCGACGCGCTTGATGCGGACATCGACGATCTTGACGCCGAGCTCTGCCGCCTCCTGGTTGACTTGACTCGTGATCGTGCGCATCAGCCCCTCGCGCTTATCGCGCACTACTTCTCGGAAGCTTGCGCCGCCCAGCACGCGCCTGAGCGAAGCTTCAAGAATGGCGCCAAGCCGCGAATTGGCGATGCGCTCGTCGCGCACGCTTTGGAAAAATAGCAAGGGATCGGTGATCCGGTAACGCGCAAAGGCATCCACGACGAGGCGCTTCTGGTCGGAAGCGATGACCTCTTGCGAAGAGGTATCAATGTGGAGGATGCGTTTGTCCAAGAACTCAACATTCTGGATGAAGGGGATCTTGTAGTGCAACCCCGGGTCGCTGATGACGCGCTTCGGCTGGCCGAATTCGAGCAGCAGCGCCTGTTGGGTCTGCTCGACCGTGAACAGCGTTAGATAGGCGACGAGTGCTACGGCGCCGAGAAGAATGAGAGGAACAGTGAGGCCGGTTCTGTTCATTGCTGGCTACCCTCCGCCGGCGCCGGGGCCTTCTTGGAGAACGCGGACAAGGGCAGATAGGGCACCACGCCGGATCCTGCCTTCTCATCCACTATCACCTTGTCGGTGTCGGAGAGCACGCGCTCCATGGTCTCAAGGAACATACGCCGGCGGGTCACGTCGGGCGCGAGCTTGTACTGCTGATAGATCTTGGTGAAGCGGTCGGCCTCACCCTTGGATTCGGCCACCACCTTGTCGCGGTAGCCTTGCGCCGCCTGCAGGATGCGCTGGGCCTCGCCCTTGGCTTCGGGAATGATGCGGTTGGCATAGGCTTGTGCCTCGTTCTGCAGCCGCTCCTGGTCGGCACGAGCCGCCTGCACGTCGCGGAAGGCGTCGATCACTTGCGCTGGTGGGTCGACTTTCTGGAGCTGCACCTGGGTGACCTGGACGCCGGCGCCATAGAAGTCGAGCGTCTTCTGCATGAGTGCCTGCACCGCGGCCTCGGTCTTTGCCCGCGCCTCGGTGAGGAGAGGTTCGATGTCGCTCTTGCCGACGATCTCGCGCATGGCGCTTTCGGCGACATCCTTCACCGTCATTTCCGGGTCCTCGATGTTGAACAGGAATTTGGGCGCATCGCTGATACGCCAGAACACCACGAAGTCGACATCGACGATATTCTCGTCGCCGCTGAGCATCAGGCTCTCTTCGGGAATGTCGCGGACCGGAGCCGCCGTCTCGCGATTCTCCGCCGAGCCGCGCATGCCAAGTTCGATACGATTGACGCGGGTCACCTTGGGCAGCTCCACGACCTCGATCGGATAGGGCCAGCGGAAGTTGAGGCCCGGCGGAAGCATGCGAACGAACTTGCCAAAGCGGAGCACCACGCCGAGTTCTTCCGGATTGACGCGCACGGTGAAGCCGAAAAAGCCGACCAGCGCGATGACCGCCAGGGCAATCAACACCGCGAACGAACCGCCCATGCGCCCGCCGGGAATGGCTTGGCGAATCCGGTCCTGTCCCCGGCGCAGGATCTCCTCAAGATCGGGCTGCTGGCCGGAACTGCCAGGGCGCGGGCCCCAAGGGCCGCCCGCCCCACCTTTCCAACCGCCGCCGCTCTGATTGCTCCAAGGCATGATGCAATCGATCCTGTTGTCCTATGAAGCAAGGCGGCGGATCGCTTAAGGCGGCAGCGCTAACGACGCCAAGACTATCAGCAGGATAGATGGCAGCCGGCGTCGGGGGTGGGAGGGTTATAGGCCGACATTCCCCAGATGACCAGGGATTGGCGTGAACGGTAGCCTTCTGCTGCGGTATCCGGACGCCGAAAGGCGGCGTCCGGGACGCTTCCGGCGTGCTGAGCCCCGCGAACCATTTCCAGAGTGGCCGATTGGGCCCTTTTCCTCGCCATTCAGACACACTCCTCCCGTCGTGATGACGCATCCGAACCAGTTCCTACCCTGGGGCCGGCCTTCGTCGCAGCCCCTCAATTAGCCACACAATCTCCCCAAACAATTCCCGCCGCTACATCCTCCCCGGGCTTGACCAGCGTCCCAGGCTCCCAGCTTCTGCGCATTTCAGCTTTCGGGACCGTCGCTCCGCTCGCGTTCGAGCGCCTTGAATGTTGCGATCACTTCCTGCCAGGAGACGATCTCTCTCCTCGTCCGGGCATTGTCAGACAAACCTGAGCGGGCCTTGCGAAGGGTGCTGGTCTAAGGGCGTCAGGCCGCCAGCTGACGCCTCGGCCAGGGCGGCAGAACGGTTCTGTAAGAAGATGTCGCGGCGGTTGAGGTGACGGTCGTGGTTGAAGTGGTTGTGGATTGATGCGTGGGCGGCTGCAAATTTCTGTAGGGTCCTTACGGCCATGAACCTCTGCATCGCTCGTTCTCGTCGTCGGAACGGCTGGTGGGAATTCTCACCCCGATTGTTGACCGCCGACCGCATTCCTGATCGGCAGCATTGCCGATTACTTTCATTGCCGAACGGTACGACCGAAGCCGGTCGGTTACAATTGATCGCGGTCGGCCGTAACGCTTCATCGTACGCTTCAGGAATTTCAGCGCAGCCCTGCGATCCCGGCGCTTCGTCGCGAAGACCTCAAGCACCTCGCCCTCGTGATCTACCGCACGCCAGAGATAATGGGTCTCTCCATTGATCCTGACGAACACCTCGTCCAGGTGCCAGCGCCATTGCGAAAACGACCGATGATGAAGGCGTCGCTTCCTGATCGCGGCCGCAAACATCGGACCGAACCAATTCCACCAGTACCGAACCGTCTCGTGGCAGATGTCGATGCCCCGCTCGAACAGAATATCCTCGACCTGTCGCAGCGACAGCGGATAGCGGATATACATCATCACCACGAGGCGGATCACCTCGGGCGAGCTGTTGAAATAACGGAAGGGATTGCGCATCGCCGGAGGCAGCTCAAGCCAATTTACTCTGACAAAGCCCTTGCGCGGCTAGGCTGAGCCCCGATCACTCGGCTGCTACGCGGCCTTCTTTGGGGGCACCTGCGGAGGTGCAACGTGGCCAAGTCACCTGAAGTCAGGTGGAAATATAGAGAGTAGTACCGGAACCGGTACCAGGGAGAAGGGCGGAAAACCGCGGGCCCTGGTACCGAAAACGCCCCTGGCTCCCAGTACCGGAAGCGGTACCGGGGAATCACGCAAAAGCGCCGTTCCCTAGTGGCGAAAGCGGTACCAGGGAAAATGAATTTGACGCCGGACAGCCAAGCCATCGTGCGCGCGCTCGCTGCGTCATGCGCGCGGCGTAGTATCGTTTTTTGGGTATGCCTCGACCCAACGCCTGAGGGCAGCCTCCTCCGACGCGTGAGCTGTCGGTCCCCGGCCAACTACTCCGAGCTGCTCGTTAGATATCTTGGTCTGATAAGCGCGTCTCCAAAGCAAAAGTTTGTCGAACCAAGTTCGGTGAACGCGCTCGGTCTGGACTTCGGTTTTCATCCCGAAATTCTCCGATCACAGCGTGACAGGGTGATTACGCCACCCACTGTCAAAATGACGCGCGCCGAAGGTGACGGCTGCGCGATGAGCAACGACGTTAAGCCGCAGTTGCGCCTACGGGTACATCACCAAGTTGGTAATCGGGTGCGCGAGTTCCCACTCGAGCTGTGCCGCTTCGTGGGCGTCTTGCGGCGTTGGGCCACGGCCATTCACCTCGATATCGCCGTCGGTGATCGTCGTCCGATAAGCGAAACGCATCCCAGCAAACCTCTCGAAGAAATTTGTGGGGATGAGCTTAGTCGTGATTTCAGGGTTCTGCATACCGGTCAGACTGCAGCACGGACCAGGTCGCAATGGAGGCCGCTTTGCGGCTGCGCCGGGGTGATTTGTAATCTTTCGTGTCAACTTTCGTCCAACCAGCCTGATCGCCCACACGTTATCTGTCTGCTTGTGGCACTTCTCGGACGTCCCACCTGCACCGACTAATGTCCGCTATCGGGGGTAAAGCGGACATGACGCGAACGTGCCGTTATGTCGGCTAATGACCCATAGCGGACATCCTGCACGGACTAGCGCGGCCCACCGCACAATCGCTCCCAGGTGTCAGCGTGCTCGAACGACACGACACGCAGACGATGCGGACGTTTCGTCAACATCCTTCCGCTCGCCGCCCGCAATACACCGACCTAATCCAGGCGATGATCTTCCAGAGGTCATCATCGGTCTTGATGATCTCGCCAAACGGCGGCATCGGCCCGACTACAGCCTCGGAGCCTTTTCGTCGGTAGCCTAGCTTCCCGAAACGCATCGCCGGGACTGAGCTTACCTGTGCCAAGCGCGATCAACCGGAACAGTGTGTCGTCGTCATCACCGTAGATCCAAACAGGATTGGTTAAGGGTGCGGCCATGCCACCGCCGCCGCCCCCGCCATGGCAGCCATTGCAGCCTGCAGCCATGTACTTGCGATGGCCTTCCTCGGCGACGCTGGCGAAGTCTCGCGTAGGGACTTTTCAGCTGACCTTTAGGCGTGCTTGCTACCCGCTCCAAGGGCGTCATGGTTTCCGCTGCTGCCGTGACCTCACCGCCTCCGGTCGGAGCAGTTAGCGTCAGAACAATTAGAATCCCACCGACTGTCCGATGCATGGCACTTCGGCCTCGCGGGCATACGATGTCATCACGTCGCAGAAAGTTGGGCCTCAAACGATTGCGCGTCCAAGGCCCAGGGAGAGAGAGCAAGGAATGAAACGAGCAGTTTCCGGGTTTACCCGTCCTCCCGTCAAAAGCCCGATGTACTGGCTTTGAGGGGTTGGCTGGGTTGTTGGTTGGTAATGCCCAAGGCAACGCCATCGGTGTCGATGATCGTAAGCTTTTCAGCATTTTTACCGCACTGCAGATTGAGCGACTTGAGCGACTCGTTGTGGGCACTGTCGATGTGGACAATCTGACTTGGTTCTAGGCTAATTCGAACGCGCGCCGCCGTGGTCATACCGGTGTGGGCGTCCGTTTTGTCAAAGACCACCGCATGGACAGCGCAGCGACCGTTGTCCGGCTCATAAAACGCTATGACGCGTTCACTGCCAACCTCGGTGAGAATGGCCTCGTGAGGCCCAACCGGTCCTAAATTCTGGGCCAGCTCGTCAGCACGTGTGGGGGTTCCCAGAGTGCTAAGGACGACGAGGCTGCCCATTGCAGCGAACTTCGAGAACTGGATACGACTGAGCGAGAACATTTAGGATCTCCCTTCGAGATTGCCTGCTCAAGACCCGTTGAGCGGATGACCACGCATCCTCTTTCGAACTAGCGCTGGCCTTGCCACGTAGCCCGATTCTTCTGGCGTGGATTCGCTCTTATTCCCTGTGCTTCGGCATCATCCTTTTGGATGAGAATGGCTGATAAGTCTGGACTGATGCATTTAGGGTACAGGGGGTCTTTTTCAGGCAAACAAAGTCCCCCGCGGCGACGCCGGGTGAGCTCCTCACCGAACGACAGCCGCCCAACGAGCGACGGGACGATCAGTAACGCCATGCTGTCGCGGCGTCGGCGACAGCGTCGAAGGTCGCACATTTTTCATCGCGACGTTCGCAGGGCCGCCTCTCCTAACTGAACCACAATGGCGCGCTGACGGCGCCATCCGATAAGCCCTGCTTATCGACTAATAGCCAAAGATGATTTGTGGTTATCGCGAACAGCGCCTATGAGAAGCCTTGTACCTATGTGGAACCTTAGCTCGTTATGCACATTTTCTAGATCAGATGCCGATCGTCTGTTGCCAGCGGTTCGGATCGAGCGCGCAGGGATGGCTAAGATCAGCTGAGAGGGTGACACCGAATGATACGGCCTCTTACGTTTTCTTTGACACCTTGGCGGTCCGGGACAGAGGCCGGGGGGGATCGGATCCAAGAGCAAGAGGTTGACTGCGCGATCTCGGATTACAGCAACGCAATTGAATCCAATCCCCATAATCCCACCCCATACTTCGCTCGGGGGACCGCGCATCTCGAGGCATTTGATTTCGACAGCGCCATAGCCGACTTCACCAGGGCCATTGAGATCGAGCCAAACGATGCCTCCGCCTACACCAACAGGGGTAGCGCCCACTATGAAAAGGGTGAGTTCGACCACGCCATAGCCGACTTGAACAAGGCTCTTGAGCTCAATCCGAAATCAGCCCTTGCCTATAGCAACCTGGGCTGGACCTACGAGGCGATGGGCGACGAACGAAAGGCCATCGCACACTACCGGAAGGCGCTTGAGATCGACCCGTCTCTGGAAGCAGCGAGAGACAACCTTAAGCTTTTGGGCGCAACGCCTGAGCGCCAGCCTTACTGGCAGACAAAGCCCAGGAGTTGAAAGGGCTCATAGCCGGTATTTTCCCTAGCGCCGGCCCGCTGGCTGTTGGCTCGCGTTGACCGGCGGTGTGGAACTCATGAACAAACGCATAAGCTCGGTCTGCTTCGACGTGCCGGTCTTCGAGTGAATGTGTTGCAGGTGGGTCTTGGCCGTGTTCTCGCCGATCCCCAGCACCTCAGCCGCTTCTTTTACGCTAAGCCCTGGCACCATGGCGAGGAGCACACGTAGCTCGCTCGTCGTGAGGCCATAGAGTTCGGCGAAGGCCTGGCCCGGGAAGGGCGGCATCACGATCGGGTCTTGCACGAAGATTGCCACCATTCCCGAGAAGGCCCCGCTTTGGCGTTCTCCGCGCGCGAGCGGGAGGACGGTGGCGATTAGACCTGCATTGTCTCCCCCGGGAAGAGCAATGGTAAAGCCGCTGGTTGGCAGATCGGCCTCGTCGCCAGTTGCCTCGTCAATGGCCCTGTCGAGCGCAAGGCGCGCCTTGCGGTCGATAGGAGAAAGATGGCTATTCGCAACGCGGATTGCATTGCCGGTGTCGACTTGGCGCTCAGCGGCACGGTTCATGTAAACGATTCGGCCGTGGCGGTCAGTGAGATAGACACCAGAGGTGAGCGCATTCAGTGTTGCCTCTAACGCGTCCGAGCGGATGGTCGTGAGATTGAGAGCATCTGAAATCGCCACCGCCTGGCGTTGTTGCTCTTGGCCTTGTTGGCGCTCGAGAACCCGCCCAAGCTGCTCTCCAATGCTTTGCACGACATAAAGGACATGCTGGTCGGGCGGTTGATTCGTATTCCGAGAAGAACTCCAGGACGGCCTGAAGCTTCCCCTCTGCGCAGAGCGGAAAGCCGAAGGCAGCGTGAAGTCCATGCTTAAGCAGGAGTTGCTTCCTAGGTTTCAGCAGGATTGGGATCCTCGTGCAAATGTCATGAAGCGATTCCTTATTAGTTTCACATACTTTACAGGGAAGTCCCTCCCCCACCACCAATGCATCTCCTGCAGTCTCACGAGCGAGAGGTGCTAAGTCTTCGCGCTCAAAATGCCAAACCGGGCTAGGAAGCAAGCGGCGGGGGTCATTGATGTTGTCGGGAACGTAAACATGTCCAGCGGGCCAGCCCGTCACCCGGCAGATCCTCTCCAGGCAACCGCGAAGGAGATCTTCAAAAGAGCCGCCAAAGGCGACTTGAACAGTGGCTTGCCATAACACCTCGGTTTCCAAGGCGCGCTGTCTTAACTGATTCTCAGTGCGGTTTCTCACCGCTACATCGGTGCTCAAAGCGAGAGAGAGCACCGCAGCGCTGATCATGAAGGTCAGCGACAGTATGAATGAGTCGTTCAGACTTGGCTTGGCGAAGGGCCCGCACTGCATTGCGGTGCACCAAACCGCGAATGCGGAAATGATAAGCGCCACGGTAGCGGTATCTCGTGGGCCCTGGCGGAGTGAGGCCCACAGCAACGGCAGAATGACGACAAAAACCACCGCGTCGTGAAGGGTCTGTACGCTTGCAACAGGGGGCTGAAAGCAATAGCTCCGGCCGCTACGGCGGCAAGATAAGTCAATCCTGTTCTCGTAATTTGAGGTGGCGTGAGTGATGCTGGTTCGCTTTTGGCCCAGAGCACCACAACTGGCGCAACAACAAGAGCCCCCGCCAAATCGCCGAGCCACCAGGTGAGCCAGACTGACATGAAACTGCTCACTTCAGCGTAGCCAGCGACGGTCAGACTGCTCACTCCTATCGTGGCACTGACCAGCGTCGCGGCAAGGCTAATTAGCGTGAATTTGGCTATGCCAGTAGGCGTGTCGAAAACCTGCTCACCCTCCGCCCAATGCCCGACGAGGTAGCCCGCAATCACCGCCTCAAGAGTATTGCCGCCTGCAATGGCTAATGAGGTGAAAATCGAGCCTGCGGTAAGCTGATTGATCAGAAAGGCCGCAATAAAGATGGCAGGCGCAATCCGATTGCCCCACAACAAAATGGCTGCAATGGCCAAACCCGTCGGAGGCCAGATGGGTGTGGCGCTCGGATTAATCGAGGCAAGCTGCAGGCCGAGATAGGCAAGCGTGAAATATGCAAGTCCAACAAGGATCAGCGCGAACGACGTCAGATCCTATTGGGTGGGCTCGCTGGAGGCTCACGCGCGTTGCGTCGCACGTTTGTGGGAAGCGTTAGTTGCTCTGCCGTCATGGCGGCTTGCCCCCAAGCTGATGCAGCATCCGCAGCTTCTCCGGGGCCACCTTGGAGAAGGTCTCAAGCGGAATTTCCAACGATTTGTTCGGATACCTCATAACGTCACCTCCACCCGGCCGGGGAGAGTGTCAGCCCGCCGCCGGAAGCCTAAGCTCGCGAGCTACGGATAGGACCCTACCCTAGCGCTCGGATTTGCGCTGTGTCGTATCTCACACTGCAGAAAATAAGCATTTGCGTGATGACGATCCTCGTACAAACAGCCTTCTGCCTCTCAAGAAGCTTGTTTCATTACCGCAAATCCCCAGTCCGTCAGCATCACGGTCCCGTAACGGAAATAGACAAGCAGCGCAAATGCCGCCGCGAACACGGTTGCGGTTGTTAACGCATTCATGAAGCGGTTCTGGAAACTGATCGTGTTGCCAATCAAGTCCGCGACGAACACGGCGACAGTTCCGATAATAACAAGCTCAATCCAAGCGTACTCCGGTGGTAATAGCATCGTAGACCTCCTACTGTTTTCACAGCCATTCATGCGTCACTTCATGGTTTCGTAATCCCGCGTCCGGCACCCCCATCGGGTTTTTTTGGGCCCGGCCTTTCAGCCGCCCTGCCCCCACCAGCCCGCTGCACTGGCCTGAATGGGTTCCTGGACCGAGGAGCCAAAGACAGTGTGTCCGTAGCCATCGATGACCGAAAGGGTCGCAGCATTTTCACCGCACTTGAGACTCAGCGTATGGTTATCGGCGGCGTCGACAAGAACTGACTGGCGAGGGTTCAGAGTAACCCGAACTTGAGCCGCTGAACCGCCACTGGCATCGGTGCGGTCATTCATCATGACCCAGATGTTGCAGTGGCCATCGCCTGGCACGTAGAAGGCGATGATGTTTTTGTTGCCAACCGTTGTGATAATGGGCTCATTAGGCCCGACCGGCCCTAAACGGACCGGGCGTTCTTCGGAACGGGCGGAAGCACTAGCGGCGGTGAGGGCGACGAGGCCGCCCGCCGCGGCGAAGCTTAACAACTTTATGCGAGTGAGCGATAACATCGTAGATCTCCTTTTGGGTCTCGAGATCTTGTGAGGTCTCAGGGCCGTCTTGAGGGTGGGCTGGAGGGCGGAGTTTTTAGTTCGCCTTTTGAGGCCAGCAGCTCTGCGTCGAAGCGCGAGGGCTTTGATTCACATCGTTACATTGAACGACAAGCGGCTGCGACCCCCGAATGAGGTATATGGCGAAATAACTCTGCTCGCTGTTGATTGCCTCTGGCCAACATTCGTCGCCGGTCTGGACCGGGCGGCGTCAGCTCGAAGGATGGCACCTCGGCTGCGATCTTGCGTTCGCTCAATTCCGAGATTTTAACCCCTACGTCGCTGAGCTCCTCGGCATCTATAAAACTAAAATAATTTTCTGCTGAGCAGCGCCACGAGCTGTGATTGGCGATGTGCCCCCAACTTTGAGAAGACAGATTTCAATTGTGTTCTCGCGGTTGCGATGGTGCTGCCACGGACGGTGGCAATAGAAGCTAACGTCCCACCACGAGCGATGCCGAGTGTGATATTGGCCTCGGCCGGGGTTAAGCCGAAATCTGAACACAGAGCTTCCTTGCTTGGAAGAGTTGGCTTTTCCACCTTTAGCCGCTTGATTTCCGCAAGGGCGGCGGCAAGGTTCTCGTCGGCGCGCTTACGTGCAAGCGCCAATACGAACACCTCACCCAAAAGCTTGAGCCGAGTGATGAGGCCCTTGACCCACTCTTGCCTCTTGGTGAACGAGGCAAAGCCGATACCAGCAATGATGTGGCCACCGACACGGATTGGGATTCCTAGGTGGGAGCGCAGACCGGACTGACGAAGATATTCCGATGTGGCTGTTGCCTCTGGCGGAAGGTCTTCGACCGATCGCAGCACGATCATTTTTCCCGACCGAGCCTCCCGGACATACCAGCCCAAGAACGACGGCGTTGGACCGAGCGGAAAGGGCTCGACCCCCTTGACCGATACAGAGCACAAGACATTAAGCCGCCCCTCGGCATCAAATTCGGCAAAGGAGCTGCGGTCGAAACCGAAGAATGCAATAAGTTGTCTCAACGCAATTTCGATTTGGCTCTCGACCGCATCGTTAGGAACATTTGCGAACCGGGAGGAGAGATCAGCGAGCAAAACCTCAAATGCCCGCTGTCGTTGGGACAATCTATTCGCCACGAGACAATCCTCGATGAGAGCCTCGCTAACTAGCATCATATCAGCCGCACCCCGAAGCTGCACATGCGACCATCAATCAGTAGCCGCAAACTTGAACGCCAAGGTCGATGGTCAAGGTTGTCGCCTGCCGGGGCGACTGCTCGAAAACTTCGATTTCAAGCCGCCGCATTAGTGGCCGCTATGCCGGTCCTAGACGATCCAGCCCAGTTCACGCGCCATGCCGTTCGCTGCCTGCCAAACGGGAGCAAGGATCACGCTGAGCTTCGTTGGCTAGAGACTTTCAGTGACGTGGGAAAAGCAGGCTCTCTACTGTGAGCCATCGAAGCCGAATAGGATCGGTCACTCCATCCGCCACTAGGTTCAGAAGCTTTTGCCCTATGGCAAGTCTCAACTCGCAATCGTGGGCATAATTGCGGAAGGGGTCATCCGCCCTTACCTGGTTCCAAATGGCGGCGAACGCGTGGTCCATCACTCCAAGCGTCTTAGGATCGTATATGTCCGGTCGGGGGTTTTGAGAGGTCATTGTGGGTCCCTCCTTTGCAGGCGGGAGCGCGATTTAACTCTCTCAGCCACCAGTGCCTGTGGCAGTGCCCTTACTGGTGATTATCAAGTATGCGCCCCTCATGTGACCCTACCAAGGCCGCGCTTGGCATTTTGCACCATTGTACTTCTCATGTCTGTTGACCATATGCAGAGTGAGAGTCGGCGGCGCCCCTTTTAGCGCTGAGACAAAAATTTCAGTAAAAAATCAGTCCAAGTTGGTGTCGTCCGCTCTGTGACGGGAGTCCCTCCCATCACAGTTCCCCCCAAAAGGAACTTATAGAAGCCCCGCTCCCCCGTGCGGGGTTTCTTCTTTACGGCGGTCGGCTGCGCCCCTTGCCGGCCGAAGCCGACGCCCGACTGGAGACCCATGAAAGTGACAGATTCAGATATATGCGAGAGATGCGAAGTCGCCCCAGTGGCATCCGACCGCAGTGGACTGCGGGTTGCACCACTACCTCTGACTGGCAATAGATAGGAGCGAGCAAATGGCTAAGAGACGTGCCGCGCCTCGGCAGCTTTCCGACGACGAACAGGCGCGAATTTGGGAGGTCGCGTTTTCATGCGGCCGCGATTATTTCAACTATCTTTTGGAACTGGGGGTCGATTGCCACGAGCGGCCCGTTAACCGCGAGATTGCGAAGGAAGCTTGGGGGCGGCTGCGCACCGCCTATTACAAGCTGCGAGCCACGAGACGGGTTCCCATTGGCGGTGAGACACCGTGGGCGGAGAGAGAGTTCGGCAACCCAGACGGGGAAATGCGAGCCCGCATGAAGTAACTGCGGGGGATCAGTCGGTGGCACCTGACCCACTTGCGGCACCTAGCGCTCGCCAACTTGAAATTCAAAAGACTAGCTATTCGCTTCCGAAAGGCGCACGCTTAATCATCACCGGCCGACAGTCACAGGCGCCGATGGCTGAGAGAGTAACATCGATCGCGCTCCCGCTTGCAACCGCGGAGGCAGCGATGTCCCCCCAAAGCTCAACATCCCTCCAACATCGGAGTCCCGTTTTCTGCGCCGGATCTCCCCCCGGTAGATAGCTTTCGCCAAATCAACAGCGCAAATGAACCTTGTCCCACCACCCTTATAAAATGCATGGCATGCATGCGCTCGTGACTGCTTATCATGTGCGCGCTCAGGAACTGCGTGGTGTCAGTGGTGCTGAAGGTAGCCTTACCCGCGCACCGTCCGAACCAAGCCATGAACGGTCTCAAATTTCGATGAAATGAGTACGGATAATTGTGTGGGTCTTGGGACTAACCTTTGCGACGGGCTTCGCATTGGTCTTCACGTCGGCGTGCGCACTTGAGCCGAAGTGCGTCACCAGGACATTATCGTCACCAAGCCAGGAACCGGACTTTGCGTGACATACCTTCGAGTGCTTAATGAGCCTGTGCTGGAAGCGCTTTGCTCGATGCGAGGCGATCCCGATGCAAAGGCGTTGAAGTTCCTCACGGAAGCCTGGAAGGCCGCCCACGCCAAAGCGAAGGCGCTAGGCTGGCTTGCACCTTAACCGGGCTCAACACAGCTGAAGCCGACTAATTTTTGGCCTCTCAGCCCACGACTCAGCTCAGACCAGGGAAGAAGAAGGTGGACTGTTTTGGATCGGCACAACATCAATCTCTCAGATCATCGCGAGCACAACAGTCGCAAAGCGGAGTGTCCATGGCGCGCGTGGTACAAGTCACCAATCTGGAAGACCATCAAAAGGCACAGGCTCGTCGAGGAACCCAATTGTCGAAAATGTGCCACCGAAGGGAAAACGGTGCCTGCAAGTCACGTCGCCCACATTGAACACCATCGAGGTGAATGGGCGTTCTTCGCGAAATACGATAACACGCAAAGTCTTTGTCATAGGCATTTAAGTCATCATAGGCATTCCAACCCTGGCAATCTTGCTCACTAACAGACCTATGCCGATTCCTGGCTTAGAGATCGAGCTCACTATCGGAAAGAATTTTTTGAACGATTTGCTCATCCAAGCCATTAAAGCTAGCGATTTCCATTAATTCGCGACGAAGCAGCGCTTCCAGTTCCTCATCGCTACCTGATTCAATCAATGCATGGCCTTTTGCGTGGACTGCAGCCCACGCCTCATCAAAAGCATGATCAGGAACCTCGCGATCTAGCGGGTCGAGGATGTATTTGAGCTTTGAGATCATGTTCGTCCTTCGCTGTCAGTCACACAGCGGCGCTCCGTAAACGGCTCGCATGAAGGTATTGCGACCACGCGTGCGGCATTTCGCATCGATGGCTGGACATGCACGAGATTGTTACCGCACGAGAGGCCCTCGGAAGAGACCTCAAGCAGCGCGACCCACGTTGGGGTGTACGTGACGTAGACGACATTGTTCGCGTGGCCGAACTGCGCGAGATTGTGGATATGCCGGCAAACAATGTCTCACTCGTGCTCGTCAAGTCGAGCCGCCGGTCTTGACCCTGCACTCCCGCGAAGGACGTTGCCGGCAACGAGGATCGAGTGACCCGCCAACAGAATCACGAAACCGCAACCTTTAATCGAAATTTAAGCTTCTACGCTTCGAATCAGGCGCCATGGCAAAACGCGCGGACATCGCGTCCTGGCAGGATTGACCAGTGTGGCGTAGGTCTCTTGATTTGCTCCAGACGCATCTTAGGTCCGCGGTCGGTTCTGACGTCCTCAGAACTCTTGGATTTCTCGCTGCGGCGCTCATCGCCGTAGAGATCTGCTCTCGTGCCTCGTTGCCCGACCATTCAGGCAATTTTTCCCAAAAAGAAGTTTTGGCCAATACGGAGATGCCGCTTGCCCCGGCCGCCCCAACGAGCGTGTCAGTCGTGCCTAAGCTGCCGAGGTCGCTGTCGACGCCTGGGTCTCAAGCCGACCTCTCAAGCCCCGACCTGACCGAGGCGAACACAGACGCATCGTTATTCTCCGGTGAGACCGTCTCCAGCAAGATGCTGATGATGGGATATTCTGTGGCGCCGACTGCGGCTGCAGCCGTCGCACCGGTCTCTCCGGTGATGCCTTCCGCCGTGACACGGAGACCCAAGCTGAAGCGCCAGCCTACAGCGCAAAAGCCGCAGGCAGCCGAGCAGCCGCCGAAACCGTCCTGGTGGCAGCGCCTTCCCTGGTTATCGCTTCCCTAGTAGGGCAGAAAGCGCCGCGGTAATTTGGGATGATCAAGCTGGGTCCTGCTAATAACATTGTATCATCAAGAGCCACGCGATCCTTGAAGGCGGAGGCAACTTGCTACGTCACACAGGTCAGTGTGGGTACGAAGAACCACTTCCACACGGACGAGAAGCCGACAGAAGCATGGATACCAGAGCACTCTGCTGACCAGCGGCTGCTGACCTCGTGGATACGCACGCTAGTCGCGGCTCTCATCCTTGTCGCGCTGATTCCAAACCTGATCCTTGGAGCAATTTTCTGGCTCGGCGTCATCGATGCGCCCTGGTCGCCCGCGAAGCATCCGCCCAACGAAAGCTCCGGACCGGCGGCCCAATCCGCGGTTGCCTCCCCAGTCCTCTCATCGCCTGCCATGCTGGAAGCAACCGCTGGCGGAGACATAACTTTCCCAATTGCGCTCGACGGTACTGATGGAGTGCCTGCCCGCAGCATCATCGCCATAAAGGGACTGCCACGAGGCAGCAGGTTGTCATCGGGACGGGCCTATGACGAAACGGAATGGAACTTGAAACCCGACGAAATCGGCGATTTGCATCTCGTTCTGCCCAGCACCGCCAGTGGCGAGGCCAAGCTCATTATCCAGCTCGTCGCGAGCGATGGCGCCATCCTCGCGGACGCGGCGACGCTCCTCAAGATAGCGGCAAATTCCGCGGCAAACATCGGCGCTTCCAATATCAAAAGCGAGCCAACACAGGCGCAAGTCTCAGAGCAGCGTACCCCAGGGCTTGAGGAAAGGGGTGCTGAGGGGACTCTTCTCGCGAACCTAGACGCTGCAACGACGCCGCCGGAAGATCCTGTCCCATTACCATCGGTCCTCAAGATGACGGCAAATTCCGCGGCAAACATCCCTGCCTCTAATAGTATCAAAACCGAGCTCGCCGAAGCGCAAGTCTCAGACGAGCGTGCCCAAGCGGTGGGGGAAACGGGCGCTGAGGGGACTCTCGCGAACTTAGACCCCGCAACGACGCCGCCGGAAGATCCTGTCCCATTACCATCGAGGCGTCCCGCACCAACCGCGAAGGATGATGCGAACTGGATCACGTTGACCTCCGTCAATCTTCGGACAAGACCTACCCGCTCAGCGCCAGCTATCGGCGTGGTGGCAAAGGACGCCAAACTCCGAGTGATAGGGCGCAAAAATCGTTGGGTGCAGGTGACCGACCCCACGACTTCGGAGAAGGGTTGGATCTACGCTCGGCACGTCGCCGCCGTGCGCTGATTGACCTCCAATCACGGAGGCCGATTTGCTTGCCGATGTCGGCTATTTAGCACTAAGCGGACGTGCCACTCGCGCTGACGAATGTCTGCTTTTAGGGGAAGATCGGACATGACGCGGGCGTTATGACCCAAAGCAGATATCGACGGAGGACGTCTAGCCAGAAAGCGTAGCCCATGTTCGAGGACCGACGATGCCGTCCGGAACCAGTCCGTGGTCACGCTGAAAACGCCTGACCGCGGCTTCAGCGCCTGCGTCGAAATTGCCACTGGCGGCGACGCCAACCTGCGTCTGCACTTGCTTGACTAGGTCACCCCTTACGCCTCGTCGTAGTGTAATGCGACCCGCGGCGTCTATTGGGGGAATCACAGATGGAAGTGGCGCAACGCCGGCCATTATCGCGGCCACCTGCAGGCGAAAGTCGTTCATGTCGAAGGTTGGATCAATCTTACGACCTACCGGCAGGGCATATTCCTTATGCCCGCAGGCCATGATCGCATTGGCTTTCACTTTCTTCAGTATCGCCGCGACGCCTCGGCGATAGGCATCCATCTAAATCGCCGGCCAAGGATCAGCTTTCGGTCCTCTCGTGAACCCCGTGTTCTCAGCCTCGATCCCAATGAAATTCGTGTTGCCGCGCGTGAAGCCCTGCCAATTGCCAGTTCCCGCGTGGTTACATCGGCCGGCTGCCACTACGTACATCGTGCCGTCTCGTCCCAAACAAAGCTGGGCGAGAGGTCCGGGAAGATCTGATCGTCCGTTGGTGACTATTCCTAGACTTGGCATATTGCCGCTCAGTGGCCCCGCTGTGTGATGACAGATGACGCCTTTGATAGCTCCAACATCGCCACGCCCACGGTTCCGCCAACCAGGCTGTTCAGCGACTTTGAGGCCGGCGTCCAACAGGACACGCGGCAACCAGGTTAGCGAAAAGGGCAATTGTCGGATCAGCGACGGTACCGTCGCTCCCCCAAAATCATGTCACTCGTTTAGGGCTTTGTCGGCGTCTTGGTCCTACACCGCCCTTTGCGGGCGGCAGTGCTATGTCGGGCGTGGCTTCACTGCTGAGGATTTTGTCGCAACCATCGACATCATCTTCTACGTGCGCTCTGGCAGACGCCTGGGCGCGCGGTTTCCCCTTCCTGGCTTTGTTGATTTTTGTTTCCAATGGCCGTCGCTCTGGCGCGGCGAAACGGGCGTTTACGATTTCCTCACTCTGATATCGCACCATCGTCTCCGTTGATAGTTGGGGCGGGGGGTCATCTCTCACCAGTTGGGGGACGATTGGTTATGCGTACGTTCCATCGGAGCGTGAGCGAAGGTGTTTCTGGCACTATCTAAGACAAACAAATACCGCCCATTCCATAGGAAATGAGCGGCATTTGTTTCGTTGGCGGTTTCTAAGGGCTGCGTCCGGGTGCCAATTCCGGTGCCAACTTTAGGGGCTTGCTCATTAACCGGGTGGACGTGCTGATTCGGCAAGTGAACGCCGAATTGAGGAACGAGCCAAGTGATTTTGGCCGTGTCGGGCCGTCGCGTGGAAGGCAAGCTGATGACGAATGACGGAGCTCGAAAGAGACATGAAGGAGCGGATCGAGCGCCTGACGCGCGAGATCGAGGCGAGGAACGCAGCGTGTAAGCAATATGCTTACGATATCGCCTGCTTAAACGACAAGGTGCGGGCGCTACAGGTGAAGATCGACAATTTTACGAGCTTCAGCCGAAAGGCTGTAACGGGCCGTGACCACCACGGAACCTCCAACATTGGAGTCCCGTTTTCTGTGGCGCGGGTCTCCCCCGTCATCAGCATTTGCGTTGATTCTGGCCGCGAATGAACCTTGTCTGTTCAATTAGCGGCCTGGTGAGGCATACCATCCGTTGCGTATCTCAAATTGTAGACAACTTGAGACTGGTGGGCTGGTCATAGCTAATCAATTGATATTATTCACTTCACCACTGTGAGCCTAGCCTTGGCTACGATGGCAGCAAGCTCGTCGTCGGTCATGTCGATGGCACGCTTGAACTGGGTCGTACCATCCCAATTACCTCCACGCTGCGCTGCAGCGGATCTCCCCCCGGTGGTCGACATGCCAGGATTTCCGGTCGCAAATGAACCTTGTCGCCGATATTTCAGCGAATGCATAGCGGATATCATATCCGACTGCATCCTGTAAGCCATTGAAATATTACGCCAATCCATAGCCATGTTGCGTCATGTTGCGTGTTTTGGGCTAGCAGACGGCTGTGCACTGGTCTTTGCAATCAGCGGCCTGGTGAGGCATACCATCCGTTGCAGCTGCGGTTTGGCGACTTGTGCGTTAGCAATTGCGTTCTGCACGAATGCGCAAGCCACGACTGAAACTGGCGGCGCGCTAACCAGTGTGGCGCCACCTCCCCATAGTAGACCGTTAGGAAGACGCGCCGTATCAGCCGGCGGACAGCAATCGACTTACCTGACCTCTGCCACCCCGGAGGACGTTGTCTCATTCTATAAGCAGCTACTGCCCGCGGCGGGATGGACGGTGACGGACACCAATTCTGGTGAGGAGTCAGGAAAGAAAGGTTCGAACCTTCAAGCCATCAACGGTCAGCAATACCTGGCACTGAACGCGGACCGTCCGACCGGCAAGACTTATGTTAAAGTTTGCATCTGGCCATCAAAGCCGAGCGACGATCGCTGTGACTGAAAGCCGAACTATTGGTTTTTCGTGAGGTCCGCGATGACAGTAGAACCCCCGCCCGACTACCGAGAAGAAGTCGACATCGTCCGCATTGATCCGCTCTTCCTGGAAAGACAGCGCAATCGATACGCAAGCCGCGGTGTGGCCTTTCTCGTCATACTGAACGGAATCGCAGCACTTATCCTCCTAAGCAATTTCCTGCGCCTCCACCCTCAGGTGGGAAATGCACCGAAGGTAGCGGCCGCAATGGTGGTCTTTGGGGCTGGGGTTGCCGCGGCGCTGGCAAGTATGTTTTTTGCCTACCTTCGGCGAACGGTCAGGCTTTGGGCGCCTGAACGCGCGCCTGCAGCGCCCATCGGGTGGTGGCTCGCCCTGATTGCTGCTGTTCTGAGTGCAGTATGTTTCGTGGCCGGCTTACGAATGGTTGGCACCGCTATCGCCCCTACGCTCGTAACCGCCGCTAAGGTCTCTCAGACGCCCGTGAAGGGAGAGCAAGGTCCACAAGGCCTTCCAGGCCCGGCTGGGAGCTCAGGGACGCAAAGGGTGAGAAAGGCGATACCGGACCACAGGGCGAGAAGGGCGAACCGGGACCCAAAGGCGACCTGGAGAAAAAGGCGAGAAGGGAGAAGCTGGACCACCTGGTCCTGCAGGACCCGCCGGGCCTCCTGGTCCAAGCTCATCACCGTCAGGAGTGCCGCAGTAGTCTCTCGGATCATACCCAAACGCACGGAGGGTCTGTGTAATAGACGTGCGTTCCGATAACCGTCCTTCTCGGTAATCAAAAGTGGTAGCGCGTGCGCTGGGTCAGGATGGTGCTAGTCATCCAGCGCTGTCGCCGAAACCGTCTATAAATGCGGCTGCTGCCAGCATGGAGAATGTCAATTTGGGTACAGCCGGGAATACCATTGCTGGCGCTCTTGGAGGCGTTGGTGGCGGGCAAATTCTTGGTGCGCTCGTTCCGGCACTTGCGGCGGCTGCGGGCGCAGTCGATTGGAAAGTTGTCGTAGGCCAATTGGTCGGTGGCAGCGTCGGCGGTGCGATACTCACGGTGATCGCAGGCATGATTAAGAATGCAATGGCGAAGTCCTAGCCGGCTTAAGGCTCCTAAAAAGCCCTGATGCCCGACCAGGCACCAGGGCTCCGGGGGGAAAGAGGGAAGACACTGGCTCAAACCAGAGCCAGCTTTGCGACAGTAGAGTCGTCGCGATCCTGACACTGTGATTTTTGCCACGCGTGAAACAAAAAGGGCGCCGACCGAAGCCGCCGGTAACTACCGGGCTGACATGAAGAAGCCCCGGCGCAGGGAAATTATCCGGGGCTTCATAACTTTTTTCTGGACCGGGGTTCCGAATGGCTACGGGGGAAGCCCCGCGGTCCGCCTCGAAAACGTCGTCCGTGGCGACCGGTTCCATTGAGAAGAAGCGAAATCCAGAGCCTGTGGCATGCCTGCCACTCACGAAAAGAAGCCCCGGTGCTTCCGCGCCGGGGCTCTTAGCATCCGAACGCTGGCTCAACGAGAACCAGCCGTATTGAGTTAGCACAAATGGCGCGTTGCGAATGTGGCACCGTTGCCACCGCGCACAGGAAAAAGGGCGCCGACCGAAGCCGAGGCTACCACTGCAGAACTCGACACCGCGCCAAGTAGTGACCCTATGGTCAGCTTCTGAGAGGCATCACCTGAGTTCTCTAAGGCGTCAAGATCTGGGTCAATCGGTTCGCGTTTGTCCCTGATCCGTCCGCCTTCGCGCAAGCCTCGGTCTCTGATCGGTCCACTTTCGACGAGGTCTTGGTTACCTTCACGACAAGGTCCGTAGCTACTCGGTCCGTCTTCGCGAAAAGGGCCTTATTCGCTTCTAAAACCTTCAGGAGGAGTTCCAAGTCGTCAGCATTTTTCAAGCGTGCTGAGACTTCAAGCGAACCCGATACGACCGATACGCGATAACATGAAGGTGCTGCTGCAGGTGAACCTGTTGCGGTACAAGAAGCCTCACTTTGGGCTGTCTCTAGGTTGTGGACCATTTCGCCACCTTCGCCAGCCATTCCATTGATCCTCCCTGCTGACTTGGTTTGAGGCGACAACAAAAAAGCGGGCCCGGTCTAGGGAGGCGACCACGCTGGAACCAGAGCCGCAGAAGTCTACAATAGAGTTCTCCGCGGGGATGACGAAACGATCGCGCAATCCACAGGAAGAAAAATGGTGCAGGACAGAGTGATGCGGGAGCACCCATGCCATGGTTGCAGGAGATTACGGGTTCAAGTCCGGCTCAGCTGAGCCGCGCTCGGCTCTTTGCTGGGTCTGCGCATTTCGCAGCGAGACAACCGATAAAAAGGGCGCCTTAGCCGGCGTCACCGCTTTGCCCATTGTAGGGCTATCTGTGGGCGCGTTCTGAAATGACAACAAGGGCGAGGATGCTGGCGCTGATCGACACCTTCGCAGACGAGTCGCCACTGGTCCGGGAGATGGCGGGGTGGGTCGTATCTGGCAAGAATGACGATGCTATAGACGCGGACACGGATGACAACGATGCCGCTTACATGGATGCTTTGCGGAGGCACTGGCCGGAAGCAACCGACGAAGAGATTGCGCGCGGCTTCAATCTCAGCCTTGCTGTAGCGGAGGCGGTAAAGACGCACTGATCCGACGGCTGGGGGTGTCGGCTTCGGTCGACGCCCTTTTTCCTGTGCGCGGTGGCAACGGTGCCACATTCGCAACGCGCCATTTGTGCTAACTCAATACGGCTGGTTCTCGTTGAGCCAGCGTTCGGATGCTAAGAGCCCCGGCGCGAAAGCACCGGGGCTTCTTTTCGTGAGTGGCAGGCATGCCACAGGCTCTGGATTTCGCTTCTTCTCAATGGAACCGGTCGCCACGGACGACGTTTTCGAGGCGGACCGCGGGGCTTCCCCCGTAGCCATTCGGAACCCCGGTCCAGAAAAAAGTTATGAAGCCCCGGATAATTTCCCTGCGCCGGGGCTTCTTCATGTCAGCCCGGTAGTTACCGGGGCGTCGGCTTCGGCCAGCGCCTTTTTACGGATCAGTGTTAGTGCCTAGACCACAGCCGCCACGGCATCGGCAAGGACCTGCGGGTAGACCGGCTTTGCTAGGACAGGCGCTCCCGGCACCTGCTCATGGATGCGCTCGATGGTACCCTCATCACAGTAACCGGTGACAAATACGATGGGCACATCGCATACCTCTCGAAGCCACCTGCCGGCCTCAATCCCCTCGCGGCCGCCATCGAGATTAACGTCCATCAGAACAACGTCGGGCTGATGGTCCATGGCGAGCGAACGGGCTGTGTCGGCGGTTGACGCTAGGCCGCAAATGTCAAAGCCGAGAGCCGACATGGCATCTTCTAAGTCGAGGGCGATCATCAATTCATCCTCGACAATCAGGGCGCGGTGGCGCCGCGGAGACGAACATTGGGCCATGGTGTCCCTACAGCTTTCTGGCAGTGCTTCCTTTAGTCAAACAGATAGCTTCTTTGTGCGTTCCAGCACAAAGGGAGGAAATTTGCATCGGAATGAGCGCGGGAGGCTCGGCTTCGGCCAGCAAGAACTGCGCCGTAGGACGCTCGCCGATGCGCGATGGCGAGATCGTCGTGACCTTGCCACATACCCGTTTCGCCGTCACGTACTACAAGCTGCCAAACGATCCCCAACTCTATCTCGACGTCCAATCATTTCCCACGCAGCAAGATGGCGACGCTGGGATGACGGCCGAGGAGTTTCTGGCGCAAGCCTGGGAGCTTGCGCACCTTAGGGCGCGCGAGCTGGGGTGGATCGTGTAAACTTTTTGGAACTTCCATCCTCCGGTGGTGTGTTCCGCCATGCAGAGAGAGACGAGGGTGGGAAGGAAGCCTCTCCGTTCCGACTTGGCTTTGCTTAAGGTGTTGCGGGTGATTTACGAGCCTAGGCTACATTTCGGGCTACGCGGGCGACAGAAAGGCCAGGACTCGCGATAGTCCTCTCGTGATGCCTATATTGGGCCCATGAGCGCCTCCTGCTGTAACCATTCATCCGATCTGCATCGCGGGGACGCGCAATTTCGCCGCGTGCTTTGGGCGGTACTCACCATCAACGCCGCGATGTTCGCCGTTGAGGTCATAGCGGGCCTGGCAGCGGGTTCCGCCTCCCTGCAGGCAGACGCCCTAGACTTTCTCGGTGACGCCGGAAATTACGCAATCAGTCTCTTTGTGGTCGGCATGGCGCTGCGTTACCGTGCAATGGCAGCCTTCTTGAAGGGGGCTACGATGGCCGTGTTCGGCGTGTGGGTGCTGGCTATCACAGGTTGGCATGCCTGGCACGGCACGCTGCCGCACGCTTTCACGATGGGAGCCGTGGGATTTGCAGCGCTGCTCGCCAATGCAGCCTCGTTCGGCCTCTTGTGGGCTTACAGAAGCGGCGATGCAAACATGCGCTCAGCATGGATTTGCACTCGCAACGACGTGATCGGCAATCTTGCGGTTCTGCTCGCTGCTCTGGGCGTGTTAGGCACCGGCACAGGCTGGCCTGACGTTATTGTGGCCGTGATCATGGCGATCCTTGCCTTGCAAGGCGCGGTGCTCGTTATTCGACAGGCGGTGAACGAGCTGCGCTTGCCTATCATTGCAACGGCGTGATTACCTTGGGTTCTGAGGACGAAGGTCTCGGATGTTGGAAGAGTGCAGTCACCGCGCATGGTGATTGGCTAAGTCGAACACGGTAATTTCGATGTTGCAGTTATTCGTCGCTCCAACACCTTTTGAGGGTTGGGGCGAACACGCGTATGACGGAACATCCAAACGTCAACTGCTCGCGGTGTTGATCGTGAGCGTTGGTGCACTCGCGCTGACATTGTGCGTAGCTACTTCTCATGCTTTTTTCTGGCTAACCGCTTGAGCCTCCTGATCCGAGTCGCTTCCCGATACCGGCCTGTTTAATCTCGTTCGCGGCGTGGCGCGGCATCTGTCAAGGCCGTGTACTCATAAATCGAGATTGGTAAGCAGCGGCGCCGAGAACGCTTCGAGTGGCTCGTTCAAATCGAACAGGACGAAGCCCAGAGGAAGTCCTCGTTGAAAGGAGTAGAAAATGAACAAGCTGGTATTGTCTCTATTGCTAGCGTTTAGCAGCGTACTGGCGTTTGGCAGCGTGCTAGCGTTGCCAGTCGGAAAAGTCACACGTCTGATGACCAAAGATCTTCCCGATGTGCCCGGAAAGGAAGGCATGGTCGAAACCGTCGACTTCGCTCCCGGCGAGGTCTCCCAGCCACATCGACATAACGCAGATCTCTTTGTGTACGTGTTAGAAGGAAGCATCATTACTCAAGTGAAGGGTGGTAGTCCCCAGACGGTTCACGCCGGCGAAGTCTTTTACGAATTGCCCACGGATGTACACATCGTGAGCCGCAATGCCAGTGATACCCAACCCGCGAAACTGCTCGTCTTTTACGTGAAAGCGAAGGGTACTCCGCCAACTGTGCTTCTGGGGGGCGGCGAAAAGTAATACCTCTCACGAAGTCATAGGAAATGGCGTGCCTATCAAGCCCGCTCGAGTTTCGACGGCGAGTGGGCACAGGCGGTCGGCAAGAGTGGAGTCCTGACCGCCGCTCACCGGGAGGAGAAATGGTGTGAGAATATTTCTTGCCGGCGCCTCCGGCGTGATTGGGCAGCGGCTGATTCCCCGGTTGGTTCAGGCCGGGCACGTGGTCGGCGGCATGACGCGCTCGCCCAGCAAAACGGAATTACTGAGTCATCTCGGTGCCGAACCGATTCTTTGTGATGTCTTCGACCGGGAGGCACTTATCAAGGCGGTTCGTGACTTCAAACCGGACGTCGTGCTGAACGAGCTGACCGATCTGCCGGATGATGCGGCGCAGATCGGTGAACTCGCAGATCTGAACGCTCGCATCCGAACCGAGGGAACCCGGAATTTGATCGAGGCCGCGCGGCGGAGCGGGTCGCCGAAAATCCTGGCTCAAAGCGTCGCCTGGCAATTACCCGATGGGCCCGATGCCCAAGCTGTAGCAGAACTGGAACGTTCCGTTCTCGCCGAAGGCGGTGTTGTACTGCGCTATGGACAATTCTACGGACCGGGCACGTATAACGAGCAGCAACCACCCAAGGAACCCCGGGTTCACATCGACCGGGCTGCCGAACGAACGGTGGCAGCGCTGGGCGAACCACCGGGCGTCGTCGTCATTATCGACTGAGCGCTCGTCATCACTGCCGAGGATTTGCTAGATAGCGGACGTAGCTCAATTTGCCTTCATCCGGGCGGCCTTTTGTTGGACCTTAGGTCGTCGATGGGGACTTATATTTGGTCCCACCCTCCGAAAGGAGCCAACACCGATGCGAGTCGCACTAGTAATAATTGTTCTACTCGCGTTCTTGGCTGGAGCCGTGTTTGTCGCGCATTACGGGTGGGTATCAGCAGGCGACGTCGTTATGCCTGCATGGGGCTGGCTCATGTTGGGTCTCGGTGTCTTCTTTACGATTCTTGTTGGCGGCGGCCTTATGGCCTTGGTGTTCTACAGCAGCCGTGCCGGGTTCGATGAGCCGCCTGAGATTGTGCAAGAAAAGAAGCATCGAGCAGCCAAGTGGGCGAAGATGATACCGAGGCGCAAAAAACGGCGCTCGTCCTAGCTACTCCGCCACGGATCTCAACCAAGCAGCACATGCGTTGGAATGTCCGCTAAGGGTCATTAGCGGACATCGGCGAGCGGATCAGAGATGTCCGCTTTGCCCCCGAAAGCGGACACGTTCAGCGTCGAAATCGATGTCTGCTTTGTGCCACAAGCGGACATTCTGGCGACCATCACCTAGACCGTGTCTGGCTTAGCAATCGCGCGGTAGAGAGCCTTACTGTCAACCGGCTCGTCGCCGATAGCCGGGGTTGTCAAGCGCATGGCGCAGACGGGCTGGCGCTTTTTAAGGCGTGATGACGATCTTTCCCGTCATTTTCGGATGGATTGCGCAGTAATACTCGACCGTACCTGCGGTCGAGAACGTCTGCGAAAACTTGTCATTGGTGTCGAGGGCGCTTGAGTGGAACTTGCCGTCCTTTTCCGTCACCAAATGCGGGATGTCGTCAGCATTGACCCAGGTCACCGTGGTGCCGGCCTTGACCGTCAAGGTTGGCGGGTCGAAGGTGAAGTTGGCGATCTTTATGGTCGCGTCGTCGGCCAGTGCCCGGCCGTCGCTTATAACCAAGCCCAATCCGAGAATTGCTACAAGACCCGCCAAGGTCAGCACCAGAGCGCGAACCCCGCCCGCTCGGATCGAGCGCGCGGCAAGAAAGTCTGAATGCGATCTGATCATGTCATCTGCTTCCGTTCCTGATTGAGACGGAGATCAGCCGGCAAGCGGCGTGTCGGTGATGGCGAGCAGCTTGTCGCCGGTGCGCACCTCGACGCTTGCGATGCCGAGCAACGAGCGGAGCTGCTCGGCCGGCACCGTCATCGGTCCGGGCGATGGCGCAGTCCCCGGAGCGGGCTGCGGGAAGCCTGTCGATCGCGCGGTGTGGAAAGTCATGTTGCCTTCGACCTTCTGCACGATTTGGTGAATGTGCCCATTCAGCACCGTCACCGAGCCAAACCGTTTTAAGAGATTGAGGGCCTGCAATCCGTCGTCCGTGCCCCAACCCCAGTCGGCGTAGACCGTCCAGAGCGGGATATGGGCGAGGACGACGATGGGCGTAGAGTCCGATTTGTCCTTGATATCGTCGGCGAGCCAGGCGAGTTGGTCGGGCCCGAGCCGTCCAAGGCCGCCGGCCTTGAGGTCGATCACGTTGACGAGGCCAATGAAGTGAACGCCGTGATCGTCGAAGCTGTACCAACCCGCGCCCTTGGTGCCCTTGCCGTAACGCGCGAGATAGGCCTTGCCCAGGCCCTCGTCGATGACGTCATGCTCGCCGGGAACGTAGTGAACGTCGAGCTTGGCCTCACCGATTAGCTGGTCGGCATTGTCGAATTCGTCGGGCTTGGAGAGATGGGTGATATCGCCGGTATGGATCATGAAGGCCGGGTGCGTCTTAAGTTCCTTGACCTTGCCGATGGCCTCGCGAAGCGTGCCGAGCGCATCCGGATTGGCCGGTTTATTGAAGCCGATATGGCTGTCGCTGATATGCGCAAAGGTGAAGGCTGAAGCCTCTGCGGCGAGCGCATCGCCGAGCAGGCCCAAGGATTTCGGCACCCCTCCCGACAGCGTCCATAAGACGCCGGTCCCGGCCCAGATCATGCATTCAAGGGCTCCCCGGCGATCGACCTCGGGGCCGCCGATTTTCCGTCTCGAGTTAATGTGCCCAATATTCCGAGGAGAAGGTTTCATGACGCTCTCCCATCCGTTAGGAGTTAGCATCCCCCGGGCACGCGAACTTACGCGCGCCGGGGCTTTGCGTTCCAGTGCCACAACGCCGCAACCAAGACCCCACGACCTAACAGATCACAGCTTCGCAAGCGTGGCCAAAGGTCCGTCGGAACCGAGGAAAGAAATCATCACGATATCTTGTACGGTCCGCCGCGAGTTCGTAGTCGATAGGATTGAACGCTCTCGCCCGCGAGGGAGCTGTGAAAGCCATATGAGGACGCTCGGATTGTCCGCTTTGGGTCATTAGCCGACATCGCGTCACGTCCGCATCATGTCCGTTATTCCCCTCAAAGCGGACATTCATCAGCGCGAGTTGTACGTCCGCTATGTGCCACAAGCAGCCACTGGGAAAAACATCCCGGAAGAAAATGAACTTAGTCTCAGCGAGGGCGTTAACGCTAAATCGGGGGCCTACCATTTTTTGAGAGGCCCACTCAGATGACCACGACGGACACATACCGATATCGCGGGTACGACATCGTGCCCTTATGGCAGTGGTCGAGTTGGTGTACGGGCGTATATCCGACACGTGCTGATCTTCCCATCTTGCCGCGCTCGACGCTGAGCACGCTGGCATCACGCAAGGAAGATGCGGTGACCGAAGCCAAGAAGAATATCGACCGATTTCTCTCACGCCTAAAGTAATTGGCTGGGAACGAGTAGGTCTGAATGCGTTGTGCTTCAGCGGATCGGCGCGCTATTCCCCCCTAGCGTGCTGAGGCAGCCGGTCCCGCTGATTCTTTTGGCAGGAGTTTAGTTCTGCGGCGCGGCCGAAGCCATAAGCAGCTCACTCGTGAACTATGTAGCCCGCATCGGCGTTGAACTCTGCGAGGGAAAATCCCGGAGCCAACAATGCGTGCAGGACTGATTGCCGGTTTTGTGACGATCATACTTTTTAGCACCGGTGTTGTTGTCGCTGAAACAAGTATGAGCGAACAAAATGTTCTGAAAGTGCGTGAGGCATTCGGCGGTTGGCACAAGGACAGACCCGGCGTTAGACGTCTACTAACGGCTACTAAAGCCAGAAGATCAGCCTCCAATCGGCAAATCGACCTCAATGTGGGCCGAGAGCGCAAAGAGGTCTAAGCGAGCGAAGCCCATCGCACCTAAAGGTTTCGCTGTGGACCTCGTCGCTTCGGGTCTTGCAGGCCCGTGTGTCATCCGAGTTGCACCCAATGGCGACTTGTTCGTAGCCGATAGTGAAGCCAATACCATTCGTGTCTATCGCGTCGCGTCGGGTAGCGCCCGGCCGGTCAAAAGCGAAACTTACGCAAGCGGCTTAAATAAGCCGTTCGGAATCGCGTTCTATCCCTTGGGCCCTAATCCAGAATGGGTCTACGTCGCTAATACGGATGGTGTCATTCGCTTCCCTTATGAGAACGGGGATCTGAAAGCCTCAGGTAAGCCGGAGGAAATCGTCGAAAAAATTCCTTCTACACATCATTGGATGCGCGATCTCGTTTTTTCGCCTGATGGCAAGCGCATGTTCCTGTCTGTGGGCTCTGGCTCGAATGTTGCGCAGGACATGTTTCCTGAGCCCCAGATCGAAGGCGGTCTGAAAGCCTGGAAGAAAACCAAACCGCTTGGCGCAGCGTGGGATACGGAAGAACGACGTGCGGATGTGCTTTCGTTTACTCCCGAAGGTAAGGACGAGAAGATTTTTGCGACTGGCTTGCGCAACTGCGCCGGCTTAACTGTACAGCCTGCCACGGGAGAACTGTGGTGTGCGGTCAATGAACGCGATGAGATCGGAGATGATGTACCGCTCGAATACGCCACACACATCAAAGAAGGCGCATTCTACGGATGGCCATGGTTCTACATTGGCGGCAATGAAGACCCTCATCACAAGGGTGAGCGGCCAGACCTTAAGGACAAGGTCACGGTTCCAGATGTTCTCATTGAGGCGCATTCCGCGCCCCTGCAGATCGCCTTTTATGACGGCGATAGCTTTCCCACTGAATATAAGGGTGATGCCTTCGTCACGCTGCACGGATCATGGAATCGAGGACAGCGTAGCGGAAACAAGGTGGTCCGCCTTCGCTTTAAGGACGGCAAGCCCACTGGTGAATATGAGGACTTCCTAACCGGCTTCGTTATCTCAAACGAAAAAGCATGGGGAAGTCCTGTCGGTATTGCCGTTGGGCAGGACGGTGTGTTGTTCGTAACCGAGGATGGCAGCGGAACCATTTGGCGCGTCAGCTATCGCAAGGCAGGCACAACGGCTGAAACCGCACCATCGAAGGAACTAGCCACCGAAGGACGACTACCTCGCAACGGCAAGTTCAGGGTGGCCCAGCAAGCCACGGCCCATGACGATCAACCGCCTCTGCCTGAGCGAAATCCTGTGCACGCCGGTGCGTCGGCGCTGAAAACGCCTCCACCTCCGGGTGAGGTTCCGACCGTACCGTGGAGTGATGCAGAGGTCGCTGCAGCCAAGGCCAAATGCACTGAGGCGCTTTCCTCGATCAAGGTCAACTACGAGCCGCTCGCCCCTATCAAGCAAGGACTCTGCGGCGCGCCCGCGCCCATCCTCCTTAAAACTCTTGGTGGCGACCCGAGAGTTGAGTTTGATCCGCCGGTTATGATGACTTGCCAGCTTGCGAGAGCGTTGAATACCTGGCTCGACAAGACGGTTCAGCCCAAGGCCGAGGCGCTGTTCGGCTCTCCGGTGGCGAAGCTGCATAACGCCAGCTCTTATGCGTGCCGCAACCGTTATCACGACGCTTACCAGCCATTGAGCGAGCACGCGCTTGCCAACGCGATCGATATCCCAGAATTCGTGCTTGCCTCGGGTGAGCGGATTACGGTGCTGGACAACTGGCCCAAGAATCCCTTCACTCCGCCTGTCCCTTTGCCGAACCCAGTTCGTGTGGCCGCGGTGGGAACCTCGGTGCCAATGGCCTCGACCACCTCAGCCGATCAGAAGGCTAAATTCGTGAAATACATTCACGATGACGCTTGCCGAACTTTTGGGACGGTGCTTGGACCGGATGCAAACGAGGCCCACAAGAACCATTTTCATTTCGACATGAAGCAGCGTCGGGCGAGTCTCTGCCAATGAACGCGGCGCCAATGAAGAAAGGCGAGCGGCGAAAATGGGCAGTGCAGAAGTGTCGCTGTCCATCAGCAACCACCAATCGCTACCGAACCATAAGGCAGTCACAAGGAGGAGCTACGCATTTCACTCCCCCTCCAATATCGGAGTCCCTTTTCTGCGCGGGATCTCCCCCCGGTGGATGCGTTTTCTCAAATCCCCTGCGCAAATGAACCTTGTCCCTGGGCACATGCCAAGCCTACATAACTCATTGATATTGCTGGGCTCATGCCAGCATGGGCTAACAGTGGGCTAATAGCCCATCACTTAACTATGGTGAGCCTGGCCTTGGCCACGATGGCAGCGAGCTCATCGTCAGTCATGTCGATGGCCCGCTTGAACTGCCCAGGATCTTGAGTGCTAAACGTAGGCGCTCGACCATAAGCCCGATCAAGGATGGCTTGGCTGGCTGCGACCCTGGCCGCTGCCGGTGCCTCGATACCGCATCGCAGTCCCGTTTTCTGTGTCGCGGTCTCCCCCCGGTGGGTTCAAGATCCTCGATGACGCGATTTCAATGAACCTTAGTTCGTCGTCACTCATGGGGAGAGAACGTCAGAACCTCACAGGGACGGAAGTGATCAGCCGAAAATCGGGGATATCGCCGGTGAGGCCGAACTGGGCGGTCGTACTCAGTAGCGTTTGCTGCCAAAGGATTGTGCTAAAGCCTATATCAATGCTGCTCAATACGCTGTCGGAGTTGGGCACCGGCAAATTCTCCGGACTGGAGTTTGTGAGAAAACTGAGATTCACACCGGTGGTAATTGAAGTGGCTGGTGTCACAGCCAGCGAAGCACCCAGCCTTGTGCCGATCACATCCGAAGGATCCGTCGTCGTACCGGCAACGAATTGGAACGTCTTTGCGAAGCGTCGAGAGCCAAGCGTAAGGGCCGCCTAGCCTCCTAATCAGTTTCGTCGGCCCAGCGACATAGCTGTTGGGGCGGGATGGAACATGAATAGCCCAAAGAAGCCGCGGTGGCGGTCGGCATGTCGAGCCCAGCGGCCATTCCACGGATCCGCAGCGGCGACCACAGCGCCATGTTTTGCGGATCGGCTCCGCTTGCTTGATTTTCGTACAGGGGGCTTGGTCGTCAGGGGCTCAGTGGTGGATTCGGCTGCAACCTGAGCTGGGGCTGGAGCGACCACCGGTGACTCTGATTCCAAACTATCGTCGGAGGCTTCGCCTCTCTCTATTCTTTGAGGCAGCAAGAGCAAGTCGGTATACCTCCGAGTCTTGGCTGGGGTCACTCCTCCCCTGAGAAGGCAAGGTAACGGGCTGTTGAGAGGTCGCTAATTGCGGATTTTGCCCTTGTGACCGGCTGGGTAGGTAGAAGTTCCACGAGCTCAGTCGATCATCGGCTGAGTGATCGGGCTTAGCTTGGATAGTCAAGCCGTCTTTTGTGTTCCCGCCCGATAACGCGTCCCCGGTAATGACCAGGAACCCGTAGATTATGGCGCCTACAATGCTTAGGAACAGAAGTGCCCGCATCATGGGCAGAACTCCCTACCCGGCCCCCCTTCTATCTTGGATCTAACGTCCTCAATTTCAACCGCCTCCAAAAAAAAGGGGGAACCTCCGCTGCGTATCACGCACGAGCATCGCTGTGACGAGTTTCAACGATTTCGATTAACGCCAGGTCGAGTGCGGAGGCTACTTGGGCTCGCCGTGCTAGCGTCGGCTTTCGGCTGGCATCCCTTTTCCATGTGATGATGCTGCCATGGACATGCTCAAGGGCGCTGCACTCATTGCCGCCTTCATTGGCTTTCTCACCATCATCGCCATGTGGGTCTCACTATGGACAATGTGTGGCGCGTGTCGGTGGAACCCACCAGGGCGAGCATCTACACCGCCCGCATGTCCCCCTCTCACTGCCTATCTCATTCATGGTCTTGATGGTGGACTGAGGGTTGTCGCGTTACATAGGCGGGAGCCGGAATGGCTAAAGTGAAGCAGTTAGCTCTTTGCTTCTTGCTCTTGACGGTGCCGCTAGCTGCTTTCGCGGACAATTGGACTCAAATCCCAGGCCTATATAACGGTAACGACCTTGGCTTTGTCGATTTGGGTAGCGTTCGGGTGGACGCTTATCCAAAAGGCCCATATGCGGTTGACTCTCCGAAAAACTATCTCGTTGCATGGATTGCAACTAAGGACCAGAACGGCAATCTTACGCAAGAACTGGAAACGGTCTTCGACTGCAAGGGACGTGTTGGAGTGGTCCAACAGGTAATAGCAAATGACTCGCCAAACTCTCCGTATCATAGCTTCGACAACACCGGCCTGTGGAAATCAGCTGGCGCTCATACTAGCACCATAGTACCCGACTCTCTTTTCGATAACGCCCAGACGATAGTTTGCAAAAAACGCTGAAAGCATCCGAATGCCGAAAAGAACAAGGTCTGAGCCGCAGGAGCTTAGGTTCACAAAGCCGCCGTTGCGCGGTTTCCTCATCCATCTTTCGATCTTTATCGTCGTTATATGCGCGCTTGCAGCCCTCAACTTGACCAAAAATCCTGCTCACCCTTGGTTCCTCTGGGTACTTTTTGCCTGGGGCATCGCCCTTGCCGTCCACGATCTCGTGCTGCTCGTGAGGAACTCGACCAAAAAGGGGAGATGCCTCCTCGGCTATATCGGAGCCGACCCCTCCAACACGTCCAAAACACCGGACGTGACAGCTAATCTCTGTGAGACGCTTCCCACCACCATAGAGCGGATGTTGGCTCGTAAGGACTGCGCCTCGCCTATGGCGTCCGGCGAATCTCAAGGAGAACCACATGCAGAAGCGTGAACTCGGCCGCAGCGGCCTTCAAGTCTCAGCCATCGGCTACGGCTGCATGGGCTTGTCGGGCAGCTACAATGCGCCCCTTCCCAAATCGGAAGGCATCCGAATGATCCAGTCCGCGTTTGAGCGCGGCGTCACCTTCTTCGATACGGCCGAGGTTTATGGGCCGTTCGCTAACGAGGAGCTACTTGGCGAGGCCGCAAAGCCGTTCCGCGACGAGATCGTGATCGCGACCAAGTTCGGCTTCGACATCGATCCGCGAAACCCGCGAGAACCGCGGCGTCGCAGCCGGCCCGAGCGCATCCGCCAGGCGGTCGAAGGCTCGCTGAAGCGCCTCGGCATCGAGACCATCGACCTGCTCTATCAGCACCGCGTCGATCCCGACGTACCGATCGAGGACGTGGCTGGCGACGGTCAACGATCTGATCGCCGAGGGCAAGGTCAAGCATTTCGGCATGTCCGAGCCGGGCGTTCAGACGCTCCGCCGCGCGCATGCGGTGCAGCCGGTCACCGCGCTTCAGAACGAATATTCGCTGTGGTGGCGCGCGCCCGAGACCAACGGCATCCTCGAGGCCTGCGACGAGCTGGGGATCGGCTTCGTGCCCTACAGTCCGCTCGGCAAGGGCTTCCTGACCGGGGCGATGAGCAAAGAGACTAAGCTGCCGGCGAACGACTTCCGCAGCAACATCCCGCGCTTCCAGCCGGAGGCGATGGACAAGAACCAGGCGTTCGTCGACCTCCTCAAGCGCGTCGCCAATAACCAGAGCGCTACGCCCGCGCAGATCGCGCTTGCCTGGCTGCTCGCCCAGCGGCCCTTCATTGTGCCGATCCCCGGCACGACCAAGTTGCACCGGCTCGAAGAGAATATCGGCGCCGCGGATGTGCAGCTGACCGACAATGATTTGCGCCAGATCAATGATGCAGCCTCACAGATCCAGGCCGAAGGCGACCGTTACGCGCCCGCACAGATGGAGATGGCCGGCCGCGAAGCTCCGACCAAAGAGGACGCATGATGGAAGTTATCGTAGTCGTTGGGGCCGGCTCGATCGGCCAAGCGATCGCTCGCCGCGTCAGCGCGGGCAAAAAGGTGCCTATGTCTACGGCCACGCTGATCCGCGCGATGCCGGAATAGCAAACTCCCTGACTCTCGATGAGGCACGGCGCATAGCTACCAACATCGCCAAGCTGCCAACCTTGCTCAGCAAGGCGCGTCAGGAGTGTGTTGATGGCTCATCGCGGCTATTCTGGTAATAGGGTACCTCATGTTGCCGCAATTTCTTCGATGAGAGATTCACAATGGACCAAGAGGACGATCATGATCCGAGGATTGAGATCGACGAGCGCGTCAAAGCTCTAATCGTCGAAGCCATGAAGGCTAACAAGGGAGCAGACCCGCACGACCTTCTTGCCGAGATCGTAGGAAAGCTGTCGTTCCGAGACGTGCCCGACATTCTTTGGGATTACGTGCATAACGTTTTGCACCAACTGATCGAGCCAGATTGCGATGAAGGCGCGCGTCCGCACTGACCCATGCCGCACCATCTAGCGTGGATTGTGGAGTAGACTAGACGCGGGACTGCCTATCGGAACATGCTGAAACGGTATGGTGCCAAAGCTGCGCTTGAGCGTGAGCAAGAGCGGCTGATTGAGGAATCAGGTCCCGGTTTTTCCATTAGCGAAATTGGAGGAAAGGCTTATTGAGGAGTGGCCGTGTTAAAGGGGGGCTCTGAGGGAGATTTCCAATGACCTTGATCGTCGGAATAATCGTCGCACTAGCCGCTACTTGGGTAGTCGGTGGGATCATTCGCAAAGTCGAGGGGCAAGATGACGAAATCCGTGAGCGATTCCGCAAACGGCTCAAGGATGCCGGTATCGAATGACTGACGGGTAGCTTAGGAGCCGTTGGGCCTACTGCATCGGAGTCCCGTTTTCTGCGCCGCGGATCCTCCCCCGGTAGATGGCTTTCGCCAAATCACCTGCGCAAATGAACCTTCGGATCACTTGATTACGGTGAGCCTAGCCTTGGCTACAATGGCCGCTAACTCATCGTCACTCAGATCGACGGCGCGCTTGAATGGGTGGGATCGGTGGTGCTGAAGGTCGGTGGGCGTCCATAACCACGATCCAGGATAGCCTGTGAGGCTGATACGCGAGCAGATTGTGGTGCTTTCTCATCCTTGCAGATAGCCACTAGCGTGTGCCAGAGGAAGCCTGCGCTGCCTTGCTTCTCGCTCGGCCGCACCCAATATGCTCGCGTCTGTTTTTGACCCAAAGAAGATATGAGGATCAACGCGCCTCCCTAAGCGCCCCGGCGAAATTCCGCGCTACCGTGACAATGGGCGGTCGTGGAATGGCACCAAGCAGCGTCGGGTCTCATCCCACAGCACGAGGCGCACGCAGCGGAAGCTTTCGAGCAGGCTCAGCCGGTTTATGGCGCGGAGTTCGGGATGCTCGCGCAGCACGCGCGGAAGCCGGTAGTAAGGGATACGGCTGCAGAGGTGATGCACGTGATGAACGCCGATATTGGCCGTGAACCAACGCAGGAACGCGGGTAGGTCGTAATGCGAGCTGCCGTGCAAGGCGGATTGGTGCAAATCCCACTCGGTGTCATCCTCCCATGTTGTTTCCTCGAATTGATGTTGCACATAGAACAGCCACACCCCGGCTGATGACGCGAGCAGTGTGATCGGAAGGTGAATGAGCAGAAATGCTTTGATGCCGATGAGCCAGACGAGTACGCCGACGATCAGGGAGATGGCTAGATTTGTTTCCATGGTGCTGGCCCAAGGCTGCCAGCCGCCCCGCATCATTCCCACCGGTAGTCGGTACTGGAGAATGAACAGATAGGCAGGCCCGATGCCGAACATGACCAATGGGTGCCGGTACAGACGATAGCGCAACCGCCCCCAAACCGAGCGCGCGCGATATTCGTCCACCGTAAGAGTGTCGACGTCGCCAAAGCCACGGCGGTCGAGATTTCCGGAGCTTGCGTGATGCATGGCATGAGTACGCCGCCAAAAACCATACGGAGTGAGCGTCAACACACCGATGATCCGACCGGTCCAGTCATTTGCCCGGCGATGCCGGAAGAAGGACCCGTGGCCGCAATCGTGCTGGATCATGAAGAGGCGCACTAGGAATCCCGCCGCTGGTATCGCGAGCGGAAGCACTAACCAGTAGCCGAGATCGAGCGTCGCCCACATCAACACCCAGAGCGCAACAAATGGGACAATGGTGATTACGATCTCGACGATGCCCCGGCCGTTGCTGGGCTGCCGGTAGGGCGCTAGAACTTGCGCCCAGGCGCGCGCGGCCGATGTGGCTGCGGCAGACTGCGTGGGGTCTTGGTTGCTTTTCAATTGGGTGAACCTCGGCCGGCGTCGGCTGCGTGTCTGCTGTTGGGGGTAAAGCGGAAGTGGCACGGACGCAGGTCGAAATCCGTTTTTGACCAGCGGACATTTGACGTTAGAGCCGCTACCGAAGCGGCGGCGGGTTCGACACCCAGAGGAACCTGACCCGAGTCATACCGTCTCGACTAATTGGCCACCAGAAATCGACCTCGGGTGGATTGCATGGCAGGGCGGCCAATGAGAAGCGTTGGTGGACCGACTAGTCGGCTTCCACAGGTTCGGCCCGCTCGGTCCGGCGGGAGAGGCTTTCTCGCGTGTTTGCAATTTGCCTCAATGATTTCCTTTCAAGTTTTTCAGGCGCCTGTCCATTTCCCCGAATTTGCACGGAACGACCATCAAAGTAGGCACCCCTCTCAATGGCAAGAGATTGGTGGTGAATATCGCCGACTACATGAGCCTGCGACTTTAGAATTACTTCTCCTCCCTGGATCGGACCTTCGACCTTTCCGTCTACCACCACGCGCTCGGCTGCAACCGTTCCCGTGACATGAGCCCCTCTGGCAATAACGAGGGACGTGCAGTGTAGTTCGCCATCAATCTGGCCATTGACCTCAACTAAGCCCTCGGCGGTGACGCTTCCGACAATCTTTAAACCTTTAGCGATCACTGTTCCTGGCTGCTTCGACCCAAGCATTGCTACCTCCTGTGCAAGAAAGAACCTATCTAGGCACTGTGTGACTCGGGGAGTGCTCGGATGAAGCCTTTCAGAGATCCGCGCTGGTTCCCGTCGTCAAGACGGCCGTTGTGGTTTGGTTGCGGCTCCACTATTGGGGCTTTGGAGCTGGCTGATAGCGGGTCTTCTGAAGGACGAGACTCGCCTTCAAAATGCGTGTCCTGTTCAATGGAAAGACTCTTGTGAAAGAGGTTTCCTTCGACGTGGGACTTGGATTGCAACGTCACCCTTAGCGCACGGACCGAGCCGATAAGACGGCCACGGACCATTACATCCTCCGCAACTACGCTACCCTCGAGCTGTGCGTTCTCGCCGAGCACAAGGGCGACGCAATGCACGTCGCCTTGAACTTGGCCATCGAGATGGATCGCGCCTTTCGATGTCACATTGCCGGTGATTGTCAGGCCTTCGCCAATTGCGGAAATACTGAGTGGATTAGAATCTTGCGCGCGAGCTGACGTGTCCATTCCTTGTCACCCCCCAACGAGCCTCCGCATTATAGGCCTCAGGGTAAAGACAATCATCGGTGGCTCGCAGGAAGGCGCTGTGTATATCGGGGATAATTCCGAAATTGCTCTGGGAACCAACCGAACGGAGGCGCGGACTTTAGACGCGGTGAAAGGACTGCCACGGCGACGCTGTGCACGCCCCCTCTTGCGCTGAGCGCCTCTGAGAGGAACACGAGAGCTAACTGTGAGAAAACTGAACTTGTTCAAAGCAAAGGCGCGCGCTCTAGCTCGATCTGGCTATTTTTACGGACTGCCGCCGCTTGAATTTGAGCTGAGCTTCGAGGACGGCTTCCATGAAGCGCGCGAGTGGCTGGAGCTAGAACGTCTTTGCCAGGAGTCAGCATAAAGCCACATAAACTGCGCTAGATAAACTGGGTGTAGGCGCTGCGGCTCACCACGTCAGCGCGATTGAGCTTCCCCGCCGCTGCAGCAATCTGAGCGAACCATGGCAATCTTCAACGCCCTAGCTATTACCGCATTCCTGCTCTTGCTCGCGGCCTCAGCGGCGGTCGTTGGGTCAATGATCGTTCTAGCGCTGTTTGATCTGGCCTTTGGTAAGAAACGTAACCCACTTGTCACTACCGAAGTGACGGAGAGCGATGCCGAAATGATGGAAAACAGCGACCCGCCATCGAAGGCGGAAACCGAGTTTGCAAACTCAAGGCCCAAGCTCGAGCAATTGGCAGCCTAGGTCGGGAGAGTAATGGTGCGCCGCGCCAAGATCGCATGTGCAATGTCATCGTCCCAAATCGGAGTTCCGTTTTCTGCGCTGGCGGATCTCCTAGGTCCGTAGCCGGTGGAGTCCCGTCTTCTGTGTCGCGGTCTCCCCCCGGTGGATGCGGATCGGCTCGCTGCCCAACCCTCAATGAACCTTGTCTCAACGCAACACGCCCTTGTCGGCGGTCCCATCGGAACCGCCGAGATACACCCGCTACACGAATCACCGTGGCGCGGCCTTAGACCCTAGCACCTGAAAGCGTTAGCCCCCTTGTCACACGCTCCTTGCGGATGATTGGAAACCACTAATCGGAGACCGCCATCCTGACGTGTTTTCGCTTGAGGTAAACTCTCCATTTGCGGGGCCTGTAAGCACGCGATGACCTCCTCGACGGCCTCGCGGAGCTTCGCGTATTGATACCAAGCCCAAGGGGGCTCGGTCCCCCCGGCCAGCTTTTTGTCTGCCCAGTCGAGAACTCTACACAACTCGGCCTAAGTCATACGCCAATCCTCCACTTACGCTACTGACGCTACTGAGAGACCTCTTCTACGCTGCGATTGTGGTAACCAATTGGCGCCGGGCCATTTGGCGCCGCCAGACCGCGCTGATCGCGGCCTACAGCAAGCGCGTCGCACCGATCCGCCAATTCGTGCGCCTCGGCAGTGCGCCGATGCTGAAGACCGGCAAAGGCATCGTCAGCATCTTGCCGGTGGATTATCTCATCTGGACCCCGCCCCTCGAGCAGCTCGTCGCGAGCGCAGGCGGGCACGGGGGTGGCGCGCCATCTGAGATCTGGATCACTGGCCAGGCAAGCGAGATGGCCACGACGAATTCTCGCCGAGCTTGGCTGGAAGGTCGTGCCCAAAGCCTCGGCCCAGCGATCATCAAGGTTCTACGACCGGCTGCGAGAACTCAAACCTTCGATCTGAGGTGCGGTTATCATCATGGTTTCCTTGGCAGGAATTGACAAAAAACTGGCACGCATTCGAAGGACAATCGTTATTCTACGGTGTAGAAATTCGCTCACTAGAGGGTGGGCACTACCCTAACATCAACAGGCGTTATCATGACTGCTACCTTGATGCCCCCCAAGTTGCCGATAGCCTTGGCAGCTCTCGCAACTCTTCTACTTTCGACCCCAGCATCAGCAGCGGGGTTCAACTGCAACTACGCCAAGTTGCCGACCGAGGTACTGATCTGTCGGGATAGCACGCTGAGTTCGGCAGATGACGTCAATGCTCGCGTGTTCTACGAGGTCAGGGACCACGTGCCGCACTGGGCTCTCCATGTGTTCAACGTGGCTCAACGCGCATGGATCGCAGAGCGTAATGCCTGTGGTTGGGATGTGGAGTGTGTCAAATCCGCATATCAGCGCCACGTCAATGACCTATGCGTTAGGGCAGGCGACCTCGGCTTATCAACCTGCAACGACGACATGAACCTGTTTGGAGAGACTCAGTCTCAGGCGCCCGCACAACAAGGTGGCGTCTCATATCTGATCGGCACCATAGGCGTCGATGCGTGGGACCCAGACCCCTATCTTGCCCTGAGGAGCGAACCGACCACGATGTATGGCCAACGCTTAGAGAAGATGGGCAATGGCTCCATAGTCGCCATTATCGAGAAGCAAGATGACGGCTGGTGGTTCGTTCAAGACCTTAGAAGCGGCCTACAGGGATGGGCCAAGTCTGGCGCTGGTTGGGGCGGATTGGACCGCGCGTGGATTCATACGGGTGTAACGATTCCCACTACCTTTGCCAATGACGGCGCACGATGAAGGTTTAGGTGGGCTTGCTTGCATGCTGGGCTCGGTAGTCTTATTCAGCAGAACAAGCAGCAGAAGAAGAAAATGAGAGGGCTCGCCATCGCGGGCCCTTTCAGCGTGCGTGCATGCACACTCTCAAATTCGTGACTTGCTCCATCTCCACGACGCCATGGGCATGGAGCAACGCATGGAAACGTGCGTTTCGGTCCCCGCAAATCGTTACACAATCATTACATGCGAATCGTAACTCAGTGATATTACTTGCCTTGGCTATATACCCCCAATAACGGACGTTGGGCGGCACATCCAAGTCAGCATTTGGCTGTCGGCTTATGAGTACACGCCCTAACTTGCTTATCGCAGTGCGGCACGGCCTGTTGCGCTGCACGTCTAGTATCTTGAACTCATCTTGGAATGAGCTTTTGCTACTTGCCTACCCTGAGCGTGATGTAGCGGCGTATCCAAGTTCAGGAGGCCACCATGGGCACCTTGGTTTTTGTGTGCCCGACCACCGGGCACCAAGTCTCCACCGGCGTCGAAGTCGATAGATCCAGTTTCAAAAACCTGCCGAGGACAAAGACATCAATCTTTTGTCCGCGCTGTCGTAAGAGCCACTTGCTGTCGCGTATCTGGGTTTGGTTGGACAGCAATGTCCCGGAAGGTCCGGTAACAACTGACAAGTCTGCGGCGTAGAGGCTCTGCTCCGTCCTTTCATGGGCCCAGCGCATGCGGCGGGCACGTCGAGCAAAAGCCATGACTTGGTCCGGGCTAGCGACGGATACTGGATCATAGCGCAACGCTTGTAATGTGATATGTTATGCAAGCGGCCACATCGCTAGAACCCCCCGTCTAGCCGAAAGATGTGGCCTGCTTAAGTGCCGGTGTTTCCCTCCCGGCACGCGCGCGAAAAACGCGCTTCTGGCGTCCGATCAGTCCCAAATTGAGCGGACGCCCTTTTTTTGGCGTCACTATGTTCACCCCTTCACGATTTTTTTCAGCGAGTGACATTCCGGGAGGCTGCGCCCCCCCAAGGGGGAGCTAGAAGGACCCGCCGTCAACATTGTTGCGGCTCTCCAATAACTGCCGGATCGCCGTCATCTCGAAGCGCATGCGCGTAAGTTCGGCTGCTATTTGCACACCCGCAATTCCCGGAAGGTGCTCCAACTGCAAACTGTGGGCGCTATCAGTCCATTTTTTTGCTGCTGCGTCGGCGGCCTGCTGGATGGGGTCTTCGGTGTCAGCCATGTCTCCCTCCCTCTCATCAAGGACGCGGGAGGGTAGCAGGTTTCGCGGGCAAAAAGCCTTTCGCCTGAGGTTCAGTCTACCGGTGATTTTTGCATCGCGTGAAATTCCGGGAGGCAGCGGCCCCTACACAATCCACCCCAGTTCGCGTGCCTTGTCGTTGGCTGCCTGCCAAGCCCGCGCAAGCACTACATAGTCGTCGGTCTGCGTGCGGCGCTTCAGGATAAGCTGCGGTTGAGTAGTAGGTTTGTGGTAGACGGCGCAGAAGTCGTCGCCGGGAAGCGACACAACAAGCTCTCCCTCCCGCACGATACACCGAACTTCAGATCGCCCCCGATCCATTGGCAATAGTATAGCAAAGGAAGCGCGGCTGTGGACCGGGTTTTGCGCGATGCGCGCTTGGATCGAGGATCGGCGCGGTGGGCTTCACTTGGCCCGTGGAAGGGCCGGGACAATGCGCGCCATAGCGTCTAGGAAGCGCGCTTGTTGCCCCATGCCAGGGAACGGGACGGCATACCGAGCGGCGCTGCTACCGGCCGCAATTGCTGCCGCTTCCACAATCTCTTTGATGCTGAGCAGAAGTGTGACGATGGCGAGCGGCTGGTAGGCCCGGATACGCTCTGTGAGGTGGTGAGGAGCATCTAGCCTCCTCGAAACGCGCAGCGGAAAAGTAGGCCGGCGACGATCCCGAATGTAACGGAGATTATCCCCGCCATGAGCGCAACCAGCGTTCCGGCCCTGACTTGTCGACTAGTCTCAAGATCAGTGTTGTCAATCGGGAGCCGCTGCCAGCTTGTAGCCAGTTTGGCCCCAAGCCACGCAGCCAGCAGAGCATAGGCACCGCGCACGTTGGCTAAGACAAGCACGACTGCCATAGCCCGCTCAAAATTGCCCACGAACCACACAGGCACGGCTTCATCCTCAGTAAGACGATTTTCCGGAAGCCTGCTCATCCGACGAAGGCCGCCCACAATGCGTGGCATAGCCCAATGGGCTAACAGGAGAACCCCGACCGCAAATAGGAATAGGATGATGCTGCGCATGGGGCGATCAAATGCAGGCTAGGGAGAATTTATCTAACACCATCCGGCCCAGACTTGGCGCTGCCCGTGATGGGTGTCCATGTCATGTGAGTTTTTAGCCTCTACCCTAGAAGAGTGGCTTCGGCTTGCAAGTGCCTCGATATTCTTCCTCACTGGTGTAAATCAACGTCTCGCCCGTCCGGTTTATGCTTCCGTGCACCTGATAGCCCAGCAAAGAAGTACCTTCTAAATACATAGTGTCCTCGGAGACGTTTATGGGAAGTTCGCCAAGGAAATCAACTGTCAACGACTCCGATACGATCTTCCTATCAAGGTCAATGACAAGAAACTCGTTTCCCGGGTGCCATGAGGTTCCCTCTTTGGGGTAAACAGTTCCAGCGCAGAGGAGGATGATCTTGTCGGCAGCGTAGCTGACCCCCGTGTTGAGAAGGGCCATCCAAACCGCTAGTGCGGCTGGAACCACCCGAAGATCGGCCATGCGCTTTGATCCCCAGACGTGCCAGCCTATCAGGCCACATGCCCTGTAACCAGCCGCCTTGCGCGGCTCTCGACCATGCCGAACCCCGTCGAGCAATTTTGCAGCGAGCGAAATTCCGGGCGGGAGCGCCCCCTACACGATCCACCCCAGCTCGCGCGCCTTGTCGTTGGCGGCTTTCCAGGCGCGCCCGTGAAACTCTGCTTGGGTCATTGCGCCGTCAGACTCTTGGCCAGAGCTGGACTTTGCGAGCAGCTCCCGGGCGGTCGCTCTGTAGTAGGTGGCCACGTAGTTTGTGCCCGGCAGGGTGACGATCATCTCGTCGTCGCGCACTTCGATATCAAGTTCCGTCATGTAAAAGCTCTCTCCAAAATCTCCATGTCCAGCGGGTCCAATTTCTGTCGAGGCGACTTGAACAAATCCATGACCCACTTAGTTCTCAGGCATGTCATTCCGCTTGTGACGCGCTTCGCGTAAGGGAGGGCTATGACGATATTGCGACCGGTAGCAGCCATTAGCGTGTCAAGCTTGTAAAAGTTCTGCGACAACAAGTTGAAACGGTCCGAAGCTCGCGCCCCTACACAATCCACCCCAGCTCGCGCGCCTTGTCGTTGGCGAGCTTCCAGGCGCGAGCGAGAAACTGTGCCCGCGTGATTGGGCCCTTCTGCTCATGTTGAAAATAGTCGAGCCTCGCCACGAGCTGGGGTCCCCGATTTGGCTTCCGATACACCACCCTAAAGCTGGTTTCCGGCATCGTGACGATGATGTCTTGGTCCCGCACTTCGACTTGAAGATCAGCGCCGGTCATCGTTTCCTCGTCCTCACCCCCGAAGGACGGCCCCACCATTGAACGGGCCTAATGGTTTGCGCTAAACCGCTGCACCCTCAGAGCTTCCTCAATAGCTGCCTGTATTTCGTCGGCTTCGGTGTGGTCAGGGTTCCGTTGCGCAAACCATCGAGGGTGTCAGTCAACCTCTCAAGTGCCTCTCGGAGGCGAGCCTCGGAAGTCTGCTCCATCGTCCTGCCCTTTCCTTTGGTTCGCAGGGCTAAACATTCTAGCGCGAAATGCGGAAATCTTCAGTATGGGCGCACCATACTTGTTGCTGCTCCAAATGGCTTTCCGGGGAGCTGGGCTTGTAAGAGAGCGAGCCCGTCCCCACCTCCAGACAGCATGACGCGGCCCGGTTGAGTTTAGTTGAGCGTGGGGCGCGGCATGGTGTGGGTATCGAGTATGCGGCCCCTTTTCGGGGCCCTTTTCATATCTTGCGCCGGTGCCGTCAGCGCCACCATCGGCTGCCCGCCTGCCCCGGCCGTTTGCCGAACTCTACACTGGCACCCGATTGAACCCGCGAGAGAATCGGGTGTTCCTGGGAAGTCGGTACGCCTCACCGCAGCACGCAATTCTGAACGGCAAAAGCGCATTGATCGCCGTTTGAGAGCAGTTCACCCGTTGGCCCCGAATAGTTCACTTGGCTGACCCGCCCGAAAACCAATACGACGTTCACCGTACAGCGGTGGTCATTCCCTGATGCATAGGACCAAACCTCAGATTGGCCTTCCATTGCCTTCTGAAGGGGTGGCCCCACGCAGTTCAGAACTCCTTCTTTAGTCATGCCGACAAGCTGGGACTGGGAGTTGCTGAGCAGTCTGCCCGCTCTGGGGTTGCTGAGCAGTCTGCTCGCTCTGAAGGGTACACGCAGTAAGAGCCGTGCACGCAATCCATATGAGGAACTTCGTCATCTGGCCCTTCAAGCGACAATGAGCAAAGCGCGCGAGTTCGTCCGCCTTACTGTCATTATGACACTTGATGAGGTTGCGCAGCCCGTTGAGATACCGGACAGCGAATAGAGCGCCTTCAGTCATCGCTCCACAACATCACACTGGCGTACAGCGCGAAAGCCAAGCCAACGTACGCGCTCACTCCCGTCAGATAGACCAATGGGGAGTTCGTACCTCGGTCCACAAGATGGTAGAAGGCTAATGCACTCGGCACGAAGAGCAGAACGCCAAGAACCCCTCATGCCAGTCGATTGGAGTCGGGTCCGAGTTTAGGAAGGCGTCGAGAAGCTGTGCTCCGCCCTGTTCAAGGACGGGGCATCGTCGCTTTGTCATAAAAGCCGGAAGGATATAGAGAAGACCGGAGGCCCCTATGGGCTAGGGCTAACCAAAGCTACGGCGCTTTCCAGCGCCGCAACCTTGGTTACTGATTTTTGACTCTAGTCTTCGCCAGCTGCCTCATTCGCCAGCCCTACTTTGCAGGCATCGCTAAGATCGGCGAAGTGACCTTTGATGCACGCCTCAATGCGGCCCTCGCCAGCCTTGGTGTCTGCGCAAAATTGTTTCACGTCAGCCGCACAGGCCTTGGCATTTACAGCCTTGAGCACCACCGCCTGGCAGTCATCGGACAGGTCCTTGAGGTGCGTCTTGAGGCACGCCCTGATCTTGCCTCCCCCAGGCTGCACCCCTGCGCAAAGTGCTTTGGCATCCTTCAAGCAAGCGCCCGTCAGTGCTGCCGACGCCATGGAGCTTGGGAGCAACAACATGGCGGCAAGAACGAGAGGGCTAGTGATAGCGATAAAGCTAGGACGTGTGGTCATGTGAACCTCCGTTAAGTGACAAGAACAAGGCTAGGAGAACGACACTCAGATCCTCTCTGGGCGTTTCAGCAATGCAAAGTTAACGGCTACGAACCTGATCATTCTTTCCTCCGTTGTGAACCTATGCGAAGCCCCGGCGCTTGGGGGGACCGGGGCTTCTAGCTTGCTCCTGGGATAGGCCGCGTGTGGTGTGTAAGGGGGGAGCTGCCTATCCACTGCTGTAAACGTGTTGGGGTTTGAATCGTTCCCCCTGGGTCGTGCACTCACAGCCTGCTTATTAGAAGCCCCGGTCAAGGTGGATCGACCGGGGCTTCCCTCTCAAGCAAGAGGAGAGACTCCCAACTCAGGGTAAAGCCGAGAGCAGATTTTCATAACATAAACCGGTTGCACTGGGCGAATTGCGGCGCATGGATCGCCCGCTGACAGCACTTCGCCTCTTCCTGCCACTTATCAAGACAACCCTGCCGCAATCCTTGCCCCAGCTGTGTGCCAAAAGCGGACATCGTGCTCTTGGTGTCTCCGTCGAACCACGCAGTTTTCTACACTCGCAGGTAGCGTATCAAGGCTCCTGAGTGCGAAACGTATTGCAACTGGACACGTCTCCTGACTTCAAGCCAGTCATAAACCATTGCGTGCGTTGTGCGGAAGTGCCGTGAGTAAATGAGTCCGGCACGACGCGGCCTTGCGCTTGGTGCTGCAACCGATCATCTCCAATAGCCGAAGCCGTCTGCATTGCAGCTTCAACGTCTCCGGGCTCAATGAATTGCCACTTAGCCTGCGCGCGGTTCCCCCAGACTCCCGCGAGGCAGTCTGCTTGCAACTCCACTCGGACCTGGAGACCGTTTGCCTTAGCTTGCGCCATTGCACGTTGCGCCTCTTGCACCTTCGGCAGTAATCCGAGCTGGTTCTGGACGTGGTGGCCGATCTCGTGAGCAATCACATAGGCTTGCGCGAACTGGCAGGTCTTGCTGCCGACGTCGCAAGCGCCGAAGCGCCGCTCAAGGTCCTGAAAGAAGCTTGTATCGAGGTAGACCTTTTGGTCGTTCGGACAATAGAACGGACCCATTGCGGATTGCGCAAACCCACAGCCGGACTGTGTCGCTCCTGAAAACATGACCAGAGTCGGCGGTTTATAAGTTTCGCCGTGTTGAGCAAAAACTCCGGTCCAAACTTCTTCTGTGCTGCCGAGGACAGCCGAGATGAATTTGCCCAACTCGTCAGACGGCGCTCCGGTAGGAACCTGCTGTTGTTGTGTCTGGCCGACTTTGGACAGCATTTCCGCGCCACCAATGAGCAGCCGCGGATCGATGCCAAAAGCCCAGCCGACTAGGCCGAGTACCACAACTGTGCCAATGCCGATGCCACCAGCACGACCCGCAGTCATGCCGCGACGATCTTCAACACGCTGGCTTTTAGGTAGCTCATCAAGGCGCATGATTCACCTCACGACAGAGCCAAGTTGGTTGTTCTCGGACAATGCGGTTTCCTCCCTCTGCGGTTACTTTACAGCAGACGTGTGGTTGTCGCCACCGATAGCAAAAGCCGGCTCACCAAAGCGGGCCGCCTATCGCTTTTAGAAGATCGTGATTTTTTTCTTCCGCCTATCCAAAACTGTTACGATGCGTTTTCCCAATGACACCTTTTGGTGTTGCTGGCGGCTACAGTGCGTAAGGGAGGTGCACTAACCGATGGTGTCTCTGCCTTCGGTGCCTAGACGCGGTGGCCTAACCCATCAGACGCGAAATCTCCTGCTGGGTCGGCAAACGTCCTTCGGGCGTAAGCTTGTCCACCGCGTTCGGAAGAACCTGGGACAAAACGACCAAGATCTGATCCTTTGGGAGCCCGGTGCGTTGCGAGAGGGCATCGATGAGGTCTGGACCCAAGGCATCCGAGACTTGGTTAGCTGCGACGGGTTTAGCTGGCATACCTCCGCCACCGGTTCTTCGCCACCGGGTTCGCGCGATCGCTGGCGGCGGTCACGCTCGGCGGCGTGCTCATCGCGGGGGTGAGCGCGGCGCTCGGCGCGGCCGCCGGCTGATCGTCGCGTCCAGGCCGGTTCCTGCACAATGCTGGAGGCCGTGGCAGAGCTGCACCCACAACTCAAGCCGTACGTCGAGCGCGCGATCTCGAGCCCGCCCGCCTGGGACGTTCCCGTCGACGCTGCTGCGAGCCGGGATGGAGGCGGAGCTGCCCGAGATCTGGGGCGCGCCCGATGAGGTCGACGAGGTCGTCGACCTGCTGATCCCGGGCCCAGCCGGGCCGCTGCGGGTGCGCGTCTACCGTCCGCGAAGCACGACGCTGCTGCCGGTGCTCGTGTGGTTCCACGGTGGCGGCTGGGTGGTCGGCAGCCTCGACTCGCACGATCCCGTGTGCCGCGCGATCGCGAACCGCGCGCCCTGCGTCGTCGTGTCGGTCGACTACCGGCTCGCTCCCGAGCATCCGTACCCCGCGGCGGTCGACGACGCCTGGGCGGCGACCGAGTGGGTGGCCGAGGAGGCGCTGAGCCTGGGAGCCGACGTCACGAAGATGGTCGTCGGCGGCGACAGCGCCGGCGGGAACCTCGCGGCCGTCGTGGCGCTGCGCGCCCGCGACGCCGGCCTGCCGCTGGCGATGCAGGCGCTCGTCTATCCCGTCACCGACTTCGACCTCGCATCCGAGTCGTACGAACGGCTCGCGACCGGGCTCAACCTGACGCGGGCCAAGATGGAGTGGTACTGGAAGGCCTACCTCGGCGACGCGGACGGGTCGCACCCCGATGCCTCGCCGCTGCGTGCGGCCGACCTGGCAGGTGTCGCGCCCGCGCTCGTGCAGACGGCCGAGCACGATCCGCTGGTGTCCGAGGGCGAGGCGTACGCCGACCGGCTGAACGCCGAGGGGGTTCCGGTCACGTTGACCCGCTACGACGGGATGATCCACGGCTTCATCCGCATGCCCGGGCTCGTGGCCGAGGCGGACGACGCGATCGGCGAGATCGCCGCGGCGATCGGCCAGCTCTAGACGCCTCAGCCGGCGTCGGCGCGCAGGATCGACTCGAGCAGTCCCGGAAAGCGGCGATCGAGCTCGTCGCGGCGCAGCCGCACGTACTTGCACGTGCCCTCTTCGCGCTCGGCGGTGACTCCCGCCTGAGCCAGCGTCTTGAGGTGGTGGCTCGCCGTCGACTTCACGACGGGCAACGTGAGCTGTCCGCACATGAGCGACCCTCGCTCGGGGCATGCGGCGAGCTGTCGCACGATCTCGAGTCGCACGGGGTCGGAGAACGCCTGCAGCACGGTCAGGACGTCGACCTCGTCGAGGTCGCGCGCGGCCTCCTGCGTGGCGTGGGCACTACCGGGGGGATTCATTGTTTGACCTCGGTCGAACAAGTATGTACGATGCCGATCGAACAATAGCGGATCGGGGTGGCGGAGGGCTGCCCCGATCCGTCTCGATCTCGCCTCAGGGAGTCTCGTCGTGCCTCAACTGACCTTGCATTCGAACCCGGTGGTAGACGACTCCGGTCGACTCAGCCGGCGCGCCTGGGGTACCTTGCTCGTCCTCTGCGGTGCGCTCTTCCTCGACGCGCTGGACGTGTCGATGATCGGAGTTGCGCTCCCGTCGATCCGCACCGATCTGCACCTGTCGACCGACTCGCTGCAGTGGATCGTGAGCGCGTACGTCCTCGGCTACGGAGGCTTCCTGCTGCTCGGCGGCCGGGCAGCTGATCTGCTCGGCCGCCGGCGGATGTTCCTGATCTCGCTCGCCGTCTTCCTGGTCGCCTCCGGCCTCGGCGGGCTCGCGACCGGAGCCGGGTTCCTGATCGCGACGCGCTTCATCAAGGGGATCAGCGCGGCGTTCACGGCTCCGGCCGGCCTCTCGATCATCACGACGAGCTTCCCCGAGGGGCCGGCGCGCAACCGTGCGCTCGCCGTCTACACGGCAACCGGGGCCACCGGCTTCTCGCTCGGACTCGTATTCGGCGGTCTGCTCACGGAGATCGGCTGGCGCTGGGTGTTCTTCGTGCCGGTCGCGGTCTCGCTGGTGACGCTGCTTGCAGCGATCCGGCTGGTACCCGCCGGGGACACGGCGATCCGCCGCTCACGCGCGTTCGACGCACCCGGCGCCATCCTGATGACGGCCGCCATGCTCCTGCTCGTGTTCACGCTCGTGGAGGCGCCGTCCGTCGGCTGGATCTCCCCGATGACCCTTGTGTCGTTCGCCGCTGCCGGGGTGCTGCTCGCGGCGTTCGTCGTACGCGAGCTGCGCACGCGGTCGCCGTTGATCCGTCTCGGCATCCTGCGCTCGGGACCGCTCGTGCGCGCGAACCTCGCCGCCATGGCGCTGTTCGGCTCGTGGGTCGGATTCCAGTTCATCCTCACGCTCTACCTGCAGCAGCTGCGCGGGTGGTCGTCGCTCGAGACCGGCCTCGCCATCTTCCCGGCCGGGCTGATCGTCGCGTCGCTCGCGCCGCGGCTCGCGCCGCTCGTCGGTCGCTTCGGGGTGACGCGCCTGGTGGTGACAGGCCTGAGCTCGCTCGCGATCGCCTACGCACTGTTCCTCCCGATCGGCCTCGACTCGGGGTACGCCAAGGCGATGCTTCCGACCTTCGTGCTCGCCGGCCTCGGCTTTGGCCTCGCGTTCGGGCCGCTCAACATCGGCGCGACGAGTGGTGTCGCGGGCCACGAGCAGGGACTCGCCGGCGGCCTGCTCAACACGTCCTTCCAGTTCGGCGGCGCACTGGTGCTGGCCGTCGTGACGGCGGTCAACAACGCCAACACCGGAGTCGGAGGCACCCCACAGGCACTGCTCGATGGCTTCCACCCGGCCATCATCGTCTCGCTGATCGCCGCGCTCCTCGGTGTGCTGGCGATGACCGTGCCGCTACGTGCGCGGCTCGCGACCGCACGCGCCCAGGACGCCGAGCCGGAGCTCGATCCCGCGGTCGAGCTCGAGGTGGACGCGGCCGCATGACCGTTGCGGGTCGGGCCTCGCGCCCGGCCCGCAGCACCTGCCCTGTTACATTCGCGGCCCACGATCGAGGTTTCTCCGAGATGGCGGACGGGGATAGAATCGAACACATGACTGGAAACGAATCCAGCGATCGCGGAGCAGCGGTCCGGTGAGCCTCGAGGAGGCCCCGCGGGGCGTGGTCGGCGAGGCGCGCCTGGATGCGCTCACGATCGAGCGCATCGAGGTCGTGCCGCTTCGCGTGCCGCTCGCCCGCGTGTTCTCGGGCAGCTACTACCGCATGTCGCAGCGCGCCACGGTGATCACGCGCGTCCACACGCGCGAGGGCATCGTCGGCGAGGCGTACACCGGCGACGAGGATGCAGCGCTCGACCAGATCCTCGCGATCGTCCGGAACGAGATCGAGCCGCGGCTGATCGGCGAGGACGCGTTCCAGGTCGAGCGCTGCTGGCAGCTCGCCCGGCCCGCGACGTTCGACATCCTGCGCGACCGGCGGCTCGGCCTCGTCGCCTGTGCCGGCGTCGACACGGCGATCTGGGACGCCATCGGCAAGGCGCTCGGCCAGCCGCTGTGGCGGCTCTGGGGCGGGTTCCGGCGGCGCATCCAGATGATCGCGATCGGCGGCTACTACGGGCAGTCGCTCGCCGAGGTCGCCCGCGAGATGGAGGGCTATCGCGACGCCGGGACTCGCCGGCTGCAAGTTCAAGGTCGGCGGAGCCGGCCCGGTCGAGGACGCCGAGCGGGTGCGCGCGGCGCGCGAGGGCGGCGGCAGACGAGCTTCGTGCTGATGATCGACGCGAACCAGGGGTATCAGCCGCACGAGGCGCTCGAGCTGTGCCGCCTGCGTCGAGGACCTCGACATCCGCTGGTTCGAGGAGCCGGTGCGGCTGGCACAACGATCGCCGCGTCGCTGCGCGACCGTTCGCATGCGCGGCGGCATTCCCGTGTGCGCCGGCCAGAGCGAGCTCTCGGCGAGCGGCTGCCGCGACCTGATGGAGGCCGAGGCGATCGACGTGTGCAACTTCGACGCCTCCTGGTCGGGCGGCCCGACCGAGTGGCGGCGCGTGGCCGCGATGGCGCTCGCCTACGACGTGCAGATGGGCCACCACGAGGAGCCTCACGTCGCGGCGCACCTGCTCGCGAGCCAGTCCCACGGCACCTACGTCGAGTGCTTCCACCCCGATCGCGACCCGCTCTGGTGGAACCTCATCACCAACAGGCCGCACGCGCACGACGGCTGGATCGAGCTGAGCGATCGTCCGGGACTCGGCTGGGAGCTCGACGCCGACTACATCGAGCGCTACCGGCTCGACCGGTGACCACCTAACGCCTCAGAGCTGGTTTCAAAACGATCGTGGGTGTCTGGGGCGCCTGGATCGCCTGCGGTCTGGTGTCCGTGCGTGGAGCGCACTCGGTGCGCGCTCCACGCACTCCCCCCAGCCCTCCGGCGACCCGGATCCCGCGCTACGCGCGGGCTCCCGGGGCTTCGCAGGGGAGTCGGCCGGCTCTCGAACAGGCGTCCAGCCTGCCCTTCGAGCCGGCCGGCACCCCTGCTCGCTCCAGACACCCCAGCCGATACACGCTCCTTTTGAAACCAGCTCTCAGAGGTCCACCTCGCCGGTGATGCAGGTCACGGTGCCGCCGCCGACCCAGATCGTGCCCTCGGGATCGCTCGAGACGTGGACGCGGCCCGCACGGCCGAGCACCGTTCCCTGGCGCGCGACGTACGGCGCTCGTGCGCGACCGGTCCGCAGCAGCCACTGCGCGAGCGAGGCGTTGAGGCTCCCGGTGACCGGATCCTCGACGAGCGCCCCGTCCTTCGGGAAGAACGCGCGCACCTCGAACGCCTCCGGAGCGCCTTCCGGGTAGGGCCCGACGACACCGAGGTCGAGCTCGGCGAAGCCCGGGCGCAGCGCGAGCACCGCCTCCGCGCTCGCGAGCATGCACCGCGACCCAGCCGGGTCCGTTGTCGGCCCACTCGGAGGCGACGATCTCGTCGCGCGGGATGCCGCAGGACCGAGGCGATCTGCTGCACGAGCGACTCGTCAACCGGTCCGGAGCGCAGCGAGCGGCGGTGCCGCGAAGGCGAGCCCGTCGGGTGTGGATCGCACGCGCACCAGGCCGGCCTTGCACTCCTGCACGACGGCGTCGGCGCTCTTCGCGACGCCTCCGCTCGAGACCCAGGCGTGGCACGTCCCGAGCGTGGGGTGCCCCGCGAACGGCAGCTCCTGCACCGGCGTGAAGATACGGACCCGGTAGTCGGCCCCCGGATCGGTCGGCGGCAGCACGAACGTGGTCTCGGACAGGTTCGTCCAGTTCGCGAACCGCTGCATCTCGTCGCCGTCGAGTCCGTCGGCGTCGAGGACGACCGCGACCGGGTTGCCCCGGTACGGCGTGGGCGTGAACACGTCAACCTCGCTGAATGGGCGCAGCATCCCCGAAAGGTACTGTGTCCTCCGATGTCGCTGCCGCTCGCCGATGTGCGGATCGTCGCCGTCGAGCAGTACGGCGCCGGGCCCGTGGGGCACGCTCCAGCTCGCCGATCTCGGCGCCGACGTGATCAAGGTCGAGGACCCGCGCGTCGGCGGCGATGTCGGGCGCTACGTGCCGCCGTTCGCCGAGGGCGAGGACTCGCTCTTCTTCGAGACCTTCAACCGCAACAAGCGCTCGATCTCGCTCGACCTGAAGGCGCCGGAGGGACGCGCCGCGTTCGAGAAGCTCGTCGGCGTCTCGGACGTCGTCTTCTCGAACCTGCGCGGCGACCAGCCCGCGCGACTCGGCCTCACCTTCGAGCAGCTCCAGCCACCTGAACCCGCGCATCGTCTGCTGCTCGCTCTCGGGCTTCGGCATGACCGGGCCGCGCGCCGCCGAGGGCGCCTACGACTACACGATGCAGGGACTCGCCGGCTGGTCGAGCCTGACCGGCGAGCCGGCCGGGCCGCCCGGCAAGAGCGCGCTCTCGCTCGTCGACTTCTCGGGCGGCTACGTCGCGGCGATCGCGATGCTCGCGGGCGTCCTGCGCGCGCGGCGGGACGGCGTCGGCTGCGACTGCGACCTCTCGCTGCTTCGAGACGGCGCTCGCCGAGCTCACCTACATCGGCACGTGGCAGGCGAGCCGCGGCTACACGCCCGCCGCGCTCGGGCACGGCGCACGCGTCGATGGTGCCGTTCCAGACCTTCGCGGCGCAGGACGGCAGCATCGTGATCGCCTGCCCGAAGCAGGGCCTGTGGGTGCGGCTGTGCGAGGCGCTCGAGCGTCCGGAGTGGGCCGACGACACGCGCTTCCCGGGCTTCGCCGAGCGGCGCGCGCACGCGCCGAGCTCGTCGCGCTGATCGAGCAGCGGCTCGCGACGCGCCCCGTGCGCGAGTGGGTCGACGTGCTGAAGCGCGGCCGGCGTGCCGTGCTCGCGCCGTCAACTCCGTCGAGCAGGCGCTCGCCGACCCGCAGGTCGTGGCGCGCGACGCGATCATGGGCTACGACGCACCCGGTGCTCGGCCAGGTGCGACAGGTCGGCCTCGCCGCTCCGGATGTCCGACGCGGAGCTGCCGACCGCGCGCGCTCCGCTGCGCGGCGAGCACACCGAGGTCGTGCTGCGCGAGCTCTGCGGCTACGACGACGAGGCGATCGCGCGCCTGCGGGAGGAGGCTCGCATGAGCGCCCCACCGCCAGCGCCGGAGGAGTGGCGCGGACGGTTCTTCGAGGACTTCGAGGTCGGCCAGCGCTTCCGCAGCCGCTTCGGCCGCACCATCACCGAGACCGACAACGTCTGGTTCACGCGCGCTGACCCACAACACGAACCCGGTGCACTTCGACGCGGAGTACGCGGCCGGAACGCGCTTCGGCCAGCGGCTCGTCAACTCGTGCTTCACGCTCTCGCTCGTCGTCGGGCTCAGCGTCGCCGACACCTCCGAGAACGCGACCGCGAACCTCGAGTGGCACACGGTGCGCCTGCCGAATCCCGTGTTCCACGGCGACACGATCTGGGTCGAGAGCGAGGTCCTCGCGGTCCGGCGCAGCACGAGTCGCCCGACCGTCGGCATCATCGAGATCCGCACGCGCGGGATCAACCAGCGCGCCGAGGTCGTGTGCGAGTTCCGGCGCAGCTTCATGGTCTACAGCCGCGACGCGCCCGAGGCGGAGAGCCGGTTCCCGATCACCGACGAGGCGTGGGGGGTCTGACTCCCGTGGGCGATGGGTGGGAGGTCGGCGCAGGTCTCGATGGTCGCGGCGTCATCGTGACGGGTGCTGCGCGTGGGATCGGTCGCGCCACCGCCGAGGCCGTGGCGACGGCCGGCGGGAGGGTGCTCGCCGTCGATCGGGACAGCCAGGGGCTCGAGGAGGTGCTCGCCGGCCTCGTCGGCTCCGGCCACGCGTCGGCGGTCGTCGACCTCGCGGACCTCGCGACCCACGACGACCTCGTGCACCGCGCGCGCAGCGATCTGGGCAACCTCTGGGGCATCGCGCACTTCGCCGCGGTCCTCCGCCGCCGCAACGATCTCGCCTCGATCACCGAGGAGGACTGGGACGCGCAGCACGAGGTCAACCTCAAGGCGACGTTCTTCCTCTGCCGCGCCGTCGGGCTCGCGCTGCGGGACGGCGGGGCCGGCGGCCGCATCGTGACGGTCGCCTCGCAGGCCTGGTGGACGGGCGGCCTCGGAGGGTCGGTGGTGTACGCCGCCGCGAAGGGCGGCGTCGTCTCGCTGACGCGGGGGCTCGCGAGGACGCTCGGACCCGCCGGGGTCTGCGTCAACTGCATCGCACCCGGCAACGTCGACACGCCGATGCTGCTGCAGGACCTCGACCAGGACGTGCTGGACGCGATCAACCGCAACACGCCGCTCGGCCGCCTCGGCCGACCGGACGAGATTGCGAGCGTCGCAGTGTTCCTGCTCTCGACGCACGCCTCGTTCATCTCGGGCGCGACGCTCAACGTGAGCGGCGCCTTCCTGATGTACTGACCGTTCTGGCTCTCACCCGTCGATTAGGAGTAGCTTTCCCGACCGTGATCCCTCCTGACGCAGAACCGCCTGGACCTCAGCGCGGCCGGGCGAACATGCGCGAGGTGGCCGATCGCGCGCAGGTTGCGATGAGCTCCGTGTCGCGCGTGCTCTCCGAGCACCCGGATGTCTCATCCGCGATGCGCGAGCGCGTGCTCGCGGCCGTGAGCGAGCTCGGCTACCGGCCGGACCTGCTCGCCCAGGGGCTGCGCCGCGGGGCCACGCACTCGGTCGGGTTCGTCGTCGGCGACATCTCGAACCCGCTGCTCGCCGAGATCGTCAAGGGCGCCGAGGGCCGCCTGCGCGAGGAGGGGTACTCCGTGCTGCTCTCGAACTCGGAGGGCAATCCCAAGCTCGACGCCGAGTACGTCCGGGTGTTCTCGCAGCGCCGCGTGGACGGGTTGATCCTCTCGCTCGCGAGCGAGACCGAGCCGGCGACGCTGGACGCGCTCCGCGAGATCGAGGGGCCGTGCGTGCTGCTCGACCGGGAGATCGCGGAGCTCGACGGTGTGAGCGCTGTGCTCGCAGATCACCGTGCGGGCATGCGCACCGCGATCGGCCACCTGCTCGACCTCGGGCACCGCGACATCGGGCTGATCTCGGGACCGGAGCTGCGACCCGACGCGCGAACGCATCGCGGGAGCCCGCGAGGCCTACGCCGGCTCGCGGCCTGACCGACGGGCTGTCGATCATCACGGGCAGCTTCACCGCGGAGCACGGCGAGCAGGGCAGCGAGCAGCTGCTGGCGCGGGCCGCGCCCCCGACCGCGCTCGTCGCGGGCGGCAATCAGATCCTCATCGGGGTCCTGCGAACGCTGCTTCGCCGCGATCTGCGCATTCCGACGGACGTCTCGCTGCTCACCTGCGACGACACCGAGATCACCACCCTCCTGCGACCGCCGATCGGGGCGGTCTCCCGCAACAACGTCGAGGCGGGGCGCCTGGCCGCCGACCTGCTGCTTCGACGCCTGAGGACGCCGGAACGCGGGCCCGAGACCGTCGTCCTCGACACGCAGTTCGCCGCGCGGCAGAGCTGCGCGCCGCCTCGCTGACGCCCATGCCAGCAGCACTCGCCGGCGCGTATCCGATGGTCGTCACGCCGTTCACCGTCGACGGCAAGGTGGCGCTCGGCGAGATCGCACCGGTCGTCGCGCACCAGCTCGACGCCGGCTGCCCGGGGGTCAGTGCGCTCGGTCTCGGCGGCGAGGCACCGGCGCTCACGCTCGACGAGCGCGTGGCGGTTGCGCGCGAGGTGCTGTCCGCGGCCGGGGCGGGACGCGCGATCATCGGGTGCAGCACCGACGACACCCAGCTCGCACGCAAGCTCGCGGTGCATGCCGCCGCGCGTGGAGCGGCGGCGATCCTGCTCGCCCCGCCGTCGCAGCTCGGTGGGCTCGACGAGATCGCGCTCCACTTCGAGGCCGTGGCGAGCGCCATCACGCCCGTGCCGATGATCGTGCAGGACGCTCCGGCGTTTCTCGGGGTGACGCTCGGGCGCGCCTTCATCGAGCGGCTGATGGGGCGCTGCGACAACGTCCGTTACGCCAAGCCCGAGGGCGTCCCCGCCGTCGACCTCGTCGCGGAGCTTGCGTGGATCCCGGGCCTCAGCGCCCTCGGAGGTCACGGCGGCCTGCACCTTCCCGACGAGCTCGCTGCGGGCGCCGTCGGCACGCTTCCGGGCTGCGAGGCCCCGAGCGTGCATCACGGCATCGTCGAGCGCTGGATGCGCGGCGACCACGAGGGCGCGCGCGCGTTGCACGCGCGGCTGCTTCCCCTGCTCGTGACCGAGTTCCAGGGCCTTCCGCACTACGTGCGCTGCGTCAAGGAGCTCCTGGTCGAGATGGGCCTCATCTCGACGTCGGCGACGAGGATCGGCGCGCCGCCGCTGTCGCCTGCGAGCCGCGGGCTCCTGCTCGGGACGGCGCGGCGCACGGGGTTGCTCGGCCTCGAGTAGCGCCGGTACCCCCTCTCCGGGGGTTCGGCGGCTGATACCCTCAGCCTCTTCTCCTGCGACCCCCACGGACGGAGGCAGCGACCGCGTGTCCTCGCGCGCCGCGCCCACGCGCTATCTCGGCCACGGACGCCTCGATCGGGCGCCCAGACATGCATTGCCCGCTATCTCGCCCGACGTGGCAGTGGCGCTCTGCGTGTCGACGGTGCTCGCCCTGGCGCTGGCAGCGTTCGGGCCGCCCGGGGTCGACCGTGCCGCCCACCAGCACCTGACCTCCGCCTTCGCCAGCGACGGCTGGCGCTTCTGGGACAACTACTGGTACGCGGGCCGCTACGAGCTCGTCAACTACAGCCCGCTGTACTACCCGCTCGCCGCGCTCGTGGGGTACCTGACGGTGGCGGTCGCCGCCGTCGTCGCAGGCGCCGGGCTGTTCGCGTCGGCTGTCCTGCGACAGTGGGGGCGCCCCGCGCGCCTCTCTGCGCTGCTGTTCGCCGCCTTCTGGCCCGGTGTGCTGATCGCCGGGCAGTACCCGTTCTCGCTGGGCTGCGCCTTCGCGCTCGCGGCGCTCGTCGCGTTGCAGCGCGATCGCCCCGTCCTGCTCGTGCTGTGCTGCCTCACGTCGCTGCTTGCGAGCCCGCTCGCCTTCCTGCTGCTCGCGGTCACCCTCGTCGGGCTGACCGCGGCGCAGAGCCAGCGGCTCGTGCTGCGCCGCCGCGGGGTGATCGGCCCCGTGTGCGCGATCACGCTGCTGGGGTTCGCGCAGCTCCTCGTCTTCCGGGCGTTCCCCGCCGGTAGCGCGTTCGCCTACCCGTGGCTCGACCTCGTCGGGATCACGGGCTTCGCCGTGTGCGGGGCGCTGCTCGCCCGCGGCGACTCGCGTGCGCGCCCGCTCGTAGGCGTGTTCCTCGCCTACCTGGTGCTCGGCTGGGCCGCGAAGCTGTACCCGTCGGCGCTCGGCGGCAACGCCACACGGCTGCTCGACTACATCGCGTTGCCGCTGCTGGCGCTGGTCGCGGCGCTCCGAGGGTTCCGGCCACGGCTCCTGGTCGTGGTCGCGCTCGGCGTCGCCGTCGCCTGGCAGTCGGTGCCGCTCATCAAGAACGCGGTCGGCGGGTACACCGACCAGGCGCAGGCGGCGACGTTCTGGAACCCGGCGCTCGACTTCCTGCGGCCGATCGCCCAGCGCGCACCCAACTTCCGCGTCGAGGTCGTCGCGACGTGGGGGCACTCCGAGGCGTACTACCTGCCGAAGAGCGGGATCCCCCTCGCGGGAGGCTGGTACCGCCAGAACGCCTACCGTCCGCAGGACCTGCCGGGATACCGCGGCGGCCCCGTGACGCCTGCGCTGTACCGGGACTGGCTGCGCGCGATGGGCGTGCGCTACGTGCTGCTGCCACACGACGAGCTCGATCCGGCGGCCCGCGCGGAGGCCGCACTCCTGCGCCAGGGCGTGCCAGGGCTGACCCTGGTGCGCGCGTCGTCGTCGTCGCACCTCGCGATCTACGAGCTCCACGACGCGTCGCCGATCCTGACCCCGCCACCCGGTGCACCGGAGAGCGCGTACCCGCGCACGCGCATCCTGCGCATGACGAGAGATTCCATTTCTCTCTACGCGCCCGTCGCCGGCGTCTACAGTCTGAGAGTGAGCTATACGCCCTACTGGCGGGTCGACGACCCCACGGCCGCATGCGTCGAGCGCGGTCCCGGACCGATGTCGCAGCTGCGCGTCATGCGTCCCGGCCCCGTCAGGCTTCACGTGTCGGTGTCCTTCGAGGGTGCGGTGACAGGCGGACGGGCACCCGCCTGTGCCTCGCCGCCGACGCTGCCTCCGAGCTGACGCATGCCCTCGTTCCGTCGCTCCTGCGCGGCGTGCGCCGTCGTGCTTCTCACGCTCGCGCCATCCCTGCAAGCCGCCTCACCCGCGACGACCTCGAGCCGTGAGCTCGTCGATCTCGCGGTCAGGCCGGCCTCGGTCAGCGTCGCGGCGGACGGCGGGAGCTTCGCCGCCGCCTACGACGACCGCCTGACCGCGAACGCGCTCCGTTTCGCGGAGCGCGTCAACGGTCGCTGGAGCACGACGATCGTCGCCACGACGATCAACGGCGCGCGCGTCGGGCGCGAGCCCATGCTCGCGATCTCCCGTACCGGGATCCGCCTGATCGCGTTCCGCACCGAGGTCGCCCTCGATCCCACGATGCCACCGAGCGGCACCCTGTACGCCGCACGCGCGAATCGCGGAGGGCCGTGGGTGATCGATCCGATCGACGCGGACGCGTTCGGCGAGTCGGCGGCGTTCGATCGTCAGGGGCATCCCGCGATCGCCTACCTCGTGCGCACCGGGACCGACGATCAGGCCCAGGTCCGGCTGGCCCGCCTGCTCGGAGGCAAGTGGAGCGTCGAGACCCTCGACACGACGACCTATCGGGTTGCACCGGGCGGGGCGAACGCATCGTCCGTGGGTCTCGCGTTCGATCCCCTGGGCAGGCCGTGGGTCGCGTTCGTCGACTCGGCGTCGCACTCGGTTCGGCTCGTCACTCCCGGGAAGCCCAGCACGCGAATCGGCGATGCGCCCGTGGCCGCGGTGCGTGCCGTCGTCTCCTTCGGCGCGAACGACGCAGTCGCGGTGGTGGCCGCCGGGCTCGTCGGCGACCACGAGCCGTTGCGGCTCCTGTACCGCGACGATCGCGGCCGCTGGCGCGGCGACCAGGTGGGCGAGTCGGGTTCGAGCGCCCCGACGATCGTCGCGTTCTCGGGTCGGCGCCCCGTGATCGCGTACCGCGATCCCCAGAGCGTCTCGGTCGCACGTCCCTCGTTCGCGGGTACCTACGCGCTCGAGACGGTGCTCACCCAGGCCGCGCCCCCGAGCTCGCGCGTTTCCAGCTCGCTCGGGGCGGCGCGTATGCTCGGCGACGTCGGCGTCGCGCTCGTGTCGCCGAAGGGCCTGCTCGAGTTCGCATCGCGGCCCCTGGGGTGATCTCTCTCGCGAGATGGCTCGGTGTTCCGCCTCTCGTAGAATCACCGTAATACGCTCGAAAACTTCCCGTTCACGGGCATTGGCGCGTACCATGTGACTGGATGCGTGCCGCGCTCTTGAGAAGCTGCACGCTCGGAGTCGTTATCGCCGCATGCGCGGTAGTCGCCGCGCCTGCGCTGGCGGATTCGAGCACGCCTATTGGGCTGACGGCCACGCCGCGCAGTGACCACAGGGTGGATCTCTCGTGGTCCTGGCCTGCGAACCCGGATTACCCCGACGAGCTGGACGTCCTGCGAAACGGACAGTTCCTCGCATCCGTGACGCCCGCGTCGTCGACGAGCTTCGAGGACGACCTCGTCCCGACCCCGGGCACGACCTATACGTACCAGCTCGTGACGGTGTCCGGCGGGGTGGGGCAGCTGCCGACGCCGCAGCCCGGTGTCACCGCGACGGTGCGCGCCGATCTGCCGAACGCGCCGACGGGCATTGCCGTGACGATCGCGCCCGGGACGAACATCGCGACCGTGACGTGGGTGCGCGGCGCCCTCGACTCGGACGTCACCTACACGGTGACCGCCCAGCAGACTGGCGGCGGTCCGGTCATCTCGCGCACCGTCAGATACTCGACGACCGGCACTGCAGGGTCACTGACGATCGACGGACTCGCGAGCTACACGACGTACCAGTTCGCGGTGAGCGCGGTCGAGGACGTCGGCGATCCTCCGGGCGATCCCGGTGGCACCACGCTGGGAGCCACCCCCCCGAACGTCGTCGTCCGCACGAACGACATCCTGGCGCCGCAGTTCAACAGCACCACGCTGATCGCCTCGCGGGCGGCGCTGGGAACCATCTCCACGACCTGGCCGGCGGCGTCGGACTTCGGCTCGGGCGTCGCGAGCTACCAGGTCTGCGTCGACACGATCACCTGCACGTCGGTGCCGTTCGATCCGTTCGCCTCGTCGCAGACCGCGACGCCCGGCGCCCCGAACGTCCCGAACGACGGAGGAACCCACACGGTCAGCGTCGTCGCCGTCGATGCTGCGGGCAACCAGTCGGCGCCCATCACCCAGACCGTCGTCATGCCGGCGCCCGGGACGCCCTTGCTCTCGCTGCAGGGTGGTGACGGCTGCTCGCCGCTCGTCGCGAACGCGACCTCGGTCGACGCGGGCACGACCGGGCTGGTCTACCACCTGTTCGTCAACGGCGCGCCGTCCGACGGCCTCCTCGGCCAGCAGATCCCCGGAACGCCGTACCAGCAGGTGACGCTGACGGCAAAGGCCACCTATGGCGCCGACAGCTCGGCTGTCTCGCCGCCTCTCGTCGCGCGGGTGTTCGATCCCGATGGACCCGACACGTCGCCGCAGGTACATGGTCAGGCGAACGCGAGCTCGAGCACCGAGACGCTCTTCTGGGATCCCGTCACGACGACGGGCGCGCCGGTCGACGGGTACCAGGTCACGAGCAGCACCGCTCCGGGCTACCAGGGCGCCGGCGTGTTCGTGCCGCAGTCGTCGACGCCCGGCGTCGAGCTCACCGGACTCGCCCAGAGCGAGAACTACACCGTCAACGTCGTGACCGTCGACCACTGTCTCCGGCAGAGCGCACCGCCCCCCACGCCCTTCAAGTTCCGCCTCGACGACAACCAGCCTCCGTCGCAGCCGGTCCTCGGCACGCCGACCACCGACGGACACGACGTGTTCCTGAGCTGGACGCCCTCCACCGACAACGTGGCCGTCGACGATTACAAGGTCTACCGGGGCTCGACCCTCGTCGGCCGCACGCCAGGGACGACGTTCGTCGATTCGAACCTCCCCGACGCGACGGCGTTCAACTACTACGTCGTCGCGACCGACACGGCGGGCAATCCGAGCCTCCGCTCGACGGTGGTCTCGGCGATGACCAAGGACATGACGCCTCCGACTGCCCCGGGCGGCTTCATCGGACACCCGAACGTTGGCAACACGTTCACGCTGACGTGGAACGCCGCGACCGACAACGTCAAGGTCGCCGGCTACCGCGTGACCCGCACCGTCGGCAACGGCAGCAGCGGCAGCAACGGCACGGTCATCTTCAACGTGACCAGCGGGACGTCCTACATCGACAAGAACGTGCCGGCCGGGTCGTACACCTGGAGCGTGCAGGCCTACGACGCGGCGGGCAACTTCTCCGTCGCGCGCCAGTGGACTGGCACCTCGACCGGCTCACCGAAGGCGACTGCAGCATCGCTGCTGAAGGTGATCAAGTCGAAGGGCGTGCTCCGCGGTGAAGGTCGGACGCAAGTCCGGCCAGCGTCTCGTGCTGTCGTTCAGGCTCACGCAGCCCTTCACGCGCGCCTTCCTGCACCTGCGCGTGCTCGGCGGCAAGGCGAAGGTGCGCGTCTCGCTCCCGGCCGGATCGGGTCGCAACACGCCGGGGCAGCGCCTCGCCGAGCGTCCCGCCAA